>JANPZY010000003.1 GCA_024707325.1 Opitutus sp. | reverse complement strand
AGTTCGTGCTCATCGACACGACCGCGATCCCAAGTTCGACGAAGTCGTCGCGATCCCCGGTCGAACTCCTCGCGAAAGCGGCGAGATCGACGTCGAAGCTGCACCGTTCCGCGTGGTGGTGAAACGTTATTATCCCAACGCGGTGCTGGCTCCGCGTGCGCAGAATCCGAGCGCGAGTCGCTCGCCGACGAGGGCGTGGGCCCGCGCCTCGACATCCACTGTGCCGGTGCAGATGACCTACAAGGAAAACGAGCGGAACTGGAGCACGGCGTTCGTCGAACTCGTCGGCACCGAAGGTTCGATCGACACGTGGCTCCGTCACCGCGCAGCTGCCGGCGTCGCAGACGATTCAGCTACCGCCGGTCGCACGTGGCGTCTCGGCATCCGCCGGAACACCCACAAACCGTTCTCCCTCCAACTGCTGAAGGTCTCGCACGACGTCTATCTCGGCACCGACATTCCCAAAAATTTCTCCAGCCGCGTGCGTCTCACCACGCCCGACGGTCGCGAAGACCGTCGAAGTCCTCATCTACATGAATAACCCGCTGCGCTACGCGAGGCCTCACGTTCTACCAATACCAGATGGACAGCGAACACGCGACCAGCGTGCTCCAAGTCGTGCGCAACCCGAGCTGGCTGATCCCTACATCTCCAGCGGCCTGATCACCCTCGGCCTCCTCTACCAGTTCGTGTTCCACCTCGCCGGCTTCATCACGCGCCGTCGCGCCCCCTGATCATGAAAAGATTTCTCCCTACATCATCGTCGCTCTCGCCGCGCTCTGGGTTCTTTCCACGCTGCGCGGTCCGAAAAACGCCGAGGCCTTCGACGTCGCCGGCTTCAGCCGTCTGCCGGTCGTCGTCAATGGCCGCGTAAAGCCGCTCGATACGGTCGCGCGCACGTCGCTGCTCGTGCTTCAGGGCAAGCAGCGCGCCAAGACCCCGAAGGAAAATCCCTCGCGCCCGCCGCGTGGTTGCTCGATGTGCTCTTCGAGCCCGAGAAGGCCGACACATACCGCACGTTCGAGATCGTGCACCCGGACGTGCTCGCGTTGTTCAATCTCACGACCGACGACGGCGACGGCGGAAAACGTTTCTCGTTCACGCAGCTCGAAAAAGGCCTGCCGGAACTCCAGCGCCAGACGCAGCTCGCCCAGCCGGTTGAGCCGCAACTACGCACGCCGTTTCAGAAGGATCTCGTCCGTCTGCACAGCAACGTGAACCTGTATCAGCGCCTCAAATACAG
Source organism: Opitutus sp. (assembly GCA_024707325.1). Taxonomy (GTDB): domain Bacteria; phylum Verrucomicrobiota; class Verrucomicrobiia; order Opitutales; family Opitutaceae; genus Opitutus. Next base: position 237,609 of record JANPZY010000003.1, on the reverse strand, counting down.
CCTCAGCTATCCCGGCGCGACGGATTTCCTCAGCGAGCTGATGCAGTTTCAGGAAACGCTCGCCGCCGGCGTCGAAGCGGTGCGCGCGAAGCAGGCCGGACAGCCGCACGACGAAGCCGCGGCCAACCGCATGATCGCGCTCGGGCAGAACTTCATCGCAATGAGTCAGGCCGGCTACCTCCTCGCGATTCCCGCGCTCGCCGGCGAGAATCCCGAGGCCGAGTGGCAGAACGCAGGCAACGCACTCCTGCAGACCTTCGAAACCGGACAGGTCAGTCCGTTCGTGCTCACGTATGCGGGCATCGGCCGCACGTGGCGCAGCGGCAACGCCGATCAGTTCAACGAAATCGTCCGCCTTTACAGCCAGCAGCTCGAACGCAACTACGCGGCCACGCTCAAAAAGTGCGACGCCGAGGTCCGCTTCAACAGCGCCGAACCATTCTACGTGAGCACGGTGCTCTACGTGCTCGCGTTTCTCCTTGGCGTTTTCTCGTGGCTGCGCTGGCCCGAAACTCTGGGCCGCGCGCCGGTTTCTGGATCGTCGCTCTCGCGTGGGTGCTCGCCACCGTCGGCATCGCGACGCGCATGTGGCTCGAGGGCCGGCCGCCGGTCACCAATCTCTACTCCTCCGCCCTCTTCGTCGGCTGGGGCGCAGTCGCGCTGTGCCTTATTCTCGAAGCGGTTTATAAAAACGCGATCGGCACGGTCGCCGCAGGCGCAGTCGGTTTCCTCACGCTCCTCATCGCGCACCACCTCTCGCTTGGCGGCGATACGATGGAAATGATGCGCGCCGTGCTCGACTCCAACTTCTGGTTGGCGACGCATGTCGTCACCGTGACGATCGGGTATTCGGCGACGTTCCTCGCGGGTTTCCTCGCGATCATCTACATCGTGCGCGGGTTCTTCACGGCCTCGCTCGATCGCGCCACGGCCGACGCGCTTTCGCGCATGGTGTATGGCATCATCTGCTTCGCCACGCTCTTCAGCTTTGTGGGCACCGTGCTCGGCGGCATCTGGGCCGACCAATCGTGGGGTCGTTTCTGGGGCTGGGACCCGAAGGAAAACGGCGCGCTCATGATCGTCGTGTGGAACGCGATCATCCTTCACTGCCGCTGGGGCGGACTCGTGAAGCAGCGCGGCCTCATGAACCTCGCGATCTTCGGCAACATCATCACGAGCTGGAGCTGGTTTGGCACCAACATGCTTGGCGTTGGCCTCCACAGCTACGGCTTCACCGATGCCGCGTTCGTCGCACTCTCGTCGTTTGTCGCCAGTCAGCTCGCGCTCATCGCGATCGCCTGCACGCGGCTGGAGAAGTGGCGCAGCTTCCGTGAGAAGCCGGTCTACATCGACGGCATCAAACCCGTCCTGCCCGCCACCGACGAGACGTGACCCGCGTATCCGCGACTCACAAAGTAACCCAATAGGTTACTTTGTGAGACCGGTATTTTCTCTCACCGCTCCGGCGGCAACGTGTTGGCCTTTGGCGCAGCCTCCACGAGATTCGGCGGCACGTCGGCCTTCACGCGCCCGCCCGCCCACTCCAATTCCAGCGACGAGCGTCTGCTGAAATTTCGGGTTTTCCCACACGTCTTCGCGGTGGCCCATGGCGTTGAACCACACGCGGCCTTTGCCGTGCTGACGCGCCCACGCGATCGGAAAATCGGGCCGCTCGTAGTCGACGCCTTCCATCGTTTTCGTCTCGAGCACGAGGAGCGCGTGGAGATCGGACGAGAAGTCTTTCGTCGAATACCATTCCTCCAGCACCTCGATCACGTCGCCCACTTTTTCAAAACCGGGAAACTTCGGATCGACCACCCGCGCGCGCGCGACCTGTTGTTTGCCATGGTTGATGAACTCGCCGCCGAGCATCCGGATGTAGGGATCCGACTTCTCGCCGTGGAGTTTGTAGCGATTGCCGCGCTCCTTCGGATTTCCGCCGCCGTGTTCGAGGGTGTGAAACGTATCGCTGCCGCTGTGCAGCGCCACGAAGCCCTTTCCACCCGCGACCGCATCGAGCAGCGCCTGCTTGCCCGCGGGCGTCATCGCCGGATGCCCGTCCGTGCCGACGCTCAACAGATCGCCACTCGTGTAGAACATCACCACGTCGAACTGCGCGAGATACTCCGGCGAAAACAGACTGCCGTCCTTGCTGAACGTAAACTCGAGCTCATGCTCGGCGCCGAACTTCGTCAGCATCTTTTCCGCAAAGCTCCGCTCCCCGTTTTCCCATTTGATCACGCTGTGCTCGAAGCCCGAGGACTTCGTGAAAAACAACACGCGCAACGGCGCAGCCTGCACGGATACGCCCAGCGCAAACAGCGCGAGGCACGACAAGAAGGCGGGGTAAAGCTTCATGCGCGCAAGCTGAGCGATTGCTCGCCGCACGCAACTCCTCCTTCGAGGAGGGAAACGCCGCTTACGACGCCGCCAGCTCGCGGCAAATCGTCGCGAGCCGTTTCACGCCTTCACGAATGCGCTCGGGCGTGGAGTTCGAGAAGTTGAGGCGCAGGTGATTCGCGCCGCCTTCCGCCGGGAAAAAGTCGCGGCCCGGCACGAACGCCACCTGGCGCGTGATGGCGCGCTCGAGCAGCTTGAGTCCGTCGAGTCCCTGCGGACCGGTGATCCACAGAAACATGCCGCCCTCAGGCTTCGTCCACGAGAAGCCCGCCGGCATTTCCGCCCGCAGCGCCTCGTCCATGATCTGAAAACGATCGCCATACGCACGGCGGATCTTGTCGAGGTGCACCGACTGATCGTTCTGCGTGAGAAACGCATGCGCCACACGCTGATCGAAGCTCGAGGTGTGGAGATCCGACGCCTGCTTGAGAATCAGCAAACGCGAGAACACTTCCGGCGACGCCACGACCCAGCCGAGACGCAGGCCCGGCGCGATCGTCTTGGAGAACGTGCTCGCGTAGAGCACCAGTCCGCGCTCGTCCCAGTGTTTGATCGGCGGAACGGCCTCACCCGCGTATCGAAGTTTTCCATACGGATCGTCTTCGACGATCACCAATCCGTGCTCGGCCGCGATGCGCGCGAGTTCACGACGGCGCTCCGCGATCAACGTCACGCCGGTCGGGTTTTGGAAATTCGGAATCGTGTAGAGAAACTTCGGACGATGCTTCGCGATCAGCTCGGGCAACGCCGACGGGACCAAGCCGTGCTCATCCGTCGGCACCGGCACGAACTTCGCCTCCAGCGTCTGGAACGCCTGGATCGCCGCGAGGTAGGTCGGATTCTCCGTCAAAACCACGTCACCCGGGTTGAGAAACAATTTGCCGACCAGATCGAGCACCTGCTGCGAACCGTTGGTCACGAGCACATCGGTCGCCGCGCACTGCACGCCGCGCTGCTGCATCTCGCCCGCGATCCACTCGCGCAACGCGGGAAACCTTCGCTCGGGCCATACTGCAGCGCCTCACGTCCGTTGTTTGTGAGCACGAAATCCGCCGCCGCTTTCACCTCATCGACGGGAAACAATTCCGGCGCCGGCAGACCTCCCGCGAAGGAAATGATCTCAGGCTGCGCGGTGACTTTCAGGATCTCGCGGATCGTGGAAGGACGCAGTTGCCGGATACGTCCGGCGAAAAAGATCGGAGGAGACGGGCATAGGGGGCACACACAATCACGGCCTCCTCTCGCCGCTCAACTCTTATTCCACTGCACCCTCCCCCAAGCATTCCCCTGTGCCGCACCACCGCCCTGCCGCCCATCACAATGTCAACTATTAGTAGACATGTTGTCTTTGCCGGGTTCTTGGGCGGCGGGTGCGTAGAGCCGGGGTAAAACATTGCCCGGGGTGAAGCGGCTGGGTGCATTGAGATGTAACTCGTGCGCTCGTCGGTTGGAGCCATCGCACTCTGGGGCGTGACTTGCGACGGATCGAGATCGAGTCGCGCCGCGCTTTGCGCGAGTCAGGCCGGACCTTGGCACAAGGTGGTCCGTTCCTCGTCCCCACTCGAGCCGGACTTGGGCCCGACGCGGTCCGCTCCTCGTCCCGATCCGGGACGCACCTTGGCGCGACGATGTGCGCACCTCGTCGCGACGTGGGATGGACTTTGGCTCGACCGTGTCCGGACCTTGGCTCGACTTGGGACGCAACGGATCGAGTCGATGCGGACTCTGGCGCGACGCGAGCCGGTTAGCGTTTGCCCAAAGTTCTTCGGCGTGCGCGAGTGCGCTCTTCGCGTTGCGGTCGCCGAGCATGCGGGCGAGTTCGCTCACGCGCGTTTTGCGACTGCCTTGGATCGGCTCGATCGTGACCACCGCGCGGTCCTTCGACTGATCCTTGGTGACCACGAAATGTGACTCCGCCTGCGCGGCGACTTGCGGAAGGTGCGTGACGCAGAGCACCTGGTGATTCTTGGCAATCGTCGCCATCTTCTCGCCGACGATGCGTCCGATCTCGCCGCCGACGTTGGCGTCCACTTCGTCGAACACGAGCAGCGGCACGTCGTCGAGATCGGCGAGCACGGTTTTCAACGCGAGCATCACGCGCGCGAGTTCGCCGCTCGAGGCCACGCGGTTGAGCGGCAGCGGCGGCTCGCCGACGTTGGGCGAAAACAAAAACTCCGCGCCGCAATCGCCGGACGGCCCAAGCGTCTCGAGCGGCACCAGCCGGACCTTGAAGTCGGCTTTCTTGAAACCGATTTCCGCGATGCTCTTCGCGGCAACTTTGGCGAGATCGCGCGCGGCTTTTCTCGCGGATTGCGCGAAGCGCCTGCGCGGATTGCGCGCGGCGCGCTCGGCGTCGGCGATTTGCTTCTCGAGTCGGGCGAGCGATGCCCTTCGATGTCGCCCTGCACTTCGGGCCGCCGGCGCATCTCGTCACGCGCGGCGAGCACGGCCGCGAGATCGCCACCGTGTTTGCGCTTAAACTCGAGCCACGTGTTCATCTGCGTGGCGAGTTCCTCGGCCTGTTCGGGATCGAAACTGCAGTTGCTGACCGAGATCGGAAGACTCGGCGCCGAGGTCGTTGATCTCGACGGCGACGGAAGCCAGGCGATCGGCGAGCGGCTTGCTCGCTGGGATCGATGTTTTCGAGGTGACGCGCCTCGCGGAGGAACGAAGCAATCGGGACTTGGAGGCCTTCTTCGCCGACGAGTCCGTTCAAGGCGATGCCGGTGAGCTCGATGAGTTCCTGCGCGCGATTCATGCGCGCGAAATCGCGCTCGAGCGCCGCGATCGCGTCGTCTGTTAACGTGAGCGAATCGAGACGTGAGAGCTGGCCTTGGAGAAAATCGATCTGGTCGGGCGAGAGTTTCGTCTCGCTCGCGATCCGCAAACGCTCGGCCAACACGTCTTTCCAGCGCGTATAGTCTTTGCGGTAAGCCGCCAGTGCATCACCGGCGCGACCGAAAAGATCGAGGAGCTCGAGCTGGCAGCTCTCCTTCAGCGAAGCGACGCGGCTCGCTCGGTCCGTGAAAATCGACCCAGTGTTCGCCGAGTCGCTGGAGCCGCCACTGGCGATGGCGAACTGCCGTTGATCGTGATCTTCGGCGCCTTCTCGCGCGGCACGGGCGGCGCAGGATCCAGCAATCCCCTCTTCGCACCCGGGCAACTCGAGTTCGGCGAGCACGCTCGATCGCGCGCGAATCCTCGAAGAACACCGGCGGCCTCGACTTCGCCGGCGCACCTTGGCGGATGATCGTCTTATCGGCGCGCTTCGCCGGCGAAGGCGAATTCCAGGCGCACCGAGCAGGATGCGCTTGCCCGCGCCCGTCTCGCCCGTGACAGCTTGAGTGAAGCCCCCGTCTGGAAATCGAGAGCGGCTTCCTCGAGCAGCGCCAAGTTGCGAATCCGGGCGAATTGCAGCGCCAGGCGATATGGGCACGCTTGGGGCCCGCGTCAAGCGGCAGATTGGCGGATCGTCGCAAGCAGCAAGCGTTTCGCGTGCGATCGGCTTCTGGGCCCCGCCCGCCCCGGCAGCGACCGCCATCCCCGTTAAAACAAAAAACCGCTACTCGCGGATGAGTAACGGCTTGAGATGGTGGACCTTACCTGGACTCGAACCAGTGACCTTTTCCATATCAAGGAAACGCTCTAACCAACTGAGCTAAAGGTCCGAAAACTGAGTTGGCGAAATGCCCGCGAAACAGCTCGACTCAGCACAAGGAAAATCTGCGCGAGGTGCTGTCGATTCCGTTTGTAGTCGTCTTTCAACGCCGCCAGCCCAAAAGCTTCATTGCATACTTCGTTCAGTTGCATGTTGCTAAGGTTAAAGCAGACGACTACCCGAATCGACGGCACATCGCGCAGATTTTCCTTGCGCTGAGTCGAGTCGCTCGCGTTACTCGCCAACCTCATGGACCTTTAGCTCAGTTGGTTAGAGCGTTTCCTTGGCATGGAAAAGGTCACTGGTTCGAGTCCAGTAAGGTCCACCATCTCAAGCCGTTACTCATCTTCGAGTAGCGGTTTTTTGTTCCATTACACCGCGCGATGGCGGTCGCGGATTGCCGGAGGCGGGCGGCGCGCCCCGGGAAGCCGATCGCACGCGAAACGCTTCGCTGCTCGTGACGATCCGCCAATCTGCCGCTGGGAACGGTCCCCGTTTTCGTGCCCATATCGCCTATGCTGCAATCGCTCCGGATTCGCAACTTGGCGCTGCTCGAGGAAGTCGCTCCTCGATTTCGAGACGGCTTCACTGCTGTCACGGGCGAGACGGGCGCGGGCAAAAGCATCCTGCTCGGTGCGCTCAGGGCTGCTCGCCGGCGAGCGCGCCGACAAGACGATCATCCGCCAAGGCGCGCCGGCGTGCGAAGTCGAGGCCGCGTTGTTCTTCGAGGATTCGCGCGCGATCGACGCCGTGCTCGCCGAACTCGAGTTGCCCGTGCGAAGAGGATTGCTGATCCTGCGCCGCTCCGTGCCGCGCGAGAAGGCGCCGAAGATCACGATCAACGGCAGTCTAGCCACGCTCGCGGCGCTCCAGCGACTCGGCGAACACTGGGTCGATTTTCACGGACCGAGCGAGCCGCGTCGTCTGCTGAAGGAGAGCTGCCAGCTCGAGCTCCTCGTCTCTTCGGTCGCGCCGGTGATGCACTGGCGGCTTACCGCAAAGACTATACGCGCGCTGGAAAGACGTGTTGGCCGAGCGTTCGCGGATCGCGAGCGAGACGAAACTCTCGCCCGACCAGATCGATTTTCTCCAAGGCCAGCTCTCACGTCTCGATTCGCTCACGTTAACAGACGACGCGATCGCGGCGCTCGAGCGCGATTTCGCGCGCATGAATCGCGCGCAGGAACTCATCGAGCTCACCGGCACGCTTTCGAACGGACTCGTCGGCGAAGAAGGCCTCCAAGTCACGATTGCTTCGCTCCTCCGCGAGGCGCGTCACCTCGAAAACATCGATCCCGCGAGCAAGCCGCTCGCCGATCGCCTCGCTTCCGTCGCCGTCGAGATCAACGACCTCGGCGCCGAGTTTTCCGATCTCGGTCAGCAACTGCAGTTCGATCCCGAACAGGCCGAGGAACTCGCCACGCAGATGAACACGTGGCTCGAGTTTAAGCGCAAACACGGTGGCGATCTCGCGGCCGTGCTCGCCGCGCGTGACGAGATGCGCCGGCGGCTCGAAGTGCAGGGCGACATCGAGGGCACGCTCGCCCGACTCGAGAAGCAAATCGCCGACGCCGAGCGCGCCGCGCGCAAATCCGCGCAGGCGCTTCGCGCAATCCGCGAAAAAGCCGCGCGCGATCTCGCCAAAGTTGCCGCGAAGAGCATCGCGGAAATCGGTTTCAAGAAAGCCGACTTCAAGGTCCGGCTGGTGCCGCTCGAGACGCTTGGGCCGTCCGGCGATTGCGGCGCGGAGTTTTTGTTTTCGCCCAACGTCGGCGAGCCGCCGCTGCCGCTCAACCGCGTGGCCTCGAGCGGCGAACTCGCGCGCGTGATGCTCGCGTTGAAAACCGTGCTCGCCGATCTCGACGACGTGCCGCTGCTCGTGTTCGACGAAGTGGACGCCAACGTCGGCGGCGAGATCGGACGCATCGTCGGCGAGAAGATGGCGACGATTGCCAAGAATCACCAGGTGCTCTGCGTCACGCACCTTCCGCAAGTCGCCGCGCAGGCGGGAGTCACATTTCGTGGTCACCAAGGATCAGTCGAAGGACCGCGCGGTGGTCACGATCGAGCCGATCCAAGGCAGTCGCAAAACGCGCGTGAGCGAACTCGCCCGCATGCTCGGCGACCGCAACGCGAAGAGCGCACTCGCGCACGCCGAAGAACTTTTGGGCAAACGCTAACCGGCTCGCGTCGCGCCAGAGTCCGCATCGACTCGGGATCCGTTGCGTCCCAAGTCGAGCCAAGGTCCGGACACGGTCGAGCCAAAGTCCATCCCACGTCGCGACGAGGTGCGCACATCGTCGCGCCAAGGTGCGTCCCGGATCGGGACGAGGAGCGGACCGCGTCGGGCCCAAGTCCGGCTCGAGTGGGGACGAGGAACGGACCACCTTGTGCCAAGGTCCGGCCTGACTCGCGCAAAGCGCGGCGCGACTCGATCTCGATCCGTCGCAAGTCACGCCCCAGAGTGCGATGGCTCCAACCGACGAGCGCACGAGTTACATCTCAATGCACCCAGCCGCTTCACCCCGGGCAATGTTTTACCCCCGGCTCTACGCACCCGCCGCCCAAGAACCCGGCAAAGACAACATGTCTACTAATAGTTGACATTGTGATGGGCGGCAGGGCGGTGGTGCGGCACAGGGGAATGCTTGGGGGGAGGGTGCAGTGGAATAAGAGTTGAGCGGCGAGAGGAGGCCGTGATTGTGTGTGCCCCCTATGCCCGTCTCCTCCGATCTTTTTCGCCGGACGTATCCGGCAACTGCGTCCTTCCACGATCCGCGAGATCCTGAAAGTCACCGCGCAGCCTGAGATCATTTCCTTCGCGGGAGGTCTGCCGGCGCCGGAATTGTTTCCCGTCGATGAGGTGAAAGCGGCGGCGGATTTCGTGCTCACAAACAACGGACGTGAGGCGCTGCGAGTATGGCCCGAGCGAAGGTTTCCCCGCGTTGCGCGAGTGGATCGCGGGCGAGATGCAGCAGCGCGGCGTGCAGTGCGCGGCGACCGATGTGCTCGTGACCAACGGTTCGCAGCAGGTGCTCGATCTGGTCGGCAAATTGTTTCTCAACCCGGGTGACGTGGTTTTGACGGAGAATCCGACCTACCTCGCGGCGATCCAGGCGTTCCAGACGCTGGAGGCGAAGTTCGTGCCGGTGCCGACGGATGAGCACGGCTTGGTCCCGTCGGCGTTGCCCGAGCTGATCGCGAAGCATCGTCCGAAGTTTCTCTACACGATTCCGAATTTCCAAAACCCGACCGGCGTGACGTTGATCGCGGAGCGCCGTCGTGAACTCGCGCGCATCGCGGCCGAGCACGGATTGGTGATCGTCGAAGACGATCCGTATGGAAAAACTTCGATACGCGGGTGAGGCCGTTCCGCCGATCAAACACTGGGACGAGCGCGGACTGGTGCTCTACGCGAGCACGTTCTCCAAGACGATCGCGCCGGGCCTGCGTCTCGGCTGGGTCGTGGCGTCGCCGGAAGTGTTCTCGCGTTTGCTGATTCTCAAGCAGGCGTCGGATCTCCACCCTCGAGCTTCGATCAGCGTGTGGCGCATGCGTTTCTCACGCAGAACGATCAGTCGGTGCACCTCGACAAGATCCGCCGTGCGTATGGCGATCGTTTTCAGATCATGGACGAGGCGCTGCGGGCGGAAATGCCGGCGGGCTTCTCGTGGACGAAGCCTGAGGGCGGCATGTTTCTGTGGATCACCGGTCCGCAGGGGACTCGACGGACTCAAGCTGCTCGAGCGCGCCATCACGCGCCAGGTGGCGTTCGTGCCGGGCCGCGACTTTTTCCCGGCGGAAGGCGGCGCGAATCACCTGCGCCTCAACTTCTCGAACTCCACGCCCGAGCGCATTCGTGAAGGCGTGAAACGGCTCGCGACGATTTGCCGCGAGCTGGCGGCGTCGTAAGCGGCGTTTTCCTCCCTCGAAGGAGGAGTTGCGTGCGGCGAGCAATCGCTCAGCTTGCGCGCATGAAGCTTTACCCCGCCTTCTTGTCGTGCCTCGCGCTGTTTGCGCTGGGCGTATCCGTGCAGGCTGCGCCGTTGCGCGTGTTGTTTTCACGAAGTCCTCGGGCTTCGAGCACAGCGTGATCAAATGGGAAAACGGGGAGCGGAGCTTTGCGGAAAAGATGCTGACGAAGTTCGGCGCCGAGCATGAGCTCGAGTTTACGTTCAGCAAGGACGGCAGTCTGTTTTCGCCGGAGATCTCGCGCAGTTCGACGTGGTGATGTTCTACACGAGTGGCGATCTGTTGAGCGTCGGCACGGACGGGCATCCGGCGATGACGCCCGCGGGCAAGCAGGCGCTGCTCGATGCGGTCGCGGGTGGAAAGGGCTTCGTGGCGCTGCACAGCGGCAGCGAGACGTTTCCACCCTCGAACACGGCGGCGGAAATCCGAAGAGCGCGGCAATCGCTACAAACTCCACGGCGAGAAGTCGGATCCCTACATCCGGATGCTCGGCGGCGAGTTCATCAACCAGGGCAAACAACAGGTCGCGCGCGCGCGGAAGTGGTCGATCCAGGAGTTTCCCCGGTTTTGAAAAAGTGGGCGACGTGATCGAGGTGCTGGAGAAATGGTATTCGACGAAAGACTTCGTCCGATCTCCACGCGCTCCTCGTGCTCGAGACGAAAAAAGAGGAAGGCGGATGGCAAGCCACGACCATGCCGGAGCGGCCCGATTTTCCGGGAGGCGGGGGCGCGTCAGCACAGCAAAGAGCGCCGCGCGTGGCTCAACGCCATGGGCCACCGCGAAAGACGTGGGAAAACCGAATTTCAGAAGTTGCTGAGACGCGTCGCCGGAATTGGAGTGGCGGCGGGGCGGAAGCGCGTGAAGGCCGAGCCGCCGAATGACCGGGGGGGGCTGCGCCAAAGGCCAACACGCTGCCGCCGGAGCAGATGAGTAGAAGAAGCCGGTCTGCCGAAAGTAACCTATTGCTGGTGTCTTTGGCAGTCGCGATACGGCGGGTCACGTCTTGCCGGTGGCGGCGGACGGGTTTTTGATGCCGTCGATGTGGAACCGGCTTCTCACGGAAGCTGCGCCACTTCTCCAGCCGCGTGCAGGCGATCGCGATGAGCGCGAGCTGACTGGCGACAAACGACGAGAGTGCGAGAACGCGGCATCGGTGAAGCCGTAGCTGTGGAGGCCAACGCCAAGCATGTTGGTGCCAAACCAGCTCCAGCTCGTGATGATGTTGCCGAAGATCGCGAGGTTCATGAGGCCGCGCTGCTTCACGAGTCCGCCCCAGCGGCAGTGAAGGGACGATCGCGTTCCACACGACGATCATGAGCGCGCCGTTTTCCTTCGGTCCCAGCCCCAGAAACGACCCCACGATTGGTCGGCCCAGATGCCGCCGAGCACGGTGCCCACAAAGCTGAAGAGCGTGGCGGAAGCAGATGATGCCATACACCATGCGCGAAAGCGCGTCGGCCGTGCGCGATCGAGCGAGGCCGTGAAGAACCCGCGCACGATGTAGATGATCGCGAGGAAACCCGCGAGGAACGTCGCCGAATACCCGATCGTCACGGTGACGACATGCGTCGCCAACCAGGAAGTTGGAGTCGAGCACGGCGCGCATCATTTCCATCGTATCGCCGCCAAGCGAGAGGTGGTGCGCGATGAGGAGCGTGAGGAAACCGACTGGCGCCTGCGGCGACTACGTGCCGATCGCGTTTTTATAAACCGCTTCGAGAATAAGGCACAGCGCGACTGCGCCCCAGCCGACGAAGAGGGCGGAGGGAGGAGAGATTGGTGACCGGCGGCCGGCCCTCGAGCCACATGCGCGTCGCGATGCCGACGGTGGCGAGCACCCACGCGAGAGCGACGATCCAGAAACCCGCGCGGCCCAGAGTTTCGGGCCAGCGCAGCCACGAGAAAACGCCAAGGAGAAACGCGAGCACGTAGAGCACCGTGCTCACGTAGAATGGTTCGGCGCTGTTGAAGCGGACCTCGGCGTCGCACTTTTTGAGCGTGGCCGCGTAGTTGCGTTCGAGCTGCTGGCTGTAAAGGCGGACGATTTCGTTGAACTGATCGGCGTTGCCGCTGCGCCACGTGCGGCCGATGCCCGCATACGTGAGCACGAACGGACTGACCTGTCCGGTTTCGAAGGTCTGCAGGAGTGCGTTGCCTGCGTTCTGCCACTCGGCCTCGTGATTCTCGCCGGCGAGCGCGGGAATCGCGAGGAGGTAGCCGGCCTGACTCATTGCGATGAAGTTCTGCCCGAGCGCGATCATGCGGTTGGCCGCGGCTTCGTCGTGCGGCTGTCCGGCCTGCTTCGCGCGCACCGCTTCGACGCCGGCGGCGAGCGTTTCCTGAAACTGCATCAGCTCGCTGAGGAAATCCGTCGCGCCGGGATAGCTGAGGCTGTATTTGAGGCGCTGATACAGGTTCACGTTGCTGTGCAGACGGACGAGATCCTTCTGAAAACGGCGTGCGTAGTTGCGGCTCAACCGGCTGGGCGAGCTGCGTCTGGCGCTGGAGTTCCGGCAGGCCTTTTTCGAGCTGCGTGAACGAGAAACGTTTTCCGCCGTCGCCGTCGTCGGTCGTGAGATTGAACAACGCGAGCACGTCCGGGTGCACGATCTCGAACGTGCGGTATGTGTCGGCCTTCTCGGGCTCGAAGAGCACATCGAGCAACCACGCGGCGGGCGCGAGGGATTTTCCTTCGGGGGTCTTGGCGCGCTGCTTGCCCTGAAGCACGAGCAGCGACGTGCGCGCGACCGTATCGAGCGGCTTTACGCGGCCATTGACGACGACCGGCAGACGGCTGAAGCCGGCGACGTCGAAGGCCTCGGCGTTTTTCGGACCGCGCAGCGTGGAAAGAACCCAGAGCGCGGCGAGAGCGACGATGATGTAGGGGAGAAATCTTTTCATGATCAGGCGGCGCGACGGCGCGTGATGAAGCCGGCGAGGTGGAACACGAACTGGTAGAGGAGGCCGAGGGTGATCAGGCCGCTGGAGATGTAGGGGATCAGCCAGCTCGGGTTGCGCACGACTTGGAGCACGCTGGTCGCGTGTTCGCTGTCCATCTGGTATTGGTAGAACGTGAGGCCCGCGTAGCGCAGCGGGTTATTCATGTAGATGAGGACTTCACGGTCTTCGCGACCGTCGGGCGTGGTGAGACGCACGCGGCTGGAGAAATTTTTGGGAATGTCGGTGCCGAGATAGACGTCGTGCGTGACCTTCAGCAGTTGGAGGGAGAACGGTTTGTAGGTGCGTTCCGGGCGGATGCCGAGACGCCACGTGCGACCGGCGTAGCTGAACGTCTGCGACGTCGGCAGCTGCGCGGTGACGAGCCACGTGCCGATCGAACCTTCGGTGCCGACGAGTTCGACGAACGCCGTGCTCCAGTTCCGCTCGTTTTCCTTGTAGGTCATCTGCACCGGCACAGTGACGAGGCGCGGGCCCACGCCCTTGTCGGCGAGCGATTCGGGCGCGCTCGGATTCTGCGCACGGAGCTGCAGCACCGCGTTGGGATAATAACGTTTCACCACCACGCGGAACGGCAGCTTCGGATGCTGGATCTCGCCGCCTTTCGCGAGGAGTTCGACCGGGATCGCGACGACTTCGTCGAACTTGGGATCGGTCGTGTCGATGAGCACGAACTCGTCGCGACGATAACTCTCGGAGTAGTTCTTCGTCTCACCTTCGACGAGTCGCATCTGGTAATCCTCCTGCCAGAGGCCGGTAAGGAGTTCGCCGATGAGCAGGAGAATCAGGCCCGCGTGCGCGAGCTGGATGCCCATTTTTTTCCACGTGAATTTGAAACGGTAAATGTGCGCCGCGATCAGGTTGATCAGTAGCAGGCCCCCGATCAGGTAGCCGCCAGGAAACACCGGGATCGGGATGTCTCCCACGTGCCAAAGCACGAACAGCGAGCGGAAATATTTTTCCTGCACCGCCCAGATGCCGAGGTTCACCTGATCGAGCGTCGCCGCGAACACGAGGATCAACGACAGCGCGAGCAGCACCACCGTGAGTTTCAGCGAGACGAAGAAGTCGCGAAATTGGCGGGTCGTGTCGTTCATGGCTGCGAAGCGCGCGGGCGCACGGTCTGGAGGAACTGGAGGAATGCGGTCTTCTCACGAGCCACCAGTGCGTCGGGGCCCATCATCTTGAAGAACCACGTGGCGCCTTCGAACGGCACGATCGCGCCGAGGATGCGCTGCGGGTTGGCGCTGTCGGGATTGGCGAAATCGACGAAGGTGCAGTGCAGTCCGTTGAAATCGAGATGCTGCGAGGTGCGTCCGAGCTCGGCTTCGTTGATCGGCGGCAACTCGATCTGGCCGCGCCAGCGATTTACGTTGGCGAGATCGCCGCCGACATCGCCGGGAAACGCGGTGACCGCCATGTCGGCTTCGGCGCCGTCGTCGCCCGCGATCGCGTAGCTGCCTTTGCGCATCGCCGATTGGGGTTTCGTTTTCCAATGGGCCGGGGCGGTCCATCCGAGGCCGTCGCCCGCCGCAGTCGGCACGGCCGTGTTGGCCATCGTCGCCATGTCCGCCGACGCGTTCGTGGTCGGAGCGACGCCGCCGGAAAGGACGGGAGGCATCGGTTCAGGCATCTCGTGGGGCACGCGATAGCTGGTGATTTTGGCATCGCGGCAGGCTGGAAGGAAGACCAGCGCCACCAACGGCAGAACAAGGAGGCGGAAACGCATGTGACGAAGCAGAAGGACTCAGGCTTTTCGACGGCCAACTGCAACCCAATCCGGCCAACTATGAGTGTCCCCGGCGTGCGGATTACGTGAGCTAACATGCGCCGTGATCCGCCCCGGTGCGCACGCAAGCGCGACGTGGGACGGACCTTGGCTCGACCGTGTCCGCACCTTGGCACGACCCGGGACGCACTTGGGTTCAACGTGGGACGAACTTTGGCGCGACTCGGCGCGGGCCGAAGTGAGCGCCGGTCTTGCCAAGGCGGACGCGAGGAGGGATAAGTCGGGCATGACGTTCGCCCCTTTGGGTGACTCCGCGGTGGTGGTCACGTTGGGTCAGAGCATTGAGGTTTCGACGCTGGACCGAGTGCGTGCGATAGCCGCAGCTGTGGAATCGGCGCGTGCGCCGGGAATTCTCGATGTGGTGCCGGCTTACACGACCGTCACGGTGTTTTACGATCCGGTGGCGTTCACGACCGGACCGACCTCCGTGTATGAGCATGTCGTCGCGTTCTTGCGCGAGCGGATCGAAGCCGCGGAACGCGGTTGGTTGGGCCTCATCGGCACGAATCGCGAACCTAAGCCGACGGCGGCGAAAACCGTGGAAATTCCGGTGTGTTATGGCGGCGAGTTTGGTCCCGATCTCGAAGAGGTCGCGCGGCATTGCCGGTTGAGCGTGCGCGAAGTGATCGCACAACACACGGCGGGAAAGTATGTGGTGCAGGCGATCGGGTTCGCGCCGGGATTCTGTTACCTGGGCGGATTGGCGTCGGCGCTGCACACGCCGCGCCGGCCAACACCGCGTCCAGCGGTCACGCCCGGTTCGGTGGGAATCGGTTGGCAGCACACCGGCGTATATCCCGCGGCGACGCCGGGAGGGTGGCAGCTCATCGGGCGGACGCCGCTCACGATGTTCGACGTGGAGCGCGAGCATCCCTCGCTGCTCGCGGTCGGAGACCACGTGAAATTTCGCAGCATCAAACCGGAGGAGTTTGCCGCATGGAAATAAAGATCATCCGTGCGGGGCAGTTTACGACGCTCCAGGATCTGGGCCGGCGCGGATTTCGTGCGGCGGGCGTGCCGTGGAGTGGGGCGATGGACGAGTTCGCGCTGCGCACGGCGAACCTGCTCGTGGGCAACGCGCCCGATGCGGTCGCGCTGGAGTTCGCCTACACCGGGCCGGAGCTGGAGTTTTCTGCCGATGCAATCGTGGCCACAACGGGAGCCGAGTGCAAAGGGCTCGCGCCGTGGCGTCCGCGACTCGTGCGCGCGGGTGAAACGCTGAAGCTCGGGCCGTGCCGCAAGGGCTGCTACGGCTATCTCGCGGTGAGTGGCGGTTTCGATGTGCGCCGCGTGCTCGGGAGCGGAAGCACGTATGTGCGCGCGGCGATCGGCGGAAACGGCGGACGCGCGTTGCGCGACGGCGATGTCCTGCAGGCGGCCGGAGGCGCGTTTGCGCTCGACGAGCATTGGTCGCTCGATGTGCGGATTCTGCCGGACTACTCGGCCGCGCCGACGCTGCGCGTGATCCGCGGTCGTCAGGCCGCCGAGTTTGGCACCGCCTTCTGGCGGGAAGAGTTCACGGTGCTCGCGCAATCAGACCGCATGGGTCTGAGGCTGGGCGGTCCGAAAATCGAGCGCAGCGATGCGGAGGACTTGCTGTCGTCGGCGGTGGGACCGGGAACGATTCAAGTGCCGCCGGACGGGCAACCCATCGTGCTGATGGCCGACGCGCAGACGCTGGGCGGGTATCCACAAATTGGACACGTGATCCGCGTGGACCTGCCGGTCGCGGCTCAGCTGCGACCAGGCGACAAGGTCAGGTTTGCCGAAACAACGGTGGACGAAGCTCACCGTCTCTGGCTCGCGCGCGAACGTGCGCTCGGACTTCTGCGCGAGGGGCTTGCGCTCAAACGACACCAATGAGGCAAATCATGAAGCGTCACACGATCGACCTGAACTGCGATCTGGGCGAGGGGATGAGCAACGATGCGGCGATCATGCCGCTGATCAGCTCGGCCAACATCGCGTGCGGAGCGCACGCGGGCGACCTCGCCACGATGCGCGAAACGGTTGCGCTCGCGAAGGCCAGCGGAGTCGCGATCGGGGCGCATCCGGGCTTCGCGGATCGGGAGAATTTCGGGAGAAAAGAACTGCGCCTGAAACCGCGGGACCTCGAGCAACTCGTCGTCCGCCAAATCGCGGCATTGCGCGAGTTGACGGAGCTCTCGCACGTGAAGCCGCACGGCGCGCTCTACAACCTCGCGGCGCGCGATCGCGACGTTGCCGAAGTCTTCGCTCGCGCGATGCAGTGGATCGATCCTGACCTGCTGCTCTTCGCTCCTTCGGGTAGCGAACTCGCGCGAGCGGGACGCGAGGCGGGGCTGCGCGTCGTCGAAGAAGTTTTCGCTGATCGCACGTATCAAGGCGACGGCACGTTGACACCGCGTTCGCAACCGCGATCGACGATCGAGTTTGCACCGCAGGCCATCGCGCAGGCGTGTCGCATGATCGAGCACGGTGAAGTCGAAGCGCTCGATGGAACGCTCGTGAAAGTGACCGCCGAAACCATCTGCCTGCACGGCGATCATCCGCACGCGGTCGCGTTTGCCCGCGAACTTCGCACCGCGCTCGCCGAACGCCGCATCGACGTGCGCGCGCCGGCCCCGGTTCAAATCTCGTAGTTCAGCGCCGGGCGCAGCGCGCAGAGATTGCCCGTCGATTCGACGGTGAAAACGCAGATGTCGTCCTCGAAATCGGCGCAGCCTGTGTGAGCGACGACTTCGCTGATGAGATGCTCGATCAGATCGGCGCCGGGCATGCCCGGTTGCAGTCCCACCGCGGCGCGCAGACGCGTTTCGCCGAAGAGGAGACCGTTGGCGTCGCTCGCTTCGAACAAGCCATCGGTGTAACAAAGCAGCATGTCTCCCGACTCGAAGGGCACGATGTGCGGCGTATAGATGAAGTCGTCGAGCAAGCCCGCGGCGGGTTCGGGACTCGCGAGCTCCAGCGCATCGACCTTGCTGGTCGGACCGCGGCGGATGAGCGGTGGCGGATGGCCGGCGTTGCAGAACGTGAGCGTGGCGTTGTTCGTGTCGATCACGCCGAAAAACGCCGTCGCGAAAATCGGTTCGCCGGTCTGCAGATAAATCGGCGCGAGCGCGTGATTGATTTCGGCGATGACGCGCGAGGGATCTTCGGCGCGCGAATCCATTTCTCCGACAACGCCGCGAATCATCGCGGTGAGCAGACCGGCGCGCACGCCGTGGCCCATCACGTCGCAGATCAACACGCCGCAGCGCGAATCGGAGAACTGCAGGACCTGGAAAAAATCTCCACCGAGCGTCGTCGCCGGAATGTAGCGGTGCGAGAAGCGCAGCGAGCTCGCCTCGGGCGGCACGCCGCGCGGAAACACGGGAAATTGACGGGGTAGAAAAATCTCCTGCACCTGACGCGCCATGCGCACATCGGCCTCGACTTCGGCGGCGTGGCGCTGGACTTCCTCTTCGGCGAGTTTGCGGCGCGTGATGTCGTGACTGATGCCCACGATGCCGGCGATGCGACCGTCGGGATCCTTGAGCGGCACTTTGGTGGTGAGCGACCAATGGACGCTGCCCGCCGAACCGAAATCGGATTTCTCCTGATTGAGAATCGGGGGGCCGCCGGCCAACACCTGCGCGTCGTCGGACATGGCCTGCAGCGCGCGTTCTCCGGAAAAAAGTCGATCGCCGTGCGCCCGAGTGCTTCCTGCTGGGTCTTCACGCCGAGCGTCTCGAGATGCGCGGTGTTGTTCAGCACGTAGCGAGCTTCGGTGTCCTTGACGAAGATGCGGCTCGGCAGGTGATCGACGATCGTGCGGAGCAGGTTGCGCTCGTGAGTGAGATTATCCTCGGCGTTTTTCTGAGCGGTGATGTCGCGCGTGACGCCGAAGGTGCCGATGATGTTTCCGTGCTCGTCGCGCCACGGGAGCTTGGTGGCGGAGCCCCAGAAAACCGAGCCGTCGAGCATGGTGAGGCGCTCGCTCTGCGCGATCACGGCTTCGCCGGTTTTGATGATGTGCTGTTCGTCGCGGAGAGCGCGTTCGGCGTGTTCGCGGGCGAAGAAATCGAAGTCGGTTTTGCCCACGCATTCCTCCGGGGTCTTCCCAAACGAGCGCGCGTGGGCGATGTTGTTGCGCACGACCCGGCTCTGGAGGTCCTTGAAGTAAATGTGATCCGGCAACGAATCCATCAGCACCCGCAGGATCGAAGAATCCAGGGCGGGGCCGGAGGGCAGGGCGGGCGAGGCGGAAGAAGCAGGCGAGGAGTCGGGCACGGGAAGCAGTCTCCGCCCGCGAGGGATCGCCGGCGAAAACAAGCAGATCGAAAAGGACGCTCAGCCGTTTAGCAACAGCGACCGTGCGCCGCGGACCAATAGCCGCACATTACGTAACACGCTGCGGCCGGGCCGCTGAGGCGGTGTCGCGTGCTTACTTTGCGCGGCCCGCCCGAGTGTTTTCGTGAATCGCTTACGTATTGAAACGGAAGAGCGCGACGTCGCCGTCCTGGAAGACGTATTCCTTGCCCTCGAGCCGGTATTTGCCGGCATCGCGCGCGGCGGCCACGCTGCCGAGTTTCGAGAGATCGTCGTAGGAAACGACCTCGGCCTTGATGAAGCCCTTCTCGAAATCGGTGTGGATGACGCCCGCAGCCTGCGGAGCTTTCCAGCCCTTCTTGATCGTCCACGCGCGGACTTCCTTTTCGCCCGCGGTGAAATACGTCTGCAGACCGAGCAGCGCGTAGCTCGCGCGAATCAGCGCGGACACACCGGAGTCGTCGACGCCGAGATCGTTGAGAAACGCCTTTGCGTCCTCGGGCGCCAGATCGATCAACTCCGCTTCGATCTTCGCGCTGATCGGCACGTAAGCCGCGTCGTGGTGCGTGCGCACATACTCGGCGACTTTTTGCACAAAAGGATTCTGCTCGGCGGTCGCGAGATCGCCCTCGGCGACGTTGCACGCGAAGAGCACGGGCTTCGCGGTGAGCAACTGAAACAACTTCATCAACGCCTTCTCGTCGTCGGTCGCGTCGAGCGTGTTGGCGGTCTTGCCGGCGTTGAGGTGCGGCTCGAGCTTCTGGAGCAGCGCGATTTCGGCCTGCGCTTCCTTGTCGCCGGACTTCGCCTTCTTCTGCGTTTTCTCGATGCGCTTCGTGACGGCGTCGAGATCGGCGAGCACGAGTTCTGTGGTGATCACCTCGATATCGCGCACGGGATCGACGGCGCCCATCGTGTGGACGACATCGGGATCTTCGAAGCAACGCACGACCTGGAGGATCGCATCGACCTCGCGGATATTGGCGAGAAACTGGTTGCCGAGACCTTCGCCCTTTGAGGCGCCGGCGACGAGACCGGCGATGTCGACAAACTCGATCGCGGCGGGGATGACCACCTGTGTCTTCGCGATCTTTTGCAGCACCGCGAGACGCTCGTCGGGGACGGTGACGACGCCCACGTTGGGATCGATCGTGCAGAACGGATAGTTGGCCGCCTCCGCTTTGCGGGAGCGGGTGAGCGCGTTGAAGAGAGTGGATTTGCCCACGTTGGGCAGACCGACGATGCCGGCTTTCATAAGGAACGCGAACCGTCGCGTCCCGTCCCGGCGCGGTCAACGGAAAATCCGGAGCGACTCGATGTGCATCGTGTCGCGACATAGGACGGACCCTGGCTCGACCATGTCCGCACGTTGTCCCGACCCGGTCCGCAACGTGGCGCGACCCGGTGCGCGCATGGTTCCGATTAGGGCGTCACGCGGAACGGGAAGTAGTCGTGATAGAGCACGATTTTGAAATCGTCGGTGTCCTTCACGTAGAGGCGCACGGCGTAGTCTCCACTTTTTCAAATACACGCCGAGCTCACCTTCGTAGCGGCCGTCGGCGTCGGTGCGGATGTCGAGGAAATCATAATAGCGCTCCTCCTCGAGACCAGGCACGGGCGTGAGCAGGAGTTCGTTGCCGGCGAGTTCGGGATTGCCGTTGAGCGTGAGGATATAGGTGTGATGCGACGCGAGCCCGTGCAGCGTGAGCTTGGCGACGAAACCGCCCGCGAAGCTGCGATGATAGGTGAGGCCGCCGCCGGTCGTGCGGCTGATGGTTTTGCCCCACGAGGGTGGGTTGACGAGCGCGAGACTGCCCTCGAATGGAACCGCGGCGGAGCGGTCCTGGAAAAACGTGGCGAAAAACGTCGCCGCGCACGCGTCGCTGGGCGGAGCGTCGATGGATTTGCGGGCATCGTCGCGCGCAAAGATGGCGAGCGGTTCGGCCAATGCGGCGGTCGCGAAGGTGGCGGGAAGCAGGGCAAGGGTAAGAAGAAGCGCTTTCATGCGGGGCGCGAAGGCTGACGGACGGCCCCGAAAATGGATGCGATCGGCTTGCGAGGGACTGGGGGCTTGACAAGCGTTTGCCCGGGCGGTGTTGTCCTCAGCTTTTCCAAAGAGAAACGCTTCGTCACACATCTGTCATGGCTCTCAAAATTCGTCTTACCAAGGTTGGTTCTGTTCACCAGCCGCTTTATCGCGTGGTCGTCGCTGAGGCGCGTTCGCGCCGCGATGGCGCTGCGGTCGAGAACCTCGGCACCTACACCCCCAAGACGAAGGGCAACCCGATCAACATCGACCTCGCTCGCGTTGATTACTGGCTGAGCAAGGGTGCTACGCCGACCGAGACGATGCACGCCATGATCAAGAAGGCGCGCAAGGCCGCGGCCGCCACGGCCTGATCGCCTGCGAAACCTCTGGAGCCGCCTGCCGGTTCCGCACGACGAAACCTCGGACGCGAATCCGGGGTTTTTGTTTTTCCGGTTTCTCCGTGTGCTTCGCGGCTTTCTGTCCTAATACTTTCGCGCTGTGTCTCTAAAGATCGACGTCCTCACGCTGTTTCCGCGGATGCTGGATGGCTTCCTCGCGGAGAGCATTTTGGGCAAAGGCATCGCCGCCGGCCTCCTCGGCGTGAATGTGCACGATCTGCGCAACTGGACGACCGACAAGCACCGCACAGCGGATGACCGGCCGTTTGGCGGCGGGGCAGGGATGGTGATGAAGCCCGAGCCGGTGTTTGCCGCGATCGAGCAACTGCAGACGCCGGGTTGCCGCCGTGTCTATCTGACGCCCGACGGTGTGCCGCTCTCGCCAACGATCGCGCAGGAGCTGTCGCGGCAGGAGCACATTATTTTCCTCAGCGGCCACTACGAAGGCATCGATCAGCGCATCCGCGATTGCGTGATCGATCAGGAGATCAGCATTGGCGACTACGTGCTCACGAATGGCACGCTCGCGGCCGCCGTGGTCATCGATGCGCTTGCGCGTTTCATCCCCGGAGTGCTCGGGGAGGAAAAGTCATTGACGCACGAATCGTTCACCAGCAAGTTGCTCGACTTTCCTCAATACACGCGTCCCGCCGAGTTCCGCGGCATGTCCGTTCCCGACGTCCTTCTCTCGGGAAACCATGCTGAAATCGAGAGGTGGAGGCACGCGCGACAGGTGGAAAAAACCCGTCAGGTCCGTCCCGATTTACTTAAATAACTCACAGCCATGAACCCGATTATCAAAGAAATCACCTCCGCGCAGGTGAAGTCCGACATCACGCCGTTCAAAGTCGGCGACGGCGTCCGCGTCCACACGAAGGTGCGCGAAGGTGACAAAGAGCGCATCCAGGTTTACGCCGGTATCGTGATCGCGCGTAAGGGTTCGGGCATCCACGAAACCTTCACCGTCCGCCGCATCAGCTACGGCGAAGGCGTCGAGCGCGTGTTCCCCGTCAACTCGCCGAACATCGAGAAGATCGAGGTCGAGCGCGAGTCCGAGGTCATGAAGGCCCGCCTTTACTACCTCCGTGGCCGCACCGGTAAGGCCGCCGTCGCCGTCAAGGAAAAGGACCGCGCCGCCGAAGCCCACGCCGCCAAGGTCGCCGCCGCCGCGGCGAACTGAGGTTTCGATTGTTAGGATCGAAAAACTTTCGGGCGAGTCCCTCGGGACTCGCCTTTTTTGTGACCGTATTGGATCACGTCGGACGTCGCGCCCGTTTACCGTCAAGCGATTGCAGACGTGCCGTCCATGACGTGCTCGCCAGAATGCGTCGTTGCTTTTCGCTTTTCACCGTGTTTCGCGTAAACGCTTCCACGCCTCTTTCGCTGTCTAAGCCGAACTTTCTCAAGTCATGACCCTGCAAACCTTGCTCCTCGCCAAAGCCGCCAATCAAGCGCGCGGCCTCGCCATCGATGCCGTGCACGCCTGCTCGTCGGGCCACCTCGGCCTGCCGCTCGGCTGCGCCGAGATCGGCGCCGTGCTCTACGGCCACGCGCTTTCGCACAATCCGGAGCGCCCGCGCTGGATCAATCGCGACCGCTTCGTGCTCTCCGCCGGCCACGGCTCGATGTTCCTCTACAGCTGGCTGCACCTGACCGGCTACGATCTGCCGCTGGAGCAACTGAAGAACTTCCGCCAGCTCCACAGCACGACTCCCGGCCACCCGGAGTTTCACGAGACGCCCGGCGTCGAGTGCACCACCGGCCCGCTCGGCCAGGGTGTCGCCAACGCCGTCGGCATGGCCGTCGCCGGCCAGATGCTCGCCGCGCGTTTCAACACGCCGGAGCATCCGATCTTCGATTATCACGTCGTCGCGCTCGCGGGCGACGGCTGCATGCAGGAAGGCGTCGCGCTCGAGGCGATCTCCTTCGCGGGTTACCAGAAGCTGGATAACCTCATCCTCATTTACGATTCCAACGACGTCACCCTCGACGCGATGGCGAACAAGACGCAGGACGACAACACGGTCGCCCGCTTCAAGTCGCTCAACTGGGATGTCCAGACGGTCGATGGTCACGACATGGTCGCTTTCCTGAAGGCCTTCACGAAGGCCAAGAAGGCCAAGAGCGGCAAACCGCAGCTCATCATCGCGAAGACCCAGATCGCGCGCGGCATCCCGGAAGTCGCCGGCACCGCCAAGGGCCACGGTGAGGGTGGGGCGAAGTTTGCCGACGGTGCTCGCGCCGGTCTCGGCCTGCCCGCCGACCAGCACTTCTTCGTCAGCGATGACGTGCGTGCGTATTTCGCCGACCACAAGGCCCGCCTCGTGCGCGCCTGCAACCGCTGGTCCAAGGCCTACAAGGCCTGGCGCGAAGCCAATCCCGAAAAAGCCGCGCTCCTCGATGCCGCGCAGACGGCACCTGATGCCGCGAAGCTGCTCGAGAAGATCCCGGCTTTCCCCGCGGATGCGAAGCTCGCCACCCGCGCCGCTGGTCGCGATGTGCTCCAACCGATCGCGGCGGAACTTCCGCTCGTCATCGGTGGCAGCGCCGACCTCTACGGCTCGACGCTGAACTACATCGCCACGGACAAAGACTTCGAGCCCGCCAACCGCACCGGCCGCAACATCCGCTTCGGCATCCGTGAACACGCCATGGCCGCGATCGCCAACGGCATCGCTTACGACGGCACCTTCCGTCCCAGCGTCGCGACCTTCCTCGTGTTCGCCGACTATTCGCGTCCGTCGATGCGCCTCGCTTCGCTCGCGAAGCTGCCGGTCGTGTATGTTTACACGCACGATTCCATCGGCGTCGGCGAAGACGGTCCCACGCACCAACCGGTGGAAACCGTTTCCGGTCTCCGCGTGATTCCGAATCTCGACGTGATCCGTCCCGCGGATCCGGAGGAAACCGCCGGCGCTTTTGCCGCTGCCTTCGAGCGGACCGATGGTCCGACCCTCCTCGCGCTCACGCGTCAGGCGCTCCCGATGCTTAACGACATTCCGGTGCAGACGCGCCGCGAAGGCGTGCTGAAGGGCGGCTACATCGCCGTGAAGGAAACCGCCGAACTCACGCACATCCTCCTCGCGACCGGCAGCGAACTGCAGCTTGCGATCGCCGCCGCGAAGACGCTCGGCGCCGGTGCGCGCGTGGTTTCGATCCCGTCGTTCCACCGCTTCGACAAGCAGTCGGCCGAGTATCGCGAGAGCGTGTTGCCGTCGTCGTGCCGCAAGCGCGTCGCGATCGAGGCGGGCGTGACCGGTCTCTGGCACAAGTATGTCGGCCTCGATGGCAAGGTGATCGGCATCGATCGCTTCGGCATGAGCGCTCCGGCTCCGACGATCTTCAAGGAGCTCGGCGTCACCGCCGACGCCGTGGTCGCCGCCGCTCAGTCGCTGTAAGCGAGCAGCCTCCTCAAAGTTCTCGAGCCCGGCCGACGAAAGTCCGCCGGGCTTTTTATTGGCAGGTGAGGGAGCACCGTGGCGCAACCCAGCGCGCACTCGATCCCGACGCAGAGCGCACCGTGGCTCGACCCTGTCGGACCTTGTCCCGACTCATGCCGCACTTTGTCCCGACCCGGTCCGCATCTGGTCCCGACCCGGTCCGCGCCGAGGCGGCCCCTAAGTTCCGTCACAGCATCGGCAGGAAAGAGCACGTAACTGTGAGGGCAGTTTAGGATATTCGAATCGCCAATGGCTGAACATTAGATGCCGTAACAACTGTGAACCAACGCCGACACGTAGCTTGCAATTATAGTTAGGAGGCTAACTGTCAGCCGCCTTACCTTCTACTTACGCGTTCGAATGCCTTTTCTGCTGCTCAAGAAAATTCCCCGTAACGAGTGCCTGATCGAGGCCGCGGCTCAGTTTTCCGACCTCGATCCGTCCGCTTGTGAGGCTTTTTTGCATCTGATGCAGACGGCGGATGAGGCGTTTCGTGTGACGGACAGCAACCTCGCGCGGCACAGCATCTCCCAAGGGCGCTTCATGGTGTTGATGCTGTTGCTGGACAAGACCTGCAACTGTCCGAAACCGCGCACGCCGGCCGAACTGGCAGAGCTGGCCAACGTCACCCGCGCCACGATGACGGGCTTGGTGGACACGCTCGAGCGCGACGGTCTCGTGAAACGCGAACCTGATCTCGTGGACCGCCGCATGATGTCGGTCCACCTGACGCCGAAAGGCCGGGCGCTGCTCGATACGATTCTGCCGACGCATTTCCAGCGCATGGCGGCGTTGATGCAGACGCTCGACGAGGCGGAGCGCCGCACGCTCATCCAGTTGCTCGGCAAAGTCCGCGAACAAGCGGCGAAACTTTTTCCGGCGGAGCAGGGTAGTGGCTCGGACAAGCCATCGTCTGCATCGCCTCTTCCTTCCTGTAGCTAACCGAACACCTCCACACACTTCTTATGTTCAAGAGATTCCTCCTCGCCATCGGCGGCTTCGCGCTCGTTGTCGTGACTTTAGGCGCGATCAAGGTCGCACAGATCAAAGAAATGACCTCGGTGTCGCATACGCCGCCGCCGAGTTCCGTCACCACGGCAGAGGCGGCGGCCGTGCAATGGAGCCCGACGCTGCGGGCGATCGGCACGCTCGCGCCCGTCGAGGGCGTGACCTTGAGCGCCGATGCGGAAGGCACGATCGTCCGCATCGCCGCTGAAAACGGTTCGGCCGTGAAAGCGGGCGATCTGCTCGTCGAAATCGATTCGAGCGTCGAGCAAGCCCAGCTCGCCGCCGCCGAGTCGCGCGCCGCCCTCGCCAAGATCAGCCTCGATCGCGCCAGCGAACTCTGGGAGCGCCGCGCCAACGCGCAGTCCGAATACGACGCCGCGCAGGCCACGCACAAACAGACCATCGCGGAAGTCGAGGGCTTGAAGGCCCAGATCGCGAAGAAGCAGATCCGCGCGCCGTTCGACGGTCGCGTTGGCATCCGTTCGATCAACGTCGGTCAGTTCGTTTCCCGCGGTCAGGCGCTGTTGCCGCTGCAAAAGCTGAATCCCATCTACGCCAACTTCTCGATCCCGCAGCGCCAGCTGCCCGAACTGAAGATCGGCCGCAAAGTCACCGTCACGACCGACGCGTATGAAAACCGTCCGTTCGAGGGCAAAATCACCGCCGTGAACTCGGTGGTCGATGCGGCCACGCGCAACATCTCCGTCCAAGCCACGCTCGAGAATCCCGACGAAGTGCTGCGTGCGGGCATGTTTGTTCGCGTCGAAGTCGATCTTCCTGCGACCGAAAATGTCGTCGTCGTCCCGGCGACCGCGGTGGCGTATGCGTCCTACGGCAACTCGGTCTTCATTGTGGAGACCATGAAGGACAAGGAGGGCAACGAGTATCTCGGTGTCCGCCAGCAGCTCGTGAAGCTCGGGCCGACCCGCGGCGATTTGGTCGCGATCGCCGAGGGCGTGAAGCCCGGCGAGCAGGTGGTCACCGCGGGCGTGTTCAAGCTCCGCAACGCCGCGCCCGTCCAAGTCAACAACACCGTTCAGCCGACCAGCAGTCCCACGCCGAAGCCGGCGAACACCTGATACACCCGAGCTCCGCGCACCGGCCTGCCGGTGCGTGAATGCGCGGTCGCTTCGACCGCGTGAGCCCATTCACACCCGCCATGTTATCCAAGAGCTTTACTGACCTTTTTGTCCGGAAACCGGTGATCGCGCTCGTCGTGAACATCGCGATCCTCGTCGTGGGTCTGATCGCGTATTTCCAGCTGAACACGCGTCAGTTTCCGCGCAGCGACAGCGCGGTGGTCAACGTCACCACCGTTTATTTCGGAGCCAGCGCCGAGACCGTGCGCGGCTATATCACCACGCAGCTCGAGCGCGTGATCGCGAGCGCCGATGGCATCGACTACATCGAGTCGAGCAGCTCCGCCGGCCTCAGCACGATCAGCGTGTATCTGCGGCTCAACTACGACACCAACGCCGCCCTCGCGCAGATCAGTTCGAAGATCGATCAAGTGCGCAACGAACTCCCGCCCGAGGCGGAGTCGCCGACCATCGAAGTGGCCACGAGCGACAACCAGTTCGCCTCGATGTATCTGAGTTTCTACTCGGACCAGATGGACCAGAATCAGATCACCGATTATCTGAATCGCATGGTCCAGCCGCGGCTCTCCGCGGTGAAAGGCGTGCAACGCGCGGACGTGCTCGGAGGCCGCGTGTTTGCGATGCGCGTGTGGCTGAAACCTGACGAACTCGCCGCGCACGGGCTGAGCCCGGCGGAGGTCCGCCAGGCGCTGCAGGCCAATAATGCGCTCGCCGCCGTCGGTGCCACGAAAGGCTCGATGTTGAGCGTCAGCCTCGTTGCCAACACCGACCTCAAGAACGTCGAGGAATTCCGCAACCTGGTGGTCGCCGAGCGCAATGGCGCGCTCATCCGCCTGTCCGATGTCGCGGACGTCGTTCTCGGCGCCGAAAGCTACGATCAGGAGGTTCGTTTCGGCGGGCAGACCGCCACGTTCATGGGCATCTGGGTGCTGCCGACCGAGAGCACGGTTGAGGTGATCCAACGCGTCCGCGACGTCATGCCCGATATCCAGGCCAGTCTGCCTGCGGGGCTGAACGCCACGATCGCGTATGATGCGACCAAATACATCGACGACGCGCTGCACGAAATCGTGCACACGCTGATCGACACGCTGCTGGTCGTGACGGTCGTGATCTTCATTTTCATGGGGTCGCTGCGCTCTGTGGTGATCCCGCTCGTCGCGATGCCGCTCTCGCTGATCGGCGCGATGGCACTGATGCTGGTCTTCGGTTTCACGATCAACCTGCTCACGCTCCTCGCGATCGTGCTCGCCGTCGGTATCGTCGTGGACGACGCGATCGTGATGGTGGAAAACGTCGAGCGTCACATCCGCGAGGTCTGGCTCCCTTCGATGCGGCGATTGTCGCCGCGCGCGAACTGGTGGCGCCCGTCATCTCCATGACCATCACGCTGGCGACCGTTTACGCGCCGATCGCGTTTCAGGGCGGCCTCACCGGCGCGCTCTTCCGCGAGTTCGCGATGACGCTCGCCGGCGCCGTGATGGTGTCCGGTTTCGTGGCGCTGACGCTCTCGCCGATGATGAGCGCGTTCATGCTGCCGAAGAAGGACATGGAGGAACGCGGTCTGGCCGGATTCACCAATCGAATCTTCGACCGCATCCGCGATCGTTACGAACGAGTGATCGGTGCCAGCCTCAACTGGGTGCCGGTTACTCTTACGACGGCCGTGCTGCTCACGCTGTTGCTCGGGCCGTTCTTCATGCTGGCCCAGCGCGAACTCGCGCCGAAGGAAGACCAGGGCGTGGTCTTCAGCATCATGCAGCCGCCGCCCACGGCGACGATCGACCAGAACATCCTCTTCGCGGAGGAGGTGCAGAGGATTTTCCAAAGCGTGCCGGAGTATGAGAACTCATTTCAGCTCACGGCTACGGGCATGGGCTTCTCGGGCATCATCTTGAAGCCGTGGTCGGAGCGTAAACGCTCCTCGCTTGAGATCGAGGCGGCGCTCCAGGGGCCGGCCGCATCGATCCCGGGCATGAACGTGATCGTGACCACGCCCGAGCCGCTCCCGGCCGGCGGTCAATTCCCGATCGAATTCGTCGTGCGATCGACGGCGGAACACAGCGAGATGCTCGAAATCGCCGAGCAGCTCGTCCTTTTCGCCAACACCGAAGCCAATGCCGGCGGTGGCGCTCCGACGTTCTACTTCGCCGACACCGATCTGAAGTTCGACCTCCCTCAGGTGGAAATCGAAATCGACAAGGACAAGGTCGCCGCAATGGGCCTCTCGTTGTCTGACGTTGCCCGCGATCTCGGCTCGATGCTGGGTGGCGGTTATGTGAACCGCTTCGTGAATGAGGGCCGCAGCTATCGCGTCATTCCGCAGGTCGAGCGCGGTCAGCGTCTCAACGCGGATCAGCTCCTCAACTATCATGTCCGCGGCCCCCAAGGTCAGCTCGTCCCGCTCTCCACGATCGCCACGCTCAAGGACACGGTGCAGCCGCGCACGCTGAACCGCTTCCAGCAGCTCAACTCGGTGAAGATCACGGGCGTCGGTCCCAGCATCGACAAGGCTCTCACCAAACTCGAAGAGAAGGCGGCGGAAATTCTCCCGCCCGGCTACTCGATCGATTACGGTGGCCAGTCGCGCCAGCTTCGTCACGAGGGTGGGGCGCTCTGGAAGGCCGGTGTGCTCGCGCTGATCCTGATCTTCCTCGTGCTTGCGGCCCAGTTTAACAGCTTCCGCGATCCGTTCATCATCCTGCTCGGTTCGGTGCCGCTGGCGCTGGTGGGCGCGATGTTGCCGATCTTCCTTTGGAAGACCTCGCTCAACATCTTTTCGCAGATCGGTCTCATCACCTTGGTGGGCCTGATTTCGAAGAACGGCATCCTGATCGTCGAATTTGCCAATTCGCTTCAGGAACAGGGTGTCTCCAAACGCGAGGCGATCCGTCGTGCTGCGGCCACTCGTCTGCGTCCCGTCTTGATGACGTCCGCCGCCACCGTGTTCGGTCACATGATGCTAATCTTTGTTACCGGTCCCGGCGCCGCAGCGCGTAACAGCATCGGCTGGGTGCTCGTCATCGGCATGGCGGTGGGCACGTTCTTCACCCTGTTTGTGGTGCCTGCTTTCTACATGCTGATTGCTCGCGACCACCAACGTGCTAGCGTCACCAATCCGGCCTCCGAGCCGGTGACGGTCGCTCCCGCGCCTCATCCCGCGAAATAATTCCAATGAATATTCGTTTCTTCTCTCGCACGCTCGCCCTCGGGCTGGCTGCGGCCTGCTTGGTGCAGGCCCAGCCGCAAAGTTCGGTCTCGGTCCCGGATCGTCTCGATCTACAGACCGCGATCGGCTTTGCGATCGAGCACAACTATGCGATCCGGCAGGCCCGTGAGCGCATCAAGCAACAGGAGGGCGTCGTTCTCGAGGTCACTGCCAACATGATCCCCAACGTGGGCGCCAGCGGCACCTACCAGATCAACGATCAGGAGATCTCGCAGTCGTCGCCCGCCAGCCACACCGGCTGGAACCTGAGCGTCACCGCTTCGCAGATCATCTACGCGGGCGGTGGCGTGCGTTCCTCGGTGCGCAGCGCCAAGCTCTCCCGTGAGGCCGCGATCCTCGATCTGCAGGCGGTCATCAACGATGCGCTGCTGCAGGTGCGCACGGCGTTTTTCAACGTCCTGCTCGCCCGTGAGCGCATCATCGTGCAGGAGCGCAATCTCGAGCTGCTCCAGGAACAGCTGAAGACCACCACGGATCGCTTCGAGGCCGGCACGGTGTCGAGTTTCGAACGTCTCCGCGCCGAGGTCGCCGTGGCCAACGCCAAGACGCCGCTCATCACGGCGCGCAACGACTACCGCCTCGCCATCGAGGCGCTGCGTCAGTCGCTCGGTCTCAGCACGTCCAACGATGCCACGGAGGTGCCCGAGATTCTCGGCACGCTCGACTACACGCCGGTCGAATTCGACCTGCAGGCCGCGTTCTCGTCCGCCCGCGCCAACCGTCCTGACCTGCAACGTCTCGCCAAGCTCACCGAAGCCGGCGAGCAGTCGATCACGACGGCCCGCTCGGGCTACTATCCCACGGTGTCCGCGTTCGGCGGTTACCAGCTGCGCAAGGGTCGCACGAACAACTTCGGCGATTCTTCCGACGGCTGGCTCGCCGGGGTGCAGGCTAATTGGGACATCTTCGACGGTCGCGCGACGCGCGGCCGCGTGGTGCAGGCCCGTTCGGCTGCCGAGCAGATTCGCCTGACGCTCAACGAAGCGGAACTCGCCGCCGAAGTGGACGTGCGCCGCGCCTATTCGTCGTGGCAGGAAGCCACCGAGCTCGCGGAAGTTTCCCGCCGGGTGGTCGAGCAGGCCGAAGAGGCGGTTCGTCTGGCCAATGCCCGCTATAACGCCGGCACGGGCACGCAGCTCGATGTGCTCCAGGCGCAGGTTGAGCTCACCACGGCCCGCACCAACCAGGTTCAGGCCTATTATAACTACAACATCGCCGTGGCCGATCTGCGCCGCGCGATGGGCCAGCCCGACGAACTGGTTCGCCAGTAACCGAGACGCCCCGCCGCTTGCGGGCTTTCGATGCGAAACGGCGGGATGCTTCGGCGTCCCGCCGTTGCTGTTTTTACCGTTCATCCCGGTGGCGCTTGCAGCGTGAAGTCGCCCCCGACAGCATCGCCTCTTTGCCCCCGCCGTATTTTTCGATTACGAGTTTGTAAGATTCGAAACCCTCGGAACTTTGCCGTGTCCTCCACCTTGTCCATGAAACCCGTCCGCGTGTTTCTATACGGCTTCGGCGCGTTGGTTTTCCTGCTCATCGTCGCTCTGGTCGTTGCTTTCAACTCCTCCTTTCAAACCTGGGCCGCTCGCCGTGCTTTGGCGGGGCAGCCCGACTTGAAGGCGACGCTCGGGCGTGTCTCGGCGGGGCTCGATACGGTCGAGTTGCGCGATGTGCGCGCCGAGGTGGACGGCGCGGTCGTCGTGCTTCCGGCGCTCGATCTCGAGGTTCCGCTTTGGGCCGCGGGCGTGAACAACGATGTTTCCGTGCGTCGCCTCGTCGCCAAAGGCTGGACGCTTGATCTGACGCGCGCGTCCTCGTCCGCCTCGTCGGAGAAAAAGTCGTCGCCGTTCGAGGGCGTTTTTTCGCAGCTCAAACTCCCCGTCGATCTCGCCGTCGATGGCGTGGACCTTGAAGGCGAAGTCATCCTGCCTGGTCCCAACAGCGAGACGCCGGCCCGCGCCAAGGTTTCGATTCGTGGCGGTGGTCTGCTTTCCGGCGGCGAGGGAAAATTCGAAATTCGTGTGAACGGCGAAGACGGCGACGGTCAGACGCTCCAAGTCGAGGGCTCGCTCGCTGCCGCGATGGACACGCCGCGCACGTTCCGTCGGCTCGTGTTCGCGTCGCAGTCGTCCGTGACCGGCGACAAGTTTCCGCAGGGCGTTCGTCTCGGGTTGAACGTCAACGCCGTCCGCACCGACACCGGTGAGGATTATCAACTTTCTGCGTCGAGCGACGGACGGCAACTCGCGGCGCTCAACGCCACCTACGCCACCGAAGGTCGCCGCATCAACGGCACGTGGAAGGTCGATGGGAGCCGTGGCGATGTTGCGCCGTTCCTCCTCGGCCAGCCGCTCCCGGAATTCGTCGCGAAGGGCGAGGGGAGTTTTCAGACCGATGGCGCGTTTTCCGAAGTTCACGCGACTGGACGGCTCGACGCCACGGCGGAGCGACTCGAGCTGCTGAGCCCCGAATTCGCGCCGCTCGGCCGCGTTAACGTCGTCGCCGATTTCGATGTGCTGCAGCACGGACTCGCCGTCCGCGTCGAGCGTTTCACGGGCGAATTTCGCGGCCAAGCTCCGGTCGCGAGCGTGCGTGCGCTGCAACCGTTCGAACTCGTCACCAACACCGGCGAGCTGCGCGTCGCCGATCCTTCAAAAGATCTCATCGCGATCTCGCTGCACGGTTTGCCCGTATCCTGGGCCGCGGCGTTTCTCGGCGATCTGAGCGCCGAGGGCGCCGACGTGCGCGGCGAGTTCGTCGCCAGCGCGCGCGACGGCGGTCTCGCTTTCAAAACCGTTTCGCCGCTCGCGCTCGCGGGTCTTTCACTCTCGCAGAAAGACGCGCGTCTGCTGAGCAACGTCGACATCGCACTCTCCGTTTCCGCCGACTACACGCCCGCGGGATGGCAGGCCGAGCTCTCCGATTTGTCCGTTTCTTCGGGAGGCAAACTGATCCTCTCTCTCCACGCCAAGGCCGGCCAACTCGCCGGCGCGCACGAGGCGCTCAAAGCCACCGGCGATTGGCGCGCCGATCTTCCGGAGCTCTTCCGCCAGCCAGTGGGCGCGGTGAGTGGCGCAAGTTTGGCGGGCGGTATCGCGAGCGGCGAATTCACCGCGAGTCTCGACGGCATCAAAGCCCTGCAGGCTCGCATCGGCCTGCGCGATCTGGTGGCGCCGGGTGGCGAAGCGCTGCCGACCGTGGCGCTCGATCTCCGCGCCGACATCGCCGAGGACGGAAAAGTCACGCTCCACGCCCCGGTCATCGTCGAGCGCGAGGGCAAGAAATCCGATCTCACCATCGCGGGCACCGTTCGTCCGACGGGTAACAAACTCGCCGTCGATGCCCGCCTCACGAGCGAACAAATCCTCGTCGAGGATCTTCGCCTCTTTGCGCTGCCGCTCGTCGCCGAAGAAAAGGAAACTGCCAGGAAACCCACCGGAAAACCCGACGCGCGCGACATCAAGCCGTTCTGGGAAGGTCTCGAGGGCGAGGTCGCGCTCGCGATCAAGAAGGTGATCTACGGCGGCGCGTTCGAAGTCACCGCGATCGAAGGCACGCTGCGTCTCGACGACAGCTCGATGAACTTCGAAGGCGTGCGCGCCGTGTTCGGCAAGGACAGCGATCTCCGCCTCGGCGGCGGTATGAAGTTCACGCCGAAAAACCGCCGACCGTATTCCTTCGCCACCGGTTTCCAGATTCAGAACTTCGACACCGGTCCGCTTTTTCGCGCGATCGATCCCGCGAAGCTTCCGACCGTCGATTCGCGCGTCACGATCATCACCAAAGTCGCGAGCGAGGGTTTGAATCTCTCCGACGTCGCCCAGCGTGTGCGCGGCGACGTGCTTGTGACCAGCCGCGGCGGTGTTTTTCGCGCGCTCGGTTTGCCCGGCAGCTATCTCGATCGCGCCGAATCCGCGGTGACGATGCTCGGCGGCCTCGTGAACTCCTCGAGTATCACGCGCGTGCAGTCGTTTCTGCACCTGAGCCGCGCGCTCGCCGACATTAAGTTCGACCAGCTCAACGTGTCCGCCACGCGCGACAAAAGACAGAATCTCCAGCTCAACGAGTTCACGCTCATCTCGCCCGAACTCCGGCTCACTGGTTCGGGCTCGATCCAGCATGTGGCCGGCAAATCGTTCATGGAGCAACCGCTCGACATGACGCTCAATCTCGGCACGCGCGGCCAGATCGGCGACTGGCTGAAACAACTCAACGTGCTCGATCAGAAGCAGCAGGACAGCCTCGGTTACACGAGCATCAAGACGCCCGTGCGTCTCGCCGGCACGCTCCAGCGCCCCGACGTGAGCGAGTTTGCGAAAACACTCGCCGAAGCCGCGGTGGAAAAAAGCGGCATTTTTAACGGCCTTTTGGGCAAGTAACGACTCGGCGCGGACTACGCCGCGACCCAGTCCGCACCTTGTCTCGTCCCGGTCCGGACCTTGTCGCGAGCACGTCCGCACCTTGGCTCGACCCGGGACGCACTTTGTCCCGACTCGGTGCGCAACGTGGCACGAGTCGATCCGCACTCAGGAGCGACTCGAGCCGAACACGGCCGCGCTAAACGCGCGAATGCTGAGGCGGTGCGCGCGAGTCGCAGGTGGAGCCCGGCGCCCTCGCCGGGCTGTTTTGCCAACGTTTCCTGAAAACCCGCCGAGGACGGAGCCGTCCGCCACTTCTTCCTCATCCTCCTTTGCGAATCTTCGCGCGCTTCGCGTCCTCGCGTTTTCCTGTTCTTCCTTCGCCCCTCGCTCAGGCGCGAGTCGCTTGCTTCTTGCTGGCACGCGGGCTGCGGTCTTGCGCGGACGCGCTCACCTGTCTCACGCTCCGACCCTTCGCCATGCGTTTCCCGAATTTCTCGCGTCTCCCGCGTCCTTCCGGACTCGCGGCCATGCGCTGGAGTTTTTCGGCGTGGACGGTGCTGGTGTTTGTTTTCCTCTACGTGCCGATCGCGGTGCTGGTGGCGTATTCGTTCAACGATTCGCGACTGAACATCGTTTGGAGCGGTTTCACCTGGAAGTGGTATGACCAGTTGTGGTCGAACACGCCGCTGATGCGCGCGCTGAAAAACAGTCTGGTGATCGCGGGAATCACGACGGCCGCGTCTGTGGTGATGGGCACGGCGAGCGCGTGGTTGTTGCACCGCTATCGGTTTCGCGGCGCGGGGATTCTGCAGACGTTGATCGGTGTGCCGATGATGATGCCCGAGATCATCATGGGCATCAGTCTGCTGGTGTTTTTCGCGTCGATCTCGATGAAGCTCGGCTTCACGACGGTGATCATCGCGCACATCACGTTTTGTTTTCCGTTCGTGATGGTCGCCGTGCAGGCGCGGCTGGCGGGGCTCGATCCCGCGCTGGAGGAAGCCGCGCTCGATTTGGGCGCGACGCCGCTGCAGGCGTTTCGTCTCGTGATCGTGCCGTGTCTGCGGCCGGCGATCGTGGCGGGCGGACTGATGGCGTTCACGCTCTCGATGGACGAGGTGATCGTCACGTATTTCACCGCGAGTCCTGGTTCGACGACGCTGCCGTTGCGCGTCTTCGGCATGGCCAAGGTCGGCCTCAATCCCATGCTCAACGCGCTTTCCGCCGTGTTCATCGTGGCGACGATCGCTTTCGTTTTGTTCTCCGACTACCTGAAGAAACTCAGCCGCTGAAATCCATGAAACGTCTACGTCTCCTCGTCGTCACGGTGCTCGCCGCCGTTTTTGTGTCCGCCGCTTCGGCTGCGAAGAAGAGCAAGGAGCTCAATCTCTTCGCCTGGTCCGAATACTTCCCGCAGGAAGTTCTCGATGGTTTCACGGAAGAGACCGGCATCAAGATCAACTACGAGACCTACGCCTCGAGCGAAGAGATGCTGGCGAAGTTGATCGCGGGCGACGGCGCCTATGATCTCGTGCAGCCGTCGGACTACATGGCCGAGGTAATGATCCGTAACAAGATGCTGCGGCCGCTCGATCTGAAGCAGCTGCCGAACCGGAAGAACATCGAGGATCAATTCCTCCACATGCCGCACGATCCCGAGGGCAAGTTCACCGTGCCGTTCATGATCGGCACGGTCGGCATCGTGGTGAACACCGACGTCGTGAAAGAGCCGGTCCGCGGCTACAAGGATCTCTTCCAGTCGAAATACAAGGACCGCATCGTCGTCGTGAACGACAATCGCGAGATCGTTTCCTGGGCGCTCGTGACCCTCGGCCTCGACCAAAACGATATCACGCCGGAGAACCTCAAGAAGGTGCGTCCGCTCATCGCCGAATGGGTGAAGCTGATCAAGGTTTACGACTCCGACAGCCCCAAGACCGCGCTGCTCGGCGGCGACGTCGATCTCGGCGTGGTGTGGAGCGGCGAGGCCGCCCGCCTGTGGGAGGAAGACAAGAAGTTCGCCTACATCCTCCCGGAAGAAGGCGCGCATCCGTTCGTGGACGTGATGGCGATTCCCGCCAAGGCGCCGCATGTCGACGCTGCGCATCTCTTCCTCGACTACATCATGCGCCCCGAGGTGAGCAAACTCATCTCCGACGAGTTCCCCTACATGAATCCCAACGCCGCGGCGCGCGCTTCTCTCCGAGGAGCAACTCGCCAATCCTGCGAGCTATCCGGAGGGCATGAACTACATGAACGTCTTCCGCGACATCGGCCGAGGCGCGGCGGCGATCGATCAGTTGATGACCGATCTGAAGAGCGCTCAGTGAGCGGATTTGACCTGCCTCTTTTCCCTGGGGAGCGCCGACCCGGTTGGGTGGGCTGGCTGCTCCTCGCGCCCCTGATCCTGTGGATGGCGGCGTTTGTCGTCGTGCCGACCGCGATCCTCGCGGTCTATAGTTTCTGTCAGCGCGACGAGCTGGGGCGCGTGGTGTTCGAGTTCTCGTTCGAAAACTACGTGCGCGTTTTGAGTCCGACGTATCTGTGGATCTTTGTGCGTTCGATCGGCTACGCGGCCCTCACGACGGTGATCTGCATCGTGGTCGGTTTTCCCGCCGCGTGGTGCATCGCGCGTTCGTCGGAGCGCTGGCGCTCGCGACTGGTCGTGCTGCTCATGATTCCGTTTTGGACGAGTTTCCTCATCCGCACGTATGCGTGGATCGCGATCCTGAAAGGCGAGGGGCTGCTGAGCGGGTTGCTGAAATACCTCGGGGTAATCAGCACGCCGCTCGAGATTCTCTACACGCCGACCGCGGTCGTGCTCGGTTTGGTGTATGCGTATCTGCCGTTCATGATTCTCCCGATCTACAGCAGCGCGGAGAAACTCGACGGCGCGCTCATCGAGGCCGCGCACGATCTCGGCTGCGGACCGTTGCGGGTGTTTTCACAGGTGATCCTGCCGCTCGTGAAGCCCGGACTCTACGCGGGAGTGCTGATGGTGTTCGTGCCCGCGATCGGCATGTTTGCGATCACGGATCTGATGGGCGGCGCGCGCGTGCCGATGATCGGCAACGTGATTCAGAACCAGTTTTTCCAGGCGCGTGACTGGCCGTTTGGTGCTGCGCTCGGGTGTGTGTTTACGCTGTTGTTTGTCGTTGCCTACGCCCTGTGGCAGCGTCGTTCCCAACCAATCCGGGAGGTGCGCACGTGATGAACGCTATGGTGGAGTTGAAGGAAGTGACGAAGCGCTTCGGGAGCTTCACGGCCGTGGACGCCGTGTCGTTGACGATTCGGTCGGGAGAATTTCTCACGCTGCTTGGTCCTTCCGGTTGCGGCAAAACCACTCTGCTGCGCCTCATCGCCGGCTTCGAGACACCCGACGAAGGCGTGGTGTTGCTCGACGGTGCGGAGGTCACGCAGCTTCCGCCCTACAAGCGCAACGTAAACCAGGTGTTTCAGAGCTACGCGCTCTTCCCGCATCTCAGCGTGCGCGACAATGTGGCCTTCGGTCTGCGCATGCAGAAGCGGCCGAAAGCCGAAATCGATGCGCGCGTGGCGGAGGCGCTGGAGCTCGTCTCGCTGCAAGGCCTCGAAGAACGCCGTCCGCACCAACTCTCCGGCGGACAGCGTCAGCGCGTGGCGCTCGCGCGCGCGCTCGCACCGCGGCCTTCGGTGCTGTTGCTCGACGAACCGCTCTCCGCGCTCGATGCGAAGCTGCGTCACGCGATGCAGCTCGAGTTGAAGCGTCTGCAACGCCAGCTCGGCATGACCTTTGTCTTCGTCACGCACGATCAGGAGGAGGCGCTGACGATGAGCGATCGGATCGCGATCGTGAATCAGGGCCGCGTCGAACAAATCGGCGGCGCTGACGAAATCTACCACCGGCCTGCGACCCGCTTCGTGGCGGACTTCGTCGGTCAGGCGAATCTGCTCGAAGCCGAGTTTCTCGAAACGCGCGGCGCGTGGACGCGGCTGCGTCTCCAGGGCGGACTCGAGGTGTCGCTGCCTGCCGGCGCTTGGCCGGTCAACACGAGCAAGGCGCTCGTGTCGATTCGCCCCGAGAAGGTGCACGTGTCGAAAGCGCCGATCGCGGCGGCCAACGTGTTCGAGGCGACCGTCACCGACGAGGTCTTCAAAGGTGCGATGGATCATCTTTCGCTCGAGACCGCGATCGGCACGCGCTTCGCGGCGATCGTGGCCAATGAGAGCGCCTTGCAGGAGGCGATCCACGCCGGCGACCGCGTTTACTGCGGTCTGCACACGGATGACCTTGTCGTCGTGCGGATTGGCTGACAGCGTGCGGGCGTGATCGCGTCCGTCGCCTTTCGCCGGTTCAAAGCCCTGCGCAGCACGAGCGCCAAGCTCGGGCCTTTCAACCTCGTCATCGGTCCGAACAGCAGCGGCAAAACGAGTTTGATCGAGGCGCTGCTGCGGCTGCGCACGCTCGCGAAACTGGATCCGCTCGACGATGCCACTGCGCTGGCCGCGAAAGCAGGTCCGGAAATCCAGTTTTCGTTCATGCCGCCGCACGACGGGCTTCAGGTGCGGCTCGGCTGCACCGGAGAAACGACCTGCGATGCGTTGCATGTTTCGCCCGCGGGTGCGCCGGAGTGGTCCGCGTTGCGCGAGGAGATCGCGCGCATCCGCTCTTACGAATTCGACCACGACGCGATGGCGCGACCGGTGCCGCTGGCCGACAACACCGAACTCGCGAGTGATGGCGGCAATCTCGCCGCCGTGCTCGCGCGCATGAAGGACGCCGCGCCGCAGGTTTTCGCCACGCTCGAGGCGGAAGTGTTTCGCTTGATGCCGCAGTTCACCGGCATCGTGCTCCAACGTTCGGGCAATGACACGGTGTCGCTGGCGCTCGAACTCGCGGAAGGTGAGGGCGTCGTGCCCGCGGAAAGTGTTTCGCAGGGCGCGCGCTACATGCTCGCGTTGCTCGCGCTGTCATTCGATCCCGCGCCGCCGTCGATCGTGTGCATCGAGGAAATCGATCGCGGCATTCATCCGCGTCGGCTGCGCGAAGTGCGTGATGCGTTGTATCGGTTGACGTATCCCGACTCGTTCGAACTTCAGCGCGCGCCCGTGCAGGTGATCGCGACGACGCACTCGCCGTTCTTGTTGGATCTGTTTCGCGAGCATCCGGAGGAGGTGCTCATCACGCAAAAACACGGACGCGAAGCGCGGTTCGAGCGTTTGATCGACCGGCCCGATCTCGGCGAGCTGCTGCAAGAGGGCACGCTCGGCGATCTTTGGTTCAGCGGCATCCTTGGCGGCGTGCCCGAAGACGAAATTTAGCGGGGATGAAGATCGCCATCCTCAGTGAATCGCCCGCCGACGAAGCCGCGATCTCCGTGTTGGTGGAGGGAGTGTTGGGCGAGCCGTTTCAGCGCGTGCAGGGCGGATTGCGTGCGCGCGGCTGGCCCAATGTCGCGCAGGTTTTGCCGGCATTGATCCGCCATCTTCATTTCAACACCGACGCTGACGGACTCGTAACGGTGGTCGATAGCGACGATTCGGTCGTGCACACGGGCGAACACGAGACGCCGGGCTATTTTCATCCACGTTGCCGCTTGTGCCAGTTGCGCGCGGTGTTTCGCCAGACGACGAAGAAGCTGCGTCCTGCGCACGGACGCGAACGCGTGCTGCGCTGCGTCGGCGTGGCCGTGCCCGCGATGGAAGCGTGGTATCTGTGTGGCGTGAATCCGGAAGTCACGGAATCGACGTGGCTGGCCGGGCAGGCGAGTGGACGGCCGCCCTACACGCGCGCTGAGCTGAAGTGGCGCGTTTACGGCACTGAGCGTCCCAGCCTGCCGCACGAAACCCGGCGCGCGCTCGAAGCGGTGCAGCGGCACCGGCGCGATGTGCGCCGACTTGAGGCGGATTTCCCGGGTGGATTCGGTTCGCTCGCCCGTGATTTGCGCAGCTGGAAGGCATCGGCGGGACGGCCATCCGACTCGTCCGCGGTCGCAAACACCTGACGAACATAGGTCCGACGCCGCTCTGTTTTGCGTTTGAAAAATAGCTCTCGCGCGAGTGCCATTTTTCTTCCCCTCGATGCTTATCCCCGACGCGAGACGGCGGTCCTATCTTCCTCTTTGGCTCGAGTTCGTTGCCACGGTTTGGACCCGCACGCTCTATCGGGTGCGCACGCGCGGTGCGGAAAATATCCCGGCCACGGGTGGCGCGCTCCTCGTCGCCAATCACATCTCCTACGTGGATGTATTGGTGCTGCAGCTCGCAATCACGCGACGCATCCGCTTCGTCGGCTACGATGGGTTCACGCGCATGCATTGGTTCTTCGCGTGGCTGTTTCGCCTGACGGGCATGATCCCGATCTCGCGCACCAATGCCCTCGAAGCCACCCGCCGAGTTTCGGCCGCGCTCGCCGCGGGCGAACTGGTGCTTGTTTTTCCCGAGGGCGGCATCTCGCGCACCGGCCAGCTGATGGCGCTGCGTAAGGGCTTCGAGCTCATGGCGCGTCGGGCGAACGTGCCGGTGATTCCCGTTGCGCACGATGGTTTGTGGGGTTCGGTGTTTTCCTTCGCGGGCAACAAATACCTCTGGAAATCGCCGCGCCTGATGCCCACGCACGTCTTCGTGCGGATTGGCGCGCCGATTCCCGCGAACGAGGCCACGCCCGCGCGCGTGCGGTTGGCGCTCCTTGATCTCGGGGCCGAAGCGTTCGAGGAACGTCCGGTTTTGCAGCGCTATCTCGCGCGCGAAATCGTGCGTCCGCTCGCGCGTCGTCCATGGCGCGTCGAGGTCATCGACCGCACGGCCGAGCGTAAGCCCGTCACAGCCGCGCAACTGCTCGGCGTCGCCGCCGTGCTCGCGATTTACCTGCGGAAAAATGTCCCGGACCGCCGCATCGGCGTCGTCCTGCCGCCCGGCGCGGGCGGCTTCATCGCCAATCTCGCGATCTGCTGCGCGGGCAAGGTCCCCGCGAATCTCAATTTCACGGCGGGCCGGAGTTCGCTCGAAGCGTCCATGCGCATGGGCGGCATCACCACCGTGATCTCGGCCGACGCGATGAAGTCGAAGGTGCCGAATTTCCCCTGGCCGGAAAAAACCTACGATCTCAAAGAGCTCATCGCCGCGGCGGGTGGAAAACGCGCGATTCTGCCGTGGGTGATCGCCGCGTGGGTGTTGCCCAATCAGTGGTTCGCCAACCTCCTCAAGCTCCCGCGTCGCGGCGATCGCGAAGAGGCCGCGCTGCTCTTCACGAGCGGCAGCTCCGGCGAGCCCAAAGGCGTCGTGCTCACGCACCGCAACATCCTCGCCAACTGCGCGCAGGTTTCCTCGCTCTCGATTCTCCCGCGCACGGCCACGCTGCTCGGCTGTCTGCCGCTGTTTCACAGCTTCGGTTTC
Source organism: Opitutus sp. (assembly GCA_024707325.1). Lineage (GTDB taxonomy): Bacteria > Verrucomicrobiota > Verrucomicrobiia > Opitutales > Opitutaceae > Opitutus. The sequence goes on along the minus strand of JANPZY010000003.1, from coordinate 195,602 downwards.
ACGGTGACGCTTTGGTATCCGATGCTGCGCGGTTGCCGGGTCGTCACGATCCCCAGCCCGCTCGACACGCGCAAGATGATCGACGCGATCCACGAGGATCGCGTGACGGTGTTCGTGGGCGCGCCGACGTTTATTCGGCCGCTCCTGAAAAAGGCGGAGTCCGCTGAACTCAAGACGCTCGATCTCGTCGTCGCCGGGGCGGAAAAGCTCCCTGACACGCTGCATCGCCAGTTTCTGGAGGCGTTTCACATCGAGATTCTGCAGGGTTACGGTCTCACCGAGACCACGCCGGTCGCCAACGTCAACCAACCGCACCCGCCCGTCACCACCCGCACGGCCGAGCCGCAGATCGGCAAGAAACTCGGCACCGTCGGCCGCCTGCTTCCCGGCATGACCGCGCGTATCATAAGTCCGGATACGGGTGAGGAGCTTCCGCTTACCGAGGCGGGCATCCTGTGCCTGCGCGGCGCCAATGTCTTTCCCGGCTATCTCGATGATCCCGAGCGAACCGCGGCGTCTTTCCGCGATGGCTGGTTTGTCACCGGCGATATCGCGCGCTTCGACGAGGACGGTTTCCTCATCATCGAAGGCCGGCTCTCTCGCTTCTCGAAGATCGGCGGCGAGATGGTGCCGCATGGCACGATCGAGCAGCGCGTCATCGAGCTCTTCGACTGGGATCAAACCGACGGCCCCGTCGCGATCGTCACCGGTGTGCCCGACGCCGCCAAAGGCGAAGCGCTCGTGCTTCTCACGACTGAATCCATCACGCTCGACGATCTCCGCGCCAAACTCCTCGCTGCCGGACTGCCCGCGCTGTGGATTCCGAAGCAGGTTTATCGGGTGGAAAAAATCCCCGTCCTTGGCACCGGCAAAGTGGATCACAAGTCCTGTCGCGCCCTCGCCGAAGAGTTCGCGCGCAACAACTAGCCGCCGCCCTCCGCCTCCGCGGAACCGCCCCCTCAACAAAGTCCCCAAACCAACATGTCAACTAATAGTAGACATGTTGGTTTGGTTCTTTCGTCGAGTCGGAGAGGGGAGGGGATTCGGGGATGATTTGGCGGCGACGTGCCGCGATGAAATCAGGGCCTGGCTTGGCGTGATTCGCGCCTGGGGCCGACCGTGTCCGCACTTTGTCCCGACTCGGTGCGGACACTGGCTCGACGTGGTGCAGACGTTGGCGTGACGCGTTTCAGACGTTGGCTTGAGTTGGTCCGCACCTCGTCCCGACTCATGCCGAACCATGAGGCGGTGGAGCCGGGTGTCCGCACCGCGTGGGCGGAGAAATGCACGCGCGGCGAGCGCTACACGGATGCGGGCGCGCTCGCCGCGGTGCGGTGATGCACGAAGAGCAAACCAAGCGCCGTCGTGCTCAGAGCAGCGCAGACGAAGAACAGGCCTCGGTGCCCGAATGCGGTGACCAGCACGCCGAAGAGGAGGTAGCCCGCGGTGGAGCCGATGCGTTGGGCGGTCGCGTAGAGATTCGTCGCGCTGCCGGCTTGGCCGGGCAGGTAGTTTTGGAAAAAACGTGATTGCCACGCCCGAGGTCACGGCGGTCGCTCCGGCGACGAGGATTTGCAGCGGGTAGATGTGCCACGGCGCGCCGACGAGCGCGAGGGCCCCGTAGTAAACGAGGCCAAGCATCACACCCGTGCGAATGATGCCGGTTTGATCGCGGCGCGAGGCGAGCAGGCCGAAATAGAACATCAGCGGCAGCTCGAACACGGGCGCGAGGCTGAAGATCACGCCGACATCGTGCTCGGAGCCGTGAAGCGTTTTCAGCACGTAGAGCGGGAGGTTCATCATCCACATCGTGGACGCGACGAAGATCAGGATGAACGCCACGAAGTAGGCGAGGAGGTCGGCGCGCATCAGCGTTTGTCGCAGCGAAACGCGCCCCGCGTGTTGCGCGGACGGCGGTGGCGCCTCGGGCACGAAGCGCACGATCGCGAGCAGGAGCACGAAAAACACCGCCGCGGCCACGACGAAGAGTCCGCGATACGAATACGCGATCATCACCCACGACGCGATCGCCGGCCCAACCGTCCACGCGAGCGCGAAGAACAGGCGCAGCACATTCATGTAGAGCGGTGCGTCTTGGGCCGGAATGCCCGCGCGGGCGAGTTCCTCGCGGGCCTGCGCGAAAAGTTGAGAAAACGTGATCGTGGAAATCGCGAGCGCGGTGGAGCCGATCAACGTAAGCCACACGATGTCGCGCACGAACGCATAGCCGAGATAACCGAGCACGCCGCTCGCCGTGCCGAGCAGCAACACGCGGCGGCGCGACCAGTGCGTGTCGGACCAGCGTGCGAGCACGGTGCTGAGCGCGATCGCGCTCAGCGCGGTTACCGTCATGAAAACGCCGAACGTGAATGGCCGCATCCCGACTTCGAGCGTGCCGAACATCGAGAGGAACGGCCCGACGAACGAGTAGGCGAGCCCGAGGAGAAAACTGCACGTCAGCAGCGCGACGAGATCGCGACGGCTGAATAAAGTGCGAAGTGGCGTGAGCACACGTTGCATGGACGCAAAGGGCGTTTCTAGAGCGGCGGCGCGCGCCTGCCACGGGATTTCCAGACGCGCGAACCGAAGCTGCTCGTAGCCAGCGTCTAGAGTTTAAGTTTGGCTCTGCAGGTTTCTGTCATTCGGCGGAGCGACGGGAGCGCGTTGTCATGCTGGGTCGGGAGCGGTTCTGTGCGGATGCCGCGCGACTCCGTGCTTCCGTTCCGCGGCGGTTCCGTGATTTAACTCGCGCCTTCCATGAAATCGTTTGCCGCTGCCACCCGGGAGTTGAAGCGCCGACTCGGCGCGCGTGTTGTGCTGACCGACGAGCAAACGCGCTTCGCGTCGTCGTTCGACGGCAGCAAGATTTCCTTTCTGCCGGAAGCGGTGATCAAACCGCGCAAGGAGGACGAAATCGGCGTCGTGCTCGAAATCGCGAACAAGCATCGCGTGCCGGTGACGACGCGTGGGCGCGGCACTTCGCTCACGGGATCGGGATCGCCGATTCGCGGCGGCTGGGTGCTCGATCTGCTCGCGCTCAATCGCATCCGCATCGATCCGGAGGCCGGCATGGCGCACGTGCAGGCGGGCGCGAAGGTCGCCGACATCCAGCGCGCGGCGGCCGACCAGGGGTGGTTTTATCCGCCCGACCCGTCCTCGAAGGAATACTGCACGATCGGTGGCAACATCGCATGCAACGCGGGCGGCATGCACGGCGGCAAATACGGCGTGACGCGCGATTTCGTGGTGTCGCTGCGAGGCTTCCTGCCGACGGGCGAACCGGTGAGCTGGGGCACGGCGACGAAGAAGTTTTCCGCGGGCTTCAACCTGCGCGATCTGTGGATCGGAAGCGAAGGCATGCTCGGCGTCGTGACCGGCGCGGTGCTGAAACTCATCCCGCAACCGGCGGCGCGCTGGACGCTGCTCACGGCGTTTCCCGACGAACTCACTGCGATCAAGGCCGTGCTCGCGCTTTTCCGCGCGCGTGTGCAGCCGGCAATCTGCGAGTTTCTCGACCGTGAGAGTGTGCTGTGCGCCGAACGCGTGACGGGCCAGCCGGTGTTTCCGGGGCAGGCAGGGCGCGCGGTGATTCTTTTGGAATTCGCGGGCGGCGTGAGTGAGGTGGACGATCTCAAGCTCGACGTGCTCGCGTGGGCCCGGGAGCACGCCAGCGCTCATCGCGAAGCGCGCGACCGCAACGAGGCCGAACAGCTCTGGACCGTGCGCCGCAAGTGCTCGGGCGCGATGTTCGAGCTCGGCGACGCCAAGCTCAACGAGGACATCGTGCTGCCGATGCAGAGCTACACGAAGTTCGTGCGTTTTCTCGCGAAGCTGCGGCGCAGCTCGGGCCTGCCGATTCCGACCTTCGGACATCTCGGAGACGGCAATCTGCACGTGAACATCATGTATCACCGCGCGAGCGCCGACGAAACGCGCGCCGCGGAAATCGCGGTGCAGCAACTGATGGAAACCGTCGTCGCGCTCGGCGGCGCGATCTCCGGCGAGCATGGCATCGGGCTCGCGAAATCGCCCTTCCTGCGTGTGCAGCATCGTCCTGCCGAGGTGAAGGCGATGCAGGCGGTGAAACGCGCGCTCGATCCGCGCGGCATTCTCAATCCCGGCAAGATGTTCGACGTGGTGCGCGTGTGGAAATATCCGCGCGTGCAGATCCAGTTGCCCTGGGATCATAAGTGAGCGCCGCAGGGCGTTCGCGCGATGAGCGCAGGAATGCGCGGGCCGCGGAGGCGGATTTTGCAAGCGCCGCTTCGTGACGGTTTTGTTGCACGGCGTAGTTGTTTCCGGGCGGGGAGCCGGCGGCGCCCGCCCCACGGCGCGCAACGGTCGCTGCCGTATGCCGCCGACGCACTGCGGCTGCTACGCTCACGGCGCTATGAAGAAACTTGCTCTTCTGCTAGTTGCCTTGGCGCTGACCCATGTCTCGTGGGGACAGCTGATGGAGTTTCGAGCCACGTTGACCGGAGACCAGGAAGTGCCCCCGCGCGACACGCCCGCCTGGGGCAGCGCTTACGCGACGCTGGATCTGTCGACTAACTGGTTCACGCTCGATTACTGGTTCCAGGATCTGTTCGCCACGCAGACCGATGCGCACATCCACCTCGCGCCGCCGGGAGTCGCAGGTCCGGTGGTGATTCCGCTGCCGTTGGGTTCGCCGGTGACGGGCTTTGCCACCACCATGACGGATCTACAGGTTGCTAATCTGCTCGCGGGGAATCTCTACATTAACGTCCACAGCGTGATCTACCCGGGAGGCGAAATCCGTGGTCAACTGATCCCCATCCCGGAGCCGTCGACTTACGCGCTCGCGGGAGCGGCGGTGCTCGGACTGGCGATTCTTTATCGGAGGAAATTCGCGAGAAAGCCTCTCGCGGCCTGACGATCGGGAAAAGTCGTTGGTTTTCGCCGGGAAGGGCGCGGGCGGTTCCGCGCCCTTTTTCGTCTGCAGAGCCCGTGCTCGCGGCACGAACTCCGAAGGAGCCGGCGGGTCCATGGAGGCTTCGTCGTGAAGCCTGCATGTTGCGCCCTTCAGCCCCGTCGCCCGTGTCCTCGCGTAATTTTCTGTGGATACGCGCGTTCGCTTTCTTCGCAGCGATGAGCGTCGGCGCCGCGATCGACGTGCCGAAAAGCCCCGACGTGGCTTTCGGGGATCTTTTTGCCGACGTCCAACGCGCGGGCTTTCTGGCGGACCAGAAGACGTTCGCTGACGCCGTGCCGAAAGAAACCGTGCCGGTCATCCTCGAGGCCTATGAAACGGCGAAACGGAGCGGCGCGCAGATCGATCTGCGCGAGTTTGTGCGGACGCATTTTCTACTCCCCGAGTCTCCCACGCTGCGGGGACCGCACGCGGCGACGCTCGAGGAGCATCTCACGAGCTTGTGGAGCCTGCTCCAGCGCGCGCCGGACATCGGCGTGATCGGATCGTCGCTGCTCGCGCTGCCCAATCCCTACATCGTGCCCGGCGGACGTTTTCGCGAAATCTACTACTGGGACTCGTATTTCACGATGCTCGGCCTGCGCGAAAGCGGGCAGGAGGAGATGATCGCCTCGATGGTGGAGAACTTCGCTTATCTCCTGCGCACGTTCGGACTGATTCCCAATGGCAACCGCACCTACTATCTCAGTCGCTCGCAGCCGCCGGTGTTTGCGCTGATGGTCGAACTCCTCGCCGAGACCCGCGGAGACGCAGCCTACCGGCGTTTCCTGCCGCATCTGAAAATCGAATACGCCTACTGGCAGGACCGTAGTGCGCCGACGCAGCACGTCGTCACGCTGCCCGATGGCGGCACGCTCAACCGCTACTACGATCAGCTCGACACGCCGCGCCCGGAGTCCTTCGCGATCGACGAAGAAATTCATCGCCGGGCCGGACCGCAGCGGACCGAGCTTTATCGAAACCTCCGCGCGGCGTGCGCGAGCGGGTGGGATTTCAGCACCCGCTGGCTCGCGGATGCCTCTGCGATCGAGAGCATTCGCACGCTGGAGCTCGCGCCCGTCGATCTGAACTGCCTGCTCTACGAACTCGAGCGCACCCTCGCGCGCGCCTGCCGTGCGGTCGGTGAAACCGCGGAAGCGGAGGAATTCGCCGCCGCCGCCGAGCGCCGGCGCGACACGATTCTCCGCGCGTGCTGGTCGGAAAAGGACGCGTTTTTCTTCGACTACGACATCGTCAAAAAACGTCCCGCCGACTCGTTCACGCTCGCGGCCCTGTTTCCTCTCTTTGTGCGCATCGCCACGCCGGAGCAGGCTGACGCTGTGGCGCAGCGCGTGCGCGACCAGTTCCTGAAGGAAGGTGGTCTCGTGACGACCCTGGTGAACACCGGACAGCAGTGGGATGCGCCCAACGGCTGGGCACCGCTTCAGTGGATCGCGATTCGCGGATTGGAAAACTACGGCCACCACGAGCTCGCGGCGGAAATCGCGCGCCGCTGGATCAAACTCAACCGCGAGGTCTATGCGCGCACCGGGCGCATGATGGAAAAATACAACGTGGAAAACGTGATGCTCGAGGCGGGCGGCGGCGAGTATCCCGGCCAGGACGGCTTCGGCTGGACCAACGGTGTATTGCTAAAGTTGATACGGGACTACGAGCGAGCTGAGGAGAGGTGAGGCGTTGAAGCGAAGCTCAAAGACGCGGGGCTGGAAGCGCAGCGAAGTCCGGCGAACTTCTTCTCCACGGTCATTCTGAGCGCAGCGAAGAATTCAGTGAAAGCCACGCCGCGGTGGACGGCTGCGAAGTTTCAACTGGATTCTTCGCTTCGCTCCGGATGACAAAGGCAGGCGCTTTACGCGCCGCGCGGGGCGGGGACTTTGCCCTCGGCGATCGCAGAGAGGCGCTGGCGGACGAAAGCCAAATGGCTGCGGAGCCAGTAGAGCCGGTCGCCGAACGACGCAGGCACCTTGAGCTTGTTGGCGTTGAACTCGACTTCGTCGAGTCGCTCGCGGAGTTCCTCGATACGCTCGGGCGAGAGCGGCCCGTAGGTTTCGCGTTCCACGCGGAGCAGCGGCCGATAGCAGCGGTAGAGTCGCAGCAGGATCGTGAGCCGATAGGCGAGCGGAAGAAGCTTCAGCGCGGGCACGATCACGAGGATCAGGGGCACCACTGCGACGAGAATGCGGTTGAGCAGGCTCGCGACCCAGAAGGAGTCGATGGTGCGGTAAAGGAAGCTTTTGCCCGACTCGTAGTAGCGGAGCGCGTCCTCGCTGAGCGGCAGTTCCTGCTCGAGCGGAGCGGGAAACTCGCCGCGTTTCTGCATGAGACTCGCGCGACCGTGGACGTCTTTGGCGATGCCGAGCAGGAGATCGGAAAGCGCGGAATGCAGACCGCTTTTCGCAACGAGTTCGACCGTAGGGCCGACGAGTAACGTGTCCTCCGCCGGCACGTTGAGTCCGAGATCGAAGGATCCTTGCGGAATCTCGATGAGGTTCAGAAAGGCGTAGCGCCGTGAGTAAGCGGCGGCCTGCGTGAAGTTGAACATCTGCACGCCGGGCACGCGGCTGAGTCCGCGGAGCGTTTGCGTGGATGCGGAATCGCCCATGAAAAATGCGACGTCGACCGAGCCTTCGAGCAGACCCGACGCGGCCGCAGCGGCATCGATGTCGAGAAAGACGGTGGGTTCGCCCTTGATCCCGTTGGCTTGAAGAAGCGTGGTCGCGATCATGCGCGCGCCGCTGCCTTGCGGACCGATCGCGATGCGCTTGCCGGCGAACTGCGAGAGGCGCGTGACCGGCGTGTCGCTGCGGTAGTAGATCCAGAGCGGCTGGTTGGCGACGCTGCCGAGCGAGACGAGGCCGCTGATGTCTTCGTCCTTGGTAAGGCCGCTTTGGACAAAACCGATGTCCACCTTCGAGGCTTTATCCTGAAGCCGCTGCAAATTTTCGCGCGAGCCGTTGGACGTGAGGATGTCCAGCGTCACGCCGTGTTTCTCGAGAGCCTTCTGATACGCGCGCGCCCAGCGGTGATAGGAGCTGCCTTCGGGGCCGGTCGTGATCGTGAGTTTGCGCGGCGGCGCGGATTGGATGATCCAGCCGATCGAGATCAAACACAGGAGCACGAGGAGCGTCGCGACGGTGGATGCGACGGCCGGGCTGAATCCGAAGGTGTCGATGAGCGCGGCGACAAGTTTCGGCCGCTTTTTTTCTTTCCGAGGTTCCATGCTGGAGACGTTGCCCTTCGGTTATGTGTGCCGGTCCGGCGTTGGCAACGCTGCTGCGGCGGTCGACTGGAAAAGTGCCGCGAACGATGCCATCGTCGCCGCATGCCGTTCTCGCGAAAACGTCCCCGCATCGCGGCCAGCGGAGCCGTAAGCGTCCGCGTCGATCCGCACCAACGCGATCTGTTGATGAAGGCGCCAGGCATGCCGGCGTCACTCGGGCATGCGTTGCATCGGGCGCCGGTGCGCGAAGGAAAACTGAGCGTGCGCATGAGTCGTGAAAATCTGGATACGGCGATTGCCGCGCTGGCGCGGGTGCCGGCCGAAGGCCGCGACGAAGAGCGCGAGCTCGACACGCTGCTGCGTTATCTCGAGACGCTCGCGGATCGCTTCGAAGACGGCGAACCGGACGAGGAGGAGTGACCATGCGCCCCGCGCGGCTTCTGCCCGCGATCAGGAGGCTTCGCTCTCGGCGGTTGGCATCTGGGTCGGATGCACGCGGCGATTGCTCACGTTGTTGCCGTCGGTCGAGGTGAGTTTCCAGAACGTGAGCGACGAGACGATCGTGAGCAGTCCCATCGTGAGATACGCTTTGTGCAGCGCAGGGATTGTCTGCGTGGCATCGGTCTGATCGACGCTGCCGAGGAACCACGCGGCGAGCAGCGAGGCAAACGCGACGCCGAAGCTGAGCGACATCTGCTGCGCGGTGCTGGCGACACTGCTGGCCTTGCTCGCGTCGCGATCGGAGATGTCGGCGTAAACGAGCGAGTTCATGCTCGTGAACTGCAGCGAGGAGAAGAAGCCCTGCGCGAAACTGAGGCCGAGGATCGCGATCACCGATGTGCCGGCGTCGACCTGCGTGAAAACGGTGATCGTGGCGCCGAGCAGCACGGTGTTGACGATGAGAATCGTGCGATGTCCGAAGCGTGCGAGGATCGGTCGGCTCACGATCTTCATGCCGATCGCGGCAATCGCCTGCGGCATCGTGAGCAAGCCCGCCTGCCACGGTTCGTAGCCGAGCCCGATTTGATAAAGCAGCGGCAGGAGAAACGGCATGCCGCCGATGCCGAGTCGCGTCACGAAGCCGCCGATCACCGAAATGCGAAACGTGCGCGTGCGAAACAGATCCAGCTCGAGCACCGGCGTGGGCGTGCGTTGCCCGTGCCACGCATACACCGCGAGCAACACGATCGAGCCCGCGAGCATGAAGCCCATGTCGGCGAGCGCCATCCGGTGTTCGCCGAAAACCTCCAGCACATACGACAGCAGCGCGATGCCCGAGCCGAAGAGCACGAAGCCGAGGCGGTCGAGCGGCGGCGTGTCGTTGTCGCGGAAATCCGGCATGTAGCACCGCACCAGCCACAGCCCTGCGAGCGCGAACGGGATGTTGAGAAAGAAAATCACGCGCCAGTGCAGGAAGTGCACGATCAGTCCGCCGACGAAGGGGCCGAGCAACGGACCGATCAGCGCGGGAATGATCACGTAATTCATCGTGCGCAGCATCTCGGAGCGCGGAAACGATCGCACCAGCGCGATGCGGCCGACCGGCATCATCATCGCGCCGCCGATGCCCTGCAGAATGCGCGAGACGACCAGCATCGGCACATTGACCGCCACGCCGCACAGGATCGAACCGATGAGAAACAACAGGATCGCGCTCCCGAATACGCGCTTGGTGCCGAACCGGTCCGCCATCCACCCGCTGATCGGGATGAACACCGCGAGGCTGAGCGTATAACTCGTGAGCACCGACTTCAGGCTGAGCGGCTCGACTTCGAGACTCGCCGACATCGTGGGCACGGCGGTGTTGATGATCGTGGCGTCGAGATGCTCCATGAACAACGCCACCGCGACCAACCAAGGCAGATAACGCCGGATCTCCGGCGTCACGTCCGACGAATCACTACAAGGTCCGGCAGGGATGGGCAGGCGCATCTCGGCTTCACAAAAACTCACAGGCTCGCGGAAAGCAAAAGCGGCTCCGTGGATCCGACTGATGCCCGAGTCCGGACCGGGTCGCGCCGAAGTGCGCACCACGTCGAGCCAGGGTCCGGACACGGTCGAGCCAGGGTCCGGCATGAGTCGGGACAGGGTGCGCACCGGCTCGGGACCGTGCGTTAATCGGGTCTCGGCGGGTTGGGGTGGGCGGCGCCTCGAAGTCTCGTGCAAAAAGGCAAGCTTTGGCTCGGCCGGCCGGAGCGTTTTTTGCGTTTGCCCGAGCTTGAGACCGTCTCACACACTCCGCGCCTTTCACACGTTTCATGTATCTAAAGGCCCTCAAGCTTCACGGTTTTAAATCCTTCGCCGACCCCACCACGCTGCGTTTCGAACCTGGTGTCACGGCGGTAGTTGGGCCCAATGGCTGCGGTAAATCCAACATCGCGGACTCGATCCGCTGGGTGCTGGGCGAGCAGAGCGCCAAGGCGCTGCGCGGCGGCAAGATGCAGGACGTCATTTTCGAAGGCGCCGACACGCGCAAACCCGCGCAGTTGTGCGAAGTGTCGTTGTTGCTGACGGAGTGCGAAAAGCAGCTCGGCAGCGAGTTTCACGAGATCGAGATCACCCGTCGCGTGCACCGCGACGGTCAGAGCGAGTATTTCTTCAACGGCCAGTCGTGCCGCCTGAAGGACATCCAGAAGCTCTTCATGGATACCGGCGTGGGCCGGACGAGTTACTCGATCATGGCGCAGGGCCAGATCGACCAGATCCTGTCGTCGAAGCCCGAAGAGCGTCGCGCGGTGTTCGAAGAGGCCGCGGGTATCACGAAATACAAGAGCCAGCGGCGCGAGGCGCTGCAAAAGCTCGCGCTCACGGACCAGAATCTTGCGCGCGTGGCCGACGTGATCGGTGAAGTGGGCCGCCAGATCGGCTCGCTGCGTCGTCAGGCATCGAAGGCGATGCGTTTCAAGCGGCTCAGTTTCCGTCTGAAGCACCTGAGCCTCGCTTACAGCAGTTTCCACCACGCGAAGCTCACGACGTCGTTGACCGAACTGGAATCGAAGGTCGTCGCGCTCCGCGAGGAAGCGAATACCCGCCGCGAAAATCTCGAGGCGCAGCAGTCCGCGCTGGAGGAAAAGAAAGCCGGTCGCGCGCGTCTCAACCAGCGCGTGCAGGACGCGCAGCAGGCGGTGTTCGACGTGCGCTCGCAGCGCGAGCAGGCGGAGAACCAGGCCAATCTCGCGCAGATCAAGCGCACGGGTCTCGAGGACCGTCTCGCCTCGGCTCGCAACAGTCTCGGCGAACTCGAGATGCAGCTGCGCGAAGTGTCCGAACAGGTGGACTCCGGTGCGCAGGACAAGCAGATGCAGCTCGGCCTGCTCGGCAGCTCCGACGCGGTTTTCCAGCAGCGCAATCGCGAACTCGCCATCGTCGAGGGCGAGTTGACGAAGCTGGAGCAGGAGCTGCAGCAGGCGAAGTTTCAGTTGCTGCAACTCGAGAGCACGGTCGCGCGTCTGCGCACCGATTGCTCGAGCTACGAAGTCGATCAGCGCACGAGCGTGCACAAGCACGAGACGCTGGCGCAGGAAATCGAAGGTGTGCGTCAACAGCAGGCGGCGGCGGCTCAGGTCGCAGCCGAACTCGAAGTGCGCGTCGAAGAGGCGCTCGCCGAGAAAGCCCGCGCGAACAACGAGTCTGCGGCCGCGCAGCAGGCCATCACCGATCTCACGAAGGAGTTTCGCGAAGCGCAGCGAAAGCTGCAGGAAATCGACCGCGCGCTCGCGCAGCGCACCGCGCGCCTGCGTTTGCTGCAACAGCTCGCGGAGAAGTGGGAAGGTTTCGGCGAAGGTGCGAAAGCCGTTTTGCAGGGCCGCCTCGATGGCGCGCTCGCGGGCGCGAAGGCGTCGCCGATCACGCAGGGCTTCGTGGTGAAGCAGGAGTTTTCCAAGGCGGTCGAGGCGATCCTCGGCGCCGCTGCGGAGGCGATCAGCGTCAGCGAACTCGCGACGGCGCAGCGCATTCTCGCTCAGCTCGAAGCCGAGCAGATCGGCTCGGTGGTGCTGAATGTCGCGGATCTGCGAGCCGACAGCGCGGCGTCGGGAGTCGAGCTTCCGCCCGGACTGACGCCCGCGACCGCTGCGGTGGGCGAGGTGGAGCCGGGACACCCGGCTTTCAGCGTGTTGCGCGAATGTTACATCGCGGACGACCTCGGTGCGTTTCTCGAATATTGGAAAGCGAACCCGAGCTTCGCGTTTCTCGCGGTCGCCACGCCCAAGGGCGATCTCGTGGATCGCCGCGGCCTGATCTACGGCGGCCATCACAGCGCGAAGAAATCTTCGAACAGCATCGTGCAGCGCGAAATCGACCTGCGCGAAACCGCGAAGGCACTCGCGGACGAGCAGAAGGCGCACGACGACCAGAAGGTCGTGATCGATGCGCTCAACGCCCGCCTCGCCGAGGCCGAGCAGGCGCTCGAACAGCGCCGCGCCGACGTGCTGACGGCCACGCAGACCGTCGCCGCCGTGCAAGCCGAACAGCGCAATGCGCAGCGTGCGGTGGAGGATGTCGCGAGCCGACTGAACCGCATGGAGAGCGAATTGGTTTCGCTCGAGCAGGCGCGCAACGAAGCGCACGCGCGCTGGGAGAAAGCGCAGGCCGGTCTCGCCGAAGCCGACGCTGCGGCGAACGCGCATCGCGAAAAGATTCAGCAGTTGGAAACGCGCGTGAACGAGTTGCGCACGGATCGCGACCAGAAGCGCGAGACGCTCGCGCAGGCGCGCCTCGAGCTCGCGGAGCGCCGCCAGAAGGTCGAAGTGCTCGACCGCGGTCTCAGCGAGATGGAACGCCGTCGCATCCAGCTCGGCGAATTGCTCGTGCAGCGCCAGCAGGAGATCGAAACCTGGTCCGAGCAGATCCAGCAACTCGAGAGCGAATCCGTGCAGCAGCGTGAACGCGCTGCGCAGATGGAGGAGACGCTCGCGGTCGCGCAGTCGCAGGTGGAAGCCGTGCGCGTCGAGCTGAACGAACTCGAGAAGGAGATCAGCACGCTCGAGGGCTCGCAGATGTCGCTGCACACGCAGTCGGAAAACGCGCACGACGAACTCAGCTCCCACGAGATCAAGCTCGCGGAAACACGCCAGCGCGCGCAGTTCCTCGCGGAGGAAGTTACGCGTGAATTCCAGACCGACGTTTCGACCGTCGATTGGAAGCTGCAGCTGTGGCATTCTGACGATGAGCCCGAGGGCGTGAAGCCGCTCGACCTCGACGAAGACGAGGAAGAGGCGCCTGCCGCTCCTGGCTCCGGCCGCCGCGGCGGCGGTGAGCGAAGCCGGTCTGACGGTCGGCGCCGGCACGACGCAAGTGGCCGAGCTCGCCAACGGTGAAGCCGCTCCCGCCGAAGCGCCGAAGCGTCGTCGCAAGGCCAAGGCCCCGAAGGGCGAACCCACCGAGGCGGATCTCGCCGCGCTCGAAAACACGAAGTGGGATGAAATCAAAGCCGAGGTCGACGCGCTCCGCTCGCGCCTCAACAGCATGGGCGCGGTGAATCTCGTCGCGATCGAGGAATACGCCGAGCTGAAGCAGCGTTTCGATTTCCTCAAGGCGCAGTCGGACGACCTCACGACCGCGAAGGCGGATTTGTTGAAGGCGATCGACGAGATCAATCAGACCTCGCAGCAGCAGTTCCAGGTTACCTTCGAGCAGATCCGGAAGAACTTCGAATACACCTTCCACACGCTCTTCGGCGGTGGCGTGGCCAAGCTCGAGCTGATCGCGACCGAGGACATCCTCGAGAGCGGCATCGAGATCGTGGCGCAGCCGCCGGGCACGAAGTTGAAGAGCATCACGCTGCTCTCCGGTGGTCAGAAGACGCTCACGGCGGTCGCGCTGCTGTTCGCGCTCTACATGGTGAAGCCTTCGCCGTTCTGCTTGCTCGACGAACTCGACGCGCCGCTCGACGAGTCAAACATCGGCCGCTTCACGGACCTGTTGAAGAAGTTCGTGAACGAGTCCCAGTTCATCATCATTACGCACAACAAGCGCACCGTGTCCGCCGCCAGCGCGATCTATGGCGTGACCATGGAAGAGCGCGGTGTTTCGAAGACCGTTTCGATGAGGTTCAACGCTGAACGAGGCGAGGCCGAGGTGCATCCGCAGAACATCGCGCAGGCGGTGCGGGGGGCTTCGGTGGCGGTCGCGTCGGGCAGCTGAACTTTCGATGATCAAACGCAAAATTAAGTTCGTTTGGGGAAGCTCCGACGCCATCAAGGGCGAGTGGCGTCTCGGCCTCGTGGGTGAATACGTCCGCGACACGGTTTCCGGTGCGAAGGGCTGGGCGATCAGCGTGCGCGGGGGCTGCGCTGGCTCGCCGCGCTCGCGCTGGCCGCGTATCTCGTGGGCGTTTCCGCGCTGTATTTCTGGCTCGATCGCAAGGCCTACAACACGGTCACCTACACGGACACGTTGCTCCTGCCGATCCGCTGGGACGACATCCGGGAGAAGGTCGGTCTCGCCATGATCCAGGAAGGTCTGGACGACATGAAAGAGCAGCGCTGGGCCGAAGCGCACATGAAGCTGCGCATCGGTCTCGCCCGAGCCCCGCAGGATCGTCGCGCCCGCATCGAACTCGCGAAGTTTTATCTCGGCACCAATCAGCGCGACCAGGCGATGAAGATCCTGATGGACGGCCTGGCCTATGGTTATCCGGGCCGCGTCTACATGGACGTGTTGCTCCCGGCCGCGCTGGCGGGCGAGGACTATCAACTCGTGATCGAAATCGCGGACCGTTTCGTCGATGCCGACACGCCGGGCCGGCACCTGCTGATCGCGCGGAAACTCTCCGCGCTGCTCGGTCTCGAACAAAATGAAGAAGCGCTTCGCCTCGCGGAGCAGGAAGATCGCGAAGGTCGCTCGGCGATTCGCGAAGCGCGCGCGACCGCGCTGCTGAATCTCGGCCGTCACGAGGAGGCGATCGCGTATTTGCAGCTGTGGGAGTCTGAGTCCGTTACCAAACCCATGCCGCTGCGCCGCCTGCAGGCCCGCGCTTTTCGCGAGCTGGGACGTTTTTCGGAGATGGAAGAGGCGCTGCGCCTCCTCCGTGTGGAGAACCCGACGGATCCGAACACGCTGGTGTTTGCCGTTTCGCAGAACTTCCAGGCCGGTCGCACGCAAGAGGCGGGCGGCGCCATGGACGAGTTCATGCTGCGCTTTGGAGCGCGCGGACGAAACCTGATGTTGCTCGCCGGCGAGCTGGAGCAGATCGGCGCCGTCAAGCTCCTCGAGCGTTGCGTGGAGGAAGCGAAAGCCCACGGGTTCGTGACGCGTGAGTTTTTGATGGCGCTCACCGCGGGCAAACTGCGGGCCGGCGATTGGAGCGAAGCCGCGCGCCTCGCGTCGCAGCTGGAGCCTGATCCCAAACGGAGCCGGCCGGTCGAGCTGTTCGTCATCGATTATCTGAAGCGACTCTCTGCGGCGACCACGACGACCGATGCCGGCGTGCAGTCTGGCGTCGTGGCGATGTTCCAAGGTCGCCATCTCCCGATCAAAAGTTACCGCGAAGCCACGGAGACCCTGCTGCGCGCGGGCCGCTTGGATACCGCGAAACAGGTGCTCGATTTCGGCCTGAGAAATTACCCGAACAGCACGCGCTTGGCGAAACTGCAAAGCGAAATCACGACGCTCGTGGCGGAGCGCGAGGCGACCAAAGTTCGCGAGGAACCGAAGGCGGCGCCGCGCGGACCGGGTGAGGCGGAGTTTTTCCAGCGGATCGACACCCAGATTGCCGCCGGCGAATGGAGCGCGATTTTGCGCGGCGTGCGCGAAATCCGCGTCGCCAAGCCCGACTGGCTGGCGGAGCGCGAAGGCGATTTGCTTGATCTGCAGATTCGTGCGTCGGCCAAGACCGGCGACGCAGTGGAAATGGTCGGCACCGTCCGGCAATTCCTCAATGGCAGCCGCCAGCGTGCGGATCGCGTCCTGGCGCTCGCCTCCGAGCTGCGACCCGAGGACGCGGCGAACGCGGATCGTTTGCTGCAGGAAGTGCTGCGCAGGACGCCGGACTATCCGCCGGCGCTCCGCCTGCAGCGAGCCTGGCGTCCGGAAGCGGAAGCCGGCTCGAACTGAGCGCCCGGCGCCGGGGCGCTGAGGTTTTGTGATTTGCGCCGGACGGTCGGCAGGCGACGATAGGGTCGTCATGCCGACTGCGCCTGAGCACAACTGGGTGGAGGAACTCGCGAAATTCCTGCGCACGCAGCCTCAAGTGAGTGCCGTGCGGATCGATCCGGAATCGCATCGCGTCGCGATCGCGACGCTCGGTCAGATCGATACGCATGCGCTTGAAGACAAACTCGCCGCGACCATCGCGGCCGTGGAGACCAGTCTCGCGTCGCGAACTCCGGCCGTCGCGCCGAAGGGATTTTCCGTGCGCGAGGATGGCAACGCGACGGTCGTGGGGCGCGATCACTGCGCTACATCGGAGAAGCTATGGCAGTGGCGCGACGTCGCGTGGCCGACGATGCGGGACGGCGATCATGAGCACGATCACGATCACGAGCACGAGCATGAGCATGAGCACGAAGGCGGACACTCGCATGGGCATGCACATGGGCATGGCGAGTGGCGCTTGCTCGCGAAGTTCGCGGCGGTTTGCGGTGTGGCGGGCGTGGCGGGATTCGCGGCCGAACATCTGTGGCCAGCGGAACCTTGGATCGCGCGCCTCTGCTATATCGTGGGTATCATCGCCGGTGGTTGGGACGCGGCGGTGGATTCGTGGGAGAATCTGAAGAAGCGCGAAATCGACATTCACTTCCTCATGCTCGCGGTCGCGATCGGCGCGATGTTCATCGGCGCGTGGGGCGAGGCGGTGTTGTTGCTGTTTCTGTTTTCCGCATCGGGTGCGATGGAGGAGTTTGCGATGGATCGCACGCAGCGCGAAGTCAGCGCACTGCTGAAATCGGCGCCAAAACACGCGACGCTTGTCGAGGCGGACGGCACGGAACGCGAAGTGCCGGTCGAATCACTGGCCGTCGGGCAACGCGTGCTCGTGCGCCCCGGCGAAGCGTATCCGGCGGACGGTGTGGTCACCAAAGGCAAGAGCGCGAGCGATGAGTCGGCGCTGACGGGTGAAGCGACTCCCGTCGAGAAACACACAGGCGCCGAAGTTTTCAGCGGCACCATCAATCTCTGGGGCGCGGTCGAGTTCGAGGTCACGCGGCTGCCGTCGGAGAGCACGCTGCAAAAGATCATTCGTCTGATTCAGACGGCGCAGAAACTAAAGGCGCCGAGCGAGCGGTTCACCGACAAGTTCGGCACCGGCTACACCTACGCGGTGATCGGCGGATCGGCGCTGATGTTTCTCGTGTGGTGGCTCGGCTTCGGGTTGCCGGCGTTCGCCAACACGGAGGAGACGCGCTCGGCGTTTTATCGGGCGATGACGCTGATGGTCGTCGCGAGTCCCTGCGCGCTGGTGCTTTCGATTCCGTCGGCGATTCTCGCGGCGATCGCGTGGGGCGCGCGTCACGGCGTGCTGTTTCGTGGCGGCGCAGCGATCGAGAAGCTCGCGGAAATCACCGCGGTCGCGCTCGACAAAACCGGCACGCTCACGACGGGCGAACTCGCGGTCGTCGGCGTGGAAAGCTTTCCGACCGGACGCGAAGCCGAAGTGCTCGAACTCGCGTATGCGCTTGAAGCGCGCTCGCAGCATCCGATCGCGCGCGCGATCATCCGGCACGCGAAGACGGCCGGCGTGAAAGCACTGGAGCTCGAGGAATTTCAGTCACTCACCGGCCAGGGCCTAAAAGGAAAACTTGCGGGCACGACGCTGCTGCTCGGCCGTCGCGAATTGCTCGAGCAGGGACCGCTCGCGGAGTGGGCGAAGAACCTTCCTGCGGCCGATCCGGAACTCAGCGAAGTGTGGGTGATCGGCAAGGATGTCGTCGGCCGCGTGCTCCTGCGCGACCAGATCCGACGCGAATCGCGCGACGTGCTGGATCGCCTCAAAGCTGCGGGCGTGCGCACGGTGATGCTCACGGGCGATCGGCGTCATGCCGCCGAAGCCGTGGCGAAGGAACTCGGCGTCGACGAAGTGCGTGCGGGTCTTTCACCCGAGGACAAAGTCAACGCGATCCAGGAGATTCGCGCTTCGGGTCGCCGCGTCGCGATGGTCGGCGATGGCGTGAACGACGCACCGAGTCTCGCCGCGGCCGACGTGAGCGTGGCGATGGGCGCGCGAGGCAGCGATGCGGCGCTCGAGCAGGCCGAGGTGATTTTGATGCACGATCGTATCGAGAATTTTCTCGCGGCGCAGCGGCTGAGCCGTCGCGCGCGGGCGATCATTCGGCAGAACCTCGCCATCTCGCTCGGGGTGGTGATCGTGATGGTGATCTCGACGGCGATCGGTGCCGTGCCACTCGCCGTGGGTGTGGCCGCGCACGAGGGCAGCACGCTCGTCGTATGCATCAACTCGCTGCGGCTTCTTTTCGGGCGCAATCGCTGAGTGCGGTGCCGGATTTGATCACGGAAACACGGAGGCACGGAAAAAGACGCAGGAAGAAATCGCGGAGGCGCGGAAGAGCGGAAAGAGGGAGGAAGGGCCGTGGGTGGTTCTTCGTTTGTCATTCTGAGAGCAGCGAAGATTCCAGCTCGATTTTCGCCGCGGTGAACCGGCTGCCTCGCGCGAACTGGATTCTTCGCTGCGCTCAGAATGACAAGGACACGGTCGCGACGAGGTGCGCACATGGTCGACCGGAGGTGCGGACACGGTCGAACGATTGAGCGGACCGTGTCGCGCTACGGGCCTCGTGTTCGTGCTCGTGCGCTTACTCGTGCTCTGCGCTTCGTTTCGATCAAGAGCACGATTACGAGCACGAGCACGAGGACACCTGCGGGAGCGGGGAGTGTGCGATGGGGAGGCGAAGCCTGGCGTCCTCGACGGGGCGGTTGGGGCGGGCGCACGCACGAAAAACCCCGCCGGAGACGGCGGGTTCCACCTTCCTTCTGCTCTGCGTCGTCGGCAGGCGCCTAGAGCTGGATCGGCAAGCCGACTTCGATGATCTGCATCGGCGGGAGGCGGTAGTAGTCGCGGGCCTGGCGGGCGTTGCGGCTGAGGAAACTGTAGAGCCGTTTCTGCCATTCCCACATGCGGGCTTCGCCGCCGGTGATGATCATCTCGCGATTGAAGTAGTAAGTCGCTTCCGACGGTTTGATCGGAACGCCGCGCGTGCGAATTTCTTCGATGACGGAGGTCACGTCCGGCGACTCCATATAGCCGTAGCGGGCGCACGAGCGCCAGACGCCTTCACCGATCTCGCGAACTTCGACGCGCTCGGCGTCGGGCACGTAAGGCACTTCCTCGGTGAGGATGCTGAGAAGAACGACGGTTTCGTGGAGCACCTTGTTGGCTTTGACGTGGTGCAGGAGGACGAGAGGCGTGCCGGACGGGTTGCCGGCCATGAAAACGCCGGTGCCGCGGACGCGCTGGATACGTTTGCTCGAAGCGATGATCTTGAGTTCGTCCTCGGTGATTTCGTTGGCGTAAACGCGGCGGAAGATCTCGGTCTTGCCGGTTTTCCACGTGTGCATCACAGCGAGCACGCCCACGCCGATCGCGATCGGGAGCCAGCCGCCGTCGAGGATCTTGTGCAGGTTGGCGTAGAGCAGGCCTAGATCGATGACGGCGAACAGCGTGCAAAGCGTGGCGGCTTTCCAGACGGGCCAGTGCCAGCCGCGGCGGGCGACAATGTAGAAGGCGAACGTGGTGATCGTCATCGCGGTGGTGACGGCGATGCCGTAGGCCGCGGTGAGTCGGGTGCTTTCACGGAAGAAAAGCACGATCCCGATGGCCCCGATCGCGAGGGCGATATTGACCAGGGGAATGTAGATCTGGCCCTGCTGAGCGGCGTTGGTGTGCAGCACCTGCAGACGCGGGAAAAAGCCGAGCTGCACGGATGAGCGAATGAGCGAAAACGTGCCCGAGATCATCGCCTGGCTCGCGATGATCGCGGCGAGAACGGAGAGGGTGAGAACGAAGAGGCGGATCGGACCTTCGGGTGCGATGGCGAGGAAAGGATTCGACACGGCGTTGGCATCCCAGAGCAGATGCGCCCCTGGCCGAAGTAGTTGAGCGCGAGACCGGGCAACGCCACGAAATACCAGGCGACCGCGATCGCCCGACGGCCGAAGTGGCCCATGTCGGCGAAGATCGCTTCGACGCCGGTGATCGCGAGCACGACGCCGCCGAGAACCGCGGTGATTTCGGCCGGATGCGCGCGGAAAAGATTCCACGCATACCACGGATTGACGGCCTTGAGGACGACCGGGTTAAGCCAGATTTGCCACGCGCCGAGCAGACCGATCGTGGCAAACCACAGGAGCATGATCGGCCCGTAAATCCGGCCGATGCTCTGGCTGCCGCGGTTTTGCACCCAGAAGACGAGCGCGAGAATTCCGCAGGTGAGCGGAAGGACGAGTGGCTTCGTCTGTGGCGCGACAAGCGTGAGACCTTCGGCGGCGGACAGCACGGAAACGGCCGGTGTGATCACGCCTTCGCCGCAGAGCATGCAGGCGCCGAAGAGAATCAGCAGCGTGCCGGCGCCGATGGTGGCTTTGCGGCGTCCGCGATCCAGTCGGGCGCGCGAATACAAGGCGAACACGCCGCCTTCACCGCGGTTGTCGGCGCGCGTGATGAAGGTCAGATATTTCCAGCTCACCACGAGAAGCAGGAGCCAAAAGATGAGAGAGAGGACGCCCAGCACCGCGCTCTGCTCGACCATTGCTTGGGCAGCTTCCTGGGCCGCGCCGGACAGGGACTGCGCTTGCGCGGAATCGAGCGCGAGCGGCTGGCCGGTGGCAGGCTGGACCGTGACCGTGAGATAACGGATCGAGTCACGGAGCGCATAAAGCGGGCTCGTGCCGATATCGCCAAACACCACGCCGAGCGCGGTGATCGCGAGGGCGCCGCGGGCGGCATGAGAGGCAGGCTTCGCGGAGGGTTCGCTCATGGCGTGCTGGATAGTCTTGGCGGCAGGCGGTGCACTCCAAGCTGTTTTTTGATTCAAAACTCTTGCCCCGGGCCTTGCGCGAAGCGGGAAAAAGCACAGGGCGACAAGTCGCGCGCGCCGGTGGACAAGCCGCGGGCGCTCGCTCAAGCTCCGCGAATGATTCCCGCGTGGACGACTGCCAAGACGTATAGCGACATCCTTTATCAGAAGGCTGACGGGATCGCGAAGATCACGATCAACCGACCGGAAAAGCGAAACGCGTTTCGCCCGAAAAACCGTGTTCGAACTCTACGATGCGTTCGTGGACGCGCGCGAGGACACGAGCATCGGCGTGGTGCTGCTGACCGGCGCGGGTCCGCACACGGATGGAAAATACGCGTTCTGCGCCGGCGGCGATCAGAGCGTGCGCGGCCATGCGGGCTACGTCGGCGAAGACGGTATCCCGCGTCTCAACGTGCTCGATCTACAGAAACTCATCCGCTCGATGCCCAAGGTCGTGATCGCGCTCGTCGCCGGTTACGCGATCGGCGGCGGACATGTGCTCCACCTCGTGTGCGATCTCACGATCGCGGCGGACAACGGCATCTTCGGACAGGTGGGCCCGAAGATGGGCAGCTTCGACGGCGGTTTCGGTTCGAGTTATCTCTCGCGCATCGTCGGTCAGAAGAAGGCGCGCGAGATCTGGTATTTGTGCCGTCAATACAACGCCCAGCAGGCGCTCGAGATGGGCCTCGTGAACACGGTCGTGCCCGTGGCAGAGCTCGAGACCGAGGGCGTGAAATGGGCGCGCGAGATTCTCGGCCACAGTCCGCTGGCGATTCGCTGCCTGAAGAGCGCGTTCAACGCCGACGTGGACGGCCAGAGCGGCATCCAGGAACTCGCGGGCAACGCGACCTTGCTCTACTACATGAGCGAGGAGGCGAAGGAGTTTCACTCGGCGCAGCGCGAGAAGCGAAAGCCCGACGCGCGGAAGTTTCCCTGGCTGCCCTGAGCGCCGCGGGAAGAAAAAAGGCAGGTCGTGAGACCTGCCTTTTTCTTTTGGACGAGAGCCGCGCGTGCGGCTCCGGAAAGCTCAGCCCTCGCTCGGCACGCCGGCGGCGGCGCGGCGGGCGGCGAGTTCTTCGTTGATCTCCGCCACGCGTTTGTCGGTGAGCGGGTAGAAGTAGAAGATCACGAGTGCGACCACGCCGAGGGCGGCCGGGAAGATGCTCATGAGGCTCACGATGCTGTCCTTCACCTTTTCGGTGGGGATGACATTGGCCTCGAAGCCGGCGAACGACATCAGGTGCAGCGCGAAGAAGGCGGACAGCGCCCAGCCGATTTTCTGGCTCATCGTCGATGCGGAGAACACGAGCGCCGTTGTGCGGCGACCGGTCTTCCACTCGCCGTAGTCGGCGGTGTCGGCATACATCGCCCAGAGCAGCACCGGCAACGGCGCACCGGTGATGTTGCCCAGCACCTCGATCGCGAAAATCGCGCCGAGTTCGCCGGGCGACAGGAAGTAATAGGACACGTAGCAAAGGATCGAGATGATGAACAACGTGAAGAACAGCGAACGCTTCGCGAAGCGGCTCGCGAGGAAGCCCGTCATCAATACGCCGGCGACCGAGGAAGCCTGACCGACGGTGTTGAAGGCCGAGAGCAGACCGGTGAGCGTGAAGTTGAAGCCGAGGAACGGAAGCGGCGTGTCGGGCGAGCCGTTGTAGATATAGTATTTGAAATAGTGCGCGGAGACCGAGCTGCGGAGGCCGACGAAGAGAATCCACGTGAGCGTGGTCGCCGTAAGGAGCAGCCACGCGTTGTTGGCGAAAAGAAAACGGAGGTCGCGTTTGACCGACGTATCGGCCGATGGGGCGGGCTTGATGCGCTCGCGCGTGCCGAAGCCGGTGACGAGGAACAGACCGATGGCGGCGAGGCCGTAGACGACGAAGGCGAGCTGCCAGCCGCGCTGGGGATTGTCGACGCCGCCGAACATGTCGACGAGCGGGAGCAGCGTGGCGGAAACCACGACGCCCGCGGAAAACGCGAAAACGAACTTTACCGACGACAGCTGCGTGCGCTCGGCAGCACTGGTCGTCATCACACCGAGCATCGCGGTATAGGGGATGTTGACCGTGGTATAGAGCATCATGAGGCCGTTGTAGGCGATGTAGGCCCAGATGAGTTTTCCGGTCATGCCCAGGTCGGGCGTCGTAAACGTGAGCACGCCAAAGACGGCGAACGGCACGCAGCCGTAAATGATGTAGGGGCGGAATTTGCCCCAGCGCGTCTCCGTGCGGTCAGCCAGCATGCCGATCACGGGATCGTTAACGCCGTCCCAGATACGGCTGACGAGGAGCATCGTGCCGAGAGCGGCGGCAGTGATGCCGAAGACTTCGGTGTAGAAGAACGGCAGATACACCATGAAGGTGCGCCAGTAGAGGCAGGAGGCGAAGTCGCCACAGCCGTAGGCCAGCTTTTCGCGAAGCGGGAGGTGGGTTTGACTCATAGGTGGGGAGAACGGCGCCGCGCGCCGCGGGGTGCCGTGGAAGTTAGGCACAGCATTGACGTTGCCGAGCGGGAAATGATTCGTGCCGGTGAAAAGTGAGGCACGAAAAAAGCCGGCGCGTTTCCACGCCGGCTGAGATTTGTCAGACGAGTAATCCGCGAGCGGGATTACTTGCCGAGGCTCTTGCGGAGATCCTCGAGCTGGCCGGCGGAGCCGAGCAGCTGATTGCGCGAAGCGATGAACTTCGCGTATTCCGCAATGAAGATCTTGCCCGGCGGACGGAAGTCGAATTCGGAGGGCTTGTCGCGGAAGAACTCGCGGTGAACGCGCGTCCAGACGAGGCGGCCATCGGTGTCGATGTTGATCTTGGTGACGCCGAGCTTGGCGGCCGGGAGGTATTCCTTCACGTCGACGCCCGAGGAGTCGGCGATCTTGCCGCCGGCGGCGTTGATGCGCGCGACTTCGTCCTGCGGAACGGAGGAGGAGCCGTGCATGACGAGCGGGAAGCCGGGCAGGCGGCCCTTGATCTTCTCGAGCACGTCGAAGTGGAGGGATTGCTTGCCCTTGAACTTGAAGGCGCCGTGCGAGGTGCCGATCGCGCAGGCGAGCGAGTCGCAGCCGGTGAGCTTCACGAACTGCTCGGCCTCGGCCGGATCGGTGAGGGTGGCGTGGCCGTCCTCGACCTTGATGTCTTCCTCGACGCCGCCGAGCATGCCGAGCTCAGCTTCGACCGAGATACCCTTGGCGTGCGCCTTCTCGACGACGCGCTTGGTGATCTCGACGTTCTTCTCGAACGGGTCGTGCGAGGCGTCGATCATCACGGAGCTGAAGAAGCCGGAATCGATGCAGTCGTAGCAGGTGGCTTCGTCACCGTGGTCGAGGTGAACCGCGAAAATCGCTTCCGGGAAAATGTCACCGGCGGCGCGGATGATCGCCTCGAGCATGCGCTTGTCGGTGTAGCTGCGCGCACCCTTGGAAATCTGGATGATGAACGGAGCTTGGGAATCGATGGCGCCGCGGAAGAGGCCCATCGCCTGCTCGGCGTTGTTGATGTTGTAGGCACCGACGGCGTATTTGCCGTAGGCGTGCTTGAAGAGCTGCGCGGTGGTTACGATCATAAGGGTGCGGAATTAAACGATCGCCCCAACGAAGGCACCGCCCACAGGGAGCGACAAGTGTTTTCTCTGCGCGTCACGTGTCATTGATTCCGCAAGATCTGCACAGGGAGGCGAACCAAGGGGTGCACCGGGAACCCGCTTCGTGCTCGAGATCTTGCTCGTGCTCGCGTGATCGCTCGGATCGAGCACGATTACGATCAACAGCGCGAACACGACTCGTGGAGACGCGCGAGACCAAGTCGCGACCATGTGCGGACACGGTCGAACTCAGGTGCGGACATGGCCGCACTCAAGTATGGACCAGGTCGAGCCAAGGTGCGGACCGGGTCGGGACAAAGTGCGGATCAACCCGAGCCAAGGGGCGCGCCGGGTGGCGGCGGCGGCGCACCATTGGGCGGGGCAAAGCGGTTGCGCATGGTTTCGGAGAACTGCAACTGCGCCTGCTGTTCTTGATAGAGTTGCTCCAGCGCCTCGACCTGGACGGTGCTGAGCACGCCGCGCGCTTGGTTGAGCGTGCTTTCCGTGATTTGGGGCGAACCGCTCGCGCTGAGGATCTGCACGAGCTGGTCCGATTGCGCGGTGGTGAGCGGCGCCCCGGTGTAGCTCAGGCGTTGCTGCAGCTGGCTCACCGCGCGGCGCTGCGGCTCAGTGGTTTCGAACCGCTGAAATTGCGCATAGCCGGCGTCGCCGAGCAGCTCGCGGATACTCTCGTCGATCGAGTTGCGCGTGGTTTCGATCAGTTTGCGAAACGCCTCGGGATTGTCGCGCGGGTTGAGGCCTTGCTCGCGCGCGGCGCTGAACGTGTCGCGCATCGAGAGCTGTCGCTCGGCGAGCAGCGTCTTCAATTGCTCGAGTTGCGCGGGCGAGAGGTTGAGGCGTTTGAAGAGATCGGCGTAGCGGCCGTCGAGTGCGCCGCGGTGGCGGAGCAGCATGAGACGCTGCATCTCGGGATCTTCCATAACCTCGCGCATGTCGGCCCAACGACGACCGGGACCGACGGGCTCGCCTGGCGGCGGACCGTTGCGGAAGGCGGGGTCTGATTTGGGGACGGAGGAGGCGCGCTTGGTCTCGGCGAGTTGTTTTTCGACGAGAACAACGCGTTCCTGCGCGGCCGCGAGTTTGCGTTCCCATGTGGCGCGTTCGCTGCCGGCGACGACGGTGTCGCGCAACGTGACAAGCGCGCGATGTTGTTGCCACGCGAGTGCGGCGGCGCCCGCGGTTGAGGCCGCGAGCAAACCGATCAGAAGATTCTTGGCGGAAGGCACGGCGGGGGAGACGCGTCCCGCCAAGGCAAGTTACCGAGGCGGGAACTCGAACTCAGCCTTCGCGCGATTTTTCGCAAGCACGAGGTAGGCGCTGAAGGGCGTCATGCGTTTCGACATGAAGCCCTCGATCAGATTCGTGCGGCCGTTTTCGAGCAGGTTCTGCAGCTCGCCCGCGGGAATCTCCTTCGCGCACACGTGCTTCTTCATCGTGAAGACGATGCGGTTGTCCTGATCGGGCTTGCGCACGTAGTAGGAATCGCCGGCCTCGAGGATTTCGCCGCCGAAGACTTTGCTTTGGCCGATGACCTTGGCCTTGGAGAGATCGGGCGGGGCCTTGGCTTTGCGCACGATCGGTTTGCCGTCCTTATCGAGCTTCGGTGCGCGGGGTGGAAACTTCCACTCGGCCTTCTCGCCCGAGCGTTCGAAGAACGCATCGAACGGGCGGCCTTTCTTGGAAACGAAGCCTTTGATGACGTCGGTCTTTCCTTCGGAGACGAGCTTGATCACCTGCTCGCGCTCGATCGGTTTCTGGCAGAGCAGGCGGCCGATGCGGAACGTCTGTTTCCAGTTCTCGCCGTCGCGTTCGCGCAGCACGTAGCTCGTGCCGACTTCGCAGAGTTGCGCGCCGGTTTTCTCGTCGGTCCAGAAGGGCTCGACGGAGCCGAGGTCGACCTTGTCGCCGAAATCATACTCGGTCTTCCACTTGTTCTTCTCCTCGTCTTTCACGAGGCGAAGCACGGCGGAAAAACGATTGCGGGTTTTGGCGGAAACGAAGCCGTCGAGCGGACCGACCTTGCCGGTGGTCACGAGCTCGCGGATCTCGGCTTCCTCCATTTTGCGGCCGCCGATGATCTTGTAGATCATGAACTCGCCGTCCTGAGATTTGTAGCCGCGAAGCGTTTCGCGCAGCGGTTTGCCGTCCGTGGGCGAGGGGATGTCAGTCTCGCGCGCGGCGGAGTCGTCCTCCTCGAAACCTTTCACGCGCTCGACGATGCCCTTCGTCTGTTCGACGACCTCGGCCATGAACTGTTCGCGCGGGAACTTGTTGTGCTCCATCTGGCGGAGCTTGAACTCCCACTCGCCGGTCATGGCGGGGCTGGTGAGCGCGTCGGCTTTGACCGCGGTGAGGAACTGCAGGAGTTGCTCGGCCTTGGCGGTCGGGATCAGCTCGCGCTGACCGCGCTCGAGATACTTCTGATTAATAAGACCGTCGATCGTGTCGGCGCGCGTCGCAGGCGTGCCGAGACCACGCTCCTTCATCGCTTCGGCGAGTTCTTCGTCGTCGACGAGTTTGCCGGCGCCTTCCATCGCGGAGAGTAGCGTGGCTTCCGTGTAGCGCGGCGGCGGCTTGGTGGTTTCGGAGTGGAGAACGGGATCGAGCGTCTTCGCCTGCGCGGTTGGCTTTCCAGCGTCATTGGGGACGCGGGAAAAATCCTCGGCCGAGAGCGCGGGCAGCGCTTTCGAATCGGGCGAATCGTCGTCGACCGTGCTCTTGCCATAGACGGCAAGCCAGCCGGGCGAGGTGAGGACTTTGCCTTCCGTTTTGAAATCGTGACCGGGCGCGACCGTGCTGATGCGCGTGGTGATATCGAACTCGGCGGCCGGATAAAACGCGGCGACGAAGCGGCGCGCGATCATGTCGAACACCTTGGCCTCCATCTCGTCGAGATTCTTGGCCTCGGTCGCGGTGGGGATGATCGCGAAGTGATCGGAAATTTGCGCGTTGTTGAAGATGCGCTTGTTCGGGCGCAGCCAGCCTTCGTCGAGCACCTTGCTCGCGTGCGGCGCGAGATTGCCCTGCATATTCGACAACACTTCGCGGCAAGTCGGAATGTAATCCTCCGGCAGCGCGCGCGAATCGGTGCGGGGGTAGGTGATCATCTTGTGCCGCTCGTAGAGCGCTTGCGCGATCTGGAGCGTGCGGCGCGCAGGCAGACCGTAGCGGTTGTTCGCCTCGCGCTGGAGCGTGGTGAGATCGTAGAGGCGCGGGGAAGCCTGCGTGCTGGCCTTCTTTTCTTCCGTAACGGAAGCGAGCGGCTGTCCCTGGCACGCGGCGACGATCGCCTCGGCCATCGCCTGATCCCAGATGCGATCGATGCGGTCGTGCTCGTCGTTCTCGTTGCGCTTGAAATCGCGGCGCTGGTAAACGCCCTCGTAACGGCCTTTCGCGACCTCGAACGTCGCGGTCACGCGCCAGAACGCGCGCGGCACGAAATTCCGAATCTCGAGTTCGCGGGCGAACACGATCGCGAGCGTCGGCGTTTGCACGCGACCAACGGAAGCGACGTTGCCCGCGCGGGAACCGAACATGCGCTTCGTGAGAGCACGCGTGCCGTTGATGCCGATGAGCCAGTCGCTCTCGCTGCGGCAGCGCGCGGCCTGCTCGAGGCCGATCATCTTCTCGCCGTCGCGCAGATTCCTAAATGCCTCCTGAATGCCGCCCGCGGTCATCGTCTGCATCCACGCGCGCTTCACGGGCAGCTTGCACTTCGTGAGCTGATAGAGATACGCGAAGATCAATTCACCCTCACGCCCGGCGTCGCAGGCGTTGATGACCTGATCGATGTCCTTTCGGGAAAGGAGTTTTTTCAGCGCGTTGAAGCGCTCCTTCGAATCCTCGATCGGCTTCAGACCGAATTTGTCGGGAATGATCGGGAGCGTCTCGAGTCGCCAGAAGCCGTATTTCTTCTTGTCGATGTCCTCGGGCATCTCGAGTTCCACGAGGTGACCAAGCGCATACGAGATGACGTATTCGTCGTTTTCGTAGTGGTCGCCTTTTTTAGGAACTTTGCCGAGAGCGCGCGCCAGATCGGCCGCCACGGACGGCTTCTCGGCGATGACAAGTGACTTCATGAGGCTGCGAGCGGTTACGCGGCGCCCGCGGCGATTTCAAGGATTAGTTTTTTTCGCGGTCCGAGTTGGTCGTGCGAAAGTTCCTCCGGGCCGAACTCATTCGCGGAAGGATTACGCGGGTGTTTTTCGCAACGATTTCCGCGGGCGAACACGAGCGTGAAGCACGCGTGACACCAGTATGAACAGGCCCTGTCCGTGCCTGCATGCCCCACGTGTCGTCGTCGGATGTGATCGTCGTTGGCGCCGGAGCCTCCGGTCTGGTCGCGGCGCGCGAACTCGTGCGCGCGGGATTTTCCGTGACCGTGCTCGAAGCGCGCGATCGTGTCGGCGGACGCATCCTCTCGTATCAGCCTCCCGGCTGGCCGAGATCGATCGAACTCGGCGCGGAGTTTATCCACACCGGCAACAAGGCGCTCGATCAGGCGCTGCGGGCGGCGAAGATTCCCGCGCGCGCGATCGAGGAACAGCATTGGCTGATTCGGGATGGAAAACGTATCCACATGCCGGATGCGTGGGATCGTATCGATGCGGTGATGCGGAGCATCGGGCCGAAGCAGCGCGGCAACTTCGCGGACTGGCTGCGGCGTCACCGGGCGGACCTGTCCCCCGAGGATCGCGTGCTCGCGTCGGGTTTCGTGAAGGGTTTTCAGGGCGCGCCGCCGGAGCGGATGAGCGCCTCTATTCTCTATCAAGCGGCGCTCGAACCGGAGGAGCAGCTTCGTCCGGGCAAACCTTACGCAACGTTGATCGACTGGCTGCAAAATGCTCCGCCCGGCGATCGCGTGTGCACGTTGCTCAATTGTCCGGTCAAGTATGTGCGATGGAGGCGCGGACGCGTGACCGTGGAGAGCTTGGGAGAGAAGTGTTTCGAAGCGCGCGCGGTGCTCGTGACGCTTCCGCTCGGCGTGCTGCGCTCGAAACAGGACGAGTTTGGTGCGTTGCAGTTTTCACCGGCGCTCCCGGAAAAGCGTCGTCTCCTGCGTCGCGTTGAAACCGGACATGCCCGCCGCGTGATTCTGCGGATGCGCAGCGATATTTGGCGGCGAGGACCGATTCCCGCGGAGCTGCGGCGGCGCTCAGGCCGGGCGTTTGGTTTTCTCCACTCGGACGAAGATTTCTTTCCTGTTTGGTGGAGCGAGGCGCCGAACCCGCTGCTCGTGGGTTGGACGGGTGGACCGGCTGCGCAGCGCATGGAAGGATGGTCCAACAAAAGAGTCACGGCGACCGCCCAGAAAACGCTCGCCCGGCTCCTGGGTTGCAGCCTCCGCACACTTCAGCGGGCGACGCTCGATGCCTGCACGCACGACTGGGCCGCTGACCCGTATGCGCGTGGCGCGTATAGTTTTGCCGTGGCAGGCGGCGAGACTGTGCCGCGCGAACTCGCGAAACCCGTGCGCGGCACCGTATTTTTCGCGGGCGAGGCGACCGCGGATCCGCTCGAACTCGGCACGGTGCATGGTGCGCTGGCGAGCGGTGTGCGCGCGGCGGGCGAAATCATCGCCGCTCTCGGTCGGCGCTGAGCGGGCCGAACACCTCGGTGCAGGGCCGCGCAAAAATAACCTGAAACTATTTTTCAGCTGGCGGGTTTTCCCGTCATGCCGCTCGTCGAATCGCTGCTCCACGATCTTCGCCAGTCGTTCCGCGCCCTCGTGCGCGATCCCAAGTTTTCCCTCACGGCGCTGCTGATCCTCGCGCTCTGTCTCGGCGCCAATGTTGCCATCTTCAGCATCGTGCACGGCGTTCTGGTGAAGCCGCTGCCGTTCCGCGAACCGGAGCAGCTCGTCAGTATTTATAACCGCTACCCAAAGGCCGGCGTGGATCGTGCCGGCGCTTCGGTGCCGCACTATATCGAACGCAAAGAAGGGCTGAGCGCGGTCGAAAGCGCCGCCGCGGTGCGCAATCGCGGGGTTACGATTGGCGAAACCGGTTCGCCGGAGCGGCTCGATGCGATGATGGTCACACCTTCGTTTTTCTCGACGGTCGGCGCGAGCGCAGCGCTGGGACGCACGTTTACTGAAGAGGAAGGCAACTACGGTCAGCACGAAGTCGTGCTGTTGAGCGACGGTTTGTGGCGTCAACGTTTCGGCGGCGATCCGGCGGTCATCGGTCGCACGCTGCGCATCGACACGGTCAACCACACGATCATCGGCGTGATGCCGCCGGGCTTCCGTTTTCTCAATCACCAGGCTGCGGTGTGGATGCCGCTTTGTTTTTCCGACGACGACCGCAAGCCCGAGCGTCGTCATGCGAACAATATGGACATGATCGCGCGGCTGAAGCCCGGCACGACGGTCGCCTCTGCACAGGCCGAGCTTGATGCGCTCAACCAGCGCGCGCTGGAAAGCGATCCCTACGGCACGCTCGTAACCGGTGCCGGCTTCACCACCGTCGTGCGCGATCTGCGGGAGGATAGTGTGAAACAGCTCCGTCCGGCGCTCCTGCTTCTACAGGCAGGCGTATTCTTCCTGCTGTTGATCGGCGCGGTGAACCTCACCAATCTTCTCCTCGTCCGCGCCACCGGTCGCACGAAGGAATACAGCATCCGCCAGGCGCTCGGGGCCGGCGTGGGACAGATCAGCCGAGCGCTGATCGTGGAAACGGTTTTGCTCACGCTGGCCGGAGCGGTGATCGGTATCGCGCTCGGCGCGGCCGCGGTGCGCATGATCGCAGTGATGACGGCAGACATGCTCCCGCTCGCCATCGGTGGCGTCGATCCGACGGTCATGGCGATCTCGCTCGGTTTCGCCGTGGTGCTTGGTCTGGCGCTCGCCACGCCGGTCGTGTGGCACACCGTGCGGGGCAATCTCACTCAGGCGCTCTCGGTCGAGTCGCGCAGCGGCACGACTTCGCGTTCGGTGCATCGGTTGCGCCACGGACTCGTGGTCGCGCAGATCACGCTGGCGTTCGTGTTGCTCGCGGGGGCCGGTTTGCTCGGGCTGAGTTTCTCTCGCGTCCTCGCGGTGCAGCCCGGCTTCCACGCCGACCATGTGCTCACCGGGGCAGTGGAGTTGCCGTGGGTGAACTACAAGGAGCCTCCGGAACGCGTCGCCTTCATGGAGAAATTGCAGAGCGAGTTGCAGGCGATCCCGGGAGTCACGTTTGCGGGAGTGACGACGAGCCTGCC
Source organism: Opitutus sp. (assembly GCA_024707325.1). Taxonomy (GTDB): domain Bacteria; phylum Verrucomicrobiota; class Verrucomicrobiia; order Opitutales; family Opitutaceae; genus Opitutus. Next base: position 163,654 of record JANPZY010000003.1, on the reverse strand, counting down.
GTTCTCCGGCCGCAATGATCAAAATGGCATTTCGATCGACGGCCGTCCGCTGCAGCCCGGCGAGTCGCTTCAGGCGCATCGCACCGGCGGCATTTTCGGCGACTACCTGCAAACACTCGGGATTCCGCTCATCGAGGGGGCGTCTCCTCACGAGCGAGGACTCTCGCGCGAAAAACAAAGTCTGCGTGATCGATGCCGCCGTCGCGGCGCGCTACTGGCCCGAAGGCGACGCGATCGGCCATCGCGTGATCAATGGCCCGCCCGATGAAACCGCGGAGCGCTACACCATCGTGGGGGTGGTGGGTGTCGTGAAACATGACGACCTCGCGGACGACCACGCCAATGGCGCGATCTATTTCCCTTACGCCGATTACGCGTCCACGTCGTTCCTCGTTGCGGTGCGCACCCAGCAAGCGCCCGAAGCGGCAGCCTCCGCGATGCGCGCGGCCGTGCTGCGGGTGGATCCCGAACTGGCGTTGCACGATTTGAAGCCGATGTCGTCGCGCGTCGACGACAGCCTCGCGAGCCGTCGGCTGCCGCTGTTGCTTGCGGGCGTGTTTGCCGGCGTGGCTCTCGTGCTCGCCGCGGTCGGCATCTATGGCGTGCTCGCGTATGCGGTGGCACAGCGTCGCCGCGAGATCGGCGTGCGCATGGCGCTCGGCGCGCTGCCGGAGCAAATCCTGCGGCAATTTCTCACGCTCGGGGTGACGCTGCTCGCGATCGCGTTGCCGCTCGGACTCGTGGGCGCGTGGCTTTCGGGCCAGGCGATGAGCGGACTGCTTTTCGGCGTGTCCGCGGCCAATCCCTGGGTGCTCGGCGGCACGGCGGTGATGCTCGCGATCGTGGCACTGCTCGCCTGTCTCTTGCCCGCTCGAAGTGCGGCCAAGGTCGCTCCCATCGAAGCGCTCCGCAGCAACTGAGTCGGCTTCTTTGGGCACTGATCGCTTTGCGGAGCTGCCTGCGAAGCGAGCACGAGCAAGAGCACGATTACGAGCACGAGCACGTCGCGGAATGTCCCGACTCGAGCCAAGGTGCGGACACGGTCGAGCCAGGGTGCGGACCGGGTCGGGACAGGGTGCGGCTCGACATGGGAGCGAGTGCGGCGCACGTTGGGACCATGGCTACGATCTATGAGCAACTGCGCGCGGATATCATCACGTCGATGAAAGCGCGCGACCAAGTCACCACCACGGCGCTCCGCACCGCCGATGCCGCGATCAAGCGGGCGGCGATGGATGCGAATGTTGAAATCACCGACGCACTCGTGATCGCGACACTGCGCAAGGCGGTGAAGAATCTCGCCGACGCCAACGTGGAATTCGAGAAGGGCGGACGCAGCGATCTCATCGCGGCCAACACCGCCGAGATCAAAGTGCTCGAAAAATATCTGCCGCAGGGGCTGCCGCCGGAACAAGTCGACGCGTTGATCGCTGCCGCGATTCAGGAGACCGGCGCGCAGTCGAAGAAAGACATGGGCAAGGTCATCGGCGTGCTGAAGAAGAGCCCGCAGGCTGCGCTGCTGGATTTCGCCGCGGTGAGCAAGGCCGTGCAGGCGAAGTTGCCCTGAGCGAAAACGCGAGCGCGCGAGTTCGCCGTCAGGAATTCGCGCGCGTAGTCCTGCGCTTGGAAAAGTTGTCCGCCCGGCGCGTCGTCGGACAGCAGCACGGGCACGAGCGCGCCCGGCAATACGGTCGCGGGATCGTTGGGCGCACGATGGCCGCCCATGTCAGTGCGGAGCCAGCCGGGATCGAGGCGCGAGACGATTACACCCGTGCCCTCGAGCTCGAACGCGAGGTCTGCGGTGAATTTGTCGATCGCGGCCTTCGAAGCGCCGTAGCCGGCGAGTTGCGGCGTTTGTCGGATGCCGGACGTGACGTTGATCACGCGGCCCCAATTGCGGCGTCGCATGGCGGGGATGAGCCGCGCGCAGAGTCGCATGACGGCGAAGACGTTGACCTGAAAACTCGAACTCCAATCGCCGAGTGTGTGGTCTTCGATTTGCGAGCGCCACGGGTGCATGATCGCGGCGTTGTTGTAGAGAATATCCGCGCCGCCGAGTGCAGTGACGCGATCCGCCAGCGCTTCGACTTCGGCTCCGACGGCGAGATTGGCGGGCAGCACCACGTGATCGGCGCGACCGGCACTCGCGGCGACCACGCGCGCGAGTGTGGCGGCGCAAGCGGCCTCGGTGCGGCCATGCACGAAGACGCGTGCGCCCTCACGTGCGAGCGCTTCAGCCACGAGCTGTCCGATGCCGCGACTTGATCCGGTCACCAGCGCGGTTCGTCCCTCGAGGGCTCGAGATGGACCGACCGTTTCCATACCGCCTGAAATCTACGTCGGCGGGACGATTTCGCCAGCGCTGGCATCAAGATTCCGAGGCGGGCGCGGGCGTGGATGGCGTGCGGAAAAAGCGTTCGCGACGGGACGCGTTGCGGCCTTGGACGGGGCGTCTTTCGGACGGCGCGCCTGTAGCACGAACGCCGATAGCCGGAGCGCGTGGGATCGGACGCGCAACGAATCTGAAATTCCTGCATGCGGTCGAAGAGCGAGAGCAGTTGCGCGCGATCCGAATAGGAATCGAGCCCGGAACTCTCGAGCGACAGAAGCACTTCGTGCACGGCTTCGAGCGTGGAGAGGCAACCCTCCTGCGGCTGTTGTTTGATGATGAAACGACTCGGAGCGGTGGGCGTGATCATCACGCGCGGCAGGCGCTGGAGCGACGGGCTGAGCTTCAGCATTTTGCGGGCGCAGGCCCACGTGGCATCGAGAAGGAAAACGGTGAGGCGACGCTGGCCGAGATCGGCGGCGGTGAGTTCGCCGCGCGAGAGATTGCGCGCGGTTTCGCCAGGATAGAGGAGCACCGGAAAGTTCGCGGGATCGGCGATGATCGCCTGCACGGCGGGATGGTCGTCGAAACCGATGCCCATGTGAATTTCGCTCGACGGCAGGCAGAGATGCGTGAGGCGCCCCGTGCCGGCTTTCTCCTGTTTCCACTCTTTCGGATGCATCAGGAACACGAAGCGCGTGCGGGTTTCCATCGGGCGGATCGAAGGACACCAGCAAAGCGACTTGGGCCAGAAGCAGCGGTAACAGGTTTCGCGGGACACGTGACGGTTGATGAAAGGAGTTGAGCAGCGCGGCAACCCTCCGCGGAAGAGGGGAGGCGAGGCTGGATTTGCCGGCGTGATGCGATAACGATGCGCGCATGCCCACGAGAATCTGCGTCTGGACGATGGTGTGTCTGTCGGCGGCAGTTACGCTGCAAGGAGCTTGGAAGACACGGGCGGATGCACCGCCGCGCAAAGTGGTGATCGCCTCGGCGCAGTTGCGCTTCGGAGGAACGCCCGAGGAGCGGCTCGAGATTTTTCGTCGTGGTTTCGAGGAGGCGTCACGCACGGAAATCGCGGGAGAGCGGGGCCTCGATCTGGTGGTGTTTCCCGAGTTCGCCTTGCAACGCGAAGCGCGTGAAGCGGCCGATCAGGCCATCGGACTCGACGAACCGATCGTGCGGCAGCTCCGGGAAATCGTGCGGCAACACCGCGCGTGGACCGTGGCGCCGATCACGCTGCGCGAAGCGGACGGCGAACGGTGCAGCAACGCGGCGGTGTTGTTCGATCGTGCGGGCGAGGTGGCGGGCGTTTTCCGAAAAGTGCATCCGATGGTCGATCCTGATGGACGCTTCGAGGCCGGCGTGACGCCGGGCGCTGCGTATCCAGTTTTCGAATGCGACTTCGGGCGAGTGGGTATTCTGATTTGCTGGGACATGTCGTATCCCGAAGCGTGGACGGCGCTGGCAGAAGGAGGCGCGGAGATCGTCGCGCTGCCGAGTGCGTCGCCGCAAACGCTGCGGCCGGCGGCGGAGGCGTTGAGACATTGTTACTACGTCGTGACGAGCACGCCGCGGGATAATGCAGCGCTCTTCGATCCGATCGGCCGAACGGTGGCGCAGGTGACCGAATCCGGGATGCTCGTGCACGAGGTCGATCTCTCGTATGCGGTCGTGCACTGGAGCGAGACGTTGCGAAACGGGCAGGCCCTGACCGAGCGCTACGGTGACCGGGTGGACGGATCGTATTCGTCGCGCGAGGACACGGGAATCTTCTGGTCGAACGATCCCGCGATCACGATCGGCGAGATGATGCGCGAACTGGAGCTGCGCGAAATGCCGGTGACCATCGAAACGGTGAAGCGCGCGCGGAATCGCGCGGTGGGCGCGGCGAGGTGAGATTTAGAAGTCGGTCTCGGCGTCGCCGAGATCGAGTTCCTGAATCCACGCGTTGCGGTAGCGGACGTCGTGGCCTTCGGCCTGGAGTTTCAGACCGCCGGGCGTGTCGGTGATGCCTTTGCCACCGTCGTTGCCGCCATCGATACCGGAGTTGGGGCCGCCCCAGACCTGCATGATCGGCTGGTTGCGGTGCACCTTCACACCATTGAAGTAGAGCGTGACCTGTGCCGGTGCGACTTTGACGCCGTCCTGGAAACGCGCGGCGCGGAAGACGAGGTCGTAGGCGTTCCATTTGCCGAGACCGCGGTAGTGCTCATACGGCGACTCGGTTTCGTTGATGAGAGCGCCCATGCCGTGCTTCGTGGTATCACCGTCGCAGATCTGGATCTCGTATCGATTCTGCAAATATACGCCGCTGTTGCCGCCCTCGTTCGTGACGAGGAACTCGATGTGCAGACGGAAGTCGCGGTAGGCCTTTTTCGTGACGATGTCGGCGGCGCCGTATTTGCCGCCGTCGGCCGCGGGATCGAACGTCATGAGCACCGTGCCGGCGTCCACCGGATCGTCGACGATCTTCCACTTGATCGGCAGCGACGAACCGAAACGCGGACCTTCCCAGTAGGTCCATTTGGCGTCGAGCGTTTCACGCGTGCCATCGATGAGAACGTCGGCACCTTTCGGCGCTTTGGCACCGAGGCCAACCGCCGCGTGAGCGGACACGAAAGCGACGAGAAAAAATGCGATGGCGGACAGGCGGGTGGGGAAGGGAGACCGGGGCATCATGGGAGGAAGGGAAGCGCGGTGGTTTGGGTTGGCAATGATTCAGGCGGCTTGACGGTTCCGACGCGGAAAGAGACCGTCGCGCATGGCCTCCACTGGATTGCAGATCGAGAAACTCGTCGCCGGCAACGGCCCTCGCGCCCGCAACGGCGGCACCGTCACCGTGCACTACACGGGCTGGTTCACCGACGGCGAAAAGTTCGACAGCTCGGTGGATCGCAACGAGCCGTTTACCTTCGTGCTCGGCGCGGGACAGGTGATCGCCGGCTGGGACGAGGGCGTGGCGCAACTGCAGGTCGGCGACAAGGCGCGGCTGACGATTCCGCCTGAACTCGGGTATGGAGTTCATGGATACCCGGGCGCGATCCCGCCGAATGCCACGCTGGTGTTCGAGGTCGAGCTGCTCGACGTCGGCTGACCGGCCGTCGTTGGACGCACGCCGCGATTCGTGCATCGTGCCCGATGCAACTCACCGGGTTTCACCACTTGACGGCGGTCACTGCGGACGCGGCCCGCAATCACGATTTCTACACACAAACCCTCGGGCTGCGGTTGGTGAAGAAGACCGTCAATCAGGACGATGTGTCGGCGTATCATCTGTTTTATGCGGATGGCGACGCGTCGCCGGGGAGTGATCTGACGTTTTTCGACTGGCCGGCGCCGCGTGAGCGTCGCGGCACGTGCAGTGTGACTCGCGTCGGTTTGCGCGTGCCGAACGAAGCCGCGCTGAACTGGTGGTCGCGACGTCTCCGGGAGCTGCAGGTCGATCCGCAACCGGTGGGAGAACTCGCGGGGCGCCCGGCGCTGGAGTTTGAAGATTTCGAAGGACAACGCCTCTGCCTGGTCGTCGACGAATCCCGACTCGAACCGGCACGTCCGTGGGTGCGTTCGCCCGTCCCGGCGGAGCATCAGATTCTCGGGCTGGGCCCGATCATGATGAGCGTGCCGGAACTTGCGCCGACTGAGCGCGTGCTCACCGACGTGATGAACATGCGGCGCGTGCGCGAATACTCGCGCATCGGTGCGACGGTGCATGTGTTTGAAATGGGTGCGGGCGGCCCGTCGGCCGAGCTGCACGTGGTGGAGGAACCAGGCGCACCCGTCGTGAAACCCGGTGCGGGCGGAGTTCATCATGTGGCGTTTCGTGTGCCGGACGAAACCGCTTACGCGGCGTGGTTCGAACATCTGCAATCGAAGGGCGTGCGTTCGAGCGGACCGGTGGACCGGTATTATTTTCGCAGCCTGTATTTTCGCGAGCCCAACGGCGTGTTGTTCGAACTTGCGACGGACGGTCCCGGTTTTGCGGTGGATGAGCCTAAGGACGAGCTCGGTGAAAAGCTCGCGCTGCCGCCGTTTCTCGAGCGTCAACGGGAGCAGATCGAAGCCGGCCTGAAGCCGCTGACGCTGCCCACCGGGAAAAGGCGGTAGTCGCGTTCCGGAGTGTATCCGGTTTTTGGAGACTTGCCGGTTTCGTGGGCTCCCGCAGCATCGGTCCATGAAACTCGTTCCGCTCGGTCTGGCGGTGGTTTGTGTGTTTCTAGCCGCATCGACGGGATGGAGCCAGTTGATGCATTATTCGGCGAAAGGAGTGATCACTGGTCAGTATCTCGCCGACCGGTGGTGGCTCGAGGGCGACGGCGTGGGACAGTCGTTTAGTTTCGATCTGTATTACGAAGCGTCACTGCGGCCGGACGTCGCGGAAGAGGTGTTTGCGAGCTATCCGAACGACGGCGAACCGCACAATCATTGGCGGCTGCGCATGGGAGAGCTGGATATCTCCGCGCCGTTCGACGCCATTACGCTTTGGGAGAATGGCGGGCTCGCGGTGAACTATTTCGACGAGCAGATCGGAGAGTTGACGCTGAATCTGGAGTTCGCCGGGCCGTGGAACGTTCGCGCGCTGCCGCAGGGGAGGATGCCACCTTTCCTGTTCGGCTCTCTCTACTACGCTCGGTGGGACAACGAGGGAATCGGCGCCGGGCTGGTGTTGGGTGACGTCGTGCGTGTGGTGACGCAGCCCGTGAGTGGCGTGACGCCGGTGCCTGAACCCGCGACGTATGCGAGCGGCGCGGTGGTGGCGCTGGTGGCGGCGATCGGGTGGCGGGCGACACGCCGACGTGTCGCGTCGCCCACTTGATCGAAACGAATTTAGAATCCGGGGAAGCCGCCCTTGCCGCGCATGGCTTCGAACTGGCGCATCATCTTTTTTCCGCCGCCGCCTTTCATCATCTTCATCATCTGCTGCATTTGCTGGAACTGCTTCAGCAGCTGATTCACTTCGACGATCTTGGTGCCGGAACCGTCGGCGATGCGCTTGCGGCGGCTGCCGTTGAGGATCTCGGGCTTGCGACGCTCCTGAATCGTCATCGAACGGATGATGGCCTCGGTGCGAGCGAGCTGCTTGTCGGAATCGTCGGGCAACTGCACGCCACTCATGCCGGGCAACATACCGAGGATGCTCTGCATCGAGCCCATTTTCTTCACCTGCTGCATCTGCGCGAGGAAGTCCTCCAGATTGAAGTCCGCCTTGCGGAGCTTCTCCGCCATTTTCTCGGCTTCCTTCTGGTCGATCGTTTCCTGCGCTTTTTCGACGAGCGAAACGACGTCGCCCATGCCGAGGATGCGCGACGCGAGGCGATCCGGATAAAACGGTTCGAAGTCCGACGTCTTTTCGCCGGTGCCGACGAATTTGATCGGGACGCTCGTGATCGTCTTGATGGAGAGAGCAGCGCCACCGCGGGCGTCGCCGTCCATTTTCGTGAGGATCAGACCCGTGAGCGAGAGCGCCTCGTGAAACGTCTTCGCGACGTTGACCGCTTCCTGACCCAGCGCGCCGTCAGCAACGAGAAACACTTCATCCGGCTGCACGCGCGCGCGGAGATTTTTCACTTCCTCGATCAACTCGGCGTCGATCTGCAGGCGGCCGGCGGTATCGAAGAGAATGCAATCTGCGCCGGCGTCCTGCGCCGCCTTGAGCGCGGCGGCTCCGATCGCGGGAACATCGCGCGACGTGCGATCAGCGTAGAAACCGAGTTCTTCCTGTTTCGCGAGAATCTCGAGCTGGTCGATGGCGGCGGGGCGGTAGATATCGCACGCGACGACGAACGGCCGATAGCCGCGCTTCTTCAGCAGCTTGCCGAGCTTGGCGGTCGAGGTGGTTTTGCCGGAGCCGTGCAGACCGGCCATGAGAATCTTCAGCGGACGGGCAGAGGAGAGTTCGGTCGAGCCCTCGCCGAGCAGGCGCACGAGTTCATCGTGGATGATCTTGATGACCTGCTGGCCGGGCGTGACGGACTTGATGACCTGCTGGCCGACGCACTGCTCCTGGACGCGTTCGACGAATTCGCGCGCGACCTTGAAATGCACGTCGGCGGCGAGCAGGGCCGTGCGCACCTCTTGGAGCGCTCCAGCCATGTTTTCCTCGGTGAGTTGACCCACACCGCGAAGATTTCGGAGCGCCTGACCCAGTTTATCCGTGAGCGATTCGAACATGGAGCGGCCAATGAAGGTGCGAGCCGCGCGTTCGGCAAACTCCGAATGCAGCCAACCCGCGCGCCGGCCGAACACTCGCAAAACACCATCCAACTCAGGGAAAACCGGATCGCGGCGTCCGGTCGCGGGTTTTTGCCGTCCCCGAGCGAACCCCCGGGACCGACAGGTGACCATGCGCGGAGTTTTCCCCATGCTCCGCTCATCTGTCCTCCGAATCGCCGCAGCTGCGGCCTCCCTTGCGTCGGTTTCGACCGGCTTTGCCCAACTCACCGCCGAGCCCTTCCTCGGCGCTTCCAACTATTCGCTCATCGTGAAAGGCAACGCGACCTTCGCCGGCAGCCATGTGGCTCTCGGCGGACTGATCGGCGGCAACCTCGTGATGCAGTCCGGTGCCAACATGGAATTCGGCAACCGTCTCACCAACGGCTTCGCGCTCCATGTCGGCGGCAACGTCCAGCAGCTCGGCGGTGGTCAAATCGCGCTGTTCAACAACGACTATTATTTCGCCAACGGCTCGGGTGGCGCGACGCTGCAGAATCCCGGTAGCGCGCTCGCGGTGTCGCCGGTCGGCGCCTCAATCAATTCGATCTTCGCGTCACTCGAACAACGCGCGGGCGATTTTCTGAATGCCTCGAGTTTTGGCGCCGTGAATGCGACGTCGCTCGTGGCCGGCAACAAACTCACGCTCACCGTGCAACCGGGTGAACTCAACGTCTTCACGGTCGACGCGAGTCTCGCGGGTTTGCTCGCCGACCAAAACGCCGAGGTGCACGTCGCCGGTCTGCTCGACGGCAACACGCGGCTCATCGTGAACTACGTGGGCGGCGGCGCTGGCAGCGCGCTCGATTTCCGTGCGAAGACGCTCGGACTCTCCGGCACCACCTATGATCAGGTGATCTGGAATTTCGCCGCTGTCGGCACCGTGAATTTCTTCGGTGATACGTTCCACGGGTCCATTTTCGCGCCGACGAGTTCGATCGTCTGGAGCGCCAACGATCTCGACGGCCAACTTGTCGCCGCGACCTACACCTCGCTCGTGCAACGCGAGATCCACGACCCGATTTTCTGGACCGAGCCGCCGCCGCTGACTCCGATCCCCGAGCCGTCAACCTACGCGCTCGCGGGAGCGTTGCTGTTGGTCGGTGTGGTCGGATTGCGTCGCTGGCGTGCCCGCGCACCGCTGGCGGTGTGATTTTGCCTCGGACGGCGAAGGCTACCGTCGTCCAGGACTGAAACTGTTCGGGTGCAACGACGACGGGGGTGAATACCCCGTCTCCATTTCTCGCTGGTCAAGTGCGGCGGTTTGCCGGATAACCGCCGCGCCTATGAACTCTGTTCTCAAGCTCTTGATCGAAGGCGGTAGCCTCACGACCGGCCAGATGGCCACGGTTGCGGGTCTGACCGAAGCCGAAGTTCAACAGCAACTGGAACAGCTGAAAAAAGATAAAATCTTCCTCGGCTGGCGTCCGGTGCTCGATCTTTCGCGCGAGGCCGCCGCCGCTGCCGCCGTCCGGGCGGTGATCGAGGTGCGCATCACGCCGGAGCGTGGAGGCGGGTTCAACCGGCACGCGGACCGCATCAGCCGGTTCGACGAGGTCGAGTCCTGCTACCTGATGTCGGGCGGCTACGACCTGCTTGTGTTCGTTCGCGGCGGTTCGCTGCAGAAGGTCGCGAGCTTCGTCTCGGAAAAACTTTCCACGATCGAGGGCGTGCTCTCCACGTCCACCCACTTCATGCTGCGCTGTTACAAGGAGCAGGGCTTCCTGCTCGAGAACGGCGAAGCGACGGGTCAACGCCTCAACGTGGCGCCCTGAGCGCCGCCTCATTTCCCATGAGCAACGACCCGAAACGTTGGGTGGCGGGCCACGTGTCCGCGCTGCCCAAGAGTGGTATCCGCGATTTCTTCGAACTCGTCGCGAAGATGAAGGGCCAGGACGTGATTTCGCTCGGCGTGGGCGAACCTGATTTCGTCACGCCGTGGCACATCCGCGAGGCTGCGATCTACGCACTCGAGCGCGGCAAGACCTACTACACCTCCAATCTCGGCCTGCTGGAGCTGCGCCGTGCGATCGCCGATTACGTCGCCGAGCATTTCAACGTCTCCTACCGTCCCGAGGATCAGATCATCGTGACGGTGGGCGTGAGTGAAGCGCTCGATCTCGCGTGCCGCGCCTTCCTGAATCCGGGCGACAAGGTGATGTATCATCAACCTTGCTACGTCAGCTATCACCCGAGCATCACGCTGACGCACGCCGTCGGTCTCGCGGTGCCGACCTACGCAAAGGACAACTTTGCGCTCACGGCCGAAGCGCTTCGCGCAGCCTGGCAACCGGGCGCGAAGATGCTGATGCTGAATCTGCCGTGCAATCCCACCGGCGGCACCTGCGATCGCCGCCAGCTCGAAGAGATTGCTGCGTTCTGCCGCGAGAAGGACCTGCTCGTTCTCACCGACGAGATCTATTCCGAACTCACGTTCGACGGCACGCACACCAGCATCGCGAGCCTGCCCGGCATGGCCGAGCGCACGGTATTTCTGCACGGATTCTCGAAGGCGTTCGCGATGACCGGCTGGCGTATCGGTTACGCGTGTGGTCCGGCTGTCCTCATCGACGCGATGATGAAGGTGCACCAATACTCGATGCTGTGCGCTTCGATTATCGCGCAGGAAGCCGCGCTCGAAGCGCTGCAACGCGGCTGGGATTCCGTGCTGAAGATGCGCGAGCAATATCACCGCCGTCGCGATTTGATCGTGCGCCGTTTCAACGAAATCGGACTCACGTGTCATTCACCGCGAGGCTCGTTCTACGCGTTTCCGAGCGTGCAGAAGATTGGCATGACGGAGCAGGAGTTCGCGGTCGGTCTTTTGCAGAAGGAACGCGTCGCGGTCGTCCCCGGCACCGCCTTCGGCGAAAACGGCACCGGCCACGTGCGCGCCTGTTTCGCGACGAGCTACGAGCAGATCGTGGACGCCTGCGATCGCATCGAGCGGTTCGTCGCCGGCAGCCGGCGCTCCTGAATCGTCTCGCGAAGGGCGGGAAGGAAACGAAAGGTGTTTCCTTTTTTCCGCTTCCTTCGCGAGAATTTCTCTCATGTCCCGCACCGTTGCCATTGTTGGCCGACCCAATGTCGGCAAGAGCCGCCTCTTCAATCGGCTGGCGCGGAAGCGCATCTCGATCGTTCACGACCAGCCGGGTGTCACCCGCGATGTGATCTCGACCGAGATCGCCGACGGCGCCTACACGCTGCTCGATACGGGCGGTCTCGGCCTGAAAGGCGGCGATACGCCGTCGATGCTCGTCAAGGCATCGGAGACGCAGGTGGATTTCGCGATCCAGACGGCTTCGCTCATCCTGTTTGTGATCGACGGACTCGAGGGCGTGACCGCGCTCGACGAGAAAATCGCGGGCATGCTGCGTCGCAGCAAACGTCCCGTTCGGCTCGTCATCAACAAAGCCGATTTCGACGACGAAAAAATCGAACTCGCGGAGGCGTATCGTTTGGGCCTCGGCGAACCGGTTCGTGTTTCAGCCGAACATGGTCGCGGCGAACCCGAACTGCGCGCGGCGATTCTCGAAGCGCTCGGGCCTGCTCCAGCCGAAGAAGACGAGGCGGAACGCGCGCATCAGCCGCTCGGCGTTTGCTTCATCGGCCGACCCAATGTCGGAAAATCTTCGCTCAGCAATCGCCTGCTCAAGAGCGATCGTCTGATCGTGAGCGATGTGCCGGGCACGACGCGCGACGCGGTGGAGTTGCCGTTCGAGTTCAAGGGGCGCGACGGAAAACTTCATCCGTTCCGCCTGATCGACACCGCCGGCATCAAGGCCGCCACGAAGCTCGCGTCGCCGGTCGAATATTTTTCCCGTCTGCGTTCGCTCGATGCGATCAAGAACACGGATGTCGTCTTCCTCGTGCTCGATGCGATGGAAGGCGTCACGCAGCAGGACAAGGCGATCGCCGGCGAGGCGGTGAAGGAGCACAAGCCGATCGTCATCGTCGTGAACAAATGGGACCTCGTGAAAGAGGCGTTCAAGGCGAAGGGCGGTTTCGAGCCCTACAAGAGCGAGCGCGACTACCGCGAAAAATACGAAGCGGCGCTTTTCAACCGACTCTATTTCACGCCCGGTTCGCCGGTGATCTTCGTGTCCGCGATGAGCGGCTACGAAGTGGATCGCATGCTGAACGCCGCGGTGAAACTTCACCGCCGCCTCGGTGCGAAACTGCCCACTTCGAAGCTCAATCAGGTGCTGCAATTCCTTTCCGAGCGCACGCCGCCTCCCGCGGTGGGCGGCAGGCGCTTCCGGATCTACTACGCGGTGCAGACGGGCAACCGTCCGTTCCGCATCCGGCTATTCTGCAACCGCGAGGAAAAACTCACCGAGCAATACCGCCGCTATCTCGAGGCGGGCGTGGTCAAGGAATTCGATCTCGCGGGCTGCCCCGTGCACTTCGATCTTGTCGGCAAGGAGAAGCACGAGCCCGGCACGCCTTATTCCGGCAAGGCGGCGCGCGGCGAGGCTTTCACTCCGAAGTGGAAAGCTCGCGAAGCCGCCGGTGAAGACTCTTCCCATGAAACCCTCGAAGACTGAATACCGCGGCGGTGAAGCCCTACGCTTCTCCACTCGCGCGCTCGAACTCGTGGTCACGACGGCCGTCGGCCCGCGCATTGTGTCGCTTCGCTCGACCGGCGGGAAAAAGAAGAATCTTTTCATCGAGCTGCCCAACGATGGTTCGCGTCTTCTCGGTTACGATCTGCGCGGCGGTCACCGCCTGTGGCATTCGCCCGAGCATCCGGTCCGCACGTATCAGACCGACGATTCGCCGCTCGAGGTGAAGTCGCTCAAGAACGGCGTCGCACTCACGCAGCCCGCTGAGGAGAAGACCGGTATCCAGAAATCCATGACGGTCGAGTTTATCGGCCAGCGCACCGTCAAGGTCACGCACGCGCTGACCAATCGCGGTCTCTGGACCGTCGAGTGCGCGCCGTGGGGCGTCACGATGCTCGACGGCGGCGGTTACGGCGTCATTCCGCTTCTCCCCAAAGGCAGCCACGAAGACGGCGACCTGTTGCCCAATTACTCGCTCGTGCCGTGGAGTTACACGGATCTCTCGCTGTCGCTCTGGGAAATCAACCGCGACTTCCTCGGCATCAATGTGCCCGAGGTGAAAATTCCCCAAAAGCTCGGCATCACGAACTACCCCGGCTGGACCGCCTATTGGAATCAGGGCACGACGTTTGTGAAGCAGGCTCCCGTGATCAAGGGCGCCAACTATCCCGATCTCGGCTCCTGCTTCGAGGTGTTCACCAACGGCACGCTCTGCGAATTCGAAAGCCTCGGCGTGCTCACAAAGCTCGAGCCGGGCAAGACGGTGAAACACGTCGAGCACTGGACCGTGATCGACGGACTGCCGAAGCCGAACTCGGCGGCCAATTTCGCCAAGCTGCAGGCCGCGGTGAAGCCGTGGCTCGCCAAGCTCTGAGTTCGCGGCGCCGCCGCGTTTGCCGATGCCCGCTCCGCTTCGTCTCGTCTTTCTCGGTTCGGATGCCATCGCGCTTCCGCTGCTCGAGTGGATCGCAGGCGAGGGGAGCGCGCACGTCCGGTTGATCGCCGTTTACACGCAGCCGGACCGCGCGGTCGGTCGCGGACAAAAGATCGTGCCCAACGCGATCAAAACGTGGGCGCTCGCGCACGGTCTGCCGGTTTTTCAACCGGAGAAACTCACGGATGAAGTCCGCGCGCACTACGCCACGCTCGGTGCCGATCTCGCGCTCGTGATGGCCTACGGCCACATCCTGCGTGATGCGTTCATCGCCACGCCGCGGCTCGGCACACTGAATCTGCACGCGTCGCTTCTGCCGCGCTATCGCGGTGCGTCGCCGATCCAGACGGCGGTGGCGAATCAGGAGGCGGAAACGGGCGTTTCGCTGATGCGTATCGTCCGCCAACTCGACGCTGGCCCGGTCGCCGAGGTCGAACGCGTGCCGATTGCGCCACTCGATACGGCGCTCGAGATTGAGGCGAAGCTTGCCGCTGCGTGCGTGCCGCTGCTCGCGCGCACGTTGCCGCGGATCGCGGACGAATCGCTCGCGTTCGTCGAACAGGATCACGCGCAGGCGACCTTCTGCCGAAAGCTCGAGAAGGCTGATGGCGCGCTCGATTTCTCCCGGCCCGCGCGCGAACTCGCGGCGCGGATCAACGGACTTTTCCCGTGGCCCGCGTGCAGTGTGGAGCTGAACGGCGTGCCGCTGAAGTTTGGCCTCGCCGATGTCGCTGCGAGCGGTTCATGCGCGGCCGTTCCGGGTGAAGTGCTCGGCACCGATGCGGACGGTCTTCTCGTCGCGACGGGCGAGGGTGTGTTGCGTGTGCGCAAGCTGCAGCGTCCCGGCGGAAAAATGCTGAGCGCCGTCGACTACCTTCGCGGTCACCCGATTTCTGCGGGGACGGTTTTTCCGTCGAGTCCGCTGCGACCGCTGGTCGCCCGCGAACCGTTCCGCAACAAACCGCCGGCGAGCTGATCGTTTTGTGCGCGCTCAGTTCGCGCCATCCATGAGATGGCGGAGCTTGTCGGGATTGCGCACGAGGTAGATTGCGCGGATGCGGTCGCCATCGAACTCGAAGGTGTAGGCGTTGATCGGTCGGTTGTCTCCCGTCATGAGCGCGCCGGGTCGTCCATTCACCCTCGCAAAACGAAACGCGCAGTTGGCAATCTCGGCGTATCGTCTGCGCACGCCCACGAAAAACCGGCTGATGCGGTCCGCCGTGTGGATCGGTCGTCCAGCGGCGCGCACGCGACCGCCACCGTCGGAATAGAGCACGGCATCGTCGGACAACAACGCCACGAGTTCGTGCACCTCACCGCTCGTCGTGGCCTCGATGAATTGCTGCACGATCCGCTCCGCACGCGGGCTCGGGGGCGTCGGCGGAGACGTTTCGCGTCCGAAGCGCGCCTTTGCGCGGCTTACGATCTGGCGGCACGCGGCTTCGCTTTTCTCCACAATCGCCGCGATGTCGACGTAGTCGTAGTCGAAGACTTCGCGCAGAAGAAACACTGCGCGTTCGTCGGGTGTGAGACGTTCGAGCATCAGCATGAACGCCATCGTCAACGAATCCGCGAGCGCCGCCGACTCGTCGGGCGAACGCGTGCGCGTATCGATCACCGGCTCCGGCAGCCAGATGCCGTAATAATCCTCGCGCGTGTGTTGCGCGGAGCGCAGGTGATCGATCGCGAGACGCGTGGCCGTGGCGACAAGCCACGCTTTGGGTGAATCGATGCTGCGCACCTCCTGGCGCTGCCAGCGCAGCCATGTCTCCTGCACGATGTCCTCCGACGCGGCGACGCTTCCGAGCATGCGATACGCGAGTTCGAAGAGCAGGCGCCGGTGGGCCGTGAAAAGATCGAGGTGAGACATGGCGGCGGAGGTCAGAACGCGAAACGCGGCGGAATGTTGAACCCGACGTTGAAACGGTTCCAACCGTTGATCACCACGATCGCGAGCGTGAGCTGTGTGAGTTCGGCTTCGTTGAAGTGCGCGCGCACCTGGTCGAAGAGTTCTTCGGAGATGTGCGTGGACGATAGCCGCGTGAGCGCTTCCGTCCAACGCAGCGCGGCGCGTTCGCGCTCGGTGTAGTAGTGGGGAGCGTCCTGCCACGCATTGAGGAGATAGAGACGCTCGTCGGTCTCGCCGGCTTTCTTGGCGTCGCGGAAATGCATATCGAGGCAGAAGGCGCAGCCGTTGATCTGCGAGGCGCGGATTTTAACCAGTTCCATCAACGGACGTTCGATGTCGGACTGGTTGACCGTCTGCTGTGCCGCGAGCATCGCGGCGAACACGGCGGGCGCCGCTTTCGGGAAATTGAGCCGCGGCTCGGCCGCGGAGTTCGTGGAAGGAAGAGTAGTGGTGTTCATCAACCACGGGACGGATCAGACGCGCGTTTTGTGACAGAATTCTGAAACGCATTCCGAAACGCGTCGCACCTTGTCCCCACGCGGTCCGGACTATGTCCCGACGTGGGACGAACCTTGGCTCGACCCGGTGCGGACGTTGGCTCGAGTCGGGCCGCATTCGGGCTCGAAACAGGGCACATGCCGCTTGTTTTCGGGGCGGGGTTTTCGCAATGTCGCGGCCATGGTCTCGCGAATCTTCCTTGTCTGCGTGCTGGGCGCGTCGAGTGCGTGGGCGCAGAGCTCCACGCAAGTCGAAGTCGCCAATCTGCGCGAAGATGTGCGCGGGCTGATCCAGCGGGTCGGCGAGTTGCAGCTCCGTGTGGAGCAGCTCGAACGCGAAAAACTCCGAGCTCACGCGTCGCGTGGAATCAGGCCAGCGCTCGGCGGTGACGCTGGCGCAGTTGAACGAAGCGATTTCGACGCTCAACCAGACGATCCGCTCGTCCGCCGCTTCGACGAAGGCGGAGACGCTCGAGGTCGTGGCCGGCCAGATCGAAAAACTGGCAAAACAGACGAACGCCGCGATCGATTCGCTGGCTCGCAGCGGCTCGGCCAGCCCGGCGATTTTTTCCGACGATTATCCAAAAGAAGGCATCAGTTACACGGTGCAGCGCGGCGACACGGTCGCTGGCATCGCGAAAAAGCTCGGCGCGAAGTCGCAGGATATCATCAACGCGAACAAGATCGCCGATCCCTCTCGCATTCAGGTCGGCCAAACGCTTTTCATCCCTGGAGGTAAATAAACGTCCATGTCAGCAGCCCCCAAATCTCGTCTTGGCCGCGGTCTCGGCGGCTTGATCGCCAGTGCGGCGCCGAAACCGGCCAAGCCGGCCGCCACCGAATCCACGCCGGAAACTCCGGCTCCCGCCCCGGCGGCCCCGGGCGCGCCCGGTTATCTGGAGATTCCCGTGCAGGCGGTGGAGCCGAGCCCGTATCAGGCGCGGCGGGAGATCACGCTGGAGCAGTTGAACGAACTCGCGGAAAGCATCCGCTCGGAAGGTTTGCTGCAGCCGATCGTGGTGCGGAAGGCGGGCGAGAAGTTTCAGCTGATCGCGGGTGAGCGTCGCTGGCGCGCGTTTCAGCACCTGAAGATCAAGACGATCCCGGCACGGGTGGTGGAGGCGAGCAATGCTTCGTCCGCGGCGTTGGGCTTGATCGAGAATTTGCAGCGCGAGGGACTGAACCCGATCGAAGAAGCGCATGGCTATGCGAGCTTGATCCGCGATTTCGATCTTACGCAGGAATCGGCCTCGGATCGTGTGGGCAAGAGTCGCGCGGCAGTGGCGAACTCGCTGCGACTGCTGTCGCTCGACGGCGAAATCCAGGGCTTTCTCGCGAAGGGACTCTTGAGCGTGGGTCACGCGAAAGTGTTGCTCGGCATCACCGATCCGGCGCAGCGCACCGTGCTGGCGCGTCGTGTGATCGAGGAAGGCTTGAGCGTGCGTGCGACGGAAAAGCTCGTGCAGGAGCGCAAGACCGCGCCCGCGAGCGGCAGCACGGCAAAACATCGCGCCCTGCCGGCGAAAGACGCCGAGGCAGTCGTGGACATCGAGAAGCGGCTCACGTCGCATCTCGGCGCGCGCGTCGCGGTGCTGCACACGCCGAAAAAGGGCCGCATCGTGATCGAGTATCGCGGCAACGAGGATCTGCAGCGCGTGCTGGAGAAACTCGGCGTGGAGCTCTGAGCGAGTGCGAGATCGCGCGCTGACTGGTGCGCAAAGAAAAAGGCCGGCTGCGAAGCCGGCCTTTGTGTTTAAGGGAGAGACGAAGGGCGCTCAGCTTCGGCCCATTTTGCCGACGCGGCGCGACTTCGCTTCGATGAACTCGCGGATGACGTCCATGCGCTGGCGCTGACGATCCTCCTCGGCGATTTCGTCGGAGCTGCGGATGGCTTCGTGCTTGGCCATCGCCTTGCGCATCTTCGAAAGCGCGAGGTATTCGAGCTGACGAATGCGCTCGCGGGTGACGTTGAAGCGCTTGCCGACTTCCTCGAGTGTGAGCTCGTCCTTGCCGTCGAGACCGAAGCGCAGACGGATGATCTCCGCTTCGCGCGGGTCGAGCGAGGCGACCATCGCGTGGAGGTCGTTGTTGCGGCTCTTGTCGCGCAGACCCTCGTAGGGAGAAACGGCGTTTTCATCGCCGACGATCTCGCCGAAGGTCGCGGAGTCGTTTTCGTCGCCGACCGGGGCATCGAGCGAGGCCGGACGAACGCTGACGGACTTCAGGTGCGCGACCTTGCTGGTCGGGATCTGAAGTTCGATCGCCAACTCTTCGTCGGTGGGCTCGCGGCCGAGTTCTTCGGTGAGAGCCATCGCGGTGCGGCGCATCTTGGAGATCTTGTCGACCAAGTGGACGGGGAGGCGGATGGTCTTCGACTGATTGGCGAGGGCGCGCTTGATCGATTGTTTGATCCACCACGCAGCGTAGGTGGAGAGCTTGCCGCCCTTGCGCGGGTCGAAGCGTTCCACGGCTTTGATGAGGCCGATGTTGCCTTCGCTGATCAGGTCGAGGAGCGGAAGGCCGAAATCCTTGTAGTCCATCGCGATTTTCACGACCAGACGGAGGTTCGCCTTGATCATGTGGTCGCGAGCGGCCTTGTCGCCGCGGCGGATGCGTTTCGCGAGAGAGATCTCTTCCTCGATGGTCAGAAGCGGTGTCTTGCCGATCTCCTGCAAATAGAGCTGCAGGTTGCTGCGATCACCATGAGCGATCGTCTCGGCGGGGGCGCGATCGGACTTCTCAAGGAAGGAAGGCGGAGCATCGGGAGCGTCGAAACGGAGGGCGTTATTGTCGTCCATCGTCTCGGTGGGAAAGGGCTGGGATTTAACGGGCATGTGGACTCCTTGATGGGTTAGAGGGAGAACGAGTGTGGCTTGTTCCCGAACTGTAGCTAACGCTGTTCCATATGGTCTTACGCGCGGCCCAGAGGAAGGATGCGAAAAAAACACGCGGCGGTGGCGCGTTTTTGGCGCAGGGGACTGGGCAACGGCGTGACAGCCTGGCGCTATCGTGCTGAGTCAGGGGTCTCAACCCCACTCACTGACCGACCCCGTCAACGGGGGTTCAAAATTGTTCGGCCATGGCCACGGCCTTGAAGAGCGCGGAGGCCTTGCTGATCGTCTCCTGATACTCGGAAGCAGGCACGGAATCAGCCACCACGCCGGCACCGGCCTGGATGTGAATCTGACCGTCCTTCAGCAGAGCCGTGCGCAACATGATGCAGGTGTCCATGTTGCCGTCGTAACCGAAATAGCCGAGCGCACCGGCGTAGAAGCCGCGCTGTGTAGGTTCCGATTGAGCAATGATTTGCATTGCGCGGATTTTCGGAGCGCCGGTCACGGTGCCGGCAGGGAAGGTCACGCGCATGAGGTCGTAGGCGTTGCGGTCGGGCGCGATCTCGCCCTCGACCTGCGAGACGATGTGCATGACGTGCGAATAGCGCTCGATGACCATCATCTCGGGGACTTTCACGGATCCGAAACGGCAGACGCGCCCGATATCGTTTCGGGCCAGATCCACCAGCATCAGATGCTCCGCCCGCTCCTTCTGGTCAGCGAGGAGTTCCCGTTCCAGCGCTGCATCTTCCGTCGCCGTGGTGCCGCGTTTGCGGGTGCCGGCGATCGGACGAATCTCAACGCGTCCGTCGGTGAGCCGCACGTGGACTTCCGGGGAGGCGCCAACGATCGAGAAGTCGCCCGTCTCCAAAATGAACATGTAGGGCGACGGGTTCACGGTCCGGAGCGCGCGATACAGATCGAGCGGCGACTTGGTGAACGCTCGCGTGAAACGCTGCGATGGCACAAACTGAATGATGTCGCCGGCGCGGATGAACTCCTTGCCGTCCTCCACGCACTTTTCGAAGTCCGGTTTCGTGAAATTGCCCGGCGGCACGGTGATCTGGCCCGGTTCGATGAGCGGAACGGGCGCGAGCTCACGCGGCTGTTTCAGCAGCGAGAAAAGATGCTTCAGCTCCGCCACCGCGGCATCGTAGGCGGCGGCCGGATCGGAGCCGACGTGGGCATTGACGCACAGGCGGAGCGTCTGCTTCGCGCGATCAAAGATCAGCAGCGAATCCGACAGCATGAAATAGAGCAGGGGCGTGCCCAGCTCGTTGCGCGGCGCGGGCGGCACACTCGGCTCGACGCGGGTGACGTATTCGTAACCGACAAAACCCACGGCGCCGCCCGTGAAGCGCGGCAGACCGGGGAACGTCACGGGCTTGTAGCCCGCCATTTCCTTTTCGATCAACGTCAGCGGATCAGCGGGCGTCGGAATCGTCTCGGTCGGGCGACCCGGCACACGAATCTCCGTGGTCTTTTCGCCGCAGACGAAAACCTTGCGCGGACGGCAGCCGATGAAGCTGTAGCGCGAGAGGTTTTCGCCGCCTTCGACCGACTCCAGCAAATAGGACGGACCCGCTTCCTTCAGCTTCGCGTAGGCGGAGACGGGCGTCTCGAAATCCGCCATCAAATCGGTGAACACCGGGATCACGTTGCCTTGGGCGGCGAGGCTGACGAATGCGTCCTTGCTGGGGTGGATGTTCATCGACGGAGCGGGGGTTTATGCGGAGCGGCGCTAGCTCCCGCAAGGCGAATGACGCGGCCCGCCCGCACAGTTGCGGGTGCTTTCTCGGGCGCGTTGAGCCGAACGGGAAGACCGGCGCGGGCCGGTTACTCGACGGTCACCGATTTCGCGAGATTGCGGGGCTTGTCGACGTCGCACTTGCGCTCGACTGCGATGTAATAGCTCAGCAACTGCACCGGCACGGACGCGACGATCGGGAGCACGGCTTCGTGGCACTCAGGGATTGTGATCACATCATCGGCGAGACCGGGCGGGAGCTCGCAGCCTTCGGTGACGATCGCGATGACCGGGCCTTTGCGCGCCTTGATCTCCTGCATCGAGGACACGACCTTGTTGAAGATCTCGCCCTTCGGCACGAAGAACACGCTCGGGCAGTTTTCGCTGATGAGCGCGATCGGGCCGTGTTTCATTTCCGCCGCCGGATAACCTTCGGCGTGGATGTAGGAAATCTCCTTCAACTTGAGCGCGCCCTCGAGCGCGATGGGGAAGAGCGAAAGGCGGCCGAGGAAGAGGAAGTCGTTGTAGTGTGAGTAGCGCTTCGCGATCTCCTTGATGCGCGGCGCCTGCTCGAGCGCGCGGCGCACGAGATTCGGCGCGGACTTGAGCGCTTCGACGTATTGGACGCCGTCGCTGAAACTCATGTCGCGCTGCCGCGCCACGTAGAGCGCGATCATCGCGCCGATGAGGAGCTGCGACGTGAATGCCTTCGTCGAGGCGACGCCGATTTCCGGGCCGACGTGCTGATAAACACCGCCGTCCGCCTCACGCGCGATTGTCGAGCCGACGACGTTGTTGATCGCGAGCACGCGGTAGCCCTTGCGCTTCGCTTCGCGCATCGCGGCGAGCGTGTCGATCGTTTCGCCCGACTGGCTGACGACGAAGAACAACGTGTCGCGGTCGAGCGGCGAGTTGCGGTAGCGAAACTCCGACGCGTAATCCACCTCGACCGGCACGCGCGCGAAACGCTCGATCAAGTGTTCGGCGACGAGGCAGGCGTGCCACGCCGAACCGCACGCGCAAAACATGAAGCGATCGATCTGGCGAAACTCCGCGGCCGTGATGTTGAGGCCGCCGAAAAGCGCCGTGCTGCCGTCCTCGGAGAAGCGACCGCGCATCGAGTTCTCGAGCGCCTGCGGCTGCTCGAAAATCTCCTTCTCCATGAAGTGCGCGTAGCCGTTGAGCTCGGCGTCTTCGATCGTCCAGGTGATCTTGTCGACGACGGGCGAGACGTCCTCCTGATCGAGCGTCGTGATTGAAAATGTCGTCGGCGTGATGTGCACGATTTCGCCGTCCTTCAGGTAAACGACATTCTGCGTGCGGCTGATGAGTGCGGACGCGTCGGAAGCGAGGATGTATTCGCCATCGCCCACGCCCAGGATGAGCGGCGACGCCTTGCGCGCGGCGACGATCTGGTCGGGAAAATCGAGGCACAGCACCGCGATGCCGTAGGTGCCTTCGACGTGACGCAGCGTCTTGCGCACGCTTTCGAGGAAACGGTTTTGTCCGTCGTTTTCCTGGGGCTCCTTGGCGAAATGATACGCGATCAGGTTGCAGAGAACTTCCGTATCCGTCTCGGATTTGAACGTATAGCCCTTGCCGGAGAGGAAGGTCTTAATTTTCGCAAAGTTCTCGATGACGCCGTTGTGGATCAAGGCGATGCGTCCATCGCTGCTCACGTGCGGGTGAGCGTTGGCGTCGGTCACGCCACCGTGCGTGGCCCAGCGCGTGTGGCCGATTCCCGTCGTCCCCACAAAGTGGTGACGCGCGGCCTCTTTTGACAATCCCTCGACGCGGCCAACCTTCTTCGCGACCTCGAGTCGTCCACCTTGGACGATACATACCCCCGCGGAATCATAGCCGCGATATTCGAGGCGTTTCAGACCCTCGAGGATAATCGCAGATGCTTTCTGTTTACCGACATAGCCAACGATTCCGCACATATTTTTCCGTTTTTTGTTTGGCGAATTCAACGGCCCGCTCCCAACGTGGAGCAAGGCTTTAGTCCATCCCCCTCAAAGACATTTTCTCATGAGCGTATCTACACGTGTGCTCGCCGTCATCATGGGCGGCGGCCGAGGCACTCGCCTTCACCCCCTCACTCAAGAGCGCTGCAAGCCGGCTGTCCCGCTGGCGGGCAAATATCGCCTCGTCGATATCCCG
This sequence comes from Opitutus sp., assembly GCA_024707325.1. Classification (GTDB taxonomy): domain Bacteria; phylum Verrucomicrobiota; class Verrucomicrobiia; order Opitutales; family Opitutaceae; genus Opitutus. The sequence goes on along the minus strand of JANPZY010000003.1, from coordinate 140,466 downwards.
ATCAGCAACTGCATCAACTCGGGCATCAACCGCATCTTCATTCTCACGCAGTTCAACACCGCGTCGCTCCACCGCCACATCCAGAGCACGTATCACTTCGATCCGTTCGGCGGCGGCTTTGTTGATATTCTCTCGGCCGAGCAAACCGAGAAGAGCCTCGATTGGTATCAAGGCACCGCGGACGCCGTGCGTCGCAACCTTCTGCATTTCCGCGCCGCGCCGCACGATCTCGTGATGATCCTCTCCGGCGACCAACTCTACCGGATGGATTTTCGGAAGATCATCGACGAACACGTCGCGAACAAGGCTGACGTCACGCTCGCCGCGATTCCGGTGCCCGCGTCGCAGGTCGAAGCGCTCGGCGTCATGCGCGTCGGCGACGATCTCCAGATCTCCGAGTTCGCGGAAAAACCCAAGGATCCGAAAGTCGTCGAAAACTTCGTTCTCAGCGATGCCAACATCGGCCGCCTGAAGAACCCGCCTGCCGAGAAGAGCTGCCTCGCTTCGATGGGCATCTACGTTTTCAACCGCGACGTTCTCGCCGAAGCGCTCGACAACACGATGGCCGATTTCGGCAAGGAGGTCATCCCCGGCCTCCTCGGCAAGAAGCGCCTCTACGCGCACATCTTCCAAGGTTACTGGGAAGACATCGGCACCGTGAAGGCGTTCTTCGACGCCAACCTCGCGCTCGCGCAACCGTTGCCGCCCTTCAACTTCTTCGAGCCCACCGCGCCGATCTACACGCAGGATCGCTATCTGCCGGCGTCGAAGCTCAACCTTTGCGAGATCGATCACGTCGTCATCGGCGACGGATCCATTCTCACCAACTCCAAGCTGAAGCACTGCGTGCTCGGCATCCGCTCCTTCATTGGCGAAGGCTCCGTGCTCGAGGACACGATCGTCATGGGCTCGGATTATTACGAGACCGACGACCAGCTCGCGGCCAACGCGAAGGCGGGCATTCCGAATCTTGGCGTGGGGAAAAACTGCCGCGTCAAAGGCGCCATCATCGACAAGAACACGCGCATCGGCGACGGCTGCGTGCTCGACGCCACCGGCAAGGCCGACGGCTCGTATGTCGACGGTTCCGTGATCATTCGTGACGGTGTGCTCGTGGTCCGCAAAGGCGCCACGCTCGCTCCCGGCACGCAGGTCTGAGCGCGCCGCATCGCGCCAAAGTCTGCACCGACTCGGGACTCAATGCGTCCCGAGTCGAGCCAAGGTCCGCACCCGGTCGCGCCAAGGTGCGCGCTGGATTGGGACGATGTGCGCACCAAATCGCACACCGCGCCTCGTGCTCATGATCGTAATCGTGCTCGTGATCGAGTCGAACGATCACGAGCAAGAGCACGATCACGAAGACGTCTGCGTGAATCGCAGAGTCCGAAGGCAGATTCGTAGGTGGAGCCCGGCGTCCTCGCCGGGCTGTTTACCCTGCGCTTGCGGATAACCCGCCGAGGACGGCGGGTTCCACCTTGCGCGAAGCACTACGTGCGCGTGCTCGCGTCTGCCTTCGCGCTGCGGCGACTGAGCGCAATCAGCACTGCGCCGGCGGCGACGAGAAAGATCGAATAAAACGTGCCGCGGCTCAGCCCGAAGAAGAGCGATGCATCGGGCTCGCGGAAAATTTCGCCGATCGCGCGGAGGATCGCATACGCGATCATGAACTCGCCGCTCAAGCGCCCGGGCGACGTTTTCACGATGTCACTGCGCCAGAAGCGCCATTGCATGAGCGCGAGGAGCAGCGCGCCTTCGAGCGCGGCTTGGTAAAGTTGCGACGGATGACGCGGCACGTCGTCGCCGCCGGTGTTGGAGAAGATGACGGCCCATGCGACGCTCGAGGGTTTTCCCCAGAGTTCGCCGTTGATGAAGTTGGCGATTCGGCCGAGCAGAAGTCCCAGCGGTGCGCAGGCGACGATCAGATCGCCGAGATGGAGAAACGGGATTTTGTTGCTGCGCGAAAACCACCACAGCGCGATCGCGACGCCCAAAAAACCGCCGTGACTCGCCATGCCGCCTTCCCACACGCGGACGAGGCTGAGCGGGTCGGAGAAGAGCATCGTCGGGTGATAGAGCAGGAACCAGCCGAGGCGGCCGCCGATCATCACGCCGAAGACGAGCGCGACCATGAAATCGGTGATGCGCTCGCGCGGGAGTTGCGAGCGGCCCGCCGCGGCGAAGCGTCCGAGCAGCCACGCGCCGCCGAGAAAACCGAGCAGGTAGGCGAGGCCGTAGTAGCGGACGCCGAACGACTCGTTGAACTGAATCAGGAACGGGCTGAGGTCGTGGACCCAGTAGGCGAGCGGCGAAATCATGCGGGGGAAACGTGGAGCAAAACCGAAGCGCTCAGGACGGGCGGCGCGTGGAGCGCGCGGCCTTTTGTTGCTTCGCGCGGGCAAGTTCGCGCATGTCGACGGCAAAGTCGTCCTTCTCGAAAATCTCGCCGCCGATGAGGTGCTCCATCACGTCCTCCATCGTGATCACGCCGGCGGTCGCGCCGAACTCGTCGACGACGACGAGCAGTTGTTGGTGCGTTTTCAGAAAGACCTGGAGCGCGTTGGTGGCGGTGGCGGTTTCCGGCACGAAGAACACCTCGTGCATGAGCCGCTCGACGATCTCGCTGTCCTGGTCGTTGGCCTTGGCCTTCAACAGATCGCGACGGCGCACGAGGCCCACGATGTCGTCCAGGTTTTTGCCGTAAACGGGCAGGCGGCCGAAGGGCAGGTTGGGGTATTCGCGGAAAATCTGGGCGACGGTCGAGCCCTTGGGCAGAGCGGCGACGACGGTGCGCGGCGTCATCAGCGCGGAGACGCGGACATTGTCGAGCGAGAGGGCGTTCGTGATGATGTTGGACTCGCTCTTCGAGATCGTGCCCTGTTGCGCGCCGCGCTCCGCAAGGAGAATGATTTCCTGGTCGGAGGTGTGGCTCTCGACGGGCTGTCCGACGAAGAGGCTCACGATCTGATTGCAGATCCACGTCACCGGACGGAGTGCTGCGCGCAATCCCACCAGTGGATAAACGATCAACGGCAGAAGCGTGCTGCGATAGGTGACGCCGATCGTCTTGGGCAGCACTTCACCGATGATAAGCAGGGAAAAACCGAAAGCGGCGGTGACACCGGCGAGCACCGCACCGTGAAAACGAGTGCCAGCAATCGCACCGATGGCGATCGAGCCGAGCGAGTTGGCGATCGTGTTGAGCGTGAGGATGGCAGAGATCGTCTGGTCGAGCTGCTCGCGCATCTGCTCGAGCAGATGACCGCGCCGCGGAGCGTTTTTCTTCAACACCTCGATATCGGTCGTGGTGACACTCAGCACCATCGCTTCGCACAAGGAGCACATGAACGAAACCGAGAGTGTTCCGAGGATTGCGAGGGAGAGCCAGAGCATGGCGTCAGTTTATGAGGCGGCGTGGTGAGGCGACTTAAATCTGCGCCAAGCCCGCGGCGGCCAGAATGGCCTTGCCCGAGGCGGCACCGCGGGCGCTAGTGTGGGGCATGAGCGAACTGAAACGCACCCCCTTGCGTGACTTCCATGCGGCCCACGGCGGACGATTGGTGGACTTCGCCGGCTGGGAAATGCCGGTGCAATACAAGAGCATCCTCGAAGAGCACAAAGCCGTGCGTCGCGCCGCGGGTTTGTTCGACGTGAGCCACATGGGCGAAGTCGACGTGCGTGGGCCCGAAGCGGGCAAGTTCCTCAACCATCTTCTCACAAACGACATCGCGAAACTCTACCCGGGCCGCGTGCTCTACTCGCCGATGTGTTATCCCAATAGCGGCGTCGTGGACGATCTGCTCGTCTACATGCGCACGCCGGAGGATTATTTCCTCTGCATCAATGCGGGCAACATCACCAAGGATCTCGCGTGGATTCAGGAGCAGGCGAAGGGCTTCGCAGTAACAATCACCGATCGGTCCGACGACTACGCGCTCCTCGCGATCCAGGGCCCCAACGCCGCCGCGATCGTGCAGTCGCTCACCGGCGCGAAGCTGGGCGCGATCAAATATTATCACTTCGGCGAGGGCACCGTCGCAGGTATTCAGTGCATCATCAGCCGCACCGGTTACACCGGTGAAGACGGTTTTGAACTCTACCACGCCGCGACCGAGGCGCCGGCGCTCGCCGAGGCGGTGCTGGCCGCCGGCGCGGAGCAGGGGCTCGAACTCGCCGGCCTCGGCGCACGCGACAGCCTGCGACTCGAAGCCGGGTATCCACTTTATGGACACGAGATCACGGCTGACATTTCGCCGCTCACGGCGGGGCTCGGCTGGACCGTGAAACTCGACAAGGGCTGCGATTTCATCGGCCGCGAAGCCTTGGAGGCGGAGAAGCGCAATGGCGCCGCGCAGAAGGTCGTGTTTTTCCGCACGGGCGATCGCCGCATCGTGCGCGCCGATACCCCCGTGCTCGGACCCGACGGCGCGCAGGTCGGCCGTGTGCTTTCGGGCACGTTGTCCCCGGTCCTCAATGAGGCGATCGGTTCGGCGCTCGTTTCCACGGCCGCGCTCACGCAGACTCTGGAAGTCGACATCCGCGGCACGAAGCTGCCGCTGCAACTGGTCAAACCGCCTTTCGTGCCGTTGAAGAAATTCTAGCCGATGCTTGCACGCGCCGGCCCGCCCGGTGAAATCATCCCGAAATCCCGCCTGCCCAAATATTTCTTCCCATGAGCAACGTCCCCAGCGAACTCCGTTACGCGAAATCCCACGAATGGCTGAAGCTCGACAGCGACGGCACTGCGACGGTGGGCATCACGGACTACGCCCAGAATTCCCTCGGCGATATCACCTACGTGCAACTGCCGAAAGTCGGCGCGACATTGAAGGCGGGTGAAGCTTTCGGCGTCGTCGAGTCCGTGAAGGCGGCGAGCGATGTTTACGCCCCGGTCAGCGGCACGGTCGTGGCGGTCAACGCCGCGCTCGATGGCGCGCCGGAGACGGTCAACCGCGATCCCTATGGCGAGGGCTGGTTTCTGAAGTTGAAGCCGGAAAACCCGGTGGAGCTCGATGGCTTGCTCGATTCGGCCGGCTACGCGCAGGTTACGAGCTGAGTTTTGACCATGAGTCATCGCGCGAGCAGATTGGTTTTCGTTTTCCTTCTGCTGGCCAGCGCTGTCACGCATCAGGCGTGGGCCCAGGCGGTCGACGACGAGATCGAACGTTCGCTCGTCGAGGCGAGAGCCACGCTGGAGTCGCTTTCGAAGCGCTATCTCCGCAATCATCCGATCATGCTCGAGCAGAACGCGGTGATCGCGGAGCTCGAGCGGCAGGCAGCGCAATCCCCGCGCGAACGGGGGAATTGCGCGAAGCGCGGATCCGTTTTGCACGGCTTAACTCGCGCTACTCCGATCGCCATCCCGCCTGGCAGGCACAGCGCGTGCGCATCGAAGTGATGGAGCGGCTGTGGAGCGAATCGCCCGAAATGCCGGCCGAACTGGTGTGGGCGCGGGCACAGCTCGCGGCGATGGAGCTGCGCTATTTGGATAACCATCCTCGACTTCGCACGCAGCGGAGCCGCGTGGAGGCCCTGGAGGCCGAACTCGCCCGCGCGCCCGATGCTCCCCGAGACCTTTGGCTGGCGCGCGCTCGTGTGCGTGAGCTGGGGGATCGCTACGGTGAGAACAATCCGAAGCTGATCGAAGCGCAGATGCGCTTGGCGTCGCTGGAGAATCAGGCGACGGCGGTGTTGTCCGAAAATTGAGATCGCCGCGCGCGGCACCGTGTCATCGGTGAGATAGTTCCGCAGGCGGTTGTTGCGCTGTGAAACGGCCGGGCAACACTTGGCGTCTCTCTGCGCGCCACGCACGATCGTTGCATCTTTCCGAGGCAATCTCCGTCAGGCGCGTCACTGCCTTTCCGCTTTCCCCTCCATGTCCGTTGTCCGCTCGCTTATTCTGTTCCTTGCCGTTGCCGCCGCGCTTTCGGGCTGCCGCCGCGCTGAATCCCGTTCGCCTGCTTCGACTGCCGCCCAAGTGCAGCCTGTCGAGGTAACGAATGTCCAACGCCGTGATCTCTCGGAGACGCTGAACCTCGTGGGGTCGGTGGCTGCCAACGAGTCCGCGACGATTCGTCCGGAGATGTCCGGGCTCGTGCGCTCGATTCATTTCGAGGAAGGGCAACAGGTGCAGAAGGGGCAGCTGCTCCTCAAGGTCGAGGATTCGGAGCTGCGCGCTCAACTCGCCCAAAGCGAAGCCAGCTACCGGCTTGCCGAGCTGAATCTGCAGCGCGCCGAACAACTCTGGCAGACCCGGAGCAACAGTCTCGCCGACGTCGATCGCGCGCGGTCGGAGTTCGCCTCGGCCAAATCCGATCTCGAACTCATCAATGTGCGCCTCGATCGCACCCAGATCCGTGCGCCGTTTGATGGCGTGGTCGGCGCGCGTGCGCTCTCGCCGGGCGATTACGTGACGCCGCAGGCGATCGTGACGACGATCGACGACCTGAGCCGCCTGAAGATCGATTTCCAGGTGCCCGAGCGCTTCGTGGCGAAGGTGCGCCACGGCACCCATTTTCGCGTGCGCTCGCCGGCTCTCGCTGGCGCGCAGGTCGAGGGCGAAGTTTATTTCACCGCGGCGGTCGTCGACCGCGCGACGCGCTCCAGCGAGGTGAAAGGTTACGTCACCGGCGACGCCGCCGGTTTGAAGCCGGGCATGTTCGCCAACGTCGAGCTCGTGCTCGAGGTCCGGCGGCAAGTGCTCACGGTGCCGGAGGGCGCGATTCTCACCACCACTCGCGGTTCGCAAATCGTCATGGTGAAAGAGGAGGGCGGCGTGAAAACCGCAGCGTTCGTTCCGGTGCGGCTCGGATTGCGTGCGGCGGGGGTGGTGGAGATCGCACCGCTCGAAGGCGACTTGGATGAGACGAGCCAGATCGTCGCTTCGGGAGTGGGGGCACTCACGCTTTTCCCCGGCGCCAAGATCGAGCCGCGTCCGTTTGTCGAAGATATCGGTCAACTCTCGCAGTCATGATTTTATCCGACGTCTCCATTCGGCGGCCGGTCGTCTGCCTCGTCGCCTCGATCCTGGTGGTGCTCGTCGGACTGCTGTCGTTCAACCGACTTTCTGTTCGCGAGTATCCCAACACCGACTCGCCGATCGTCTCGGTGCAGACGTTCTATCCGGGCGCGTCGGCTGAGGTCGTGGAAACGAAGATCACTGAGCCGCTCGAAAAGGAGATCGCATCGATCGACGGTATCCGCGTGATCCGCTCCGTCTCGCGCGAGGAACGATCGGAGATCACGGTCGAGTTTACGCTCGAGCGCGACGTCAACGAGGCGGCCAACGACGTGCGCGACCGCGTCAGTCGCGCCCGCCGCCGTTTGCCGGACGAAGTCGAAGAGCCGCAGGTCACGAAGACCGAAGCGGACGCGGATCCGATTCTTGGCTTCTCACTCAACTCCGACCGCTACTCGCGGCAGGAGCTTTACGACATCGCCGAACGCATGGTCGTGCAGCGCATCCAGACGGTGCCTGGAGTGGGTTCGGTGCAGATTCGCGGACCGCGTTACGCGATGCGTCTGTGGATCGATTCCGATCGTCTCGCCGCCTACGGCCTCACGGTGGCCGACGTGGAGCGCGCGCTGCGCCAGCAAAATGTCGAAATTCCCGGCGGACGCATCGAGTCACGCACGCGCGAATTCACCGTGCGCACGCAGGGCAACATGCGGGAAGTCTCCGATTTCGAGAACCTCGTGCTCGCCGCGCGCGGCGGGTATCACGTGAAGTTTATGGACATCGGTCGCGTGGAGCTCGGCAAGAGCGACTACCGCGGCGAGAGTTATTTCCGCGGACGACCGACGGTGGGTGTTCAGGTTTTCCGACAGTCGCAGTCCAATCTGCTGGACCTCGCGGCGGGCGTGAAAGCGCAGATCCCGCACATTCTCGCCGATCTGCCCGAGGGCGTGAGCATCGACATCGGTTTCGACAGCTCGGTGTTCGTCGATCGCTCGGTGAAGGAGGTCTACAAAACGCTCTGGGAAGCGGCGATTCTGGTGATCGTGATGATCTTCGTCTTCCTGCGCGACTGGCGCGCGACCTTCATCCCGCTGCTCGCGATTCCGGTGTCGGTGATCGGCTCCTTTGCCGTGATGAGCTGGCTCGGCTTCTCGCTCAACGTGCTTACGCTGCTCGCGCTCGTGCTCGCGGTCGGCCTCGTGGTCGACGACGCGATCGTGATGCTCGAAAACATCTACCGCCGCATCGAGGAAGGCGAAGCGCCGATTCCCGCGGCGCTGCATGGTGCGCGGCAGGTGGCGTTTGCGGTCATCGCGACCACGTTCACGCTCGCGGCGGTGTTCCTGCCGGTGGCATTTCAATCCGGTCAGACGGGACGACTCTTCTTCGAGTTCGGCCTCACGCTTGCGATCTCGGTTCTCGTTTCGGCGTTTGTCGCACTCACGCTCACGCCGATGCTCAGTTCGCGCATGCTTCGCCACCGCGTGGTGAACGGCAAAGCGCATCATGGCTGGTTCTACGAAAAAACCGAACCGTTCTTCGAGACGATCAATCGCTACTACGCCGCGATGCTCGACTGGGCGTTCCGCCGGAAGATCTGGGTCATCGTGGGTGCGCTCGCGGTGGCGGCGCTCGGTCCTGTATTCTACTTTCAACTACAGCGCGAACTCACGCCGCTCGAGGATCGGAGCATGTTCCGCGCGCAGTTCATCGGTCCGGTCGGATCGACGCCGCAATACGGCCACTACTACGCGGGCCGGATGGAGCAGATGATCCTCGATATCCCCGAGATGGAGCGCACGTTCCGTCGCAGCGGGGACAACAATCGCGCGTTCATCTTCGCCACGTTGAAACCGTGGGAGGAGCGCGAGCGGAAAGCGCAGGACATCATCGCGGAGCTGCGCCGGAAGTTTCAGCTCGAGATCACCGGCGGGCAGGCGACGCCGATCGCGCCGCGCCCGTTCGGCCAGCGCGGCGGCGGCTCCGGCGTGCAGATGGTGCTGCAAGGTTCCGATTTCGACCAGTTGCAGAATCTCGGCCAGCAGATGCTCACCCGCATGCGCGAGACGGACATGTTCTTCCAGCCGCGACTCGATCCGTCGCCGACGAAGCCGCAGCTCGAGGTCCGCATCGATCGCGAGAAGGCCGCGGACCTCAACGTGCCCGTGTCTGAAATCGCCTCGACGCTCGAGACGCTTTTCGGAGGAAAACAGGTCACCACGTTTCAGCGGGGCGCGCAGGAGTTCGACGTGATCGTGCAGGTCGCCGATCAGGATCGCATGACGCCGGCGGATCTCAGCCGCGTTTACGTGAAGTCCGCCAACGGACAGCTCATCCAGCTCACGAATCTGGTCCGCGCCGACGAAAACGTCGTGCCGGAAAATTATCCGCACTTTGCGCGCCTGCGTGCCGTCACGGTGTCGGCCCAGCTCGGCGGCACGGCCACGATCGGCGACGCGGTGGATTTCCTCCGTGAAAACGCCGAGGAAATTCTCCCCGCCGGCTACACGTATGCGTGGGACGGCGAGACGCGCGAATACGTCGAGAGCGCGAGCGATACGTGGATGCTCTTCGTGCTGGCGCTCGTGTTCACCTTCCTCGTGCTCGCTGCGCAGTTCGAGTCGTGGCTGCACCCGCTCACGATTTTCACCGGCATCATTCTCGCCCTCGCGGGTGGCGTGATCGTGCTCTACTGCACGCGCTTCTGGGGGCCCGGCATGACGGACAATCTGTATTCAAGATTTGGACTCATCATGCTGATCGGCCTGGTGGCGAAGAACGGCATCTTGATCGTCGAGTTTGCCAATCAGCTCCAGCTCGAGGGCAAGGACGCGCTCACCGCGGCCTACGAGTCGGCGATCCTGCGTTTCCGTCCGATTCTGATGACGGCCATCGCGACGATTCTCGGTGCGGTGCCGATCGCGTTCGCATCCGGCGCGGGCGCCGAGACGCGCAATCCGATGGGCATCGTGATCGTGGGCGGTCTCAGTATCGCGACCTTCCTGACGCTTTTTGTGGTGCCGATCGTTTATGTGCTCGTCGACCGCTTCTGCGTAAAAGTCACCGGCCACTCGAGTGCCCACGGTCTTCAAAAGGCTCACGAGATCGAACGTGAAACAAAACCCGCCGCGGTGTGAGCGCGAGCGAGGGAAGAAATCGCGAAAACGCGGAAGGGCGGAAACACGGAAGACGACGGTAGCGACGGCTCGGCGTCGACCCCAAGTCCGCCCCACGTCGCGACAACGTGCGAACACGGTCGAGCGAAGGTGCGCACACGGTCTCGACGACGTGCGGACACGGTCGAGCGAAAGTCCGGACACGGTCGACCAAAGGTGCGGACTGGGACGCGCGAGAGTGCGGACCAAGTCGGGGGTCGGGTCGTTCTCGTAATCTTTTCTTTCTCGTTCTCGAACCCGACGTGCGAGAACGAGAACGATGACGAGAACGAGAACGATTTCTAAAAACAAGAAACCCGCACGGTTTTCACCGTGCGGGTTCTTTTCAGACAAACGAAGGGTTGTGACTCAGGCTCCGGCTTTTGCGGCCTTGGCGGCCTTCATGCGCGCACCGTTGTCGAGGATGCGTTTGCGGAGACGCAGGTTCTTCGGCGTGACTTCGAGGAGCTCGTCCGCAGCGATGTATTCGATCGAGCGCTCGAGCGAGAGCTTGGTCGCGGGCGTGAGGCCGGCGGCAACGCCTTCGCCTTGGGAGCGGAAGTTGGTGAGCTTCTTTTCGCGGACGGCGTTGATGGCGATGTCTTCGTTGCGCGGATTTTCGCCCACGATCATGCCTTCGTAAACGAGCTCGCCGGGATTGACGAAGAGTTTGCCGCGCTCCTGGCACATCACGAGGGCGTAGGAGGTGGTCTCGCCGGCTTCGGTGGCGATGAGCGTGCCGGTGATGCGGGTGAGCACTTCGCCCGCGTAGGGGCCGTATTCCTTGAAAAGGTGAGAGGTGACGCCGCGACCGGAGGTGGCGTTGATCACGTCGATTTCGAGACCGATCAGACCGCGCGTGGTGATCGTGGCTTCGATCATCGTCGTGGTCTGGTGCTTCTCCATGTTCGTGATCTGGCCCTTGCGGTTGGCGAGATTCTGCATGATCGCACCGACGCATTCGTCGGGCACTTCGATCCAGACAGTCTCGTAGGGCTCGAGGCGTTCGCCGTTGGGGCCCTTCTTTTCGATCACGGTCGGGCGGGAAACGAGGAGTTCGTAGCCTTCGCGACGCATGGTCTCGACGAGCACGGCGACCTGCATGGCGCCGCGGGCCTTCACATTGAAGACGCCGGCTTTGTCGGAGTCTTCGATGTGGATGGAGACGTTGGTCTTCAGTTCGCGCATGAGGCGCTCGCGGAGCTGGCGCGAGGTGACGAACTTGCCTTCCTGGCCGGCGAGCGGGCCGTCGTTGACGGCGAACTGCATCTCGAGCGTCGGCGGGTCGATCTGCTGGAAGGGCAGGGCGTGCGCGTCTTCGCGGATGTCGAGCGTGTCGCCGATGTCGACGTCTTCAAAGCCGGCGAGGCCGACGATGTTGCCGGCGGAGGCGGACTCGACTTCGCGCTGACCGAGGCCGGTGAATTCGAAAATCTTGGAGATGCGGGCGCGGACGCGTTTGCCGCCTTCGGCGTGGCGCAGCACGAAGAGGGGATCGCCGACCTTGATGGTGCCGCCGAGGATCTTGCCGACGGCGATACGGCCGACGTAGTCGCTCCAATCGATGTTGGAGACGAGCATGTGGAACGGTTCGTCGGGCTTCGCGAACGGGGCGGGACGTGGTTGATGATCGTCTCGAAGAGAGGCGTCATGTCCTTCTTCTCGTCCTCCAGCTTATACATCATGTAGCCGTCGCGGCCGGAACCGTAAACGACCGGGGCGTCGAACTGCTCCTCGGTGGCGTTGAGCTCCATAAGGAGCTCGAGGACCTTGTCATACATTTTGACCGGGTCGGCGTTGTCGCGGTCGATCTTGTTGATGACGATCACGACCTTGAGGCCGTGCGCGAGGGCCTTGCGGAGCACGAAGCGCGTCTGCGCCTGCGGGCCGTCATAAGCGTCGATGACGAGGAGCACGCCATCGACCATGCGGAGGGCGCGTTCGACCTCGCCGCCGAAGTCGGCGTGGCCCGGGGTGTCGAGAATGTTGACGATCTTGTCGTGCCAGTGAACCGACGTATTCTTCGCCTTGATCGTGATACCCTTCTCGCGTTCGAGGTCCATGGAGTCCATGGCGCGTTCCTCGACCTGCTGGTTGGCGCGGAAAACGCCGCCTTCCTTGAGAAGTTTGTCGACGAGGGTGGTTTTCCCATGGTCGACGTGAGCGATAATGGCGATGTTACGGATGTTCTGGTTCATGGAGCGGACGCGGTCATTTCTTTGAAAAAGGGGAAGAACGTGCGGACACCGCAGTTTGAACGCAAGAAGGAAGCCAGAGCCCTCGGAGATCGGAAAAACAGCGAGAAGCGGAGGTCATCCCGCTGTCCGCTGAAACTCCGGACATTACGCGAGCACCCCCGACGCCCGCGGGAGAGGCGGCGTGGCGGAGAAAATTGCCCGGGCGATGTGTTTCGCGCGATTGTCCGTTTCGGAAAACAATAAGGCCCCGGGATCCGAAGATCCCGGGGCCAAATGTGGGGTTGGGCGTTCGCCACGCGCTCTTTCCCGATGGCACACGCTTTGGCGCTCTCGCTTTCGCGGGCGGTGTGCTCCCCGACGCCACTGTCCGCGGCATGCGGATGTCTCGGTCTCATGGCGGGACCGTTCCGACCGTTTCCGATCGGAATTTATTGAGTGAGGTCTCTTCGCCCAGTTCGGACGGTCCCTGCCGGGAGCGTCGCGCCGGACGTGGTGCAGACACGCCTGCAAGCTGCTTTTCGCGTCGGCACCGTGACCGCGGGGACGGCTCCGGCTTTTGGCCGGACGTTGGCCCCGCGTTACGGGTCTGACCTCTTATCTCTCAGGTTGCGTTCTCATTTGCAGCAGGGTGACGCGCTTTTCACGCCGCCCTGTTGAGGAGGTTGACGGACTTTGCCAGGTCCGCTCACTCCCCGCCGCGAAGCTGCCCTTGCGCGTCCGCTCGTGCTTGCGAGCCGGACCTTCTGGCGGGGTCGTCCCGCCGGGAAACTTCGCTGCGTTCTGGTCTGCGCAGTAGCAACCAAAACCCTCTGGGGTAACTGCGTCAGCACGCCGGTCGAAACTCCCGGCCTGCCTGACTCGGCTCGCACGCGGTTTCTAATCGCGCCTCGCCGCTCAGCTCCTGATATCGTGATACTGCCGGACACGACTCCGGTCAGAGGAGCTGGTGACATATGCCTGCCTCGACCGCATTGCGCGGCGGGAGGGGAGAGCGGCACCAGCTGCCGCAGTCCTTTCCCCGGTCACCCGGGATTATCCCAGTCGTGTTCTCGGCGGGTTTTTCAGGCCGCCGCACTTGCGACTGTTCTATCAAGGAACGAGGTCGAGCTTGCGGGCAGTCCGCGGAAATAAAAGCCAATGTTCTGCACAACTTTTTCACCGCCGAAATCAGTGAATAACTTCTGAACAAACTCGCTCACGGGTTGTTCACCGACGCCGGTTCGAGTTCGCCGACCAGATAGTGCAAGCGCAGCAGAGCGATGTGCTCTTGTAGTTGTGCGGCCACGACATCGGCCTCCGCTTCGCGGAGATTCGTTTCGGCTTCGAGCGCGACGCTCGGGAGGGCGAGACCGTTGTCGACGGACTGGCGGGCGAGTTCGAAGGCGCGCTGCCGATACGCCCGCGCCTGCGTGGCGAGGGTCACGAGTTCTCCGGCGTGCGTGAAATCCTGATACGTGGCGCGGATGAGTCTCGCGGCTTCCTCGCCGCGTCGCTGGTGGTCGAGTTCGGCGGCGCGCTGGCGGGTGACGCTGCGCGCGATCTCGGACTTGCGTTTCCCTGCATCGAATACGTCCCACGTGAGCGCGAGGCCAACCGTGGCGCCGCTGCTCGGCGCGAGCGGCAAGCCGTCCTGCACCCAACCGGAGGCAAACGCCGATACGTCGGGAATACGCGATTGCCGCGCGGCGCGCACGCCGGCGCGGGCGCGCTCGACCACGGCGGCAGCGATGCGGGCATCGGGGTTCTGCTCTGCTCGCGAAAGCCAGAAGTCGAGCGGACGACCTGCACGCGAGGGCAACGCGGGATCGAGGGTGAAATCGTCGGCGTCGGGTTGTCCGATCAGTTCGGCAAGTCGTCCGACCAGACGTTCGCGTTGCTGGCGGCTGCGCAGGAGTTCGGCTTCCGCCTGCACACGTTTTGCCTGGCTGCCGAGCACGACATCATCGAGCGACTCGCCGTTGGCGCGGGCGTTTTCTGCGTCGCGCAAACGGCGTTCCTCGAACGCGAGTCGCGCAGCGTGCTGAGTGATGCGTTGTTCCTCGATCAGAATGCCCGCGAAGAGTTCTTCGATCGCGATGCGGATTTCGGCGAGTGCGCGCGCGGTTTCCCGATCGGCGGCAATGCGGGCGGATTCGGCGGCGCGCACACCGCTCTCGATGCGCCATTGTTGCGTGAGTGGCTGAAGAATCGTGAGTCCGCCGAAACGCAGCCAATGCTCGCCATGCAGCAGCGTGAGGTCGCTCGAGGGAAAAGGTCCGATCGTGGGTGAGAGCGGACCGAGCCCGAGATCGGCGCCGAGCGAGTCGAGCGGGCCCGTAAGCGAACCTTGGCGAAGCGAGAGATCGATCGGCCGGAACGCGTAGGCACCGATGCCGAAGGCTGTCACACGCGGATAGCGCTGCTGACGGGCGGCGTCGGCTTCGATGCGCGCCTCATCGGACTTAAGGCGGGTGAGCTGCGCGCCCTTGCTGTGCTGCAGTGCGAGTCGCGCCGCTTCTTCAACGGTGAGCGTGGGCGCAGCTGAAAGCGCGATTGGAGCGAGTGCGAGGACCAGAAGCGAACGCAGCTTCATGCGGCACCTCCCTTGGGGCTCGGCTGGGCGTTAGGAGGAGGTTGTTTCATCGTCAGTCCGTAAGCCGCCGGCACGATGAGCAGCGCCATCACCATCGACCACAGAATACCAACGGCGAAGACGCTCGCGAGCGGCGCCCAGAGCGGTGAATTGGAGATGATCATGGGAAGCACACCGACGGCCGCGGCCATCGAAGTGAGAAAGATCGGACGCATGCGGCGCTCGCCCGCGCGGATTGCCGCGGTGGCGGCGTCGATCGGCTCCTCGCGGCGGAGCTCGTCGGCGTGATCGACGAGAATGATCGCGTTGCGAATCACGATACCGACGAGACTGATCAGGCCGACCGCAGCGGTAAACCCGAGTGGATTGCGCGTGAGGACGAGGCCCGCCATCGCGCCGAATGCAGTGAGCGGAATGGCGAGCATGACGAGCAGCGTTTCGCGCGAGCTTTTGAACTGGAAGAGCAGCACGAGGTAAATGAACACGACGCTCGCGACCAGCGCGCCCGCCATTTTGCCGAAGGTTTCCTGCTGGCCTTCGTATTCGCCGCCGATTTCCAGACGATAGCCCGGCGGCAACTCGATCTTCGGCAACTCGCGCTTGATCGCGGAGAGCACTTGAGAGGGGAGCACATCGGTCGCGGGATTCGCACGCACGGTGAGCGTGCGCACGCCGCTGCGGTGCACGATCTGTGCGGGGTTCCAAACGGGCTCAACCGCGGCCACCTGATGGAGCGGCACGCTGCCCTGCGTGAGCGGCGCGCGCACCATGAAGCGATCAAGATCGTCGAAGTCGTCGCGACCGGGCTGATTGAGCCGCAACACGATCGGCACGGGCGCATCGTGCTCCCAAAGTTCGGTCGCTGCGTAGCCTTCGAAGCCGGTCATCACCTGACTCGCGATCACGCTCGTGGTGAGCCCAAGACGATTCGCGACTTCGCTGTTTACGCGAAGGTCGAGTGAGAAGCCCTCGAGAAAATCGTCGCGCACCTGCGTGGCGCCGGGCGCACGCTGGAAGATCGCACGGACTTGGTCGCCGAGACCGCGCAGAACGGTGATATCGGGACCCACGACGCGCACTTCGACCGGTGCTTCGACCGGGATGCCTTGTTGGAAGTTGGTTACGTTGATCCGCGCACCCGGCGCAAGCGCGGGCAGCTTTGCGGCATAGTCGCGCACCGCCGCATCCGCGTCGGCCACCGAGCGGGTGCTGACGAGCAACATGCCGTAGCTCGGACGCGGAAACTCGGGGGCGAACGAATAATAGACGCGTGGCGACGCCGTGCCCACGAACGCGGCGTAGGTGGTGATCCGCGGATCGCCGCGAATTGCTTGTTCGAGTTTGCGCACGATCCGATCCGTGGCCTCGAGTCGCGTGCCCAAAGGCAGATCAACCTCGATGACGAACTGCGACCGCTCCGCCGCAGGGAAGAACTTTTGCTGAATGAGCGGCAGGAGCAAAAGCGCCGCAGGCAGCGAGAGCACGCCGACCACAAGCGTGATCACCGGATGGCGCACAAGCGGGTGAATGATCCGGGTGTAGCGCGATTGCACCGTGGTGAGGACGCGCGCGCTGAGCGTGCTCGGCTGGTCCTTGAGGCCCTGCCGGATGAACGTGTAGCAGAGCACCGGCGTGAGAAACATCGCGACGATGAACGAAACGCTCAGCGCGATCGCGACCGTGATCGGCAGCGCGATGATGAACTCACCGACCGAGCCGGTGAGGAAGAAGGCCAGCGGTGCAAACGCGAGGACGATGGCAATGGTTGCGGTGAACACTGGCACCGCCAGTTCGTGCGCCGCGCGCCACGCAGCGTCCCAGTGCGGCACGCCGTGGTCGAGTTTTTCGACATAGTTGTCCGCAATCACGATGGCGTCGTCCACGACGATGCCGAGCACAACAATGAGTGAAGCGAGCGAGACCTCGTGCAGTTCGATGTTGAGCCAGTCGAGCGTCTGAAACGTGATCGCGATCGTGACGGGGATTGCCATCGCGGCGATCGAGGCGACGCGCAGCGGCAGGAGTAGCATCGTGACGAGCACGACGGCTCCCACCGCGATGAAAAACTCGCGGATAAAGTGCGTTACTGAATCGGCGACGACGGCCGGCTGGTCGTTGATGACCGTGAGTGCGATTTCGGCGGGCAGGAGCGCGCGCGTGCGCTCAAGCGCAGCCTGCAACTCGCGCCCGAAGGCAACGATGTTGTTTCCGGGCTGCATCTCCACCGACAGGAGCAGCACGGGGTCCTCGCGGCCGTCGATGCGCAGGAAGGAGTCGGCGTCGGCCAGCCGGCGCTCGACCGTGGCGACATCGCCGATCCGGGCGACGCGGCCCGACACCGGGTCCGTGAACACGACTTGTTCGCGCACTTCCTCGACTGAGGTGAATCGGCCGCGCGTGTGCAGTGGCACGTGGAGATCGTCGACCTTGATCGTGCCGGTGTAGGGCGTGGCGTTTTGAAGTTTCAGGGCGGTGACAACCGGCGTGAGCCCGAGGCCGTAGCGGGAAATGCGCTGCGAATCGGCTTCGACGTAGATGGTTTCGTGGCGTTCGCCGTAGCGCTTGATGCGGCCTGCGCCGGGCACCGTGCGAATCGCGTCTTCGATCTGCTCGAGGAAACGGCGCAGCTCGGCGTAGGTGTGACGCGGAGACGAGACACCGATCAACAACGCGACCGATTGGCCGAAATCGGAATTCACGAGCGGCCCCAGCGTGCCGACTGGCAGCTCGCGTTGTTTTAGTTCCGCGAGGCCGAGCCGCAGGCGCGACCAGAACGCGTCTTCGTTGGTGACCCATTCGTGGAGTTCAACGGTGACGACCACCTGACCGTCGCGTGTGACCGACGTGGTTTTTGCCGGATTAATCTCGGTGAACGTGAAGAGGTAGGACTCAATCGGTCGCGTGATCTGTTGCTCGACCTGGGCGGCGGTGGAGCCGGGTGAGAGCGCGATGACGAGCGCACGATCGATGGAGATCGTGGGGGTGTCCTGCCGTGGCATCGTGAGAAGCGCGTGCAGGCCCAGCCCGAGCACGATGAAGCTCAACACGAGCATCACCTGGCGATGACGCAGTGGCCAGATGAGCAGATTCATGGCTGGGCAGCGGAAGCGGAGACGGGCATGCCGTCGAAGAGTGGTGTGGCAGACGCGGTGACGACGCGCTCACCGGACTCCAGCCCCGAGGTGACTTCCAGCGCCACACCGCGCGGGCGACCGATGGTCACGATCCGGCGCGTGACCGTGCTACGCTGCGGTTCGACCACCCACACATAAAGCGCGCCGTCCGGAAAGCGCTGCACGGCCGCGGGCGGTAGGGTGACGACTGAGCGACGCGAACCGAGTTCGACAGAAGCGACGACGACGTTGCCGGGGCGAAACGCGAGGTCGTCGTTGGCGAGACGAACTTTCACCTGAAACGAGCGGGTGATCGGGTCGGCTTGAGGGAGAACTGTTTCGATCGGGGCCGTCGCCTCGACGGTTTCGGCGGCGGCGAGCCGCACGCGTGCCACCTGTCCCGGCAGCAACTGCGCCGCAGTCGCCTCGGGCACGCTCAAGGTCGCCCAGACCGGGGCGGGCGCGAGCACGCTGCAAATCGGCGAACCCGGCGCGACGACGGTGCCTGCGGCCACGGAGTGGCGCGTCACGCGTCCGGCGAAAGGTGCGCGCAGCTCGGTGTAGGCGAGTCGCTGCCGTGCGAGTGTCGCGGCCGACTCCGCCTCGGTGAGTCCGGCGGTGATTTTCTCGTAGTCGGTGGCGGTGAGGCTGCCGAGTTCGTGCATCTTGCGCAGGCGTTCGGCGCGCGCGCGGATTTCAGCGAGACGAGCCTCGGCAATTGCGACTTCCTGCCGGTAGTCGGCGTCATCGAGCCGGGCGAGTAGTTGTCCGGTGGATACGGAGGCGCCGTCCTCGACCTCGAACTTGAGCAGACGGCCGGGCACCATGAAACCAAGTTGCGCCTTGTCGACCGCCTCGATCGTGCCGGCAGCGGAAAGCTCATCGGCGACGTCGATCGAGCGCAGGACGATTGTGGTCACGCTCGGCGCGGCAGGTGGAGTCGGTGGAGGCTTGCTGCAGGCGACCAGTAGAAGCCCGACACTTGCGAGCAGTGCTCCGAACAAAAACGAGGAGATGGAAAAGCGAGCCATGGTGATTAACTTCCTGTGGCTGACGGGAGAACGAGGAGACGAGAGAGGGTGCTTTACGGCACCGAAGGGGTCAACGTCCACTACCTCTCGACGACACGAAATGAGTGAAACTGAAGCCGAGTGGTGAGCGCCCTCGCTTGCGCGTCTGGCCTCTTTCGATTTTCAACTTTTTCCCTTTCAACGCCACATGCCTGCACCGCGCGATCTGCCTATCTACGAACTCGAGTCCGCTGTCGTGGCATCGCTGCGTGCGCAAGGTCGGCTCATCGTGCAGGCGCCGACGGGTTCGGGCAAATCGACGCAGATCCCGCAGATGCTGTTGAATCATGGGCTCGCGGGTGAGAAAGGCGAAGTCGTGGTGCTGCAGCCGCGGCGCCTCGCCGCGCGCATGCTGGCGAAACGTGTCGCGGAGGAAGTCGGCACGAATCTCGGCGACATCGTCGGCTATCAAATCCGGCTCGAGTCGCGCGTGAGTGCGAAGACGCGGATTCGTTTCGTGACCGAGGGCATTTTGCTCCGGCAGATGTCGTTCGACGCGACGCTGCGCGGTGTGAGCGCGGTGGTGTTCGACGAGTTTCACGAACGACATCTCTACGGTGACATCTCGCTGGCGCGGGCGATTCAGATTCAACAGAGCACGCGGCCTGATCTGAAGATCATCGTGATGTCGGCGACGCTCGATGCGGGCGCGCTGAAAGAGTATCTCGCGCCGTGTGACGTGCTCGTGTCACAGGGACGCAGTTTCCCCGTGCGAATCGAATACCTACCGAAGACGGTAAACTTCGATCAGGACGCTGTGTGGGATGTTGCCACGCGCGAGTGCGAACGCGTCGCGCGCGAATCGTCGGGCGACATGCTCGTCTTCATGCCGGGCGCCTACGAGATCAGCCGCACCGTGCAGGCGATCCAGTCCTCGCGCGAGTTGCGCGACTTCGTGTGTTTCCCGCTGCACGGTGAGCTCCCGCCCGACCAACAGGACCGCGCAGTCGCGCGCTACGACAACCGAAAGATCATCGTCTCGACCAACGTTGCCGAAACGTCGCTCACGATTGAAGGCGTCACGACCGTGATCGATTGCGGACTCGCTCGCGTCGCCCGTTTCGATCCGCACCGCGGCATCAACACGCTGCTCGTGGAAAAAATCTCCGCCGCCAGTGCGGATCAGCGCGCCGGTCGCGCGGGCCGCACCGCGCCGGGCGTGTGCGTGCGTCTGTGGACCGAGCGCGAACACGGTCAACGCGCGCCGCAGGAGCTGCCCGAGATCAAGCGCCTCGATCTCTCCGAGGTCGTGCTGACGCTGAAAGCGAGCGGCATCGACGACATTTGGAATTTTCCGTGGCTGGAAAAACCCGATCCAAAGGCGCTCGAACGCGCGGAGACGTTGCTGGCGGATTTGGGCGCGATTGGTCCGGAAGGTCTGAAGGCAGACGCCGCGAAGAATCGTCTCTTTCGGATTACGGAAATCGGACGCAAGATGCTGCGGTTTCCGGTGCATCCGCGTTACGCGCGCATGCTGCTCGCGGCGCAGGAGCGCAATTGCGTGCGGCCGGTCGCGCTCATGGCGGCGCTCACGCAGGGACGCAGCTTTCTCCTGCGCGGCGTGCCGAAGGAAGTGGAGCGCGCCCGCGAGGACGTGCTCGGCGAGGAGCATGAGAGCGATTTCTTTCTGCTCATGCGCGCGTGGCGTTACGCGCATCAAGCCAACTACTCGATCGATGCATGCCGCCGGCTCGGCATTCACGCGCAGGCGGCGCGTCAGGTCGGACCCTTGTTCGCACAGTTTCTCGAGATCGCGGAAAAGGAGGGACTCGATATCTCGGAGCAGCGCGTGGACGGCGCGGCCGTGCGCAAATGCGTGCTCGCCGGTTTCTCCGATCAACTCGCGAAGCGACTCGATGCCGGCACGCTCCGCTGCGAACTCGTGCACCAGCGTCGTGGGCTGCTTGCGCGCGAAAGTGTGATTCAGCAGGCGCCGTTGCTCGTGGCGGCGGAGATCAGCGAGATCGGCGGGCGCGGCGGCGAGGTGAATACGCTGCTCTCGCTCGCGACGGCGATCGAGGAGTCGTGGCTGAAGGAGATTTTCCCCGACGACTACTTCGAAGCGCGCGGCGTGGTTTACGACGAATCGGTGAAACGCGTGATCTCGCGACGCGAGCGCCGCTTTCGCGATCTCGTGCTCGAGGCGAAATCGAGCAGCGACGAAGCGCCGCTCAACGAAGCCGCCGCGCTCCTCACGCGCGAAGTGCTCGCCGGCCGGTTGAAACTCGAAGCGTGGGACGAAGCGGTCGAGCAGTGGATCACGCGGGTAAACCGGATGGCCGAGTGGTTTCCTGAACTCGAGGTCAACCCCATCACCGACGCCGATCGCGCGACGCTCATCGAACAGGTTTGCTACGGCGAACTCGGCTACCGCGGCATCAAGGACAAACCCGTGATGCCCGTCCTGCGTGACTGGCTCACGCAGGAGCAGCTCGCCGTGCTCGACGATTATCTCCCGGAGCGGCTCGTGATGGGCAACGGTCGCCGCTCGAAACTGCGCTATGAAAAGGAGGGACCGCCGATTCTCAGCGCGCGTATTCAGGAACTCTACGGCATCGAGGGAAAGTTCACGATCGGTCACGGTCGCGTGCCGGTGAAGTTCGAGATCCTCGCGCCCAATCACCGCCCGATTCAGGTGACGGACGATCTCACGAACTTCTGGCGGGAGCAGTATCCGAAAATCAAAACCGAGCTCTCGCGTCGTTATCCGCGCCACGAGTGGCGGTGATGTAGTTCACCAGAGTTTCTCCGCGTAGTTTTCGCGGACGTGCTGGTTGATGTAGGTCGCAAGTCCATCGCCTTCGGCGGCGCGTTGTTTCATCGCCTGCACGTGGCGCCGTCCGGGCTTGGTCGAGTCGTAGCGATAGGCGCCCCCGTTCTTGAACTCGACGAGGATGAAGTCCGGACCGGCCCGATAAGCGCGCACGCCGGAGTCACCGCTGCGATCGAGGTAGGGCACCATGCCGCGTTCACGCATCGAAAGGCAGACCCCGACATCGCACGCGGGTGCGTCTCAGCCGCACAACGGCCATCGTCCGCAGATCTCGTAACGGGCGCGGCCGATTACACTTCGCACCAATACGATTTCATCCACCAGCCATCGAATGGGTTCGACGGAGCGTTCGGGTGCTGCCGCAGCGGCGTAAAGCAAAGTCAGATGCGGCGTGAACGAGGCTCGCGCGCGGCATGCGATACCGTGATGCGCTAATTGCGTGCTGAGTGCTTGGCGCAGCGCATGAATGTCGGTGCGGGCGTCTGGTCCACTCAGGACCACGGGGTGACTGCCACCTGCGGCCGATTTGAAGTTCAGACAGCGATCAAACGTCACTTCGAAGGGCGCAAGGGCGAGATCCTGCGCTGCGGTGTGGACGGCATTGCGAACGTGCAGCGGAAGATCGGTTGCGCAGCCGAGAAACTGAAGGCTGACGTGCAGACAACCGGACCGAATGGCCCGCGCAGGTTGGCCAACCATAGCGAGGAGCTGTTGCTGGATTCGACCGATGGCCGCAGCGGCTGGGGGCGACGGAAGGAGCGCGAGGAAGAAGTTGCACAGAGTGCCGGAGTCGCTGCCGAAACCGGGTAGGGAGAGTTGTCCGGTCATGGCGGAGGCGATCAATGGAAGTCGTGCGAAGACTGCGCCGGCAGCTCGTCTTCGCGCAGAGGCTCGACGCTTTCGGCTTTCACGTGGATGACGTTCGAAACGTTTTGGACCGGGCCGGTGATGCGCAGCGATGACTCCTGGGTGATTGTAAGACGGTGTTTCTCGAAGAAGTCCGAGTAGAGCACGGCATTCGCGATGCCTGTCTCGTCTTCGAGGCTGACAAAAACGACGCCCGAAGCGGTGCCCGGTCGCTGCCGACAGATCACGGATCCGGCGATCGTCACGCGCGCTCCGTTGGGAACCGTTTTGAGTTGGTCCGCGGGACAAACTCCGACGAGGCGCGGACGCAGCAAAGCCATGGGATGCCGGCCCGTGGTGAGACCGGTGCGGGCAAAGTCGGCATGGAGGCGTTCGCTCAGTGTCATCTGGGGCAACGGAGAATCGCGGGATTCCGTTTCGTCGAAATTCAGCAGCAGACTCTCGTCACGCGACCACGCGGCTTCGACTTGCCAGAGGGCGGAGCGCCGATGGAGACCGAAGCAGTTCAGCGCGCCGATGGCGGCGAGGGCGCGGCGCTCCTCCGCGGTGAAGGTGGTGCGGCGCAGAAAATCCTCGAATGAGCGGAAGCCTGTTCCGCGGACCTCGACCATCTGTTTCGCTGCGGTTTCCCGCACGCCTTTCACGTAGCGCAGGCCGATGCGGATGGTTCGCTCGTCCTCCACCGTGCAGACCCAGTCGGAGTGATTGACGCACACCGGATTGATTTTCAGGCCGTGTCGGCGACGCGCATCCTGCAGGAGCGTCGCGGGCGAGTAGAAGCCCATCGGCTGGTTGTTGAGCAGGCTCGCGAAGAATTCCGCGGTGCGATAAATTTTAAGCCACGTGCTGAAGTAAGCGAGCATGGCGAAGCCGATGGCGTGCGATTCGGGAAGCCGTAGGCGGCGAAGGTTTGCGCCGAATACTGCATACACTCGATCACGGCCTTGTTTCTGCCGGCTTTGATCAAAGCATCGGTGAGTTCGGTCAGAGCGGCGCCGAGCTTCTTGCCCTGATCTTTCACGAAGCCCATCGCGCGCCGCAGCTTTTTCGGCCTGGGCGCCGGTGTAGTTGGCCAGCACCATGGAGAGCTCGAGCATCTGCTCCTGGAAAAGGATCACGCCTTTCGTGCGTTCGAGGATGGGTTTCACCTCTTCGTGCACGCTGGCATCGACGAAATAGCGAGGGATCTTCGTCGCGTCGTTGCGCCGTTCGATGAGCGGATGCACCAGCTCGCCGGTGATCGGTCCGGGACGCACGAGGGCGACTTCCATCGCGAGATCGTAGAGGTTGCGCGGCTTGAAGCGCGGCAACGTGGACATCTGCGCCCGGCTCTCGATTTGAAACGTGCCGATGGTATCCGCGGCACAAATACGATCGTAGGTCGTGGTATCGTCCTCGGGGATCTCGTCCAGCGAGTGCGGCCCGTCGTTTGTGGACCGCTTCGCGCAGAGTTCGATCGTTTCCTGCAGCACGGCCATCATGCCGAGACCGAGGAAATCGATTTTCACGATGCCGAGGTTTTCGCAGTCGTCCTTGTCCCATTGGCAGACGCTGCGGCCGGGCATGGTCGCGGGTTCGAGCGGCACGACTTTGTCGAGCTGCCCCTGGCAAATCACCATCCCGCCCGAATGCTGTCCAAGGTGGCGCGGCAGTCCTCTCTGGAAACAGTTGTTCAAAGTGACCATCGCTCGAAGCCGCGGATGGGTGTCGTCGATGCCGGAGAGTCTCAGTTGCTTCCGCAGGGTGAGCGTCTCGGGAAAATCGCCGTTGGCGTAGAGACTCGAAAACCGGTTGAGCGCGTCTTCGCCGAAGCCGAGCACTTTGCCGATTTCGCGCGTGGCGCTGCGTCCGTGGTAGGAAATGACATTGGCAGTCATCGCGGCGCCGTTCCGGCCGTAGCGGCGATAGACTTCTTGAATGACACTCTCGCGGCGATCACCGCTGGGGAAATCGAGATCGATGTCAGGCCAGGAAGGTTTTCCGTCGCGACCGATACGGCTGTCGTTGAGGAAGCGATCGAATAGCAGGCGGTGTTTTACGGGATTCACCGCCGTGATCCCGAGCACGTAGCAGACGGCGCTGTTGGCGGCGCTGCCGCGGCCTTGAACGAGAATGTTGTTTTCGCGGGCCCAACGACAGATGTCCCAAACGATCAAAAAGTATCCGGAGAATTTTAGACGCGAGATGAGCTCGAGCTCGCGATCGATCTGCGTGCGGAGGGCCGGAGTGACAGGTTCCCGGATCCGCTGAGGCAAGGCGGCTTCCACCTGCCGACGGAGGAAACTGTCCATCGATTCGCCTGAGGGCACGGGAAACGACGGGAAGGAGTAGCCGAGATTCTGGAGGGTGAACTCCAGCCGCTCTTCGAGCCGGACGGAGTTGGCCAGTGATTCCGGCAAATCCGCGAACAGCGATTGCATCGTCTCCGCCGATTTGATCTCGCGCTGCGAATTGATCGCCAGTCTCCGACCCGCTGCATCGAGCGTGGTGTGCAGGCGGAGGCAGGTGAAGACATCCGCCACAATGCGCTGCTCGGCGCGCGCATAGTTCACTCCGCCGGTGGCGAGCAGCGGCAGGTGGTGCGCCCCGGCCAGGTCGCGAAGAAAACCGATTTCGCGTTCCTCGCCGCGGATGCGCTGACGCTGCAGCTCGACGTAGAGATGCTGACGACCGAAAATGCCCTCGAGTTTCTGCAGCACAGCGCCGGCCGCGACGGGCCCTTGCTGCCGCCATGCCTGCCGAACGGGACCGTCTTCATCGCCGGTCAGCGCGATCAGGCCTTCGGAGAATTTTTCGATTTCCTCCCAACGAGCGAAGCAGGGTCGTTTCCGCGCGTGCGGATCGAGAAAAGGTTCGTGCGCAGGCGCGGTGAGCAGGGGCGAGCGCTCGGTGAACTTGGCCTCGGTGATGAGCTGGCAGAGGTTCTGGTAGCCGCGACGCGTGGCGGCGAGCAGCGGCAGCACGCTGCCGTCCTCCAATGTAATTTCCGCGCCGACGCGTGGGCGGATGGCAAAACCGTTTTCTTGTGCGCTATCGTAGAAACGTGGCGCGCCATACAGGCCGTCACGATCGAGCAGGGCGACCGCGGGCAGTTGGGCTTCCATCGCCGCGCGCACGAGATCCTCCGGCAGCGAGGCGCCGCGCAGAAAACTAAAGGCGCTCCGAGCGTGTAATTCGACGTAGCCCATCAGTCGTATTCTCCTTCGAGGAACCAGCGGTTGCCCTCGCGCACGAGCAGGTAGATCCCGCCATGGGTGAGTTCGACATCGATCTCCTCGCGCGACCACGCGCGAGCGGGTTCCCACCAGTCACCATTTTTGGGATACGCGGTTGAGCGGTCTGCGATCTCGCCGCGCACGGTTTCGGTCCAAAGATAGGTCAGTCGGCCATCGGCGATTTCGAGTTGAGCAGGCAGGCGCGGCCGAAAGCGGTGCAACGGCGGAGCGAGCGGTGCATGCACGGGAGTGGTGACTGCTGAAGCCACCGTGGCCGGCGGCGCGACAAGCTTCACGGCGTCGGGGCGGTGGGTGTCTTCCAATTGCGGTGTGCCGATCCTGTCCGAACCGACGAGTGCGGCGGCGCGAGCGAGCGTCTCGGAAAAACCGTGGGGATCGCGCAGGCCCGAATCGAAAATGCCCTGCTGACGGACGGCGGGGCGCGTGGGGATGAGTTCGAGTCGGATCGCAACGATCGTGGCGTCGGTGCGAACGGATTCGAGATGCGTATGAAGCGCGCGAAAAAGGATCTCCGTGCGCGCGGTCGGTTCGGGCAGGCGAAAGCGGCGGGCGTAGTGATGGTCGTTTTCGAGGCGAAGCGTGAGATCGATTTCGGCGGCGACGAATTGCGCCGCCTGCAATTCCAAGCTCAGGCGATCGAGGAAACGCTGCAGAATAAACAGCAGTGGTTCGAGCGACTCGACTTCGTGCTCGAATTTCATCTCGGCAGCGAAGTGCTGCGGCAATGTCGCCGGATGCAGCGGGCGCAATTCGCCGCCGGCTGCACGTTGCCAGAAGGCCAGTCCTTCGGCTCCGAAACGTCGCACGAACGCTTCGCACGACAGCGCGGTGACATCGCCCAGCGTGCGCAGACCCCAACCGGCCAGCACCTCGGCCAGTCGAGGACTCGGATCGGCAGTGGCGAGAGGGAGTGGCGCGAGAAAAGAAGATGGATCGGTGACGAAACGGACAGAGTGTTCGAATCGTTTTTCGTTCTCGTTCTTCGTTCTCGTGGCATCGACGGAAACCGCACGGGCCGCGTAGAGTGCGAGCAGTGGAGTCGGCGCGATGCCTGCCGTGGCGGTGAAACCGAGCGCGTGCAATTGCGCGAGCGCGGCCGTCACGAGTAGTCGGTGTTTTTCCGGCGGTGAGCCGCGCAAGTCGGCGGTGCAGACGCCGGGGGCCGTATCCTCGATCAGCGGCGAAAGCGTGAACCCGACCGCCAGCACTGCGGCTCGCGCTTCGGCTTCGAGCGCCGCCTGCGGGGTGCGAATGAGTAACTTTGCACAACGGGCGACCGCTTGCGGAGCGGTCATGCCGATTTCGACTCCAGAGGCAGCTGCTGTCGCATTGACCGCGAGCACGACGGATTTTCTCCGCGCGTTGTCGAAGAGCGCGGCCGGTTGTCCTGCAACGTCCGGCTCGTGACGAAGCACGGCCTGCAATGGAAAACTGGCAAGATGAAGGACGGCGAACACGACGAAGGAAGGACTGGGATGTCCACAGCGGTTCTGACTTTGGTGCGGCGGGACCGTTTCGGTTATCCGGCCGCAGCGAGGCGCTGCCGGTTGAGCGTGGCGACGAGTTGAGCGCCAAGAGCGGGTCTCTCGTCATCCAGTGCCCGAAGCGAAAAGGATCGATCCAAAATGAGACGCACCTGCGCGCTCGGCACGGAAGGCCGCGGAGTTTGCACGACCAGCGCGAGATCGGTGGGCTCGACGGCACGTTGCAGACGATACCATTGCGGGCCGGGGATTTTGCTCAACTCGGACTGCGGCGCGTGGCGGAGATCGAGCAGGACCAGGCCGAGATTGGCATCGCGGGCAAAAAGATCGGTGGCTTGAAGCGCCTGGGCCGTTCCGTTGCAGCGCACCCAGATCAGATGCGCGAGTTCGTCCGCAGGGTGGGAGCACGGATCGAAGCCATCGGTGCTGTCCACCAACGCCACGCGCAGACGAGCCGCGCGGGTGGCGGCGAGCAGTTGCGCGAAAAACAATTTCCCCCCGCAGCTCGGTGCAGCGCAGACGACTTCGGTGATCGCGCTCAGCGGCAGGCCGCCGGTGGTTTCATCGACCGCGGGGATGCCTGTGCGCAGCCGCCGGCCCGCCGTGCGGGGCACGGTGGGAAAGCGCTCGGCGAGCAAATGCCGGAGCGCCGCCAGTTTTTCGGGCGCGGTTGCCATGCGGGAGAGGCGAGAAAGGAAAAGGGATCACGATTGCGGCCCGGGGCCGGAAAACAGACGCAACCAGCGCAGCAACGAACGCCCGCGAAACACGCTGACCGAGCCTGACGCGTGCAAATCGCGCAGGCGGGTGCGGCGTTTTCGCCGGGCTTCGAGCAATCGCCGGAGCAGGTGCATGGTCAGCTCTTCACGGTGCGCAGGAGGCCGACCATGACGCCTTGGATGATGAGCTCCGCGGCGGGCATGAGGTCGGGATAGTGCGGATTTTCGGCGCGCAAAAACGCGCGGCCGCGTTGCACGAGAAAACGTTTCAACGTCGATTCGCCGTCGATGAGCGCCGCAACGATGTCGCGCGGACGCGGTTCGCGCGGCGTGAGAAACACCACGTCGTCGGGCACGATGTTGGCCTCGATCATCGAATCGCCGCGCACGCGCAGCGCGAAAAGTTTCGCGTTGGGCCGCACGCCGAGCGCGCGCGTGTCCACCGCCACGTAGCCATCGGGCTGTTGCTCGGCGTCGACCGGCAGGCCGGCGGGAATCGTGCCGTAAAGCGGGATGTCGATGAGCGCGGCGCGTTGAGCTTGGCCGGCGGGGAGGAGGCCGCGCGCTTTGCCATCGAGCCGGTGCAGCGCGCCCTTGGCCGTGAGCGCGTCGACGTGACGTTTTACGCCGAACGGACTCGCGAGCCCGAAGTGCGCCTGGATTTCGCGCAGCGAGGGCGAGACGCCGTGCTTCCGATGATGCGACTGGATGAACTCCAACACTTCCTGCTGGCGATCGGTGAGCGGCTCGGGAGGCATAGTGTTCAAGTGAACACATCAGGCGGCCGAATCAACCGATAATTTCGCCGCATTTCCGTTGCTTTTGAAAATCAGGAGAATGCGCCGCACGAGGCCGCGCTGGTGATCGGGCGGAGGCGTTGCGGGGAGGGCAGAAGGCTTTCGCGAGGCGCCCGGGAATTTGGCTAGCGTTCGAGTTTTCGGGAGCTAAACACGAACCAATGGAACTGACGCTTCATCCCATCGCCAAAAGCTGCCGGCTCACGGGCACCGCGTTCGCCGAGGGCGACCGCGTGGTGTCGTTTCTGGTGCGCGAGGCGAATGGCGAACCCGCGCGGCACGATATGCTGGCGGCGGAAGAGTCCAACTATCAGCGGCCTGAGTTCGTGTTTTGCCGCTGGGTGTCGGAGTTCAAGCCGCGACGCGCCGAGGAGAACTCCGGCCGCGCGCTGAAGCTCACCGCGGAAAATCTCTTCCTCACGCTGGCCGATCCGCTCAACGAACCGAGCGAGGACAACGTGCCGATGCTGCAATTCCTCGCGCTCATGTTGGAGCGCAAGAAAGTGCTGAAGCCGCGCGGTCTCACCGCGGACGGCGAGCGCCAGATCCTGGAGCACGCGAAGACGCGTCAGGTGTTCGAAGTGCCCGTCGGCACGCTCGACGAAGCGTTTTTCGTGAACATCCAGGGCAAGCTCGATCTGCTCGTCGGCGGCCCGAAGAAGAAGGCCGAGGAAGCGGTGCCCGCTCCGACGGCAGAGCAGAATTCCGAAGCGGCTCAAACTCCCGAAACGGTCCAGAACGCAGAGCCGACGCAAAGTCCGGAACCGGTTCAAGCGGAGGCGGCGCAAACCGACGTCACGCCAACGGAGCCGGTGCAAGCCGAGCCGGCTGCTGTCGGCGACGCAGCTCCGAGCGAGCCGCAGCAGGCGGCATCGTAAGCCGAACGGCCGCGGCGAGGGCGCCGCGGCTCCAGCCGGCCGCCAACTCTCGACTCGCGTCGGGTTCCACCTCGCGCGCGGGACTTTCGTGCTCGTGATCGTGCTCTTAATCGTGATCGATGAGACGAGGAAAGCGGGCGCCAAACGAAACGCGAAATCGAGCACGAGCACGATTACGATCAGGAGCACGACCGAAGGAGACTTTTCGATCCGGAACTGATTAATCTGGAAATCAGGAAATCAGGTTCGAACCGGGATCACGGAAGCGCGGAAGAGCGGAAGCACGGAAAAAGGCGTTGCTCGCGGAAACGGGGAAAGGGGGACGCGACGCCCTCGTCGCGTTTCTCCGAATGCACCACTTTGTCCCGACCATGTTCGGACCATCGCTCGACTTGGTGCGGACCTTGTCCCGACATGAAACGGACTTGGGCGCGAGGTGGAACCCGCCGTCCTCGGCGGGTTTGTTGGGCTGGCACAACGGGTTTAGCCCGACGAGGACGTCGGGCTCCACCTGCGCCGTGTTACAGAATCAAATCCGGCGGGACGTTGGCCAGGGCTTCTTCGATCGTGGTGTGGCCTTGGCGGACTTTGAGCATCGAGTCCTGGTGCAGCGTCTTCATGCCGTTTTTCATGGCGACGCGTTTCAACTCGGCGACTTCGACTTCCTTGTTGATGGCCTCGGTGAGCTCCTCGCTGTTGGTCATGAGTTCGTGGATGCCGATGCGGCCTTTGTAGCCGGTGCCGCTGCAGGCGGGGCAACCTTGCGCGGAGGCCTTGAAGATCTGGCCGCTCCAGCCGAGCGCCTTTTCCAAAATCTCTTTTTCGCGGCCCTGCGGCTCGTAGGGGACTTTGCAGGTTTTGCAGACGCGGCGGAGGAGGCGCTGCGCGCAAACGCAGACGAGCGAGGCGGAAATGTTGAACGGCTCGATGCCCATCTCGCTGAGGCGCGCGACGGTGGAGGGCGCGTCGTTGGTGTGGAGCGTGGAGACGAGCAAGTGGCCGGTGAGCGCGGCTTCGACGGCGATGCCGGCGGTTTCCTCGTCGCGGATTTCGCCGACGAGAATCACGTCGGGGTCCATGCGCAGATAGCAGCGAAGCGCGCGGGCAAAGGTGAGCCCGATCTGCCGGTTCATCTGCATCTGATTAAGGCCGGGCAGGGTGTATTCGATCGGATCTTCGGCGGTCTGGATGTTGACGTCGGGCGTGTTCACTTCCGACAGCGCCGAGTAGAGCGTCATCGACTTGCCCGAGCCGGTGGGACCGCAGTGCAGAATCATGCCGTAGGGCTGGCGGATGCACTCGCGGTATTTGGCAAGGTTTTCGTCGGAGAAACCGAGGGCGGGAAGGGGGAGCGTCGACTTCTGTTTATCGAGAATGCGCATCACGACTTTTTCGCCGTGGTTCATCGGGCCGGTGGCGACGCGCAGATCGATATCGATGTTTTTCTTGGTGTATTTCTTGAAGACGATGCGTCCGTCCTGCGGCAAGCGGCGCTCCGCGATGTCGAGGTTGCACATGATCTTGAGGCGCGTGACGAGGGCGTTCGAGACCTGCTTGGGCAGGCGCAGCTTTTCCTGGCAAAGGCCGTCGATGCGGTAGCGCACGAGCAGATCTTTTTCCATCGGCTCGATGTGGATGTCGGACGCGCCGGAGACGTAGGCGTCTTCGATGATGCGATTGGTGAGCTGGATGATCGGAGCGGACTCTTCGCTCTCGAGATCGGCGGCGCTCAGTTCGGCGCCGCCGTCGGGCGAGTAGGCCGTGCTGATGACTTCGGCGACGGAGCTGATGTCGACGTCGTCGGATACCGCCGCGCTGGCGGCTTTGTTTTCCTTGAAGAAGCGTTTCAGCAGCGTGTCGAACAGTGTGGCCGAGACGACGCGCACCTCGTCGATCGCGAGATCGGTGGCTTGGGTGAAGGCCTCGCGTTTGGCGTAGTCGAGCGGGTTGGTCATCAGCACCGCAACGGAGCTGGGTGAGACGCGTTTGTGAGGGAAAACGCCTTCGCGACGGATGATCGCGTCGCCGGTGACCTCGATCAGCTTGTCGTCGATCTCGAGTTCCTCGGCGTTCGTGACGAGTGGGAGATCGGTGAGCCGGGCGATGAACTTGGCGGTGTCGTCGGCGCTCAACTGCGAGCGCGGATCAATCATGCGCTGGAGCAGCGCGGCGGAATACTCGGCGACTTCCTGGAGAAGCGTGAGGTCGTGATCAGTGAACTCGCCGCCCGTCCCGGCGTGCAGTTCCTTGTTGAGGACCTGGATTGCGCCGATGACGACGTTGGTCTTCAGCGGCACGGTGAGCATGGAACGGACGTCGAAGCCCGTCGTGTGCGTCAACGAGCTCATGAACGGCGCCTGCGTTTCCGTGTTGCGGAAGAACACGGGTTCGCCGCTGGAGATGACTTTGCCGACGACGCCCTTGCCGAGGGGCAGGCGCATCGCGAGCAGTTTGCCGGCCGTTTCCTGCAGGCGTTGTTCGAGCGACGGATTCTCGGCCCAGAGAGTGGGCGAGTAGTAAACGTGGCGGAATGCGATGTCGTTTCCCTCGACCAGATAGAGCGTCATCGACTGGGCCTGGAGCGCCTCGACGACCTTGGAGGCGGTGAGCTCGATCACCGAACTGACATCCTCGCGACTCGGGGCGGGCTTCGAGATGATCTTGATCAGCAGGGAACGCCGCAAGGTGCCGGCGAGATTGGGGATGGCCATGGCGGACAGGAGTTGAGCGGGGACGGTGCTCTGGAATTGTCACCCGCCCGATGGTGCCGCAATGACAAAGCGGCCGGGAGGCACCGGCGGCTCATGTGGCGACGACTTTTCCTCGCGTGCAGGCGATGCTTCACCGGCGGATCCGCGGGTGAGCAGGGAGAGCGTCGCGCCGCCGACTGGCTGCACGGAAAACTCGGATACACGATCGTCGCCCGCAACTGGCGGAATCCGCGCGATCGGCGCGAAGAGATCGACCTCGTGTGCCGCGATGGCGACGTGCTCGTGTTTGTCGAAGTCAAAGCCCGCGCGGCGGGCGCGCTCGTGCCCGGCTACTACGCGGTGAACGAGCGAAAGAAACGCGTCATGCGCCGTGCGATCCAGGCCTATCTGCGCGGGCTGTCGCCCAAGCCGCGCACGTTTCGCTTCGACGTCGTCGAGATCGAACTGGCGGACGGACGGGAGCCGGCGGTTTTGCATTTCGCAAATATCCCGCTTTTTTCCAAGCACTACCGCGGGTAGGCACGGTCTCGGCGGCGCAACCGCATGTGACACGCTTGGTCTAATTGTCGCTTGTCGCCGCGCGCCGGTAAACGCACCCTCTACATTTCCATGGCCGACACACATCGCCATCCCTTCCTGCACGGACTCAGCAAGCACCGCGGCGCTCCGCCGACGGTGGTCGTGATCTTTGGCGCCTCGGGCGACCTGACGGCGCGCAAGCTGATTCCGGCGGTTTACAATCTCGGCGTCGACGGGCTCCTGCCCGCAGACTTTTTCCTCGTGGGCTACGGTCGAAAACCGATCCCGGACGATGAGTTCCGCACGCTCGCGGCGGACGCGATCAAGGAGTTCTCGCGCCGCGAACTCGAGGCCGACGTGTGGTCGCGCATCGCCGCGCATACGAGCTACGTGGCCGGCGCCTATGATGAGAAAGAGGCGTTTGACCGGCTCGCGCAGCACATCACCGCGATCGAGAAGAAACTCGGCCGCGAGCTGCAGGTGCTGTTCTACATCTCGACGCCGCCGTCGGTGTTTGCGCCGATCCTCCAAAACCTCGGGGCGAGCGGACTCGCGGGCAAGTATCTCGGCCAGCCGCACCACGCGAAAGTCATCATCGAAAAACCCTTCGGCAAGGACCTCGCCTCCGCGCAGGCGCTCAACGCCACCATCCGCTCCGTGTTCGAGGAGCATCAGGTTTACCGCATCGACCACTACCTCGGCAAAGAGACGGTGCAGGACCTGTTGGTGCAGCGTTTCGCGAACTCGATTTTCGAACCGCTCTGGAACCGCAACTTCATCGACAGCGTGCAGATCACGGTGGCCGAGGAAGTCGGCGTGGGCTCCCGCGGCGGCTACTACGAGCAGAGCGGCGCGCTGCGCGACATGATTCAAAATCACACGATGCAGCTCCTCGCGCTCACCGCGATGGAGCCGCCGGTCTCGCTCGATGCCGAGGCCGTGCGCGACGAAAAAGTCAAAGTGCTCAAGGCCATCCAACCGCTCGTCACCGGCCCCGGCGGCGACGTGGCGCGCGCGCAATACGCCGCGGGCATGGTCGGCGGCAAAAACGTGAAAGGTTATCTCGAGGAAGAGGGCATCGCGCCCAACTCCGCGACCGAGACCTACGCGGCGATCCGACTCTCGATCAACAACTGGCGCTGGCAGGGCGTGCCGTTCTACCTCCGTTCGGGCAAGCGCATGGCGCGGCGCGTTTCGGAAATTGCGATCACGTTCCGCCGTCCGCCGGGCACGCTGTTTGCCGATGGTGGCCGCTTCGATCTCGCGGCCAACACGCTGTCGTTCCAAATCCAGCCCGACGAAGGGCTCAGCCTGATTCTCAACACCAAGATTCCCGGTCTCGAGACGCGCACGCAGCCGGTGAAAATGAGCTTCCGCTACGCGACGACCTTCGGCTCCAACACGCCGGAAGCGTATGAGCGTCTCGTGCTCGATGCGATGATCGGCGACGGCACGCTCTTCATCCGCGGCGACGAAGCGGAAACGTCGTGGAAGCTCTACACGCCGGTGCTCGACTACTGGAAGAGCGTCGGCCGCGACGGCATGGACACCTACGCCGCTGGTTCATGGGGGCCGGCCAACGCCGATGCATTGCTCGCTCCCGGTCGCGCGTGGCGCCAGCCCTGAGGAAAGATCATGCCCGCGATTTTCAACGCCCTCCCCGGGATTGAAGTGCCCGTGAGCGGCATCGCCCGCGGTCTCGCCGACATGTGGCTCGATGCTGCGGCGCGCGGCTCGGCGGCGCCCGGAGCCGACGATGTCACGGCCACGCAGGTCAACTTCGTGCTTCACCTCGGCAGCCGCTGCACGCCGGACGATGCGCTGCGTCAGTTCGAAACGACGGTGCGTTTCTCGCGCCGTTATCCGAGCCGCGTGGTGGTGCTGTGCCCCCGCTTCAGCGAAGTCGATGCGCCGGACATGCGCGCCAAGGTTTACGGCGAGTGTTTCCTTGGAAAATCGAAATCGGACAAACGCTGCGTCGAGTTCGTGCTGCTGAGCTATCCGATGGCGGCGCGTCCGTATCTGGAGAGTCAGGTGTCCACGTGTCTGTCGGCGGATCTGCCGCTGTATTATTGGGCCCACGGTTTCTCCACGAGCAGCCGGCTCGCGGATTATCGTTATCTCCTGAGCCGTGCGCGTCGCGTGCTCATCGACAGCTCGGTCTCGCCTGACGATGCGCTCACGTATCCGTGGCCCAATCCGAACTCGTTGCGCGATCTCGTTTACTCGCGATTGCTGCCGGTGCGCCAGACCGTCGGCCAGTTCCTTGCTCGCTACGAAATGCCGCGGCTCACCGAGGGCCTGAAAGCAGTGCGCGTGGCGCACGGACCGGAGCTCGCCGCCGAGGGGCGCGTGTTGCTCGCCTGGCTGCGTCGTCGTTTGAGCGATTGCGGGCCGACCGGCGGTTGCCTCGACTGGAAACTCGAAGCGGGAGAAGCTCGCCACCTTGCGATCGAGCTGTCCTATGCGAACTCCGACAAGTTCTTCCGCTGGCACGGCGATCTCGCCGCGAAACACGCCACGCTCGAAGCGGACTTCGGTCACGGAAAGACGGAGCTCGCCGCGGGCGCGAGTCTGCTGTCGCCGGAAGCGGCGCTGAGCGAAGCGATGTTCTTCTGATCGCGGTGCCGCGCGATCAGGCGCGGCCCGCGTTTACCACGGCCGCGTGCAGGGCGCGCATCGGCGCCAGATCGAGCGGGGCTTCGCCCACTTTGCGCGCCGTCGAAGCGAGCCACTGGCGGATTTCGTTTGCGGCGGTCGTGCGCGCGGCGAGCAGCAGCGGACTGCGCATGAACTCGGCATCGCGCGCCTCGGAAATCGTGAGATAGCGCGCGTGCTCGGCGAGCCCGTAGCTCACCGCGGCTCCCAAAGTGGGGAAGAGGGTCGCGTAGTGATACGCGGAGTGGTGAAACGCGACCACGAGCGGGCGGACGTCCTTCGTGCGAGGCGCGACGGCGAAGTGAATCAAGCCCGCGGGCTCCGGACCGGCGCCGATTGCCGAAAGGTCACGACAAAGACGCGCGGATTCCACGGCTGGTGTCGCGATCGCGAAACCCGACGCATGCGCGAATCCAGCTGCGCCGTCTGCGTCGAGCGGTTGAAACGCGCCGCCGAGTCCGAAGATGAGCTCCACATGATCGTCGCTGTGCGTGTTATCGTATTCGAGATAACCGCAGAGCACCGGCGCGTGGAGGAAACGTTCGTCATCCGCGACCGCCGGCGCGGGATCGAACGGCGTGCACAGCTTGAAGACCAGCGGACCGATCATCCACTTATCGCCGGACCATCCGAGGAAACGTCCGTAGCGACCTTTCACAAGCGGCTCGGGACGTCCCGCGTCCGCGCGATAAAACGGCAGCAGGCCCCACGG
This sequence comes from Opitutus sp., assembly GCA_024707325.1. GTDB lineage: Bacteria > Verrucomicrobiota > Verrucomicrobiia > Opitutales > Opitutaceae > Opitutus. Next base: position 104,049 of record JANPZY010000003.1, on the reverse strand, counting down.
CGTGTTCGGCGCGTGACGGCACCCAACCCAGAAATCGAAAGACGCAGAGGTGGCGCCGTTTTTGATTTCGGCAGGAGCGCCAGGACCGAAAGCGAAATCGGCTCCAGCGGCAAACGGAGCATGCGAAGTGAGAGGAGCAGCGGACGGAGCAGACGTCATGGAACGAAGAGAGGCAGCGTGGACCGACCGGCTCCGGCGGGCGAGGAAAACGTCGTGTCGCCAGTTTATGGATACGCGAATCACGCCGCGCTCAGCGCGCCACGCGAATCCATTTATTCAGCGCCTCGCGCAGCGCGTCCTCCTGCACGGGTTTGCGCAAAAGATCGTTCATCCCTGCGGCGGCGCATGCGGCGCGGTCCTTGGCGCGAGCGTGCGCGGTGAGTCCGACGATCGGGAGCTTGGTTTCGCCGACGATCTGGCGGATGCGGCGGGTCGCCTCGAAGCCATCCATGCCGGGCAACTGGCAATCCATGAGCACGGCATCCCAGCGCGATTCGACGGCGGCCATGACGGCGGAAGCGCCATTGTTCACCACGACGGTTTCGAAACCGAGGCGCGAGAGCAGCAACTCGAGCGTTTGTTGATCGACGCGGTCATCTTCGACGATGAGCACGCGGATGCCGCGCCGGTGAGGCGCGAGAACGGAGGATGCGACCTCGGAGTTCGCGATCGCGGCGGTGTCGAGCGGGAAGACGAGCTCGAAGGAAAATTCCGACCCCACGCCCGCTTCGCTTTCCACGGAAATGCGTCCGCCCATCTGTTGCACGAGCCGCTGCGAAATCGCCAGGCCGAGTCCCGTGCCGCCGAAGCGCCGGCTCGTCGAGGCGTCGCCTTGCGTGAACGCCTGGAACAATCGCTCCTTCGCTTCCGGCGTGAGGCCGATGCCCGTGTCTTTCACCGCGAAGCGCAGGCGAGCGGTATCCTCGGTCCGCTGCACGACGCTCACGCGGATCACGACCGAGCCGCGCTCGGTGAACTTGATCGCGTTGCCGGCGAGGTTGAGCAGCACCTGTTTGAGCCGCCCGGGATCGGTGACGATCGAGCGGGGCAGGTCGGACGCGAGTTCTACGGTGAGCGAGAGCCCTTTGCTCGCGGCGCGGTTGCGCAGCACGGCCATCGCTTCCTCGACCACGGCGGCGGGCGAACATGCGATCGCTTCGAACTCGAGTTTGCCGCTCTCGATCTTGGAAAAATCCAGGATGTCGTTCAGCAGCCGCAGCAGCGTATCCGCGGAGCTCGCCGCGACGTTGACCTGCGTGCGCTGCTCGGGGCTGAGCGGAGAGTCGCGCAGAATTTGGAGCATGCCGATGATGCCGTTCATCGGCGTGCGAATCTCGTGGCTCATCGCAGCGAGAAAATCGCTCTTCGCCTGATTGGCGGCCTCGGCGCGGCGCTTGGACTCGCGAAGATTTTCAACGAGCTCCTCGTTTTCAAACGCGAGGTGCCAGACGCGTCGCATGTCGGCATATTGCAGGCGGGCCGAATTGAGCAGAAAGAGGGCGTAGGTGAACGTCATCAGCGCGACGAGCCAACCGCCGTCGACCGCAGGCATGAGGAAGCGGACCATTAGCGGCAGGAGCGTGACCGCCAGATAGATTCGATGCGCGACAGGCACCGAGGCGAGCGTTCGGGTCGCGCCGGCGTTGATGCCGACGAGGATCATCGTCAGCAGCAGTTGCCCCACGTCGTCGCCGGGATGGAAAAAGAGCCACGCGGCGGCGCCCCAGACGAGGCCGGAAACATTCACCCCGATAAGAAACGCTTGACGCCACCAGCCGAGCTCGGCGATCGCGGGCGCATGTCGAAAGAAGCTCACATGCAGCCACCAGCGGACCACCATCACGACGACGAACGCCGCCAGCCACGCGAGGTGTATGGCCAGAGGTTCATCGGGAAACCGTGTCGTGCCCGCCACGACCAGCAGACCCAGGACGATGTTGGAAAACAGCCCAAAACCCGCCGAGCGGTAGAGCTGCCGGGTGAGTTCGGCCTCTACCTTTTGCGTGATGTGATCAGCGACGGCTGAGGAGGGGACGGTGGCGTCCATGGAAGGTCGAAAGCTTGTCCATCCGAACGCACGGGGCAAAAGCCAATTTGTGGCGGTCTGCGGGCGCAAAAAAACCCGCGGCGTAAACCGCGGGTCGGGGGATCAAGGAAAACTCCTAAATCAACTCAGGCCTTCGTCACCAGACCGGCCTTGAGGGCCTTGACGGAGACGAGCATGCGCTTGGTGCCGCCGTTGGGCAGCTTCACCTTGATGCGCTGCAAGTTGGGACGGAATTTGCGCTTCGTGATGCTGGTCACGTGCGTGCCGATGCCGCCGCTCTTCTTCGACTGACCTTTGCGGTTGATGATCGAGCCCTTAACGGGACGACGACCGGTGATTGCACAGATTCGGGCCATGGTGGTTTCGAGTTGGTTAAAGGGTCGGGAGTAAAGGGCGGGCCTCAAGCGAAGCAAGGGCAATTTTGTCGCGTTGTGCACTCTGCGTCAGCGCAGGCGTCGCCCATGCAGAACCTGGAACTTCTGGCCGAGGTGCGCGGGGTGCAAGAGCTGGGCGATGGAGAGCTTCGTCTGGCTGAAACGCGCGGCATCGGCTGTGAGCGCCCGCTCGATCCACGCGGCGGAGCGACGCACGAAAAATGTTTCCTGGCGTTCGACTTGCGTGCCGGCGAATCCCGCGCACACGAGCTCGGCTTCGAGCCAGTCCCAGCACACATGCGCCGTCAGGTCCTGCTGGCCGGGGCGGGCGAGAAGATCGTTCGACTGCGTATGCCGAAAATACGCGCGCGCCGTTCCCGCGGGCGTCGCGGTGGCGAGTTCGTCCCATGATTTTCCGTAGTCGAACGCGACGAAAACGCCCTGCCAGCTCGGGGCGACGAGCTCGCGCAACAACTCCGCCGCCGCGAGCGGAGCGTCGATCACGTAGCCGTCGGGCGCTTCGCGCGGCAGCATCGCGAGCAGTGGATCGTCGGCTGCGATCGGAACAAACGTCTCCGCGAGTCCCGCCGCGCCTTCCGCGACAAACGACTCGCACCATTGGCCGCCGTCTCTTCGACAGCGGCGCACGGGTTGCGCGTCGAAAAGCTCATTGGAGAAAACGACGCACCGCCCGCTCAACGCGAGCGCGTCGCCGAGCCGGATCTCGCGCGTCGCCGCGAAGGGATGCTGCACGTCGCGCAACACGCTGCGGTCAGGCTCGGCCCCGATTTCGACAAATGTGAATTCGCCCGCCGGCCTGTCGCCCAGCAGGTTCACGCAGGCGGCCGCGACCATCTCGCCAAACACCGCGCCGCTCGTGCTTGCGGTGTAGAAATCCGTGCCTCTTGCGTAGCCCACACGCGTGCGTGCCTGTGTGTAGTAGCCGACCTGCGGCGCAAACAACGCGAGCCGCATGAAGTCGTCGAAACGCAGGCGTCCTGCATCACCGGCGCGCGCGCGAAACGCCGCGAGAAAAGCAGCGGACGGCGCAGTGTCGTGGTCGGAGGACGAACCCATTTACAAAACGAAGCGGATGCCCACAGTCGGCGGCATGTTCAAACGGATTCTCATCCTCGTCGCCGGTGTGGTGCTGGGCTTCGGCCTCGCGCTCGGCGCCGGGCGCCTGGCGCTCGCGTGGGGATGGTGGCCGTCGCGCGATCTCAGCCGCTCGATGGATTTCGTGCGCGATGTCGTGAAGCTCGTGAACGAAAACTACGTCGACGCCAGCGCGGTGTCCTACGACTCGCTTTCCAAGACCGCGGTGCACGGGCTCGTCGAATCGCTCGACGCGCACTCGGAATATCTCGAGGCGAAGGACTACGCCCAGCTGCAGGAAGACTTGAGCGGCGATTTCACGGGCATCGGCATCCAGGTCGAACTGCGCAACGGCCGCGCGCGCGTCATCGCGCCGATCGCCAACTCGCCGGCCGAGCGCGCGGGGGTTCAGCGCGGCGACGAAATTCAGTCGATCGATGGTCGCCCGCTCGAAAAGGATTTCACGCTGAGCTCGATCACCGAGCGACTCCGCGGACGCCCGGGCACGTCCGTGCTGGTGGGTTTTCTGCGTCCCTCGACGCAGCAGTCGCTCACGTTCGCCCTCACGCGCGAGAAGATTCAGCTCCAGAGCGTGCGTGCGCCGCAGCTGCTGTCGGGCGGCGTCGGCTACGTGCAGATCACCGAATTTTCCGATCACACGGCCGACGACTTTCACGACGCGATCGACTCGCTGCTGGAGCAGGGGATGCAGGCGCTGGTGCTCGATCTGCGCAACAATCCCGGCGGTCTGCTCGAGGCCGCGGTCGAAGTCGCGGAGCCGTTTTTCAGTCGCGGCGAACTGATCGTTTCGACGCAGGGCCGCACACCCAGGGACCGCGAGGAATACCTTTCCGAAACGCGCGGACCACCGCTGCGCCTGCCGATCGCGATCCTGATCAACGGCAGCACCGCGAGCGCCGCCGAAGTCGTCACGGGCGCGCTGAAAGACACCGGCCGTGCGATCGTCATCGGCGAGAAATCCTTCGGCAAAGGCTCCGTGCAATCGATCTTCGACCTGCCCGGCAAACAGGGCCTGCGGCTCACCACCGCGCGTTACTACACGCCGAGCGGGACCAGTATCCACGCCAAGGGCATCGAACCGCAGGTGGAACTCATCCTCTCGCCGGAGGAGGACAGCAAGATCCGCGTGCAGCAGACGCGCGCCGACATCACCGATCCCGTCGAGTTCAAGGAGCGCTTCGGCTTCACGCCGATTCCCGACCGCCAGCTGCAGGCCGCACTCGACGTGCTCACGGGTATCCGGATTTTGGAGACGCGCAAAGTCGCCGCCGGTCCGCGTCGTTCGATTCAATGATTCTCGCGCTCGAAAGTTCCTGCGACGAAACGGCCGTCGCGCTCTTCGATCCCGCGCGCGGCCTCTCGGCCGAGTGGATTCACAGCCAGATGGCGCTGCACGAGAAACACGGCGGCGTTGTGCCCGACCTCGCCACGCGCGAGCACCTCCGGCAGTTCGGTCCGCTGCTCGAACGCGTGCGCACCGAGCCGGGCTTCGATGCGCTCACGCACGTCGCGGTGACCAACGGCCCGGGACTTGCGGCCTGTCTCGCCATCGGCGTGGCCGCCGCGAAATCCGTTTCGCTCGCCCGCGGCGTGCCGGTCGTGGGCGTGAATCACCTGCGCGGCCACGCATGGTCGCCGTTCATTGCGCTTCACGCCGGGGCGCCGGCTGATTTCGAGCGTCGTATTGCGGAGTTGCTGCCGCATCTCGGACTCGTTGTTTCGGGCGGCAACACGATCCTGTTTTCCCTCGAAGCCGACCGGCGTATCCAGATTCTCTCTACAACGCGTGACGACGCCGCCGGCGAAGCGCTCGACAAGGGCGCGAAGCTGCTCGGGCTCGGCTATCCGGGCGGTCCTCTGATCGAGAAAAACGCCGCAAACGGCCGGCCCGATGCGTTCGATTTTCCCCGCGGTCTCGGTCCGCGCGACGAACTCGATTTCAGTTTCTCCGGTCTCAAGACGAGCCTCCGTTATCTCATCGAGAAGATGACGCCCGACGACGTGCAGGCGCGCATGGCCGATCTGTGCGCGAGCTATCAGCAGGCCGTGATTGACGCGTTGATTCGAAAAACGCGCGCGGCCGCGCGACTCGGCGAAGGACGCTATCGCAGCCTCGGCGTTTCCGGAGGAGTGGCGAACAACCGCACGCTGCGCGCCGCGCTCGAACGCGAAGCGCAGCGGCTGCGTGTGCCGTTTTTCGCGGCGCAGCCGAAGCACACCGGCGACAACGCCGGCATGATCGCCTTTGCCGCGTGGGCCGACACGACCGGCGTCGATCGCGACAGCGGCCTCTCGCTCCGAATCAATCCCAGCGCGGAACTAGCCTGAGGGAGCGCGGCCTGCTCCCGCGCAGGACATCAGGCTCCACCTGAGGCAGGGCCTCCCCGTGCTCGTGATCGTGCTCTTACTCGTGATCGCTGAGGCGAAGGAAGCGGGCGGGAGACGAACGCGAAATCGAGCACGAGCATGATTACGAGCAAGAGCACGACCGAAGTGCCTTTTTCGATCCGGAGATGATGAATCTGGAAATCAGGAGATCAGGTTAGGAACGGGATTGCGAAAGCAGGGGAGGAGGGAAGCACGGAAGTCGGACAACGCTCAGCTCTCAACTCGCATAGCAGGACATCAGGCTCCACCTGAGGCGGGGCCTCCCGTGCTCGTGATCGTGATCTTACTCGTGATCGCTGAGCCGAAGGAAGCGGCGCGAAACGGAACGCGGAAATCGAGCACGAGCACGATTACGAGCAAGAGCACGCGCTCAACCCTCAGCTCGTTCGCGAGGCTGGGGACGCGACGCCCTCGTCGCGTTTTCCCGATCCGCCGCGGCGAGGGCGCCGCGCCTCCAGTTAGCTCTCAACTCTCAGCTCTCAACTCGCACAGCGCGCGCCCGCGCGCTTAGCGCACCGCCGCCCAGACGCGTTGCACGTCGTCGTGGTCTTCGAGCGCTTGCAGGAATTCGCCGACTTCGGCGCGGGCGGTATCGTCGAGCTCGGGATAGTTCTTCGCGAGATAGCCGATTTCGCTCGTGACGACCGACCAGCCGTTTTGCTTCAGCCACGTCGAGACGGCGTGCACCGCGGTGCGCTCGGTGATGAAGCGCGCGCCGGCGTGGCCTTCGGGGATGTCGTCGTTTTGCGCGTGGGTGAGCGTCTCGAAATCGTTGGCTCCGGCCTCGATGGCGGCCGCCTCGAGGTCCGTATTCGCATCGGTGTGGTGCGCTTCCACGAGGCCGACGTGATCGAAGAGAAACTTGTTGCTGGCCGCGGCGCCGAGCACGCCCTTCTTGAAGAGCACGCGAATCTCCGGCGCGGTGCGTTGGTGGTTGTCGGTGTAGACTTCGACGATCACCGGCACCTTGTGCGGCGCGTAACCCTCGAACACCACGTGCTCCATCGAGGATTTGTCGCCGCCGGTGCCGGCGCCTTTGGCGATGGCGCGCTCGATCGCCTCGCGCGTGACGCTGGCTTTCTTGGCTTTTTCGAGGACGGCGTAGAGACGGGCGTTGGCGTCGGGGTCGGGGCCTCCGAGTTTAGCGGCGACGGTGATTTCCTTCACCAGTTTGCCGACCAGCTGACCTTTCTTGAGGTTAACGATCGCTCGTTTCGCGTGGAGCCATTGACGTCCCATAAAGCCGCGAGGCTGAGCGGTGCCCCGCGGGTGCGCAAGTCGAAGCAAAGCAGCCGCGTCGAAGAATCTCGCTTGCGTCTGCAACTTTCCGGCGCGTCCGCGTGTGTTGGGGGAGTCGGGCCTCTCCGACACACTCAACCTCAAAACAACTCCCGCCATGAACCGCTTTGGTCGCCTCGCCGCTGTTTCCGCCACGCTCGTCCTCGCCACCTGGTCCGCTCGCGCCGCCGAGCCCGGCTACGTCGATCTCGGAAAGTTTCAACCCGTCGAGGGTTGCCAGTTCGTCGAAGTCAACGTGCCGACCTCACTCCTGAATTTCGCCTCGAAATTCGCCGAAAAGGACGACGCCGAAGCCGCGGCGCTCATCCGCCAGTTGAAGCACGTGCGCGTGAACGTTGTCGGCTACAAGGACGCCGGCATCGATCTCACGAAGCGCGTCGTCGATCTGCGCAGCCAGCTCGAATCGAAGGGCTGGACGCAGGTGGTGGTCGCGAAAGACGCCGACACGTCGGCCGATGTCGCGGTGTTCACGCTCCTCAAGGGCGACGCGATCGAAGGCGTGCTCGTGACCGTGCTCGACGGCGCGAACAAACAGGCCGTGTTGGTCAACGTCGTCGGCAGCATCAATCCCGAGCAGATCGCCTTGCTCGGCAAGCGCCTGAACATCGAACCGCTCGCCGACCTGAAACTCGGCGCGAAAGGCAAGGGCGTCTGAGCGCACTCCGCTTCACGCGCTTCATTTCCCTCACTCTCGCCACGCCACCCTCGATTCCCTCGCGCCATGAACTCGCCTTCGTCTCAACCGACTCCGCCCGTCGTCCGCCGTCGCCGGATCTGGCCGTGGATTCTCGGCAGTTTCTTCGTCGTGATGCTTTGCCTTGGCGTGTCGATCGCGCAGGCAGTGCGACTCTCCGGCGACGCCAACGCGCTGCGCCGCGAGATCGTCGATAGCCTCGAAACGAAAACCTCGGCGCGCGTGCAGGTGACGCTCGGTCCGATCGCGCTGACGACTGCGCGGGCGATCCTGTCCTTCATCGACGAGGTGCCCGAAGAAGCGCGCGTCGCGTGCCGCTCCGTCCGCAGCGTGAGCGTGGGGGTTTACGATGTGCGCCAGGCCCAGGCCGGAGCGCGCGAAGCGGCGTTCGCGCGGGCCACCGCGATGATGGAACGCCGCGGCTGGAATTCAGTCGTGCGCGTGAATGATGGGGACAACGCGGTCCTCGTCTTCCTGCCGGCGAAAGCGAAGCAACCTGATCATGTGTGCGTCGCCGTGTGGGAGAGCGAGCAACTGGTCGTCTGCTCCGTGCGCGCGAACGCCGAACGTCTGGCCGAACTCGCGCTGCAGTGCCGCGACGGACGGTTTCAGTTGTAGGTCGTAAGTCGGTAGATTTTTGGGAGTCGCGCCGCGCGTGTGCGCACTCCCTCATTTTCCGCTCCGCTTTTTGAGGCGGAGCGTTGTGATCGGGGCGTGCCGTCCCTGCCGCCGCCCACGATCGTTCACCTCGATGCCGACGCCTTTTTCGTGTCGTGCGAGCTGGCGTTGCGGCCGGATCTGCGGGGCACCAAATGCGCGGTCGGCGGTCGCCAGCGCGGCATCATTTCCTCCGCGAGTTACGAGGCGAGGGCGGCCGGTGTTTATACGCCGATGCCGACGCAACGCGCGCTGCGGGTGTGCCCCGACTTGATTCTGTTGCCGCACACCTCCGGGCTCTACGGCAAGGTTTCGAAACAGATGTTCGATCTCTGCGAGACCGTGACGCCGCTCGTGCAGCGCAACTCGATCGACGAAGGTTATCTCGATCTCGGCCCGTGCGGTTTTGCGACGATCGAGGAGGTCGAGGCGAAGATGCGCGCGCTGCAGGCGAAGATCTGGGACACGCTGCAAATTCCCGTCTCCATCGGCATCGCGAGCAACAAACTCGTCTCGCAGATCGCCTCGAAACTCCGGAAGCCGCGCGGCTTCGTCGTCGTGCCGCCCGGCACCGAGGCGGAGTTTCTCGCGCCGCTCTCGATCGGCAAACTTCCCGGTGTCGGCGAGAAAACCGAGACGATCCTCCGCGAACGTCACGGCCTGCGGATGATCGGTGACCTGCGCGTGCGCAGCGAAGAGGAGTTGCGCGCGATCTTCGGCTCCGGCTGGCGCGACATGCTCGATCAGGCGCTCGGGCGTGACGACCGCACGGTGCACGTCGAACGCGAAGACGCGAAAAGCTACTCGCAGCAGGAGACCTTCGGCCGCGACATCAGCGATTTCGCCACGATAGAGCGGATCGCGAAAGGCATGGTCGACGAGTTGCTCCCGAAAATCCGCGAGGACGGGAAACGCGTCCGCACGATTACCGTGAAAGTGCGGTATCCAGATTTCACGCACGAGTCGCACGCGCACAGCCTCGAAACCGGCACCGATCTCGAGGCGCCGTTTTATCCGTTCATCGCGCCGCTCCTGAAGAAGGCCTGGAGAAAACGTCTCCCGCTGCGCCTCATCAGCGTGAAGTTTTCCGGCGTCGAAGACGGCCCGCAGCAGCTCGAGATGTTTGCCGCCGACGACGAGAAGCGACGCCGCCTGGCCAGCGTGCTCGATCGCCTCAACCAGCAGGGCAAGCCGCTCGTGCAGCACGGCCACCAACTTGCCAAAAAGCGCCCGCCTGCCTAATTCGCGGGCGTCGATATGCCGATCTACGAGTATTACTGTCCGGATAACCACACGATCTACCAGTTCTACGCGAAGACGCTGGCGCAGGGGCAGACGATCCCGAAGTGCCCCGACAATCCCGCGTTTCGCATGCAGAAGATCGTCTCGGCCTTCGCCATCACCAGCGGCGGAAAATCCGACGATCCGCCGCCCGCGTCCGGCGGCGCCGATGCGATCGATTCCGCCGAGGAGGCGCGCATGGAGGCCGCGATGTCCGCGATGGAAAGCGAGTTTGCCCACGTCGATGAAAACGACCCGCGCGCGATGGCCCGCATGATGCGCCGCATGTCCGAACTCACCGGCGAAAAGATCGACGGCGAGATGGAGGAGGTGGTGCGCAAACTCGAGGAAGGCGCCGATCCCGAGGAACTCGAAGCGGAGCTCGGCGGCGAATCACCCTGCGGCATGGGCGATCCCGACGGCGAACTCGGCCCGCCCGACCGAGGGGAGGAGACGGCCGAGGAAAAAGCCGCGCGTCACCGTTTCCGCGTGCGCCGCACCGCGCCCACCCGCGATCCCAAGCTCTACGACTACGAGTGAGCCCGCGCCCCCGCGCGGACTTTTTCACTCGGGGCTTGGTCTTCGTGCGCTTCGTGCTTTTCGTGATCGGATGAGTTCGCCTGAACTGCTCGCCCGAATCGAAATCGCCAAGCGCACGGTGCTCGCCCGCACGGAGCAGCTGCACGCCGCCTTCGGTCGCGCGTCGAGCATGTGGAAATCCGACGGCACGCGCGTGACCGAGGTCGACATCGCGATCTCCGAGGCGATCCAGAGCGAGGTGACCGCGGCGTTTCCCGAGGACCAGTTTTTCAGCGAGGAACTCACGCAGGCGCCCGCGCCGATTCCCGTCACCGCGCGCTTCGTGTGGATTCTCGATCCGATCGACGGCACCAACAACTTCGCGCTCGGTATCGCCCACTGCGCGATCTCGCTCGGCCTCTACGAAAACGGCCAGCCTGTCTACGGCGTCATCTACGATCTCAGCCGCCGCGTGCTGATCCACGGCGGCCCGGGCTTCGGCGTCTTCGACGGCGACCGTCCCGCCTCGGCCAATCCCGAGCCGCCCTCCGCGCAAACGCTGCTCGGTTTCCACAGCCCCTACGACAAACGCTACCTCGATCACGCGACGACGCTCGTGGAGCATTTCAAGATCCGCGGCCTCGGCAGCAGCACGCTGCACCTCGCGTATGTCGCCGTGGGCATCCTCGGTGGAGTGGTGGACCACAACGTGAAAATCTGGGACATCGCCGCCGCCGTGCCGCTCTGCCTTGGCGCCGGCGCCGACGTGCAGTTTCTCAACGGCCCGCAGTTTCCACTCCGTGAGTTCAATCTGAAGATGGGCCGCATCTTCTACATCGCGGGCAACGCGGCGGTTTGCGCGCGACTGCGTGAGTTGATGCGCGTGAGCTGAACGCGAACCGTCTGCGGTCTTTTGGCCACAGAGGGCACGGAGCTCTGACACAGAGTTCACGGAGGTTTTCTGTTCGTTCGCGGCTATTGCGTGCTTCGGTAAATCCGGGTTTTGAGGACTGGGTGCGAACCGAACTCCAATCTTCGGTTTCCGGTTCGCTCATGCGGATCTGCGCTTGCCGCGCTGGAACGGCCCCGGCTTCATCGCCGCGTGCGAAATTCCAGCTTCGCTCACGCCGCGCCAGGGTGCGGCCCGACTCGTGCCAACGTCGGGTCTGATCTCCGATCTTTTGGCGACAAAGGACAGAGAGCTCTGACACAGAGCGCACAGAGAAATGCCGATTTGCCCGGAAGGCTCCGCCAATCGGGATTCGCGGCATGCGAATTTCCGGTTCCGATCTCGGATATTCCAGCTCCCATCTTCGCTGCGCGGCATCGCCGCACGGCCGCATTTACATTGATCGAGCTGCTGACCGTCATCGCGATCATCGGGATTCTTTCGGCGATCGTGCTCGGCGTGGGACGCCGCGTGTCGGAGTCGGGAAAGATTGCGCGCACCAAGGCCGAACTCGCCGCGCTCTCCGCCGGACTCGAAGGCTACAAACGCCAGTTCGGCGACTACCCGCGCACGGAGGACGCTGCCGATTTTCTCCAGGCGCTCATCGGCAAAAAAGGTCCGCTCGGTGCGACCATCAATGGACGCGCGCAGATCGACCTCGCGCTCTTTCGCACGCCCGAAGACGCGGATCCGTTTGAAAACACCAGCGCCGTGCTGATCGATCCATGGGACCAGCCCTACGTCTACGTTTACAAGCCATCGGGCACCACGTGGACCAATCCCAGCTATGTCCTGTATTCGATCGGACCCGACGGTCAGGACACGCCAGCGCTGCGCAACGGCGGTTACGCGAATCCCAGCGCCGACGGCAACGCCGACAATCTCTACGCTAACGAGTGAAACCGATGACGCCTCCCGCTCAACGCCGTCCTAATCACGGAAGGACGGAAACACGGAAACGCTGCCGCGCTTTTACGTTGATCGAATTGCTGACCGTGATCGCGATCATCGGCATTCTCGCGGGCATTCTGATTCCCACCGTGAGCGGTGTGCGCAACTCCGCGAAGAAGGCCGAGACCAAAGTCCGCTTCAGCCAATGGGCCGCCGCGATGGAGCAGTTCAAGCAGGAGTATGGGTATTATCCAGCGGTCACGACCAACAACCTGCTCGATCCGACCAAGTTTCTCGCCGCGCTCACCGGCCGCGATTACACGGGCACCGCACTCTCGGGGCCGGCACTCAACGGCAATACCAAGGCCATCTCGTTCTACTCGATCTCGGAGTCCGAGTTCGCGAAGGACGCCGCAGGCAACGCGGTCAACGAACTCGTCGATGCCTACGGCAACAGAGACATTGTCGTGCTCTTCGACTCCGATGGAAACGGCGTCATCCGAGGCACTGAGTTGTCCGTCATGTCCGTGCGAGTGGGCAACAGTCAAAACGGATACACCGCCAGCTTCACGCCCGGAAATGATGATCTTCCTTTGTCCGGCATCCGGGCAGGGATCATCCTGTATTCGGCTGGCAAAGGCAGTTCCGCCGCCGATCTCATCTTTAGTTGGAAATGAGACCAATCAGCGAAGAACGTGGCGGCTTCACGCTCATCGAGCTCCTCGTTGTAATCGCGATTATCGCTGGCGTGACGGCTGTCCTAATCGGTGGCTTGAGGAGTAACAAAGCCGCCGCCCTTCAGAACGGGCAGGCGACCGTTGCGAACTTGCTCACGGCCGCCCGCACGAAAGCGGCAGCGAGTGGATGTCGCGTGCGGGTATTAATCCATGCGGACCCAAGCAATCCGGCAAGATTTCGCCGCATGCTCGTGGTGCAGCAGGAGTCGGCCTACAAAGCGGACGATTGGACGCTGACACTCAGTGTGGTCTCACTGCCCGAAGGCATTGTTGTGCTTCCCCATAGTTCGCGCGTTCCCACCGGTTTCTACGAATCGTCAAACGGGTGGAGGAAATCATATGGCAGTGAGGTCCTCAGCTCATCGTCTCTTCATCAGTCAGCAATCACTGCCGCCGTGCAATCGAGCAGCGACGAAACGTGGGATCGTATCCAATTTACGCCCAACGATACGATGACGTTCGGTAGTGGGGATGTGGTCTTGGCGCGCGCGGTCACTCGTCAACCGGGGTCCTATGCTGCTGGTGAATCTCCCGTGCGCGCCGAATCTCCGGATTCGGTGCGGGGAGTTTCGATCAGCACGTATGGAGTCGCGGCGCTGATTAACACGCGAAGCGGATTCTAGGATGAGTGTGCGCGGTCAAGGGGCATTCTCGATGGTGGAGGTGGTGATCGCCGTGAGCGTGCTGGCCGTGGCCGTAGCCACAGTGCTAGCATTGTTGCCGCTGCTTACGCGTGAGATGGCGGACTCCGGAGATTCGCTCGTTGCCCAACGCTTCTCCGGTGCCATCGAAGCGGAGATGCGTCGATTGGCAGGAAGTGGCTCGCTCGATACGCTGGCCACTTCAATAAAGCCCTCTGATGCATCCAGCACGTTGACCTTGGTAGCGCCTCGTGACGGACGCGACGTGCGGGAGGAGAGTGCGAGCGATGTGGAAGAGTGGGCGCAGTATTTCGCAATCGAGCTCTGGCAATTTTCAACACCGCCACTCGCCTACGAAAGAGCGGTGGGAGCGGTGCTCCCGGTGCAGGTGCGGGTTTCCTGGCCCTACAAGCTACGTGCGCAGGACGGTGGTGCGGTCCGCACGGAGATCGAAGATCGCTCCAGTATCACTTTCACGGTCTCTCTTCGAAGATGAACGGACGTCGACATCAACGTGCATTCACAGTCGTCGAACTACTGATCGCGGTCGCGATCACCGTCGTGATCGCGGGGATCATGGTCTCCGTCACAACTGGCACGCTTAGCGTGTGGCGGAAGGCGCAGGACCGTTTCACTGCGGATACAACTGCCCAACTTATCTTCGACTTTCTGGAACGTGATTTACAGGGCGCAATTTTCCGACGAGACGGAAATATTTGGATGCGTTGTGAGACGTTCGACGCTGATTTGGCGAGTCATGGCTGGATCAGTGCTACACCCATGAAGCCGACCAGCACTGACTTCGTGCCGACTGGCGCCAATCCATCAATCGCAGACGCCCGCTTTTTCTGCGTCAGGGCATTGGCTCCGTTTCTTTACCACGACACCCGGAACTCCCATTGCGGTTGGCTATCAGGTCGTGCGTCGCTCGTTCGCGAGCACGGACTTTCCCGATGCGGAGTCTGTTCGCTACAGCCTATTCCGTGCTATCACGACGGATTCGGCGACGTTCAACACGGGCTATGATCTCACTAAGTTCGACGATCTGTTGAAGCCGTCGACGACCTACAATGCGGGGACCAACGTGATCGACTTCGGTGTATGGTTCTACCGCGAGAGCGATACCGGCGACTTGGAGCGCATCTTCCCGATTTCCTCGGAAACGAGCTTTAGCGTGAAGGATCAGGATGCACCTGCCTATGTCGATGTGATGGTGCGGATACTCACCGAAGAAGGCGCAGCAAAGATTTCCGCCATCGAGCGCGGGTTAGTCTTCATGCCGGCTGAATTCGGGAATGACTACGGCGCGTGGTGGTGGTCCGTGGCGAATGCACATTCCCGTGTCTTCGTGCGTCGTATAGCGCTTCGAAGCGTGGCATTTTAGCAATGCGTTCCTTAGGATCATGGTCGGTCCGGATGTCGGGATTCGCACTGGTGCTCACGTTGGCGCTGCTTGCCTTGGTCACGCTTTTGCGGTTTTCAGCCTAACAGTGGTCGCGCGCTCGGCGTCCCAAGTCTCTTCGGAAAGGGTCAGAGCAGCTCACGCGCGTGCGAACGCTCTAGTCGCAGTCGGGTTAGCTTTGGGTGATCTTCAGAAACTTGCTGGACCAGATGTATCAACCACCGTTATCGCAAAAGGTGACGCGACAGCGGGTCCGCGGCAGACGCGCTGGACAGGCGCTTGGGATGCGACCGGTTTCCGTGGGTGGTTAGTCACTGGCACACCCACAACGTTTGCCACATCAGGGACGCTCGGGACAGTGTTGCTGGTAGGCGCGAATACCATCGGAACTGAGGATGCTTCATCGGGGAAGGACTATGTCGAAGTTCCGCGCAAGGCGGTCGAAGCGGGGACAGCAACGCTAGGTGGCTCCATCGCTTACTGGGTCGGCGACGAGGGGGTTAAAATCTCGATGATAGGGTATGACGATTTCAGCACGGCATCCAACACGGTGCCGAGTGCATCGCTCATGCGTTTGGATCCTGCCTACGTGTCGGCAGCCTACACTCCCGATGTGGATGCCACCCTCAAAGTGAACGCGTTCGAGCAGCTCAAATTGGTGAAGTCGAATATTCCGTGGAGTTCGAATTTTCATGTCGCTACGGTGACCGCATTCTCCGTGGCAGATGGACTGCCGCGCGGAGCTCGACTTTCCAGATACAAGACTTGGCGGAACGGCACTATCACAGCGCTTATGGTCTCAGGTGGATTCTCTGCGAATTCGACCAATGCTGAGGTGTGGGAGGCTGCATGCTACCTAGCAGCACAAAATTTGGGCTTAGGTCTGCCCGGCGAAACACGCCGAGAGAATTTTGCCAGCGAAATGTTAAGCGGAATCAAATCAGAGGGGCCCTTCCTCGATCTCACCTCATTTGCTAACTCAACAACCCTCGCCAACGCGATCGGGCGGCTGGCGACTCCTCGCCCCACGCCGACCGACTTTGTCGCGAGTCTAGAGCCCCTTCTTCAGCCTCGTTCCGACACCTTTCGAATCCGCGCGTATGGCGATGCCATAGATCCTCTTGATGGAACCGTTCTATCCAAAGCCTACTGCGAAGCGATCGTGCAGCGGACCCCTGAGGTTATTGACTCCGCAAATGGGACGTTGGGCCGTCGCTTCGTGATCACTTATTTCCGCTGGTTGGGACCGGACGACATTTAGCGTCCCAAGTCGCGACGCGGTCCGGACAGGGTCGACCGAAGGTGCGGACACGGTCGACCAAAGGTCCGGACACGCTTGAGCGAAGGTGCGGACTGGGTTGCGATCGAGTGCGGACATCGTCGAGACCTCGTGCGGATTGCCGTGCGACGTGGGCATCGGGTGCAAGCTGATGCGGTGTCGCGGAGGGCGGCTTATTGAAGGGAGATTGCAGCAGGAATTTCCGCGGGAGCACGATCGAGGGGATGCACCATGGGGCGCCGGCAATTCGGCGTTTCAGGCGGTGCGCCTCTTACCACCACATGAAAGTTCTTCGTTCTCTCCTGAAGCTCAGCGTTCTCGCGTGCGCGTTGCTGGCGTTGCCGGCCTTCGCGGCGCCCGTTTCCAAGGTTCTTACCAAGAAACTCGATATCAAAGTCCCCGCGGGGAAGATGCTCACGATTTATAACATGGGCACGACGTCGAACAACACGTCGGCCGACATGCGCGGCTGGGTGTTTTATGTCGTGAAGAAGGGAGGAGTTCGTGCCGTCGTGGGGCGGACTTTATGGCTCGGTCTACGGTCCGGTGACGGTGCGGTTGAAGCCGGGCAAGGACATGATGGGCGAGTCGTCGAAGATCTACGTGCTCTACGAGATCCTGCCGGCGAAGAAGCCTTGAGCGAAACGGCAGGTTTGTTTCTGCGCGCCGGGAGATCGCTCCCGGCTTTTTTGTGCGCGGGTGGGGCGTAGAGGGTCGCTGCACCGTTGGGTCGATTCCGCTGGCCGGATGGTGGCCCGCGCAAGCTCTTGCCGGGGTTGCGATTCCCCACGTCGCATTTAGCGACAAAAACTAGCGAAAGACGATTTTCGCTGGAGTTTTGCGAGTTGGAGCCGATTTCCCCGGTTTGGCCATGCACAAGACCATCACCGGCCAGCTCACTGCTGGCTTCGCCCTCATCCTGTCCCTCTTGATCGTCGGAGCAGTCGGAAACATGGTGCTGACCAGTCGCGCGCTGCGTGATGCACGCCTGCTCGCCGAGCAAGCTTCGTTGCTTTCGGAGCGGGGCGCGGCGCTGGAGCAACAACTGGTGCGGGCGCGCGTGCATTTCATCTATTTTGGCTCGGCTGGCCATATGGAGCGGCTGGAACCGGGCAAACAGGAGCTCGCGGGTTACGAGCAAAAGCTGGTCGAAATCGGCGCGATGGCGCTCGACGCGCGTTTCGGCGATGTGGCCGGAGAGGTGCGGAAACTGCGCGAGGCGTTGGTGCCTTATCGCCGGGTGCTCGAAGACATGCAGCAACCGGGCGGACGCGATCCGGAGCGCATGCGGGAGTGGGCGGGCTATGGCGATATATTGACCAAGGGCACGCAGAAGATCTCCGGTGCGGCCGCGGTCGCGACGCACACGATGGCCAAACACGTGGAGACTCAGCTGGCGACTTCGCGCGCGATCACGACCGGAGGCGTGCTGCTGAGCACCGTGCTGGCGGGGGTGCTGGCGTTTTTCATCCGGCGCTCGGTGAAGACGAAGTTGGGCGAAATCTCCTCGGCGCTGACGGAAAGCGCCAACGAGTGCAACGCGGTGTCACGTCAGGCGGCCGATGCCAGCCAGATGGTGGCGCGGGACGCGAGCAGCCAGGCGGCCTCGATCGAGGAAACCGCCGCGGCGCTCGAGGAACTCGCCGGCACGGCGCGGCAGAACAATCTGCACGCGAAGGAAATTTTGGCCGCGATGACCGAGGCGCTGGAAAGCGCGAAGCGCGGCGGGACGAAGACGCGCGAGCTGCACGAGCACATTGTGATCCTCGGAAAAACGAACGCGGATGTCGTGAAGATCACCCGCACGATCGACGAGATCGCGTTTCAGACGAACCTGCTCGCGCTCAATGCCGCGGTCGAAGCGGCCCGCGCGGGTGAAGCCGGCGCCGGATTCGCGGTGGTGGCCGACGAAGTGCGCGCGCTCGCGCAACGGGCGGCGGCGGCGGCGAAGGAAAGCAACGAGCGCATCGGCGCCTCGCTCGCAGAAACGCAGAGCTGCGTGACGATCTCGGAGGCGCTCGGCCAGGCGTTCGTCGAATTGGATCAGCGTATGGAGATTTCGAATACGCAGGCCAATTCGATCGCGGCGACGTCGGCGGAACAGCAGCGCGGCGTGGAGGAAATTTCCAAATCGATCCAGCAGGTCGATCGCATCACGCAGGGCAACGCGGCGGCCGCGGAAGAAACAGCGTCGGCGTCGGAGCAGCTCCAGCAGCAGGTCCGGTTGCTCAACGACAACATTGCGCGTCTGAAGGCGATCAGCGGTCTCGAGAACGAATCCGCGACCGGCGAAGCCACTCCGAAACCGGAGAAGGCTGCGCTGCAGCGTCCGAAGCTCGCGGGACGCCAGACGCGCGTGGTGGAGCCGGTGTCGCGCTGAAGCGAAGTGGTCGCAACGGGCGCGTTTGCGGAAAGGAGCCGCGCCCGTTGATCACGCCGCGACGTGGGCGGGCGCGACGCTCGCGGCTTCGTGGCGGAGTTTCTCCACGATGATGTCGGCGATGCGCGAGATCATCGGCTCGACGATGAAGGCGTGGTGGTTGCACTCGAACTCGTGCACCTCGAGCCCGCGCCGGAAGAGATTTTCCCAGCCGCCGGTGGGACAGTCCTCATACGAGTAGTAAACGGAGAACGGCTGCACACGGCTGCGCAGGTAAACGCCGTGTGTGTCGACGGGCACGGCTTCGGTGCTTTCGACGGGCGCGCAGGGTCGGTTTTACAGCGCGGGTCGAGAGCGCGGGAGCGCCGCGAGCCGAGCGCCGGCCGAAGTTGGCGAGACGTCGGAGCAGTTTTCCGAACCGCTCTCGCGTGGCCCGGAGCCGCGTCTCGACAAACGTGCGACGCTCATGGGTCGGACCCCTGAGCAGAAAACCCGCGGCGGCGATCAGGCCGGCGAGCAAACCGCGCTGCCGCTCCACGCGGTTGGTCATACTATCGAGAAGAAAAACGTTGAGCACCTCGGCGCCGGACGCGCGGAGCTGCGCGGCGACCTCGAAGGCGAGTTCGCCGCCAAATGAATAGCCGGCGAGTTGATAGCGCGGGCCCGGGCAGCACGCGCGGATCTGTTTCACGAGCTCGGCGGCGATGGCCGGCACGGAATCCAAAATCGGCTCACCGGGACGGCTGCCGGGAAAGTGAAGGTTGTCGCAATACGGGCAGATGCCATCGAGGCGACGCGCGAGCGATTGCGGCATGATCGCGAAACCGAAAACGCCGGGAATGTAGAAAAGCGGCGCGCCGGGGCCGCGGCCGCGCAGGCTGGGCTGAAGCCAGCGTTCGTCGGGCGCGCCGATCAGCTCGGCCATGATCGCCACCGTGGGCGCATCGAAAAGAACGCCCGGAGAAAATTTGCGGCGGAAGGCGCGTTCCATGTCCGCCGTGACCTGCAGAGCCAGCAACGAGTCGCCGCCGCTTTGGAAAAGTCGCGATCGATGCCCAGGCGCTTGATGCCGAGCGCTTCGCCCCAGATGGCGGCGAGAACTTGTTCGGTGGCGGAGCTGGGATCGCGATGGGGAGCGTCCGGCGGCAGCTCCGTGGCGGTCCACTGCGGGAGGCGCGCGCGATCGAGTTTGCCGTTGGCGGTGAGGGGCAGGGCGGAGGTGATCCGATAATGCGCCGGCGCCATGTAGGCGGGGAGGCGCGCGGAAATCCACTGGCGCAGCGCGCGATCCGTGGAAAACGCGCGAGCGTGGACGGGAACGAGGTAGGCGAAAAGTTGCGGCGATCCTCCGAAGCCCGGCTGAAGCGCGACCGCGGCCTCTTGCACGGCGGCGTGCTGGCGAAGAGCGGTTTCGATTTCCTCGAGTTCGATGCGGAAGCCGCGGAGTTTCACCTGGCCGTCGCGGCGACCGCGAAACACGAGCGCGCCGTCGGGCAGGAGCTGGCAAATGTCGCCAGTGCGATAGAAGCGCCGCACGCAGCCGTCGGTCTCACGCAGCTCGACGAAGCGCTCGGCGGTGAGTTCCGGACGCTGAAAATAGCCGTCGGCGACGCCATCGCCGCCGAGATAAAGTTCACCTTCGCCGCCCGGCGCGACGGGTTGCAGCGAATCGTCGAGCACGCGGGCGACCGTGTGCGCGAGCGGATGGCCGATCGGCACGGAGTCGCCCGGCCAGCGGCCGTCTCCAGGAATTGGATACGTGCAGGCGAAGGTGGTGCACTCGGTGGGACCGTAGCCATTGACGAGGGCGACGCCGGGCAGCGCGGCGAGCGCGCGGCGGATGTGCACCGGCGAAAGCGCCTCGCCACCGATCACGAGGTGACGGAGCCCGGCGAGCGTCGAGGGACGAAGGTCGACGATGCGGTTGAAAAGTCGGGTGGCGAGAAAGCTGGTGGTGACCCCGTGCGTGCGGATAAGCGTCTCCAGTTCGACGAAGTCGACCTGAGTCGCGCGGTAGATTGCGCAGCGTCCGCCGTTGAGCAGCGCGCCCCAGACTTCGAACGTGATCGCGTCGAACGCGGGCGAGGCGATGACGAGGAACACGAGCTCGGGACCGAACGGCACGTAGGTTTGCCCGCGCACGAGTTGCACGATGGCGCGATGGGAGACGACCGCTCCCTTGGGGCGCCCCGTCGAGCCGGAAGTGAACATCACATACGCGGGGGCTTCGGCGGGAATCGAAGGGGACTGAAACGTGCTCGCGTCGTGAGCGAGCGAAGCGAGATCGAAGGTGACGATCGGAAGCGAGAGCGCGGGGAGTTGCTCGGTGAACTGCGGGAGGCCTACGACGGCTGTGACCGCGGCATTTTCGAGCATCTGGCTCACACGGGCGGCCGGATAGTCGGTATCGAGCGGCACGTAAGCGGCGCCGGTTTTCAGCACGGCGAGCCACGCGACGAGCAACTCGATCGAACGATCGATGGCGACGGCGACGCGAGTATCGGGACCGGCTCCAAGTCGGGCGAGCCGAAGCGCGAGCGCGCTGCTCCAGCGATCGAGATCGGCGTAGGTCGCGCGCTGCTTTCCCTCGATCGCCGCTATCTGATCGGGATGCGTCTGCACCTGTTGCTGCCAAAGGTCGACGAGCGACGCCTCGCGCGGGTAGGACAACTTAGGTGCGGACGCGGCAGTCATTTGAGAGAGGAGCTCAGCGTGGGGAATTCCGCAGAGTCAGCTATGCGTCGTTTGACGGAGTCTCCTCGTGTTTTGAGCGGCCCTGGGACGCGTGTCGCGCGACCGCGAGGCGCGTGCGAAAGGTGTTGGTTGGAGCACTCGGGACTTGGCCGGGAATCGGCGGCTCGCGTTAAACGCGCACGGGCACGCCGCGATCGTGCAGGAACGTTTTTACCTGCGGAATCGTGAACGTGCCAAAATGGAAGAGACTCGCGGCGAGCACAGCGCTGGCGTGGCCTTCGTCGAGCACTTCGGCGAAATGGTCGAGCGTGCCGGCGCCGCCGCTGGCGATCACAGGCACAGAAACCGCGTCGCTCACGGCACGCGTGAGGGCGACATCGTAGCCGGCCTTGGTGCCGTCGGCATCCATGCTGGTGAGAAGAATCTCGCCGGCGCCGAGTTCGACGGCGCGACGCGCCCACGCGACCGCGTCGAGTTCGGTGGGATTGCGGCCGCCGTGGGTGTAAACGCGCCACGATTTGCCGTCGGGCTCGCGCTTAGCATCGATCGCGAGCACGATGCACTGGGCGCCGAAGCGGTTGGACGCATCGGAAATGAGCGTGGGATTTTTGATCGCGGCGGTGTTGAGCGAGACCTTGTCCGCACCGGCTTTCAGCATCGCTTCGATATCGGCCACCGTGCGGAGACCGCCGCCGACGGTGAGCGGCATGAAGCATTGCTCGGCGGTCGCAGCGACGACGTCGTGCATGATTTTGCGCTCGTCGCTGGAGGCGGTGATGTCGAGGAAAACGAGTTCGTCGGCGCCTTGGGCGTCGTAGGCCTTCGCGCAATCGACGGGATCGCCCGCGTCGCGCAGTTCCTGAAACTTCACGCCCTTGACCACGCGGCCGGCGTTGACGTCAAGGCAGGGGATGATGCGGCGGGAGAGCATCGGGGATTTTCGATTTTTGGATTCTCGATTTTCGATTGGGCTGAAGCGCGGAGGCTCCGGTCCAATCGAAAATCAAAAATCGAAATCGAAACTAGCTTCAGCTGTCGATCTGCGCGACGTCGGGATCGAAGTTCACCGTGAGGCGGTAAACGTGGCCCGGGCGCATGATGAGCGGATGGTCGCGCACGAGATACTGCAGATAGTGAATCTTGCCGTAATTGGTGCGGTAGGTCGGATCGGCGCTGACGACCTCGGCTTCCTGCCACGTGGCCTGGAAGTCGTCCTTCACCACGGTGCAGCGGTGACCCTGCTGGCCGAGCGTCGGCGAGCCGGGAATGCGATACTTCGAGTGCGGCGCGGCGATCGCGAGGACGTAGCGGAATTTATCGAGCGTGACCTGCTGCTTCACCGTGTAGGCGAACTCGGCGCTGATCTTGTTGCCCGAGAAAGACCACTGGACCTTCACGGAGCCGAGGCCTTTGACGAACTCTTCGCTGGTGTTGATGAGTTCGGGCTGATCGTAGCGGAAGTAGAAGCTGTTGCGCAGGCCCAAACCGGTGACGCAGTTGCGACCGTAGAAGGCGGGCAGCGTGACCTGATCGCCGAACGTGAGCTCGGGGAGCATCAGGGGCACGTAAACGTTATTGGGCCAGTCGAACACGCCCGGGCAGTGCGGGAAGGGCAGCGAGTCCGCGGTGAGGCGGCTGCCGGAGCTGATGAGCGGGATCTGCGCGTGGAGACCGCTTTCGGCGTCGCGATAGAGGAAGAGGCCCTGCTCCTTGCGATTCGATTTGTCGAAGATGACGAAACGGCCGCTCGTGCGGGCGGGCTCGATCTTCGGCTGACCGGCGGGCATCTGCACGGTCTTGGCGAGGCGCGACCACTGGCAGAGGTAACGCGCGGCGTCGAAGTTCGCCATGCGGGTGGTGTGCTTCTCGTAAGCGGTGCGCTCGGTGTCGCGGAGATCGAGGAAGCCGTGTTCCTGATCGAGGTAGGTGCCGTAGAAGAAGAGGAAGAGACGGCGCAGAATGTCGAAATACTTCACCTTCTGGTCGTCGGGGATCCAGCCGTCGCGCAGGCCCTGAAGGATCAAGCTGATCGGGTGCATCTGCCCGTAGGCACCACCGGCGCGACCAAACGCCCAGCCGAGGCCATCGGCGCGGACGAGGTCCGGCATCATCTTGATGTATTTCTCGGCGTAGGTGCGAAGCGTGGGAAGCTTGCGGTCGCGGACGCCGGAGTTGGCGTGGAGCTGGAGCGCGGAGCGGGTGAAGACGAACACCCAGACGCCGTAGAGATTGAAATTGCCGCTGAGGCCGTTGGTGGCGTCGTCGAAGAAACCGGCGGAGCTCGTCTGGCCGATGCGATCGACCATGCGCTCGATCAGGCGCGAGGTTTCGTCCTTCTTGGAGAGGCCGAAAGAGAAACGCGCGACGGCCTTCGCGATGTTAAACGCCTGCCAGTGGTTGTCGTAGTCGCTGCGGTGGAGGAGTGCCTTGTCGATGCGCTCCTGGGTCTCGGGGACGAGACGCTCCCAGACGGGATTGCGCTCCTTCGAGGGACCGTAGCAGAGGAGGCCGAGGGCGGCGTAAGCGAGACCGTTTTCGGCGGCCGGCTCCATGAACATCTGTGCAGTGATGCAGCGGGCCGCGAGATCGATGAGGTCGTAACCTTTGAGGGTGGTTTCGCCGGTGGCGCGGTAGAACTCGCCGAGGGCGTAGGCGACGTGGCCGGGCTCGTCAGGGCGGGCTTGTTCTCCGGGAACGGGAATCAGGGTGCCGTCAGGCTGAATCGAGTCGAGATTGTGGGCCAGCATCGAGCGGGCCATATCGAGACATTGCTCGGAGAAACTATGCATGCGGTGGATGGGCGATGGAACGAAAGAAGACGCGCGCCGAGCGCGAAAGAGACGAAGAAATCTCAGGAGAACCTCATGGCGGCAAGAGGGAAGTTTCGCGCCGTCAAGCGAATCAGGTTCTCCGCTATGCCCGGGCGGCGCTTTCGGCGCGAAACAGAGGGCGATCGCGGTATTTCCAGAAGTAGATCGCGACGAGCGTGCCGAAGAAGATCGCGAGCGCTAATGCAAATGCGATGAAGCAGCCGCGGCGGGTATCGCGTCGCGCAGCGAGAGGGTCGGGCTGGAGATCGGGAAGGGGCGCGAGAGGGGGCGACGTGAGAACGGGCCGCGTGGAAACGGTCGCGGGCCGGGGTGCGGCCGAGCCGGTTGCAGTGAGCGGCACGGAGTGCGACGCAGTGCGCACGGCGTCGCCGGCTGGCGCGGACGCGGTCGAGGCTTGGCACGCCGCGATCTCGCGATCGAGCCACGTGAGCTGCTCCTGCACGAGGGCGCGCTGACGCTGGAGTTCGGCAAGCCGTTCGGGAGTCACGAGGAGGATCGTCGAAAAACGTCTGCCGTGCGGCAAAAACAAAAAGCGCGGAGAACAAGGCGCGATAATTGAAGGCGGGACGATTGATCGAATCAGGATATTTTCCCGGAAATACGGGCTCGCGGCGTTGCGATGTAGCCCGATGATCAAGCGTCTCCGCGCGCGGTCCGACGGATTACTCTATTCCGAGGATCGAGCGCTCACGTTTCCAGCGTCCCCATGATCATGCCCCTTCTATCGGCGTCGTTGCGCGCGGGTTTTTCTAAATTCGAGCACGCGTTTCGCGTGCTTGCGCTGGTAGGGAGCGTGTTAGGTGCGGCCGTGGTGGGGTTTGCGCAGATCAACTACGACGTTCCCTATACGTTCACGACCATTGCTGGCCGAGCGAGCCAAGGCAGCGCTGACGGCAAAGGATCGGCGGCGCGGTTTAATGAGCCTGAGGGAGTGCTCGCCGATGGTGAAGGCACGATCTACGTCGCGGATACGTATAATCATGTGATCCGGAAGATTACCCGAGATGGGGTCGTGACTACGTTTGTTGGGAAAGCGGGTGTTCGGGGGCATCTCGATGGAGTCGGGCTGGAAGTGGAGCTCGCGGAGCCCACCGGTATGGCTCTCGATGCGAAGGGGAATCTCTACGTTGCCGATACGGCGACTTCGGTAATCCGAAAGGTGACGCCTGCAGGTATGGTAAGCACGTTCGCGGGTCGCCCTAGAGAGCGGGGCTCGCGCGATGGAACAGCGCGTAATGCAACGTTCCAAGATCCCCGCGGAATCGCCTGCGCTCCGGATGGGACGCTATATGTAGCTGATTCTCACAATTACACGATTCGGCGAATCGACGTTAAAGGCAATGTGACTACGCTGGCCGGAAAGGCCGAACAAAGCGGTCACCAAGATGGAACGGGATCCGCAGCACGCTTTTCGTATCCAGAAAGCATCCTTTTAGATGACACAGGGAATCTGTGGGTGCGTGACAACGGCATTTTGCGAAAGGTCACGCCCAAGGGGAAGGTGACCACACCGTCTCTAGAACTGCCGATCGTGTCGGCGATGTGCCGTGATTCGGCGGGTAATATTTACGTCGCAGATGAGAAGGGTGAGGAGATTATCAAAATCTCACCGAAAGGAGGTCAAATACCGGTCGTTCAGGGGGAAATGTCAGCGGTGCCGTGCACTCTCTGGCTAACACTGGACCCGCAGGAATGACCTGCGATAGTGACGGCACTCTCTACTTGGCGATCAATGTCGCGAATGTCATCCGCAAGGTTTCACCGAATGGGGAAGTCACCACTTTCGCAGGATTCGACGGACGTGGAATCGCGGACGGATCTCTCGCGCAGGCTCGGTTCTTGGAGCCTGCGAACGTTAAAGTAGATAAAAACGGAGCCATCTACGTTGCGGATTCGGGGAATCACACGATCCGGAAAATTGTTGACGGGAAAGTGGAGACAATCGCCGGAGTGGCGGGGAAAATGGGGTATGCCAACGGAGCTGCGAATGCGTTGATGTATTATCCGGACGGGATGGCTGTGAGCAGCGATGGACTGCTTTATTTTGGGGACGGGAGCGATACCATCCGGGTGCTATCAAGCGGTGGAACAGTTACGTTTTTTGCCGGAGGGCCAAATGCAGCCGGCTGGGCTGATGGCGCTGCATCGAACGCACTGTTTTTGGGCTCGGCGGCATAGCGCTCGACCAAAAGAACAACCTCTATGTCGCGGACATCCACAATCACGTCATTAGGAAAATTACGCCTGCAGGGCAGGTGAGCACCCTCGCAGGTGAACCCGGTGTTGCGGGGTGGGCCGATGGAAAAGGGGCGGACGCGCGATTTTCCTATCCTATCGATCTGGCAGTGACGTCGGATGGGACAATCTACGTTGCAGACTCTTCGAGCACCATCCGCAAAGTCAGCAAATCAGGGGTGGTCACGACTCTTGCTGGTTCGCCGCACGCCTCCGGCCATGTGGACGGAAAGGGCAGCAAGGCGCGTTTTAGGTCTCCCCACGGTATTGCGGTGGACTCAAAGGGAAATGTGTTCGTCTCAGACTATAACAGCGATGCAATCCGTAAGATCACCAAGGAAGGAATGGTGACTACGATCGCTGGCGGATCACTCGCGGGAGCCACAGACGGAACTGGAAACGGCGCGAAGTTTAATGGCCCCAGGGGAATTGCCGTGGATGTGAATGACGTGATCTATGTCGCCGATTCCGGTAATGATTCCATCCGCCGAGGAGTGCAGGCTCATCCGCCCAAGATCGCGAAGATCAAAGATGTCGTGATTGCGAAGGGCGGTAGTGCGAAGGTTACGGTATCGCTCAGCGATGCGGACACCGCGATAAGCAAAGTGAAGCTCACGCGCTCGTCTTCGAATAAAACACTTCTGCCGCATTCGCGTGTGACATTGAGCGGTAGCGGCGACAACCGGACGCTCACGCTGAAGCCTGCCACGAAGAAGGCCGGCTCGGCAAAAATTACGCTTACTGCAAACGACGGCACCTTCAGCAGCACTCGCAGTTTCAAGGTCATCGTTCACTCGCCGCCGAAGGTTTCGAAAATCGCGGACCAGACGATTTCCGTTGGCGGCAAAACCAAGCCGCTGAAGTTCACGCTTTCCGATGGCGAGACTGCTGTTTCCAAGCTCAAGGTCTCCGCAAAATCCTCGAAGACGTCGCTGGTCCCGACCAAAGGAATCGTGCTTGGGGGGGCTCCGGGAAGAACCGCACCGTGACGGTCGCTCCGACCAAAGGAAAACGCGGCTCGGCCAAGATCACGCTCACGGTGAGCGATGCTTACGCGAGCACGAGCACCTCGTTTAAGGTCACGGTTAATTCGGTGCCTACGATCTCTACAATCGCTGACCAGTCGATCGGACGCGGTCGCGCTACGCCGACGTTGAAGTTCAAGGTGAGCGACAAGGAGACCGGGGCCTCGAAGCTGCGCGTGACGGCACGATCGTCGAATACCAAGCTGGTGCCTGCCTCGGGCATCGAGTTAAAAGGCACGGGGAAGACGCGCGCCATCAAGGTCCGTCCGGTCGCACGCGCGACCGGTGTCGCGACCATTACGGTGACCGTTAGCGACGGTCACGCCAGCGCCCAAACGGTCTTTAAGGTCACCGTGCGATAACCCCGCTGGACCTGAGATGGAGCGCGGGCAGTTTCGGCGATGTCGTAAGCCCGCCTCCACTGCGGCACTCGCGTCTGCCGCACAGCAAAAACAAAAAAGCGCCGGACAATCCGGCGCTTTGAAAAGAGAGAGGAGGAAGTTTCGCGGCTTAGCTGGCGGCGACGACTTCGACGCGGCGGTGAGCCTTGTCGAACTTCACCACGCCGTCCTTCAGCGCGAAGAGCGTCCAGTCGCGGCCGGTGCCGACGTTCTTGCCGGCGTGCAGCTTGCTGCCGCGCTGACGCATGATGATCGTGCCGGCGAGGACCGACTGACCGCCAAAACGTTTCACGCCGAGACGCTTCGACTTGCTCTCGCGTCCGTTGGCTGAAGTTCCCTGACCTGTTTTATGCGCCATGACGTGTGTGCTCCTTAGGCGTTGATAGTTTCAATCTTGATGACGGAAAGCTCCTGGCGATGGCCGCGCTTACGCTCCATGCCCTTGCGCTTCTTCTTCTTGAAAACGATGACCTTCTTGCCGCGCTTGTTCTCGAGGATCTTGGCCGAGACCGAAGCGCCGGACAGGAGAGGCGTGCCCACCTTGAAATCGGCACCTTCACCCGCCGCGAGGACGTCCTTAATCTCCACGGTCGCACCAGCTTCCGTATTCGGATAGCGATTGACGATCAGAATGTCGCCCTCGGTGACAGTGAACTGCTGTCCTTGGGTCTTGATAGTGGCTTTCATAAAAATAAACCGCGGATAAAGCGGTTCTGGGGAGGTGAAAGCAAGGATTAATTTGTTCCCGCTCGGGAGATTTTTACCAACAAGCGCTCCTTGCTAAACCGGCAGCACAAATTCCGCGATTCCGGGATGCGCTGCGTTGGCCGAAGCATACGGCAACGCATGTTGCACCGCCTCTTTTAGCGCCATGCTTTGGCGACAGAAGAGCTCCAACACGCAAGCCAGCAACACATCGCCTGAGCCCGTGGCGGAAACTTCCTGCACCGGGGGCGGAGTAAACGAAATCGGCGCCGTTTCGCGATCGCAGACCCAGACGGCACCGGGGCCGCCTGTCACGATCCAGCGTTGCACTTGCGCTTCGCGGCGCAGCTTCTCCAACCGCTCCGGCACGGCTTCGCTCCCCACTGCGAGTCCGCGCAGCTCAGTGGCGTTGATCTTTACAAGCGCAGTGGGCTGCTGCACGGCCCACCCGAGCGGCGGACCGTAGCTGTCGACCACGAGCACACCGCGCGCGGCCCAACGTTCCAGCGCCGTGCGCACGGGCGCATACGTCTCGTCGGCCCAGCCGGGCGCGCTGCCGCAAAGTGCGAGCACGTTTCCGTCGCCCTGCGCATCGAGAAACTCTGCGCATTGCGCGAGTGCGTCCGCACTCGGCGCGACATCGGGTCCGAGAAATGTCGTTTCCGCGTGTTCACCTCCGCGCACGACCACGCCCGCGCGCGTCGCGGTCTGACTCGAAAAGCTGCGAAACGAAAACCCGCGTTCGCGCAGCCACGCCTCGCACTCCGCACCGGTTGCGCCTCCGGTGAAACACAGCGCCGTGTGCGGTGTGCCGAGTCGCGCGAGCATTTTCGCGACGTTGATGCCTTTGCCGCCGACCTGAAACGTCTCGCGCCGCGCGCGCTGCGTGGCGCCCGCCGACCACGTGGAAAACTCCAGCGTGCGCTCGGCGAGCAGGTTGCCGGTGAGCGTGAAAAAATGCGGTTGGACGGCGGCCATCGTTTGCGTTCGTTCGTGCGATGCGGAGTCAAACGACATGGGCAGCGTAATCGAAGCGAAAGTTTGGCAATCGCGCCGCACGCTCGTTCTCGCCCGCAGCCTGTTGGGAAAGCATCTCGTTCGCCGCTGGCCTGACGGTCGCATCGAGTCTCGCGCGATCACCGAGGTCGAGGCCTACGACGGCGAACACGATCTCGCCTGCCACGCGCGCGCCGGTCGCACGCGTCGCACCGAGGTCATGTATGGGCCGGGCGGCGTTTGGTATGTTTACCTCTGCTATGGCATTCACGAGATGCTCAATCTCGTGGTCGGTCCGCCCGATTGTCCCGCGGCGATTTTGATTCGTGGTGTCGAGGGACTCAGCGGGCCTGGTCGCGTGACCAAGAACCTTGCGATCGATCGCACGCTCAACGCCGCGCCAGCCGAGCCTGTATCCGGATTGTGGATAGAGGACGAAGGCGTGAAACCGCGTCGCGTCGAAGTCCGCACCACGCCGCGCATCGGCGTGGATTACGCCGGGGAAATCTGGGCCGCGAAACCGTGGCGCTTCGTGTGGGATCGGCGCGCCGCTGCGGGCAAACCTGCGCGCAAGCTCTAGTCGAGCGCGGTCTCGTTCTCAGTTTCTTCCGCGCTCGCGTCGGTCGCGGCGGTTGCGGTCGCGGAGGCGCCCGCCGGCGTGTGTTTCACAAGTGTCGCGACGCCCGCGCCGAATTTGAACTCCACTTCGAACTTCACGGGGAGTTTTCGCGGATCGTCCTGTGCGATCCACACCTGCACCGTCGAGCCGCGCTTGAACATGCCTTTCGGCGGCGTCTTCTCCATGCGCGGCTGAAACACCAGCGTGCGAAACTTCCCGAGCGGCGTCTCCACCGTTTCGTAGCGCAGCGCATATACCGTGAGTTCGTAGATGTCTTTTTCGAAGGCCACGTTGATGTCGCGCTTGTCGCCGGGCTTCATGTCCCACGAGCGCGTCTGGATGAGGCTCATGATGAGATCGTTCACCAGACCCTCGGGCATCGGCACGTCCTGCGTGCGATCCGGATTCACGAAATCCGTGAACCGCGCCAGGCGCTTCTCGTAGTTCAACTCCAGAGCGAAATTCGCCTTCTTGCGGCTGCTCAAACTCTGCTCGGTATGGATGAGCATCCGGCCGCTCTCCACATCGTAAACCGAATCCGCCATCGCCTCGAATCGCAGCAGTCGCCGCACGACGCCACGCGTCGCGGTCTTCGTGGAAACCACCATCGTCGAACGCGCGGTCGTTGATTCGTCGCGGGTCGAGATCTCGATGCTGCCGGCGTTGAAAAAGATCCCCCACGACACGCGGAAAGCCAGTTGCTCTCCCGGTTCGAGCGCCAGCTCCGCGGTGGACACATGGCATGTGCCGATCGCGAGCAACAACAGGGAAACGTGGCGCAGAAATCTCACCGGGTGGATGTGTCGACTCCATGCGACACCGGCGCAACCGCAAAGATGCGTTTCGCGCTGATCGCGTGCAAAGTTTCCCCGCCCGACGCCCGCCACGCTGCGCCCGCCGCCCACGGCGAGAACGCCGGCAGCACCCATCGCCGCGCGCTCGCCACCAATGCGGGCAACTTCAGCCGCGTGCCCGCGCCATCGCGCCAGACGATTGCCGGGTGCAAATGTCCGATCACCTCGATCGCGTCTTCCGGCACCTCGACGGACGCGTCACCATGATGAAAAAAGAACGGCCCGCGCGTGACCGCTTCCACGCACGCGTCGAAGCGCCAGCGCACGTCGTGATTTCCGCGCACCACCACCACCGGCACATTCGTTTCCTGCAAAAACCGCTCTGCGCCCGCGCGCCCTTCCGCCGCGTGCAAACAATCACCGAGCCAGATCATTTCCTCGGGGGCATAGTCGGCGATCAACGCGCGCAATCGCTGCTCGATCACGTCGTCGCCCCAGACGGGCACCAGATTTCCGCGCGCGCGATGCGATGCCGAGTAGCCCCAGTGCAAATCCGCCACGACCAGCGTGCGTAACTTCTCGAGCCACACCGCCAGCCTCGAATCGATCCATGCGCCCGGCGCAAATTCAACCCGCACGCTCATGACTCGCTCCCAGGGGCGTCCCGTGTCGGGACAATGTCTGCATTGAGTCGGGACAAAGTCCGCACCGACTCGGGACACGATGTGTCCCGAGTCGCGCCAAGGTCCGTCCCAAGTCGAGCCAAGGTGCGCACCACGTCGAGCCAAGGTGCGCACCAGGTCGAGCCAAGGTGCGGCGTGGGTCGAGCTAACGTTCGCTCCACGTCACGCCAGAGCACGCACCATGTCGGGACCCAGTGCGTCCCATGTCGAGCCCAGGCGCGGCTTGGGTGCAGACCGGATCGCGCCAAGGTGCCGCGCGAGCAATGCAACACGGGCCGCGTTCGCCCCCATTTCCTTTGGGTCCATGTTGCCGCGACAACCAAGCCCGTCGTCCGCCGCAACTCCCCTGAGCCCGAAAAGTGCGCCGGAGGACATGTCAACTATTAGTTGACGTTGTGGTTCACGCGGGGGAGCCATACATTTGATGGAAGAGGCGCTCGATCGTCGTTTCGGGGTCTTCGAGGGTCATGGTTTCCTTGATCTTGCTCACGTAGATGCCGAACGAGAACGGGCTCACTTTTTTCAGCTCGCGCAAGTCCCACGCGAGATTCGGGACCGTATCCAAAAACTGGAGCGCGCGCGGCAGATCGAGAAAACGCTGGGTCGCCTCCGCGTAGGCCTCGGCCAGCAACGGGTGGTCGGGTTCGTGCTGGCGCAGCACTTCGAAGATGATCTCGGCGCTCCACTGCAGCATGCGCGCGCCGCGCTCCACGCCGTGTGTGCGTCGCGGCACCATGAGGCCGGTCTGCGCGACGCCGCGAAACTGCCATTTCACGAGCGATGCATCCGCGAGCGCGGCGCGCAGCGCGTCCTCGGCTCCTTCGCGGCGAAACAAGTGCGCGAGTTCCTCCCGCGTCATCACCTGAAACGAACGCAGGCTCAGGAGGAAACCGTAGTCGTCGATCGTCGCGAGCGCGTTGCCGCCTTTGGTTTCCTGCACGCGCTGCGCGACGATGCGCGACAGCGCGTCGTTGGCCGAGCGGCCGATCAGGGCGTGGAAGAAGTAGTGCACGAGATCGCCTTCGCGGAAGACCTCGATGAGAAATTTCTCCGCGGTGGGAATCACGGAAATCTGCGCCTGCAGCGCGAAGTGTTGCACGAGCGCGTGGGCATTGGCGCGCGATAGATCGTATTCGGAAATCAGATACTGCACGGCGGCGTCCTCGCTCTCGGCGGGATGGGTGAGCCGGCGCGCGAGTTCCGTCCGCAGGCGCACGACTTCGGCGGCGAGGCCGGACGCAAGTGGCATCTTGTTCGCATACCAGCGCGGCACGGTGGGGAGTTGGTTGTCCGCGGGTGCGACGTGGGCGGTGAGGAGATGGCTTTTGACGAGTCGCACGCAGCGGCCGTTGAGCACGAAAACGTCGCCGGTCCGGAGACTCTTCATGAAGTTCTCCTCCACCTGGCCGATGGCGCGTCGCTTCAAGATCACGCGCACCATGCTCTCGGTGTTGATCGTGCCGATGTTCTGGTAGAAATCGCGCGCGACGCGTGGTCGGGTGAGGGCGAGGTGTCCGTGTTCGTCGATGCGGATTTTCCCAAAGGTTTCGGTGTAGTTGCGCTCGAGCGAGGCGCCGCCGCCGTGGAGATAGTGCAGCACGCGGTCAAACGTGGCACGGTCGAGATGCCGGAACGGATAGCTGCGGTGGAGCAGCGCGAGCGCTTCGTCCGGCGTGACGCTTTCGAAGACGGCGAGGCCGACGAGCGTCTGCGCGAGCACGTCACGCGGATTCTCGGGGATCTTCACCGGCTCGAGTTCGCGTCGCGTCATCATGAGCGCAGTGACGGCGCACTCGGCGAGGTCGTTGATGTTGCTCGCGACGAGCACGCCGTGACTTGTGCGACCCATCGAATGACCGGACCGGCCGATGCGCTGAAGCGCGCGCGCGACGCCTTTGGGCGCGGAGACCATCACGACGAGATCGATCGAACCGATGTCGATGCCCATCTCGAGCGACGTGGAGCAGACCACGGCGCGGAGTTCACCGCGCTTCAGACGATCCTCGATTTCCAGTCGCACGCTGCGATCGAGCGAGGCGTGGTGCACCTCGATCTGCGATTCGAGCCTGGGCAGAAGTTGCTTGAGTCGCAGGCCAATCGATTCGGCGCCGCTACGGGTGTTGGTGAAGATGAGCGTGGTCTCGTGGCGGAGCAGCAAGTCGCCCAACTCGCGCAACACGCGCGTGGCGGTGTAACCGGCCGGTGGATACGCGTTGGCGCGGAGCGGTGAGAACACCTCGATGTGGGCCGGCTTTCGCTCGACGATTTCGATGGTCCGGCATTCGCGACCGGGACCGACGAGAAACTCCGCGAGCGTGGAGAGCGGTGACACCGTCGCTGAAAGGCCGATGCGGACGAGGGGAGTGCGGGCGATTTCCTCGAGTCGCTCGGCGGCGATCATGAGCATCGAGCCGCGTTTGTTCTCCGCGAGCGCGTGAAGTTCGTCGGCGATCAGAAATCGCGTATCGCGAAAGGCGGAGAGCCAGCCCGGCTGGCTGAGCAGGAGCGTCAGACTTTCGGGTGTGGTGACGAGCAGGTGGGGCGGCTTGCGACGCTGTTTGGCGCGTTCGGCCTGGGTCGTGTCACCCGAGCGCACGCCAACACAAATCCAGTCCCAACCGAGTTCGGCGAGCGGTTGCTGGAGATTTTTCTGCAGATCGTAGGCCAGCGCGCGCAGTGGGGAAACGTAAACCGCGACGATGCCGGGCGGGAGCTCGTCGGCGTTTTTCAGGCGCGCGAGGTGATCGAAAATGCCGAGAAACGCGGCGAGCGTTTTGCCGCTGCCGGTCGGCGAGGAAACGAGGACGGAGCGGCCCGAGAGAATTTCGGGAATCGCCTGAAGCTGCGCGGGCGCGAAGTGACCGAAACGTCGGCGAAACCACGCGGCGAGGTCGGGCGTGAGCGCGGCGAAGAGATCGGTTTCGGAGGCGGCGGCGCTCGAGACGGGACGGAGCATTTTCAGGGAGCTTTACCGGGCCGGAGCGAAGCTCGGCGGCGCGGCGAGGCGACGACACGTTTCCAACGTATCGATCTCCGCCGCTGTCTTGTCCGAACGGATACGCGCGATGCGCGGAAAACGCAGGGCGAAACCGCTCTCGTGGCGATCGCTCGGCTGGATCGAGTCGAAGGCGATCTCGAGCACCGTATCGGGCACGACGCGGCGGTAACGACCGTGCACCTCAAGCGTGTGATCGAGAAAATGCTGCGTGAGCTGGACGATCTCGGCGTCGGTGAGCCCGGAGTAGGCTTTGCCGACCGTGAGCAGGCGATTGCCGTTTTCCTCGTCACGGATCGCGAACGTGTAGTCGCTGAGCACGGCGTGACGCTTGCCGTGGCCGTATTCGGCGCCGACCACAACGACGTCGAGCGTGGCGTAGGCTTTCTTGAGTTTCAGCCAGGCGAGACCGCGGCGTCCGGGCGTGTAGGCGCTCTGCGGATCTTTTGCCATCAGGCCTTCGTTGCCGCGCTGGCGGGCGGCGAGAAAGGCGGCTTCGATCTCGTCGGCAGTGTGGACGAGTTGCACCGGCGCGATCGGAAAACGTGCGGCGAGCGTTTCGGGCAACGAGTGGAGCAGCGCGACGAGTTCGTCGCGACGCGTGGCGAGCGGCTCCTTGAGCAGAGTGCGACCATCGCGCCAGAGCAGGTCGTAGCAGGAGAGCGACACGGGAATCTCGGAACCGAGAAAGAAGTCATCACCGCCTTTGCGACCGAGGCGCTTTTGCAGCTCGGCAAACGGCAGGGCGCGGCCATCGCGCCACGCGAGCAATTCGCCGTCGATGATCGCGTCGCCCGGAAGCTCGCGCGCGGCGGTGACAAGTTCGGGAAATGTTTCTGTGATACGATGGAGATCGCGCGAGTAGAGCTCCACGCGAGCGCCCGCTTTGTGGAGCTGGCAGCGGACGCCGTCGTATTTCTCCTCGAGCCAGATGGTCGGCGACGCCACCGCCCCTTCCGGCAAAGTCCGTAATACGGACTTTGAATTTGAGAGGGGAGAATGGTCTAAAGTCCGTATTACGGACTTTGATTCAGGAGCTGAGGTGCACGGTGGAGAGGGGGCGGCGAGTTCGGTGAAGCGCGCGACGATCGCATCAGCCGTCGGCTCCGGGCTCGCGAGCATGAACTGGAGCGGATGGAAGACGCGGAGCTGAATCGTGTGCAGTTCGCCCGCGCGCGCGGAGCGAACGACCGCGGCGATATCGCCGCACAGCATGTTGGCCTCGCGAATCTCTTCGAGTGTGCGTTCGGTGGCGGCGGCGATGGCTTCCTCGAGCAGTCCCATTTTGAGGCCGATGCGGAGATCGCCTGTGATAATTTTCACGAGGTAGCGAATCTCGTTGCGACCGAGCGCGGAGAAACGATTGCGCAACAGATCGAGTTTCGGCGCGGGGCCGCGTGCGGCGGCGACGGCGTCGAAGAACTGCGCGATTTCGGAAAGAGCGCACGGACGCGGCTGGGTTTTTCCCGCGAGCACGGCGCCAGTCGCGTCGCCTGCGTCGGCGAACCGATGATACGCGTCGCGGTAGTCCGCCTCGCTGCCGGGCGCGAGTTCGAGCACGGCGCGCTTCACCACCGCCCAGCCGAGCGTGAGCGTGCGCGCATCGCTTTGCGGGAACGGCCGCCCCGTGAGAAACACGGCGGCGCGCGCGGCGTCGTCAGCGGAAAGCGAAGCGAGATAATCGCGAAGCAGCGCGATTTTTTCGAGTTTCGCGGGCGTGGCTTTGACCGCGTCGGCGGTGGCAACGAAGCGCGTGAACGAATCGGGTGAGAGCGGAGCGTCGACGGGTGCCGCTTCCTCGGCGGCGAGCGGACCGGGAGCGCGGATCGAGGGTTTGAGAATCCCGAGTTCGAGTTGGTTGTCCTGATTGATCGCCCACGCCTCGATGCCGCGGTCGCGCAGCGTCTGCGCAAACTCGCGCGAGAATCCGTGCAGGGTCAGGACGCGTTGCGGCGCGACCCGCTCCACGAAGCGGATCAAGTCGGGAAAGTCCGCGTGATCGGAGAGAGGAAAGGCTGCGTCGCACTGATAGCGATAGATCGCGCCCGGATCCATCGCCCAACCGGTGATCATCGCGGTGCGACGCTGCGGGATCTTGCGGAGAAACGACGAATCGCGCGCCTGCGGTGGGCAGATGACGACGTGCCCCGCGAGTTCATCGGCGGAAAACTCGCGGTAGTCTGGAAACGTGAGTCCCATCTCCTCGTAGATGCGGGTGAGCCGGCAGGTTTGTGGATGCAGCATCACGGGCAGACGCGCGTCGGCGAGACCGCTGAGGAGTTCCTGACTCTTGCCGAGGCTGTAGCCGAAGAGGACCGGCGTCTCGCCGTTGGAAATCGTTTCCGCACAAAAATGCGCGATTGCACGGAGCACTTCGGCGGTTGGCGGGAAAACGTAGTGCGGTCGGCCAAACGTCGTCTCCATAATGAGCGTGTCGGCGTGCGGCGTGGCGCATGGTTCGGCGGAGAGGCCGGGGCGCAGTTTGAAGTCGCCCGTGTAGAGCAGCGAACCGTGGAGCTCGTGTTCGAGCAGGGCCTGGGCGGAGCCGTAGATGTGCCCCGCTGGATGCAGCGTGATCGCGCAGTTGGTTGTGAGCGCCTCGGTGTGGCCAAAAGGCAGGACGTGTTCCGTGCGGCGCGCGGGCAGACGGGCCCGCATGAGCCGCGCGGTGCCGGCGGACGCGATGATCTCCTCGTGCTCCGCGACGTGGTCGAAGTGCGCGTGCGAGACGAACGAGCGTTTGACCGGAAAATGTGCGTCGAGCCACCAGCCGATTTGGGGCAGCCACACGCCGTGTCGGAACTCGATTTGCCAGCTCATACGCGAGAGCAGGAGAAGGGATGCGAGCCAGCCACCAATGCAAGTGACGCCGCCGCGTGCGGCGCGACGATCAGTTCAAACCGAGCGTGGCGAGACCGAGCAACAGCAACAACCCGACCGCGACTGCCCACCAATACCACGCGACGCCGGCGGAGGGCACGCGCGCCGACGACCGCGGAGTTGTTTCCTCTTCCGGTAAATCGAGCCCGTCGTAAATGTTCGCTTCGCGCCAGCCCGTGCGCTCGTCGGCGCCGCATTCGGGACACGCGCGGGCGTTGGGCGGAATGTCGGCGCCGCACTGGGCGCACTCAGGAGGCGGGCGGAGTGAGCGAGACATGCGGCACAGGACGGTCTTCGAGATACTTGTGGCGCACGAGACGCCACGCCGTGACGAAAAACGCGGTCAGCGGAATCGCGAGCAACATGCCGAGCACGCCGTGAAACGCGATGCCCCAGAAAAATACGGCGACGATGATCGCGACCGGATGGAGCCCGGTTTGGTGGCCCATGATGCGCGGGGTCAGATACCAGCCCTCCACGACCTGGACGGCGAGTTTGACGAGCAGGACCAAACCAACGAGGTGCCAGCCGCCGCCCGGCTGGAAGAATGCGAGCGGAATCGTGATCGCGAGACCGATGATCGAGCCGAGATACGGGATGATGTTCATCACGCCCAGCGCGAGACCGATGAACAGCCCGAACCGCAGCCCGATCAGCGAAAAACCGGCGGCGAAGAGCACGCCCATGATCAGGCCGATCACGATCTGGCCACGGAAGAACGCTTCCACGATGCCGATGAATTCGCGCACGAGAAATACGATGTCCTCGCGAAGGTTGGGACGCACGAACGACAGCCCGCGCGAGAGATTTTTCGTAGGCTCACCACGCGCGAGCAGGAAGAAGAACAGATAAACCGGGATGATCGCGACGTGGGCAGTAAACGCCATCAGTCCGACCACACCGCCGCCCGCCGCGCGCAACGAAGGCAAGGTGAGCGTGAGGAGCGACTTTGCCTGCTGGGTGAAGCTCTCGACGATGCTGCGAATCGTCGGGTTCTCGAGTTGCCGCTGAACGACGGCCACCCATTGCGGATAGTTGGCTTGCACGTAGCTCACGCCGCGAGCCCACAATTCCGGGAAATAGTTAATGAACGCGATTACCTGATCGATGAGCGGCGGCAGCGCGAGCACGAGCAGACCCGCGACGGTCAGCACAAAGATGCCGAACAACAGGATCACCGCAGCGAGGCGACGCATGCGAAAGCGTCGCGTCAGCCGATCGACCAGTGGACGCAAAATCAGTGCGAGCACCCCGGCGACGGCCAGCGGCCAGAGCAGGCTCGAGAAGTAACTCACCGCACGCCCCAGCATCACGATTGCGATGATCAAGAGCGCGACCGAGCCGAGCACGGCGGTGAGCGTGAGCGCAAAGCCGACGATCCGGCGCTGGCTCGCGGTCAGAACGGGCGTGGCGGAGTCGTCAGTCATGGGCCGCACACGACACCAGCTCGCGTTGTAATTGACCAGTGGAAAGCGGTGTAGCGTTTCTCCGCGACAACGGCTGTCGCTTCACTTCGCCCTTTGACGCCGGCGGAATTCGCGTAAGTTGCGCGTTCAACCTCATGCAGGCTGCGACTCACATTCATGTTAAAGGTGCCCGGGAACATAATCTGAAGAACCTCGAGTTGCGCATCCCGAGAGGGAAACTTGTGGTGATCACCGGCCCGAGCGGGTCCGGGAAATCGTCGCTCGCCTTCGACACGATCTACGCCGAGGGCTACCGCAAATACATGGAGAGCCTGTCCACGCAGGCCCGTCAGGCGCTCGATCAACTGAAGCGGCCGGACGTTGATTTCATCCATGGGCTCTCGCCGGTGCTCGCGATCGAGCAGCGCACCGGCGCCGGCGGTCCGCGAAGCACAATTGCGACCGCGACGGAGATCGCGGACTACGCGCAACTCCTGTGGGCGCTGTGTGGTGAGCAATACTGCCCGAAGGACGGCGGCCGGATCGTGCAGCGTTCGCTCGACGACAATGTGCAGCGCATCCTCACCGAGTGTCCGGGCGAGCGTGTGATTCTCCTCGCTCCCGCGATGCGTGCAAAGCCGAGCGTGCTGCGCGAAGAGCTGCCGCGACTGCGTCAGCGTGGTTTTCAGCGCGTGCGGCTCGATGGCGAAATCAAGAATCTCGACGAAACGAAGATTCTCCCCAGCGGCACGCAGGAGGTCGTGGTCGATCTCGTGATCGATCGTCTCGTCGCCAACGCCGATCAGCGCAGCCGCATCGCGGACTCGCTGGAACTGGCGTTTCGCGAGGGCAAGGATCGTGCGATCGTGCTCACGCAGAAAACATCCGACGCGCCATGGCGAGAGATTCCGCTGAGCCAGTCGCTCGCGTGCGAGATTTGTGGCGACGTGTTCGAAAAGCTCACGCCGCGGCATTTTTCCTTCAACCACTCCGAAGGCGCGTGTCCGACCTGCGGCGGACTGGGGCGGAAGCTGCGTTTCGTGCCCGAGTTGATCGTGCCCGATCCGGAGAAGTCGGTGCGCGAAGGAGCGATCAAGCCGTGGCGCATCGGCGGAAAAAATCTCATCATCAAACACAACGCGCTGCTGAAGCAACTGGCGGAGCAACTGCCGTTCGATCCCGACGTGCCATGGACCAAGCTGCCGGAGGAGACGCGCAACGCGCTGCTGTTTGGCGCGGGCGAGCGGCAGTTCGCGTTCAAACTTCGCCGCATGCGTGAGGCCAGAGCGATGCCGTTTGCCGGAGTGATCGCGGATCTCGAGGAGAGTTTTCGCGAGACTGACAGCGACGGCTTTCGTGCTCGGCTCACGAGTTTCATGGTGAGCGGCGAGTGCCCCGAGTGTCACGGCACCCGCCTCAACGCGCGCAGCGGCGCGGTGCGCGTGCGGCTCGCGGGCGATTCGTCGCCGGGCCTCACATTTCCGCAGTTCATGGCGCAGGACGTCGGGCAAGCGCATGCGTTCTCGCGGGAAGTGGTGAAGACGTTCGCGGACAACGATGCGGTGAGCGACGTGGTGCAAGGCATTGAACAGCGGCTCCATTTCCTCCTCGAAACCGGACTCGGTTATCTGACGCTCGAGCGCGATTATGCGACGCTCTCCGGCGGCGAGGCGCAGCGTGTGCGATTGGCGACGCAGCTCGGCATGGGCCTCATGGGTGTGATCTACGTGCTCGATGAGCCGAGCATCGGATTGCATCCACACGACAACCAGAAGCTGCTCGATACGATCGTCGCGCTGCGCGATCGCGGTAACACCGTGCTCGTGGTCGAGCACGACGAAGACACGATGCGGCTCGCCGATGAAATCATCGAACTCGGGCCCGAGGCAGGCACCGAGGGCGGTGAACTTCTGTTCCAAGGCACGCCCGAAGCCTGCATGCAGCTTTCGGCGAAAGTCTCGCGCACAGGGCCGTATCTCGCACGCAAACTCGGGGTGTTGAAAGATGCGAAAACGAAGGAGCCCGACGACGCGTGGCTCACGGTGCGTGAAGCGCGGGCGAACAATCTGCGCGGCGTCGATGCACGTTTTCCGATCGGGCTGCTCACGTGCGTGACGGGTGTCAGCGGTTCGGGCAAAAGCACGCTCGTCAACGACGTGCTCGCGGCCGTGGCGGCGCGAAAACTCAACGGCGCCAAAACGCTTCCGGGCAAACACCGACACGTCGAGAACCTCGATTTCTTCGAGAAGCTCGTGCAGGTCGACCAGGAGCCGATCGGACGCAGTCCGCGTTCGAATCCCGCGACCTACGTCGGCCTGCTCGATTTATTGCGCGATCTTTTCGCGCAACTCCCGCTCGCGAAAGTCCGCGGCTACAAGGCGAGTCGGTTCTCGTTCAACGTGCGCGGCGGCCGCTGCGAACGTTGTCAGGGTGACGGCGTGATCAAACTCGACATGCAGTTCATGCCCGACGCCTACGCGCCGTGCCCGAGCTGCGGTGGACGACGTTTCAATCGCGAGACGCTCGAGGTGCTGTTTCACGGACGCTCGATCGCCGACGTGCTCGACATGACAGTGCGCGACGCGATCAAGCTCTTCCGCAACATCCCGCGCGTGATGGACAAGTTGCAGACGCTCGAAGCGGTCGGCCTCGGTTATCTCACGCTCGGACAGTCCGCGACCACGCTCTCGGGCGGCGAAGCGCAGCGCCTCAAACTCTCGCTCGAGTTGAGCAAACGTCAGCAAGGCCGCACGCTCTACATCCTCGATGAACCGACGACCGGTTTGCACTGGGTCGACATCCAGAAGTTGATGGACCTGCTCTTCAAACTGCGCGACGCGGGCAACACCGTCATCGTGATCGAGCACAACCTCGACGTCATCAATCTTGCCGACTGGAT
This sequence comes from Opitutus sp., assembly GCA_024707325.1. Lineage (GTDB taxonomy): Bacteria > Verrucomicrobiota > Verrucomicrobiia > Opitutales > Opitutaceae > Opitutus. The sequence continues at coordinate 62,232 of JANPZY010000003.1, read as the reverse complement.
TATCGACCTTGGACCCGGCGGCGGACGCGATGGCGGCGAGATCGTCTTTGCCGGGCCGCGCTCGGAGATCGAGTCGGCGGAGCGTTCGCTCACAGGTGATGCGTTGGCGAAGTGGCGTGCGGCCGCGCCGGCGTAAATCCGATCACGCTGGGGCAGGGAGTTGCGTCGGTTTTAGTGGGCACACGAAAGGGCACAGTTGTGTCATAGTGTGACCAACCGCATTACCCCATGAAATCCAGCGCATCCATTTTCGCCTGTCTGTTGTTTGCGTCTTCGTTGTCGGCGCAACCGGCTGGCAGCACGGTGGCGGGTCCGAGCACGGCGGCTCCCTCGGTGCAGTCGGCCGATGCGCTCAAAGGTGAGGAACTCGACGAACTGCTTGGCCCGATCGCGCTGTATCCTGATGCATTGGTCGCGATCATTTTGCCCGCGTCCACGTATCCTTCGGATATCGTGCTCGCCGCGCGCTATCTCGACGACGGCGCCGATCCGGAGAAGATCGACGAACAGCCGTGGGACGATTCCGTGCGCGCGCTCGCGTTATCCGGAAGTGGTTCAGTGGATGGACGAAAACCTCGCGTGGACGCGACAACTCGGTGAAACGTATCTCGCGCAACAGGGCGATGTGATGGCCTCGATGCAGCGCCTGCGCGCCAAGGCGAAAGAGAACGGAGCGCTGGCCGACACGCCGCAGCAAAAAGTCATCGTCGAAGACACAAACACGATCGCGATCGTCCCGGCGCAAAAAGGAGATCATCTACGTGCCGCGCTACGATCCGGATGTCGTGTATGTCGAACGTCGTTACTACACGTCATCTCCGATCTATTTCGGTCTCGGTTTCAGCGTCGGAAGCTGGCTCGTGTATTCGTGCGACTGGCACAGTCGTGTGATCTACGTCGGGAATCGTCATCACTGGCACCCGCATTACTGGCATCACGGACGGCCCGGTTTCTGGCACGACGGTCCGCGTCACGCGTGGCGTCCGCGCTATGAACGCCCGTTCCCGCGTCCGCGTCCGCGCCATGAGTGGCATCAGCATATGGCTCGTCCGCGCCCGATTGAGAACCGTCGACCGGATCGCGATCGCTGGCAGAATCGTCCGGATCGCCGACCCGGTAACGGTCAATTTCACGCCGACAACGACTCCCGCACGGGACGTCCCGATATCAATCGTCCGCGCGTTCCGGGTGGCACGCGTGGAAATCTGGACGCCGTCAATCGTCCGCCCGCGAACCGCCGGCCGGATGTGACGACGGCGCCCAATCCCACGCACCGCCTGCGTCCGGATATGAAAGCGCCCACACCAAACCGCGCGGCGCCAGAGGTGCGCGTGCCGCAGCCCTATCCGGCGCGCAACAATCCCGCCATCGGAGGACGAGGAAATCTCGGACAGCCGCCGAAGCTTGTTCGGCCGGGAACGGCGAACCGTGAAACCGCGGTGCAGACGCCGCGCGTGCCGGCAACGCCGGGCCGGGTGAAACCGAGCGTCGGAGGACGCATCAATGTGGATCGTTCGGCCGATGTGCGCCGTGCGGCGCCGGTGCAAACGGCTGATCGTGTTTACCATCGCGCAGCTCCGCCCTCGGCCGGCAACCGTGCGGTGCCCAATCGCGGTGCGCCGCAGCGCGCGTCGCGCTAAGGCCATTCGCCAGGCGTTCCGAGCGCCTCGCGGTAAAAAGAAAACCCGGCGGATGCGCCGGGTGTTTCGTTGGAGACTGAGCGATCTGCTCGCCGCGCGATCGAGAAGCAAGCACGCTTGGGCTTACTTGTAATCGCGGCGGAGATTGCTCGGGAGAATGCCCAGCTCTTCGCGATATTTCGCCACCGTGCGGCGGGCGAGGGTGATGCCCTTTTGCTGCAGTTTCGCGACGAGCTCCTGATCGCTCAGCGGTGCGGACTTGTCCTCGAGCGTGACGAGGTCGGCCAGCATTTCCTTCACGCTCGTGTTGGAAACCGCGGCGCCGCTCTCGGCCTGATAGCCGGTGGTGAAGAAGTATTTGAATTCGAAGACGCCGTGCGGCGTTTTCATATACTTGTTCGCGATGGCGCGGCTGACGGTCGTCTCGTGCACACCCACGATGTCCGCGATCTGGGTCATCGTGAGCGGTTTCAGCTGCGACACACCGTGTTCGAAGAAATCGATCTGGGCGGTGATGATCTCGCGGGTGATGCGCTCGATCGTGCGCTGGCGCTGCTCGATGGAGTCGATGAGGAATTTGCCCGAGCGGATGCGCTCACGGATGTAGTCGCGCTCCTGTTTCGACAGCGTTCCCTTGGCGATCATCTCGCGGTAGGTGCTGGAGATGCGAAGCCGGGGGATGTAGTCGCTGTTGAGGTGGATTTTCCACTCGTCGCCGTCCTTCTCGACCACGACATCGGGCACGACGACGCGGTTGTTGTCCTCGGCGAAACGGCGGCCGGGAGCGGGATCGAGTTTGCCGATCTCTTCGATGGCGGCCTGAACGTCGTCCGGCGCGGCACCGAGCTTGCGGGAAAGCTCGGGGATGCGCCGGCGGGAAAGCAGTTCGAAGTGATCGCGCAGCATCCGCGCAGCGAGCGTGTCGCCGCGGCCTTTGGCGCGAAGCTGGAGGAGGAGGCACTCGGCGAGGTTCTGGCTGCCGATGCCCGGCGGATCGAAGGTGTGAAGGAGCTTCAGCGCGTCGACGACCACATCGTAGGGCAGGCCGGCCTGCAGTGCGATATCGGACGGGGATTGGGCGAGATAGCCGCGGTCGTCGAGATTGCCGATGAGCTGTTTGAGCGCCTCGAGCATGGGCGGCGACAGGTCGTCGAGCGCGACCTGCTGCATCAGGTGCTCCTGTAGTGACGTTTCGGATACGAGCGAATCGAAGAAGTGCTGGCGCTTTTCCGCGTCTTCGGCGGTGAAGGGCTGTGCGCCGCCGGCACTGGCGAGGTGGTCGCGCCAGTCTTCGTCGAGTTTGCCGAGAATCTCGAACTCCTTGGAAAAATCGAGTTCCTCACGGGCGTCGTCGGAGCTGTCGCTGTCGTGATCGGACGAAGAGGAAAGGCCATCGTCACCACCGTCGCTGTTGGCATCGGTGCTGGCATCGGCCGCCTCGGGCGCATCCGGGCTTTCGCCCTCCATCGGCAGTTCCTCGAGTGTCGGATTGCTCTGGAGTTCCTCCTGAATGACCGAACGCAAATCGAGCGCCGCCACCTGGAGAATTTTCAGGGATTGGCGGAGTTGAGGGGCGAGAACAAGCGATTGTGTCTGCCGCTGGCGTAGTTCGTGGCTAAATCCGGGCCCGCTCATGAGTTGCTAGGTTGGACATGGAGATATTCATCTCAGGGGCGGGAGACGAGGGTGGGACGGCCAGGGGGCGCCGGGACCGTCGGTAGAGGCGCGGCGAAAAGCTCGCGCAGATAGACGGCGAGCTTCTCGTTGGTCGGCCCGTAGCGGTCGCTGTAGAGATAAAGTTCGAGATCGGTGAGCATCTCCGCGGCGGTTTGGTAGCGGCGGTCGCGGTCGCGCTGGAGCGCCTTGCGGATGATGGCTTCGAGCTTGGAATCGATGTCGTCCCGGAGCTGCGAGAACGTCGGGATCGGCAACGTCAGGATGTTGCGCCGGGACTCGGCGCGATCTGTCGCGCGGAAAATGTTTCGGCCGAGCAGCAGCTCCGTGAGGACGATGCCGAGCGGGAAAAGATCGGCGCGCGCATCGGTCACGGCGTAGCTGGCCTGTTCGGGAGAGAGATACTCGTCCTTGCCCGCGATGACCTTGCCTTCCTCGTTATACATGAGGTCGAGAGCCTTCGCGATGCCGAAGTCGGTGAGCTTCACGTCGCCTTCGTTGGCGATCATGATGTTCTTGGGCCCGATGTCGCGGTGGACGATGTTGAGGTGCCGGCCTTCGCGGTCCGTCTTGGTATGCGCGTAGGCGAGGCCGCGCGCGATGCGGGAAACGATGAAGACCGCGATATCCACCGGGATGCGGCGATGGAGTCGGCGGTGTTGGTCGAGGAACTGCTCGAGGTTCACTCCGCGCACGAGCTCCATGACCATGTAGTATTGGTCGCCCGTTTTGCCCAAATGGTAGGTCTGGACGATGTTCGTGTGGATCAAGTCCGCCACGAGACGGGCCTCGCCGATGAAGTTCTTCTGAAACTCGTCGATCGAGGAATACTCTTCGCGGATCAGCTTGATCGCGACCTGCTTCCTGAAGTTGCCCACGCCCAGCTGGTGAGCTTCGTAAACGACGCCCATGCCTCCATCGGCCAGCTTGCGCACCAGCTCGTAGTGCAATTCGCCGAAAATGTGTTGGAGTGCGGGCACGAGGGGCAGAAAACAGGCGCCGATCTGGAGTGGCAAGGCCTCAATTCCGAACTAGGCCCGAAAATTGCTGTGTCCGGACGGGCCGTGTATTTGACAGAGCGCCGCGCGATTCTCACGTTCGCCCTGATGATCACCTTGACGCCTCGTGCCGCCCAGCGGGTCAAAGCCCTCCAATCCGAGCTAAACGCACCGGAAAAACGCCTACGTGTGCTGGTCGAGTCGGGTGGTTGCTCGGGTCTTCAGTATGGCATGTCGTTCGACGAGCCGAAGCCGGACGACACCACACTCGAGAGCGAGGGCGTCACTTTCGTGGTCGATCCGGCAAGCCTGGCCTACATGGACGGCAGCAGCATCGATTTCGACGACGGCCTTCACGGGAAGGGGTTCGAGATTCGCAATCCCAACGCCCAGAGCACCTGCGGCTGCGGCAAGTCCTTCAACTAAGCCGCACCCGCTGGCGCACGCCGACTCAGCGCATCGCCTCGTGCAGCGCCACGATGCCAAAGGTCATCCCTTTGGCTGACACGGCGCGAAAACCTGCCGCACGAATTTCGGCCGCAAGCGCCTCTCGCCCGGGAAACGACTCGATCGTTTCGTTGAGATAGACGTAGGCGTTGCGATCGCCCGTAACCCAGCCGGCGAGACGCGGCAGCACGTGGCGGAGGTAAAAGAAATACAACGGCCGAAACCACCGCTGCGGCTGCGAGAATTCGAGGATGTAAGCTCGTCCACCCGGACGCAGCACACGCCGCATCTCCGAAAGCGAACGATGCCGGTCAGCCATGTTGCGCAGGCCGAACGAGATCGTGAGCGCATCCACGCTTTGGTCGGCGAGGGGGAGTGCCATGCCGTCACCCACCCGAAAGACGATCCGCTTCACCGCGGACGTCTCCATCGCCGTTTGTTTGGCGACTGCCTGATCGAGCATCGGCTGGCAAAAATCCATGCCGGTGATCTGCACGTTGGGCTGCAACTTCTTGGCCAACGCAAACGCGACGTCGCCGCTGCCGGTGGCCAGATCTACCACGGCGTGCGGTTCCTGACGATTCACCGCCTGCACGAGCCGCCGGCGCCACCAGACGTCCATGCCTCCGCTCAACAATCTATTTGCAAGATCGTAGCGTCGGGCGATCCGCCCGAACATCGAGTTGACCGCTACTGGATCAGGCACGGGAACAAATAGGGGATTTTCCGGCACGCACAAGGGTGCACATCTCAATGGAAAATCTGTTCAAGTGGGTTGACGCAATTTCTACCATGCAAATAGTTTAGGCGTTCTGGCGATTTTATAACTACAAAAGAAAGAAATCCTATGTCCTCCAATCTGACGAAACGCGAGATTGTCTTGGAAATTTACAAGAAGACTGGCTTTCCGCAGAAGCAGGTCGTCGACTCTGTCCAACTCACTTTGGATATCATCCAAAAAGCGCTCGCCGAGGGCCGGAATGTGGAGCTCCGCAATTTCGGAGTTCTCGAGGTCCAGGTCCGGAAGGCGCGCATCGGTCGCAATCCGAACAAACCGGAGGCCGAGGTTGTCATTCCGCAGCGTGCGGTGGTGAAGTTCAAGTCGGGCAAGATCTTGAAACAGCAGCTCAAGAAGCTCGATCTCGCCAAGTTGTAAGCTGACTCCGCGCCCGGCAGCGACGTTTCGCCCGCCGGGCTCGTTTTTTCCGCGCGAAATTTTAATCGCGCTGCGCCGCGGCGCTTCGCCATCTTCGGCACGATGGCCACGTTTCAGTCATTGCCCGGCTTCCGCGAATTCTATCCCGAATCGCTCGCACGCCGAAATCACATCTTCCGCCTCTGGCGTCAGACCGCCACCGCGTTCGGCTTCGCGGAATACGACGCGCCCGTGCTCGAGCCGCTCGAGCTTTATAAAACCAAGTCGGGTGACGAGATCGAGGCGCAGCTTTTCAGCTTCACGGACAAAGGCGGACGCGAGGTCGCGCTTCGTCCCGAGATGACGCCGACCGTGTGCCGTCTCGTCGGCGCCAAGGCCAACGCCCTCAAGCGCCCGATCAAGTGGTTCAGCGTTGCCGAATTTTACCGCTACGAACGCGCTCAGAAGGGACGCGAGCGCGCATTCTTCCAGTTCAACGCCGACCTCTTCGGTGAGTCCGGCCCGGAAGCTGAGATCGAACTCATCGCGCTGCTGACGCAGTGTCTGTGCGCGTTTGGGCTCACGGAGCACGATTTCTACGTCCGCCTGAGCGACCGCAATCTCTGGTTTTACTACCTAGAAGCGCTCGGACTCGACGAGGCCCGCATTCGCGGCGTCCTCTCGGCCGTGGACAAGTTCGAGAAGGCCGGCGACGACGCCTTCAAGGCCTACGCCGAGCAATTCGGTCCGCTCGATCCCGCGCTGAAGGAGAAGATCCTCGCGTTCCTCCAGATCAAGACGCTCGCCGCGCTCGAGGAAACGCTCGCGCCCGTCGCCGGCGAAAAGCTCAACGCGCGTCTCGCCGACTGGCGCAAGCTTCTCGGCGGACTCGAGGCGATGGGCCTCAGCCGCTACGTCGAGGTCGATCTCGGCGTCGTTCGCGGTCTCGCTTACTACACCGGTTTTGTTTTCGAAGCCTTTGACCGGCGAGGCGAACTCCGCGCGATCGCCGGCGGCGGCCGCTACAACGATCTCGTGAAAAAACTCGGCGGTCCCGATCTGCCCGCCGTCGGTTTCGCGATCGGCGATGTCACGCTCGGGCTGCTCCTCGATTCGCGCGGTCTCATGCCGACATTCGTGCAGGGCTGCGACGTGTATTGCGTCATCGGCGGCGAAGCCGAACGCAAGGCCGCCTTCGCCGACATCCACGCGCTCCGTGCCGCGGGCTTCCGCGTCGATTATCCGATCAAGGACGTTGCCTTCGGCAAACAGTTCAAAGCCGCGGCCGATTCCGGCGCGCGTATCGCGCTGATCTACGGCGGCGACGAACTCGCCAAAGGCGTCGTGAAAGTCCGCGACCTTCGCGATCGCTCCGAACAGGAAATCCCGCGCGACCAGGTCCAGATGCTCGTGCGCGATTTCTTCAGCGGCGGCGAGTAGTGTGCGCATGCCCTCATGCGACCGAGCGCGAAACGCTACTGGCTCCGCATGATCGGCTGGCTCGTGTTGCTGTATCTCGTGGCGTGCGGGCTCGCGTGGCTCGCCGCCGACGGGATCATGTTTCCCGCACGTTTCGCCTCGGGCACCGCGCCGCCGGGTGCGTTTCGTCTACGCCTTGCGGATGGCTCCACGGTGTCCGCGCTGCATCTGCCAAATCCGGAAGCGCGCTTCACGCTCTGGTATTTTCACGGCAATGGCGAAGACCTGGGCGACATCGCTCCGCGGCTCGCGGAGTATCAGCGGCGCGGTTTCGCCGTGTTCGCAATCGATTATCCCGGCTACGGCACGAGCGAGGGACGACCCAGCGAACGCTCTGTGATCGCCGCGGCGGAAGCCGGACAACGCCATCTCGCCGAACAAGGAGTATCCGTAAACAGGATACTGCTTTACGGCCGCTCCATCGGCGGCGGACCCGCCGTCGAGATGGCGCGCCGCGCACGCTTCGCCGGACTGGTGATCGAGAGTGGTTTCGTGAGCGCGTATCGCGTGATGACGCGTTGGCCGATTTTTCCCGGCGACCGCTTTCGCAATCTCGCAAAGATGCCCGAGATCGCGTCTCCGGTGTTCGTGATTCACGGCCGGCGCGATGAGATTATCCCGTTCTGGCATGGAGAGAAACTCCACGCGGCCGTGCGCGGCGACCGTCGCGCGCTCTGGGTGGAGTCTGCCCGACACAACGACGTCATCGAACAAGCCGGCGAAACCTACTGGCGCGAACTACACGCCTTCGCCGAGTCGCTCCCGTGAGCGCACCGAGTCGGAACTCAGTGCGTCCCACGTCGGGCCGAAGTCCGCACCGGGTCGCGCCAAGGTGCGAACACGGTCTCGATGAGATCCGAACATGGTCGCGGCGATGTCCGGACACGGTCTCGACGAGGTGCGGACATCGTTGAACGGAAGTCCGCGCATGGTCGGCATAAGGTGCGGGCTGCGCCGCGACGTGTGCGCACTGAAGCCCCCGTGCTCGTGCTCGAAACTCTCTCGCGTCGAGCACGAGCGAGAGCACGACTGGCTTAGGCGAGATCCTGCGGGCCGAAGCCGAATGGGAGCAGCTTGGGGAGCGTTGTTTCGAGGCGGTCGTCGGAATCGCAGGTGCTGAGCACGGTCATATCGGGACCAAACTCGTTGAGCACCTGGCGGCACGCGCCGCACGGAGCGGTGGCGGTGGGAGTCGGCGTATAGATCGCGACCGCGCGAAGCTTGCGTTCGCCGGCGGCGGCGGCGGTGAAGACGGCAGTGCGCTCGGCGCAATTGCAGAGGCCGAACGACGCGTTCTCGATGTTGGCGCCGGTGTAGATTTTCCCCGAGGCCGCGAGCACGGCGGCGCCGACGGGAAACTTGGAGTAGGGCGAATACGAGTGCCGCGCGGCAACGGCGCGCAGCGGCAGCAAGACGTTTCAACGGAAGAGCAGCGGGCATAGCGGGTTCAGCGACGCTGGCACGCGCGGCGTCACAAGCCGAACTCCTTTTTCGTTTCGGCGAAGGCGCGGATGGCGAAGGTGAGATCGTCGCGCGTGTGGGCGGCGCTGACTTGCGTGCGGATGCGCGCCTGGCCTTGCGGCACGACGGGATAGGCGAAGCCGATCACGTAAACGCCTTTGGCGAGCATGCGGTCGGCGAAGCGTTGGGCGAGGGCGGCGTCGCCGAGCATCACGGGCACGATGGGATGGCAACCGCTGCGAATCTTCAGTCCCGCGGCGGCGAGTCCGGCGCGGAAGAACTGGGTGTTGCGCTCGAGCGTGTCGCGCAGCTCGGTCGAGTGGGTGATGAGATCGAGTGCGGCGATCGAAGCGGCGGCGATCGCGGGCGCGAGCGTGTTGGAAAAGAGATAGGGCCGCGAACGTTGGCGCAGGAGGTCGACGATTTCCTTGCGACCGGAAACGAAACCGCCGCTGGCGCCGCCGAGCGCCTTGCCGAGCGTGCCGGTGATGATGTCCACGCGATCCATCACGTCGCAGTGCTCGTGCGTGCCGCGGCCAGTGGCGCCGAGAAAACCGACGGCGTGACTGTCGTCGATCATGACAAGCGCGCCGTATTTTTCGGCGAGGTCGCAGATCCCGCGGAGAGGAGCGATGCAGCCGTCCATCGAGAACACGCCGTCGGTGACGATGAGCTTGAAGCGGGCCTTGGCTGTATCCGCTTCCTGGAGACGCGCCTGGAGGTCGTGCAGGTCGAGGTTGCGGTAACGATAGCGGCGGGCCTTGCAGAGGCGGATGCCGTCGATGATCGACGCGTGGTTGAGTTCGTCGCTGATCACGGCGTCCTCGGGGCCGAGGAGCGTCTCGAAGACGCCGCCGTTGGCGTCGAAGCACGAGGAATAGAGAATCGTGTCGTCGGTGCCGAGAAACTCGCTGAGACGCACCTCGAGCTCCTGGTGAATTTCCTGCGTGCCGCAGATGAAGCGCACGGACGACATGCCGTAGCCCCAGCGATCGAGCGCCGCGTGGGCGGCGGCGAGCACTTCGGGGTGATTGGAGAGGCCGAGATAGTTGTTGGCGCAAAGATTGAGCACCGGCCGGTCGCCACGCACAGAGATGCGGGCGCTTTGGGGCGAGGTGATCAGGCGTTCGCGTTTGTAGAGGCCAGCGGCTTCGATCTCGGAAAGGGTGCGACGGAGGTGCTCGAGATACGCGGGGGTCATGGGAGAAAAATGGCGGAGCGCGGTTTGCCGCCCATTGAATTCGATCCCCGGTGAAGCGCTAGAAGCGGAGCCAAAAAGGTTAAATAACACGGCTTTTAACCGGATAGGTTTATTACTTGAAAAATAAACCGAAATGGTTGACTGTCCACCTGTGAACGTAATCGCAGTGATCGGCGACGTGACGAACTCCCGCGGCATCGCGCGACGAGAGGCGTTTCAGCGCAAGCTCGCCACCTCGCTGCAAACGGCGTCGACCGCGGCGGGCTCCGCGCTGGCGTCGCCTTACACGATCACGCTCGGGGACGAATTTCAGGCGGTGTATCGCCGGCCGGAGACGCTGTGGGCGGAGTTGATCGAAGTGCTCGCGGAGATTCATCCCGTGCAGGCACGCTTCGCGATCGGAGTGGGCGAGTTGACCACGCGCATCAATCCCGAGCAGGCGTTGGGGATGGATGGTCCGGCGTTTCATCGCGCGCGCGACGGCATCGAGCGCCTGAAGGAGCAGGGCGGCACGTTCATGATCGTGGGCGACGATCCTGCGGAGTGGGCGCTGGCGAACCACGCGTTGGCGCTGTGGTCGCATTCCTTGCAAAAATGGAGCCGCAACCGTCTGCAAATTCTCGCCGGTCTGCTGCGCGATCGTCCGGTGCGCGAACTCGAGACCGAGCTGTCGATCTCGCGCGTGGCCGTTTACAAGAACATCCACGCGGCGGCGCTGGACGACGTGATCGGCATTTGCCATGAGCTCAGTCGAGCATTGGATCGGACGCGCAAGGACGCATGACCTCTGAATTCCTGCTGCTCGCCGATCTCGTGCTGCTCCTGCGGCTGCGGCTGCTGTTTGCGGATCAGAACATCGGCGGCGCAAAGTGGCTTACAAAGGGCGCGATCGAAGCGGTCGCAGCGATCGCGCTGCTCGATTCGGCGCGCGCGTGGGGTGCGGTGACCGCGCTTGCGGTGGTGCTGAATCTCGCGGCGTGGCTCGGCGAGCGTCGCGGACGCGAACGCAATGCGCTGCAACTGCTCCTCGGCGTCGCGCACCTGCTCGCGTTGAGCTTCGCGGTGGGGCCGGCGATGGGCGCGGTGTTTCGTCCCTGGGTGGGGGAACTCGCGTCGCTCTTGCGCGAGGGCAGTGTGCTTGGTCCCGCGCTTACGGGATTGTTTTCTATCGGCGCGTTGAAGTTTGTCTTCGGTCTCCTGATCGCGGCCAACGAGGCCAATTTGCTCATCCGCTGGGTGCTTGGCCGGCTGCAACTGCGGCCCGGCACGACGGCCGCGACCGGCATCGACGCCGCCGAGTATGCGCGGGGACGCGTGATCGGTCTGCTCGAGCGCGCGCTGATTTATTTCTTCGTGCTCAACGGTCAGTTTGGCGCGGTGGGCTTCACGCTCGCGGCGAAAGGATTCACGCGGTTCAAGGAGCTCGAGAACCGCGGCTTTGCCGAATACGTGCTGATCGGCACGCTGCTTTCGTCCGGCATCGCGCTGCTTGTCGCGGTGGCGGTGCAGCGGATCTGAACGCGGCGCGGCGCGCTCAGGCGGACGACGTCTCCCAATCCAGCACGATTTTTCCGCTGCGACCCGAGCGCATGAGGTCGAAGGCGTGTTGAAAATCTGAATACGGAAACCGGTGCGTGATCACCGGTGTGATATCGAGTCCGCTCTGGATGAGGGACGTCATCTTATACCATGTCTCGAACATCTCGCGTCCGTAAACGCCCCGGATCGTGAGCATGTTGAACACGATCTTGTTCCAGTTCACCGCGGCCTTTTCCGGCATGATGCCGAGGAGCGCGATGCGGCCGCCGTGCGCCATGTTGTCGATCATGTCGTTCAACGCGGCCGGCTGGCCCGACATCTCGAGACCGACGTCGAAGCCCTCCTTCATTCCGATTTCGCGCTGAACGTCGGCGAGCGATTCGCGGGAAACATCCACCGTGCGCGTCGCGCCCATCCGCTGCGCGAGCGCGAGGCGGTCGGGATTCACGTCGGTGACGACGATCTTGCGTGCGCCGGCTTGTTTGACGATCGCGACCGCCATGCAACCGATCGGGCCGGCACCGGTGATGAGCACGTCCTCGCCGACGACGTCGAACTGCAGCGCGGTGTGCGTGGCGTTGCCGAGCGGATCGAAACACGAGAGCACATCGAGCGGGATCGACGGATCGACATGCACGGCGTTGGCCGCGGGGATGCACAGATACTCGGCAAACGCGCCGTCGCGATTCACCCCGACGCCCTTCGTGTCCTTGCAAAGGTGACGCCGCCCCGCGAGGCAGTTGCGGCACACACCGCAGACGATGTGGCCCTCGCCATCGACGAGATCGCCGACCTTGAAGCCCTGGACGTTGGAGCCGACGGCCGCGATTTCGCCGACGAACTCGTGACCGATCACGAGCGGCGGACGGATGGTTTTCTCGGCCCACGAATCCCAATTGTAGATGTGCACGTCGGTGCCGCAGATCGAGGTGCGCTTCACGCGAATCAGCACGTCGTTGATTCCGGGCTCGGGAACGGGCACTTCGACGAGCGCGAGCCCCGGTTTCGCGTCGGTCTTCGCGATGGCCCGCATGGTCCTTGGCTGCATGGCGGGACCCTACTCAGAGATCTCCGATTGGCGAGAAGGCATCACTGCACGCTGGCTACGCGCTTATTAGCGCCGTGGATAACCGCAAAAATAGGCGTGAGCCTCGTGTTTCGCCCGCAGTTGGTGCGGCTCATGCGGCAAACGCGGGCATTATGCGAACGTTTGCAGACCTTTTCTGCGAGCAACACCAGTTGGCGCCCGAGGAGTTTACCGACGCCGTGTTTCGGCGTTGCTTGTTTCGTCGCGCGTGGGTGGTGGCACCCGTGATTCTCCTGCTGAATCGCGACTACTTCGCCGAGGATTTCGATTTCGTCGCGCGCCTCGGCAGGGTCACCACCGTGTCCCAGTTGCGTGAAGAACTGAAGGGCTTCCGCCTGCATCCCTGGCACGAACCGTTCCTCCGTCGACTCAAGATCAGGGTTTCCGGCCGGCGGGCCGCGGCTCTGGTCACGGCGGCCTGGCAAGCGACGTCTCCCATGCCTTCGGTCGGTTCGGCGAACTCGCAGGGCGCAGCGTAGGGGAAAAACGGATACGCTCGCGCGATCAGTCGGCAAACAGCTCCGCTCCTTCGAGCGCGAGCAACCGCAGCTTGGTGCGGATGCCACCGGGGCCGGAGAATCCGGTCATCCTTCCATCCGCGGCGACGATCCGGTGACACGGAATCAACAGCGGCCACGGATTTGCGCCCAGCGCGGCGCCGACGGCGCGACTTGCGACTGGACCACGCCCGATCAGGCGGGCGATTTCGCCATAGGTGCGCGTGGTGCCCGACTTCACCTGCAACGTTGCCCGCAAAACCTCGGCGTTGAACTCCGGAACCGTTTTGAAATCGAAGCACACGTCGGAGAAATCCTGAAACCGTCCCCCCAAGTGTTCGCGCACGCGCGCGATCAGTTGCTCGATCCGCTCGGGGGCGGCGCTGACGTCGTCGGGCTGCGGGCCGGCTTCCGGCAGCTCGAAGCGCGTGAGTCCGTGCTCGTGCCACGACAGCGCGCAGGAGCCAAGGAGAGTGGGGAACACGAGGCGTGGCATGACCGGTATGGGTTTGCATCATGGGCGAGTTCCGCTTCGTGTCCAAGTCCTTGCCATGGGAAATCGGTTTTATCGCGAGTTCGACTTCGAGTGTTATGGCGGAGGCCGGAAACCCGACTACCGCAGCCCGTTTCAAGTGGATCGCGACCGGATCATCCACGCTCACGCGTTTCGGAAACTGCAGTCGAAGACGCAGGTGTTTCTGTCCGGCGAATACGATTTCTATCGCACGCGACTGACGCACTCGATGGAGGTCGCGCAGATCGGTCGCTCGATCTGTCATTATCTGCGCACACGCGGCGGACCGCTCACGGAGGATTTCTACATCGACAGCGATCTGGTCGAGGCGGCGTGTCTTTCGCACGACCTCGGCCATCCGCCGTTCGGTCACTCGGGTGAGCGCACGTTGCAGGAATTGATGATCGGGTGGGGCGGTTTCGAGGGCAACGCGCAGACGCTGCATCTGCTCACGGAAACGATTTTTCAAAACGAAACTTCCGTGCGCGGCATGCAGCCGACGCGCGCGCTGCTCGATGGTGTGCTTAAATACAAAAAACTGTTCTCGGAGTTTCCGACGCCGCCGAAAAATCACTTTCTCTACGATCCGCAGACGGCGGAGCGCAGTTTCGTGTTCGGCGGCGCGGAGATCCCCGCAGCGTTGCACGAAGGCGACAAGCTCAACGCCTTCAAAAGCATCGAGTGTCAGATCATGGATTGGGCGGACGACGTCGCCTATTCGCTCAACGATATCGTGGACGGCGTGACGGCCGGGTTTCTCACCATCGAGCGCATCGAGCGCTGGGCGGCGGGCGAGGCGATCGATCCGCCGCGTCAGAAACTTTTGGATACGCTTTTCGACGCGATCCGCGGCGACCGGTTGGAGAGCGTGTTCGCGCAAAAAGTCGGTCGCTTCATCTCCACCTGCCGACTGCGCGAGCGCAGCAATTTCATGGCGGAGCGCACCAATCGCTACCGCTACGAGCTCGTGATTTCTGGCGGGGTCGAGGACGAGGCGCAGTTCTTCAAAAAGATCGCCAACGACATCATCTTTGAAAGCCCGCAGCTTCAGCAGATGGAGCACAAGGCGCGGCGGGTGCTCTTCGAACTGTGGGATTCGGCGTGGAGAAACTACGTCGAGCGCGGATCGCGGGTGATCAACATCCTGCCCCCGCGGATCGGCAAACTGATCGAGGCGGAAAAAACAAACGCGGGAAAAGCGCGGCAGATCTGTGACTGGCTCGCCGGACTCACGGATGGCATGATCGTGCGGACCTATCGGCGCCTGTTCGATCCCGAGTTCGGCTCGATTCGGGACTTAAGCTGAACCGGGTCGGGACCGAGTGCGGACCGAGTCGAGCCAAAGTCCGCACACGGTCGAGCCACGGTGCGCACATGGTCGCGACAAGGTGCGGACCGGGTCGTGCCTCGTTACGTTAGTCGCGGCGCGGGCCGGCGGGGGCGAGGTGGCCCGCGTCGACGGCGGCTTGCACCATTTGCTGGGCGTAGTCCCAGATCGCGGCGCTGCCTTCGGCGACGTGCTGATTGCGCGCGAGCACGCGGTCGTGGGTGACGCCGTGCCGCTGCCACGCGGCGCCTTCGGTGCGGCAGTTGAGCAGCATGGGTTGGAAACGATCGAGCGCGGTGGCGAACTTGGCCTCGGGCGTGACCTTTTCCTCGAACTCGTCCCAGAGCGCGCGGAACTCGGCCGCCTGGTCAGGCGGCAGCAGACCGAAGATGCGGTCGGCGGCGCGGGCCTCGCGTTCGTGCTGATCGGCCAGGCGGGCGACATCGTAGGCGAAGGTGTCGCCGGCGTCGATTTCCACGAGGTCGTGAAGTATCAGCATTTTCAATACGCGCAGCAGATCGAGATTCGGCGTATTGGCGTGCTCGGCGAGGACGATCGCGCAGAGGCAGAGATGCCAGGAGTGCTCGGCGTCGTTTTCGTTGCGACGGCTCTGCGTGGTGAGCGATTGGCGGAAGATGTCCTTCAGTTTATCGACCTCGGCGATAAACTGAACCTGTTGCACGAGCCGGGCGGCGGCGGAGGAACTCATGGTTGAAGGTGAGGAGCGAGCGCGCGCGTCCAGATCGCGTAGCCGGCGTCGCTGAGATGGAGCATGTCGGAGAGGAAAAGTTCGGGACGCGGCTGGCCGGCGTCGTCGAGCATGGGCGTAACGATATCGACGAACGTGCAGAGCGGATGCTGCGCGCAATCGGCGGCGATCAGCTCGTTCGTTCGCAGCGCGGCGTCGCGGAATTGCATGCGCGACGGGCTGAGTTTCACGGCGAGATAGATGATGCGCGTCTGCGGGAGCGCAGCGTGAATCTTTTCGCGAAACGCCACGAAGTCGGCCGCGATCTGCTCGGGGGACTTGTTGTTCGCGACATCGTTGTCGCCGGCGTAGAGGACGACCGTGCGCGGACGATAGGGAATCGCGATCTGGTCGGCGTAGTAAACGCTGTCGGCAAGTTCGGAGCCGCCGAATCCGCGGTTGATGGTTTTCACCTGCGGAAAGTCTTTGGCGAGCGTCTTCCACATGCGGATCGACGAGCTGCCGATGAAGAGCACGGCGTCCTGCGGCGGCGGATTGGCGGCGTCGGCGGCGAGGAATTTCTGGATGTCTTTTTTCCAGTAGTCGGGCGCCGCGGCGAGGGGCGAGGCGAGGAGGGCGACAACGACGAGCGAGAGGAAGGGGCGAAGAAAACGCATGAGGTATTGAGGCGTTGGGAACGGCGTGGTGCAAACGGAAGTTGCGACGAACGCGGCGGCCCGCACGCTGGGCGAATGCGCAAATTGCTACTGCTGGCAGGAAGTGTGTGGGCTGTGACGTGCATGGCCGCGGATCGGAATTACCCGGAGGCGCGTCGCTCGGATCACGTGGACACGTATCACGGTGAGCAGGTCGCCGATCCCTATCGGTGGCTGGAGGACATCGACTCTCCGGAAACGAAAACGTGGGTGGCGGCGCAGCGAAAGCTGACCGACGAAGCGCTGGCGGCGATTCCGGAACGCGAGGCGATCCGCGCGGAGTTGCAGCGGTTGTGGAATTATCCGCGCCAAGGTCTGCCGGTGAAGCGCGGCGGACGGTATTTCTTCAAGAAAAACGACGGCCTGCAGAACCAGTCGGTGTTGTATGTGCAGGACACGTTGGAGTCGCCGGCGCGCGCGCTGGTGGATCCCAACACGCTTGCGGAAGACGGCACGGTCGCGGTGGGCGTATTTGCGGCGTCGCCGGATGGTCGCTGGCTCGCGTATGCGTTGCAAACGGCGGGCTCGGACTGGCAGGACGTGCTCGTGCGCGACATCGCGACCGGCCAGGATACCGACGACGTGGTGCGCTGGGTGAAGTTTTCGAACCTCCGCTGGACGAAGGATAGTCGCGGCTTCTTCTACGGTCGCTATCCGGAGCTGAAGAAAGGTGACAAGCTCTTCGGTAAACTGGTGAACCGCCAGATCTACTATCACCGCATCGGCACGCCGCAGAGCGAAGACACGCTCGTTTACGAACTGCCCGAGCATCCGGAGTGGCACATCGGCTTCGAGCTGAGCGACGACGGACGTTTCGTCGTGTTCGACGTCGAGCGAAACGGCGAAACGCAGAACGCGCTCTACGTGCTCGATCTCGTGGATGCGGATGCGCCGAAGTTTGGCGGTCGCGTGGAGCCGCTGTGCGCGGACTTCGATGCGAACTACGCCCCCATCGGCTCGGCGGGTGATGTGTTTTATCTCCTCACGAACAAGGACGCACCGCGGAAAAAGATCATCGCGGTGGATCGGAAAAATCCGGCGCCGTCGGCCTGGCGCACGCTTGTGGCGGAATCGCAGGACAACATCGACGAAGTCACCTTTGTCGGACGTCGCTTCGTGGTGTCGGCGATGCGCGATGTGAAGAGCCGGCTCACGGTTTACGCTGAAGACGGCACGCCGCAGGGCGAGATCGCGCTGCCCGGCATCGGCACCGTGGCAGGCGTGAGCGGAAGAGATGACGAGACCGAGATGTTTTATGATTTCTCGTCATTCCTGACACCGCCGACCGTGTTTCGCTACGACGTCGCGACGCAAAAGGGCGGCGTGTTTCTCGAGACGAAAGTGGACTTCAACGCGGCGGACTACGAGACGCAGCAAGTGTGGGTGACCTCGCGCGACGGCACGCGTTTCCCGATGTTCGTGACGCATCGCAAGGGCCTGAAACTCGACGGCTCGGCGCCCGCGTGGCTCTACGGCTACGGCGGCTTCAACATTTCGCTCCAGCCGCAGTTCGCGATCCCGCCGTTGGTGTGGCTGCGGATGGGCGGCGTGTATGCGGTGGCGACGCTTCGCGGCGGCGGCGAATACGGCGAAGCCTGGCACCTCGCAGGCACGAAGGAGCGGAAGCAAAACGTCTTCGACGATTATATCGCGGCGGCCGATTGGCTGGTGGATAAAAACTACACCGCGCGCGACCGCCTCGTGCTGCAGGGACGCTCCAATGGCGGACTGCTCGTCGGCGCGGTGATCAATCAGCGTCCGGATCTCGGCGCGGTCGCGTTTCCGCAGGTGGGCGTGTTGGACATGCTGCGCTTTCACACCTTCACGATCGGCGCGGGCTGGGTGTCGGACTATGGCTCCAGTGAGACGCCGGAAGGTTTCCGTTATCTGCGCGCCTATTCGCCGCTGCACAACATCCGCAGCGGAGCGGATTATCCCGCCGTGCTCGCCACGACGGGCGATCACGACGACCGCGTGTATCCAGCGCACACCTACAAATACACCGCGGCGCTGCAGGCGGCGGTGGCGGGCGGTCGCCGTCCCGCGCTCGTGCGCATCGAAGCCAATGCCGGCCACGGCGGATCGAGCGGCACGACGCCCGTGTCGAAGACGATCGACGAGTGGACCGACATGTTCGGCTTCGCGGTGAAAAACATCGCACCCGGCGCTGCGCACGTGCCCGCGGAGTGGACCACCAAGGCGAACGAAAAAACGAACCAGACCTCCATGAACACCTTCAATTATCCCCCTGCGCGAAAAGACGGCACAATCGATGACTATCACGGGCAAAAAGTCCCCGATCCTTACCGCTGGCTCGAGGATCTCGACTCCGCCGAGACCGCGGCGTGGGTGGGCGCGCAGAATCAATTGACGTTTGGTTTTCTGGAAAAGCTGCCGCAGCGCGAATGGTTCAAGAAGCGCCTCACCAAGCTGTGGAATTACCCGAAGTTCGGTCTGCCGCAGAAGGAGGCGGGGAAGTATTTCTTCTCGAAAAATGAGGGCCTGCAAAATCAGGCGGTGCTTTATGTGCAGGACTCGCTGCACGGTGAGCCGCGCGTGTTGCTCGATCCGAATCAGCTCTCCGAAGATGGCACCGTCGCGCTGACCGCGACGGCGGTGTCCGACGACGGAAAATGGCTGGCCTACGGCACGGCTTCGGCAGGTTCCGATTGGAACGAGTATCGCGTGCGCGGCATCGCCGACGCGCAGGACACGGACGACGTGGTGAAGTGGGTGAAGTTCTCCTCGCTCTCGTGGACGAAGGACAGCAAGGGCTTCTTTTACTCGCGCTTTCCGGAGCCGAAGGTGGAAGCGGGCACGGGCAAGACCTTCAGCGCGCTCGAGCACCAGAAGCTTTATTATCACCGACTCGGCACGCCGCAGTCGGAGGACCTGTTGATCGCCGAGGTGCCGGATCAGCCGAAGTGGTTTGTTTACGGCGGCGTGACCGACGAGGGGCGCTTCCTCATCGTGCACCTCGCGCGCGGCGACTCGAACGACAACCTCATCCGCTTCGCCGATCTCGGCGACCCGAAGGCGCCGCGGCTCGACGCGCCGTTCGTGAACCTCGTGGACGAGTGGGAGGCGGAGTTTTCGGTGATCGGTAATCTCGGGTCGACGCTGTTTCTCCAGACCAACCTGGATGCGCCGCGCAAGCGTATCATCGCTGTGGATACCCGAAACCCCGCTCGCGACCAGTGGCGGACCGTCGTGCCGGAAGGTCAGGACGTGATCGAATGGGCGGCCGTCATCGGCGGAAAGATCGTCGTGCTCTCGATGCGCGACGTCGCCATCCGCCTCAGTGTCTACCGTCCCGACGGCACGGCCGAGGGCGATGTGCCGCTGCCGGGCTTGGGGCAGATCGCAGGCGTTTCCGGACGGGCGGACGACCCCGAGATTTTCTACAGCTTCACCTCGTTCACGTATCCCACGACGATCTTCCGTCACGATTTGAAGAGCGGGAAGGGGGAAGTGTTTCGCGCACCCACGGTCGATTTCGATCCCGCGGCCTACGAGACGAAGCAGGTGTTCTACAGCTCGAAGGACGGCACGCGCGTGCCGATGTTTATCACGCACAAGAAGGGGCTCGCGCTCGACGGCACCGCGCCGGCGCTGCTCTACGGCTACGGCGGTTTCGATGTGTCGCTGCAGCCGGCGTTTTCACTCGGCAATCTCGTGTGGATGGAAGCGGGCGGCGTGTATGCCGTGCCCAATCTCCGCGGCGGCGGCGAATACGGCAAAGAGTGGCACGAGGCCGGCACGAAGGAGCGGAAGCAAAACGTCTTCGACGACTTCATCGCGGCGGCGGAGTGGTTGATCGAGAACCGCTACACCTCGTCGGCGAAACTCGTGCTGTCGGGCGGCAGTAACGGCGGTTTGCTCGTCGGTGCGACCGTCAATCAGCGTCCCGAGCTCGCACGCGTGGCCCTGCCGGCGGTGGGCGTGATGGACATGCTGCGTTTCCACAAATTCACGATCGGTCACGCGTGGGTGGCGGACTACGGTTCGAGCGACGACCCGGAAGGTTTCAAGTATCTCCGGGCGTATTCGCCCCTGCACACAGTGAAGACCGGCGCGCGCTATCCGGCCGTGTTGGTGACGACGGCGGATCACGATGACCGCGTGCATCCGGCGCATTCGTTCAAATACACTGCGGCAATGCAGGAGGCCGCGCGCGGCCGGACCGACACGGGCCCGGTGCTTATCCGGATCGAGACCAAGGCCGGTCACGGCGCAGGAAAGCCGACTTCCAAGATCATCGAGGAAGCGGCCGACAAGCTGGCGTTTGCCGCTTACTTCGTCGGATTGAAGCCGCAGTAACGGTCGCGAAAACGCGGAGCCCGTCGTTCGCTGCGGGCTCTTTCGCTGGAGATTTGCGTGAGCCCGCCGGAGACGGCGGGCTTTGCGTTTTCTGGGAGCGAAAGATCGCCGGGTTTAGCGCCTCCAACCTCTTGTCATAACGGTAACGTTTTCCTTGCTAGGAAATCGGGGCGGTTGTTCCTTTAGGACCTTTTTTCCCACATGAAAGTCCTCGTCGCTGACAAGATCTCGCCCAAGGGAGTCGCCTACCTGCGCCAGCAGCCCGGCATCGAAGTCGTTGAGGCCTACGGCTCTTCTCCGGAGAAGGTGCTCGAGCTGGTGAAAGACGTGCACGCGATCGCGGTGCGTTCGGAGACGAAGATCACGGCGGAAGTTCTTGCGGCAGCGCCTCTCCTGAAAGTCGTGGGCCGCGCCGGTGTGGGCGTGGACAACGTCGACGTCGAAGCCGCCACCGAGCGCGGTGTGGTTGTGATGAACACCCCGGCGGGCAACACGATCGCGACGGCGGAGCTCACCTTTACACACTTGCTCTGCGGCGCTCGTCCGGTGCCCCAGGCGGCTGCCTCGATGAAGGCCGGCCAATGGGATCGCAAGAGCTTCTCGGGCATCGAGCTTTTCCGCAAAACGCTCGGCATCGTCGGTCTCGGCCGCATCGGCGGCGAGGTCGCGAAACGCGCCCAGGCGTTTGGCATGCGCGTGCTGGCTTACGATCCGTATCTCGCTCCGAGCCGCGCCAAGGCCATGCAGGTCGAGGCGGTCACGCTCGACGAACTGCTCCAGCAGTCGGACTACATCACCGTGCACATGCCGCTCACGGACGACACGAAATACATGATCGACGAAGCGGCGTTCGAGAAGTGCAAGAAGGGGCTCCGCATCTTCAACTGCGCCCGCGGCGGCATCATCAAGGAGGCCGCTCTTCTCGAAGCACTGAAGTCGGGCAAGGTCGCGGCTGCGGGCCTCGATGTGTTCGAGGACGAACCGCTCGCGAAGGATCATCCGTTCCGCTCGATGCCCAATGTCGTGCTCACGCCGCACCTGGGCGCTTCCACGGCCGAAGCGCAGGAGTCGGTCGGCATCGAAATCGCCGAACAAATTGCCGACGTGCTGAACGGCGGCGTGATTCGCAATGCGGTTAACATGCCGTCGATCGACGCCGCGGCGCTGAAAGTGCTCGGGCCGTATCTCGATCTCGGCGCGAAGCTCGGCACGCTCGTGCAGCAGATTTCGCCCGCGCAGATCGCGACGCTCCGCATCACGTATTGGGGCAAGATCGTCGATCTCGACGCCAACGCCATCACCCGCGCCATCCAGCGCGGTTATCTGCGCCGCATCAGCGGCGACGAAGTGAATTTCGTGAACGCGCCGGTGCTGCTCGAGCGTCTCGGCCTCCGCGCGGAAGTCACCAAGTCCACGAGTGATTCGGGTTACACCGAGTTGGCCCGCGTCGAGGCGGTGACGCCCGAGGGCACGACGTTCTCCGCGTCGGGCACGCTCATCGGCAAGGGCAACCAGCCGCGCATCGTCGAGATCAACGGCCGTGAGGTCGAGGTTGCCGCCGAGGGCAAATTGCTCGTGCTCGAAAACGTGGACCAGCCGGGCATGGTCGGCGACATCGGTTCCATCCTCGGCAAGAACAACGTCAACATCGCGGACATGTCGCTGAGCCGTCTCACGCCGGGCGGCACGGCTTACATGGTCGTCCGCGTCGACACCGAGCCTTCGGACGGCGCCCGCCAGGCGATCAAGGGACACCCCGCGATCAAGATGGCGAAATTCGTCCAGCTCTGAGCTTTGTCGGGTGTCCGGTCGGGCCGGGCGGATTTACTCGCCGACGGCCTGCCGACACCCTAAATCCGCCGGATGCTTCTCCCGCTTCTCATCGCTGCTATCGTTGGATACCTCGTGGGCTCCGTGCCTTTCGGGTATCTCGTCGCGCGGTCGCGGGGAGTAAACATCTTCGAAGTAGGAAGCAAAAATCCTGGTGCGACCAACGTCCGTCGCGTGCTGGGCGCGGGGCCGGGAAATCTGGTTTTCACGCTCGATGCGCTGAAAGGCTTTTTGGCGGCATCGTGGTCGTTGCTGGCTTACACGCAGGCGAGCGTCGCTTACGATTTGGAAACGGAAGGCATCGCGGCCGATGGCATCATCCGGGGCACCGACTGGAATATCGTCGCGATCGGTGGTCTGGTCGGCGCGCTGCTCGGGCACAGTTTTTCCTGCTTCACCAAGTTTCGCGGCGGCAAGGGCGTCGCCACGTCGGTGGGAGGTTTGCTGATCCTCATGCCGGTTGCGCTCGCGATCGGCGCGGTGGTCTGGGGCGTCTCGTTCTATGCGACCCGTTACGTGTCACTCGCATCGCTGCTCGCCGCAGTGTCGCTGCCGATCGTCAGCATCGTCATGCATCAGCCGAAACCGCTTCTGATCCTCGCGATCCTGGTGGCGGTTTTCGTGATCCTGCGTCACCGCTCCAATATCGTGCGCCTGCTGAACGGCACGGAAAACAAATTTAGCCGGCAGCCTGTGCCGCCGCCCCACGCATGACTGCACCGACTGTGATTCGTATTGGCCTCTGTGGTTTTGGAACGGTGGGCCAGGGAGTCTGGAAACATTTTGAGCGTTCCCGTGCGGAGCTCGAATCGCGCCTCGGCGTGCGACTCGAACTCGCCCGGGCCGCCGTGCGCGACGCAAAGAAGAAGCGCGGCGTCTCCATCCCGGCGCACAAGCTCACGTCCGATCCGCTCTCGATCGCGACCGATCCGTCGATCGACATCGTTTGCGAACTCATGGGCGGCACCGGCCTCGCGCGTCAGGTCACGCTCGCGGCCTTGTCGCGCGGCAAGATCGTCGTGTCCGCGAACAAGGCGCTGATCTGCGAGCATGGCGCGGAGATTTTCGAGACGGCACGTCGTCACGGTGCGCACTTCCTTTTTGAGGCGAGCGTCGCGGGCGGCATCCCGATCATCAAATCGCTGCGCGAAGGCCTCGTCGCGAATCGTTTCCCGCTCATCTACGGCATCCTCAACGGCACGTGTAACTACATCCTCACGCAGATGGAGGAGAGCGACACGCCTTACCAAGCCGTCCTCGCGGACGCGAAACGCCTGGGGTATGCCGAGGCCGATGAATCGCTCGACGTCGGCGGCTGGGACGCGGCGCACAAGGCTGCCGTGCTCACGTATCTGGCCCACGGCGTGTGGGTGAAAACCAATCAGATGATCGTGGACGGCATCGAGCGGCTGACGCCGGCGGATTTCCGTCACGCGGAACAATTGGGCTACGGCATCAAGCTGCTCGCGATCATCTCGCGCGATTTTGCGACCGACGAACTGAGTGTGCGCGTGCACCCGACCTTGCTTCCGTCGAGCCACGTGATCGCCAACGTGAATGGCGTTTTCAATGCCGTCTCCGTGAAGGGCGACGTCGTCGGCACGACGCTCTACATCGGCCGCGGCGCCGGTCAGGATGCGACTTCGAGCGCGGTCATCAGCGACCTCGCGGACGCGGTGGAGCTGTTGAAGAACGATCGCCGCGCGTTCATCACCGCGCGCAAGGAGAGCCGCAACGTGACGAAGAAGGCGGCCTGCAAGCTCGCCGCGCCGCAGAACATTCGTGGTCGTTATTATCTCCGTCTGACCGTGAAGGACCGTCCGGGCGTGCTCGCCAAGATCGCGTCGCTCATGGCCGATCAACACGTGAGCATCGCCAGCGTGATCCAAAATCGGGCGGACCGTCCCGACGCGGCTTCGCTCGTGCTCACAACGCACGAGAGCAACGAAAAGGCGATGCAGTCCACGTTGGTGCGACTGAAGAAGCTGCCGGCGGTCGTCGACACGCCGCTGCTGCTGCGCATCGCCGATTTCGCGGATTGATTTTCACACGCATTCCATGCCACGCATCGTGCAAAAATATGGCGGCACCTCTGTGGGTGACGTCGAACGTATCAAGAAGGTCGCCGAGCGCATCAAGGCCACGCGCGACGAGGGCAACGAAGTGGTCGTTGTCGTCTCCGCCCGCTCGGGCGTCACCAACGAATTGATCGCCCGCGCCAAAGCGGTGTGCGACCAGCCGAGCGAGCGCGAACTCGACATGCTGCTCGCGACCGGCGAGCAGGAGACGATCGCTCTCACGGCGATGGCCCTTCACGGGATCGGCGTGGCCGCGGTGAGCTACACGGGCGCGCAAGCGGGCATCCTCACGGACAAGGCGCACACGAAAGCGAAAATCACCACGATTAACGCGCAGCCGATCGACCGTGATTTGAAGGCGGGCAAGGTCGTCATCGTCGCTGGATTTCAAGGCATCAACAACGACGGCCAGATCACTACGCTTGGCCGTGGCGGCTCCGATCTCACGGCGATCGCGCTGGCGGCGGCGGTGAAGGCCGACAAGTGCGAGATCTATACCGACGTGGACGGCGTTTACACCGCCGATCCGCGCGTCGTGAAGACCGCCCGCAAGCTCGAGGAAATCAGTTACGACGAGATGCTCGAGCTCGCTTCTTCCGGCTCGAAGGTCATGCAGTCGCGCTCCGTCGAGTTCGCCAGCAAATACGGCGTGGTGTTCGAGGTGCGCTCAAGTTTCAACCACAACCCAGGAACCATTGTGAAAGCAGAAGTCGCCTACATGGAAAAGGTCGTCGTTCGCGGCGTGGCCGTGGACAAGGACCAGGCCAAGGTCATCGTCAGCAACATTCTCGATAAGCCTGGCTCCGCGGCGAAGGTCTTCCGTGCGCTCGCCGATGCGAACATCATCGTCGACATGATCGTGCAGAACGTCGGCCGCCATGGCATCGCGAATCTCACGTTCACTGTTCCGCAGACGGACTCGCAAAAGGCCGTGAAAGCGCTCGAGCCCGTGCTCGACGAAATCGGCGGCGGCCAGGTCGCGGTGCACGAGCACATCGCCAAGCTTTCCGTGGTGGGCGTCGGCATGAAGACGCACTCCGGTGTCGCGGCCACGCTCTTCCAGTGCCTCGCCGCGGCGGGCATCAACATCGATCTGATCACCACGTCGGAAATCAAAATCTCCGTCGTGATCTCGCTCGATCGGGCGGACGAAGCGGCGCGACTCGTGCACGCGGAGTTCGGCCTGGACAACACCTGAGCCGGCCGGAGTTTTCCGCCGATGCGCTACGTTTCGACCCGCGGACAAACCGCCGCGCTCGGGTTTTCCGACGCGGTGGCGACCGGCCTTGCGCCGGATGGCGGCTTGTTTTCTTCCCGAAACGCTGCCCGATTTCTCGGGCGAGTTGAGCCGCTTCGAGTCGCTCGCGTATCCGGAATTGTGTTACGAGTTCCTGCGCGTGTTCGCGACCGACATTCCGGCTGACGAACTGCGCGCGATCGTGCAGCGCTCGTATGCGACGTTCTCGCACCCCGAGATCGCACCGCTGCGGCGGCTCTCGTCGCGGTTGCACGTGATGGAGCTGTGGCACGGACCCACGCTCGCGTTCAAGGACTTCGCCCTGCAGCTGCTCGGAAATCTCTACGAGCGCCAGTGCGCGCAGCGGAAGGAAACGATCAATGTGCTCGGCGCCACCTCCGGCGACACCGGTGCGGCGGCGATTCATGGTCTGCTCGGCAAGCCCGGCACGGCTGTGTTCATTCTTTACCCGGACGGACGTGTCTCGCCGTTGCAGGAGCGCCAGATGACCTGCACGGGCGCGGACAACGTGTTCGCGCTCGCGATCGACGGCACGTTTGACGACGCGCAGCACGCGCTGAAGGAGATTTTCGGCGATCAGGAATTTCGCACGCGACTCCGCCTGTCGGCGGTCAACTCGATCAATCTCGCGCGTGTGCTGGCCCAGTGCGTTTACTACCTGCACGCCTTTCTGCGGTTACCGGCCGCGGAGCGCGAAAACGTCGAGTTTGTCGTGCCGACGGGTAATTTCGGCAACGTGCTCGCCGGCTGGCTGCTCCAGCAGATGGGCGTGCCGATTCGCGGCTTCAAGGTCGCCACGAATCAGAACGACATCCTCTACCGCCTGTTCACGACCGGCGAATACCGCGTGGGTGAGGTGAGGCCGAGTCTCGCGCCGTCGATGGACATCCAGGTGGCGTCGAACTTCGAGCGCTTTCTGTATTTCAGCGTCGGCCGCGATCCGGCGCGCGTGCGCGAGATCATGCACGCGTTCAAAACGACGGGTGAGTTCACGTTTCCGAACTTCGATCGCGGCACCTTCAGTGCGTCGCGCTGCACCGATGCCGAGATTCCCGGGATCATCCAGCGCGTGTATCGAGATTACAACTACGTGATCGATCCGCACACGGCGTGTGCGTTTCAATCGATCGATCCGGAGCGGACGAGCATCGTGCTCTCTACCGCGAGTCCCGCGAAGTTTCCGGAAACGATCGCGAATGCGATCGGGGTGGACGCCACGCATCCGTCGCTGGAGGCGCTGAAGAGCCGTCCGCTGGTGAATCATCGGCTCAAGGCCGACGCCGCGGCGATTCGTGCATTCGTGGAAGCCCACGCGGTGGCATGAAAAAGCCCGGGCGGAGAGCCCGGGCTTGAGAGTTGGTGAGGGGACTCGTCGCTTAAGCGACCGTCGGAGTGGATTTCCGCCCGCGGATCCGCCGTATCACGACCGCGACACCCAGGACCGCCATGCCCATAAGTGCGTAGGTCGACGGTTCCGGAATCGGTGTGAACCGCACGGTGAGCAGTCCGGTGAGGCCTTCGCCGTGCTCGATGATTTCGGTGCCGGGCGGCACGTCGAATCCGGGGAACGACAGCGTGAACCACAGCCGCATATCGCCGACGTCCAACGAAGCGGGCGCCGGGGCATTCGTGACGAAATACACGTCCGGCGTGCCGTCTTCACCCACATTCAGGGTGTTGTTGATGGCGATATGAACCGTGCTGAGGTAGTGACCGACGATGCCGTAGTCGGGAAGATCCAGCAGCAGATCAACGGTGGCATGATCCGCGGTGGTGCCGAGGAAGTTGTTACCGTTTTTCAGCCAGAGGAAGTCCTGCGCGAGGACTCCGCCGCTGGGGACGTTCACGAATGACGTGTCGATGAGGCGAAGTTCCGTCGGTCCTTCCGCATCGGCCGGATCGCCGGTGGTGAAGAGCGAGTCGATCGCCGAGTCGGTAATGGTGGTGTAGTCGTAACCGCGGTCGCCCGGCATGAGCGGGTTGAAATCGCCGTAGACCGAACCACTGAGCTGAGCAAGCGCAGCGCTGGCCGAGAGAACTGCCAGCGAGAAACCTGCGCACAGAGAACGAGAGATATGATGCATGATAGTCTGAACTCCAATCGCGTATTGAGGGTGGGGGATTTGCGCGGGAGGGTAGCACCCGCGACGAACAAAAGAAGATGATGCGTCGCGGCGCGGGCTCTTCAAACGCGTCGGCGCTTCTTAACCCCCGATCCCTTCTCCCGGAGTTTTCCCAGTGGAGACACGGACTAGCTCCTACGCCAAGTGGTGAATCGGACCTATACCCTGCACCACTTTCGCTGACCGTAATCTGGGAGCAGAATAATTGTGCAGGAAGTTGCGTTGGCCGCGTGACAAAAAGCTCCCTTGCCAGCGGCGTCCACGGCTTCAAATCTCGCGCCCTTTCCATGAGCTCCGCCCTCAAGATCTACGATACGACTCTGCGTGATGGCACGCAGGGGGAAGGCATTAGCTTCTCGGTCACGGACAAGCTCTTGATCGCGCAAAAGCTGGATCAGTTTGGAGTCGACTACATCGAGGGCGGCTTCCCTGGCTCGAATCCCCGCGACATTTCGTTCTTTGCCGAAGCGAAGAAACTGAAGCTGAAGCACGCCAAGCTCGCGGCGTTCGGCGCCACCCGTCGCGCTGGCGTGAAGCCCGAGGAGGATCCGCAGCTCCGCACGCTGATCGAGAGCGAGATGCCGGTGCTCACGATCGTGGGAAAAACCTGGCTGTTGCACGTTCACGAGATCCTCCGCACCACGCCGGAGGAGAATCTGGCAATGATCGAAGATAGCGTGCGCTTCCTCGTCTCGCAGGGCCGCGAGGTGATTTACGACGCCGAGCACTTTTTCGACGGTTACCTCGACAATCCCGATTACGCGTTGCGCACGCTCGAGGCGGCGCTTCGTGGCGGGGCGAGCAATCTCACGCTTTGCGAAACCAACGGCGGCAAACTCGTGCCTGAAGTCACCCGCATCGTCGGCGCGGCGGTGAGCCGCTTCGGCGGCGACAAGGTCGGCGTGCATTGCCACAACGACAGCGGCCTCGGCGTTGCCGTCTCGCTGGCCGGCATCGACGCCGGTGCGACGCTCGTGCAGGGCACGATCAACGGCTACGGCGAACGCGTCGGCAATGCCGACCTCGTCACGATTTTGCCCAACGTCGTTTTGAAGATGGGCAAGAAGCCGCACTGCGCGCCCAACCTCTCGCAGATCCGCGACCTCTCGCTCTTCTTCGACGAACTGGCGAACCTGCGTCCGAATCCCAAAGCTCCGTTTGTCGGCCTGTCGGCTTTCGCGCACAAGGGCGGCTTGCACGCCAACGCGGCGCAAAAGTCGCGCGCAGTTACGAACACATCGATCCCTCGCTCGTGGGAAACCGCACGCGCGTGTTGGTTTCCGACATGGCCGGTCGCAGCAGTCTCGCCCTGAAGGCGCGCGAACTCGGAGTCGAACTCGATGAGAAGCGTCCGGAGATGAAGGCGCTGATCGAGGCGCTGAAGGATCGCGAGTTCCGCGGTTACGAATACGAAGCGGCGGACGCGTCGTTCAAGTTGCTTGTCGCCGAGCACACGGGGCAGCGGAAGAAGTTTTTCGACGTCGAAAACTATCGCGTGATCATCGAACGCCACGGTGACCAACTGTGGGCCGAGGCGACGGTGAAACTCCATGTGAACGGCGAAGCCGTCCACACCGTGGCCGAAGAAGCCGGCCCGATCGGCGCGCTGGACAAGGCCCTGCGTCTCGCGCTTGCCCAAGCTTATCCGCAGATCGGCGAGATGTCGTTGCGCGACTACAAGGTGCGCATTCTCGACAGCAACTCGGGCGCGGGATCCCGCACGCGCGTGCTCATCGAGAGCGGCGACGGCACCAACATCTGGGGCACCGTCGGCGTGAGCGACAACATCATCGACGCAAGCTGGGAAGCCCTTCGCGAGTCGGTCGAATACAAGCTCACGCTCGCCTGAGCGCGGAAAGTCACCACGGAGCTTTTGCGGGCAGGGAAACGCTGCGCTGCGTGCGCGCGGACTCCCGCGCGGCGTCGAGAATCTCCGTGACGACCAAATTCGTCTCGAACGACGAAAGCGGATGTTCGGGGATCTCGCCGCGCACGACCGCGGCGAAGTAGCCGAGCGGTTCGCTGTAGTTCGGTTTCAGCGGCGCCGGGTCGAGTGAGCGTGTGCGGCCATGGCTGTCGCGAAGTCGCAGCGTGGTGCGGTCGATCACCTCGATCGCGCCTTTCACGCCATAGATATCCATGTCTTTTCTCCCGAAAGGCCAGTTCCACGACGCCTGAATCACCACGTCGGCGTCGGAATAACTCACCAGGATCGTCGCGTCGTCGTCGACGTTGGGATAGATGGATGGTTTCCACTGGTGAGTGATCGCGCTGACGGCGCGCGGACGCTTACCCTCGAGCAGCCACGTGGCGAGGTTCGCACCGTAACAACCAAAATCCATCAACGCACCGCCACCGTTCAGCTTCGGATCCGTGAGCCACGAGAGAAACGATTCGGGGCAACCGATTTCCTGCGGCCCTTGGTGGCCATCGCGCACCACGATCTTGCGGATATCGCCGACGGCGCGTTGATCCAGCGTGAGTGCGCGGGCAAGTTCGTGCGAGGGATACCACGTCGTCTCGTAATTCACGAGCACACGAATCGGATCGCGCTCCACTGCGTCCCGCATCACGCGGGCGTGCTCCATCGACACCGCGAGCGGCTTTTCCATCATCACGTCGACCCGCCGCTTCGCGCAGACTTCGACGACGTCCTTGTGTGCGAAGGTCGAAGTGAACACGGCGACACCTTCGGGTTTTGCGTTCACGAGCATCTCGTCGAGATCGCTAAACAGGAGCTCGGTTGGAATCGTCAGGCGTTCAGCATAGTCGGCCGCGAGTGCTGCTTTCGGCTCGACGACGCCGACGACTTCGATGTCGGACCGTGACAGCGCCTCTGCTAAAAATCCGTCCACGTGTCCGTGCTCGAGACCCACGATGCCGAGACGAAACGGGGCCGCGTCGAGACGCGGGGCAAAGAAAGAAACGATCAGCAGAAAGCAGAGGAGCGTTTTCATGGGGTAGCAGTTAACGCCGCTGTTGAAAGGGGAGCGTGCGCAGGTGGAACTTACGCGAACGCGTCTCAAACGCCATCCCCATCAACGTTGCAGGACCGTGGGTTTGCTCGCGCTCGTCGCAACCAGCCTGGCGCTCGCGCTCCGCGAGAGATCGACTCCGCGGCCACTGCTCGCATCACCAACAAAACTCCGGACGATGGCCGCACCGAGCCGATACGATGGACGGAGATTCATGCAGGTTCACCCGAACACAGAATCTGCGGGGAAGTTGCGACCAGCGGCGTCACAGCAGTGGGGCGAGCAACCGGGAGAGATCTTCCAGCACACTCACCAAGCGGCCGGTTTTCTGGTGCGATCCACGTTTCGGTTCGCGGCACCGTGCCAGCAGCGCTTCGGCCCACACTTTCATCGCGCGCACGTCTTCAGCGGAGTGCACGAAGACGCCGACTTCGAAGTTCACGAAGAGGCTTCGCGGGTCAAAGTTGGGCGAGCCGAAGAGCGCGATGCGATCGTCCGCGATCACGGCCTTGCTGTGCATCATGCCCGGCGCGAAGTGCCAGACCTTCACTCCCGCGCGCCGCAGCAAGCGCACATAGTGGCGCCGCGCGAAATCGGTGATCGGGTGATTCGATTTCGCCGGCAGGATCAGCGTGATCTCGCAGCCCGCGTGCGCGCGCACGAGCAGGGAGCGCAGCAGGACTTCGTCGGGCAGGAAATACGGCGTGATCAACCACAGCGTGCGCCGCGCTTCCTGAATCATCGCCAGAATGCCTTCGTAGAGCGGATCGCCTGGGACGTCGGGGCCGCTCGCGACGACCTGGAGTTCGGTCGTGCCCTGCGGTTGCACGGCGTCTCCCGCGGGAATTTCCGCGTGCAAGGCGTCGGGCGACTGGCGGCTGGCAAAGCACCAGTCCGCAATGAAGATCTCGTTCACGAGCGCGGCCGCAGGACCTTTGATCACGGCGCCGAAATCCTGCCAGCGCTTCCTGAACGGCTGGGGCCCCATGTATTCGCGCGCGAGATTGTGGCCGCCCACGATCGCGGTGGCGTGGTCGAAAACCGCGATCTTGCGATGATTGCGGAGATTGGCCGAACCGCGCGACGTGAACGGCAGCACGGGCATGAACCACACGACCTCTCCGCCGGCGCGCTTGATCGGAGCGAAGAAATCGCGGCTGAGAAACATGCAGCCGACCGAGTCGAGCAGGAGGCGGACCTTCACGCCGGCCTTCGCGCGTTCGGCGAGCAGCTTCACGATGCGGCGTCCCGTATCGTCACGACCAAGGATGAACGTCGTGATGTGGATCGTCGATTGCGCGTGGCGGATGCCGTGCTCCAGCGCAGCGAACGCGGCCTCGCCGGTCGTGAGATATTCGAGGTGATTTCCGGCCACGGGCGGCGCCGCGCCATTGGCCATCAACGTGTGCGCGATGGGGAGCGTTTCGAAGGCCGACGGACTTTTCGCGGCCGAGGGCAGGGTGGGCAACAGACGCGATTTTCGCTCCGCGAGTTTCTGCAATTTGCGTCCGCCCAGAAGCAGGTAGAGCGGCACGCCCACGTAGGGGATCAGCACGATCACCAGCAGCCAGGCAAACGTGTTGGCGGGCGCACGCTTTTTCGCTCATGAGGCGGGCGACGAGGAAAAAGGCCAGCAGCAGACCGGCGATGGTATAGAGGTTCCACCACAGCCCGCGGGCCAGAAAATCGTCGAGCAATTCGCGGCCTTTGTCGCGCATGGGATTTGCGCCGAGAACTCTGTGTCACGAATGGCTTAAAGCAGCACAAAAAAACCTTGCTCTCCGTGATTCGAATCCAGATTTTCCGCGTTCCCTTTTTGGTAGGATACTCAAGTGGCCAACGAGGGCAGACTGTAAATCTGCTGGCTTACGCCTTCCCTGGTTCGAATCCAGGTCCTACCACCACTTCTTAAGCCGCTGACCATCATAGGTTAGCGGCTTTCTTATTGCCCGAATTATGGCAGGTGGCCTTGCTGGTGCCGAACCCGCAAAAACCCGCAAAAAGGGCACTTTTGTTCTCCCGGGAGAACAGTTTTTTACAATTTATGCCGCCATACACGCCCCGACTGACGATCGGATACGACAAAGCAAAGGCCGCCACCGGCCGCTCTCCTTACTGGTTCGCGATCGACCGCAAGAAGCGTTACTTTGAAACAGAGGCCGAGCGCGACAAAGCCTACCAAACCCAGCTCGCTCTTCAGCAGTTCGGGGTCGGGCACATCGAAGCGACCGCGCGCCACGATCTCGAGCTGCGGGAGATGATTCGGCTGGCCGAAGGGCGCCCGAGCACCCCACTGCTCTCGATCTTCAAGGCCGGGCTGGATGTGATGCCGCGGACCGACCGCTCGGTTGACGATCTCGCAGCAGAGTTTCTGCGGATGAAGCAGGCGAGGGTGCGAGCCCGCGCACTCAAGTGGAACTCCTACGGTCAGCAGAAGGATGCCGTGACCGCGTTAACACGGAAGTTTGGCGGCAGAATGATGAGCGAGGTAAGGAACCCCGAGTTTGAGCGGTGGATCATGTCGCTGCCACATAGCCCATCGGGGCGCTACAGCTTCTCCAAGGCGCTCGGCGTCTTCCTAAATTGGGCCGTCGAGAAGAAGCACGCCCTTCACAGATCGCCACTGAAAGAACTCGACATACCACAGCCGGCACCGAAACGCATTGCCTTCACATTTGCCGAGGCTCGCGTCGTGCTGGCCATCGCCGTGGTCGAGTTCCCTGAGCTTACGTCCATCATGGGCGCAGAATGGTTCGCCGCCGTGAGGCCGGAGACCGCCGCGCTGCTCGACTACTCAGACTTCATTCGCAGCGAGGGCGCGATCCGTGTTCGAGTGGGAAAGCATGAGCAGGGCGACGTGGAATTCATCGAGGGATTCCACCCTGTATTGTGGAAATGGATACGAAGAAAGAAGAGCGGGCCGATCGCTCCTCCCAACCTTGGGCATCGCGTCACTGCGTTTCATCGAAGGCTTGGGTTCGACCGGAGCAGGCCTTGGCCGCAGGACGTGGCCCGAAGGACGGCCTTGAGTCATTTCATTTCGCTGACAGGCTCGCTCGAGAAAGGAGCAAGGGTAGCGTTACACACGCGCCCGTCGATCACGCTCAAGCATTACCGCAGGCGCTTCCCCAAGCACGAGGCAGAGGACTACTATCGGATGACGCCCGAGAGCCTGTCGAAGTGGTATAAAAATAATAAACCTCGCCTAAAGGCCCTAATCAGCTCGATTCACCAAGGGCTCGCCTCGTAGCATGCTAAGGCTTACTCATTGGTAAATCACCCGAGTCTCCACCGGGGAAAGCCCCATGGAAGATTCCGTAAATAATCGCTGACACCACGAGGCCAACGAGGAGACGAGCCATAATCTTTCCACCTATGCTATCCTCGTCGAAACGACTACCTGATAAGGCGACGCACGCGATAATCGTGCAAAAAACAAACAGTCCTAAGTAACCCAGCATGGGGTGTTAGTAGCGAAAGCGGTGTCCCGAAGGAAACCAAAAAAAGATTGCAAAACGCCCGGTGTATTTAACCCTCAGCAACGACGATGCCAAACCAACACGCGCCCGATAAAGAAGGTCTTTCAGTCTGGATTCCTCGGACTGATGCACGTCGCCTTCGTAAGCTGGCAAAGCAGCAAGATAAATACCTCACCGAGTTCCTCCATGATCTCATCCAGCAAGCAACCCGTGATGTCGAACTCACCCCGGAAGATTACCTCCAAATTGCAAAAGACACCGAGCGAGCCCGAAAAAGAATTGATCGGCGGCTCCGTTCCCCGAGAGGCCAAGCTGAAGCTGAAGAAGAAGGCAAAGGCTCTGGGCTTTAAGAGCACCCTCGGCCTACCTGCGCTTCATTATTTCGTCCAAGGTTAAAGTAACCAAGCCATAACGAAAGTAAGCTACGTTTTCGTCATGGGTTTAAGTAACCTTGAGAGTCGATCGCAGCTTGCCGAGCTAGCGGAACTGCTTGTTCCGCTGCTTGCGCCGGGACTTGCGGCCGAGGTGAGGCGCCACCTGACGACTTCCCCCAATGGGGAATACGTGAAGGGGACCCTCGCTATCTCGCGGTTCCTCGGCGTCAGCGAAGACACGTTCCGCCGCCGTTTCGCGAAGCAGATCCCGATCTGCGGTTACGAGACCTTCAATCATCGCGGGAAGATCAACGTCCGCCCCATCTGCCGACGCGATGAACTCACAGCTTTCCGGGAGAACCTCCCTCAATCGAGCCGCCGCACCCGGCTCACAACTCAGCCCGCATAACAGCATGAATCCGCTCAACTCAACTGATAGCCCTGCCGCCGCCGAGACGGCTCAACTCGAAGTTCTCGCATCCGAGTC
The DNA here is from genome assembly GCA_024707325.1 of Opitutus sp. GTDB lineage: Bacteria > Verrucomicrobiota > Verrucomicrobiia > Opitutales > Opitutaceae > Opitutus. Next base: position 26,905 of record JANPZY010000003.1, on the reverse strand, counting down.
CCTCGTCGCCGTTACCCGCGCCGAAGTCGATGTTCAGATCAGCACCGCACACCGATTCCCCCGCTCACTCGCCACGTTTAAGAAGGACGTTCTCGACGCGGTAACCCTCGACGCCGAAACCGCTGAGAGCTGCGTTTATTATCGCCCGGTCGGAAAGAAAAAGAACGACCAAGGCCAATGGGAGGAACAGTTCGCCGAAGGCCCGTCGATCCGCATGGCCGAAATCGTCGCCGCCTCCTACGGCAACATCCGCGCCGGCACGCGCACCATCGAGAAAAACGAACGCTTCGTGAAGGTTCAGGGCGCCTGCCACGACCTCCAAAAGAACGTCTATGCGGCCATCGAAGTCACCGAGGCCACGACAAAGAAGGATGGCACGCCTTACGACGAGCGCATGCGCGTCGTCATCGAAAAGGCCACGCACGCCAAAGCCTATCGCGATGCCGTGTTCAAGGTTGTCCCTCGCGCCTTCCTGAAGAGTGCGATCGAGGAAGCAAAGCGCGTTGCAGCGGGCGAGGGCGCCACGCTGGCACAGCGCCGCGAGAAAGCCGCCCAGTGGCTCCAGTCCATCAAGGTGCCGGAGGCTCGCGCCTTCGCAGTTCTTGGCGTCAAGGGCTGGGATGATGTCGGCGTCGAGAAGCTCCAAGTTCTCATCGGCCTTCGCACCGCCATCAAGGACGGTGAGGTCAGTGTCAACGATGCGTTCCCGGTGGATACCGCCGTCGCGAACGAAAGCACCAACCCGCTTGCCGACGCGGGGAAGAAGGAGGTGAAGTCGTGAGAATCAACTTCACCTTCCACTGGTCGCGCCACGATGGCATCGAGCAGAAGAGCGTCATCGGCGCGACAAACCTCGCCCGTGCGAGCGAGGACTTTCATGCGATTGTCCAGCTCCAGCACGGTGTTGATCGCGACGCCTACAAGATCGAGAAGGTCGTCACCGATCATCGCACACAGTTCAGCGAGAAGAGTCCGCCCACTGGAACCCCGCAGACCTATCTCGGCAGCGAGCTCCCGCCGCGCAATCCCGACGCGAAGAAGTTCGTCCTGACGGACACCGACAAGAAGCGCCTCGGCCTCGAGATCAATGATCCCGCTCCTGCAAAGTAAGGAGATAGGCCCATTCGGCCGCGTGGTAGGTGAGGACAACAACGCCTACCACGCGCACCCGGCGCTCTCGAAGTCGAAGCTAGATGACTTCATCGAGAGTCCGCAGTTTTTCCGCGGACGCCACATCACTCGTGAGTATCCGCGCGAGGAGACGAAGGCTCTCGAGGTTGGCGACATGCTTCACAAGCTGATGGAGCTGGGCGTCGAGGAGTTCGACAGGCGCTACGTTGTATCGCCCGATTTCGGCCCACTGCAATCATCCACCAATCGCGCAAAGCGCGACAAGTGGCTCGCAGATCATCCGGGCGTGTCGCTCATCAAACAGGACGATCGCACCGTCGTCTTTGAGATGCGCGAGAGCCTCCTTCGCCATCCGGAGATTCGACAACTCATCGAGAACGCCGAGTGCGAAATCACCTGGCGCGCAAAGCCAGAGAACCTCCCGTTCGCCGTCCAGTGCCGCACAGATGTCCACAGCGCCGATGGCTGCGCCTTCACGCAGCGCAAGCCCTACGTCCTCGACTTCAAATCGATCAAGAATCTCTCACACGGCGATTTCAGGTATCTCTGGAACCGCGCGTATTGGGACTACCGATATTTCATCCAAGACGTGTTCTATCTCAGCGTAATCGGCCTCTGTGGTGCGCCCGCTGACGACTACACGTTCTACTTCGCGCCGGTGGAGAAGGAGCCGCCGTATGCGTGCGCGCTCTTCACCTCCGACGAGATCGGCATGGGTGCGGGCCGACTCCTCATCCGCAGGGCAATCGATGGCCTCCTGCGCTCTCTTGAACACGACGAATGGCCGACGCTCCCGACGGGGCTCCACACCTGCACCGTGAGCCCGCGCCTACTCGAGACAATCATCAAGTAACTACCATGGAAACCCATATTCTCCTCGGCTCTGTCGTGCGCGAACCGCGCGTCGGCCAAACCAAGACACAGAAGGATTTCACCGGCTTCACCATCAAGGTTGATCGGAAGTTTCGCGACCAGACCTATTCGTCCTACCACGAGTGCATTTCCTTCGGGGAACCCGCGCAAACGGCGGCGCGACTGCGCGAGGGTGACATTGTTCAGGTTTGGGCCAACGAAGCGAAGGCTGAGATCTATCAGTCACGCGGCGGAGAGCCGAAGGCCAAAGTGACATTCACGGTTCGCGAGCTCGAGATTGTCTCTGCAGGCAGCCCGCTCCCGCACCTGCGCCGCGCAATGAGCGCCCCGCTCAAAGCCGTCCCGCCCAGCAGGCTCCGCGCCCCGCCAACAACCTCGACGAAGACGTGCCGTTCTAGGATGGCCCGGTTTCGCATCAGTGATCTTCCGCCAGCGATGCGCGCTCAGATCGGGCGAGGCGTCCCCGGCGGCTTGCCACGGACCGTTAACATGCCAGCACCCGCTCCGTCGTCGGAACCGGGGCGGGTGACTGGCCGGTTTGTGATCCAGATCGCACCGATGGGTAAGCCACGCATGACTCGACGCGATAAGTGGGCCAAGCGTCCGTGCGTGGTCGAATACTTCGCCTACGCCGACGCACTCCGTGCCGCATGCCCCGGCATCCACCCGGCACCAACATCCGTGTCATGGACCGCATACTTTCCAATGCCGACCTCATGGTCGCAGAAGAAGCAGGCGGCCATGGCCGGGAAACTCCATCGCTCGAAGCCCGACCGCGACAACGTGGACAAAGGCATCCTTGACGCCCTTTGGGAGCAGGATTCGTGCATCGCCCGAGGCTCACTGCTCAAGCTCTGGGACGACGGCAAGGGTCCGCGCATCGAGCTAACCGTGGAATCTGAATAATGAAACAGGCTCCAGCCTTTCAACTTTACGCGCAGGACTTCCTCGTTGGCACCGCCGATATGTCCGCGGAGGAGGTCGGTGGCTACATCCGCCTTCTCTGCTACCAGTGGGCCAAGGGATCGCTGCCCAACGATCCCGAGAAACTTAAGAATCTCTCAGGCTGCACGTCCGATGCATGTGCATCTATTATGCTCAAGTTCCGCATATGCGAAGATGGCGCACTGCGCAACGAGAGGCTCGAGGAGGTCCGCGCTGAACAGCTCTCGTATCGTCAATCGCGTTCGGAAAAATGCCCGGAGCGGGTGGAAAAAGAGGGCTATGCAGAGCACGTCCAATGCATGTGCATCACCGGTGCAGATGCATACATCATGCTCTTCATCTTCACCTTCATCTTCTAAATATAATACCGCGCCTGACGGCACGGGAAAGGCGAAGCGGGCTCGAAATCCGGTCATCGATGCACTCGCCACAGTAGCAGGCGGGAAGCCCGAGCAGGTCACGAAGAGCGCTTGGTCCCAAGCCGCCAAGGCCCTTTCAGAGATCAAGGCGGTATGCGCGGACGTTTCCGCCGACGAAATCAATCGCAGGGCCAGCAATTACCGTCTGCACATGCCCGACGTGAGTATCACGCCCACCGCTCTGGCGAAGCATTGGGCACTCTGTGATCAGCCGCCCGCGCCCCGGGCCTCGCATCCGATCCCGACCGGCGTCCATACCGCCCGCATCCCGCCCAACGTCGCCGCGCTGCTCAAGGGCAATTCCGAGCCGGGCAACCTCCAACTCTCCAGTCCATGATCTCAACCAGAACCCTACCGCACAGCCTCGAAGCAGAGGAATTTCTACTCTCTTGCTGCCTCCTTGATGGCGCCGACATCATCTCGCGCTGCATCACCGCCGGCATCACGCCAGCGTCTTTCTATCACCCGCCCCACCAGACCGTCTTTGATCACCTCGTCACGCTCTTCTCGGCGAGCAAACCGATCGATGTGGCGATTCTCGCTGAGGAACTGAAGAACTCGAAGCAGCTTGAGGCTGTTGGAGGCTACCCGTTCCTATTGCAGGTCAGCGGTCGCATCCCCACTACCGGGCAGGCCGGCTACTTCATGGAGCGCGTGGTCGAGACGCACAAACTGCGCGAGGTGATCAAGCTTAGCACCGGCCTCGCCGAGGCATGCTACGACTATTCCGGCGGGGGAGTGGGGGAAGAGGTGATCGCCCCCTTATTGACCGCCTCTTGTCTCTTCAGGTTGATTCGCCGCCACCCCAGACATGGGAAAAATCCGTCGATCAGGCGATCGCCTACACAGACAGGCTTGTTACGAACACACTACCCGCCGATGCCGAGGTGAGCTTCGGAATCTCCGACCTTGACCGAGTGTTCGGCAAGATCGCAAAGGGCGAGCTCGTGGTGCTCGCCGCCCGCCCCAGCGTCGGCAAATCGTCGCTCGCTCGCCAAGTCGCAGGGGCGATGGCTGCGGCCGGTCTCGAAGTTCAGTTCAACAGCCTCGAGGTCCCGTCGTGGCGCGTGGCTATGAACATGGCGGCCGCTGTGAGCGGGATCTCCGTGAAAGACCTGCGCCGTGCGCACGAGCGAGACCAGGAGCTCTTCCGCTGTGCGCTCGCCGGGCTGAAGCTGCCCAACCTGCACATCTTCGATGCCGACCGCTCGGTCGCGGAAATCATCGCCCACGCAAAGATGATTAAGGCGCGGCGCGGCAAGCTCGACGTGCTGATGATCGACTACCTCGGCCTACTGCGCGACTGCCAACCACAGAAAGGTGAGACGAAATCCCAAGCGGTCGGTCGCGTTACGGGGGGTGCTCAAGCAGTTCGCCATCGCGAACAACTGCGCCGTCGTCATCCTCGCGCAGCTCAATCGCGGCTCCGTGTCCGATAACAACCGCGAGCCCGCGCTGCATGACCTGCGCGACTCCGGCGACATCGAGCAGGACGCCGACCGCGTGATCTTCCTGCATCGACCCAATACCGACCTCGTCACCGGAAGCCCGCAGAGCGACACCGCCGACGCCTTCGAGCAGCCGACACACTACGTCTCTGCGATTCAGGCAAAAGGCCGCGATGTCGGCACCGGCATGGTCGGCCTCTACTTCAAGCGATCGATCGCGAAGTTCATGGAAATCGCCCGCCACGCCGCATGAACAACGAATGCATATTCTCGCCGTGCCGGGCGTATCGCTACTCGCTCGTTCACGAAATCGCCCCGGCTCTACCGCGCCGCCGCGCGATGTGGATTGGGCTCAACCCATCGACCGCCGATGAGAGTCAGCTCGATCCAACGCTGCGACGTATCCGAGATTTCACTACAACGTGGGGCTACAATGGATTCGTGATGACGAACCTCTTTGCCTTCCGCGCCACCGACCCGAAGGTGATGAAGGCCCAGCCTGATCCCGTAGGCATCGAGAATGATCGCGTTCTCATCGAGACGGCCAAGTCCTGCGACCTGATCGTCGCGGCGTGGGGTGCGCACGGCAGTCACATGGATCGCGCCAGTGCCGTCCTGAAGCTCCTGCAGGGGCTCAATGTCCACTGTCTCGGCATCACGCAAGAGGGCCACCCCCGGCATCCTCTCTACCTCAAGCGAGCCACACCGCTTCAACTCTTTCAGCTCTCAACTCCAGCCAACTAACCCATAAATACCATGCCCAAAGTAGATGTTAATAAAGTCGCCGAAATCCTGAAGAACAACCAGCTCGAGCCCACCGTGCTCCGCCGAGTCATCGAGGAAATCAACCTCGCTGTTCAGCCCGACGACGATGGCGAGAAGGTGCCCGCGCTTAAGAAGCAGTTCGTGATCCTCATCTCCGATCCCGATGGCGAGCTGCCAAAGACGGACTTCGCTGGTTGGGTGCTCCAGATCCCGGAAAACGAGAGCGTGGTGACGACGCAGGAGCGTATTTTCAAGGCCACCTACGACTACAACCGCTCGCGCAAAGGAAAGCTCTACCCGGCGAAAACCGTGGGCGAGGCGCTCGAGAACGTGCCGGCCAAGCACTTCAAGGAAGCGGAGCTGTGGGTGAAAACAAAGACGCCGGTGCTGATGCTGCGCACCGACAACGAAATCCCCCGCGACTGACCATGCCTTCACTTACTGCCCCGCGCGCCCGCCGGATGCAGACCATGCATCTCGTTGTCACAACAACCAATCAGTTCGACCGAGAACTGCTCATGCATATCTTCGGCACGGTCAACCCACCGATCATGTCGGAGAGGCCGTGCAACGTGGTCATCGGCGGCATGGAGACCCTTGTTTACGTCGTGGACGTGGCGCGTCTTCCAGAGGCGAGCTATCAGCACTACCTCCAGTTCTGCGTGCGCTCAGGTTTAAGTAACCAACAGCTCAAGGACAATATCTCGAGCGGCCATCCCATCCCCGCTGGGGGCATGACCGTGGTTCGTTCCCGCACCGACCTATTCAACCAAACCCGTTCAGCACAATGAAACGCAAAATTCCAGATGCCATCACACACGGCATCACCTCGCGAATCGCCAACCGCGTTTACGTCGAGCAGCTCGAGGCCATCGAGGAGGCACTCGGCCAAGAGCACGATATGACGAGGCCGCTCACGTTTATCGTGAAGGGCTTCAACAGCGTGGACTTCCACGTGATGATCGCGCTGCGAGAGCTTCAGTGGAAGGTCTCCATCCTGGTTGTCACGAAGACGATTCTCCTGACCTGTCCGGACACGGACAACATCGTCGCCGCGGCCACGATCGACAACATCATCGAATCTGCTGCCAACGCCCCGTCGCCCGCAGCCGATGGCGAAAAGCCCGTCGAGGAAGCGCCGAAAATCGAAGGGCCGCTCACGGTCGATGGCGAGGTGGTGCCGTCATGATGGCCGGACTCATCCAAACCCTCGGCGGCATGAGCTTCATCTGCATTGGCGTCACGGTGAGTGCCGCGGCCGTGTTCCTCTGCTGGATGTTTCTTCAGGTCGGCCGCTACTTCTGCGAGCGCGCGAGGGGGCTTAAGGAAGAGCGCATCAACCGCATTCGGGGAATCCGTCGCCCATGAGCGCCCTCTCATCGCAACAGGAAGAGGCGCTCGATGCAGTGCGTCGTATTCTGGCCGCCAACTTCGACTGCTGGGCTCTGTCCTTCCGCTTCACTCGGGAGGATCTGAGCAGCGTCGTTGATCACGACTGGCACGGCAACGTCACGGATGTGGTCGGCCTCACTCGAATTGCGAGCCTGCGCGCCGAGCGGGAGGTATTTCCTCCTGTTGTCATCGTGCAGCCGCCCAGAGGGGAGGGTGGAGCGTGACGCCCGAGGAGCTCGAACTCGAGGTCATGGCGCACCGTTACCTCTACTACGTGGAGTGCACGCCAGTGCTCTCTGACTACGACTACGATGTGCTCGAGAGGAAGGCCATGGAGGTCTTGCCATCCATCTCGCCTGTTCATCAGCCCGGCTCCGACTCGCCGAAAAGCTACTCGGACGAGGTGATCCGAAGAGCGCACAAGCTCCGCTATCCATGGAGGGAGCAATGAATCCAGAACCCAAACACTCAGGAAAATCACACCAATGAAAGTCATCACACCCGGCCACAAATACGAACTCGACCACTTTGAGAGCTACGGCCTCCCCGGGCTGCCCCGTTCAGACGCTGCAGTTCATCGAGAAGGAGGTCGTGACGAAAGTCGGCGGAGACATGGTCTCCACGAGTCTCGTCACCGTTAATGACGGAACGACCAGCGAGGAGGTGCTCCGCGTCCTCATCGACCGTATCCGGTTCTTGAATACGAAGTCCCCCTGCCGCGAGAATGCCATCGTCATCACGAAGCTCGAAGAGGCGCTCATGTGGCTCGAAAAGCGCACCGCCGACCGAAAGGCGCGGGGCGTCGAGGGCACGCCTGAGAAGTAAACCAATTCGGTTCAACCCATTGAAAGTAAACCAGATGAAAAGAGACCCTGCTATCAAAGACCCAGCCCCTGCCCGTCGCCCCGCTGCAACACTGAAGCCCGCCGATTGTGAAACATCAGATCGCGTTCCGCAGGTTGGTGGATTCAATACCATGCTCCGTGTGGATGCCGAGATTCTGCTCGGCTTGGTTGGCGATCTTGAGAATCGTCTTAGCTCGGTGCTGAGCCAAGCGGCTCCTAAGCCGCCCGCTGGAGAAAAGAATCCGGAGCCTGCGCTCTGCTCGCTCGCATCAACGATGCGCGAGACGCACATGGCGCTTCAGGAGGTGATCACCCGTATCGAGCAGATCAGCTCGCGCATCGAGGTGCCATGAAACTCTTCATCGAGGAACTCGGGGTCGTGGCCACGAACGACATTGTTCGGATGTTCGTCGGGCAACCGCTCGGCAGCGGCTGTCACCGCAGCGTGTTCGCGCACGGGCAGGACAGCAGCCTCGTCGTGAAGCTGGAATCGGGGTGCGGCACGTTCGCGAATCCGCAGGAGTGGGAAGTCTGGCAGCGCGTGTGTGACACCGCCTTCGCCCGCTGGTTCGCCCCGTGCCTCGCGATCAGTGGTTGCGGCGCAGCGTTGATTCAGAGGCGCACGACGCCGGTCCCGATCGAAACGCTCGAGGCCGAACTCCCCTCGGTGCCGGCCTTCTTCACAGACCTGAAGGTTGGCAACTGGGGACGGCTCGATGGTCGCCTCGTCTGCCACGACTACGGCAACCATTTGCTCTACGAGCGCGGCATGACGACGCGCATGCGCAAAGCGAAATGGTGGGAGACTCTACCATGACGACCGCCCTCATCCTCATGGCGATCGCGCTGAAGCTGCGCTTCGCCGTCCCTGCTGAAGGTCCGTTCCGCACTCCGCTGCCCGCGGCGCGCTCCGCTGCGAACAAAGAGTCGAAGCCGCACGGCCGCATCGCGTGGAATCTCTACCTTGGAAACGGGTGCAAGGTCGACCTGAGCGTCATGCCTCGCGGTCCCTCGGAGTATTACGACCTCAAGTTTTACGACGAGGAAGCCCACATGCGCGAAGTGGAGGAGCGGCTCCATCGCCAAGAGGAGGCCCACGAGACCTACCGCCCGCTGCGCACGCCACCTGAACCCATCTGAAAACAAGGAAGCCCGGCACAGAACCCCTTCCGTGCCGGGCGCAGTCCTTGATTACCCCAAAATTACCGCGATCCCTGATCGCCCCCAAGAAATGCACAACACCCACCCAGTTCGCAAGCGGAAAGTGTAACCGCATATTTGTCTCGACAGAATTCCTTCGGCTGGAAATTGGTAAAATAGATTGTGCGGGAGGGGCCGAGAGAGCGCCGCGAACGAGCGCCCGTCGCCTGCCCTCCGCGATGGATGGCTTGGGGTGAGATTGCCTCGTATTCGCGAAGGAACGGCCACGGAAACGGCCACCTGCATAAAAGCGTCCACGCTCGAAAAGTCGGTTTTGGGGAACGCCGAAAGTTATGAGATGACCCTTGAGTCAGGAACGAGCGCGCGAAGTTCAAACCCCGCTCCCCCGGCCTTCGTTCCGGCCGAAAAACGCATGACACTCGCCCCAAACTGCACGTTTTCAGCACGGTTTCTCACGTTCCATGGGAGATGTAACCGCATTCCCGGTGCGGTTACAGCCTGCTAATTCCAACGTTACGTGCGCGTTCTGCCCTCTTTATCTCCCGTTTCCTCCATCGCCGCTTTGGAGTGTCGCCGGTCAGCGACGGTCAACAGCTGACTCGGTGGACGGTCGAAAGCGAAAAGGCTCGCCGGTCTCAACTCCCGAAAGGGGTGCAACTGGGTCTGGCGCAAGAGCTCATCAGGATGGCCCCCACCAACTGACGAAGGCGACTAGCTCGTCGAAAGCGTGCCTCAGCCGCAAGGCCACCACGCTGGTTAAGGACACGAGCAGAGCGTAGCGACTCACGATTCGCGACTGAGAACGCGAAAAAAGCCCGTGAGCAGCCTAGGTCGGCATTGATACGTCGTGTGACTGAGTGGCCAGCCGGGTTGTGTGCGACCGAACGCACGCCGCAAGCACATGACAGCGCCCGGCAAGCCTCCCGGGGAAACGGACCGTATGGCCTGACCATGCGGGGGGGGGGGGGGGGGGGTAGCCTCCTGCGGCCTGAAACACGAGTCGCGAGCACACCGGCAACGTTCGTCATCCGCCAGCACACACGCTCAAGTTCGCCCGTCTTTATGGGCGGCGCCGCACCGGCTGATCGAGCGTGTGGTGAGTGTCGCGAGCTATATCCTGCTCGCCTGATGAGCCCGGTCAATCGGGCCAGCCTCCGGTTAGAGGCGAAACACTCCGTCTGCGCCACGTCACACGGCGCCATGAACATATGAGCAAGACCAGCAAGTCCTCCGCCAGCAATTCCAAGTCGCTCGCCCTTGTCCCGCAGAAGGACGGCAGCGCGCTTGTGCAAATCGCCACGAAGACCAATTCGGGCACCCGCCTTATGACGAAGTGGGAGTTTCGTCGCCATAATGACCTCTCGCGTGCCGAGGTGGAAAAGCTCTGGCCGGAATACGTGAAGGCTAACGCGGAACGCTTCAATGCGCAGACCGCGGCCCTGATCGCCGGCGGAAAAATGCACATCACGTCCTTTGCGGTCTCGGCCAAGGGCAATATCACGGTAAAGGCGCGCAAGGAGCTGCCGCAGCCGGAGGAGGTGAAGACGACGAAGAAGGAGCAGAAGGCCATGGATGAGAGCTCCGCCATGAAGGCACTGGGTCTCACGCCGGAAATGCTTGAAATGGTCCGCAAGCTCGCCACGCCGCAGGAAGCTCCGGCCGCTGCTGCTCCGGCGAAGGATGCCGAGGCGGAGGTGATTCCGGCCGCTCCCGCCGAGGGTGAGACGAAGGAGCTCTCCGATCTCCTGAGCGAAGCGAGCGCGGCCGCGGCGCAGTGAGTCGGGCAGGGCAGGTGATTCATCGAGCCCATCGTCACAGGTGGGCCTCCCCTGAGCCACCGCTCAACGTGAAGGGCAGTGTCCGCCCGGAAGTGAACGCGACGGCCGTGACGCTAAGCGCGGCCAACTGTCACCCCCTTGGCGGGAGCAGTAGCGCCGGACGGAGGCGCAAAGCAAGTCGCACCGTCACACGAACCAAGCACACATCAACCCCGCCGGGGGAGTTACGCCTAGAATAGGAGGGAGGCGTCCCCGGCGGGCATTCGTGAATGCACTACGATGAAGAATCCCAAGCGTCGCCGTCGCCTCTCGGACCGGGAGCGCGACATTCTCGCCTCGATCAAGGAAGCGGAGCGCAAGGAGCGTCTCGCCCTCAATCGTCACCTCTCGGCTATCTGTGCGGCCGTGGAGAAGCCACTCACCAAAAAGCAGCTGCGCTCCGCTGAGCGCGTTCGTTTATCCCGCGTCATGAGCACCGTGACGTTTCTCCCGCAGGCCTGGATTGGCTACACCATGCCCAAGCGTGGTGCCAGCCGTGCCCGCGTGAAGATCTGCCGCAGGTGACCCGATCGTGGCGCCGCCGTCGCCGAGGCGAAAGACCTCGACGTGCAATGGGTCGTGTGCCCGAAGTGCGCGCGCGCGGCATTGCGAGTGTAACCGCAGAAACGCCGTGACAAAGCCACCGCGACGATTCGCGGCCGCCTGACACGATACGCGCTCACCCAAGGCTACGTCGAAATGACGAAGCTCCCCTCGGGCGAGAGCGTCACCCTCTGGCTGGACCGGCAACTCTTGCACGTTCGCCACTACGACCCCGATCGCGACGACGGAAAGCGGACGTGGGTGTTCTGGGAAGTGTTCACATCCATCACCAAGGCCCGTCGCAGTTACGACGACGCGCGCCGCCAAATCCTCAATCGCCATGGCCGAAAGCCTATTCCCTCGGTTTGATCACTCGCAACGCCTCGACGTGGAGCGCCTCTGTCCGGTGCGTCCGATTCACCGTGAGCCGCGGTTCCGCCCGATCGGCCGCGCCCTGAGCTATCTCGGCTGGGGCGTGGCGTGGGCGCTCATGGCCCTCTTCATTTTCTACGTCTTCGCCGGGTTTTTTAACCTCATCCCAACCCATGAAAGCATACCGCTACACCGTTAGGCTTCTCGTGCCCGCGCCGGGGTTTCGGCGAGTGGGTGCTGCACCACGGGACGAAGTTCCGTCAGGCCGTGGACTGGCTCGCCCGCCTCGGCTACACCGTCACCACCAAGTCGGAGGCCGTGGGCTGACCATCGGCCAAATGCGACATCTGCGGTGGCAATGCCCACCCACAGGACTTCGCCCGGCTGCTCGACATCTACCGAGTCCCCGGCGTGCAGGACGTTTGCCCCACCTGCAGTCGCTGGTGCGACGATCGGTTGAGGGAGATTCGCGCAGACCAGGGCGAGAAGCTCAAGGCACTCATCGTCAAGCGCGTCGAGGAGCACTCCGGCAAGAGGGTGAAGCGCGGATTCTTCCGCCGTTCGACCAAGTGAATTCCAGCACCGTGCCCATGCCGATCGCGGGGGCACCATGCTGCAATCCGCAGCGTTCAACCCATAACCATTATGTCCACCGCCACCGCACCCAAACCGAAGGCATCGAGCAGCGCGCTCCGGTTGACCTGAAACTCATCGAGCCCATCCTCGCCGCGCAGGTCGCCACTGCCAAGGCTGACCCCAAGATCGCCCAGCGGTTCAGCCGCTCGCCGTCGCTCCTCGCTGCCAACGTCGCCGACGAGGCGGAGAAGCAGGGGATCGTGAAGAATCGCGAGGAGTGGCGCGGCGTGTATTACCCGCTCAAGGAGAAGATTGTGCCCCAGATCTTCCCGCGCGCCGAGAAAGCGTCGAAGTCGTAAGTCTTCGCACCGTGAGCAGCCTCCACGACACCGTGGAGCCGCTCGACCCATCGCGGATTCAGCAGGCGAAGCAGATCAAGCTCTCGCCCGGTGAAGTCGCCGTCGTGTTCAGCCCCGAGAAGCACGGGATGATTGCCCAGCGCGTCGTGTCTCACCCGCAGGTGAGACCGCTGCCCGAGGCGCAAGCCATCGCCATGCTCCTCACCTGGGCCACCAGCGACAAGAAGGTGCGCGAGCGACTCCAACGTAAGCTCGACGAAATAAAAACCACCGAGTAACTGCACTTTTGCGGTTACTTTAACCTTGACCCCGTCTGGCGCCCGATGTTTCTCATCGCGACATCGACGCCGGACGGCGTCCAGTCCTTCAGCCCCCTAATGAACGAACAGATCGCAGCCCTCTGCTACGAGATCGCGACCAAGGCCCACGAGGGTCAGACGCGCCGCGACGGTCGCACCCCTTACATCGAGCACCCTCGGGCCGTGGCCAACAAGGTCCGCGCCTACGGTCTCGATCACGTCTGCGTGGCCATCCTGCATGACGTGCTGGAGGATAGCGACCTCAGCCCCATCGACCTCACCGAGCAAGGCGTGCCGCTCGCCATCGTGCTCGAGGTTGATCGCCTCACCAAACGGGAAGGGGAGACCTACAACGAATTCATCGCTCGCATCCGCCCGTTCCCCGTGGCTCGCCGCGTGAAGATCGCGGACATCCTCCACAATTTGAGCGACACTCCGACTGTGGCGCAGGTGAAGAAGTATGCCACCGCGCTGCTGTTTCTCGTCGATTGACCCCATGAAGAAACCCAAGGGCTCGAAGCCGAAGCCCGCCCCCAAGCCCCGGGTTCTGCGGTCCGTGCCGATCCCCGGCTGGACGCGCTTCATCTCCCCACTTTTTCAACGTCCCAAGGTTTAAGTAACCATGAAGATTCCCCGCCTCGTTCTCCCTCACGATCGCGACGAGTGGCTGCACGCCGCCGAGATTGGCGCCCTTGCCTGCGGCGCACTCGGTCTCGCTTTTCTCGACAACCAAGTCGCCGGTGTCGCGCTCGCCTTCTCGATAATGGAGCGCCGCCGGAGCTACTGGCTGGAGAAGAGTCGCAACTTTTATTCCTGCATCGCTGAGCTCAACCGCGAGATGTGCAACAGCCTGGGCAAGCACCTTGAGCGCCTGCACCAGCGCTGGATTATCCGCGGCATCGCCCTGTATCACGCTCGTGGATACATCGAGCGCAACGGCTTCGGCTCCGACCAGCAGGAGCGCATCAAAGAGATCGAGGATGCGATTCACTACAAGGGGGAGGCGGAATGAACGCACCCATCACTGACGCTGATCGCCAACTCGCGATCAAGCTCGTCCGCCTCTACATGGACATGGGCATTGAGGGCGTCGAAGGGCGCAGCTCTGTGCCCACTGCGCAGAAGATCAATCAGCTGCTCGCAGATCATCGCGCGACGTTGCTGCCGCTGCTCCGTGAAGCACAGCGAGCCATCGGTTACTACTCGAACCCGCATCAAGATCGAGACGAGGCGCACGGTCATCTTCTCGCGATCGAGAAACAGATCAGCGAAGCCATCGGCGTTGACTGCCCCGAGTGCGGAGGCAGCGGCGAGTATTCGAGTGAGGCGATGGCCCTCCGTGGCGACGAACCATACGTCTGTTCGCGGTGCAACGGCACGGGGCTCGTGCCGGACTGGAGGAAATCATGAGCACACCCACGACTCTCGACCTGCGCAACCTGCCGGAAGCGGAGCGCGACGACAGGATCAACGAAGCTGTCCACGAAATTGCGACCGGAAAGCAAGGGCCGTTTCATTGGGTGTATATGCACGTTGAGGAAATCAACGACATCGGCGAAGACGTTGGTCACTATTGGTGGCACGACGGAACGGGCGCTAAGTATGAGGAGTTTCCACGCTACGCCACCTCCGCCGACGCAGTGCTGCCGTTGCTGGAGAAGTTTGTTGCCGAGGGCAGCCGGAGCGTTGGATGGAGCGCCAATCAATCCATCGCCCACATCGTGACCCTATACTACGGCATGGCTGAGTGTGCCCGAGGCCAAGCTCAAACCTTCCCGCTCGCTGCCTGCATCGCCCTGCTTCGAGCCCATGGAATCAAGGTGCTGCTATGACACCCACCGAAAAACAAATCGCCGTTGCGGAGTTGGCTGGGTGGAGCCGTGAAGACATTGAACGAGGCTGCTCACTCGGCCAGTTCGGAGAAACAGTTCCATGCTACCGCAATGACCGAGACGCCATCATCGAGGTGTGCGAGCGGGTGCTTACTGAACCGGAACGTCTCGCATATGTCCGAGAGCTGGTTGTCGTGTGTGAGCCCCGCTTGCGCGGCGTTATCTTCGGATTGGACGCTGGCCGTGGATGGTGGCTGGCCAACGCCACCGCCGAGCAGCGCGTCGATGCGCTGCTCATCACGAAGGGGATTTTGAAACCATGAGCACCGCCGCTCCCGTCATCCCGAAGCTCACATGGCGCGACCTAAAAAAGAGCGAGTGGGTCCTTCATGTCCTCACGAAGCCCAACGCCGAGGGGAAACAGACCTTCTCCGTCCAGTGGCGCACCGACTACACGCCCGGCCAGCCACACAGCCCGAGCTTCCGTCTCATGCGCGGTCAGATGTTCTACGCCGTCATCGCCGAGTGGATGAAATACTATGCCAAACCAGGGCGTAAGTTCCGTATTCACAAACTGCATACATGATTCCCATCACCTTCACCATCGGCGATGCGGACTCCACCGTCACCGGGCTTGGCATCCCGTCGTCAATCCGAGTCTGGGTTGGTGGCCGGTCGAGCAAGTATCGCATCGACCTCTGGGACTAAAGTAACCGCCTTTCAGCAGTAACCCTCAATCTGCCCATCGCTACCCGGTGGGCAGCCATGAGGGTTGATGCGACACCAACCAGTCGAGGAAGGGAGCACGCCGCTCTATCGGCCATGCTCCCCACCTAGCCGTCCGCAAGGTTAGCGGACTCACATCAACACTCAGTCCAGCAAGGAAAGATACCACCATGAAGATCACCGTCAAATACTCCGGCAACCAGATCGAGAAGAGCTTCGCCTCCGGCGCCAACATCACCGTCTCGTCCGTCATCGGCGACCGTAACGTCCAAGGCGTTCTCGGTTTCGGCGACAACGTGACCGTGTCGCTGCAGGGCGGCGGCGAGCTGAACCGCGACGCCATCCTCCGTGATGGCGACGTGCTCGAGATCACGACCCGCGCCAACTCCAAGGCGGCCTAAGTCGCAGCCGGGTAGCAGCGCTCAATCCGGGGAGGGCGGCACCTCGTCGCCCTCCCTCTCTGCTGCGCTTTCTTTTCATCCCACGCCCCGAGGGAATTGTCGGGGCACCTCACTTTACCGCAACCCACTCCAGTCCAAATGCCATCCCACACCGAGTATGTCATCACGCCGCAAGGCATCATGCGCCGCACGATCGGCGAGTCGCCTATCCATGGTGCCGATGCTGCGATCGCCCGTGCTCTCACCGCCATGGGGGTTCACA
The DNA here is from genome assembly GCA_024707325.1 of Opitutus sp. Classification (GTDB taxonomy): domain Bacteria; phylum Verrucomicrobiota; class Verrucomicrobiia; order Opitutales; family Opitutaceae; genus Opitutus. The sequence continues at coordinate 10,739 of JANPZY010000003.1, read as the reverse complement.
TCCCACTGCTGGATATCACGCCGCAAGGCGCTCACATCCACGCCCATTTCTCCGCCAGCCAGCACGTGATCGCCACGCAGCTCGGCAGCATCAATCTCGACACCTACTTCACCATGCAGCAGGAGGATGAGAGCGATGGCCCGCCGCACATCGTCCCCGTCTTCCAGCCGCTCGCCGGCGCGACCCGCATGAGGCTCAAGTGGCGTCCACGTGGTGACATGAATCTCTGGTTCGTCACGGCGCGCGCTCCCGACACTCATGTCATGACGTGCTACATCGTGGCCACACACCACGAGGCCGGGCTCTGGCGCCTCCCGCTTCCCAATACCTACGAGGACGGCCGGCTCTGCATGGGACCAGCCTTCGAGGATTGGCTGCGCAAGACCGTCCGGTATGAGATTCCGCTCTGGTCCGACATGGCGCTGCACAGGAAAGCGATGGAGGCGGCGAGCGAGAGCACGTGGAACGCCGATCTCATGGGCAACATCAACCTCGTGAGCACGCAGCAGATCTTCCGCTTCGATGCCGACGGCGATCAGGTCCGGTTCGAAGGCGACTGGCGGACGGTCTTCCCCTCGCGTGAGCAGCACGGTTTACAACTGGCTCTCCTGCGCCAGCTGGGGCATGATCATTGAAGAGGTGGCTGCGCCGCCGAGGCGAGTCGAAGAGGCCAGCACCGAGGCGGCAACGGAGGCGGTCACCGAGGAGGACCGCAACGCGCTTCATGCTCTGTTCGGCACGACGCCGACCGCCACCACTGCACAAGAGCCCGCAGAAATGGAGGAAGCCAATGAGCAGCCAGCCCTCTGATCAGGTCGACCCGGTCTTTGATCAGCTCGAAGGCTGCGTTTTCAAGAACACCTCCGAGCCATTTCAGAAGCGCATGGAAGAGCGCGTTCTGAAATCGCTCTTCGTAAATGGTCGGTCGCTCAAGCTGGACAAGATCGCCGCCCTGCCGGTCGCCCTGCTCGTCTGCTCCGGAAGCGAGATCGATGTCATCTCTGCCGAGACCACCCGCCCCGGCGTGAATGAGGGGCTGTCGATCAGTTCTTCGCCGCGGCAAGTAACCTGCGCCGAAAACTACAGGAGCACCTCGATCAAGCAGGCCCCACCAACATCGAGCTCTCCGACCTATAACGCCATCGTCTCCGCCTCCCGAGAAGTCATCTAAATCATGTCCCATCCCAAACAATCGTCTCCCATCCATCAGCTTGTCATCGTCGGCTGCGGCGGTGTCGCCAGCTACCTCCTGCCGTGCCTCTTGCGCACGTTCCAAGTCGAAGAGGTCGGACTCATCGACGGCGATGTGCTCGAGCTTCGCAACCTCGACCGCCAGCTATTCGGCACCGATCAGGTCGGGAAGAACAAGGCCGAGGCTCTCCGCCGAGTTGCTGAGCCCTGCGTTCTCCGACGTGCAGTTCTCTGTGCTGCCGGAGTATTTCCACGAGGGCACCGACATTCGCCCGGGCGCCATCATCGTCGGCTGCGTCGATAATCATGCCGCTCGCAACGCCATCCTCCAGGTGGCAGATCGCATCGGCGCGTTGGTCGTCCTCGCCGGCAACGAATACACCGAGGCGCAGGCGTTCGTCTATCTCCCGCAGTGGAAGGGCACGCCTCGCGACCCTCGTGTTCGCTACCCGGAAATTGTGACCGACCAGTCCGACGACCCGCGACGGCCACAATCCTGCCAAGGCGCGGAGCAGCGGGCGCATCCCCAGCTGGCGATGGCTAACTTCTCCGCCGCCAACTTCGCGCTCTGGCTCCTCTGGTTCTACCTCGTCGAGGCCCCGGGGCTCGACCGGGGAGATGCTGAAGGATTTCAGCCCCGTCGAGTTCAGCAACACCTTCAATCGCTTCCGCTCGGTGCTCACGAGCGAAGTCCAACCGCAACCCGCAGCCACCTGACCCATGAACGAATCAACTAGTAGTATCCAGCCATCAGATACGCCGGAGCCAGCCTCCGCCATCACACCGGCCGATGCCGCACCGCCACCTCAGCGGGAGCGCATCTACCTCGGCGACACCTTCATCATCGAGAAGACTGTAGTCGTGGGAGCCCACACGCTTGGGGCTGGCACGGAATACATCGCCCACCCGGGTGGTTGGGAGGGCAGGTATAAACTCGTTCGCTCATCCATCCACGACGACGGTGGTCTGAGCCCCCTGTTTTTGGAGTTCAACGAGCAAGTCCTCCAGGACATGCTGGAGCACATCGAAGGTGGCGCCATCAAGCGCCGGCCATTGCTCTGGAATAAGCTGACCAACCGACGCCTGATCTGCGTTCGCACCCACACTCTTCCGGGTGGCTACGCCTACGAGCGGGGCGCGGTGCTGTATTACTCGCCCTCAATCTGCGGTTATTACTACGGGGTGACCGGTGCATCAGGCATTGCCCCCGGCACGACGGTCGGGCTCGACCAGGTGCGCAGGCGGCTTGCCGCTCACTTCGAGCAGCTTCCGGATGATGGATCGATCCCGGAGCATCTTGCGGACATTGAAATCCCGAGGCATTTTCTCACTCCGGAGGTAGAGCTCACGGCGTCGCTCATCCTTGGTGTCGAGCGAGCACCCAACTCGCCCTTCACGCAGGCGATGCTGCGCAACATCGGTTGCCCGCTCTCGCCAGAGGAGCTCTCGGTTGAAGCCCTTCATAAGTGGCATGAATCGCTTTCGAGGATTCCTCCTGTGGAGAGGGTGGACGAGGAGCTTCTCAACTCTACTCGCGACCTCCCTTGCGAAGTGATCGTCAGCGACAGGAGCGTTGAGCCCCCCACCAGGAAGACTGTCGCCGTGTATGCGGAGCTCAGGCGCACCACATCCGGAACTGTGAGTTGGAATCGGATCGAGAGCTTCTCCGGCAATGTTGATGTCCCCGTCGATGTCGTCAGACAGGGCGAGGCCGCGATCGAGGAGTTCATCCAAGGTGCCATTGACGACCTCGGCGATTGCGACAGCGACTCGGGCGAGGAGCCCGACTGGAATACGTCCAGCACCACCGAATCGGTAGTCAAAATCACCAACGACATCGACTTCGACGACATCGAGAGCGATGCCATGGAGGACTACCCGGAAGAGTTCGAGGAGTAATCAAACCCAAACCCAACATTACCAAGATGAGTTCACCCGATCAGGTCATCATTTCCGGGAAGGTGCATTCGCCTTTCCAACACAACGGCGTCGTCGGCTACCGTCCGATCGAGCCCCCCATGCCAGTCCTCGACAAGGTGCCACTCGCGCTCTGGTCGGGAGCCCCCATTCCCGTGTCCCTCTGGCGCGAGGTGCTCGCTTTCTTTAAGTGGAGCTACGACACCACGAAGTCCGAGACACAGGTTCGTCTCTTCTACCACTTCCATCGTGGCGAGTGGCGTGCGCACGCCTTCCCGCAGGAGAAGAACTCGGGCATGACCACCAAGGAACTGCCCGATCACCCCAACATGGCGGCGGACATGAAGGCCATCCTTGACGATGGCTTCACTGTCTGGGGCACGGTGCATCACCACTGTGCTGCTCAGGCGTTCCAGTCCGGCACCGACCTCAGCGACGAGCAGGGGCAGGCCGGAATCCACATCACCGTCGGCAACATGGACAAGCCTGAGCACAGCATTCACCGCGCCTTACCGTGCTGATTCCCGGCGAGCTGGATGGGGAGGGCAACATGGTCCGCGCCGCCCAGAAGCTCCAGCTCGAGCCCGATCTCTACTCGTGGTTCGGACTGTCCGACGACCTCGTCACGTCCCTGCCTGCCGAATTGGTCCCGATTGTTCTGCGCCACTACCTGATCACCGCCGCCCGGGCCGACGAGACGTTTCCCGACCGGTGGAAAGAGAACGTGATCGAGGTGAAGCGCGTCGTCGCCGGCTTTCGTGGCCAGGCCACACAGCATGAGTTCACTCACCAGCTCCGGCTCCATCCCGGCCGTCGCTACGATCCCGTCCTTGATTATCACGTCGCTCGGATGGAGCGCGAGGCCGAGCGGCAGGCTGCGCTCGATGAGGCCGCGCAATCCAACAGCTATGTGTCCACCGCCTTCGATCGCTGGGCTGCCGGTGATCCTGTGTAACCGCTAAAACGCGATGACAAACCAACTCATTCCTCCAAACGTGAACCCGAAGTTCGCCAACGCCCACTGCTTCCTGCGCATGCTCGCTCTCGACCGCCTCCTCAAGCGGGACGCGAAGGGCGTCGTCACTCCGACGCAGGACATTACCCCACTGCCGCCGTGGCTCCTGCCTGCGATTAAGGCGGCGCACGAAGGCAGCGGCCCCGACCGGGTTGTGCTGTATATCATCAAGGAGGCGGCCCTCGCTTTCTATACGATCGCCTGCGTTCAAAACCTCCCCTTGGGCACCACGATTGGCGAGGCCGAGGAGGCCGCGATCGAGGAGGTCAGGCGGTGCTTCTCCGACTACATCAGCAACGATCGAGACCGTCGCCGCTGGCTCATGTGGGGCAACGGCAAGCATTGGACATACCTCGACGCAGCTCTCGTCGAAGTCGCCGAAGAGGGCTGCAGGAGCCTCGAGGATCTCATCGACCGTGCGGCCGGCATTCAGGCGGAAGAGGTGACTCGTCGCCTCATCGAGTTCTTCGATGACGAGGAGGCTCGAAACGAACTCGCCGCCTCGATCGAGGAAGCCGAAGCGGCGGTGCGCGAGACTGACGCGGCCGAGAACGAGGGGATGAAATCCGTCGATTCGTGAGCCGCCCCATCCAAGACATCATCCTCGCCACGGGTGGGCTTGCCGACCTCAGCCTCCTTGTCGTGAAGCCGCCGGGCCAACTGGCGCTGCTCATCGAGAAGGAGGAGGGGGGCGGTTCGCGTCACCCTCGGCGGTCGCGCCACCGCCCGCTTCTCGCCCGACGTTCCGCTCGGGTGCCGTGGGCTCAGCCTCATCGAGGGAGAATGGCCCAAGTCGATCGACGCCCACCTGCGTCAGCACGGCTACGTCGAAGCCGCCATTCACCACTACCTCAAGTCAACTCAACCTGTATCCAAAAAATGATTACATCGCTCGCCCCGCTGGGCAAAGACAACACCGTGCATATCATCGCCGACTACCAAGGCGACAACGTGACGCTCACGATCAGCGCCATCCCTCGCAACGAGAAGCTGCAAGACAAGGCCACGCAGACGCTCCAGATCGCCGGCACCATTGCCGAAGTGCAGGAGCAGCTCCCGCGCATCATCGCCGAGGGCGTCCCTGCGATGACCAACTTCCAATCGACACTCGCCGCCTTGAAAGAGGAGAACGACAAGGCTCTCGCCGAGGAGCGGTCGTCGAAGGCGAAGAAGCCTGCCGAGAAGAAGAGCGAGCCCGCCAAGGGGAAGGGCACCGTTCCCAAGATCGAGCCCGCTTCATCCATCACGCCATCCGCCGTTCCTGCCACCGGCGATTTGAACCTCGCCGACATGCTGGAGGAAGCGACCGCAAAAAAATAGACCGGGGCCAGCCCGTCGCTGTCGCCCACACGAAGCAGTTCCAAGCGATGGTCCACATCGGACTGCGCGAGAAGCCCTACGTGCTGGACCCCGACGGCGTCCGCTTCGATCTGCCCGCCGACTGCGCCCGCCTCAATGGCCAGCGCATCTCGGTCGTGGCTGACCCCTCCACCTTCAACGCAACCATCCAGTAATTCGCCATGCCTGTCACCGTCACCAACCCCAAGCGCATCTTCCGCCACAATGGCCGCGACTACAACGACCCGGCCCCGTCTCAAACACCGGAGCGTGCAGTTGAGATCCTCTCGGCCACCGTGCCCTCGCTCACCAACGCGACGATTGATCCGCCGAAGCCCGAGGCGGGCCGACTCGTGTTCAATGTCAAGACCGCCGTCGGCACGAAAGGCTGAGCCATGGTCGCAGCCCACAAACCATACACGAAGCGCACGTGGGCTCGGTGCAAGCAGGACCGCGCGCGCATCAAGGAGCTGCTCTATAAAGGGGAAGGGCGTGAAGGAAATCGCCCTCGAGCTGGGCCTCACCGTCGAGAAGGTCCAGAGCAACGTGCGGTATCAGTTCGGATGGAGGCGCGTGCTTCTGTCCCCCGAGGAGCAGGCGCTCATCGCCGAGAGGCGGGCCGCAAAGACATGAGCTCACCACCAGCTGTCGTCACCTACCAGCAGGTCCGCATCGCGGAGGGTCGATTGCGGACCTGCGCCAGCTTCTACACCACCAACACCAAAGCATGGGTCAGTCTATCAAAGCACGTCGGCCACGCCGTCGCCCACGTCGAAAGCCAATCGTCGCCTCCGCTCCCTCGGTCGGTGTCTCGCCACCTGCCAGTTGTCTTCTGATTCCAAAGCTCGCCGATGGCATCCCTGGCCACATCACGTTCGGGGATGTCAGCTTGCCTCGAGTTGACCGATTGGCTCGCCGCCGCCGGCTTCATCCGACCGGACGACACCGCGACCGATATTGAGGCGTTCGCCCGCCTCGGGCTCGACAATCTCGAGCAGGTCACCGGCAGCTTTGCCCGGTTGCAGGCCACGCTCTATGCCATGATTGGGCGTCAGGAACTCGCCAACGCAGGAGCGAGGAACGTCACCCTCGCGCTCGAGATCGACGAAGTATTCGTGACCTTCGTTGAGCCACTGAGCCGAGCACTCAACGCCTTCGCTCCCGACTCGCGGCTGGCAGAGTGGACGCTTCTGAATCTGCGCGGTCCATCGGTTTTCGGGCCAGCCTACTACGCCGACATTGTCAGCCAACAGTGTTGGATGGGAGACCCCGACGAGACCTTGGTGAAGCAGGAATACCCGGACGACGACAGCCTCTACACCAAGGCAGAGGTTATCGAGGACACTGCTCCGTGGGTCATGGAACGCTTGGCGATCACGGAAGCAGAGGAGAGTGAATGCCGCCGCCTTCTCGCCCAGTTCGATCAGAAGCTATTGCTGCTGCTCGAGCGTCTGCTGCACACCGGGGAGGCGCTGGCCAACAATGGGTCATTCGACCACGCCGAAGATACGGGCGGCTGTCTCGATCACGTCCTCTTCCTTTGGCGGCCCAACTCCCGGATCGCCGACATCTACGACGAGATGATCAACATGAACGGGGAAGCGGGCGCCAATGTTTACGAGTCATGGCGAATCCCGCTCGACGAGAAAACCGTGAGCCACCTTCGCCTTGATCACGCCCACCTCTTGGCGGCCATCGAGCTGGCCCAGCACATCCAAGCCACCTACAAATGATCAAGATTTCAGACACCGGCGACGACCAGCACGCCAATCTCTTCAAGGCCCTCCTGTTCTACGGCAGCAGCAACAATGTCTCATTCGCCACGCTGCACGACATCGAGCAGGGCATCATAATGCCGGGCAAGGCAGTCTCAATGCAGGACATCGCGGCCCTCATCCGCGAACCCGAGCAGCCGAAGCCTTCACTTATTCACCCGCGCGTCGTCGCGTCATCGCGGAACACGCTCGTCTGGTGGAAGCCGGCGGGATTCTCATCCGTCATCTTCAAGTCGGAGCAGCCGCAAAAGTCTGGCTCCCACCGCTCCTGTTCGCCGTTCGCAAACGGGGGATGAGCGTGTGGGCACTGCGGTCCAATTACCGCCCCGAGCTGGAGGCACCGCTTTTTCATGCCCCAATCCTCAATCGCTACGAGGATGGCAAACTCTGCATGGGAGACATGCCGATCGGCACCGATGTGGAATCGTGGGAGCAGTCCTTCTTCGGCTCTCGGTTCACCAATCCGCACTACCAGCCCGTGGGCTACCGCCAACTCGTCCGCGCCAAGCGGCGCTACTCACTCAAGAGACTCGCCCCCTGTGGCTACAGCCTCGAAGCCATGCTTGCCTCATGCACATCGTAAACGACAGCCTCTCTTCACGCCTTCGCATTGTCGTGGTCGGCGCTGGCGGCAACGGCTCGATGCTGCTGCCGCACCTTGCCCGCATCGCCACAAGCCTTCGCTCACTCGGTCGCCGCAGTGAGATCGAGGTGTCGGTGTATGACCCTGACACAGTGAGCGAAGCAAACCTCGGGCGGCAAGCATTCAGCCCCTCGGATCTGGGGTTGAACAAGGCGGTCGCGCTCGTGAACCGCATCAATCTTTTCTTCGGCCTCGACTGGAGCGCGCACCCGACCGCCTTTAATGCGATCCACTATTGGCCGGGCGTTGTCATCACCTGCGTCGATCGGCTGGCGGTTCGAAAGGAGTTCGCCCGCCAGAGCTGGGGCACCCGCTACTGGCTCGACCTCGGCAACGGATCGAACTTCGGACAGGTGGTGCTCGGAGGCTGGGGGCTGCCCACGATCTTCGACATCAACCCATCCCTGATGGATGCGGAGGATGACCCCGATGAACCCTCGTGCTCCGTCGCCGAGTCCCTCGCGCGGCAGGACCTCTTCATCAATTCGGCGCTTGCCAACTACGCCGGCCAGCTCGTGTGGACTATGCTCCGCACCGGCCAGCTCGAGCACCACGGTTTCTACATCAACTTGCGGACAGGGCGGACCGCACCCATTCCTGTCCCGACTCATGCCGCAACCAAACCCACCCAAAAACGAGCCCGCAAGTGACCCCATTCGGCTTCGCATCTACTGGATGCCAGACACTCGCGAGTGGTGTTTCGACGACCGCAACCACGACATCGTGGCCGAGCCGTTCGTGGACGGCATCCCCGAGATCATCGAGCTCTCGCTGCAATCGCAGAAGATTATACACCTCGCGCGGGAGGGCGGGTTCTGGCTGGAGTTTTCGACCGAGCGATTCGCCACGCCCCTGCGGCATGGGTTCGCGCTGCCGCTCCATGAGCTTCACTATCTGTTCCCTGAGAACGGTGGCGCGTGGTATCACCACCGCCGATTCGATCGGACGGGGCTGGCTCTGCCCGACGCTCTTCCATTACTTCGGTTCGGCGCCCGAGGTTATTTACTACTGCGTCCACACCTCGGCACCGGCTTGACAAAAATGCGGTAACAATCCCAAATGGGGGCGCATTCGCCATGCTCTCTCTCGAAGCCCGCCTCCAGCGTTTCACTCCGATCACCTGCCGCATCCTCGCCCGCCGCGTCAGAGCCAAGGGCGGGGTGGTGGCCCTCACCGATGAGGAGATCGCAGCCGGCTCCGGCCTGTCGGTTCCCGAGGTGGCGAAGCTCAGCCGCCTGCGCACTTGGACTGGCGTCCCCGTCGATACCATGCTCGCCTTCACCAAGGGCTGCGGCATTAACCTTTCCTCGCGAGACAGCATGAAAACCCACTCGGCGATCATTCGCCGTTCAAGCGATGTCCCGCGCTACCTACGCACCGCACCCCACTGGGAGGAGCAGCTCGACCGCTGCTCATCCTGTCCTTGAAACCTCATGTCGAAAACTAACTCCGCCGAGAAGCTCCACCTGACCCAGCGTGCAGACTCCGGCATCTACCAAGTGACGATCGCGGGCGAGCGCATCTCGCTCGGCACCCGCAATCGGGAAGAGGCGAAGCGCCGCGCCGAAGAGGCGAAGCTCCCGCAGCTCGCCGCCCTCAAGCGGCCGGTGCGCTCACCGCCCAGGCCATCCAGTCTCTCATCGGCGGCACCGCGCAGAGGACCTGCGCCGAGGCGCTGCGGGAGTGGGAGGATATTCGCAAGACCAACGGCCGCTCCATCCATACGATCGAGCGCGGCAGCAAAGTCGTCGCCAACTTCCTCGCCGCCACCAAGACGGCCGACTCACCACCGAGCAAGCTGAGTGAACGCCATGTCGCGGCCTTTATTAACGGCTCCGACAATCGTGCGGCGCAGACCCGGGACCGTGAACTGTGCGAGCTCCGTAGCTTCCTCACGTTCTGCCTGCACCGTGGCTACACAACCGGCAATCCGGCCCGGAACGTCGAAGTCAACCGCCGCATCCTCTCGCACGAGCAGAAGGAGGGGAAGCACCACGAGCCGTTCACAACGGCCGAATATAAGAAGCTCATCGCCTCCGAATATCTCACCGGCTGGTGGCCCTACGCTGTCCGCATCAGCTACGCCAGCAGCATGCGCCTTGGCGACATTGCCTGCTTGGAGTGGGCGAGCATCGGCCGCGACTTCCTTGTGGTCCGCACAAGCAAGGGGCTGAGCCGCGTGTGCCTGCCGTTCGACGAGAAGATCACGCCGGGGCGCGCTGCAGGTGGGTGCCGGTGAAGGCAGTGCGCGCGCGCGTGTGGCCAGCTTTTGCTGCGGGCGTGGAGGCACTCGCCTCGTTGCCACGGTCGCACGACCGCTATGTGTTCCCCGACGAGCGGGAAATCAATCTCGATGCCAGCCGCCGGTCGCGCCACTCGGTTTACTTTTGGCCGCATCCTTGAGCGCATCGGCATCGAGGGGGAAGTCGTTCCATGGGCTGCGCTCGATGGCGTCACGCCGCTGGCGCGAAGCTGGGTTCAGCCTCGACGAGTGCGGCCGAGTTCATGGGCCCCGCGAGCAGCGACACCACCGCGATCTACACCGGCGAATCCAAGCGCCGCCGCTAATTATGAGCAAGCCAACCACTGTTACGATGGAGGTGGGCGGAGTGACTGTCGTCGATGACTTTGCACAGATCGTCATCGTTGATTACGACTACCGCTCGATGTGCGCTATCGCACCCCGCGAAGTTGTCAGAAGCAGCCCCAAGTGGCTTCACAGATTATTCCGCCGCATTCGCGAAGCGCCAAGGGATGAAATCCATTCGCGTCTCCGAGTATGCCAAGACGGATGAGTATCGGGCCTGTCGCAGGCAATCTGCGCCGAGGCAAGGATCGCTAAGGCTGACATAGCCGCGAA
>JANPZY010000004.1 GCA_024707325.1 Opitutus sp. | reverse complement strand
CATCCCCGCGAATTTCGGGGAACGACAGGCAGCCTTCCTCGAGGATGTAATCGTCGGTGCCCGGCTTCACGGTGATCTTCGGATTGCACAAGGCGAGGGGCATGAAGAGCTCCAGTGGTGGCTTCGCGCCGTCGAGTTCCCACGTGAAATCGATTTCGGCGACGCGCAGATCGATCACACAGAGCTGGATCGCGCGGCCGATTTGCTGGGCCGCGAGGCCGATGCCGTGAGCTTCGTGCATCGTCGCAACCATCTCACTGGCAAGGTTTGCGAGCTCGGCGTCGAACACCGTGATGGGTGCGCCCTTCTGCCGCAAAATAGGATCGTTAAAGTGAACAATTTGGAGAGGCATCGGTCCGTGCGCACAGCGTGGTTTGCGATCCGAACCCCGCAAATAAAAATAGCACGCGCCCCTGATGAGTGCTGCCGCTGAACGTGGGAAAACTGTCGCCGCCCTCTTGCTCGTTGCGGGTGTGGTGATTGCCGTGGCCGCGTGGACGCTGCCGGCGAATCTCACGTCGATCAGTCCGGCGTTGTTGCACGAAGCAGGCGAGGGCTCGCCGTCGGTCGCGCGTTTTGGACGTGAGTTGGTGGAGCGTGAAAAAGTCGGGCCCGCGCAACTGGTGCTCGCGACCTCACGGTCGGTGCGCGACCCCGGGACGCTCGCGCTCGAGAAGGAGTTGCGCGCGATCACTTCGCAAAACGCTGCGATCGTCGCGTGGGGCGGATGGGATCCCGCGGTGGAGCCGCTCTTCAGACTGCACGAAGCATCGGCGAAGGCGCAGAGCACACCGGTGATCGAACAGTTTCTGCCGCAGCAGGCGCGCGCAACTGTGCTGCAGGCGCTGCAAGGTTCGCGCTCGCTCGGCGTGCAGGCGCTGCTGCGACTGCGCGGAATCGAGCAGACGGGGCGCTTTGTGCCGGTGAATCAGTCGGGCGGACAGCCCCTCGAAGCGGTGATCCTGCTCGCGAGTTTGTTGTATCAGGCGGAGCACCTGTCGCCGCCGTTGCAGCGGGAGGTGCGCCGGCTGGCCGATCTCGCGCGCGAAGAGGGGCGCCTCGGTGAGATGGAGTTTTTCCTCATGGATCTGCTGTCGCTCGCGCGGCGGCTCGATTGGGTGCAGCTCTCGGAATTTTTGCGTCGCAGCGAAAGCACGCAGACGGTCGGCGAGTTCGCGCATCTCGCGCGCTCGGCGCCGGAGCAGTTGCCACCCATCTACACGGCAGCGTTGTTCGCTGACTCGGCCGATCGCGTGGCCTCGTATCTTTTGCGCTATGGGACTCGCGGACTCGAAGACCTGCGCCTCGCGCTCGGTTTCGGTCAGGGCGCGGTCAACCAGCTCCTGTTGCGACAAGTGCCCGTGAATCACAGCCCGAGCGGCGGCATCGAAGCGACCGCGGGTTTGGTGATGCTGCACCCCACGCTGATGTTGGTGCTGAAATATCTTGGCTACCTCATCGGCGTGTTTCTCGTGCTGCGCGCGCTCGATTTATGGATCGTCGCCGGACCCGGCGGCGGTTTGCTCCACATGAAAAGCGGCGCACTCGCGGTCCTGTTTTCCGCGCTGCTCGTCGTCGCAAGTGAACCATTCCTGCTGAAGGCCGCGCCGCCTTCGGAGTTCCGGCAGCACCTGGTGCTGCCCGTGCTCGTCACCACTTCACAAACCCCCGCTCCAGCTCCCGATAAACCCGCCACCACCATGGATGCCTCCACCCTTATCTCGATCGGCTTCTTCGCGTCGCTCCAAGTTGCGATGTATCTCCTGTGTCTCGTGAAAATCCGCGAGATTTCCCGCTCCGCCGTATCTCCGCTCATCAAGCTGCGCCTGATGGAAAACGAGGAGAATCTCTTCGACGGCGGCCTCTACGTCGGCATCGGCGGCACCGCGACCGCGCTCGTGTTGCAGGTGCTCGGTGTGATCGAACCCAATCTGCTCGCCGCGTATTCCTCCAACCTCTTCGGCATCACCTGCGTCGCGCTCGTGAAGATCCGCCATGTGCGTCCGTTCAAGCGCAAGCTCATCCTCGAGAGCCAGGGCTCGTTCACGCAGATCCCGGTGCCGTCGCCCGCGACTCCGACCGGAGTCACCACCGTCTCATGAACAAGACGCTGCTCCTCATCATCTGCGACTTTCTGCTGCTCAACCTGCTCGCGCTCACGCGGTGGGAAAAGGCGGAGCCTGCACGTGCGAAGCAGCCGCCCGTGCCGGAAATGTCCTCCAATGCGGTCACGAAGGACCAGGACCTCGTCGAGACGATGAAGCTCTCGCTCGAAGACGAGCGCGCTGCCCGCGAACAACTCGCCCAACAACTTCGCGAAGCATCCTCCGCCTTGGGCGAGCGCGAACAAAATCTCGCACAGCTCGAATACGAGCGCGGCAAACTCTCCGGCACGCTCACGCAGGCGCAGCAGCGCGCGGAAGAACTTAGTCAGCAAGTCGCCGCGGCGACACAGGAAGCGACGATGACAAAGGACGAACTCGCGCGGCTGCAGCGCGAACTCGAGCAGCGTCGCCAGGAGGCCGAGCGTCAGCAGCAGGCGCTTGCTGCGCTCGAGAAACAACAGGCCGAAGCCCGCGAACGCATCGAAGGACTCAACGTCGCTGTCCGCGTGGCCGAACAGGAAAAGCAGCTGCTCGCGCAGAATCTCACCGAGGTGAAGCAGCAGGTGGAAGTCGAGCGCGCCGAGCGCGTTCGCGTGCAGGAAGCCACCACGCAGCTGGCGAGCGGCGTCGGCCAACTCGCCGAGCAGTCGGGTGCGCTCACGAAGGAGATCCGCGACAATCGGCCGATCAACGCCAACATCCTCTTCAGCGAGTTTCTCGCGAATCGTGTCACGACGCGCTTCAATGCGGTGCGTCCCGGCCTCTTCAGCCCCACGCAGCGCGAGAAGGAAGCCGCGACGATTCTCGTCACCGACGGCACGCGCATTTTCGCGCTGATGCACATCGGCGACACGCCGTTTCCGCTCACGCAAACGAGCTCCAACTGGGAGACGATCACCGCCGAGTTCGTGCGCTCACCCTATCGTAGTGAGACCGAGGAGCTGCGCTTTCTCCGCGCCGATCCGCGTATCGTGGCGTTGCCCGTCACCGCGGAAGAAGCCGAAGCACTCGGCGTGAAGGTGTATCGAATGGCCCAGGATCCGTTCCGGTTTCCCGACGCTGTGCTCGTGAGCGGAGGCGGGGCGGGCTACGGCGAAGTCGGTTTCAAACTCGACTCGAGCGAACCTGGCTATGTGCGCGTCGATAATCGTTTTTTTCGGCGGCTCTTTGGCGACTTCTCGCCCTCGCGCGGCGATCTCGTGCTGAGCAAGACCGGCGAATTTTTGGGCATCATGGCAAACAACAACTACTGTGCCGTGATCAAGGACTTCGACGCGGCGGTGACCTTGCGCACCGGCGAAGTGAGTGCTCAGCAACCCGCGGAGCTGCTGAACTCCGTCGCCGCCCGCGTGCTCGCGATGCCGCTGAAGCTGCAGTGAGGCGAGCCGCGCGGTTTGTTTGAGCCACAGACGCACCGAGCAAAATCAGGAGAAGCATTTGTTTTCGGTGAGGTCGGTGCCACGTGGTTTTTCCTGTGTCCCGAGCCAGTGCGGACATGGTCCCGACTCGGGGCGGACTTTGGTGCGACCGTGACCTCCCTTGCGTGCGAGGCGGGCGCTCTGCAAAGTCGGGACGATGCCGGCGCCCAACATTCTCTGGATTGTCACCACGCAGTGGCGTGCGCAGGCCTGCGGTTTCATGGGCGATCCGAACGCACGCACGCCGTGCCTGGATGAACTCGCGCGCGCGGGGATGTTTTTCCCACAGGCGGTCACGCCGCATCCATTCGGGCCTTTTGCGCGCGCAGCGATTTTGACCGGACGCATTTCGCCCGAAAATGGAGTGCGCGATTACTACGATGTGCTCCCGAACGAAGCGCGAACCGTGGCCCATCGGTATCGTGAGCTTGGATACACGACCGCTTACTTCGGGAAATGGCATCTCGGCAAAAAATCCCGCGAGGCGTCACTGGTGGGGCTCGCGCATGCAAAGACGATCGTGCCGGAGGCGGCGCGTGGCGGCTTCGATTTCTGGGAGGGATTTGAGGGCGGATTTCAGCTCAACGATCCGTGGTTGCATGGCACGCGATTGCCGGAGCCGACGCCGTTCGGGGGCTATCAGGCCGATGTCGTCTGCGTGCGTGCGGCAGGTTGGCTGCGCGCACTGAATCAAGGAGGGCAGCCGTGGTTTTGTAGTGTAAATCTGGAGACGCCGCATCCGCCCTACGATGCGCCGGCGGCTGGCGTCGAGCGTCGTGATCCGGCGGGAATCGAACTGTCACCGTCGGTCCCGCGCGGTGGCGACGCGGAGAAAAAAGGCGCGAACAGAACTCGCTGGCTACTATGCCCACATCGAGGCGACGGATCGCGCGATCGGTCGCCTCGTGCGTGAGGTGGCGGAGCCGAATACGCTGGTCGTGATCACGAGCGTGCACGGCGACATGCACGGCGCACACGGACTGTTTCGCAAAGGCTGGCCGCATGAGGAGAGCGTGCGCGTGCCGCTGATCGTGTCAGGTGCGGGCGGGGAAAAGCGCGGTGCGCAGAGCGATTTGGTTTCGTTGGTTGATCTCGGACGACTTTCGCTCGAGTGGGCAGGAGTCGAGCGGGCGACGCCGCCTCCCACGCTGCAGCGCATCTCTATGCCCAGCGTCGTGGAACTACCCTGGCAGTGTGATCGGCCGTGGAGCGGAGTGCGCACGGCCTCGCGAAAACTCGTGCTCAACGACGATGGTTCGCCGTGGTTGTTTTTCGATCTCGAGAACGATCCCGGTGAAACGACGAATCTCGTGAACGAACCCTTGCGACGAGACGAACTCGCCGCGTGGTGCGAGCGAGCGAGAGCGAGCGGCTGACGCGGGATCAGCTTTCCTGTTTCGGCCGCGTCGTGGCCGTGGCGCCGCTGAACAGGCGACGAATGGCGGCTTCGATTTCGTGCAGTTTCACGGGCTTGGAAATGTAGTCATCCATGCCGGCCTGGAGGCAGAGCTCGCGATCGCCCTGCATCGCATTGGCGGTGAGTGCGACGATCTTCGGCTGGCGGTCCGCGGGGAAGCGCTGGCGGATCTGACGGCTCGCCTCGAGACCGTCCATCTCCGGCATTTGGAGATCCATGAGCACGAGATCGTAGAAGCGATTCTCGAGGGTGGTGAGGACTTCGAGACCATTGCCCACGGCATCGGCGCGATAGCCGAGACGATCGAGGAAACGCAGCGCGACCTTTTGGTTCACGGCGTTGTCCTCGGCGAGCAGGATGTCCAGCGGGAACTCATCGGCCACGCGGCGGATAAACGCGCTGTTGGTGCTCGCGGGCGTGACGGGCGCAGGACCGACATTAAACAGCGCTCCGAGCGCGTGGAGGAAGGACGAGTTTTTGAACGGTTTGAAGACCGTGCCAAACGGCATGAGGTCGGGCGGAGGCACCGGCGCGGTCTGACCAAAGGGCAGCATCAGGAGTCGCGGCGCACGGATCGAACTGAGCGCTTCGAGCGGGGACTGGCCGCTGGTTTCATCGCCGTCGATGATCACTAGAGCCGGCGGTTGCGGCAGGTTCTTGATCATCGCGAGTGCTTCCGTGGCGTCGCGAGCCAGCACGAAACGGGCGCCGGCCTGATCGAGCAAATTGCGAATACGCCGCGCGGTGGTGGGGTGGTCTTCGACGCACAACACGAGCTGGTCGCGGAGCGCGGCAGGACGGGTGGCCGGGGTGGTTTCGGGCGGAATCGCGGCGGCTTCGGTTTCGATCGTAAAGATAAACGATGAGCCGACACCGACGGTGCTTTCGACGCGAATGATGCCGCCCATGAGGGTGCTGAGACGCTGTGAGATCGCGAGACCAAGGCCGGTGCCGCCGTATTTGCGCGTGGTGGACGAGTCGACCTGGCTGAACGCCTTGAAGAGGCGGTTCAACCGGTCCGGCGGAATGCCGATGCCGGTGTCACGCACGGCGAACTCCAGCTGGAAGCTGGAATTGCTGGGCGAGGACGGCAGGCGGCGAACTTCGATCGCGATGCTGCCGGTTGGCGTGAACTTCACGGCGTTGTTCACGAGATTCACCACGATCTGACGCAGACGGGTGACATCGCCGATGATCCAGGCGGGGACGTTGGGCTCGATGTAGTAAACGAGTTCGAGTTTCTTCGCGGAGGCCTGCAGGGCGAAGAGGTCCAGTGCTTCCTCGATGCAGACCGAGAGATCGAAGGGCATCCGTTCCAGTTCGAGTTTGCCGGACTCGATCTTCGAGAAGTCGAGGATGTCGTTGATGATCGTGAGCAGCGCCTCGCCGGAGGTGCGGATCGTGTTCACGAAATCGCGCTGCTCGGAGCTGAGCGGCGTCTCCATCAGGAGACTCGTCATGCCGATCACACCGTTCATCGGCGTGCGGATTTCGTGCGACATCGACGCGAGGAACTCGCTCTTCGCGCGCGAGGCAGCGTCGGCTTCGAGCTTGGCGCGGCGGAGCATGTGCTCGGTCTCGACGCGCGTGGTGATGTCGGTCTCGACGACGATGAAGTTGCGCAGCTGACCGAGCTCGTCGCGGATCGGCTGAATCTCCAGGTGGAGGTGATACTTGCGGCCGGACTTCGAGTAATTGACGACGTCGGTCGAGAGGCCGGTGCCTTGCGTGACCGCCTGGCGGATCTGCTCGATGACCGTGTTGTTGGTCTCAGGACCGATCATGAGGTCGGCCGGGTTGCGACCGACGACTTCTTCGAGCGTGTATTCCATCACGCGCGTGAAGCTCTCGTTGACCCACTCGATCGTGCCGTCGGGCGAACCGATGAGCACGGGATTGTCCGTCTTGGCAGCAACGAGCGAGAGCTTGCGGGCCTCGGCCTGGCTTTGACGCAGGGCGAGTTCGGCTTCGCGGCGGGCGGTGATATCCTGAACCGTGCCGATGATGCGCGTGGGGCGGCCATTGCTGCTGGTCGCGACGGCTTTCGAACGCGTGTAAACCCAGCGCCATTCGCCGTTGCGCGCGCGCACGCGGTGCTCGGGCTCGATGAACGACGCGACGCCCGCGAGCTGCGATTCGATACGGGTGCGATAGACGGGCAGGTCGTCGGGGTGAATCAGCGACTGCCAGGCTTCGACCGTCGCCGCCATGCGCGAATGATCGTAGCCCAGCATGGACCACAGGCCGGGGCTGTAATAGACCTGGCCGGCGGCTACGTTCCACTCGAAGATGCCGATCTGCGTGGAATCGAGCGCGAGACGCAGGCGCTCGTCGGAGATCTTCAACCGGGCCTCGACGCGACGGCGTTCTTCGTTTTCCGCGATGAGCTTTTGATTGGAAAGCTCGGCCGCGCGTTGACCGGCGCGGGCACTGCGCGCCAGGTGCACGCTCAATCCGAGCAGCGCGGTGATGCCGAAGCCGGCGAGCAACGCGAGTTCGGGGAGGAAACGTCGGTCGTTGGCCAGCGCGTCGTCGGAGGGCGTCAGGCTGATGCGGATGCGCCGGTTGAAGATCGTGTAGGATTTGTCGAGTGTGAGGTCCTCGTCGGAATCGATGCCGCCCACCGAATCGTAAACACGTT
Organism: Opitutus sp.; assembly: GCA_024707325.1. Lineage (GTDB taxonomy): Bacteria > Verrucomicrobiota > Verrucomicrobiia > Opitutales > Opitutaceae > Opitutus. Next base: position 1,101,137 of record JANPZY010000004.1, on the reverse strand, counting down.
CGGTGCCGATCTTGATGCTGACGAGGTAATCGGGGACGAGTTTCTGTTCGCTCACGACCCGCGCGAAGAACGGGCGATACAGATACTCGCCGGCGACGTAGCCCGCGATGCGGCCTTCGCGAGAGATGGGCGCGTAGATCACCACGCCTTTGCCGCGACCGGGAATATCGGTGGTGGCGGAGACGACCGGCGAGCGCGTCACGCGCGCGGCATCGATGGCGTTGCGCCGCGCTTCGATGGCGGAATGGTCAAAATCGAGAAAGGCTTCGTTGCCTTCGCGCGGGAAAAACCACGTCGTCCGCATGTCAGGACTGACGATCGAAATGAGCACGCAACCGAGCGCGCGCGACGAATCGTCCCACTGGGTGCGCGCGTCGGTTTCCCACACGGCGTCGGCGCGCGTCGAGGCATCGGCCCACATGCGGGCGAGTCGCTCCATGGCGGCGGCCTGGCGGTCGAACTCGAAGTTCGTCGTCGTCGCCAGCGTGTCCATCGACGTCTGCGTCTTGGCGCCGAGGTAGGCGGTTTCGCGCTCACGCAGACCGACCCAGAGAATCAACGACAGTGTGAGGCAGCCCACCACTGCGGGCATGGGCGACCACGCGGGCGGCCCGCCTTCCTTTTTCATCGTCTCGCGCCACGCGAGCACGAGCACGGCCAGGCCCAGCAGAAGCAATCCCACTGCGCCGAGGGGCGACGTGGCGGTCGTGCCGCCCCAGCGGTAAACCGCCGGCAAGCTGGCGGCATAACCCACCAGGGTGGAAAAGCCCGCGGCGATCGTGAGCGAACCGATCACCGCTTCCGCAAACAATCTCCCGCGGCCGCCGTGTTGCAGCCCTCGCCAGATCAACACGCCCGAGAGCAGGACGATGCAGCACGCCGACACCTCGGACATGCGGCCGGGGTGCATCGTCTCAAACGCCAGATGATCGCGGGCGAGCAACTCGTCGATGCGCAGATCAATTTGAAACAGCGTCTCGGCGAGGCTCGCTCCCGCCAGCAGCGCCGGCACAAGTGCGAGCCACGTGATATTGGCCAGGCCCATCTCCAAGCCGAGCAGCACGAGTCCGAGCACAAAAACGCTGAAGGCGGTGTTGGCCTTGAGCGATGCGGTCTGGCCGAATGGCTGCACCAGCAGGTCCAAGCCAAACCACCAGCCCGAGACGGCCAAGCCGCCGAGGACCGTCACCGCAAAAGCGAAACCGACGGAGGAGCGCTCAAGCCAAGAGCGGCGCGGCAATGTCGGCGGAAGCGGCATTGATGAAGACGGGCCCAACTATTGTTTGCCCGGACGGCGTAGCAATGCGTTTCTGGGGGAAGTGCCTCAGGGGTTTGTGGGCGCCTGCGGCGAGAGTGGGGAGGGTTCGGTGCGCGAAGGAGAGCCCGGTTGAGTGAGGTTTCGCAACAAGTTGGTGGGGCCCATCACAAACGCCCAGTTGGGCTTGTCGAGCGGGCCGGTGAGTTTGACTTCGAGCACGGAAGAGAGCGGCGACAGCACGGTGTCGAAAACGCTGCCGAGGAAGGTCTCGCTCTCCTGGAACGGGTTGATCCTGCCGCGGAAATCGAGCTCGCGCTGGTCGATCGCATACGTGCCATGCGCGTCGATCGCGGCGCTGGGCCCCGTGATGTTGACTTCAGGGAAATGAATGAGCGGCCCCTTCAGCTGAAAATGAGTGCGCGCTGTCGTGAAACGGACGGCCGTGAAGTTCAGCAATTCCGAGAGCAAGCCGAGCAAGCGCACTTCGCCCAGTTCGGCGCCGGTGAGCATCGCATTGCCCGTGCCGTCAAAGCTCAGCAGATCGGCGAAGCGCCCCTCGGCTGACAGCGCGAGATCGAGTCGCGCGCTGTTTTGGCCCGGCAGAAATTTTTCGCGCGTTTCGCCGGATTGTCCGGCCCGGACTGCGGCAAACTGCTCCACGGTGGCCACCGCACGGCCGAGCCGTGCGCCGGTCAGACTCGCGTCAAAGCCCAGCCGCCGCTCCGCGTCGGGACCCCAGACGTGCGCGGTGCCGCTGAGTTTGCCGTCGGCCACTCCGGCTTCGAGTTCGTGCACGGTCACGTCACCGTCTTTCACCGTGGCCGAAAAACGAACGCCTTGAAACGGGAACCGGTGAAACGCGAACCCGCCGGGCGACGCCGCGGAGATCCTGAGCGTTTGGTGAGAACCTTCGGGCGAATGCTCGCTGAGCAAGCGGCCGCGGACGGTCACATCTGGAGCGCGCTCGAACTCGAAGGCGTCGAGATGTTGCCCCGCGGTTTCCCCGAGAAGTTGCCGGACGCTGGGGAGATCGAGCGTCGATGCGAAATCCATTGTGATCTCGGACCATTCGCCCGAAGAACGATCTGCGTGCCGCTCGAACGTGCCGCTCAGCGATTGGCCGGCGCGACGTCCCACGAGCTCCAATCCGTCCATGAAGTGCGGACGGATGAAGAGTCTCGTCAGCACTTCGTCGAACGTGACTTCCCGAATGCGCGGAGCACGACTCTGCGCCCACACGAAAACCGCAGTCTCCCGTCCGTGTCTCCAGCGACCGGATACATCGACATTGGCCGCGGGTGGTTCGGCGGGGAAGTCGAGCTGTTCGAAAAAGTTGCTCCACCACGAGTGGAACCACGGGCTGATGTCCATCGGGCGCAGACGACCGTCGAGGAGGAAGCGATATGCGAGCGAGGAGAAGTCCTGCGTGAATTCCCCGCGGGCGAAGTTCTCGCCGATGCGGCCGAGCAGGTGATGGGCGTGGGCGCGCTGCGGATCGATTTCGAACTCACCCGTGACCCGGTCAAAGGTCACTCCGTAGCCATGAATCACGCGGGCGTCGAAACGTCCGGTTGCGTCGCGGAAGCGCCAGCCCTCGTCGAATTCGGCGTGCGCCGCGAGTTTCACCGGCTCGCCGAAGGCAAGGTAACGACTCAGGTCGCGGCCGGTATGGGTTTCGATCTCATCCATGACCCGCGGCGACAACGCGCCTTCGAAATCGATCGAGGCGGTTCGTTGCACGAGATCGACGCGGGCTGCGGCCTCAAACGGCAGGTCGAGCAACCGCGCGGTGGTTTCCACGCGCGCACGCGGCCACTGGAAGTCGTGCAGGCGCACGAGTGGCGTCGTGAGCGTGATTCCTTGCGCGGCGATTTCGCGCGCGGCCAGTTCCGCCTCGCGCACGATCGGGCTGGCGCCTTCACCGATCCGCACGTTGGCGCGGAAGGTCAGGATCGCGTCGGTCAGGCGTTCGCCGGAGGTGAGTTGCGCTTCTTCGAACGACACCCGCGTCGGCAGCATGAAAGGCCCATCTGGGATCACCGGCAGACGTGTCTCCAGGCGCACATCGCGCACCTGGCCGGAAATGTTGCCCGGCCACGAAATCTGCTCGGCAAGCAGCACGACGGTGGCGACCGCGCTGCGCGTGAGTGACGGCTCCAGCGTGATGTGCACGATCGGTTGCTGCACGCCCGCGAGCTTTTCCATTTCCGTCCGAACCTGTCGGCAGAACCGGCCGTAGTTTCGAGCGATCAGTTCCGTCACCGGCACTTTATCGTCGCCCTGTTCGGACCGTGGCGGCAGGCGAAACGATCCGGCCAGGGTCAGCGCCAGGTCACCCAGACGTCCGCTCGCATGGGCGATCTGGATGCCTTGGTCGCGCGGCCGCACCAGCAGATCGGCACCGCGCAGCAACTCCTCGCTCCGACCGGAAGGCGCGAGCATGGCGGGCACGTAGAGAGTGAGGTCGGCGATTTCGATTTGCCGCGTTTCCACGCTGCCGACGAGCAGCGCCCAAGGATCAAGCTGGAGCTGGATCGCGCGACTGGTGGCGATCGGCTCGGCAAACTCCGGGAGGAAAACCTGCACCTCGCTGAGCAGAATGCGTCCCGACGGCTCCAATTCGGCGCGGCCAAAACTCACGCGCATCTGCGAAGCATCGAGTCGTTCCTCGATCGAGCGCAGGATGAATTTCGGCACCGACAACTCGCGCGAAACGGCAATCCCGAGCTGGAGGCACAGCACGATCGCGAGCGCGAGCCACAGGACCCACAGGCAGACCGAACCCACGCCGCGGCCGCAGACCGAAAGCGTGGTGAGACACAGGCGACCCCAGCGCGGGTTTTGATCGCGGGCGGCGCTCACAAGCGTTTAGGGAGATTCGGATGCCGGGCCGGGATCGCGCGGACCCTCGATGATCTTCCACAATTGATCGAGCAGCGGCTGTTCGATCAGGAAAACCGCGTTGAACTCGCGCGATGCGGCCAATTGCTGATCGCCACTCAAGCGAGGCGAGAGAAACAGCTCCGATGTGCTCACTTGTTCGCCCGCGCCACCCGTGAGTGTGATGGTGGCATCGAGACGGTAGCGCCAGCGGCGCTCCGCTCCGGCGAACATCACCTGATCGACGAACTGATCGCGCACGAACTCACGTGCGCGCAAGGTGCGCAGGTGGGGCAGGAGTGCGGCGATTTCTCCGGCGGGCACGCTGGTCGTCTCGGGCTCGCCGTCGGCCGAAAGCTGAGTGTTCAACAGCACGACGCCGTCGCTGAGATCAGTGAGTTTCAGCGCGGTGATGCGCGCGCCGGCCGGCAGATCGCGCAGCACGCGTTGACGCCACGCGGCGGGATCGGTCGGCGTTTCGCGGATGATCTCCGGATCGATCGCGTAAACGGACGCGGAGTTGCCGGCGAGGCGCGCGTAAGCGAAACCGTCGCGCGGCGTGGGCAGGCCGATCTGCAGCGTCACCGGCGAACCGTTGATCGTGGTGAGCGTGATTTCGCGCTCGGGCCGGTTAAAGCCCCACCCTTCGAGATCGGCGTCGCGCGGCGCGTCGCTCTGGAAGCGCGCGGCGGAAAGCAGCGAAAGCTGGGTCAGCAGACGAGCGACCGCGGCGGCATCGGCGGGCAGCGTCTGCGGACCTTGCGCACCGTCGCCACGCAACACGATCTGCCATGCGGGCGCGCCGGCGGTGTTGGTGGTTTCGAGACGTTGCAGGGTGAGCGGCGCCTCATTGGGCGAAACGAAATTGATCGACGACACACGGCTCGGATCGAGCTCGAGAATGCGCGCTTCACGCAGCGCTTCCTGCGCGCGATCGAGCGAACTTTTCAGCGTGGCGGGAATCGCAATGGTGAAGAGCGCGCTGCGTCCGTCGAGTTGCGCGTAGTATTCCGGATCGGCGTCGCTGCCCGAGGCAACGCGGTCGCCGAGGATGAGCGTTTCGCGACGGTTGTTTCCTTCGAGGCTGATGCGGAGCGACGGTTTTTCCGTGGGCAGCGTGGCCGGCGCATCCTGCGTCACGAAGCTGCGCACGCGAAGCGCGTTGAGACCGTTGATCGCGAGCTCGGTGGCATTCTTGCTCGCACGGGCGATGATCGGCGTCTCAAACGACCAGCGGCTGCCGTCGCGGCGAAGACGGATGCGCAAGCTCGCGGGCGCCGCGGTTTGCAAGTTCAGCGAGCGCGCTTCGAACACCGGGATCGTGAAGATCGTGTCCGCGTGCAGCTCGTCGAACGTGAGCGAGAGACTGCGCGCGAGACTCTGGCTCACCACGTGAATGCGTTCGCCGTCGGGCGAGAGCAGATACAAGCGCAAGCCGTCTTTCGTGACGTCGCCGAGGCGAAGCTGCGTGGGACGGCCGACCGCTTCGCTGCCGGGTTCGCCGGAGGTAAACGTCACCGTGAGTCGCGGCTGATCGAGACCGTAGTCGGCGAGCGATTGTCCGTTTCGCGCGAGGTCGGCGACGCTGAAGCTGGTCTCGTGTTCCAGAAACTGGAGCTCGTTGACGATGCGGCTGATGGCGTTGGGATTTGCGGGCCACTCGATCGGACGAACGAAGAACCACGTGTCGCCGCGGCGCGTGAGCGCGAGCGTGCGGTTGCCGGTTGTGATCTCGAGGCTGCGGAGATCGGCGGCCTCGGCGCCGAGCACGCGGCGGCGGGCTTCCTTCCAGTTGTCCTCGGTGCGCCAGCGGCGCTCGAACTGAAAGATGAAGAAGAACAGCGCAACGTTCAGGAACAGGAGCACGAGCGTGACTTTGGTGCGCATGGGAAAAAGGGCGGGAGATTACGAGCGGCGCGTCCAGTAAACGATCAAACCGAGCACGGCAGCCGCGCCGGGCAGGGCAAGCAGGAGAGTGTAGCGCAGCCGGCTGAGTTCACCCGCGCTGAGCGAGAGTTGGAAGCGATCGATCGGGCGCGCGGGGATGTTGAACTGCGCGTCGCGATCGACCGTCCAGTTCACCGCGCTGAGGAAGATGTTTTGGTTGGCGACGTCGGCGATACGGTTGTTCGCGATCAGATCGCCGGTGCCGAAAACGACAACGCGACCACCGCGCACGCTGAACGGCAGGTTGTCGCGCACGGACACCCGCTCGGAGGCGACGACAACACCAAGGCGGTCCTTCGGCTCCATGCCTGGGAGGCTCCGGATGTCCACGCCCGGCGTAAATTCGTAGGCGCCGTGCAAACGATAACTCACTTCACCCCACGCGGTGGTGGAGGTGGCCGCGAGGGTCGTGACGGTGAGCCCGTTGCCAAGCGAACGACCTGGATCGGGACGCACGCTGCGCGCCGGTCCCACGCGCGGATAGAGATTGTAGTCGATGAGCGTCTGCGTGACCGGATGCGGCGCGAGGAAGCGCAAGAGCAGCTCGCCTTCCTCGGTCATGTTCTGCGTGCCGGTGTCGCAGATGAGGTCGTCGTCGACGAGAATTCCCCAATCGAGCAGCAAGTCTTCGAGCCCGTGCGGACTGCCAGGTGCGAGCAGCATGATCACGCGTCCGGCGCTCGTCGCGAGATACTGACGCAACAGTTCCTGCTCGAGCGCCTGGAAGCGCCCTTGGGGTGCAACCGCCACCACCAGCGCTGCGTCGTCGGGCACGCGCCGCAGGTAGGAGAGGTTCAGCGTGTCGATGTCGAAGTTTCGCTGACGCAGGACATCGCGCAGTTCGGAAAGGCCGCGCACGGAATCGACGTCGTCAGGGCTCAGCTCGCCGTGCCCTGCGAGGAAGTAGATTTTTTTCCGGCCGGGACTGGCTACGTCGAGGAGGGCCGCGGTGATCGCCTGTTCGCCGCGAAACGCGACCTTTTGCGTGCGGTTCTTCACCTCATAGATTTCGCCGAGCGTGACGGAACGACGTTTGTCGCCGCAGATGAAAACGATGCGGTTGGCTTCCGTGATGCCGAGTTGGTCGGCTTCGCGACGCCGCTGATAAACATCCAGAAAATCGACGGTGATGCGGCGGTTGGGGGCTTTCTCGGTCGCGTAAGCGTATTCGCGCAGCAGTCCGCGCAGATCGCGGAACGCTTGGGCGATCTCGGGATTGTCCGAGTCCTCGGTGAGCGTGACGACGATCTTCACCGGACGCGGCAGCGTGTGCAGATACGAGAGCGTTTCCGGCGAGAGGGAGAAGCGGCGTTGCGAGGTGAGGTCGAAGCGCCACGCATGGTTGCGGGCCACGTAGTTCAGTCCGCCGAAAAGCGTGAGGAACAGCACGGCCTGCAACACGAGGTTGAGCGTGCGAATCCAGCGGGCGGCGCGAAAACTGTCGGTCAGCGGCATCGGTTACTCGAAAAGGCGGGCGTTATGAATGCAGCAGTTTCGCTTCGACGCCGAGGATGCTGAAGATCAGCGCGAGCACGGTGCCGCTCAGGTAGAAGAGCAGTTGGCGCGTATCGACCACGCCGCGCGTGAAGTCGTCGCGGTGCGAGAGCACCTGCATGTAGCCCACGGCATCCTTGAGTGGATCGAGGCTCTCGCGGCTGAGCCACGCGCTGTCCGCCAGATAGTTGGTGCCGCCGATCACGGCCACGAGCAGCACGAAACAGATAATGCCCGCGACGGCCTGATTGCGGCTCAGCGAACTCGTGAAGATACCGATCGCCACGAAGAACAATCCCGAGATCGCGACAAACGTGTAGCCGCCGATCAACGGTCCGACATCGAGAAAGCGGATATCACCCGAGAATTTCTGGAGAATGTAGAAGAAGCCGCCGGTGCAGCCCCAGAGCGTCAGATAGAGCAGGTAGGCCGCACCGTATTTGCCGAGGACGACTTCAGTCGTGGTGATCGGTGTCGTGAGCAGCGTCTCGATCGTCCCGAGCCGACGCTCCTCCGCGAGGCTCTTCATCGTCAGCAGCGGCACCATGAAGAACACGGGCAGCCAGAAGAACTGGAAAAACACATACGCCGGCGAGAGCTCCTGCGGCTCCTTGCTGTAGCTCTCGAGCATGCCCGTGAACATAAAGCCCATGAACAGCAGAAACGCCGTCGCCGCGACATACGTGGCGGGGCTCACCAGGAGCATGCGGATCTCGTGACTGAGGAGGGTGAAGAAGTGCTTCATCGGCTTCGGTGCGGCGCGCGGTTTCGCGGATTATTTCTTCCTCAAATCTTCCGAACGCACGTCCCAACTGCGGCGCGTTGCCGCGAGGAAGACATCCTCGAGCGTTGCATGCGCTCGGCTGAGCGCGCGGACGCGCAGGTTGCGGGCGAGCAACGCGCGAAGCAGTTCCTCGCCGAGATCGTCGTCGCGCTCGGTGGTGAGCTTGATGGTGCGAAAACCGTTCGCGTCGGGCTCTGTCTCCGTGCTGAGGCGAAGCGTGGGCTCGACCGCGTTGGCTGCGTCCAGCAACTGCGCCGGATCGCTCTGCGCTTCGATTTCGTAAATGGAGCGCCCGAGAATCTCGCGCCGCAGATCGGCCGGCGTGCCCTGCGCGACCACGCGGCCCTGATTGATGATCAACACGCGGTCGCAGGTCATCTCGATCTCGGGCAGAATGTGCGACGAGATGATCACAGTCATGCGTCCGCGCAGACTCGCGATCAGTTGCCGCACGATCTGGATTTGATGCGGATCGAGGCCGATCGTCGGCTCGTCCATGATGATCACGGGCGGCTCGGCGAGAATCGCCTCGGCGATGCCGACGCGCTGACGGAAACCTTTCGAGAGCTTGCCGATGATCTTGTGACGAACGCGCTTCAGGTCGCACAACTCGAGCACTTCATCGATACGCGGGCCGAGCTGGCGGCGCTTCACTTCCTTCAGGCGTCCGCGGAAATAAAGATACTCGGACACGCGCATGTCCTCGGGCAGCGGATTGTTTTCCGGCATGTAGCCGATCTTCCGCTTCACCTCATCCGGACGCGATGCGACCGGCACGCCGCAGATGCTCACGCTGCCGGAGGTCGCTGGCAGGTAGCCGGTGAGAATGCGCATCGTGGTGGATTTGCCGGCGCCGTTGGGCCCGAGGAAGCCGATGATCTCGCCTTTCTCGACGCGGAAGCTGATGTCGCTCACCGCTGTCACGCCCGCGTAGGTTTTGACGAGATGCGACACCTCGATCGCCGGCGTGTCCGGCGGGGGAGTGGTCTCTGAAATGGTGGTGGTCGTCTCCACGGTGCGGTCTCTCAAGGGCGTTTTTCCAGAGTCACGTCGCCCGCATGGAAACGCTGGATTCGTCCGCTCTCCGGACGAATGAGCAGCGAGCCGTCGTTGTCGATTCCGGCCGCGGTGCCCGCGATGCGTTTGTTGCCTTGCAGCACGGCGATCGGTTGACCGCGCAGCACGTCGAAGCGCTGCCACATGTCGGCGAACGTTTCCGTGTGCTCGCCGGCCACGAACTTTTCGTAGGACAGCCACACGCGTCCGATCAGCGCGGCGGCGAAGCGGTTGATGTCGAGCGTGCCCTTCGCTTCTTCGGCGAGTGACACGGCGCGACGCGACAACTCACCCGGCCAGCTCGCGGTGGCACCGTTCACGTTGAGCCCGAGTCCAAACACGAGATCGCGGATCTGGTCCGCGTCGACGCGCGCCTCGGTGAGCATGCCGCCCGCTTTGCGTCCGTGAAACAGGATGTCGTTGGGCCATTTGATGCCCGGATCGACCTGCGCGAAATTCGAGATCAGTTCGCACACGTTGACGCCCATCCAGAGCGTAAACGTCGCCATGCCGCCCGGCGGCAATGTCGGCCGAAACGCGAAGCTCGCGTAGAGATTTCCGTTGGCTTCGCTGTGCCATGCGCGCCCGAGCCGGCCGCGTCCCTTGGTTTGCTTGCGCGCGAGCACGACGAACGGCGCTTCGCGGCCCGAAGCGAGCTGGCGCGCGGCCTCGTCGTTGGTGCTGTCGACCTCGTCGAGCAGCGTGATCGGGCAGCGGCGCGCGCGACCCTTCAGGTGCACTTCGATCAAGGCCACGTGCAGCTTGTCCGGCCGGCGCGAGATGCGATATCCGCGCGAGCGTGCGGCCTCGAATTCGAAACCTTGCGCCCGCAGCTTCTCCATGTGCTGCCAGACCGAGACCCGGGTGATCCCGAGTTTGTCCGCGAGTTCGGCGCCGGAAGTGAACTCCGGTTCGCGCGCTAGCAACTCGCGGAGGATGACGTGGTCAGCTGAAGGCATTTAGGAGTGACGGACGCTTGAAACTAGAAAGGAGCGGACCACGGTGGGGCAAATGTCATTTGAAGAATTCGCCGCCTCCGCCGCCCGCGATGCGCAGCCGCGATCCGAGTGGTCCTCCGCCCTTTGCGCGCTGTGGCTCGACCGCCGCGGCGAGTGGGACGCCGCGCATCGCTGCGTGCAGGACGAAATGAGCGGCGATGGGGCCTGGGTGCATGCATATTTGCACCGCAAGGAAGGCGATCAGGGCAACGCCGAGTATTGGTATCGCCGGGCGGGAAAACCCGCCGTGCCGGCGAGCGCTTCGCTCGACGACGAATGGGCTTCGCTCGTGCGCGCGCTGTTGCCCGCGTGAGCGACGAACCTGCGGTTATTTCGGGCCGCCCTGGAAGCCGAACTCACTTGTCCGCATGAACGTCGATGCGGATTCGCGGCGGATGTAGTCGGCTGCGGCTTTGTCGGCCACCCCGACCGTGCGCGCAGTGTCTTCGAGGTCGGCCATATTGTTCAGTCGCTCCTGCTCCTCATACATGGCGAGCGCAATGGGGCGGTTGAGTCGGGAAAACGGTCCGAAATTCAGGCCAGCGTAGCGCTGCATCGCCAGCGATGTGCGGTTCGCCAGCGAGTGCAGATCGCGCTCGCGGAAGACCGGCGGCTTCGGTTCCTGCACCACATATTTCGGCAGGCGGATGATGCGGTTGCGCGGCTTGTCGATGTCGCGCAGATCGACATCCTCATCTTCCTGCTCCTCGGCTTTCGGCTTCGGGGGAGGATTGTATTTCGGCATCGAGTCCGCCAGCGACGCAGCGAGCGAGTTCGAGATCGCGCGCGAGCGCTTCGGCTTCGTGAGGTCCACGCTCACCTCCGCCGCGTCGTCCGTCTCGGTCTTCACTGCGCTGGAAGGTGCGGATTGGGCGGAGAGTTCCGTGCAAAGGTAAACCATCTCCGCGAGGACGAGCGCGGTGACGATCAGGCGGGTGCGTCGCTTCATCATCATGCTGTCAAAATTAGCCGCGAAAATGTTCCGCGCAACCCCGCTTTGCGGCCCTTCGTCCGGGCTCAAGACCGCCCGCCGGTGAAGTGTTGCCAGAGCATCCGTGCTGCCGTCGCCGGGTCGTGGAGGCTCGTGTCCAACGTAAACTCCGAGGGCGGCATGACGGGTTTCTTAAACACCCCTGCGTCGCGGAGTTCCCGATACATCGCGAGCGAGCGAAGTTTCCGCCCGCCACGTGCCTGGTCGTCCAGCCGTTGCTCGATCGTTTCCTCGGGGCAGGTGAGCGCGACGAAGTGTAGCGAGTCGCCGCGCTGGCGGCAGCCGTCCGCGAGCTTTTCCAGAAATTCCTGTGCGACCGAGCTCTCGGGATTGAACGTGAAGATCAACCCCGGCAGCCCGCTCGCGCTCGCTTCGGCAAAAACATCCAGCCACATGCGTTCGCGGAGCGTCACGAAACCCGGACTGCCGAACTCGAACACTTCCAGCAGCGCATCGACCACGAGGTGGTTGTGAAACAACTTCCAACCACTCAGCGCAGCGAGTTCGCGCGCGACGGTGAGTTTTCCCACCGCCGGAGGACCGTGGAGGACGACGAGTTTCATGGACGCGGTTACTTGAGCCAGCGCACGAGCCACGAGCGCACTTCGCCATACCAGAACACCGAGTTCTGCGGCTTCAGGATCCAGTGGTTCTCGTCGGGAAAATAGACGAGTCGCGACGGCACGCCCTGCGCCTGCAGCGCTCCGTAAAAGAGAATGCCCTGCGCCACCGGCACGCGGTAGTCGAGTTCGCCGTGGATCACGAGGGTGGGCGTCTTGAATTGGTCCGCGTAGTTCATCGGATTCATCCGGTCATACGCTTCGGTGCGACGCCACGGCGAACCGTCCATCACGCCGTCCTGCCAGAAAAGCGCGGCGTCCGACGCGAATTGCGTGTCGAAATCCGTCACGCCCGCGTGGCAGACGATCGTGCGAAAACGCTCCGTGTGTCCGCAGATCCAGCTCGCGAGATAACCGCCGTAGCTCGCACCCAGCGCGGCGGTGCGGTCCGCGTCGAGAAACGCATGTTTCTCCAACAGAAAGTCCGTCGCCTTCATCACATCCTCGAACGGTTTCTCGCCCCACGCGCCTTCGATCGACTGCACGAACTTTTCGCCGAAGCCGGTCGAGCCGTGGCGATTCACCCACGTTGCGACGAAACCATCGGGCGCGTCTTCGCCGGGAGCGACAAACACCTGCGCGTTCCAGCGCGGTTGCCACATGTCGCCGATCATCGTCGCCGGGCCGCCGTGCATCAGTTGGAGAAACGGATACTTTTTCGTCGGATCGAAGTCCGGCGGATAAATGAGCCAGCCCTGCACGGTGTCGCCGCCCGCGCCGGTAAAGGTGTATTCCTCCACGCGCCCGAGCTTCAGCTCGGCGAAAAGCGAGTCGTTCAGCGTCGTCTTCGCTTCCGCTTTTCCGCTCGCGAGATCGAGCGCGTAAACTTCGTCGGCTCGCGAGAAATTCTGGTGCAGGAAATAGAGCTGCTTCTCGCCGACCGTGAGCACGGTGTTGGTGCCACGCTCGAAGACGGGCTTCACGTTCGTGCCGTCGGCGGTGGCCGAGAAAATCTTCGTCCGCCCGCGATCCTCGGCGCGGAAGTAGAGCGTTTTTCCATCCTTCGAAAACTTCCAGTCCTGCGGCGACAGATCCACCTCGGCCAGCAGGCGCGTGAGGCGTCCGTCGGCGATATCCACGCGCATCACTTTAGTGAACTCCGGCAGGTTGCGCTCGCGGATGTCGCGACCAAACACGATCGCTTTTCCATCCGGCGTGAAGCGCGGAGCATCGTCGGAGTAGATGTTGTCCGCCGTCAGGTTCTTCCACTCCTGCGACGGATCGTCGATCGAGAGCAGGTAGATGTCGGTGTTCTCGTTTCCGCCGTGATAAGGCGGCGGCACGGTGCCAACCGACAGCGCGAGCCACTTGCCGTCCGGAGAAACGTCAAACTGCGCGCCGCCGTCGAAACGAAACGCGCGGTCCCAGCGCGGCGTGAGATCCACAATCTGCTTCGTCTCGATGTCGACGGTGAGCAGGTGTGTCGCCTCGTCATCCATTCGCCACGTGTCGAAGTAGCGGATAAACGCGTTCTCGCTCACCTTGGCCGAGACCTTCGACTCACCGCGCTTCTTCCACTCGGCTTTCATTGCCTCCCAATCGTTGCCGAACTTCGGCAGCACTTTGGTCGCGAAAACGATGCGCTTGCCGTCCGGCAACCATTGCGGACTGGCGATGCCCTTCGGCAGCTCGAGCAGTTTCTGCGCTTCGCCGCCATCCGGTCGGATCAGATAGAGTGCCGGTTGCTCGTCGCCGCTGCGCTTCGAGGTGAACACAATCTGGCGTCCGTCAGGACTCCATTTCGGCGCACCGTCGGAGCTCTCCGCCGTGGTGAGCTGACGCGTTTCGCCGGTCGCGGTCTCGAGTATCCACAAACGTGAGACAGAGTTGTTCTTCTCGAGGTTGAAGTCCTGCACCACGAACACGAGGCGCGAGCCATCGGGTGAAAGATCGAGCGCGCTGGGGCGGCGGACCTTCCAAAGATCCTCCGGCGTGATCGCCCGCGGCGCGGCTACGACCCAGGTGGAGAACACGACCAACGAAAGGACCCAGCAGCGAAGAAGCAAAGATCTCATGGTCGCACGATGAAGCACGTGCGGTTCCACAACCAGCCCGAACATCCCGCGTCGTGGGCGCCGCGGCTCCAGAACCCGCGTGAAAGCGTTTTCTGTTTCCGCGCTTCCGTGATGAGTCTCGGCTCCGTCCGCATTCGGTCCCGACTCAGGCCGCACCTTGTCGCGACCGTGTCCGCACTTTGTCCCGACTCGGTGCGCTCAGAGGAGCGACTCGGGCGGAGTGACGAGCGCGAGGCGGTTGAGGTGCTCGAGAGCGAGGTAGATCAGCGCGATGTGCATCGATTGCGACATCTCGCCGCGACGCACGAGTTCGAGCATCTGCGGAATGGGCACGAATTCGAAGCTGATCGTCTCGGTCGGATCCAGTTTCTGCGGCTGCACGACGCGCGTGCGGTTGGCCACGAAGCAGTGCACGCGGTTGTTCTGCCGGGCGGAGTTCGCGCACGGCGCGACGACGTGGCGCCAGTTTTCCGCGACGCAGCCGGTCTCTTCGAGCAGTTCGCGTTGCGCCGCAGTGAGGAGGTCTTCGGCGCGATCGGCGCAACCGCCCGGTAGTTCAAAACCGAATACATCCGCCGCGTAGCGATACTGGCGGATGAGGAGCACGCGTTCGTGTTCATCGAGCGCGAACACGTGCACATACTCGGGCTGTTCGAGCACATAGTAAGGCTCGATGACGTGGCCGGGAGAAACTTCGCAGCGGTCCGCGCGCAAGTGCACGAACTGGTCGCGAACGATGTCGCGGGAGGCGAGTTTCTTCCAGCGTTCCATGGTTCAGCCGCGGGTCTGGCCGTGGCCGATCACGAGCCACTTGTAGCTGCAGAGTTCGCGCAGACCCATGGGGCCGCGCGCGTGAAGTCGGTCGGTGCTGATGCCGATCTCGGCGCCGAGACCGAACTCGAAACCGTCGTTGAAGCGCGTGGAGGCGTTCCAAAACACCGCGGCGCTATCGACGCTCGCGAGGAATTTCTGCGCGGCGGCCTGATCGGCGGTCACGATCGCGTCGCTGTGATTGGAGCTGTCGCGATTGATCGTGGCGATGGCTTCGTCGAGCGAATCGACGACGCGGACCGCGAGAATGTAATCGAGAAACTCGGCCGTGTAGTCGGCGGCCTCGGCGGCGCGATGCGGCAGACGTTCTTCGCCGAGAATAGCGGCCGAAGCGGGATCGCAGCGGAGTTCGACGTTTTTCTCGGCGATAAGCGCGCGAGCCGCGTCGGGCAGGAAGGTTTTCGCGACTTCGCGATGCACGAGCAGTTGCTCGGCGGCGTTGCAGACGCCGGGGCGCGAGGTCTTGGCGTTGACGAGGATTTTTCGCGCCATCTCGAGATCGGCGGCGCGATCGACGTAAACGAAGCACACTCCCGTGTAGTGCTTGATGACCGGGATCGTGCTGTTGGCGGTGACGAAACGGATGAGGCCTTCGCCGCCGCGCGGGATGATGCAGTGCACGAGCGTGTCGAGCTTGAGCAGCGTCGTGAGCGCGGCGCGATCGGTCGTGGGGATGAGCTGCACGGCGTCGCCGGGCAAACCGCTCTCCGCGAGCGCCTGCGCCACGAGCGCGGCGAGCGCGGTGTTGGTGTGAAAGCACTCGGAGCCGCCGCGGAGGATCGCGGCGTTGCCGCTCTTCAGGCAGAGAATCGCGCAGTCGATCGTGACGTTCGGGCGAGCCTCGTAAACGATGCCGATCACGCCGATGGGCACGCGGATTTTCTGGAGCACGAGTCCGTTCGGACGCGTGGTTTTTTCCAGAAGCTCGCCGACGGGATCGGGCAACGCGGCGACCTGGCGAACGCTCTCGGCGAGTTGCGCGAGACGCGCGGGAGTCAGCGTGAGACGATCACGCGCAGCGGAGGTGAGCTCGGCGGCGGCGGGAGAGAGGAGGTCCTTGTTGTTCGCCTCGATCAGCGTGTCGGCCGAACCGGTGAGCAGATCGGCCAGGCGAAGCAGCGCGGCGTTCTTCGTCTCCGCCGGAGCCGTCGCGAGCACCAAGGAGGCAGCGCGGGCGCGCTGGGCGATGGAGGTGACGAGCGAAGCAAGATCGGCGGACATAGGGCGAACACGTTGCAGAGCGAAGCGCGGGGAGGCACGAAAAAATTTCCGCGGCGCGCGGCTTAGAAAGGAGAAAAGAAAAAGGGCGGGTGCGAAGCCCGCCCGGAAGGATCGAGAGTGGGGCGGAACTCAGTTCGTGATGTCGAACGTCGTGCTCGATTCGCGGATGTTGGTGTAAACCTTATACCACTCCTTCTGCGCGTCGCTGCCGGAGTAGTCCTTGAGCGCGGCCTCGTCGGCGAACTCCATCACGATCGCGTGGGATTTGCCGCCCTGGGCCTTGAGGGTCTTGGTCCACACGCGGGTGATGCCCTTGAACTTCGAGGGCAGCGCCTGAACGCCGTCGAGCGCGGCCTGGATTTGCTCCGGCGTCGTGCCGGACTTCCACGAGACCGTGACGACGTGGATCACGGATTTCGGCGCGGTGTCGCCAGCCAGCGCAGAGGAGCTGGCAAACGCGAGCAAGCCGGCGGTGAACAGGGAGAGGAGGATCTTCTTCATGGGTAACGATGCTGTCGGTTTCGGAACTTGTGCGTCGCGACGCCGCAAAGGAGCGGCGGCGACGCGCGAAGTGACTGGTGTAGCGGTTTTGCCCGTCTGCGCAAATGCTTGCGTGCAAAAGATTCCGGTCCAAGCGGGCGAGCGGCGCTCACTCGAACATGCGGCGGCTGTTGAGTCGCGCGATCGCGACGAGGAGCACGGCGGCAGCGATCGCGGAGAGCACCCCGACCTTCGGCAGAACCTCGAGCAATGATCGACCGGCCCAGAGAACATCGGCGAAACCCTCGACCGCCCAATACACGAGCGTGAAGCGGCTGAGCGTCTGGATCGTGTCCGGCATGAACGAAACGGGAAACCACGCGCCGCCGATCGCGCTCATCGAAAGCACCAGCAGCGTGGCGAGGCCGCTGGCCGCGGAGGAGTTGGGCGCGAGCGCGGCGATCAACATGCCAAAAGCCGAACAGGCCGCAGCCGCCGCCACCGTGACCGCGAAAAGGGCGGGCAGATGGCCGAAGAGATCGAGGCCGAAGAAAATCCAGCCGGCGAGAAACAACACCGCGCTTTGCGCCACGCCGAGAATCACGCCGAAAAGAAAACGCGCCGTCACGATGTGGCGCGGTCGCACGGGCGACGAGAGCAGCCGCTGAAAGACGCCGGTTTGTTTTTCCTCGTAGAAATGGGTCGCCGATCCGCTCACCGCGAAAAGGAGAAACATGATCGCGTAACCGCCCACGAGCCGCGCGGCCATGGGATTGCCCACCTCGACGCCCGCGACTTGCTCGGTGTCGAAGCGTATCAAGTTTTCCATGACATTGCGCTCGCCGGCGGCGGGTTCGCTTTCGCCCGGCGTCGCGGCGGCGTTGGGCAGCAGCCTGCCGCTGGTGATCTGTTGCTTGATTTCGGTTCGATCGCCGCCGAAGGAGCGCGAGATGGCGTCGGCGATCTCCTGATTGAACTCGTCGAGGCCGCTCTCTCCGATCGCGCGTGCGGCGCTGCGCTGCAACGACTGTCCGAGCAGTTGCGGCACTTGCATGAAGATCGTGCGCTGCAGCACGCCGTTGACGATCTGCGCCTCCATCTCGTTGCGCGGATTGGTGAGAAAGCGGAAACGCACACCGAGTGTTTCGCCGAGCAGGTCGGGCGGCAGAATGAGTGCGTAACGATAGTCGTTGGCGTGGAGCGCGGCACGCACATCGTCCTCGGTGAGCGGCCGTGTGGTGCCGTCGGGCGCGGTGATTTCGGTGCGGACGGCGAAGGTCTTTTCGGCCTTCAGCGCGGCGATCAACTGCTGCGCGACAGGCTCGGGGCTTTGGTTGACCACCGCGATCGGAATGCCCGATGGAGCGGACTCCTGCCGGTAGAGTCCGAACACGTGTCCGAACAAATAGATCAACACCACGGGCACGAGGAACGTGATCACCACGCCCGCGCGGCTGCGCCAGAACGTGAGGAGATTTTTGCGGAGGAGGACGAGCGTGGGCGACATGGTGCGCGAGTGGTTTAGTTGTCGCGCAGCGTGCGACCGGTCAGGTGGAGAAACACGGCCTCGAGTGTCGGCCGCTGCACCGAGAACAGACGCGACGCCAGCCCGTGCGCTTCGCTCGCGGCGTAAAACGCGCTGAGCGGATAACCCGCGCGCGGACGAAAACGCGCCGTGCCGTCGGCGACCGTGATTTCGCCGGCACTGCGCAGACTCGCGGCAAACGCAGACGTCGTGGCCGTATCCGGAAAATGGATCTCTTCCTCGAACGGCAGTTGCGTGAGCAACTCGCCAAGCGAACCGAGCGCGAGAATTTTGCCGTGATCGATGATGCCGATTCGCGAGCACAGCCGCTCGGCTTCCTCCATGTAGTGCGTCGAGTAGATGATCGTCAGGCCCTCGCGATTCAGCTGGCGCAGAAAATCGAAGAGCAGGTTTCGCGACTGCGGATCGACGCCGACCGTGGGCTCGTCGCAGAGCAGCAGGCGCGGACGATGCAGCAGCGCCGCGACGAGATTCAGCCGCCGCTGCATGCCGCCGGAAAATGTCTTCACGCGCGCGTCGCGCCGGTCGGCGAAGCTGCGCGGCTTCGAGCGCTTCGTCGACTCGCTCGCGCAGCGTGGCACCGCGAAGTCCCTGCAACTCGCCGAAGATCCGGAGATTTTCCGCGGCGGTGAGCTCCTGATACAGCGCGAGGTTTTGCGGCACGAGGCCGAGTGGTGCGCGCGGCGCGTCGCCGTTTTCGCCGGCGAAGACGATCTCGCCCGAATCCGGTTTTCGCAGCCCGGCGATGAGCGACATCAGGGTCGATTTTCCCGCGCCGTTTGGCCCGAGCAGGCCGAAAAACTCGCCGGCCGGGACGTGCAGCGACACATCGTCGAGCGCGAGGACCGGACCGAAACGTTTACTGACCGAGCGCAGCGTGAGCATGGGAAAAGAGACAAACTGCGCGTCCCTTAAAAGGTTACCAGATTTTCAGATGCCCGCGCCGGGATCGGTGAGCGGAGGCGGAGCGAGCAGTGGCGGCTCGCTGGGCGGAGGCGGGGCGCGGCGGCAACAAAAGGAGCGGCGGCCGGCGCTGTGCGGTGAAACCAAAATACGCCGAGCGCGAGCAACCCGAGCGCGGCGAAATCGAGCCACCAAGGATGAAACCCTCCGGCGTTCGGCCCGATTTGGTTGAAGCCCTGATCGTGAACGGCAGCGCGCTCGCGAACAGCGCCGTCGCGTTTTGCACCGTGTGGATGCCGACGCACAGCAGGAGTGAGCGCGAGCGCAGGTAAACCCAGCCCGTCAGCACTCCCATCACCGCCGCCACGGGAAACTGCCACGGATTCAGGTGCACGATCATGAACAAAACCGTCGTCAGTGCGATCGCGCGCTTCGGCGTCGTGACCGCCAGCAGTCCGCGCAGCATCAGACCGCGAAACAAAATTTCCTCCGTGATGGGCGCGACGATCACGATCAGCAGCGGCGACAGGATCGGGTAGTTCTCCAGATCCATGACTTGCCGCAGGATGCTTTCGCCCGAATTGGGCACGCCCAAGGTCGCGAGATTTGTGAGTTCCGAGACCACCAACACTCCCGCTGCGGCGAGCACGAAAACCGGACCCGCGAGATGAACCGCGTCGCGGAGTCGCCACGAGAGATCGCCCCACGAGAGCGAGGCCCGTTTGGTTTCACGAAAATAGAGGTAGAGAAAGGCGAGCGTGTTTCCCGCCACGAGCAGCGCGGGCAAGTGGTCGTTGATCAACGTGGGCTGGTCGATGACGGCACCGATCACGCCCAAGGCTCCTCCGCCCACGACTCCACACGCGAGCTGAGTGATCATATAGACCACGAAGATCTCGACGGCGCGCTGAGGAGTGACGCTGAAAAGGCCGTGCGCTCACGCGAAGAAACTCCGCCACCACGTTCGCACCGTGTCACGCCGGAAGTCGGCCCGGGTCGGGACGAAGTGCGTCCCGGGTCGAGCCAAGGTGCGTCCCGGGTCGGGACTAAGTGAGGACTGGGTTGCGCCAAAGTCCGCACCCGGTCGGGACACCGTGCGGCGTGAATCGGATGAGTGAATCACGGAAACACGGAACAAGGGGATCCTCGCTACGGCTCGTGATCGATCGCGCCTGAGCACGAGAAAGCCCGCGGAGCGCGGCGGCGTCAGATTTTTTGAGGCGCGCGGTGACGTCGGGCCAGGCGACATCGGGGATGAGCGGACCCATGTGGCGGACGGTTTCGGCGCCCATGATCGAGGCGAGCGCGCCGCAGCGCGGAAGCGACCAGTCGCGGAGATACCCGGCGAGAAAACCGGCGGCCCAGGCGTCGCCGGCGCCGTTGGTGTCGACGACATCGTTCACCCGGACGGGATCGATGCGGTGAATTTCTTTTTCGCGGGCGATCCACGCGCCGTCTTTGCCGAGTTTCACGGCGGCGAGCACGCCGTAGTCGGCGAGGCGGCGCGTGAGGTTTTCGTAGGGCGAGGTCTGGTCTTCGAAGAGCGCACGGATTTCGTCCTCGTTGGCAAAAACGACGTCGATGCCTTTGTGGAACTGGCTGAAGAGCCACGCGCGCGAGGCGCCGACGACTTCGAAGGACGAGAGATCGAGGCTCACGGTGCAACCGGCGGTGCGGGCGGAGGCGAGCACGGCATCGGCGAGGGCTTGGTTGAAGACGAGGTAGCCTTCGATGTGCGCGTGGCGGACGTCGGCGAAATCGGCCGGCGAAATCTCATCGGGCGAGAGCGTCATCGCGGCGCCGAGATGCGTGCGCATCGTGCGGTCGGCGTCGGGTGTGACGAGGATGAGCGAGCGGGCGTTGGCTTGCTGGCCTTCCTTGAAGCGCGAGGCGTCGACGCCGACGGTGGTGAAGCGTTCGCGGTAGATGCGGGCGAGTTCGTCGTTGCCGAGTTTGCCGAGGAAGGACGTGCGCAGACCGAGGCGCGTGGCGTTGAAAGTCGCGTTGGCGGCGGAGCCACCGGTGGCGTGCGCGGGCGCTTGGGCGAGGTGCGCGAGGATCGCCTCCATCTGGTCGTGATCGACGAGGACCATGCCTCCTTTTTCGCCGGGCACATGTTGCAGGAACTCGAGCGGCACGGGCGCCAGCAAATCCATGATCGGCGAACCGACGCCGAGGAGGTCGAAGCGAGGGGAGGACATGTTTCTAGAGTTGAAGCGGAGGAAAAGCGGAATGCGGCGCCAAAGTTTACCCGCGCGCCTGGGCGACGGTGAGGCTGGTGGCGAGCAGCGGTTCGTCGTCGATTTCGACGAGGAGGGAGTAGTCGCCCGGCGCGGGGAAGACCAGGCCGCGGATCTCGTTGATGAGGTTGATGCGGTTGAGCGGGCTCTTCACTTCGAACGGGCGTT
Source organism: Opitutus sp. (assembly GCA_024707325.1). Classification (GTDB taxonomy): domain Bacteria; phylum Verrucomicrobiota; class Verrucomicrobiia; order Opitutales; family Opitutaceae; genus Opitutus. Next base: position 1,079,705 of record JANPZY010000004.1, on the reverse strand, counting down.
CGATCAGCGGCTGCATGGCCTGCGGATCGAGGCCGAGCGAGATGCGCATCTGGTGCGTGCCCGGGGCGCAATCCGTGAGCGTGAGGAACCAGATCATGAACGGATGCGCGAAGGGAAACGTGTGCGCATGGATGTCCGAAAACACGCCGAGGATCGTGTGCTTGCCCGTGCCGGGGTCGATGTGGACGCCGTCGCAGGTGAGCCACGCGAGCAGTTGTGGTTTCGAGTTCATTGGGCGGGAAAGAGTAGGGCGGGCGGGGGAGGCGCCGGGCAAATCATTTTGCTTGGAGTCGCGGCGGGGGCGCGGCTTAACGCTCGCGGTGCTTTCGTCGAACGAGATCTCCGCGATGCTCAACTCGCTGGCCGCGTATCCGCGTTGGTTCGTGGTCGGGAGTCTTACGATCGTGACTGCGGCGCTCATCTGGTCACTCGCGAAGATCCTGAAGTGGAGCCTCTATCTGCTGCTCGCGGTGGTGGTGATCGTGGGCTTCGCCACGACGATCTGGTTGGTGTTTCATTGAGGCAGAAAAGGTTGGGGCGGGCTTTGCACGGCGCGATGCGCGGGGTTGCAGGAGTCTTTTCTTGTCACCCCGAGGACCCACCGTTTAACCCAACCCGATGAAATACATCTTCGTGACGGGCGGAGTGGTTTCGTCGCTGGGCAAAGGCCTGACAGCGGCGTCGCTGGGCGCGCTCTTGGAGCTGCGCGGGCTCACCGTCCGTATCCAGAAATTTGATCCGTATCTCAATGTGGACCCGGGCACGATGAGCCCGTATCAGCACGGCGAAGTGTATGTGCTGGAGGACGGCGCCGAGACCGACCTCGATCTGGGACACTACGAGCGCTTCACGAGCGGCAAGCTGTCGCGCGTCAACAGTCTCTCTTCGGGCCAGGTTTACGAGAGCGTGATCCAGAAGGAGCGCCGCGGCGATTATCTCGGCAAGACCGTGCAGGTGATCCCGCACGTCACCAACGAGATCAAGGAGCGCATCTATGGCGCCGCCAAGGATGTCGACGTGCTCATCACGGAAATCGGCGGCACGACTGGTGACATCGAGGGCCTGCCGTTTCTCGAGGCGATGCGTCAGTTCGCGCTCGAGGTGGGGCCGCAGGATGTCGTTTTCATCCACGTGACGCTCGTCCCCTACGTCGCCGCCGCGGGCGAACTGAAGACGAAGCCCACGCAGCAATCCGTCGCGAAGCTTCGCGAGATCGGTATCCAGCCGCACATTCTCGTTTGCCGCACGGACCATCCGCTCGATGCGGGCCTGCGCGACAAGATTTCGATGTTCTGCAACGTGCCGGTGAAGGCCGTGATCGAATGCGCCGACGTCGCCAACTCGATCTACGAACTGCCGCTCGCGTTGCAGAAGGAGAACATGGATCAACTCGTGCTCGATCTCTTCGGGCTCAAGAATCCGCCGCCCACGAAAAACATCTGGCACCAGATCGTCGCGCGCATCCTCAACCCGGTGCACGAGGTCACGATCGGCGTCGTCGGCAAATACATCGAGCTGCAGGACGCGTATAAATCCGTTTACGAATCGATCACCCACGCCGGCATCGCGAACAACTGCCGCGTGAACGTCGTCCGCATCGACGCTGAAGATCTCGAGAAGAAGGGCGGGCTCGCTGCGCTCAAGGGTCTCGACGGCATCCTCGTGCCCGGCGGCTTCGGCGATCGCGGCACGGAGGGCAAGATCGCCGCGGCGCGTTACGCCCGCGAAAACAAGATTCCTTACTACGGCCTCTGCCTCGGTCTGCAGATCGCGGTGATCGAGTTTGCGCGCAATGTGCTGAAGCTCCAGGGCGCCAATTCCACCGAGTTCGAGGCGAATCCGCCGCACCCCGTCATTAACATGATGGAGGAGCAAAAGAAGATCGTCGACAAGGGCGCCACCATGCGCCTCGGCAGCTACGAGTGCGCGCTGAAGCCCGGCACGCTCGCCGCCAAGGCCTACGGTCAGCCCAGCGTGCGCGAGCGCCATCGCCACCGCTACGAGGTCAACAACGCCTACGTCGGCCAGCTCGAGCGAGGCGGTCTCCTCGTGAGCGGCGTCAATCCTCGCCGCAATCTCGTCGAGATCATGGAGCTCAAGGGCCACCCGTGGTATCTCGGCACGCAGGCGCATCCGGAATTTCAGTCGAAGCCCAACAAGGCCCACCCGCTCTTCGCGTCCTTCATCGCCGCCGCGATCAAGAACAAGAAGGGCAAGGGCGGCGCGAAGGTGAAGAAGAAGCCCGCCAAGCCGGCGAAGGCGAAAATCAAGGCATGAGCCACAGAGAGCACGGAGCTCGGACACAGAGTTCACCGAGAAAAATCCATTTATCCGCCTCCGTGAACTCTGTGTCTGAATTCCGTATGCGGTGAGATTTGTCATTCTGAGCGCAGCGAAGAATCCAGTTGATCATCCACAGCCGGCTTGAGCATCGAAGCTCCCGCTGGATTCTTCGCTTCGCTCAGAATGACAATCGTGTTTGGTTTCCTTGCTTCCCATGTTTTACGATCCGAAAAAACTCCTCGTTCTCGCCGGTCCCTGCTCGCTCGAGAGTGAGCAGACGTGTCGTGCGGTGGCGGATACGCTGAAACAGATTCAAGCCGCGCAACCGGACCTGAAGATCGTGTTCAAGGGCTCGTTCGACAAAGCCAACCGCACCTCGCTCGCCGGCGATCGCGGCACGGGTCTTGAGGAAGGTCTGAAACTGCTCGCGATGGTGAAGCGCGACTACGGATTCCCCGTCGTGACCGACATCCACGAACGCGAACAGGTCGCGCGCGTGGCGGAGGTCGTCGATGTGTTGCAGATTCCCGCGTTTCTCTGCCGCCAGACCGATCTGCTGCTCGCCGCCGCGGCGACTGGACGGATTGTCAACGTGAAGAAAGGTCAGTTTCTCTCGCCGCAGGAGATGCAGTGGGTCACCGGCAAGCTCCGCGACGGCAAAGCCGCGGAAGTCTGGCAGACCGAGCGCGGCACGACCTTTGGTTATCAAAACCTCGTCGTGGACATGCGCTCGTTCTCGATCATGCGGCAGAACGGCTACCCGACGGTCTTCGACGCCACGCACAGCGTGCAGTTGCCCGGAGCCGGCGGCGGAAAGAGCAGCGGCCAGCGCGAGTTCGTGCCGCCGCTCGCCAAAGCCGCGCTCGCCGCGGGAGCGGACGGATTGTTTTTGGAAACGCATCCGGATCCGGTCAACGCGATCAGCGATGGTCCCAACATGATCCCCCTCGCCGAGCTGCCGAAACTCCTGGAAACCTGCCTCGCGATCTGGCGCGTCGCGCGCGGCTGAGTGGTGGGTGGTTTGCGGTTGCGGGCGCCTCTCGGGGGTATTCGCCCACTGCACAGTAGACGTGTTCCGAGTCGGGACGCTGTGCGCACCGGGTCGCGCCAAGGTGCGTAATGCCTTGGGATAGCGTGCGGATTGCTTCGCGGCCAAGGTTGGAAACGGCCAAAATACGCTCCATGTTTTTCCCGTCCGCTCCCTTGACCCCATCGGGCCGGACGGCTCAACTTCCCGGCCTCATGGAAACCTTCCTCATCGATGTCCCCGTGCCTTCCATGGGCGCGACGGTCAGCGAGCTCAATGTGATCTCCATCAAAGTGAAACCGGGCGACCGGTTGACGAAAGGTCAGGTGGTGGCGGAGCTCGAGAGCGATAAATCCACCTTCGAATACGAAGCGCCGTGCGACGGCGTGTTGAAGAGCCTCGGAGCGAAGGGCGGCGACACGTTGGTGTCGGGCCAGATTTTTTGTCAGATCGAGACGTCGGACGAGAGTCAGCGTCACCTGATCTCGAAAGGCGGCGTGACGGTCAGTGCTGCGGCGGCGAAACCCGCGGCCGCGCTGATCTGGACGCCGCGCGCGACGAAGCTCGCGCAGGAAGCCGGACTCGATCCTGCGCAAATCACGGACATCGAAGCCACGGGCCCCGGCGGGCGCGTGTCGGGCGACGACGTGACGCGCTACCTCGCGAAGCGCCAAGGCTGAACGCAGCCGCTACTTTGCCGATGAGCACTGCTCCTTCGAACACCGTCTGCATCGCAGGCGTGGGCCATGCCGCTCCCGCCGCCGTGCGGGCGAACAGCGAAATCCTCAAGGCGTTTCCGAATCGCACCGAGGAAGAAATCGTGCGCCTGACGGGCATCCGCGAGCGTCGCTACGCCGCGGAGAACGAGTCCGCCACGACGCTCGCCGCGACCGCGGTGCAGCACGCTTTGGCGCAAGCCGGAATGAAAGCCGATCAGATCGACGGCATCATCATGGCCACGCTGATTCCGGATCAACCGGTGCCCGCGATGGCGAGCGCGCTCGCGCGCCAACTTGGCATCCCGCGCGTGCTGGCGTTTGATCTCAATGCCGCGTGCTCAGGCTGGCTTTACGCGCTCGAACTCGGGCGCTCGCTGATCCTCGCCGGAACCGCGAAGAACCTCATCGTGGTCACGGCGGAGTTGTTGTCGCGCATCACGAATCCCTCGGATCACAGCACAGCGTTTCTCTTTGGCGACGGCGCGGGTGCAGCGATTCTCACCGGCGGGCAGGGCGGTCACCGCTTGCACCAGATGGGCCTGTCGGGCGATGCGACGCAGTTCGAGGCGATCCAGCGTCTCGGTGGCGGTGCGCGCATGCCCTGGCCGGGCGCGCCGGGCTGCGCGATGGAAGATTTTTATCTGCAGATGGACGGCACCGCGGTGTTCAAGCACGCGGTCGTTGGTTTCGCCGAGCAGATCGAACAGACGCTCGCGCGCGAAAATCTGAAGCCCGACGACATCGCGTGGGTCGTGCCGCATCAGGCCAACGAGCGCATTCTCAAGGCCGTGAGCAAGCGCGTGGGTATCTCCTACGACAAGTTCGTCATGACGATCGCCCAATACGGCAACACCAGCGCGGCCAGCGTCTCCATGGCGCTCGGCTGGGCCGCCGAGGAAGGCATCTTCAACGAAGGCGACCGCATCATCTTCTGCAGCGTCGGCGCCGGCCTGACCTTCGCGGGCGGTCTGCTCGTTTGGTGAGCGTCAGAGTTTTTGGTTCAGATAAAACGCTCAGGCATTCTGCAGTTCGTAGCTGAGCACGCTGAGCGCGTAGACGGCGGCGGTCTCGCAGCGGAGCACGAGCGGGCCGAGCGTGATCGGCTCAAAGCCGGCGCTGGCGGCGTGGCTCATTTCGGCGGGCGTGAAATCGCCCTCGGGGCCGATCATCCACAGGACTTTCTTCGGCGCGCGATTTTGCGCGGTGCGAAAGTTTGAGAGCACGGTCTTCAGCGATTTCGCTCCGGGGTGCAGGCTGGCGATGAGCTTCAGGTCGAAATCGCGGGCGCTCTCGATGAACGCGTCGGCTTTCTGCACGGGCGTGATTTCGGGCAGGAAGGGGTTGCCGCACTGCTTCGCGGCCTCGAGCGCGGCGACCTGCCATTTCTCGAGTTTCTTGTCGGACCGGTCCCCGTCGAAATGGACCTGCGTGCGCTCGCTTTCGAGCGGCACGATCCGCGCGGCGCCGATCTCGGTGGCTTTGCGCACGATCGCGTCCATCGAAGGGCCTTTGGGCAGCGCCTGGCCGAGCGTGATCTCGTAGGGGAGCGGTTTCGTTTTCTGAGGGAAACGGACCTTGAGGACGGCGGCGTTTTTGCGATCGGAGACGAGCTCGCACACCCATTCGGAGCCGCGGCCATTGAACGCGACGACCGTGTCGCCGGCGCGGGCGCGATTGACGGAGACGAGATGGTGAGACTCGTCGGGGGAGAGCGTGATCTCCTGGGGCTCGGCGGATTCGGGGGCGCAGAAAACGCGGAAATCGGACATGCGCAGAGCCAAGCGCGGCGCGGGGCGGCACACAAGTCCCCGGCGCGTCAGATGCCGGGGGCGGAAAACAGTAAGGGCGCTGGTTTTGTGACCAGCGCCCCTGCCGACTTTGGAATAACTGAAAACTATGAACTACCCGAAAAGAACATTACACCTAACACACATCGAGAAAGACGCGGCTGCCCTCGGGACGTTCAAAATCCGCGAAAAAATCTGCGGAAAATTCTTCGGCCTGAGTCAGGCGGTTCTGACATAGCGGCTTGTGAAATTCTGCCTCGACCGAGAAACGGACGTGAGGGGAGGCCGTTCGAGCTAAACTCTAGGGCCCCGGCTCAAGGCTCCGACTCGCCCCGCCGAGGACTTCCACGGTTCTTGGGCGTCCCCGCAAATGGGCAAGGTTCTCAAAAGCAACCGCCTCCACGTGGACGTCACGCGCTCGATTTTGACGCGTGCGGAAAACATCTATCCATGAGGCTTATACGCCATAAATTGGCGAAAGCCACGAGGGAAACGCCTTAGTGTATCCAGAAATATGCTACATTTTTGCGAACGGTGCGTGAGTTTTGTTGCACGGTTCTTTCCGCCTCTTTTGGGCTATCAAGATGCGCTTATCCAGCTCGCGCTCGCTCTTATGGAGCAGCTTCGTTGCGTCTCGTGTTGCATTGGTGCTCGGTCGTTGGATCTCCCGCAGAGCTTGGGCGACAGCGGCCGCCTTGATCCTGCTGTCAGGTGCAGAGGCACATGCGCAGAAGTTCAAGGCCGTCGAAGCCGGCCACCAGCACACGTTGCTGCTGCGCGACGACGGGACGCTCTGGGGCGCGGGCTACAATTACGACTACCAGCTGGGTGATGGCGTGGCCAGACCGCGTGAGAGCACGCCGGTTCTGATCGCGAGCGACGTCGTGTCCATGAGCGCAGGCTACAGTCACAGTTTTTACGTGACCAGTAACGGCGGCCTGTGGGCGATGGGGAGCAATGTTTACGCTCAGCTGGGCGACGGATCCAAGGTGGAGCGGCAAAAACCGACGTTGGTCAACTTGGGCATCCAAGCGGCCGAAGCCGCTTACGCGCATTCGTTTTTCCTCGGCACGGACGGCGTCTTGTATGGCTCCGGAGCGAAAGGGCTGGGGGGCTTGGGCCTGGGTGATTACGGAACGCAGGAGGAGCCGGCTCAAATCGCCACTTCCGTGGCCAGCGTCTCGAGTATGAACTCGAACTCGGTCTTCGTGAAGACGAACGGGACGCTCTGGGGCATGGGTTACAACCAGTATGGCGAACTCGGACTGGGCCACACCAACCCGCAGACCACCCCCGTGCAGATCACCAGCGGCGTGACCATGGCCGCAGCCGGCTACTCGCACACGGCGTTCGTGAAGACGGATGGTTCCCTCTGGGCGATGGGGCGAAACCAATACGGTGAACTTGGCGACGGCACGACGACGTTCCGCCCGTCGCCGGTCAAGATCGCGACGGGCGTCGCGAAGGTTTGGGCCGGCGAGGCGCACACCGTGTTCCTCAAAACCGACGGATCCCTGTGGGGCTGCGGCTACAATGGCGCGTGGCAGCTCGGCGACGGCACGACGGAAACCCGGCTCACGCCCATCAAGATCGCTGACAACGTGCTGACCGCATCCTGCGGCGGCTACTACACCGTCTTCATCAAGAACGATGGCACCGTGTGGGCGACTGGTCGCAACCAGTGGGGCGAGCTTGCCGACGGCACCACGTGGCGTGCGCGCAAAAAGCCGGTCCAGATCGCTGGGCCGAATGGCTTTGGCGTGCCGACCACCGATCCGCTCTATTCTGTTTCCACGGTGGCGCAGGGGCAGTCCTTTGGGCGCATCGCCGTCGCTGCGGACAAGACTATCTATTTCGCCGATTCCTACTCGCATGTGATCCGGCGGCGGCTGCCGTCCGGGAAGATCGAGGTTTACGCGGGTGTGGTGGGCACGCCCGGCTCGGTGGATAATACCTCCCGCACGAGCGCGCGTTTCTGGAATCCTTCCGACGTCGCGATTGATGGAGCGGGCAATCTCTACGTGGCCGACTCGGGAAATCACGTCATCCGGAAAATCACTCCAGGCGGCACGGTGTCCACGCTCGCGGGTTCCATGGGCCAGTCGGGCAACACCTACGGCACCGGTTCCGCGGCGCGTTTTAACACTCCCAGTATCATCGCCTGCGACTCCAGCGGGAATGTCTACGTCGTCGATTACGTCTGGTGGACGATTCGCAAAATCACCCCGGCGGGAAAAGTGACGTCGTTCGCCGGAGCGACCGTGCCCGGCAATGCCGATGGCACGGGAGCGACGGCGCGTTTCAACTCGATCTCGGCGATGGCTGTTGGTCCCGACGGAAGCCTGTTTGTCACGGACAGTATGGTCCACAACGTGCGAAAAGTAACGGCTGCCGGCGTCGTCTCGACCTTGGCCGGCCCGCTCGCCGGAGCGGAGGAGCCCAACGGAGAAGCCGACGGAGAAGGCAACGACGCGCGTTTTTCGTGGCCGTCCGGTATCGCGGTGGCGGCCAATGGCACGGTGTTCGTCGCCGACAATGGCAACCGCCTCATCCGCGCGATTTCGCCCGGGCGCGTGGTCTCGTCCATCGCCGGCAAGGGCGGACTTTCCGACGTAGTGGACGGCGTGGGGCAGGGGGCTCGCTTCGCGACTCCGTCATCGATGGCCATCGCAAGCGACGGCACCCTCTACGTCTCGGATGGAACTTCACTGCGCTCAGTTACGCCGCTCACCGGCGCGATTTCCAAACCCTCGATCGAGACGCAGCCTGCTTCGCAGACCGTGGTCGCCGGCGCCGAGGTCACGTTGACGGTAAAGGCCAAGAACGTCGTCAGCTACACGTGGCGCCGCAACGGCGTGCCGGTCGTGGGCGGCACCGGCCCTTCGCTCCGCCTGCAGAACGTGGATGCGCCGCAGGCCGGCAACTACGATGTGGTGCTCAAGAACCCGGCCGGGACGACGACCAGCGCGGTCGCGAAACTGCAGGTTCTGCCGCTCACGAATCTCACCGGCGTTTGGGAAGGTTCGCGCAACCTCGTCATTCGTCCGGGCATCGACAACCAGTCGCTGAGAGCGTGGTTCGCCAAAATCTACCTGGTGATGATCCAGGAAAAGGACGGCCGACTGCGCGGCTCCTACCGTCGTGTTTACACGAGCGTGCCGTCCAGCACCGGCAACTATGTCGGTGAGGAGGGAACCTATAACCTCAGCGGCATCGTCACGTCCGAAGGCGAAATCAATTTCGGCTACAACGGCGGTCCTGCGCACTACGGCACGCTCGTGGGCCGTATCATTTCCGGCGATACAGAGCAGGTATCCAGCGAGGGAAACACCGGTATCGGTGATTTCGACGTGAAACTCGTCACGACCGCGGCGCCGAAGATCACGACGCAACCGAAGAGTCAGAAGGTGGCGATCGGCAGCAATGCGACTTTCCAAGTCGTGACCGACGTCCCGCAAATCTCCACGGGAGTTGGCAGCTTCCGCCCTGTTACCTATCAATGGCAGCTCTCCGTCGACCAAGGCGCGAACTGGTCCGATGTGCCGGAGGCCGGCGTGTATAGCGGCACCACGCGCGACAAGTTCACCGTGAAGGTGAATCGCGGAGCCGAGCGCGATTGGTTCCGCGTCGTCGTGTCCAACGCTCTCGGCAAGGTCGTCTCGAATGCCGTCACGGTGGATGGCTCGGCCGCCGTCGCTTATCCGCCGACGCTCAGCAGCTTTTCCAAACTTGTGCTCGCGCGCAATGCGAGCGCCCGCGAAGTGAAGTTCACGATCGGCGATCCCGACACGGCGCTGAGCTCGCTCAAGGTTACCCGCGCTTCGTCCAACACCAAGTTGCTGCCGCTCGCGAATCTCACCCTCAGCGGCACGGGTAAATCTCGCACGCTGAAGATCAAGCCGGCGACGAATCAGGTGGGCACCGCCAAGGTCACGGTCAAGGTCACCGACGGTCGCTTCACCACCGAAAAAACGTTCACCGTCGAGGTGCGGCATCCGCCGAAGATCGGGAAGATCGCCGATCAATCCATCAAGGAGGACAAGACGCGCACAGTATCTTTCACCGTGAGCGACGAAGACACCAAGACGAGCGCGCTCACCGTGAAAGCGTCGTCCTCCAACACCAAGGTCCTGAAGACCTCGGGCATCAAACTGAGCGGCACCGGCAAAACACGGAAAGTGAAGCTGTCGCCGGTCAAAAACGCGTCCGGCAAGGCGACGGTCACGTTGACCGTTTCCGACGGTGCGCTGACCGCGAAGCGCAGCTTCAAAGTCACCGTGAAGGCGGTGAACGACGCGCCGACGATCAGCAAGATCTCCAGTTTCAGCATGAAGCGGAGCACGTCGAAAACCGTTTCGTTCAAGATCGGTGACGTGGAAACCTCCGCAAAGAAGCTGAAGCTTTCCGCCAAGAGCTCGAACACGTCGCTCATCCCCGCATCCGCCATTGTGCTCTCCGGCTCGGGCGCCAAGCGGAAGGTCAAGATCAGCCCTGTCGTGGGGCGGACCGGCAAAGCGACGATCACGTTGAAAGTCAGCGACGGGAAGCTCAGCGCCAGCCGCAAGTTCACCGTGACGGTGAAATGAGCATGTGCTCAACCGGCCGCGGACCTGACGCCGGTTGAGCAACAAATGCTGGGATTTTTGCAACTGAAGCGGAGAGGCCTCGCCCTCATTTCGCCTAGAATGAGAGCATGTCACCAACTGCGCTCCACGCCTTGCGGGAGCAACGGTTGACGATCTGCGAGCGTTGGACGGCTCTGCTGCGTGTGGAGCCGGTGAATTCGCCGCTGGCGTTGCCGGATGCTCTCGTGCACCTGATTCCGGACTCGCTGGAGCAGGTGTTGCGCGAACTCGAGCGCCCGGGTGACGGACATTTGACGCTCGGGGCCGCACGCAAGCTCTCGCTGCCCGTGTGCGGATGTAATCGGAATCCGTATCTGGCCTACTTCAAAGCTGGCGAACAGGCGCTCCTCGAAACGCTCGTGCTCGAGCAGGCGAAGATGGAACCTTCCCAGCGTCGCGAGAGCGATCTGGCGCAGCTCATCCGCGTCGCGCGCGCGCTGGCCGCGGCCGAGATCGATACGTTTTGCGGCGTTTGCACGCACCACGCGGAGGGCGAGTCCTGCCGGTTTCACGAATCGGTGAGGTGAGCGCCGCGGACGCCCGCGTGAGGGCGTGCGTCCGGGTTATGTCGCGGGAAATATTACGGTAAAACTCGGCTTCGCTCGAACATCGGGGAGGCGGAGCCGACAAGTCAGCGCATGGCGCGCACCCCTCTCGCTCTCCCGTTGTTCTTTGCCGCTGTTTGCGCGGCTTTCGCTTCGCCGCCCCGGATGCTCACCGTCGATCTCGCGGCCCCCGCGAAGCCGATCAGCCCGGCGCTCTTCGGCGTGTTTTTTGAGGATCTCAATTACGCGGCCGATGGCGGACTCTACGCCGAGCTGATCCAGAATCGCTCGTTCGAATACAACGCCACCGAACAGGCGAACTGGGGCCCGACGTCGTTCTGGGAAGTCGTCAAAACGGGCGAAGGCGATGGCCACCTAAGCGTCGCCAACTCGCGGCCGGTGCACGTCAACAACCCGCACTACGTCGTGCTCAATGTCACGAAACCGCGCGACGGCGTCGGCCTCGCGAATCGCGGTTTCGATCAGATCCCGCTCGAGGCGGGCAAGCGCTACGAGGCGTCGTTCTGGGCGTATCAGGCGTTCATGGGCATCAAGTGGGGCGAGGGCGACCAGAGCCGGCCAATGCCAATCACGGTGCGCCTCGAAGGCGACGACGGCAGCGTGCTCGCCGAGGCGAAGTTCACGATCAGCGGTCGCGCGTGGACGAAACACAGCGCCACGCTCACGCCGACGCGCAGCGCAAAGGCGGCTCGTTTCGTTTTGTTCGCGCACGAGCAGGGCGGTGTCGCGCTCGATATGATTTCGCTGTTCCCGCACGACACGTTCAAAGGCCGCGCGAATGGATTGCGCCGCGACCTCGCGCAGACGATTGCCGATCTGAAACCGCGCTTCGTGCGGTTTCCTGGCGGCTGTCTCGTGCACGGCGCGGGCGTTCACGCTTATTACGACTGGAAACACACCGTCGGTCCGGTCGAGCAACGCGTCGAAGCGCGCAACTCCTGGGGTTATCACCAGACGATGGGGCTCGGCTATTTCGAGTATTTCCAATTCTGCGAAGACATGGGTGCGATGGCGGTGCCGGTCGTCACGGCGGGCGTGTGCTGCCAGCATTCCGGCGATTCGCCCGGTCGCGGGCAGGAAGGTCTGCCGATGGAGGAAATGCCCGGCTACGTGCAGGACGTGCTCGATCTCATTGAGTGGGCGAATGGCCCGGCGGACTCGAAGTGGGGCGCCGTGCGCGCTGCGGCGGGGCATCCCGAACCATTTGGCCTGAAATATCTCGGCGTCGGCAACGAGGACGCCATCACGCCGGACTTCAAGGAACGCTTCGCGATGATCAACGAGGTGCTGAAGGAAAAGCATCCCGAGATCACCGTGATCGGCACCTCGGGACCGTTCCCTGATGGCGAGGATTTCGATCTGGGTTGGGAGTTCGCCCGCGAGCTGAAGCTCAAGATGGTCGACGAACACTATTACCGTTCGCCCGACTGGTTCTGGGAAAATCTCGAGCGCTACGACAGCTACGATCGCAGCGGCCCGGCCGTGTATGTCGGCGAATACGCCGCGCACGAATCCGATCGCCGCAACACCCTGCGCACCGCCCTCGCCGAAGCGGCGTTTCTCACGAGCCTCGAGCGCAACGGCGACATCGTGCTGCTCTCCTCGTATGCTCCGCTGCTCGCGCGCCGGGAGCACACGCAATGGCACCCCGACATGATTTACTTCACCGCCACGGAGGTGTTCCCGAGCCTCAATCACACCGTGCAGCGCCTCTTCGGCGAAAACGCGGGCGACAGCTACGTCACCACTCGTTTCGAGGGCGACCCGGCGGCGGGGGCTCGTCTCGCGGCCTCCACCGTGCGCGACAGCGCCACGGGCGAGATCGTGCTGAAGATCGTCAACGGCGAGGACACGCCGCAGAAGATCGTCACGCAGTTTGCCGGCGCCGCCGGTCTGGCGACCTCCGCGCAGCGCATCGTCTTCGCGGGCGACAACGCGGACCTCGTCAATGCCGATGGCCAGCCGCCGGTCGTGCAGCCGAAAGTCGAAATGGTTTCGGTGTCTCCAAAGTTCGAATACACGGCTCCGGCAAACTCCTTCACGATCTTCCGTCTCCGCGCGCAGCGTTGAGTGCGGGCGGATTCGCGCTACCTGTTTTATGATGCCTAGCCTCCGTTCTCCCGGCCTTCGTCTGGCCGGCTTGTTTTCCATCGTTGCTTCGCTGGCGCTCGGCTCCGCCGTCGTGCGTGCGCAGGAGGTGACCAGCCCTGACGGTCAGATTGCCGTCAAGCTGTCGCTCGACGACGGTGCGCTCTCGTATCGCGTCTCACGCGCGGGTCGCACGATGCTCGAACCGTCGCCGCTCGGACTCGAAACGAGCCTCGGCAGTTTTTCCTCTGGCCTGCAGGCCGCGGGACACAAGACGACCTCGCTCAGCGAGCGCTACACGCTCCCGCATGGCAAGGTGCGCGAGGTCGATTATCGCGCCAACGAACTCACCGCGCGTTTCACGACGGGCGAGGGCCACACGCTGGAGGTGATCTTCCGCGTGAGCGATCGCGACGTCGCGTTTGCCTATCGCCTTGTCGGCAAGGAGCCGCATCAGCGCATCGTGATTCAGGGCGAGCGCACGGGCTTCAATCTGCCGGACGCCGCCACCGCGTTCGTCACCTGGCAGGCCAAGCCCGGCGACGGCTGGATGGCGTCGAAGCCCAGCTACGAGGAGGGCTACTTCCTCGACGAACCGGTCAGCAAGAAATCGCCAACCGGACTCGGCTTCACGTTTCCCGCGCTCTTCCGCGTCGCCAATGATGGTTGGTTGCTCGTTTCCGAAACAGGCACGTCGAGCCGCTACGCCGGCACGCGACTCAGTGATCCGACGGCCGACGGCGTGTATTCGATCGCGTTTCCCGAGCCGGGTGAAAACGGCGGCCTTGGCGAAACCACCGTGCACGCTCCGCTGCCGCTGCTCACGCCGTGGCGCACGATCACCGTGGGCGAAACGCTCGCGCCGATCGTCGAGACCACCGTCGCCACCGACGTGGTGAAACCGCTCTACGACGCCTCGCACACCTACGTGCCCGGTCGCTCGACCTGGAGCTGGCTCGTCTGGCAGGACGCCAGCATGAACGAGGCGGATCAGCGCACGTTCATCGATCTGGCCTCCACGATGGGCTACGAATACATCCTCGTGGACGCACTCTGGGACACGAACCTCGGCCGCGAAAAACTCGCCGAGCTGGTCGCCTACGCTGCGTCGAAAAAACGTCAACGTGCTCCTCTGGTATAATTCCAACGGCGTGTGGAACGACGCGCCGCAGGGCCCGCGCAACATCATGGACAACGCGCCCGCCCGCCGCCGCGAGATGGCGTGGCTCCAGTCGATCGGCGTGAAGGGCCTGAAGGTCGATTTCTTCGGCGGCGACAAACAGGTCACGATGAAGCTCTACGAGGATATCCTCACCGACGGCGACACGTATGGCCTCATGCTCAACTTCCACGGCGCCACGCTGCCGCGCGGTTGGGAGCGCATGTATCCAAATCACATGACAAGCGAGGCCGTCACCGCCTCCGAGAACCTCATCTTCTCGCAAGGTTTCGCCGATGGCGAAGCGCGCCTGAGCACGATCATGCCGTTCGTGCGCAATCCAGTTGCCGCGATGGACTACGGTCCGCTCGTGCTCAACCGCACCTTCCACAAGGAGGAAGGGAAGGGTAACCAGCGCCGCACGACCGATGCGTTTCAGCTCGCGACGATGGTGCTCTACCACTCGCCGCTGCAGCATGTCGGTCTCACGCCGAACAACCTTACCGAGCAGCCGGACTTCGTGATCGATTTCCTCAAGAAGGTCCCTGTCGCCTGGGACGAGACGCGCTACCTCGCCGGTTATCCCGGACGCGATGTCGCCCTCGCACGTCGCCACGGTGACCGCTGGTATGTCGCCGCCACCAACGGCGAGCAGCAGCCCAAGGAACTCGCGCTGAAACTCCCGTTCCTCGCCGGCCGCACGCTGCAGTGGATTCAGGACGCCCCCGGCCAGCGCGCGGCGCTTCGCACGATCAAGGTCGGCGCGTCCGGCGATCTCACGCTTCCGCTCGAAGTCGGCGGCGGCGCGGTGCTCTTCGAGTGAAATTTACCTCTCCAACCCAAACCGTTCCCCCAACAACATGAAACATCGTCTGCTTCGTCTCATCTCCGCCTGCGTGCTCGGCACGCTGGCTCTCACCGCTGTCGCGCAGGCCGCGAAAAAGGAAACCTTCGTGATGGTTCACGGCGCCACCGCCGGTGGCTGGGAGTGGAAGCGCACCGCGGAGTTCCTGCAGGCCGACGGCCACACGGTCTATCGCGTCACGCTCACCGGTCTCGGCGAGCGCATGCATCTTAGCGAAACCGGCTATGACCTGCAGACCCACATCAACGACGTCGTGAACACGATCCTCTTCGAGGATCTGCACGACATCGTGCTCACCGGCCACAGCTACGGCGGCATGGTGATCACGGGTGTGATGGATCGCGTCGCCGACCGTATCAAACACGTCGTCTTCCTCGACGCCGCCGTGCCGGACGACGGCCAGTCGATCTGGGATCTCTTCGGCGGTGGCGGTGGCGAGGGCCCGCGCTTCGCCGATGGCTTCATGCAGGTGCCGTGGGTGAAGCCCGGCGACAAGCCGCCGCACAGCGTCAAACACTCGATCAAGTGCTTCAACTCGCCGGTCACCTACAAGAATCCCGCCGCCAAGGCGCTCAACGCCACCTATGTCGCTTTCGTGCCGAAAGATCAGTCGGTCGAGGAGCGCGCGAAGAATGACAAGGGCTGGCAGCGCGCCGCCTCGCGCGGTTGGACGATCCGCACCTTCCCCGGCGGCCACGTGGCCCAGCAGGAAGATCCGCGCGGCGTCGCGTCGCTCATCGCTGACTCGGTGAACGACCGCAACAAGGCCGTCGCTCCCTGAGTTTGTCCGACATGCGCTTCCTGTCCTCACTTCTCCTCGGTGCGGTGATGTTCGCGACTCCGGCTGCGTTTGCGCAGTCGAAGTCGTGGACCGCTGACAACGGCAACGGCACGTTCACCAATCCGCTCTTCTACGACGAGTTTTCCGATCCTGATTTGATTCGCGTCGGCGAAGACTTCTACCTCGCGGGCACCACGATGCACTCGATGCCCGGCGTGGTCGTGCTGCACTCGAAGGATTTGGTGAACTGGCGGTTTCTCAGCTACGCCACACCGCGGCTCGAGCTGGGCCCCGAGTTCGATCTCGAGAAGGGACAGGAAGCCTACGGGCAGGGTATCTGGGCGCCCTGCATCCGTTATCACGACGGCAAGTTCTACCTCTTCAGCAACGTCAACCGCCGCGGCCTTCAGGTCTTCGTGGCGACCGATCCGGCCGGCCCGTGGGAGCATCGCCCTTTCAAGGGCATGATCCACGATCTGTCGGTGCTCTTCGACGATGATGGCCGCGTGTATGCGGTTCATGGATACGACGAAGTTCACCTCGTGGAGTTGTATCCTGACCTGAGCGGTCTGATCGAGGGCACCGATCGCGTCATCATTCCCCGCGGCAACGCGATGGGTGAGGGGCATCACATCTACAAGATCGACGGCAAATACTACATCCTCAGCGCGAACTACGCGCCGACCGGCCGCATGCAGGCCGCGCGCGCCGATCACATCGACGGCCCCTACGAAACCGTCGTGATTGCGGGCAAGGAAACCCTCGGCACGCAGCGCGGGTGGATGGTGCGCAACGTCGGTCTCAGTCGGCCGGTGCCCGAACCCGGCGACACGTTCGAACTCTCCGAACCCGGCGGTAACGAACTCGCCGCGATGCCGATTCACCAGGGCGGCATCGTCGATCTGCCCAATGGCGAGTGGTGGGGTTTTTCGATGATGGATTTCCGTTCCGTCGGCCGCACGACGACGCTCTCGCCGGTCACGTGGGTCGATGGTTGGCCCTACTACGGTCTCCCGCAAAATCTCGGCCGCACGCCGCGCACGTGGTTCAAGCCCGGCGTCGCCGCGCAGGTCGAGCCGCACGCGCCCTACGAGCGCAGCGACGATTTTTCCGGAAAAACGCTCAAGCCGGTCTGGCAGTGGAACCACAATCCGGTGGACGCGAAATGGTCGCTCACCGAGAAGCCGGGCGCGCTGCGTCTTCACACGCTGCCCGCGAGCCAGCTGCTCTGGGCGAAGAACACGCTCACGCAGCGCGCGATCGGTCCCGTTTCCATCGTCACGGCCGAGTTGGACGCTTCCGGACTGCAAGACGGCGACTACGCGGGCCTCGCGCTCGTGAACATGCCGTTCGCCACGCTCGGTGTCGTGCGCACGTCGTCAGGCCTGACGCTTCGCTACTACGATCAGTTGAAAAACGAAACCATCGAGCGCGCGCTCCCCGGCCCGCGCGTGTGGCTCCGCGCCACCGGTGATTACGACGAGGATTTCGCGCACCTCAGCTACAGCACCGACGGCAAAAACTTCTCCGCCATCGGCGGCGAGATTCGCCTGCCGTATCAGTTGAAGACGTTTCAGGGCACACGCCTCGGTCTCTTCGCGTTCAACACCGCCGGACGCGAAGGCGGCCACGCGGATTTCCTGAGCTTCCAAGTCGACGAGCCGCTCGCCGATCGCACGCCCAATCTTCCGCTCGGGAAGGTCGTGACGTTTTCCAACTTCGCCAACGGCTCGCTGCTGTGGGCCAATCCGCACGGCATGTTGCACTCGACTTCGTTGAACTCGCCGGAAGCGAGCGGTCCTCGCGTGCGCTTCAAGGTGCACGATCGCGGTCAGGGCCGCGTCGCGCTCGAGGCGATGGACGGCAGCGGATTTTTGACGGTCGTCGGTGCCGGTCTTTCGTCCGACGTGCGTCTGATGAAGCAGGAGGGCGAAGGCAGTCTCTTCCTCTGGCAGGACATGCTTCGCGATCGCCAGTGCATGCTGCTCTCGCTGAAAACGCAGCGCTTCGTCGGCATCGATCCGACGAGCGGCGAACCCTACGGCGCCGACTGGCCCGGCACGACCTCGAACCGCAAGAGCGGCACCGTGCTCGTGTGGTCCGAAGTCGGGGAGTGAGGTAGATCCGGAACGCAAAGACGCGAAGAAGACGGAGCTTTGCGAAGAGGTGAAGCCCGGCGTCCCCCGCCGGGCTTTCTGACGTCATCCGCCCTGCGTGTAGTGGATCCTCGTCGTGCTCCTGCTCGTAATCATGCTCGTGCTCTCCCGTTCGTGCGCCGAATTCTCGAGACGGGAACGATGGGAGAGAGGAGGACCATGTTCTCTGGAGCCGCGATGCCCTCACCGCGTCCGTAAGCGCACCGTCCCGCCTGCAAACCCGGGACTTTTTCCTGAAATGTCGCCTTGGCGCGCATGCTGTCGCGCGGCAACATCGCGTCGCTTGGTTTCCCCCTCACCTCACGAACAGCGACTATGGCATCAGCGCAAGGCACCCGGCAGAGTGATCGCAAAAGACGCACTTTAGAAGGGGCTTATGACTCGGTATGACACGTGTTACAACCTCAACCCCAAGTCCCCGCGAGTTGCGCTTTAGCCGGACCATGCACAGCGCAAGGGTTGCCCCCTGCGAAGCCGTAGCCCTTTACCATAAGGTTGCTTGCGTCAGCCGAAACTCGATCGACCTCGCCTCCGGTCGTTCGGGTCAACATCAACTGAGTTGAGGCTAATTACACTGTTGGGCAAAATACGATGATCTACATCGACAAGAAGCCGGGTTTTCGAAGGACCTACACGCTTAGCGACAATGCGCTCGTTATCGAAGGGAAGAAGTGGCTCGGGAGTTCGTTTCGGCAGGAGTTTAGCTTGAATCGGGTGAAGCCGGAACCGGATGAGCATCGGTTGAAGGACGACACGAATAGCGCTCTCGTCGGCATGCCAGGCCTCGCGATATTTATGATCGGCGTAATTGGCGGCACCGCGATCTATGAGAAATCGCCAGTCGGCTTCTACGCGATCCTTGTTGCAGGTTTGGCGGCGATGGTCGTCGGTTTTGTCCTTGGTGGACGAATGCGCGTCCTGCTCTTTAAGAGTCACGACGAAGTTCCGCTTTTCGGTGTCGCCAGTCGCGGGAGTGGCGCGGCTGCGTTTGATACTTTCACATCCGAACTGAAGGCGCGTATTCGCTTAGCGAACGCGAAGAGTGCATCGAAATGAAGCGGCCCAACCAGGCGCTACAGCCAACACGTATGCTTGTCACGTTCCGTGCTGACGCACGGCCCGCGCCAAGCACACGTGTGGCTGATCTTTGACGTTAGCCAAAAAGAAAACAACATGCCATCAAGCCTACTAGCAACCCCCTACCCAACAGCCGATGAGTGGCGTAAACTTGTCGAGCAATTCTCTCCAGAAGCGATAGCTCACAAGCTATTGCTCGCACATGTTCCGTATGTATTCAGATCGGAACCCTTAAAATATGCCCTATTTAGAAAAACCATCGGCGATGCATTTAAAGTGGACCCCACAAGTGTATTTATTGTCGGCAGCGCCATGTCGGGACGCAGTCTCAAGGGGCGGGATATAGAAAAAGTATATTCCCCCGAAAGTGACATTGATACTCTGATTGTCTCCGAGCATCTTTTTGCATCGTATGTGATGCGTTCATTGGAGTGGACAAAAGAGATTACGGAACCAACACGGCAAGCAGGATCGAACCCAGTCTCTCCAAGCTTGCCCCCAGAACAGGTAAAGCATGTAGGCTGGCTATCGCTTTATGCATGCAAGGGAATCTGGCGACCGGACAGCCTTCCGAACGAAGCTGAGGTAAGGCAGGATTTTTTTGATAAGTTTGCGCAGGTTTCCTTAAAGACGCTCGGCTTACAGTTATCTGACGATACCGTGGCAAAAGTTAACGGCCGAGTGGCTCGAACATTTGACGATGCGGTAAGAGATTTAGCAGGCAGTATTGCACGATTGCGCAGGGAATTTGCTGAGGAAGCAGAAAGAGAAAGCGGCTAACAAAGCGATGCAGCCAACTCCGGTAGCTGTCACGTCTCGTGCTTACGCACGAGCCGCGCCATCTACCTCCGTGGCTGATCTTTGACGTTAGGCAAAGCTGGCGCGACTGCGCCGCTTGAATTTTCGAGTTTGTCAGTGTTCATAAATCAAAAAAAGAGGTTCTATGCTTACCAAGACCGAACGGTTTTTACTTACGTCCAACAAGGAATTGACCCGTATTGCGGGCGATGCGCTGTCCGATGTCGCGGCAATCTATTTATATCTTTCTACGCTTCCGCATCTCGACGCTGCGACTCAAGAGGAGCTGCGTAAGCATTCAGAGCAGCGGAAAGAGCTTGGACAGCAGATGCGGAAGAACGCTGAGACGCTCGGGACAGTTTTAGAGCAGCCGTGATTCTACGGTCGCAAGACTTCATGGAAAACGGCCTAACCAGTCGCCAGAGCCAACGTCGCCAGCCGTCACGTTCCGTGCGGAGCACGGCCCGCGCCGTCTGACGCCGTGGCTCATCTTTGACGTTCGGCAAACGGATGCTCGGCGCACGGATACTTATTCTGGTTTCGCTAGTGTTGCTCGCTGGTTGTGCGAAGCTCGAGGTGCGATCTCCCGTGATCGCGATTTGGGAAAGCGCTCCTGATGCGCCCCGCCACGTGCGATTAGAGCTCTATCCGAAGAGGAGCGTGATCGATTACGGCGACATTCACATCGAGGTGGTCACCAAGATTCGAGGCGATGCCCTATTCTGGGTCTCTGAACCTGATAGTGCCGGCCAGCCCCAAGCGGGCACCGAAGAAGTGCAGTTCGCGACGATCCAGAAGAATCGCGATCTGGTCATCCGCTTTGTGCCGGCGCTGGCGGACGATTCGAAGCTCGCGCCGTATGTGTTGCGCAAAAAGCCGAACCAGGCGCTACAGCCAACGCCGACAGCTGGCACGTCGGCTGCGGAGCAGCCTTTGGTGCCAGCTGCCGGCGTGGCTGATCTTTAACGATCGGCGGAAGAAAATGGATCGCTTCCAGAAAGCTCAACGCGAAGAAGAACGCTGGCAGTTCAGCCAGCAGGCGGGGCTTTTTGAGAGCGTCTTTTTCTCGCCGCATATTCGGTCCGTTATGGTGGTGGTGGCTGTTCGCCGTATATTTCTTGAGCGTCTTACTGACCACGGAGCCGGGGCAGCCGTTCCGTCGTTCCTTTTACTCGGCGGCATTCCTACTGGCGGCGGCGACCGTCTGGATCGCAGCGATCCTCTTCCCGAAAGAAAGAAGGGCACTCTGGCTTTCGAGACAGAAGCCGGTTTCTATGCCGATTTTCGCCCGCGTTGGCATTCACACCATTCCTTGGCTTGGACTTTGCGCGGTTATCTGGTGCGCTATCGCACGATGAAGAACGCCGATCCAGCCGGCACAGACAACGAGCGGGCTGCGCCCGCTCGTGTCTGACCTCAATCGATCGGCGGAAGAGCAACTATCGTGCGCTGGGAAGACCAAGAACTGAATTACGCCTCACCCGAAGGGAAGTATCCCGAGGTGCTGGCCGCGAAGTTTGGCTTGCTAGCAGAGGCCGAGCACAGCCCTGGTCGGTATATTCGCGTGGACCAGCATATGCTTGATGCGCTTCCATTACAGGCCCTGCGCGAGAAGAAAGAGGCGCCCCGTCTCGATCGCGTTTGCCTGCACTTCCGGCTGAGTTGTGGTCTTGGCCCGGGTGGCGAGAGATACCCAGTCTTGGGCGTGATGCACTATTCCAGTGATTCGAAGAGTCGATATGCGATCGTGCATATTTCGCCCAGCAATGATTGGCTCCGAGTGATGAGCGTCCTCGCAGAAGCGCCGATCCAATCATCACAGCCAACGTCGCTAACGCGACGTGGCTGAGCTCAAACGTTCGGCAAAAATAAAAATCCCGTGGGCAAAATCATCAAAGTATACATTAGCACAGAGGTCATCGTTCCGGAAAATGCGGAAATCATGCGCGTAAAGGATGATGACGGCATCGAAGTAGATTATATTCGCGTAGCCGGAAAGCTCGCCATGCCGATGATCCATTGGGTTGAGTATGTCTCAGCCGCACGACGCGAAAAAGAAATCCAAAAAATGAAAGAAGACACCGGAGTTGATACCGGAATGGGATTCGAGGATATAGATGGTGATTTTTGCGAAGATTATCTTAAGGAACCTGAATTCCCAAAACACTATTTCGAAGAGACTGGTGAAAAAACGGACGATGAAGAATAAAACCACAGAGCCGAACCAGACGCTACAGACAACGACCCGCAGCTCCCGGTTTTCGACTATCTTTACACAATGCGACACCACCCAGAATTCTGTGCGGGTCGTGTCTGACCGTTAACGTTGGACGAAAGAAGAAGCCCCATGACATTCCAGCGATTCTCACAAAAGAATTTCACCGTCTCGCTTTCGGGCGGCCGCAAGTATTCGTATCGTATCGGCGACATCACGAAGCTCATGTGCTGGACCCCCGGTTGCGAAGTTGAGCTCTCCGTGAGCGAGGACGATCCGACTTACCCGATTTCGATTCGGCGCGTTGGTCTGGAATACGAAGAAGTGCTTGCTCGTGATCCGTCCTCACCTTCTGGGCTACCCGAAGATTTAAAAGCACCTTAGACCAAGCCTTCGCTTCATGTGCACAGATTGAGGCACCTAAACGCCCCAGCACGAATTGATATATGCTATTTTCAGTTTTCATAGAGAAAGAGTCCAACCAGCCAGTCGAGACAACGCCGTGGGCGTTGTCCTTTTCATCGCGAGAGCCGTCCTTCATTTGGCACCTCCTTGGCGGCGTGTCTCACTTTTAACGTTCGGCAAAAAATATGAGCGATGCGACTCCAGTGTCGGTTTCTCCAGTCCGATGGCTCGTCATAGTCGCCGCACCATTCGCAGTCGCGAGTCTTTACCTGTGGTTTTCTCGTTGGCCGTCGCGCTGGTTTACGGCGTCGAGTGATTACACCGCTTTCGCAGTTTCTATCGTAGTGTTTGGCGCTGCCGTGCTGACGTTGCCGCTAAAACGAAGAAAGAAGATACTGATCGTTGTCTGTGCGGCGCCATTTCTCCTAGCGGCGCTCATTATGTTTTCTCTCGTGTTTGTTGGCTTTGCGTTTGGCGATTGGTTGTGAGCTCGCGATGAAAAAAGAAGAGCCGAACCAGTCGCTAGAGCCAACGACCCTGCTTGTCACGCGTCGTGCTGACGCACGCCACGCGCCAAGCAGGATCGTGGCTCATCTTTGACGTTAGCCGAAATATGCCGCCGGAACTCGCATGGCTATTGGGAGAGCGTCTCGCCGAACTCGTGAAGCGGAAGGTTTCGTGGATGTTTATCCTGTCGTCCGGCGGGACCGTTACGACGGAGCATCCTTGGCGATTGATCACCCATGAAGGCGTCGCCGCCACCAGCACGGACGATCAGCATTTGTTCGGCTTGAATACCGCGTTTGATGCGTCAGCCGGCGTGCTAAGCGCCACGAAAGGAAAGCAGATTACGGGCGCGCGAGTGACTGACGGCTCGAGCGACCTTATCCTCGATTTCGAAGGCGACGTTCGGCTGGAGTTTTTGACCTTGTCGAGCGGCTACGAAGGTTGGCGTGCGACATATCGAGATACTGATCTGATCTGCCTCGGCGGCGGCGTTTTGCACCGGAATGCAAAAAAGGGCTAACCAGGCGCTACAGCCAACACGTATGCTTGTCACGTTCCATGCTTACGCATGGCCCGCGCCAAGCACACGTGTGGCTGATCTTCGACGATCGGCGGAAGAATCTATGAGCAAAATCCTGTTACCAATCTTCGTCTGCGCAGCATTGCTTCTTGGCGGTTGCGCGACTCCCGTATCCCAAGCTGACCGCGCTTCTATTAAGAGAGTCGCTGTGGTGAGCGACCTTTCGCCCGAAATCAAGTTTCACTCGATGGGCGTGCTTCCGGTGATTCAGAAAGAGCACTCCAGCCAAGCAGAAGCCTTCAGTGTTTTGGATACTGCGGAAGGTGTCGTCGTGCAGTCACTCGCCGCCAAAGGCTATGTCGTTACACCGGTTAGCGACGAGTTAAGGGCTACTGCGAAGAGGCTGATCGAAGCTCGCTTCGCCGAAGGCCAACTGACGGGCTTGAGCTTGTTCGCGAAAGACTACGATGCAGTTGTGTTCATCGTCTCCCAGCGGAATCAAGGCCTCTATGGAGGCGAGACCGGGTTCGGTGGGATTGAGGTGATTCCTTCGAAGATTTTTGGTCTGAAGAGCGTGCTGATCGGATGTAACACCGGGCTCTTCGTTTACTCGACAGCGCCAGCTAAGAGAATCGGCGTGGATGTCGAAGCACGCGGAGTTCGGGAGGTTCGAGGGATTGAATGGAAGGAAAGATGGGATGAGTTATCTCCTGCCGATCAGCAGAAGGTTATCAGCGATCTGAAGGCCACGATTGAAGCTGCGCTTAAACCGAAAATCGAAAAGCTCCTATGAATAAGAAGGCCGATCCAGTCGGCACAGACAACGACCGGGCTGCGCCCGGTCGTGTCTGACCTCAAACGTTAGCCAAAAAATGAGACCGCTTTTCTTTCTGCTCATCTTGGCTTTCGTCGGCTGCGCGAAGAACGACCGCGTGCTGTCGCTCGCAGATATTTCGCGCCCGACGCGCGAGATGCTCGACGCCGAAGTCCGAGTTCGCGGGTTTATCTTCTTCCACGTTGAGGAGACGTTGCTCTGTCCGAAGAACGAATATGGTTCTGCGCCTTTTATTCAGCTGAGTTTGCTGCCCTCGATGCGGCCTGCGCCCGACAAAGAAAAAAAATTTTGTCCGGGGCTTCGACGGGCGCGAAGTTGTTGTGCGTGGCGTGCTCAGAGTTGGACCATTCGGCGTGCTCGGGCGTCCGATGGTTTACGTGGAAGTGAGCGACATTGAAAAAGGCTAACCAGTCGCTAGAGCCAACGAGTGTGCTTGGCACGTCGGCTGCGGAGCAGCCTTTGGTGCCAAGCACACTCGTGGCTCATCTTTAACGTTCGGCAAAAGAATGCTCGGCACGCGGATATTCATTCTGGCTCTGATAGTGTTGCTCGCTGGCTGTGCGAAGCCCGAGGTGCAAGCGCCCGTGATTGCGATTTGGGAGAGTGCTCCTGATGCGCCGCGCCACGTGCGACTAGAGCTCTATCAGAAGAAGAGCGTGATTGATTACGCCGACATTCACATCGAAGTTGTCACCAAGATTCGAGGCGATGCCCTATTCTGGGTTTCTGAGCCTGATAGTGAGGGCCGGCCTCAAGCTGGCACCGAAGAGGTGCAGTTCGCGGCGATACAGAAGAATCGCGATTTGGTCATCCGCTTTGTGCCAGCCTTGGCGGACGATTCGAGACTCGCGCCGTATGTGTTGCACAAAAAGGCCGAACCAGGCGCTAGCAGCCAACGCCTATGCTTGTCACGCCCCGTGCTGACGCACGTGTCGCGCCAAGCACAGGCGTGGCTGACCTTTGACGTTCGGCAAAAAATATGAGCGATGCGACTCCAGTGTCGGTTTCTCCAGTCCGATGGCTCGTCATAGTCGCCGCACCATTCGCAGTCGCGAGTCTTTACCTGTGGTTTTCTCGTTGGCCGTCGCGCTGGTTTACGGCGTCGAGTGATTACACCGCTTTCGCAGTTTCTATCGTAGTGTTTGGCGCTGCCGTGCTGACGTTGCCGCTAAAACGAAGAAAGAAGATACTGATCGTTGTCTGTGCGGCGCCATTTCTCCTAGCGGCGCTCATTATGTTTTCTCTCGTGTTTGTTGGCTTTGCGTTTGGCGATTGGTTGTGAGCTCGCGATGAAAAAAGAAGAGCCGAACCAGTCGCTAGAGCCAACGACCCTGCTTGTCACGCGTCGTGCTGACGCACGCCACGCGCCAAGCAGGATCGTGGCTCATCTTTGACGTTGGGCGAGCAATCTAATCATGTCAGGTATCATCTATTTACTCACAAACGAGGCCATGCCCGGTCTCGTGAAAATCGGCGTCACATTCGCCGAATCAGTCGAATCGCGTCTCACGCAGCTCAGTGCATCAACCAGCGTTCCTTTACCGTTCGAATGTTACTTTGCGGCCGAATTAGAGGACGCCGAGCGCGTTGAGAAGGTGTTGCACCAGTTATTTGCCGAGCAACGAGTGAATCCCAGACGTGAATTCTTCCGATTGGATCCAGAGAAAGCGGTGCTTGCTATAAGCATTGGAAGGTTCCGGGAAGTGACACCTGGTGAAGCGGCGGTGCCGCTGGAGGAGAAAGCGGCTCTTGAGAAAGTGAAGGCGCGGCGCCCACGTATAAAGCTAGAAGCGATCGGAGTTAAGCCTGGCGATATCTTAAAGTTCTCTCGGGATGAGTCTATCATCGCGACGGTAGTTCCCGAGGGTCGAGTTCAGCTGGAGGGCGAAATTTTGAGCTTATCGGCTGCGGCTCTGAAGGTTCTACAGAGGTTGGGATACGGCACCTCGGCAGCAAGCGGATCCGAATACTGGATGTTTGACGGTGAGCTTCTGGATGAGCGGCGGCGCCGGATCGAAGCCGAAAAATTCGATGAGTCCGATGGCAGCGATGATCGAGAAGAGCCCAACCAGGCGCTACAGCCAACGCCTATGCTTGTCACGCCCCGTGCTGACGCACGTGTCGCGCCAAGCACAGGCGTGGCTGATCTTTGACGTTGGGCAAATAAAAGATGAAAAAGCGTGAGATGAATGGTATGGCCAAGTCCCTTTGCAGCTACCTGTGCTCGCGCAACAATGACATCGCAGGTTATTGGGGAATTGGTATGTTATGCGCGGTTTCTAAAAGAGAGAAAAAGAGGAAGTTTAGCTTCAAGATTCGCCCTGGTGAACTGCTCAGCATCTACGGATACGAAATATCAGAATCCAAGGTCGTGACCGAGAAACTTACTCAGTATGATTTAGATTCCATTGAAGGCCGACTTTCATTTTTCGAGGACGGTCGCTACCCGGATGGAGCCGAAAAATACACCTGCGGAATCGCTATCGCGATCACTCAAGATGGACGCACCGGCCTTGCGTTGAGTCATGTCGAGTGCTGGCCTCATGACCCGAAACGGGAGAGTCAGCGAGCATCAGCCGCCAAGGCCAGTCTGTCATTGCTCGAAAGATTAAAGAGCATACTAAAATGAAAACCACGGAGCCCAACCATGCGCTACAGACAACTCCGCCAGCTGTCACGCCTCGTGCTGACGCACGAGCCGCGCCATCCGGCTCCGTGTCTGAGCTTTAACGTTCGGCGAATCAAATATGGCTACGATAGCCGAGCGTTGGAGCGAACACGTCGCTGCGAGCTTCCCATCTGAATGCCGAGGCGCGGAGATCTCCGGTGTTGATCTTGTCGAGCTCGATTCGTTCACGGCCGGTTGCGTGAGCTCGTTCGTGCTCAGCGGTGATCGCCTTGAGCGTCAACACATCATCGTTCTCGAGCGATGCGGTTGCGATCTCACTCGTGTGCTACCGAATCTCAAGGGAGAGTCGCGTGTATACTTCTCGCGGCTTGAGCAGCTCGTTGCTGACATTCTCCGCGCCAGCGGGACACGTGGACGCTAAAATGCCGAACCAGTAGGAATGAGAAGGCGTGAGGCATCCGCGCGAGAGCGCGGGTGTCAAAGACACGCCTTATGAACACAAACTCATACACGATAGGAATGGATCTGGGGGATCGGCGGCATCACGTGTGCGTCCTCGATGGAGCGGGTGGGACAGTGGCGGAGGAAGTGACCTGCCCCCCAGAAACTGGAGTGGCGTGAGGGAGAAAGCCGGGTGAAAACAGTGAACACCCGACATGAAGAAACATCACACCGAGGAGCAGATCCTCGGGATCTTGAAGGAAGCCGAGATGGGCAAACCGTTGCCCGATCTCTTGCGACAGCACGCGATCTCCAGTGGCACGTTCTATCGGTGGAAAAGTCGCTACGGCGGCTTGGAGCCGAGTCAGCTGCACCGACTCAAGCAGCTGGAGCGGGAGAACACGGAGCTGAAGAAGATCGTCGCCGATCAGGCGCTGGACATCCGGATGCTGAAGGATGTGAACTCAAAAAACTGGTAGAGCCCGCCGCGCGTCGCGCTGCCGTGGATTACCTGAAGGCAGGTTATCCGGTGAGCAGGACACGGGCGTGCGGGCTGCTGCGTTTGGCCGTGAGCAGCTACTACTACCAGTGCCACGGCCGGGGTGATGAGTTGCCCGTGCGCAGCGCCTTGCGGCGCCATGCCGCGCTGCGTCGACGCTGGGGCTATCGACGGTTGCTGGTGCTGCTGCGCCGCGAAGGGCTCGGTGACAATCACAAGCGGGTGTATCGGCTCTATCGGGCCGAAGGCTTGCAGGTGCGGCAGCGACGCCGGCGCAAGCAACGCTTAGCCCGTGGGGTCGAGCCGGCCCATGCTCCGCAACGGCCCAACGAACGTTGGAGTCTGGACTTCGTCCATGACCGGCTGGCCAGCGGCCGCTCGCTGCGGCTGCTGACCGTGCATGACGACTACACCCGCGAATGCCTGTGGATCGAGGTCGACACCTCGTTGTCCGGGCCGCGGGTGGCGCGCGCGCTCGACTACCTCACCGAACTGCGCGGCCGGCCAGCCAGTGTTCTTACCGACAACGGACCGGAGTTTGCCGGCCTGGCGCTCGAACGTTGGGCGCACGATCGTCAGGTGCAGCATCGCTTCATTACCCCAGGAAAACCGTCCCAGAACGGCTACATCGAAAGCTTCAACGGCAAGCTCCGCGACGAGTGCCTCAACGAAACCGAGTTCCTCAACCTCAGTCATGCGCGGACAATCATCGAAGCGTTCCGCGAAGACTATAACGAAAACCGACCGCACAGCTCGCTGGGCGATCTCACTCCCAGCGAGTTTGCGGCCAAGATCCCGCGAGCCCCCATGGGGGCTCCTCTGGACCGGCCCAACCCGCCACTTGCAGTCGAAACCATCGTCCGTAAACCAACCTCAACCAATCCGGCTCTCTCGTTTTAACCCTCCAGCTTCGGGGGGCAGGTCACGCCGAATTCTCGAGACGGGAACGATGGGAGAGAGGAGGACCATGTTCTCTGGAGCCGCGATGCCCTCACCGCGTCCGTAAGCGCACCGTCCCGCCTGCAAACCCGGGACTTTTTCCTGAAATGTCGCCTTGGCGCGCATGCTGTCGCGCGGCAACATCGCGTCGCTTGGTTTCCCCCTCACCTCACGAACAGCGACTATGGCATCAGCGCAAGGCACCCGGCAGAGTGATCGCAAAAGACGCACTTTAGAAGGGGCTTATGACTCGGTATGACACGTGTTACATCCTCAACCCCAAGTCCCCGCGAGTTGCGCTTTAGCCGGACCATGCACAGCGCAATAGTTGCCTCCTGCGAAGCCGTAGCCCCTTACCATAAGGTTGCTTGCGTCAGCCGAAACTCGAACGACCTCGCCTCCGGTCGTTCGGGCCAACATCAACTGAGTTGAGGCTAATTACACTGTTAGCCAAAAATGAAAAAGCCGTTTTTCTATACTTTTCTCGCAATCTTCGCAGCGACCGCCGCTCTCACGCTCCTTGGGATGGCGGACGTCGTGAAGATTAAAGACGGTTATTTGAATGCGCTTTTCGGTGGTCTGATTCTCGAGCTTATCACGGCGATGATCGGCCTATTTCGTTCGACGCGCTTTTTCGACGATTCGCTTTACCAGAATCTCGATGATTATCAGCCATCCAGAGATGCCAGTCGTTTGTTGCACACGCTGATCATCCACCAAGAGAAGATGGACTCCGGTTTGAAGAGTAAGTTTGGATTGGTCGTTTCTCCCGGTGGTGGAGATTTTCCGCGCTACCTGAGCGGTCTTGCTGAGTTGGTCGGGTTGGGGTTGGTCGACATCGAACCCGGAAAGTGGATGTGCTTTTTGACGTCGACGGGATTTCAGGTTGCGCAGCGTCTGAGAAAGAAGATCGAGAAGGTTGAGCCGTTCATCGTATGAAATCAGAGGCTAACCAGTCGCTAGAGCCAACGCCGACAGCTGGCACTTCGGCGGCGGAGCCGCCTCGGGTGCCAGCTGCCGGCGTGGCTCATCTGTGACGTTGGGCAAAAGAATGAGCGCCGATCAGGTAGTTTTCGTGGTGGATCGTTCGTATGGCGCACGCCTTTGTGAGCTTTCGCCGGATTCCGCGATCTGGCTCGTTGATTCTGTCGTGAATCATCAATGGATTGCGGAGCTAAAAAAGAAGTTCACGCCTGAGGTGCACGGCGATCTCAGCTGGTTTGTCGACGCTCCAGAAGCTTCACCAGCCGAGCGTGCAGCTTCGATGATCGATACGCTTGAAGATCACCATGGGGAGTATTCTCAGCGTCCCGCGTATTCTCGTCTGAAGATTATCGGAGCGACGCTTGAGTCTTCACTCCGTTCAGCGGTCGAGAATTACGGCTTTCGATTGGTTTCCGTCGGCGACGCAGTCATCGAGTTCGAACGATGAAAGAGCCCAACCAGGCGCTACAGCCAACACGTATGCTTGTCACGATCCGTGCTTACGCACGGCTCGCGCCAAGCACACGTGTGGCTGATCTTTAACGTTCGGCAGAGGAAGAAACCCCGTATGAATGCGATAATTGTGGATGCTATCCGAAACAGGAAGGTGCTTTCGCTTACCTATAGCGGAATACCGCGCCTTGTGGAGCCGCACGCATATGGCGTTTCGAGCGCCGGGAGCGAATTGCTTCGCTGCTATCAGATCGACGGATATCATCGAAGCAGTGGTCACGCGTGGGATATGCTCACAGTTTCGAGGATCGTTGGACTCTCCGCGACTGGAGACACATTTTCAGGTGCGAGACCAGGATACCGACGCGGTGACAGCAAGATGGCACGAGTTTATGTTGAGCTTTAGACCATCCGCAGTCGCATGGCGCGGCTGGCATCGCGGGTTCGTTGTGGATCGCGCAGTCGCTCCAGTGCCAGTCTTGTGGCCAAAAAAGCCGAACCAGACGCTCGAGCCAACGATCATGCTTGTCACGCATCGTGCTGTCCTCCGCTTCGCTCCGTCGGCACGCTGCGCGCCAAGCATGATCGTGGCTCATCTTTAACGTTCGGCAAAACATGAAAAGAATTCTCCTCTTCACCTTCTTCTCGCTGTTCAGCGTCGGGATAGCGTCGGAAGCCAAAAAAGAATCCGCCGCACCCGATTCAAAAACAATGAGCACACCGTCCGTTTCGCTCGGTTACGTGATCCTGTATGTCAAAGATGTGTCCGCGAGTCTCGCGTTCTACGAAAAGGCCTTCGGGCTTTCGAAGCGCTTTTTCCACGACGACGCCGGCAAGGCGTATGGAGAGCTGGAGACCGGCGCGACCCGTCTCGCTTTTCTCAGTCTAGAACTAGCGAAGGCCGGTTTGAAGAAAGCCCCAATTACCACTTCACCGAGTTCCGCGCCTTTGGCCTGCGAGATTGCATTGGTTACTCCGGATGTCCCGGCGATCTATGCGCGTGCCTTGAAAGCAGGCGCGACAGCTTTCGCCGAGCCAAGCCAAAAGCCATGGGGGCAATTTGTAGCCTACGTGCGCGATATCGACGGCCACATGGTGGAGATATGCAGCCCATTGCCATGACCACAAAAGAGCCGAACCAGTCGCTAGAGCCAACGCGCGACGCTGGCACTTCGGCTGCGGAGCAGCCTCGGGTGCCAGCGTCGCGCGTGGCTCATCTATAACGTTAGGCAAAAGCACGTTCCGCCGATGACCGACCTCGAAAAGATTCTCATCACTGCCGCTGCTTCTGGCTTATCTGGATATCTCGTAGGCATCGCGCATATGCTGGTGAAGCATAAGCGTGAGGACCGCATTCGACAGGAAGAGGACCTGAGAACTTTCGGCGAAGCGTTCCTTGCGCAGTGTGAGCAAGACAAGAACCTCCACTATTCCGCTGAGAAGCGACTCGGAGCACTACAGAAGCTAGGTGCGTATCGCTTCAACCGCAGAGAGCTGGAGAGCTTTCGCGCGGCGATTATCGCACGCGGACTACCTGATCCATATGTAGGGCACTCGAACATTCTTGGTCATTTGCCAGATTATCCATTCTGCGTCTTTCAGTGGGCGAATCAGCATCACGTCGATCTGGGTGACGAGATCGCTGTTCTAGAAGCGTTGATTGCCAGTCTTGAGAAGTCCGCCGCACCGCTATCAAAAGAGCAAGATCAGCAGTTGTTCCGCTGGCAGTTGGCACTGGAAGTAGCGCGAGGAAATCGCTGACCCAGATGCCTAACAAGGCGCCAGAGCCAACGCCGGGATCTGTCACGGATCGTGCTGGCGCACGCTCCGCGCCAGTTCCCGTCGTGGCTCATCTATGACGTTCGGCAAAATCTATGAAGCTCCAGCACCTCACATGGGCACTTACGTCCGCACTGTTGCTTGTCGGCTGCCAAAGCACATTCGGTCCGCAAATTGGTATGACCGAGAAGCAGTGGCTTCGTCGCACGCTGATCGCAGATGTCGCATACATGGAGGGAAGCGTGAAGGCGTATCGTTCCAACGGCGCGTATTACTACTTTCGCGACGGAGTGCTCGTGAAGGTCGATCAAGGGATGATTCCGGCGCAGAAGATTGAGATGGAGATTCGCTCGGATCAGAAGATCGCCATCGAATCCGACATCTACACGGAATTGAGGAAGCTCGATGAGCTTCGAAAGGACGGCGTTATTACGGAGGAAGAATTTGCCGCCCGAAAGAAGAAGATTCTCGACGAGAGCCGATGACCGGAGGGCCGAACCAGGCGCTACAGCCAACACGTATGCTTGTCACATTCCGTGCTTACGCACGGCCTGCGCCAAGCACACGTGTGGCTGATCTTTGACGTTCGGCAAAGGCATGAATATCCTCTCGAAAATCCTTTTTGTCGGTGGTCGCCATTGCAGTCGTGTTTGCGGCGGGGATCTTGGGGTTCATCGCACTTCCCATCAATTGGGAGAGCGGCAGCATATGGATTTGGGTCTGATGCGACGTTCAAGAACGGCATCCCCGGGATTTATTCACGTCCCATCGGGATGGAAGTCACGACTATCGAGCTTCGCCGCGACAGCGTGTATGTGATCACCACGCACGAATGCGTTTGGTCAGAAGAAGGAAAGGGCCGCTGGGCAGTTCGGGATGGGATGTTGGTTCTCGACGGGCGCGGGTATCCGAAAGAGAAGCGCGATAAGCTTACCCGATTCGAGATCGTTGCGGTAGATGGTGATCTCGCGCTCCGCCCAGTGAATGACGAAGTAGAGTCTGAGGATCGCGAAGCGGATGCCCTGCTGTTCACGCTAGCGGTCCTTTGGGCCGTGCTGCTGTTGTTTGGGTGCGCGATCAGGGCGCTTGCCCGCGAGAAGTTGGCAGCCATCGGAGAGACTGGATGACAAAAGGGCCGAACCAGACGCCAGAGCCAACGCGTATGCTTGTCACGCCTCGTGCTGGCGCAGAGCTCGCGCCAGCTGCCGTCGTGGCTCATCTTTAACGTTCGGCGAATGAGTGAGCTTTCGATGATCCGTCCAGGCTTTGCCGACAGCCAACGGTCCGGTGCGGAAATCGTGCGGCTCGCTACCGACTGCGGTGCGAAAGAGAATGTCGATCCATCCAAGCTCTCATGGCTACGTATCCATCTCGCGCAAGCTGCGGGCGATCTCGCAATGTCACATGAAGAGCGATGTGGAAGATGCGGTCATGCATTCTCGCGGCCTCCTCTCGATCTCACGCTTTCTTATGCCCCGGGGTGATCACGTGGTTCACGGCCGAGGCGCACGTGGGGGCAGGGCAAACGGACCGAAGAAGGAGCGTGCACTCTGGTTTGCGTCGGATCGCGCAGACGCGCGACGCGGTCCGGACGTTGCTGCGAGCGTGTCCGCACTCGGGCTCGACCGTGTCCGCATGGGGTCCCGACTCGGGACGCACTCGGGCGCGATCCGGTGCAGACATGAGCGCGCTACGGTATATTCACCGATGTCGGCCTAAGCGGACATCTCCCTTCTTTTATGAGCAAAGAAATCATCCACACCGCGAATGCGCCCACGCCGCCGCCCACGTATAGTCAGGGCGTGAAGTCCGGCGGATTCATCTTCGTCGCCGGGCAAGGTCCGTTTGATCCGGAGACCGGAAGAGTCGTTGGCGCGACCATTCAAGAGCAGACCCGGCAGTGCCTGCGGAACGTCGAAGCGATCCTGGTGGCGGGCGGGAGTGCGATGGAGAAGATCGTCAGCGCAACCGTGATCGTCGCGGAGGAAGGCGATTTTGCGGGCATGAACGAAGAATGGGCGCGCTGGTTCCCCGAGGATCCGCCGGCACGGCAGGGGGCCAAGTTGCCGGTTCGTCCGCAGGGCATGAAGATATCAGTGGCGGCGATCGCGGCGCAATAAGCCGGAGGGTTCAGACGCGCCTCGGCGGACGTTTCCCGGATAACCCTTGGAGCAGGGCGCGGAGTCGGGAGCGGAAGGGTCGCGGCGAGGACGCTATGTCACCAGAATCCGGATACGATGTGAGTCGCGACCAAGTTCGGGCCCTGCCGCACTCGTGTGCGCACCACGTCGTGCCAATGTGCGGACACGGTCGGGACAATGTGCGTGCCGAACCGGGACGAATCACGGAAACACGGAAGCGCGGAGCGGAAACAGGGTGACGCTTCGTTCAGAATGACAAAGGGAAGGACGCGACAAAAAGCCGTGGCGTTTGAGCCGCGGCTTTTTGTCAGGACGTGACGAGGGCGTCGCGTCTCCATCGGTGTGCTCAGCGCGTGAGCGCTTCGAGGTAGGCGTAGAGGACCATCTTGCCGCGCATGGTCTGGCGAGGCGTGAACTCGGCGTTGGCCCACGAATAGCGCGTGTTGAAATGCGCTTCCTGATGCGGCCAGCCGCCGGCATCCCAATCCGGATAACCGCGATCGCTGAACCAGCGCGGGATTGTGGCCGTGCGGCGTTTTGCCCCACGGATCGAGGTTGTTGTAGGGCGTATGGCCGGATGCACGCCGGGCACACCGTCGTTTCGTCCGGAGGTGTAGGCGTTGACGATGTGGCGGCTGCCGAGGCCGGTCATTTCCACGATGTTCGAGGGATTGCGACCGAGGCTCCAGTCGGCCTCGAGGACCATCGCGCGTTCGAAGCGTGCGCGATCGGCGGCATCGTCGGAAATCGCGTGCGCGAGCGCGACGAGCTGAAGGTTGAGCGGCGTCTGCCAGTGGCCATTGGCGGACGAGCGGCGCGAGGGGCGCGTGTCCATGTGCTGCACGTTGCGCTCGATGGCCTGCTTGCGCACGGAGGCGGCGAGGTTGGCGGCGATCTGCGGATAACGGCGCTCGTGCGGCGTGAGCAGATACGCGGCGGCGGTCCACGTCTGGACCCAGGTGTGATCTTTTTCGATTTCAGCGAGACCGTCGCGCACGACGGAGTCGGCGGCCATGGCGTCTTCCCACTCGGCGTCGCCGGTGACGTTGAAGAGATACGCGGCGGCCATCGCGCGGAAATCGCGACCGCGCATATACGCGTCGCCGACTTCGTGAATGTCGTCGAGCTGCTGGTTCTCCTGGCGTGAGGCGAAACGATAGGCGCGGATCGCTTCGTCGCGGTAATAGGCCATGAGATCGGGTTTCTGCGCGACGCGGAACGCCTCGGCGAGGATCGCGCAATTGGCGGCGTTGGCCCAAGCGGCCATCGTGGTGGCGCCGGCCTGGAACATGATCGTGCGCTCGCGCGTGGGATTGGTCAGACCGTGACCGTAGGCTTCGCCGTCGCGGATGCTGAGCCATAGGTCGACCTCGTTGCGCGCTTCGTCGATGAGGTCGGGGATGCCGTTGCCGCTCTCGGCGATGTCGAGGTTGTCGTCGGAGAGCGCGCCGCGCGTGAGCAGATACGGCAGCAGCAGATCGTAGATGTTGGAAACGTGTCCGAGGTGACGGTCCCAATCGAGCGCGTCGGAGTGGCCGCCGCGGGCGCGCGGGTTGGTGGGATTGCCCGGCAGACGGCGTTTCCAGAAATACGAATCGCGCGCGAACTTGAAGTGCGGCTCATCCCACGTGTCGCCCGGGATATCTTTCCACTCGGGCGAGTAGGGGTGGAAATCGGTGATGTAGATCGTGAAGCCCACGGGATCTTCGCCGGGGATGAAACGCGGCTGGCGCGGCGGCGGATTCTGCGCGTCGACCGGCTCGCCGATGCGCATGTAGTAGTAACCGCGCAGCGACGTGCGGAACGGCTCGAAGCGCACGCGCTCGCCGATCTCGAACTCGGGGCTGCAGCCCACGCCATCAACAACGAGACGGTAGCGGCCGGGGCGCGTGATGGAGGAGAAGTCGACGTTCCACACGTCGGAGCCGGTGAGGTTGCGATTGGTGACGTCGTGCTTGGTCGATTTCTGCCAGAAGCGAACTTCGCCCGCGTTGAAACGCTCGCCGGACGTGACGTCGAACAACCACACACGACGTCCAACGAAGCTGCTGTAGTCGCGCACGCCGCCGTCGCCGAGCCAGAGGTAGAGGTCGGCGGATTTCACCGGGCTCGCGGGATGGTAGCCGATCAGATTGACGTGAATCGCCTCGGACTGGCTCGATTCGAGCACGTAGTGGAGCGAGGCGCGCTTTGTGTCGGACTTCGTCGCGGCGTCGATCTGCAACTCGTAGTGCGCGCCGACCTGAAGCGGATGCGGCAGGCGGAGGAAGATCCAGTGATCGAGTCGATACTCCCAATCGTGGTTGGCCTCGTTGACCTTGGACTTGCGATGCACGGCGGCGGGCGCGAGGCCGGCGGAACCGTAGCGGGCGTCGTCGCGCGAAGTGAGTTTCCACGCGGTGGCTTTCGCGGCGTGTTTCACATCGAGCGGTTCGCCGAAACTGACGAGTTCGTCGTCGCCCGGCGCGTAATCGTGGCCGGTGAACGCGCTTTCGCCCTGGCCATTGTCGCGGTAGCGCACCTCGCCGTCCTTGAAGTAAACCATGAGCACCTGCTCATCGACGACGCGGAACTCGACGAGTCGCGACGCGGAGGCCGTGAGGACGAGGAAGGGGAGGAGACAAAGAGCTAAGAGCGTGGGTTTGCGCATGACGGAGAATTTGAACCCAGCTAAACGAAGTCCGCCACGAAAGGATGCGCGGCGAATGCGCGCTCGCTGACGCTAGTAGATTTCGAAACGTGGCGCAGCAGAGCAGCGCACACCTCACTCGCGGCGCGCGATCACGACTTCGTCGGGCAAACCGTCCGAAGCGAAGCGCACGCGGATGGGTCCTGCGTCGGCAATGGCTTGCACGTAGGCGACGAGCCGGCCGCGAAAGGTGCGGTGCGTCGCGTCGGTGTAGTCGGACACGTCGCGCAAGTTTCCCGCCTCGAGTCCCAGCAAACGCGCGGGGCCTTCGATCGTGCACGTGACCTCGCGGTCATCGGTGAGCACGGGAACGCCTGCCGCATCGCGAAGCTGGACTTCGATCATCGCCACGCCACGCCGTTCGCGAAGCGTGGAAAAATGCGTCGTCGGGTGCAGGCGCACGGGCACGCCGGCGGTTTGCAGCGTGGCGGAGGAAACCAGCGCGCCGCTGCGATCGAAGCCGTGCACTTCGAGCGTGCCGGGCTGAAACGGAATGTCCCACGCGAGAATGCCGGTTTCTTCGTCGAAGTCTTTCTCTTCGCCGATGGGTTTTCCGTTGAGCAGCAGGCGGGCGCGCGGGGCGTTGGTGTAGCAGAGCACACGCACGGGCGTGCCCGGTTCGTAGTTCCACACCGGCGGCGCGTCTATGGACAGACGCGCGTCCGATGGCTTTGGCATCGTGCCGAGATAGGCGACCGGCTGATCCGACCAGAGTGCGCGGCGGAAATGCCCGCGCGGTTTGATTGCGCCGGTGAGATCGAGCAGACCCGCGCCCGAACCACGCGCGGGCCAGCGACCGGCTTCACCGAGATAATCGATGCCGGTCCAGAGAAACTGGCCGGAGATGAACGGATGATCACGGACGAAGAGCCACTCCTTCCATCCGTGACGATTCTCGCTGCCGTAGATCACGCGCTGCGGATACGTGCGATGATCGAGCGCGTAGCGATCCTCGGTGTAGTTGTAGCCGACGATGTCCAAGGCATCTGGATACGCCGTCTGATTCGACATCACCACGCCCGCGAGCGCCGCGGTCACCGGTCGCGAGCGGTCGTGCTGTTTCACCACGGCCGCGAGGCGTTGCGCGATGGCGCCGAGTCGCATCGCGTCGGGCTGGTTCGGCTGGTAGCCGCCATACATCGGCTGGTCGATCGCGCTGCCGTCGAGGATCGGATGCGAATACGGATCGTTGGGATAATCGACTTCGTTGCCGATGCTCCACGCGAAGACCGACGGGTGATTGCGATCGCGGCGCACCATGTCGGCGAGATCGCGCTCGGCCCATTCCGCAAAGAAATCGAACGAACCCTCGAAGCCGGGTGTGCCGACGTTCCAGCCTTCGAGCCATTTCCGCTTCGGAAACTCCCACTCGTCGAACGCCTCGTTGAGCACGAGCAGGCCGAGTTCGTCGCAGAGTTCGTAGAGATTCGTCGCCTGCGGATTGTGGCTGGTGCGCACCGCGTTGGCGCCGATCGCCTTCAACGTGCGCAGACGGTGCGCCCACACTTCGCGCGGCACGGCGGCGCCGAGCACGCCGGCGTCGTGATGCAGACAAACGCCTTTCAGCTTCATCGAATCGCCATTGAGCGAGAAACCGCGATCCGCGTCGAAGTGCAGCGTGCGAATGCCGGTCTTCGTTTCGGTCTGGTCAACAACCTGTCCGTCTTCCGCGAGAACGATCGTGCGCAACCGATAAAGATGCGGCGACTCCACGCTCCAGCGCCGCGGCTCGGCCACGTCGAGCGCGAGTTCGGTCGAGCCGGAGGCATTCGCCGCGAGCGAGAGCGTGGACGACGATTCGGCGATGCGTTGCTCGTCGTCGAAGAGGATGTGGCGCACGGAGAGTTTCGCGGCGCGCGACGTGGTGTTCGTGACTTCGGCGGTGACGCGCAGCGTGGCGCGATGCGCATCGGCGTTTTCCGTGCGGACAAACACGCCCCATGGCGCGAGATGAATCGCGTTCGCGCGGATGAGGTGGACGTTTCGATAAATGCCGGAGCCGGTATACCAGCGTGAATCGGCCGAGCGGCTGTGATCGACGCGCACGGCGATCACGTTGTCGCCGTCGCTGCGCAGATGCGGCGTCATGTCGTAGTAAAACGACACATAGCCATTGGGTCGCCGGCCGAGGAGATGTCCGTTGAGATAAACGTCGCTGCGATTGTAGACGCCTTCGAAATAGAGAAACACGCGCTCGTCAGCAGACGCGACGGAGGCGGGCAGGCGTTTGCGATACCAACCAATGCCGCCGGGCAGATAGCCGGTGCAGCTCGCGAGTTCCGCACTCAGCAGCGCCTGCACGCTCCAATCGTGCGGCAGATGGACCTGGGCCCATTCGTGATCGTCGAACTCGGGCGCGGCAGCGCGAGGATCGTCCTGCAACGTGAAGCGCCAGTCGTCGTTGATCTGTGTAGCCGTGCCGAAGGAAAGCTGGGCCCACGTGACCGCGGGCGCGACGAGGGCGAGGGCCGCCGCGACGAAAGGGGAGAGGCGCATGGGGAATCGGGGTAAGCCGCTAGTTATGCGTGCGGAGCGATTCCTCAAACACTCGATTGGGTGAAATCGAGGGCGGGGAGAATGAGGAAAGCAGGAAAGGAGGAAACGAACTGTCCGTTGTCGATCGGCGGTGCGGATTGCGTCGCGCCCATGTGCGCACCGCGTCGGGACGAAGTGCGGACTGGGTCGAGCCAAGGTGCGGACCGGGTCGAGCCAAGGTGCGGACACGATCGCGACCAGGTGCGGCTCGAGTCGCGACTACTCGATATCGATGATGCCGCGTTTGACGGCGGTGACCAGGGCCTGCGTGCGATCGGAGACGCCGAGTTTCGAAAAGATGTTGGCGACGTGAATTTTCACGGTGCCGAC
Organism: Opitutus sp.; assembly: GCA_024707325.1. Lineage (GTDB taxonomy): Bacteria > Verrucomicrobiota > Verrucomicrobiia > Opitutales > Opitutaceae > Opitutus. The sequence goes on along the minus strand of JANPZY010000004.1, from coordinate 1,039,873 downwards.
GACGAGCCCGAGCTGCGCGGCGATTTCCTTGTTGCTGAGTCCTTTCGCGAGGAGCTTGAGGACGTCCATCTCGCGCGGGGAAAGTTGCGCGAGCATGCGTTCGCCGATGCGCGAGGCGATTTGCGCGGGGATGTATTGTTCGCCGCGGTGCACGGTGCGAATCGCCTCGAGCAGACTCTCGAGCGCCATCTCTTTCACGACGATGCCGGACGCGCCGGCGCGCACGGCCTGGTAAACTTCTTCGCCGCGCGCGTAGTTGCTGTAGATGAGCACGCGGCAGCCGGGGAACTCGGCACGGAGCGCTCGCGTGGTGTCGACGCCACCGGTGCCGGGCATGCGCAGATCGAGCACGACGACATCGGGATGCAGGCGGCGATAGGCCTCGACGGCTTCGTGACCGTCCTCGACGTCGGCGACGACCTCCATGTCGGGCGTGTCGCCGATCGCGGTCAGCAAGCCCATACGGATCGCCATGTGATCGTCGGCGAGCAGCACGCGAATTTTCGGGGCGTTAGTTTCCGTTTCCTTCTGCATCATGAGTGTCGTCGTCAGCGGCGTCGGGAGAGTGGGGCACAATTACTTGCACGGTGGTGCCGCGACCTTGGGCACTCTCAAGCTTCAACGTGCCGCGGAGTTTTTTGGCGCGATTGCGAATGCCGCGCAGGCCGAGATGTCCGGCGCGATCCTGCAGCACGGACTGCGGATCGAACCCGACTCCGTCGTCCGCGATCGTGAGCGTGATCTGGCCCGGTTCGTAACCGAGCGAGATCGTAACGCGCGTGGCGTTGGCATGGCGCAGGGCGTTGGTCGTCGCTTCCTGCGCGATACGCAGGAGATTGTGATTGGTCGCGCGCGGAAGCGCGAACGCCGTGCCCTGCACGTCGACCGTGATGGTGGTTTGCTCGGCGTCGACGAACGCGACGAGGTTCTTCAGCGCTTCGGCCAGATCGGCGCCGTCGAGCAGCGGCGATTCCATGTCCCAGACTGCGTGCTGCACCTCCTGGCGCGCGTGGGAAACCATGTTGCGGACGACATTGAGGCGCGTGCGCAGATCGCCTCCCACCGCGGGAAGTTTGAGCGTGGTGTCGAGCTGGAGAATCGCGCCGGTGAGGCCTTGCTGCACGCTGTCGTGGATCTCGTTGGCGAGACGATCGCGCTCGGCGAGCGTGGCAGCGTGGCGCGTTTCTTCGCTCAGGCGCGACATGGCGGATTCGAGCTCCGCGGTGCGCTGGCTCACGAGTCGCTCGAGCACGCGGGTGCGGCGGCGCTCGATATAACTGGCCCAGCGCACGAGACCGAAAAGCGCGGCGCCACCGAGCAGGCTGAACAACGCGTAGCCGGGCAGCGTGCGATACCAGGGCGCCAGAATCTCGAAAGGAAACGCCACGACCTCGCCGCGCTGATCGTGCTTCTCGGAGAGCCGCACCTGCAGCGAGTATTTGCCCTCGTGCAGCCCGGCGAAGCTCACCTGCGAACCGGCCATCGGACTCCATGGATCGTCCGGCGCGAGGCGATACTCGTAGCGCGGCGAACGACGCGCGGCATCGCTGCCGGAGAAGAAACGAAACGTGAGCGCGTTGCGCTCAAAGGGAATCTGCAGCGTCGGCGGCAGCGTCTGGTGGACGAGCAATTCGGCGCCGCGCGCATCCGTGAGCGATACGAGCACCGGCCGCGCGCGAATGCGCGTCTCGTTGGCCCAGCGGTGATCGACGTGATAAAGCGACTGGCTCGCGGTGATCCACACGTCGTTGCCGGGAAGCACGCGGAGCACGGGATAGCGATCGTTGATCAAGTCGAAGCTCGTCGAATCGATCTCGTAATCGTCGCCCGTGCGCGAGAAGCGGATGATGCCGTCGTCGTGCGTGGCCCAGAGATCGCCGGCGTCGTCTTTCTGCACGCGCGCGACCCAATGCGGCGAACGTTCGAGGATGGCGCTGATTTCGGGCGCGTCGCGCCACGCATGGAGCGATTCGTCGAAAAAGCGGCGTTCGCCGCTGTCCGCACTCAACACGGCGACGTCGCCGACCGCGCCGATGTTGATCCACGGGCGCTGCGTCCAGGAAGAGTTGGGCACGATATCGAGGCGCAGTTGCGGGCCGTCGCGCCAGAGGCGGCCGACTTGGCCGGCCATTTCGATCCACACGGAGGGGCCGACCTTGTGCGCGACCGACGGATAGGTGACGCCCTGCGTGCGCGACGACGTTTCCTGCCACCGGCCGTCGATCCACTCGAGCAACGCGATCTCGGCTCGACCGATGGCGTAGCAATGCTCGTCGTCGGTCATGATCAGGTGCGCCATTTCCGAAACCTTCGTGACCTCGGTGAGCGAGCCGTCGTCCTCGACCGCGTAAACGCGATCGGCGCCGCCGACCAGCATGCGGGATCCGCTCGCCGCGAGCGCCCAGGCGCCAAACTCAGGTTGAAACGGATGCAGCTCGAACGACGTCGGCGCGCCCGGCGCGGAATCGAGCGCGCGGTAAAGTTGGCCGGCCGAGGCGATGTAGATGCGGCCTTTCCAGCGCTCCACAATCGGCCAGCCGAGCGTGAGGCCGAGCCGTTGGCCGAAAAACGTGAGCGCGCTGCTGTAGAGCACTTTCTCGATGCCGTCCTCCGCCGCGATCCAGAGCACGCCCGGCTCGCGATTCGCGAGTGCGGTGATCCGGTGGTATTCAGGCGTAGTCAGCGCGAGCAGTGCTTCGCCCCCGGCGGAAAATAGATACAGCCCCTTGCCCGTGACGGCGACGGCGAGCCGTCCGTCGGCGAGTTGACGAATCGCGGCGACACGCCCGCCGGCGCCTTCGCGCGGTGGCGACTCCCAAGGCGAGATCTGGGGCTCCCACGGCTGCACGCGCTGGCCGTCGAAGATGACGAGGCCGCCTTCATACAGCGAAAGGAGCGCGCGGTCGTGATCGAGCGACGTCGCCAGCTCGACCGCGGCCTCGTCGAGCAGCGAGGGCGGCGCAGCCGCGAGCTTTCGTTCCGCAATGTCCACGCGGTGGAGTGGCTGGTTGAACGCGGAAACGTAAACGACATCGCCCACCGCGAATGCCCGCGCGATGCGTGGATGCGGATACAGCTGCGTGGTCTGTTCGGCGAAGCTCCAGAATGCGATGCCGTTGGGGCTCACGAAATAAGCACCGTCGCGGGTGGTGATGACATCGGAAAACGACGCGGAGCTGATCCACTCTGGCGGGTCGGGCGGCACGAGCGGACGCGCGTAGATCCGGCCGTCGGGACGAATCTCCACGATCCCCCACGACGCGCGCGCGCCGTAATACATCTGCCCGTCGTGCGCGGAAGCGACATACGACATCGTCACGCGGTCGGGGCTGCGATCGGCGAGGTTGGTCCACACCGTGTCGTTGAGGATCGCGTAAACGCCATCGTGAATCACGGCGACGCGTCCGAAACGATCGAAGTCGAGTCGCGCGCCCCGCGGACCGTAGCCGACATCTTCAAGCGAGTAACGACGCGTAAACGGTTGTCCGCGGACCGGCGTTGCAGCCGACGCGGTGACGCCTGCCAGCAGAAGGCTCGCGCCCAGCAGCCAGCGCAGAACTTTCGCCCCATGGGACAGGCGGGCGGGAGTGGGGCGAAGCTTTGGAACAAACGAGTGGGGCATGCGGATTAGCACTCGCGAAGGGCGGAACCTGAACGGTGAGACGAAGCAGGGTAAAGGCGATTTAACGCGAGACCGAGCGTTTTGAACCAACAGAACAGGCCGCACTATGACCAAAGGCATAGTCCGGGCTAGTCCCTTTGCCACGTTGCGACTCGCCCGAGGTGAATCGCACATTTTTGAACCACCGCGGCGCAGGGAACGAATGGACCGCGGTGTTACCCCGAGATGGTTTCACCCCGAAGAATTTTGCGTTTGATTTGCCCGACGCGCCGTCCTGTTGCGACGGGGCGCGGCCCACGCGGGTCTGGTCCGAGCGGAGGAGGCGAAAAATGGTCTTGATGGCGTCTGATCGCGTTCAGGTTTCCCCGCGTGTCGCCCTCCTGGCACCCGACGCTCCCGAGGCGTGCCTTGCGGGCGTGAGGCGTTTTGCCGAAGAGCATGGCTGGCAACTGTCCACGGACGTGGATCGCAGGGGTAAACTGCCCCAGGGGTGGAGCGGCGACGGCGTTCTGGTCGCGTTGCCCGATCGCGCGGGGCTCCTCGCGCACATCGCGGCCGCGGACGTGCCGTGCGTGGCGTTTTCGACGGAGTTCGCCACGGCCTCGGTGCCGCTCGTGACTCCCGACGAAGTGGCCATTGGTCACCTCGCTGCGGATTATCTGATCGAACGCGGGTTCCGCGCGTTTGCCTTTGCGCCGCTCTCCGCGCGCACCATCAATGCCGGACGTCTGCATGCCTTTCGCGAGCGCCTGACCGAGCGCGGATATTCATATCGCGTGCTGCCGCCGATCCTGGATCGCGTGCGCGAACGTGGCGACGACGACAGCGCGGATCGCCGCCGGATTTTTGTCGGCCAGTTGCGTCAACTCGCTCCGCGCACCGCGATCTTCGCGCATGACGACCGCGTGGCGGCAGGACTCGTGGAGTGCATCCGCGAGGCGGGATTGTTGATCCCCGAAGACATTGCCGTGCTCGGCGTGGGAAACTCTGCGTCCTTCGCGGAGGCGAAGGTGCCGGTTTCGACGGTGGAGCTGGATCTCGAACACCTCGGCTATCAGGCCGCCGCGATGCTCCAGGAGCGGATGCGCGGTGCGCTGGCGCTCGCCTCGGGCGTCGTGCCGCCGAAAGGCGTGGTCACGCGCGTGAGCACCGAGACGGGCGCGGTGAGCGACGAACGCGTGGTGCGCGCGCTCGCCTACATCGAAGAGAGTTTTACCGATCCGAACCTCAGCGTCGACGCCGTCGCCTGGGCCGTGGGAATGTCGCGGCGTAATCTCGAGCGCAGCTTCCGTCACGAAACGGGCCGCACGATTTACGAGCATATCGTCAACGCGCGCATGCGCGAGGCGGCGAAACTGCTCGCGGAATCACCCGCGATGCGCGCGCTCGACGTGGCGCGCAAAGTGGGACTCTCGGGCGAGCGCACGTTCTACCGCGTTTTCCGTCGCTACTTCGGCAAAACACCGAAGGCCCACGGCGCGTGGGCGTCGCGCGTGCGCAACGTTTCGACGCTCGTTGCGTCTTCTCCCGCACCCATGCGCCACCCGATCCCGCAGGAAGAGTCTCCGGTGCCGATCGGCTCCGCCGCCTCGTGCCCGGCAGCCTGACGAAACTACCCTTTGCTTTCGATGATGATGAAAAAACTGCTCCTGACTTCGATGCTCACCCTTGGCCTCGCGCGAACGCTGATCGCGGACCCGACTCCGAAAGTCGGTTTCGACTGGTTCGAATACCGCGGCGAAGATCCGGAGCCGAAGGCGACGCTGGCGGCAGACGAATTTCGCAATCCGATCCTCACAGGTTTCTATCCCGATCCGAGCATCTGCCAGGTTGGTGAGGATTATTACCTGATCAACTCCACGTTCTCCTATTTCCCGGGCATTCCGATTTTCCACAGTCGCGATCTCGTGAACTGGAAACAGATCGGTCACGTGATCGATCGGCCGGATCAATTGCCCTACGACAAGCTCGGCGTGTCGCGCGCGATCTTCGCGCCCGCGATCAGTTATCACAACGGCACCTTCTACGTCGTGTGCACGATGGTGGACGCCGGCGGTAATTTCGTGATGACCGCGAAGGATCCCGCCGGTCCGTGGTCGGATCCGACCTGGCTGCATTTCGAAGGCATCGATCCGTCGATCTTCTTCGATGACGACGGTCGCGCCTGGATGCTCAACAACGGCGCGCCGATCGGCGAGCCGCTCTACAGCGGCCACCGTGCGATCTGGATTCAGGAGTTCGATCCGGTGAATCTTAAGATGATCGGCCCGCGCAAGGTGCTCGTGAACGGCGGCGTGGATATCAGCAAGAAGCCCGTGTGGATCGAAGGTCCGCACATTTACAAGAAAGACGGCTGGTATTACCTCTGTTGCGCCGAAGGCGGCACGAGCGTGAATCATTCCCAGGTCATCCTGCGCAGCCGCGCGGTTGACGGCCCCTACGAGCCGTGGTCGGGCAACCCGATCATCACGCAGCGCGACCTCGATGGCGCGGTGCCGTTTGGCGTGACCTCGACCGGTCACGCGGATCTCGTCGAGGGTCCCGATGGCAAGTGGTGGGCGGTGTTTCTCGCGGTGCGTCCCTACGATGGACGTCACTCGCCGATGGGCCGTGAAACGTTCCTCCTTCCCGTTGACTGGCCCGAGGGCGGCTGGCCGACCATCCTCGAGTCCGGCAAACGCGTGCCGCTCGTCGCGAAGACGCCCGCGGGCGTGAAAGTGCAGTCCGGCTCCGTGCCGCTGAACGGCAACTTCACCTGGCGCGACGACTTCGACAGCAAGACGCTCTCGCCGCTCTGGATCATGTTGCGCGCTCCGCACGAAACCTGGTGGCAGCTCGATCAGGGCCGCCTCTCGCTGAAGCCGCGCGCCGAAACGCTCTGGGGCGACGGCAACCCGAGCTTCTTCGCGCGTCGCGTGCAGCACGCGAACTTCACCGCGACCACCGCGGTGGAGGTTCCGTCGGCCGCGGGCGTGTCGGCCGGTCTCGCGGTTTTCCAAGGCGAACGTTTCCACTACTTCGCCGCCGCTTCGCGCGACGGTGACTCGGTCGTGCTCCGGTGGAAAAACTCGCCGGCGGCGAGCCCGAGAAAATCGGCACCGCGAAACTGCCGAAGTCTGCGAAGAGCGTGCAGTTCCGCGTCGATGCGAAGGGACCGGTTTGCGGCTTCTCGTATTCGACCGATGGCAAGACGTGGGAGACGCTCGTCGCCGAGACCGACGCGAAACTGCTCACCACGGATGTCGCGGGCGGTTTCGTCGGCGCGACGGTGGGCGTGCACGCGCGACTCGACTCCGCTGCGAAGTAAGCGCCGGTCCGCGTTTTTTTTGATTCCCCAATCAGCCGGGTCGCGAGGCCCGGCTCCAAGTTTATGCTAAAACCCCTCCGACGATTCGCTCTCGTGTGCGCGTTGCTCGCCACCTGCGGTCTGCAAGCGCGCGATGAAAACTTCTACGTGTTCCTCTGCTTCGGGCAGTCGAACATGGAAGGTTTCCCCCGGCATCCCGGAGTCCGAGAAGGTGCTCCCGGACTCGCGCTTCCAGGTGCTCGCCGCGGTGGACTTCCCCGAGCTGAACCGCACGCGCGGACAATGGTATCCCGCGGTGCCGCCGCTCAGCCGCCCCAACGCCGGCATGAGCCCCGCGGATTACTTCGGTCGCGCGATGGCCGAGCGTTTGCCGAATCACGTGCGCGTGGGCGTGGTCAATGTCGCCGTCGGCGGCTGCCACATCGAATTGTTCGATGCGAATGGCGTCGCCGACTACGTGGCCAAGGCGCCCGAGTGGATGAAGCCCGCGCTCGCAGCCTACGACGGCAATCCCTACCAGCGGCTCCTCGAGACCGCGCGCCTCGCGCAACGCGATGGCGTGATCAAGGGCATCCTGCTGCACCAGGGCGAATCCAACACCGGCGACCAATCCTGGCCGACGAAGGTGAAGACCGTTTACGAGCGCCTTCTCGCCGATCTCGGTCTCTCCGCTGACGACGTGCCGCTGCTGGCCGGTGGTGTCGTGCCCGCGGATCAGAAGGGAAAATGCGCGAGCATGAACGCGATCATCGCCGACCTCCCGCGCACGATCCCGACCGCGCACTTCATCGCGTCCGACGGCTGCGAAGCCGTGAGCGACGACCTGCATTTCAGCCCCGCGGGTTACCGCAAACTCGGCGAGCGCTACGCGCACACGATGCTGACGCTCCTCCGCGCGCAATCGAGCCGCTGAGCCGGTCCGCGAGTTTTCCTCAAAAACCTCAACCCAGAACATCGTTCCCCCCATGCGAATCCCCACCCTCGCCGCCGCCGCGCTCTTCGCGCTTTGTTCGGTCGCCTCCGCGCAGGACGGCACCATCTATCCGCTCGATCCGATTCCCGAGCCCAACGCGATTCCGCTCGGCACAGGCGGCGTCGAAAACCAACCGGCCGAGGAAAGCTGGTTCCGCCAGTGGGGCGAGCCGATGGTGCGCAACGTTTCCACCGCGACGCTCACGCCGTATCTGCCCGATCCCGCGAAGGCCAACGGCACCGCGGTGATCGTTGCTCCGGGCGGCGGCTACCGCTGGCTCTCGATCAACAACGAAGGTTGGAAGATCGCCAAGGCGCTCAACGAGCAGGGCGTCGCCGCGTTCGTGCTCAAGTATCGTCTGTTCCCCACGCCGCCGACACTCGACGGTCTGCGCGAGTCGATGAACCGCACGTTCTCGTCGGTCACCCCGGGCAATGGCGACGCTCCGCCGCCGCCGCGTCCGCCGCGTTTCGATCTGAGCAACCAGCTCGCCGACGCCGAAGCGGCCTACGCGCTGATCCTCAAGAACGCGAAGAAGTGGGGCGTGGATACGGATCGCATCGGCATGATGGGCTTTTCCGCCGGCGCGGGTCTGACGATGCACGCCACGCTCAACTCGAAGACGATGAAGCTCGCGTTCATCGCGCCGATCTACGGCGGCATGGGCGCGGTCGAAGTGCCGAAGGACGCGCCGCCGATGTTCGTCGCGATCGCGGTGGACGACTTCCTCTTCAACGGCGATTTCGGGCTGATCAAGTCCTGGTATGAGGCCAAACGCCCGGTCGAATTCCACCTCTATCAGGATGGTGGTCACGGTTTCGGAATGGGGTATCCGAATCATCCCACTTACTGGTGGTTCGAGGTGTTCACGCACTGGCTGGATGTTAACGGCTTCCTGAAGTCAAAGACGTCCAAGTGAGGATGGGGCAGGCGGCGACTCTCGCGATTCCCGGGTAGTGTTTCCGAGAGTCGCCGCCTGTCGTTTTTCCCCGCCCGAGCTTCGCGCTCGGGCTGTTTGTTCGCGGCGCTCGCCGCACGTTTAGGTCGTTCTTCCAAATAGCCCCATCACACCCCATGAAAAAACTGACCGTTCTTCTTTCCTCTTTGATCCTCGCGAGTTCGTCCGTCGGCATGCTGTCGGCCGCGGAGCCGGCCCTGATCAAAGTCGACCTCGATCGCACGATCAGCGCGATCGATCCCAATATCTACGGCAGCTTTCTCGAGCCGCTCAGCCGCGAAGGTCGTCCCGAGTTTCGCGTCGTTTACGGTCCGCTCTACGATCCCGAGTCGCCGCACGCCGACGAAAACGGTTTTCGCAAGGAATACCTCCAGCAAGTCCGTGACTTGAAGGTCACCTCCGTCCGCTGGCCCGGCGGCAACTTCGTCTCCGGTTACAACTGGATGGATGGCATCGGTCCGAAGGAGCAGCGCCCGGTCAGACTCGATCTTTCGCGCACGCGCAAGGAGTCGAACCAGATGGGCACCGACGAATACGCGCACTTCTGCAATCTCGTCGGCGCGGCCAATTTCATCTGCATCAACGCCGGCACCGGCACGATCGAGGACGCCGCGAACTGGGTCGAATACTGCAACGCTCCCGTCGGCACGTATTACGCCGATCTCCGCGCGAAGAACGGCCGCGTCGAACCCTACAAGGTGAAATACTGGGCGCTCGGCAACGAGCCCGACGGCCCGTGGCAGCTCGGCTACAAGAACAAGGAGGACTACACGAAGTTCGCCATCGAAGCCGCCAAGATGATGCGCGCGGTCGACAAGGACATCCTCCTGATTGCCGCCGGCTCCTCCAATTACCCGCTCGTCACCGAGCGCTACGATCCCAAGGACGGCTGGACGGATTGGAACGACTACGTGCTCGATCAGATGGCGGGCTACATCGACTACCTCTCGCTCCACCGCTACGTGTTTCAGGTCCTGCGTGCGATCGATGAGCCGACATTCACCGACGAGATGTCGGTCGGCCTCGAGATCGATCGCATCATCGAAGTCACCCGCGGTCAGATTCAGAAGGCGATGGTCAAATCCGAAACGGATCGGCCCATCTACATCTCGTTCGACGAATACGGTGCGCGCAGCAACACCATCGCCGGGCCCTTGCTGCTGGCCCAGCACCTCAACTCGTTCATTCGCCACGCGGACATCGTGAAGATGGCGAACCTCACGTTCCTCACCGCGCTCGTCGGCATCACGCCCGACGGCGATTACAAGACATCGCTCTATTATCCGTTCTCGCTCTACTCGAACAACTGCCGCGGCACCTCGCTCGACGTGCTCACGCGTTGCGAGCGCTACAGCAACCAGGTCTTCAAGGACATCCCGTTTCTCGACGTGACGGCCGTGCTGCACGAGTCCGGTGACAAGGTCGTGATCAACGTCGTCAACCGCAGCGACAAGGACGCCATCGCGGCGGACGTTGAGCTGCAGTCCGGCGCCTACACCGGCCACGCTCGCGCGCACCTCATCGGTGGCGGCGACACGATCGAGATCAACAACACGCCGGAGAAGGAACAGATCCGTATCGCGACGACCGATCTCACGTTCACCGGCAACCGTCTCAGCCACACCTTCCCGGCGCACTCCTTCACGCAGCTCGAAATCCCGCTGAAGAAGTAAGCCCTGGGTTTGGCTGCATTGAACCACAGCGACACAGCGTTACCCTCCGCGGTGTTCTCTGTGTCTCTGTGGTTCAAATTTAACCCCGCACGCTTTCGCTCCCCATGATTCGCTCTCGTTTCTCTTCGCTCCTCGCCGCCGCGTTCATTCTCGCGCCTACGTTCGCCTCTGCGCAGCAGGCCAACGTCAACCTCGATTGGGACCCGCAGCGAAATAAGGAAAACCTCACGCCGTTCAGCGCCCCGGTGAATTCGCCCGAGGTGCACGACGATCGCACGGTGACGTTTCGCGTGAAGGCGCCTCACGCGCAGAAAGTTGAGCTCAACGGCGCCGTGCTCACCGCACTCGGACGCAATTGGGGCGACGTGCTGCCGTTCACGCGCGGCGACGATGGTCTCTGGTCGCTCACGATCGGGCCGCTGCGTCCCGACATGTATGCGTATCTGATCCGCATCGACGACGTGCAGTCGGTGGATCCGAGCAACACGCAGGCTGCCTTCACCGGCATGCCGCCCTACAGTCAGCTCATCGTGCACGGCGACGAGCCTGCTTACTACGACGCGCGCGATGTGCCGCACGGCACGATCACGCGCCACATCTACCGCTCCGACGTCACGGACGGTCAGCGCGATCTCTACGTTTACACGCCGCCGGGCTACGATCGTTCGAAGACGTATCCGGTGCTCTATCTCGTCGGCGGCAGCGGCGAACTTCCGCACAACTGGATCTACGACGGTCGCGTGAACTTCATCATGGACAACCTGCTCGCCGAGAAGAAAGCCGAGCCGATGGTGATCGTGATCCCCAACAACCAGGTCGTGCATCGCAACCACCCGAAGCACGTCGAGCTCACGTTCGAGAAGTTCGAAGCCGAGCTCCGCCGGCACGTCATCCCGCTCGTCGAGCGCGAGTATTCCGTGCGACGCGATCCCAAGGGCCGCGCGCTCTCCGGGCTCTCGATGGGGGGCCGTCACACGATGTTCGTCGGGTTCAACTCGCTCGATCTCTTCGCCAACTTCGGCGTGCTCAGCGCGGGCGACAACGACACTGAGAAAACCTTCGCCAAGTTCCTCAACACGCGCGACGTGAACGACAAGATTGACTACCTCTTCGTCGGTCTCGGCACGGCCGAATCGACCGGCTTCTTCGCCGCCCGCAGCGAAAATCTCCGCGAGGCGCTCACCCGGCACGGCATCGAACACGAGTATTATGTCGGTGGATACGGCGGTCACGATTGGGCCACGTGGCGGCATCTCCTCTACGCGCGCTTCCTGCCGAACCTCTGGCGCAACTGAGCGCGTTCGTCATGTTGCTCCTCGCGAATCTGGCGCGACGCTCTGCCGAAACCCGGCGTGACGTGGCTCGTTTCTGCCGGCTGATCGTCGTGTCGGCGTTGGTTGCGAGTGGTCTTCAAGCGGGGACGACGCACCGATCGGAGATCCGGATTCGTGATCCGTTCGTGCTGCCCGATTCCGCGACGCAGACTTACTACATCTACGGCACCACGACCTCGGGCATCTTCGACGGCGGCGTGGAGCGCAAAGCGGTGATGGTTTTCCAAACGAAGGATCTCGAAAACTGGGAGGATCCGATCCCGGTGTGGGAGATTCCGGAGGACCACTGGGGACGCGAAACCGTCTGGGCGCCTGAGGTGCATCGCTACCGGGGCAAGTATTACCTCTTCGCGACCGTCACGTCGAAGGACACGCTGCCGACGCCGCCCGGCCGACCGCAGAACGTCAAACGCGGCACCGAAATCCTCGTCGCCGATTCGCCGCTCGGGCCGTTCAAGCCGACCGGCAACGGTCCGCAGACGCCGCATGATTGGATGGCGCTCGACGGCAGCCTGTGGGTCGAGGACGGCGTGCCCTACATGGTTTTCTGCCACGAATGGGCGCAGATCACCGATGGCAGTTTCGATATCGTCCGCCTGAGCGAAGACCTCTCGAGAGCCGAGGGAGAACCGCGGTTGCTTTTCTCGGCCTCCGAAGGGCCGTGGGTGCGTTGCCGCGGCGACATCGGCGAACTGTATCAGGGCAAGCGCTACCACGCCTACGTCAGCGACGGAAACTGGCTGCACCGCACCAAGGACGGCACGCTCCTCATGCTCTGGTCGAGCTACGGTCCCAGCAAATATGCGGTCGGCATCGCTCGCTCCACGACGGGCAGTGTATTTGGGCCGTGGATACAGCTTCCCGATCCGCTTTGGGCCGACGACGGCGGGCATCCGATGTTGTTCGAAACCTTCGACGGTCGTCTGGTGATGGTCATCCACCAGCCCAATCGCCGGGTCGAGCGCGCGCGGTTCTTCGAAATCGAGGACCTTGGCGACACGCTCCGCATCAAGGGCGAACTCGGCGCACGATGACGTTTTGCCGCCGTTCCGCGAACGACGCTCCTCTTTTTTCAACTCCTGAACTTATCATGAAAGCCTCGCTGTTTCGCCCGGCGTGCCTTCTGGCACCCGTTGCACTGTTCTTAGCCTCGTCGGCGTTCGCGCTTCAGTCCGCGCCGGTCGCCACCGAATATGGCCTCGTCCAGGGTGTCGCCGAAAACGACCTCACCGTTTTCAAGGGCATCCCGTTCGCGGCTCCGCCTGTCGGCGAACTCCGTTGGCGTGCCCCGCAGCCCGCCGCGAAATGGACCGGCGTGCGCGCCGCCGACAAATTCGGCCCCGATCCGTATCAGGGTGACGGGCAGGGCGGTGTGAGCGAGGACTGCCTCTATCTCAATATCTGGACGCCGGCCAAATCGCCCGACGAAAAACTTCCCGTGCTCGTGTGGATCTACGGCGGCGGTTTCGCGTTCGGCTCGACCTCGACGCCCGTGCACAACGGCGAGCATCTCGCGCGCAAAGGCGTCGTGCTCGTCTCGATCAACTACCGTGTCGGCTCGCTCGGCTTCCTCGCGCATCCCGAGCTCAGCGCCGAATCGCCGCGCAAGGTTTCCGGCAACTGGGGCCTGCTCGATCAGATCGCCGGCCTCAAATGGGTGAAGCGCAACATCGCCGCCTTCGGTGGCGATCCGGACCGTGTCACCATCTTCGGCGAATCCGCCGGCGGCATCGCCGTGAGCATGCTGTGCGCCTCGCCCGAGGCCAAAGGTCTCTTCCGCGGCGCGATCTCGCAGAGCGGCGGCTCGTTTGGTCCGACGCGCGACACGACTTATCCCGGTGAAAACATGCGCACGCTCGCGCAGGCCGAAGCCTCGGGCGTCGCCTACGTGCAGAAGGCCGGCGTCCGCTCGATCGCCGAGTTGCGCCTGCTCCCGCCGGACAAACTGCCGGGCGGGTGGGGCAGCGGCACCGCGTGGCCGATCGTCGACGGCTGGGTGATTCCCGGCGACCAATACAAACTCTACGAAGCCGGCCGCTACAACGACGTCGACATCCTCGTCGGCTACAACTCCGACGAAGGCCTGAGCTTCGCCCGCGACAAGGACGCCGCCGAATACCGCGCTAATGTCGAGAAACGCTACGGTCCCTTCGCCGAGAAACTGATCGCCGCGTATCCACCTTCTGGCGACGCCGTGACCAGGACCGCACGCGACCTCATGCGCGATGCCGCGTTTGGCTGGCAGACGTGGGCGTGGGCCACGCTGCAATCCCGCACCGGCAAATCGAAGGTGTTCTATTACTACTTCGATCAGCACGCGGATCATCCCGCCGATGCGCCCAACGCGGATCACGGCATGCCGCACGGCGTCGATGTCCCTTATGTTTTCCAGACGCTCGATCGCAACGATGCGAAGCTCACGCCCGGCGACTGGGCGATCTCTGACACCGTGTCGACCTACTGGACCAACTTCGCGAAACGTGGCGATCCCAACGGTCCCGGCGTGCCCGTTTGGCCGCGCTACACGCACGAGGATCGTCGCGTGATGGTTTTCAAAAACACCGCGCAACCCGGTCCGGTGCCGAGCGCCGATGCGCTCGCCGTGCTCGACCGCTACTTCGCGTGGCGCCGCACGCCCGAAGGCGCCGCTTGGGCCAAGTGAGTCGGAGAGAGGGCGGAGCTGAACTCCGCCCCGCAGTTTTTATGAAACGCCTGCTTTCCGTATTCCTCACTGCGGTGTGCGCCTTCGCGCATGCCGCCACCGACTGGTCGCCCGCGCCGAGCAACGTTCCCGACGCCCGGTATCCGCGCCTCGACGCGGAAGGCCGCGGCGAGTTTCGCTTCAAGGCACCCGATGCCACCGCGGTGCAGGTCGATCTGCCGCAAGGGAGCTATCCGCTGACCAAGGACGCCGACGGTGTGTGGTCGGTCATCACGCCGCCGATTGAGCCAGGTTTCCATTACTACGCGTTTCGCGTGGATGGCGCGTTGGTTTTTGATCCCGGCAGCCGCGCGTTCTTCGGTGCGAGTCGCCACGGCAGCGGCATCGAGGTGCCGGAACCCGGCGTGGATTTCTACACGCTCAAGGACGTGCCTCATGGCGACGTTCGCGCGAAGTGGTATTTCTCAAAGGTGACGAACTCCTGGCGTCGCCTCTTCGTGTATACACCGTTTGGATACGACGCTCAGCCGGACCAGCGCTTTCCCGTGCTCTATCTCCAACACGGTGGGGGCGAGGATGAGACCGGTTGGGTCAATCAAGGCCGCACCGACATCATTCTCGACAACCTCATCGCCGGGGGCCGCGCGCGGCCGATGTTGGTCGTCATCGCCAATGGCAACCTGCCGCGCGAACCCGGCGTGACCGCGCTCTACAGCCGCGAAGGCATGACCGGCTTCGCCCGCGAACTGATCGAAAACATCGTCCCCTTCATCGAGGCGAACTTCCGTGTGTTGCCCGACGCGAAGCACCGCGCGCTCGCTGGTCTCTCGATGGGCGGCGGTCAGTCCTTCTTCGTCGGCCTCGCGAATACCGACAAATTCTCCGCCGTCGGCGCTTTCAGCACCGGCTTGTTCGGTGGTATTCGTCCGCCGGGCGGGGCCGAGCTTCCGCCGTTTGATGCCGAGGCGGCGATTCCCGGTCTGCTCAGCGCGCCGCAAACCTTCAACGCCGCCCTCGACCTTTTCTACCTCTCGGTCGGCGAGCAGGACCCGCGGATCGACGCCACGCGCAAGATCGTGGCCGATTTCCGCGCCCGCGGCCTCGAGGTGGAGTTCGCCTCGTTCCCCGGCGGCCACGAATGGCAGGTCTGGCGCAAGTCGCTGCACGATTTCGTCCCGCGTCTCTTCCGCTCGGAATAGAATCTCCATGAAATCCCTGTCGCTGCTTTTCCTGCTCACGGGTGTCTGTGCTCTCGCGCAACCGCCGAACGCGCCCACGACTCCCGCCGCGCCGCGTCGTCCGGTCGGCACCGTCATCGTGCCGGCGCTCGAAAAACCCGCCAACGCCGGTCCGCGCACGGAGCAGGACATGGGTGGCTACCTCATGGTGTATTTCAAGGACCAGACGCAGTCCGCGTATGTCGCGATCAGCCGCGACGGCTACACGTTCGCCGACGTCAACGGCGGCGATCCCGTTTTCGACGGCACGCAGCTCGCCGAGCAGAAAGGCGTGCGTGACCCACACATCACGCGCGGTCCCGACGGCGCGTTCTACCTCGCGATGACCGATCTCCATATTTTCGGCGATCGCGCGGGACATCGCGCCACGCGCTGGCAGCGGCCCGAAGAGAAATACGGTTGGGGCAACAACCGCGCCCTCGTGCTCATGAAATCATGGGACCTCATCCACTGGACGCATTCCATCTTCCGCGTGGACCTCGCGTTCCCCGAACTCGGCGACATCGACTGCTCCTGGGCGCCGCAGACGACCTACGATCCCGTCGCCGGCAAGATGGTCGTCTATTTCACGATCCGTTACGGCAACAAGCACGCCAACATCTACTGGGCTCACGCCGACGAAGCGTTCACCAAACTTGTGACCGTGCCCCAAAAGATCCCCGAGATCGGCGGCATCGATGCCGACCTCACGCTCGTGGACGGCACGTGGCACATGTTCTACGTCGCCGGCGCGAAGATCCGCTACGCGTCGTCCGATCGTCTCGCCGACGGCTACATCGCGACGACCGACCGCATCGATCCCGAGACGGTGGACACCGAGGCGCCGAACATCTTCAAGCGCACCGGCACCCACACCTACGTGCTCATGTATGACGTCTATGGCGCGCGGCCCAACAACATGGGTTTCAGCGAGACCGAGGATTTCAAAACCTTCCGTCATCTCGGACGCTTCAACGAAGGCGTGATGAAAGGCACCAACTTCGAACGCCCGAAACACGGCGCCGTGATTCCGATCACCCTCGACGAACTCCGCGCCGTCGCCGCCCACTGGCAGGTCGACATCAAACTCGACTAAAAAGCGCGTGCCGGGATCGCCGACACGCGCGCATCACGCCGAATCTTCAGCGCTGGCTTAACGTATTCAGTTTTCTTGGACAGGCAGAAAGCGCTCGATCGCTTCGGCGGCGGGCAGCTCCGTGCGTTCCTGATTCACCGGCAGATCGAGCAGCACGCGGCCGGCGGGGAACCCGTTGCTGGCGGTCAGCGCGACACGATACTTTTTGCCGGGCTTGATACCCTCGGCGGGCAGGGCGGGCTGGAAGGCGAGATAGCGCGGCATGCGGTTCGGTGACTTGAAGCGCTCGTCGAGCGTCAGCAGATGAGCGCCGTCGATCTCGATCACATCGATGAGGTCGTTGTAGCACAGGTTGGCCACATCGCGCGCCGTGGCGGTGGCGGGATCGAAGGGCATGTCACCAAAGTTATCGATCGTCGTGGCGATGGCGTAATCGCAGCCGGCGGCGAGGCGCACCGATTCGGCGATCGCGTTGGCCAGCTCGGTCGCGGAAGCCAGCGTCTTCGCAATCTTCGGCGCACGCGTTTCCTTGGTCCAACTCCAGTCCGGCGCGAAGCTGCGCGTCGCCACGACGGAGCGTTTCACGGGATCCGCCACGATCAGATCGGCGGCGTGCAGGTTCGATCCATGGATGTAGGGGATCAAAGCATTGCCCGCATACGCGGCGTCCACATCGGAGCCGACCCAGAAGACCAAGCGATCCTGCGCTTCGGGATTGAGGTGCACGAGACCCCAGGCGCGGCCCTTGCGAGAGAACGTCACGCCATCGTCGCACGCGATTTCGGTGTCGGTGATGCGCACCGGCCACGCGGCGGAGAGGCGCTTCACGATGCTGTTTTCGCCGGCGTGTCCGATCAGCACGAGGTGGTTCTGCGCGAGATCCTCGGCGGTGACTTCGTGGTCGGCCTTGGTGCGCAGCGAACCGTAGAGATTGTGCGAGAACGGCACGCCGTCGTCGGGATCGCGGCCAAACATGTCCTGATCGCCCAGCCACGCCGGACTCCAGCTGCGGGCTGCGGCTTCGGCGGCCTCCTTGAGCTTCGCGCCGCCCTGCGTGCCGTAAACGATCAGCAGCGGCTCGCCGTTGTAGAGTTGGTAGGCACCGCCGGGCGTGTGCAGACGACGCACCGGCTTCGCGGCGGTCACGAGTCCCGCTTCACCAATATCCACGCGCGCCGACAGCGGCGCCGGAATCTCGATCTCGGGTTTTCCGTTGATCGTTACGCGCAACGGCTGGCTGGCGTCGAACGGAGATTCGTCGATGCGCAGTGTGAGGCGGCCGACGTTGCGGAGTTCGGCCGTGAGCGAGTTGGTGCGTGTCGCAGTGAGAATGAAGCGGGCCGGTTTCGGCTCGGGACCCCATTCGGCGACTTCCGCCCACCAGCCGCGGTTGGCGACGCTGTCGAGCGCCGTGTAGTCGATGCGCAGGACATCCTGCGATTTCGGGCGCACTTCTTTTTGGCCCCACGCCGCCGCACGCTGGTTGCCCTCAACGTAGTCCCACGCGGCGTGACCGAGCCCGGTGGTCTCGTCGAAGATATTGCGGCCACCGCGGGCCCGCAGCGTCTGGAACGGTCCACGCGCAGTGATCACGGGCACGACCGGATCGTCGTTGCTGTGCGTCGCGTAGATCGGGAGCGTCAGCAGATTGTTGATCGGCTCCTGCGTGGTGAAACCGCACGTCATGAGCGCCGACGAGAACAGGTGCGGATAACGCGACCCGAGTTTGAAGATGCCGCCGCCGCCCATGCTGCCGCCGCTGAGCTGGATGCGACGGTCGTCGATCTTCCAATGCGTCTGCACGTAATCCAGCACGTGGAGGACATCCGCGCCGGAAAGTCCGAGATAACCGCCGCCGCGCGAGCGACCGAGCACAGCGATTTCAAAATTGCCTTCGCGATCGCGCATGCCGGTCGAGTGCTTCAAGTGATCACCCGTGAGACCGTGCATGTAGAGGGAGATGCCCGCCGGTTTCGCGGGATCATAGTCCGTCGGGATCATGAGCTTGAACGGCTGACCCGAACCATCGACCGGCGATTCGTAGGCCCACTCCTGCACGCCGCGCAGTTTACCGAGCAGCGCGGGATCTTCGTCGATTCGCTTCACCCACTCGCGCAGACGCTCGGTGGCTTTTTTTGGCGGCTTCGGAATCGGCGCCGTGACGCGCCGTCTCCTGCTCGGCGCGGAACTGGAGAAACTTCAGCCACCCGCGGTAAGGCGCGAGTTCCTGGCGCTGCAACAGCGCCTGCACCGACGCGGTTTCGGCCGCGAGCGGGCTGCTCGTCGCCGCCACGCAAAGCGTGCTGGCGGACGCGCCCAGAAGAAGACCAAGAGTGAATCGGAGAGGACGGAGCGGGTTCATTGACTGGAGGGTTGGGTAATTTTTCACGGCCCGAGCCGCGGTTGGGGAAACTTTAGCCTGCAGGCGAAACGATCAGTCCTGCGGGGGAAGCAGGACGTTTCTCGTGGGGAAGGGGTGCGTGAATCTCACCGATGAACGCCAAGGGTTCAACGCTCCGATTCACGCCGCATCACGTCCCGACTCAGTCCGCATCGAGTCCCGACCGTGTGCGGACCTTGGCTCGACCCGGTCCGAACCTTGTCCCGACGTGGGACGCACCTTGGCGCGACTCGGTGCGCACACGGTCGCGATGCAGTTACTTTGAGAGTTGTTGAAACAACTCCGGCTCGAACTCCTCGAGGCCCATGATGCCGGCGAGGTGATTCGCGGAAATCCACGGCAGCCAGAAACGATGTCCGCTGTTGCCGCGGCCTCGTCCGCCGGGACCGAAGCGCCAGCCTTCCTGCTGCCAGCCGATGCCTTTCAGGTCATACTGACGACCGGGGAGCGCGACCATCGACTTCGTGCCGTGCAGGAGAATGCGCGCGACGTCGAGGTAGTGCGCATCGCCGGTCAGGCGGTAGAGCTTCGCGTAGCTCGGCACCGCCCAATCGAGATATTCGTCGACGCTGCCCGCGTGCAGCGCGGAGATGCCCTGCGGGCCGATGGTGGAGACGCCGCGCTTGTAGTTGAGCTCCGCGTCATCCGCATCGAGCGGCATCGGCATGTTCCAAATCCACATCCACGTTTCGGTGAAGTCGGCGGCCCGGCGCGCGCGCTCGAGCCAGCGCGCATCGCTGGTGGCTTCATGCAGACTGAGAAACGCCTCCATGCTGAGCATGCCGGCTTCCTTGTCGGTGATGTTGGGATTGTCGCTCGCGCCGCCGATGTAGAGTCCGCGCTGGCCCCAGTTTTCCCAGACATAGTCGGCGGCGCGGATCGCTGCTTCGCGATACTTGGGATCGCCGGTTTCGCCGCTCATGAGGACGAGCAGCGGCACCGGACTGTAACTCGTCGTGCCCGTGGGCTCGGCAGGTTCGTTGGTGCCGGGGTTCCAGCGACGCGGAAACGAACCGTCGGGACGCTGCTGTTCGAGCAGCCAGTCCACGTAAGTCTTCACCCAGCCAAACCACTCCGGATGCTCGCGGCCGAGCGCACGCTCGCGCTGGTAGGCTTGGATGAGCACGCGCATGTCTTCGGTCGCGTTGCGCAGCCACGGCGCGAGCCAGTGGTGATCCCACGGTTCGCCGGTCGCGAGATCGTAGCCGGTGGCTTGCAGCGGCACGGTGGGCAACGCCTTGATCATCGACGCGATGATCGCGAGGCCGGTCTCGCGCATCTTCTGTCCGCGCGGCGAGGGATCGCGCTCGGCTTCGCGCAGGAGCAAGTCAGCGCACTCGATGTTTTTCGCGACGAAGCCCATCGCGATCATCGTCCAGTTCCACTGCAGCGTGTCGGTCACCGTGCTCAGCACGAAGGGAATGCCGGTGCGTCCATCGATCGTCGCGGCCTGCGCGTGCAAGTGATCAATCAACACGCGGCGCATGAGATCGACATCGATCGGATCGACGGACGGCTGGAGCTGCGACCACGCCCAACGCCAGGCGTTGCGCGTCGTGTCGGAGAAGGTCTCGTTCGCGCCGAAACGGAAACTCACGGTGTAGTGATGGTTCGCGCCGGGCTCGATCGGGTGTCCGCGATAAAACCACTGCGCCGGTGTCGTCGCCTCGGGGCCGCCGGTGAAAAACGCGGCTGTGCCGGGAAAACGGAAACCGAACTCGATGGGACGGTCCGGATTTTGCCACGCGCCCAGCGCGCCGAATTGAAAACGTCCATCGATCATCGCGGATTCCGCGAGGCGCGTGTCCGCGACCGTCGAGTCACCGCGAGGCGAGGGATTGAGCACCGCAATCGAAGCGCCGCCCGGCAGCGACAGCGCAAACACCGGCGCGGGCAGCAGATCTTCGCGCATGAGAAAACGGCGCGCGGCGTAGTTGAGCGTGCCGCCGGGAGAACGCGCGCCGTCATGCGTGGGATCGCCGTAGAGCGCGCCGGGCGCGAAGCAGGCGACGTCGTCCCAGCGCACGCTCGGATCGAGTGCGAATACCACCGACGAACCGAAACCGCCGGGCGCGCGTCCCGCGACTTCGATGGTGCGGTTCACCGTGACCGCGGCGCCGTCGAGGCACCACGTGTCGCGCACGTTGAAAGCAACGTCAGCACCTTCGCACACGGTGGCGTGTGCGATGATCGTGTCGGCGGATTTTTCGACTGCGCGATACGCCGCGGACCGTGTGCGCACGTCGTCGGCGCTGGTAAAAATCTCAATCTGCGCCGGCTGCTCCTGACGAATCGTCGGGGCGGTGCCGCCGGCGATTTCCAAGCCCCACGCGCCTTCCGCGCTGCGCACGAACGACACCGTCGCGCCGTTCTCGAGCTGACCCAGATTTACCCGCTCGATCGCAGCACTCGCGGCCGAGACGAGCGCGCTCGTGAGGCCAAGGAAGAGGCCAAGTTGTTGCAGAAATCGCTGAGAGCGGCGGGAGGCGAGCGCAGCGAAGGACAGTGGGGCAAAGGTCATACAGGAGCGGGGAAGGGTGAGGGAAAACGAACACGCCGCCTGACGCGTTCCCACGTAGAAAGGGTCAGATTCAGTTCACAAAAAAACCGCCAGCGTGCGGCTGGCGGTTTTGGAGTTTGGATCAAGGCAGTCTCAGCGCTTCGTCAGCACGGCGGCGTAACCGCCGGCGGGCGCGAGCGTGAGTTCGAGCGTGTCGCTGGCGCTCACCGTGCGGCGCGTTTCCGCGATCTTTTCCGGTTGTTCGCCGGACTCAGGCGTGTCGGCGAACGCGCGGAGTTCCCAGTTGCCCGAGCCGAGGAAGGACGCGGGCACGCGGAGCGTCACGGGCGCGTCGCCGTTCATCGCGGCGAGATACCAGCGGTCGCCCGAGCGGCGCGCGATCACGACGTGCTCGGCGAATTCCGCGGAGAGCGCGATCGACTCATCCCATACGGTCGGCAGGCCGCGGAAGAACTCCACGCCGGGCTGGCCGCGATAGTTCGTCGGGCTGTCGCAGAGAACGAGCAGCGGGCTGAAATACACAACCGTTTCGGCGAGCTGACGCGCACGCGTGCCGATGACTTCAGCGGGCGCGTTGATCTTGAAGTCAGCCGCGGTGCGATTGAGGAAGCCGCCCGGTGTGAAATCCATCGGTCCGAGCAGACCGCGCGTGAAGGGCAGCGTGATCGTGTGCAGCGTGGTGCACGCGTCGGCGCGAATCTTCGAGTATTCATTTCCCAATACACCTTCCTGCGTGATGTAGTTGGGCCACGTGCGCGCGAGGCCGGTGGGCTTGTAGGCGCCGTGGAGATTCACGAGCAGTTCGTAGCGCGCCGCAGCGGCGAGGCAGTCGACATACCAGCGCACCGTTTCCTGGCTGTCGTTGTTCATGAAATCGATCTTCACGCCCACGAAGCCCCACGCCTTTGCCTGAGCGAAAACTTTGTCGAAGCCCTGACGCTCGACGTCGTGCGAATCGAGCCAGAGGAGGAGACGGACGTTGCGCTCGCGCGCGTAGGCGACGAGGCCCGGCAGATCGACGTGCGCGGCGGGCTTGGTGAGGTCCGCCTTCGGGCTGTTCATCGGTTCATACCAATACCAGTCGATGAGCTGGTAATCGAAACCCATCTCCGCCGCGAAATCGATATACTCCTTGTGGGAGCGGGTGTCGCCGCGCGAACGCAGGCCGGTGTAGCCGGGCTGGGTGGGATTGAAACCCGTCCACCACGAATCCCACGCGCTGATGCCGGGCTTGATCCACGACGTGTCCGCGATCTGCGACGGCGTGGCGAGCGTCGCGATGAAATCCGTCGCCACGAGATCCTTCGCTTCGCGCGCGAGCTGAATCACGCGCCACGGGCTCTGGCGATGATCGCGACCGGCGACGAGGCCGCGTCCGTCCTTGCGCGTGGGCAGCGTCGCGCGCGCACCGGGACGCGGTTTGCCGTCGGCGCCCGGACCGGCGGCCGTGACGAACATGCCCGCCCAATCGAGCAGATCGGATTCGGCGATTGCCGCGAAGCCATGCGGCAGACGCACGACCAGCGGCAGCACGTGCGGACGCGCGACGTCGGTGCCGAGTTGGGTGAGACGTTTTTCGGGATACTGCGATTCGGCGCAGTCCGAGTAGTCGCCCGCCCAGCACGTGAGGTCGTCGGGGAAGACGAACTCCGTGCGTTCCTGCACGACGACGTAGTCCTCGAGTCCCGGCTGCACCGGAATCTCGTAGCGAAACGCCACGCCTTCGTCGTAGGCGCGCACGATCACGACCAGTTGCGCAGGCGCGTCGGCGCGCTCCTGCACTTTCAGCCGCAGCTCCTGATAACGATCACGCTCGATGCGACGGTGGCCGAAGGGATTTTCCCACGTGCCATCGTGGCTCGAACGCTCCGCGCCTTTGATGGACGCGACGCGTCCGAGCGAAAAGCCGCCCGCGAAATCCAATCCCATCCGCGACGGCGCGAGGACCGGCTGGCCGTCGAGCGTCACACGATAACGCAGGCCGTCGTTGTCATCGACGATCACGACGACGCGTCCGTCGGGCGACGCGATTTTCTCCTCGGCGGCGTGCGCCGAAGAGAAGGCGAGAAACAGCGCACCGAGCGCGAAGCCGGTGCGGAGGGAGGGGATTTTGGGCAACATTATCAGGAGAGCGGAGGGTGCGTTAGAGTTTCACTTTCGCCGTCTGGCGCAGGTCGGCGGACGACGCGCCGGCGGCGATCGTCCATTCGCCGGACGGGATCGCGTAGGCGTTTTTCTTTTCGTCCCAACGACGCAGCGCGACGACCGGCACGGTGATCGTGATCTTCTTCTTTTCGCCGGGCTTCAGGCTCACGCGCGTGAAACCGCACAGCGCGC
Source organism: Opitutus sp. (assembly GCA_024707325.1). Classification (GTDB taxonomy): domain Bacteria; phylum Verrucomicrobiota; class Verrucomicrobiia; order Opitutales; family Opitutaceae; genus Opitutus. The sequence goes on along the minus strand of JANPZY010000004.1, from coordinate 1,015,772 downwards.
GGATTTCCTGCGGCTGCGACGAAGCGGGCGGCGTGGCGTAGAGCTGCACGACATCGTCGCCCTCGCGTGCGCCGGTGTTGGCGACCTCGAGCGTGACCTTGACCGAATCCTTGCCCGCGCGGGAGACGCGCAGATTCGAGTAGTCGAACGTCGTGTAGCTCAGGCCGTGGCCAAACGGGTAGAGCGGCTGGCCCGTGAAGTAGCGATACGTGCGGCCCTTCATGTTGTAGTCGTTGAAGTCCGGCAGATCGGCGGTGGCGCGGTAGAACGTGACCGGCAGGTGACCCGATGGATTGATTTCGCCGAACAACACTTCAGCGACGGCGCGGCCGCCTTCCTGTCCGGGATACCACGCCTGCACGATCGCGGGCAGGTTTTCGTCCTGCCACGTGAGCGCCATCGCGGAGCCGCTGCAGTTGACCATCACGACCGGTTTGCCGGTGGCGTGGAGCGCGCGGATGAGATCTTCCTGCTCGGCGGGGAGTTCGATCGAATCGCGGTCAAAGCTCTCGCCTTCCTGCGCGGGCGTGATGCCGCCGACGTAGATGATGAGGTCGCCTTGCGCGGCGATTTCGAGCGCTTCGGCTTTCAATTCCTCGACCGAACGCGTGGTGGTGTTGTCCTGACCGCTCCACGGCGCGGTGCCGGGCTTGGTCGTGATCGGGCTGCCCATCGCGGTGACGATCTTCACCTCGTTGGCGACGAGATTGCGGATGCCGTCGAGAATCGAAATCGAGCGCGAAGCGGAGCCGTGGTAATTGCCCTCGAGCATCGACTTCGAGGCGGCGTTGGGACCGATGACGGCGATCGTCTTCAGCTTCGTGCGATCGAGCGGGAGAACGCCGTCGTTCTTCAGCACCACGATCGACTGGCGCGCGAGTTCGAGCGCGACCTGGCCGTGCTGCGGGAGATCGTTGTCCTTGATCGTGTAGGCGTTGAACGGCACGCGATCGGCCGGATCGAAGAGGCCGAGACGGAAACGCGTCCACAGCGTGTGATAGAGCGCGTTGTCGATTTCCTTTTCGGTCACGAGGCCCTGCTGCACGGCGCGCACGAGCGCGTTGTAATCGCCGCCGCAGCAGAGATTGCAGCCGGCCTTCACCGCGAGGGCCGCGGCTTCTTCCGCGGTCTTCACGTAGGCGTGCATCTTCGCGCCGTAGATGTCGCGGATCGCGTCGCAGTCGGAGACCACGTAGCCGTCGAAGCCCCACTGCTTGCGGAGCAGATCGGTGAGCAGGAACGAACTCGCGCTCGCGGGCACGCCGTTGACGGCGTTGTAGGAGCTCATCACGCCGGCGACCTTGCCCTCGCGCACGACGCGCTCGAATTGCGGCAGGTAGGTGTCGTAGAGATCGCGATCGGAGATGACCGCGTTGAAACTGTGGCGGCTCGGCTCGGGACCGCTGTGCACCGCGAAGTGCTTCGCGCACGCCATCGCGAGCATGTAGTCGGGATGATCGCCCTGAATGCCCTTCACGAAGGCGATGCCGATTTCGGCGGTGAGATACGGGTCTTCGCCGTAGGTTTCCTGACCGCGGCCCCAGCGCGGATCGCGGAAGATGTTAATGTTCGGCGTCCAGTAAGTGAGGCCCGCCCACCACTTGGAGTCACCGCCGTGGCGGTTGGCGTAGTCGTTGAATTTCGCGCGGCCTTCGATGCCGATGACCGTGCCCTCCTGCTTGAACAACTCGGGATTCCACGACGCCGCGGCGCCGACCGATTGCGGGAAAACCGTCGCGATGCCGTTGTTCGCGACGCCGTGCAGCGCCTCGTTCCAGTAATCGTAGGCGGGCAGGCCGAGACGCGCGATCGCGGGCGCGGCGTTTTTCAGTTGGGAAACTTTTTCCGCGAGCGACATGCGGCGGATGAGATCGTCGGAGCGCGCACGAAGCGGCTTCGACGGATCGCGCCAGATCGCCGGCTCCTTCACCTCCGGCGGCACGAGCGCCGCGGCGCCGAACGCATCGGCGAGCTCGTTGGCGGCAAACGCGACGACTTCCTCGCCGTCCTGATTCTTGATCGTGATGGTGTTGAACTTCGCGTGGCCCTTCGTTGCGGAGAAGATGAGCTGCAACGGTCCGCGCAGCGCGTCGTCGACCTTCTCGATCTCGCCGCGCACGAACGTCACCTTGCGGGCGCCGGCTGTCGCGAAGAGGTCCACGCCGCGCGCGAACGATTGCTCGCCGACCGCGACGTCGAACACGCGCTCGCCGGCCGCTTCCGCCTCGGTCTCGGCCGCGCCGATCTCGAGCGTGTAGCGACCCGCGGGCAGATTGGAAACGGTCACCGTGAAGCGCGGACCGTGCACGTCTTCGAGATACGCTTCGGGATCCGCCTCCGCACCGGCGATGCGCGGATACGGAATCGTTTTGCTGTGCGCGAACTCTCCGCTGACGACCACGCGACCACCGCAGGTGGTGCAGGTCTCGTCGGCCGCGAACACGGCCGAGAAGGCGAAGAAAAAGGCGGCGAACAGCGCGCAAAGCGCCCGCGCCTGCCGAAGGGGGAGGGGGAACAAGTTCATGGGCAGATCGGAATCGAAAGGTCGACAGTGCACCCGACGCGGACCCGCGTCGCACGTTCGATGACAATCTTACATTTGATATGCCGCGTTTGTCTCTCCCCGCCTGTCCGCCTTCGCACTTTACGGTGAAGCCAAGCGTCATTTGCCGAGCGCCGCCTCCGACCAAACCGTTGGATTTACCCCGTTCCCGTTCCCCGGATGCTTTCCCTCAAAACGTTTCTCCCGCCCGCGCTGTGCGCTGCGCTCGCAGCCTCCGCTTTGGCGGCCACCGCTCCTGTCAACATGCTCGTCCGCGCGGACCAACCCGCGGGCGAACTCCGTCCGATCTGGAATTATTTCGGCTACGACGAGGCGCTCACGACGCTCACGCCCGAAGGGAAACACCTCCTGCACGAGCTCACATCGTTCGCGAAGGACGAGCCGGTGCGCATCCGTGTCCATCATTTGAATACAAGCGGCGACGGCACGCTCGCGCTGAAATGGTCGAGCACCAACGTCTACACCGAGGACGCGGACGGAAATCCCGTCTACAACTGGAAGATCGTCGACGCGATTTTCGACGAACTCACGCGCCCCGGTCTGCAGCCGTTTGTGCAGGCGAGCTTCATGCCGCAGGCGCTTTCGTCGAAACCCGAACCCTACACGCCGACGCTCGTGAAGCGCGGTCTGCCCGCCGGCGACATTCTCGAAGGCGGCGCGTATTATCCGCCGAAGGACTACGCGAAGTGGCAGGCGTTCATCGAGGCGTGGGTGCAGCACAACGTCGAACGCTACGGCCGCGAAGTCGTTGCGTCCTGGCTCTGGGAGCTGTGGAACGAACCCGAGTCGCCTTACTTCAAGGGCAGCGTCGAGGACTACTGCCGGCTCTACGATCACTTCTCCGCCGCCGTTAAAAAAGTCGTGCCCGAGGCCCGCGTCGGCGCGCCGCACACGACCGATCCGAATTGGAAACAGGGCGACGTGTTCATGACCACGTTCCTCGAGCACTGCCGCTCCGGCCGCAATGCCGCCACGGACGAAATCGGTGCGCCGCTCGATTTCGTCGCGTATCACGCGAAAGGACTCACGCGACTCGACGAGCAGGACCGCGTGGAGATGAACCTCCGCAATCACCTCGTCACGATCGATCGTTACAGTCGCATCATCGCGAGTTTTCCCGAGTATGCCTCGCTGCCGGTTTACATCGGCGAGTCCGATCCCGAAGGCTGCGCGGGCTGTCCGTCCACGCTCGACCCCGAGCGCGATTACCGGCGCACCTCGCAGTTCGCGTCCTACACCGCCGCGTCGTTCATGCGGAAACAGGATCTCGTCGCGCACCACGGCGGTAATCTACAGGGCGCCGTTTCGTGGGCGTTCACGTTTCACGATCAACCGTGGTTCAACGGCCTGCGCGCGCTCACGACCAACGAGGTCGCGCTGCCGGTTTTCAACGCCTTCAAACTTTTCGCGCAGCTCGGTCGCGAGCGCGTGCAGGCGACTTCGTCCGGCATGCGGACGACGGCCGAGATTCTCGCGAGCAGCGTGCGCGCGGCGCCCGACATCGGCATCGTCGCCACGCGCACGGAATCCGGTGCGCTGCGGCTGCTTGTGTGGAGCTACCACGACGTCGCCGCGGGTTTCGACGAGGCCATGCCGGTTCGTCTGCGCATCGACGCGCTCACGGCCGCGCACCATCCCGCCGCCGCCACGATCACGCCGGTCGACGAAACCCACGCCAACGCGTTCACGTTCTGGCGCTCGCTCGGCGAACCGCAATCGCCCACGCCGGAGCAAATCGCGCAGCTCCACGCCGCGGCCGACTTGAAGGCGCTCCCGCTCGCGCCCGTCACCGCCTCGGCCGGCTCCGCCGAGTTCGAATTCGCACTGCTCGGTCACTCCGTCGCGTTGATCGAAATCCCGGTGCGCTAGGTCACCGCGAATGCTCCGCCTACCGGCTACGCTTTGGAATCCACTCCGTCTGATCGACTCCGCGATAGGTTGAAGGGGTCGACTGATCGTCGCCCAAAATCCAAACCCGCGGCGATCAGCCGCGCCTCCGGTCCAACACCGGAGCCAATCAGGCGAAGGGCATCTTTAAGCGAAGCCGTTAGGCGAAGCATTCGTGGTTCAAAAATAAAACCGAGATATTAACCGCGAAAGCTTCGCCTACCGGCTACGCTTTGGAATCCGCTCTGTCTAACCGACTCCGCAATAGGTTCAAAGGGTCGACTGATCGTCGCCCAAAAATCCAAATCCGCGGCGATCAGCCGCGCCTCCGGTCCAACACCGGAGCCGATCAGGCGAAGGGCATCTTCTTTAAGCGAAGCCGGCAGGCGGAGCATTCGTGGTCCAAGAAAAACAAAACCGAGATCTTTAACCGCGAATGCTCCGCCTACCGGCTGCGCTTTGGAATCCGCTCCGTCTGATCGACTCCGCGATAGGTTCAAGGGGTCGACTGATCGTCGACCAAAGGTCCCGCGGCGATCAGCCGCGCTTCCGATCCAACACCGGAGCCGATCAGGCGAAGGGCATCTTTAAGCGAAGCCGTTAGGCCAAGCATTCGTGGTTAAAAACCAAAAGCTAAAAACCAAAACCTGCCTCTCGCACAGGCGAAGCATTCGCGGCTAAAACTGAAAACCTAAACCCCCCAATGAAAAACTCCCTCGCGCCTCTCACGTTCGCGTTCTCGCTGCTGTTTCTCGCCGCGACCGCTTTCGCCCAACCTGCGACCCGCACGCCGCCGCCGCCGTCGCCCGAGGTGCACGCCGACCGCACGGTCACGTTCCGCTTCCGCGCGCCGCACGCGCAAAAGGTCGAACTCAGCGGCCAATTCCTCCGGAGCAATCAGCCGATGCAAAAGGACGAGTCCGGCTTGTGGTCCATCACCGTCGGCCCGGTCGAGCCCAACCTCTATCCCTACAATTTCGTGGTGGATGGCGTGGGCGTGGCCGATCCGGTCAACCCCGACATCTTTCCCAACGAAGGTTTCAAGGCCAGCCTCGTGGACATCCCCGGCGACACGCCCGGCCTGCATCACCTGCAGGACGTCCCGCGCGGCGAGCTGACCTACGCCTTCTACGAATCGAAGACCCTCAACCGCACGCGCCCGCTCGTCATCTACACACCGCCCGGCTACCGCGCCGGAAAGGACAAGCTGCCCGTTTTCTACCTGGTGAGCGGCACCACCGATACCGAGGAGACGTGGTTCCGCGCCGGCCGCCTCAACGTCATCCTCGACAACCTCATCGCGCAGAAGAAAGCCGTGCCGATGATCGTCGTGATGCCCTACGGCAACATGCACGTCGGCATGCCGCGCCCCGACTCGCCGGAAGTTGCCGCCGCTTACCGCGTCTTCGGCGACGAACTGCTCACCAACATCATCCCTTACGTCGAGGCCAACTACCGCGTCATCGCCGACCGCGAACACCGCGCCATCGCGGGATTCCCGCGCGGCGGCGGCCAGTCGCTCTTCACCGCGTTCAATAACCCCGACAAGTTCGCCTGGATCGGCTCCTACGCCGCCTACCTCACGCCCGAGGTCTGTGAGAAACATTTCCCGAGCTTCATCGCCGACGCCGCCACGACCAACGCCCGCACCAAGCTCCTCTGGCTCGGCGTCGGCAAGAGCGACTTCCTCTACCAACAGGCCGCCGCCTTCAACGGCTACCTCACGGAGAAGAACATCAAGCACATCGAACTCATCACCGAAGGCGGCCACACGTGGATGAACGCCCGCCACTACCTCGCCGAGACCCTCCAGCTCTTCTTCAAATAAGAGCCGCACCCCGTCCCGACTCGGCGCGCACCCAGGCTCGACTCGATCCGCACCTCGTCGCGACCCGGTCCGCACCTTGGCTCGACCCGGTGCAGACATTGTCCCGACTCGGTCCGCAATGAGTCCCGTCTGAGCCCTCGTTAGCCAAAGCCCGGCTTCCCTGCCGGGCTTTCTTGTGTCCGCGCGAAAACGCAAAACCGGGACTTTTTCCCGAAAGCCGGACTTGGCGCTAATGCCCTAACTTAGCAGACTGCCGGTGCTTGGTTCCTCGTCCACTTCAACACCAGCAACGACACTTCGTCGGAAAGGTTATTGTGCTGCCTCGTCGAGTGCATTGGCAGTGCAATGATCAACTGAGTTGAGGCCAACTGCACTGTTCGGCAAATTTTATGAAGCTCACCAGCGAGCAGCACCAAAAACTAACGAAGTTCGTAGCGGCTAAGTGGCGTCCGCCATTTTTATGCCCCTACTGCCAGACCAACAATTGGAATATCACTCAAGAGATCTTCCAGCTTACGGAGTTCTCCAGTGGCGGACTTGTTCTCGGTGGACCTGTTGTTCCGCTGGCTCCGGTGACCTGCAATAATTGCGGCCATACAGTTCTATTAAATGCGATTGTCGCCGGTGTGATTGAGCCCAGGAAGGAGGGGGCGAAGAAAGATGCAAAGTGAGAATATCCAGCTTTCTGCGCGCCAGATTACGACTGTTGCACCACAGGACACGACCGAGATACAGCTACGGTTGATTGACTGGCGGCGTATCTATCGAAAAGTGAAGACGATTGCCCCCGGTGCTTCCGGACGCGAACTTTACGCCGGTGTGCTTTGGGGCGTCACAGGGTCGGGCTTGCTTTCTCTGATTCCTCTTTATCAGGCTACACAGTCCACAGAGGCATGGGTTAAGCCGACATTTTGGCTCGTATCGGCTGCTTCGCTGATTGTTGGGGTTGTCGTATGGCGTGGGACCAAGGATTACACGAAGGATGTGAAAGCCGTTAGGGACGAGATAGTCGTGGATATGAAAGAGATCCACTGTCTGTATTTTCCTGGCGAAGATTTGGACAAGCAGTGAAAGAGCCGAACCAGGCCTCAGAGCCAACGCGTATGCTTGTCACGATCCGTGCAGAGGCACGGCTCGCGCCAAGCACACGCGTGGCTCATCTTTAACGTTCGGCAAAACCATCTATGCCCATCTGGCTGCAAGTCGCGAAAGAGGTGTTCCAAATCCTCTTCTTTACCGTCATCGGAACCGTCACGGTTCTTACATTCATCAAAGCCAAGCGAACACTCCTACAGCCAATTCGAACCGAGGTTTTTAAGGAGCAGTTGAAGGCGTTCACAGATGTGCTGTCCCACTTCAACGGGAAGGGTGAAATCGAGCTTCGCCGATCAGCAGGAATCGACGACTTTTTCGGAGCGAATGTGACCGCTCTTTACGATATCTATGCTCATCACTTTTTCGACATCGAGATGAAGGAGGGATCACGTCCGTATGACCGTTCGAAGTGTCCGATGTCTCGGATTAGCTTCAAGGAGATGGAAGGGAAGTTTCAGCTGGCGGATGAACACATCAGGGAGGTAGACCAGCCGCCGAAGCCCCCACGGCCAGATCCGCGCACGAGAGCGGCGATTTGGCACAAGCACACACACGCTGAGGCGCACCTGCCAAGAAGCATGGTTGATTTTCAGAATGCGCTCATGCGACTCAGAGAATCGCCGCTCGTGCCTACTGAGCTCGCGAACCTTTTGTCGGAGTATTCTGCCGTTATCGACGAGAATGTAACTATCTTATGTGATGTGTTGACGGCAGCGGCGAAAGAGATGCCAGAGAAGTATCCCACGCTCGAGGCGATGAAGAAATCTTCCTTCGGTTGGATTCACGCGCGGTATCAAGACAAGTTTAAGCAGTTGAAGCCTCCGGCCGATGCTATCACCGGCTACCTGCGGAGCTATTTCGGCACGGAGGAGCTGTTCGAATGAGGCCGGAAAAGCCGAACAAGGCGCCAGCAACGGTGTTCAACCGGCAAGAATAAACTGAGGGTTTTTGAGGAGGCGGTTGAGCAGTATAATGAGTTTCCGCATGACGGCGGTGAGGGCGAGTTTGGCGGGTTTGCCGTGTTGGCGGAGACGTTGATAGAAGGCTTTGAGGATGGGATTATGAACCGTGGCGGTGAGGGCAGCCATATAGAGGACGCGGCGAACGGCGGCGCGTCCGCCGTGGATGTGGCGCTGGCCGCGGAACTGGCCGCTGTCGCGGTTCATGGGAGCGACGCCGGCAATCGCCGCCGCTTCGGCATCTCGCAACGAGCCGAGTTCGGGCAGGAGAGCGAGAAGGGTGAAGGCGCTGACGCGACCCACGCCTTGAACCTGCTGGAGTCGCTGGGCCTTGGATGCGAGCTGGGCATCGGCCTGGAAGTGCGCGGCGATGAGAGCGTCGAGGGTGGCGAGTTGCTTCTCGAGGAGCTTCTGACGGGCGAGGGAGAGCTTGAGCAAGGCTGGCAAGCGCACGTGCTCGCGGCGGTTGATCTCATCGGTGATCAAGGCAACGAGGTCCTGACGCGCGCGCACCAGTTCGGCGAACTCGGCGCTGCCGGGCGCAGGCACCGGGTCGGCGTCGGGCTGCAACTTGGTCCCGTAGTCGCGCAGGAGTGCGGCATCGATCGAGTCGGTCTTGGCCAAGCGACCACACGCGCGAGCGAAGTCCCGGATCTGTCTTGGGTTGATGACGCTGACGGCAACGCCAGCTTGATGGAGAGCGAAGACCAGCGGCTGCTCGTAGCCACCGGTGGCTTCACAGATGACGTGAGCACCGTCGAGGACCTTCAGCTTGGTGAGAAACGCCGCATGACCCGAGGCGGTATTGGCAGTGGACCAGAGGTGGTCGGGGAACTGGATTGCCAGGGAGAGCTTGGCGACATCCACTCCGATAAACACAGGGCAAGTTTGCACAGACATCGATCACTCCTTCTTGTGAGGCGAGCTGACGACCTTCCGGCCGCCGCTCTTGCAACGGTTCGAGTTAAGCGGCCGGTGAGCCTCGCGCCGATCCTGCTAGCGCACGGAGTCCAAGCTCCGAGAGCCAATCGATCTGACGCGGGGCAGGCCGTGGCGGGCGATCACCCGCCACGGCCGTTCACTGGCCAAGGAGAACTTGCTGTTGCCCGCTCTCCTTGGCCAGCGAACCTACAAGAGCCAACGCTGGGACCTGTCACGGGTCATGCTATCGCATGCCCCGCGCCAAGTCCCAGCGTGGCTCATCTTTGACGTTTGCCGAAAATGAAGAGTCCTCTTGAGCCGCAGGTGCTCGCCCGAAGCCGATGCATCTCCTGCGGGGCACGCGGTCCTATGACTCGCGAGCACTTTTGGCCGCAATGGCTCATCGAGCGCACGAACACCGTTGCCACCGGTGTCAAGTGGAGCGGCGGTAAGAAGATAAATCCAAAGGCTGCGACTTTTCCGCTGTGTCAGGCATGCAATGCTGCGTTCGGTGCAGAGCTAGAATCGCCGGTGAAGGCGATCTTCGACGATCTCGAGAATGAGAGAGGTATTTCTGACTTCGAAGCGGAGTTGCTTATTAGGTGGCTCTGGAAATTCGAGGGGCTGGTCTGGCTGATGCAGAACCCAAAAGAGGGCTATTCGCGAGCATATCAATTACGAGATCGAGTATTGAATCGGTTAGGCGGCATCAGGAGCCACCTAAGTTTAGCCGTCTCTTTGATTCTCAGAGTCGATCCGCGACATGGCGATGCGCCTCTAGGCATATGCTCGATAAATCGCCGGAATGCGATCTTCGTATCCGCTGTTATTTCGAAAGTCGCGATCATGTGCTTTCTTTCAGAAGCCGCGCAGTTCGTGCCCTCTAGGTTCAGCGTTTACCGATTACTTGAGGGGGATTCCGCGCCGACCTCTACAGGCAAGCTCTTTTACCCGAAGATTGGTTTCGCGGACGATAATGAGGCGGTCGGGGTCACTCGGTTGGCCTCGCCAGCGTTAGACGGATTCCATGAAGCTGTCGCTGAAAGCGGCTAACGAGGCGCTCGTCTTTAACGTTCGGCAGAATGAAAGACCCCGCTCTACGGAGCCTTGGAACGATAGAGCGCACACTGACCAAATTTGACCGGAAAGAAATCAGGGGCACATCGCGGTGACGCCGGGGATTGATGGCCGGAACGTGCGCGGGTGAATGATGAGCACGAGTTGCCGGCACGAACAACGTCGGCAATGGGTGCGCATGCGTTTGTTCGACCACATTGACCTGCGCGTCCGCGATCTGGCGGAGGCGGATAAGTTCTACGGCGCGATTCTGCCGGCGTTGGGTTTTCCGACGCGATATGAAGGCGAGGACTACATCAGCTACGATGCGGTCCGCGATCATCCTCGGCCCGAGGGCATCAATCTCACCGAGGACCGCGAGCACGTGGCGAACCGGACGCGGATCGCCTTCTGGCGCGACAGCCGCGAAGCGGTCGACGCGTTTGGCGCGATCCTGAAGAGCGCGGGCGCACGCAACATCGAGGGCCCGGAGCTGTGCACCGAATACAGTCCCGGCTACTACGCGGTGTTTTTCGAGGATCCCTGCGGAAACCGCCTCGAGGTGTGCTGCCGTAACGCGATCTGACCGGCGGCGGACGCGTTTCGGTGCCGCTCATTCCCGCGCTGGATTGTTTTCCGTTGCGTTCGCGCTTTTGCCGCGGAAACCCGCGCAAATCTCAACGGCTACGCGCGAAAGCGGGTTCTTCGTCGGTCGCGCGTTTCCCCAACGGGGAAGTTTTCCTCAATTCGTAACGCGCTGAAAATGATGGTGCCCGGAGAGGGTCTCGAACCCACACGCCTTTAGAGGGCGACGGATTTTGAGTCCGTTGCGTCTGCCAATTCCGCCATCCGGGCGACGGAGGTCATCGAAAGTGGGTTTCGCGGCCTGCGTTGCAACTCGAAATCCGCGGCGGGCGCGGACTCCGTTTTCTCACTGGGCGGCGACCGAAAGTCCGTAGGTCTTGAGCGTGCGGCCAAGCACTTGTTCGTAAGCGGCGATGGCGCGGCGCTGGTCGGCGAGCGAGGCCTGGTAGTTGAGGTCGGCGTAGGTCTGCTCTTCCTGCAGATTCAGGACGAGGAAGGTGCTGCTGGTGCCGGCGCGCAGTTTCTTGAGCTCCGCGTCGAGCGCCTGCCTGGCGAGGTTGTAGGCGGCGAGATTGGCTTCGACGCGCTTGGCGGCGGTCTCGATCTGGCCGGCGGCGCGGGCGACTTCGACGGCGATGTCCTGCTCGGCACGGAGGAGATCCTCTTCGGACTGGCGCAGGCGGAGCTTGGCGGCGCGGGCGCGGCCGCGGCCTTCGGCAAAGGTGAGCGGCACACTCACGACGACGCCGGCGGCGTAGGAGCGGTTTTCGCGATCGGCCACCTGCTCGCGAGCTTCGCGGAAAACGGGATCGAGTCCGTTGTAGCCGTAGCTGCCGACGAAATCGAGGCGCGGCAGGAGTTGGTTGCGGGCGAGCGCGCGGTTGGCGCGGTCTTTGGAAACACCGAGACGCGCGGCCTGGTAATCGGGACGCTCGTTGAGCGCAGTTTGCAGATCGACGGCGCCGTCCACGGTCGGAACCGTGAGCTGGACGGGCTCCAGCATGAGGTGCTCGGGGTTGGACGGGAAAACGGTTTCGCCGATCAACTGCCGGAGGCGGTTGGTGGCGTCGCGGACGTTTTGCTCGGCGAGCAGGACGTTTTGGTCGCGAGTGGCGGTGCGGGCGCGGGCCTGCATGACGTCGCTCTCGGACATGCTGCCGACGCGGAAGCGTTTTTCGTTTTCCTCGACGAGGCCGGCGGCGAGTTCGCGCGAACGGCGGGAGATGCGGAGCGATTCCTGCGCGTAGATCAGATCGCTGTAGGCGGTGATGACGGCGGTGACGGTGTCGATGACCGTGCCTTTGAACAACCAGTCGGCGATGCCGCGATCGGCCTTGGCGATGCGGTAGCCCGCGAGGTTGGCGCCGAAACCGAAGCCGCGGAGAAGCGGCTGCGTGATGCTGATGCCGCCGAAGGTGGAGAACTGGTTGGCGAATTCGTTATAGATACCGCCGGTGCGCTGGGCGGAGCCGCCGAGGCTGTAGGTCATGCCCCACGGCGTGTTGCCCTCGAGCGCGAGGCTGTAGGTGTTGGAGGTCAACACGTCGTCGGTGAAACCGTTGCCGGCGGCGGGCGCGGGGTCCTCGCCGTAGGTGCGGCGAAATGTGATCGCGGGATCGAAGCGGCCCAGCTCGGTGAGCACGTTGGCGCGCGCGATCGGGCGATTGTAGGATTGGACCTTGATCACCTGATTGCGCTCGAGCGCGAGACGGATGGCGTCGTCGAGCGTGAGGGCGGTGGCGGCGTGAACCGAACCGGCGACGAAGAGCGCGGCGGTGGCGAGAAGAAGCGGACGGAGGGACACGGGGAATCGGGTTGTATTCAGAATCAGGAGACGCGGACGCCGTCGGCGAGGCGGACGATGTGCGTGCCGTAGGCGGCGTTGGCTTCGAGTGGGTGACCTGGACGATGGTGACGCCATCCTCCTGGTTGAGCTTCTTGAAGAGCTCCATGATCTCGCGGCCCTGGTCGGAGTGCAGGTTGCCGGTGGGTTCGTCGGCGAGGATGATCGCGGGTTTGGCGATCAACGCGCGGGCGATGCCCACGAGCTGCTGCTGACCGCCGGAGAGCTGCGAGGGATAAAGGTCTTTCTTCGCGACCATGTGGAAGCGATCGAGCGCGTCGCACACGATGCTCTCGCGGTCCTTCTTGGGCGCGTCGCGATAGGAGAGCGGGATCTCGAGATTTTCGTAAACGGTGAGGTCGTCGAGCAGGTGGTAGCTCTGGAAGACGAAACCGAGATGTTTCTTCTGCAGCTCGAAGCGTTTCTTTTTGTCGAGCTTGTGCACGGGTTCGCCGAGCAGCTCGTATTCACCCGTCCAGGCGCTGTCGTGCAGGCCGAGGATGTGGAGCAGGGTGGACTTGCCGGAACCGGAAGGACCCATGATCGACACGAACTCACCTGCGGCGATTTCCAGGTTGATGTCGCGCAGCGCGTAGAACGGACCGCCTTTCAGCGGATAAACACGATCGATGTGGCGAAGAGAAATCATCGGCGGAAAATCACATGAACAGCAAAGTGGACCACGAGGTGAGGCCGTCGGTGGAGCGCGCGGCGCGTTTGTCGTTGCGGACCGAAACGAGCGGAGCCGGTTGTTCCTCGCAGGTGGCCGCTTCGGGTTTGGCGGTGTCGCGCGCGGCGGACGCTTCGTCGTGAGTGCTGCCGGTCCCAGAAACGCCCACGGTCAACGCGGCGGAGAAAAAGAAGAGACTGAGGAACTGGGCTTTCATCGTAATGGCGGGTTGCGTCAGCAATTTAGCAACGGGTGTGCCACGGCTTTTGAAGTGTTGTAAGTGTTGGTTTGACAATGGCTTAAAATGCGAGCGTCGAAACGTGACGACGCTCGTCGTTCGCTTCTGGAATTAGGCCATCCCATTTGTGGGACGGACGCTTATTCCGTGCGGACCGCGATCAGCGGATCGACGCGCGAGGCGCGCAGCGAGGGGAGCAGGCACGCGAGCGTGCCGATCACCGCAAACAGCACGGCCACGCCGGCATAGACCGTGGGATCGAACGGCTCGACCGAGTAGAGCTGCGACTGGATCAGGCGCGCGGCGAAAACCGCGAACACCAGACCCACGATCATGCCGATGGCGACGAGCTTCATGCCGCTGCCGAGAATCAGTCCGAGCACCTGGTGACGTTGCGCGCCGAGCGCCATGCGAATGCCGATCTCGCTCGTGCGTTGCGCGACCGCATAACCGAGCACCGAGTAGAGACCGAGCGCGGCGAGCGAAGCGGCGAGGCCGGCGAAGAGCGCCGTGAGCGAGGCGACGATGCGTTGCACGCCGAGGCTTTGGTTCACGGAGTTTTCCATCGTCTGGAAAAACGAGATCGGCTGATCGCGATCCACCGAGGCGACGGCCGTGCGCATGATCGGCTGCAGGGCGTCGGCGGGACCGTCGATGCGCGCGACGATCGTCATGCCCGGACGTCCGAGCTGGCGCACGGGATAATAGATCGTGTCGGGCGGCGGAGCGTTGAGGCCGTTGCTCTTCACGTCGCCCACGATGCCGACGATTTCCACGTGGATATCGGCGTCGCGTCCGCGCAGCAGCACTTTGCCGAGCGGCGATTCGCCGGGGAAAAGTCGCTTGGCGAACGACTCGTTGATGATGCACACGCCCGGCGCGCCTTCGCGGTCCTCGGCGCTAAACGTGCGGCCTTCGCGCAGCGGAATCTGCAGCAGTGAAAAATAATCTTCGCTCACGATGCTCAGGCCCGCGAGCGGACGCTCGGGCAACGGCAGCACGGGACGACCGCTCACGCCATAGGGCGAGATCGGGGCGAAACCGCTCAGTGGCAGACCGATCGCCACGGCGGCGGATTTCACCTGCGGCACTTCGCGGAGCTGCTCGATCACGCGATTGAAGAACTCGGCCTGCTCGCCCTGCGTCGGGTAGCGATTGAGCGGCACGCCGACGAACGCGGCCGCGACACCGTGGGCCGAAAAACCGGCGGGCGTTTTCTGCAGGCGGATGAAGCTGAGCAGCAGCAGGCTCGATCCGACCAGCAGCACCACGGAGAGCGCGACTTCGGCGATCACGAGGCCCGAGCGGAAACGACCGCCGCGCGTGCCGCCGCCGCTGCTGCGCGCGGTGTCCTTGAGTGTATCCGAAATCCGGTTACGCGACACCTGCCACGCCGGCACGAGGCCGACGAACAGGCTGCTGAGCAGCGTCGCGGCGAAGGCGAAACCGATCGCGCTCCACTCGAGCGACAGCGTGGTGTTGGGCGGCAGTTGCGAAGCGACCGTGGTCTGGATTGCCGACAGCGCCCACATCGCGAGCAACAGGCCCATGATGCCCGCGGCGGTCGAGAATACGAGGCTCTCGACGAGGAACTGCCGCACGATCGCGCCGCGCGTGGCGCCGAGCGACTGGCGCACGGCGATTTCCTTGTGGCGGGCGGAAAGGCGGCCGAGGAAGAGGCTGGCGACGTTGGCACAGGCGATCAGGAGCACGAACGCCACTGCGCCGAGCAGCGTGTAGAACGTCGGCCGCAGATTGCCGACGAGCGTGTCGGTGAACCAGCGTGGCTCCGTCGTGTTTTGCGCATCGAGGCGCGAGGCGAACTGCTCCGCGTAAGCGCGGCTCAACGTGACGAGTTCGCTCCGCGCCTGCTCGAGCGAGACGCCCGGCTTCAGGCGCGCGATCGGCTGCGCGTAGCTCGCGCCGCGCTGGACCTGTTCGGCGGTGAGCCCGGCGACTTCGAACACGCGCGGCACAAAAATCTGCGATTGCGCAAACGGGTTGCTCAGGCGGGGCGGCATGATGCCGACGACCTCCCACGGCTGGCCGTTGAGCAGAATCGAGCGGCCCATGATCGACTGATCGCCGCCGAAGCGCGATTGCCACAGCTCGTAGCTCAGGATGCAGACGGCCGCGCCGTTGGGCAGATCCTCCTCGGGCGTGAAGTTGCGACCATGCAGCGGCTGCACGCCGAGCGTCGGGAAAAACGTATCCGTGACGCGGAGACCGTTGAGCTGTTCGGGATCGCCGTTAC
Organism: Opitutus sp.; assembly: GCA_024707325.1. GTDB lineage: Bacteria > Verrucomicrobiota > Verrucomicrobiia > Opitutales > Opitutaceae > Opitutus. The sequence goes on along the minus strand of JANPZY010000004.1, from coordinate 999,873 downwards.
CGGTGAGCGTGAAGTTGTCGAACGCGCTGTTCGCCACGCTGCGAAACGACTGCGCGTGCGTGCGAAACTCCTCGTAGCGTGGCCACGAAACGGCGGGCGCGTTGAAGTTGAGATTCTGGTTAACCGACCAGAGCGAGACGAGCGAACCGGGATCGGGCAGCGACACCGGGCGCACCACCAGTTGCATAAACACGCTGAAGAGAGCGGCATTCGCGCCGATGCCGATCGCGATCGTCAGGACCGCGAGCAACGTAAAGCCAGGAGTTTTCAGCAGGGAGCGGAGGGCGTAGCGCAGGTCGAGCATGGGAGTGGAAGAGGAAAGCCGCTGCCTCTTGCACGTGTCATGCCGAGTGGGGGCCGGCGAGCGTAAGGGGCATTACATCAATAATATCCATCTTCAACACGCTTGGCCCGCACGGCTTGGCGGTTCGAAAGTGGCACCACGGCGTCCCACCCGTGGGACGCGTGGATTTAGCCGCGTAGCGATGAAAAATCTGTGAGTTCCCGGAAACGATTTAAAACCGCGTAAAAGCCGGATCCAGAATCTGGATACAGCCGATGAGGGGCCCGCCCGGTGTTATCGTCAGATTCCCCATTTTCAGCATGGGAGATTCTCCGATGAGCCGGCCCCTCATCTATGAAATCGTTACACAAGTTGTTTTGGACCGCGCTGGCTTTCGGCGTGGCCCAGCTGCATGCGGCGGAATCCCGCTTCGTGCAGTTCACCTCAACGGCCATTGTCGGCACCGGAGACTCCGCTCTCGTGGCCGGCTTTACCATCGCGGGCACGAGCTCGAAGGAAGTGCTCGTCCGCGCGATCGGCCCCAGCGCCAGTTCCGCGGTCAACGCGACCGTGCTGACGAAGCCGCGCCTCGAAATCTTCGACAAGGCAGGCAAGCTCGTCGGTCGCAATGACAAGTGGGACTCGAAGCTCGCCTCCACCTTCAAGACGGTGGGCGCCTCCGCGCTGAAGTCCGGCACGCTCGACGCGGCCCTCAAGGTCAAGCTCGCGCCCGGCACCTACACCGCGAAGATCACCGGCCTCAGCAACAAGACCGGCACCGCGCGCTTCGAGATCTACGAAGTGACCACCGCCTCGAAGTTCTCCGGCATCTCCACCCGCGCGAAGATCAAGACCTCGGGCACCACGGTTGCCTCGACGTTGAAGATCAACAGCGGCGACAAACGCCGCGTGCTCGTCCGCGTTTCCGGTCCCGCGCTCAAGTCGCAGGGCATCACCGGCGCGCTGGGCGATCCGCTCCTCTCGGTCGTCGCGTCCAACGGCAAGCCCGTCGCGTCGAACGACAACTGGGGCAGCTTCGCCGACCAGACCAAGCTCACCGCCGCGCTCAAGACCGCCGGCGTGACCGCCTTCGCCTCCGGCAGCAAGGACGCCGCGCTGGTCGTCGACCTCGCGCCCGGCACCTACAAGATCAACGTCAGCGGCGCCTCCAAGACCACCGGCGTCATGCTCCTCGAAGTCTATGACGTCACCGGTGCCGTCGTCACGCCGCCGCCCGCCGTCGTCGAAACGACGAAGCCGACGCCCGCGCCCACGCCTGCGCCGACACCTACGCCTACGCCGACGCCGACTCCGAAACCCACGCCTACGCCGACGCCCACCACGCCTTACACCGCGTCCCTCCTCAGCTGGAAACCCGCGGACGTCAGCGCCCGCCTCGGCCCGACCTTCGAACAGCTCAACCCGAACGCCAAGGACGACCGTCCTCTCGTTTACACGCCCACGCAGAAGATGGCGCCCGGCTACTGGGTGCGCATCAACCCCTACGAAGTGGGCGACGGTCCCAGCTCCGACTACGACTACTGGACCGACACCGGCCAAGTTGCCTACGTCCCCACCGACGCGACCAACGATCCCGGTCTCGATCGCATCCAGACCTTCTCGCACTACAATCACGTTTGGGCGATCAGCCCGCGTCTCGACGCGACCAACAAGCAGCCGCACCCGGATCCGCAGACCCGCCAGGCCGAATACGTGAAGCTCAACGGCGGCACGATTCCGAAGCAGCCCGTCGGCATGGTCCGCAGCTACGGCATGCAGCAAAACGAAGCCATCGTCGTTTACAAAGACGGCCTCTTTGCCATCGCCGGCATGCAGACCAGCCGCGCCTCCGACGAAAAGAACTACCCGGGCTTCAAGTTCCCCGCGCACAAGGTTCCGCGTGGCGTCACCGTCACCACCAGCAACGAGTTCGCGCTCGTGACGATCTGGGACACCAAGGAAAACAAGGGGCAGCTCGCCGTCGTCGCCCTCGAAGGCAAATACCTGAAGTTCCACACCTGGCCCTACATGGGTCTGCCCAATCAGGGCAGCTGGTCCGACTTCAAGCTCCTCGGCTACATCGATCTCCCGATGCAGAAGCCGACCTCCGTCGCCGCCGCCAGCAACGGTCTGTGGCTCGGACCCTCGGCCACCAACAACCTCACCCTCGGCCAGATCGACCTCTCGATCGATAAGAACCGCGTGCACGTCTACGACGGCGCGTGGAAGGCTCCGATCGCGCGCAGCGGTTATGCGCTCGTCATCTCCACCGACGAAAACAAGGCCGCGATCCTCGATCTCTCGCCGCTCTTCAGCTACATGCGCGAGAGCTGGCTCAGCTCCGCCGCGAGCTTCAAGGCCACGCTCGCCGCCCGCGGTCCCGGTGACTCGCAGTTCCCGCAGACCTTCAGCGTCCGCCCGCAGTCGATGCCCAAGGTCGTTTGGACGAAGAACCTCACCAAGCCCACCGCGGTGCTCGCCGGCCACAAGATCGACCGCTGGTCCGTCGACCACTTCAAGGCCTACGTCGCCACGCAGGACGGCACGATCCACATCATCGACACCTCCTCGCTCATGAAGCGCAACGACTGGGAGCTCCTCGGGCCCCTGGACGTCGTCGGCACCGTCAAGGTCGGCCGTAATCCCGTCAGCATGGTGCTCGCGCGCCACGGCGAAACCGGCCTGCCGCTGATCCCGATCGACTCCAAGACCGGCACGCAGCGCAAGGCCGACCCGTTGAACAACATGTTCCACGTCGCCTGCCGCGGTGACCGCGTCGTGCAGTCCGTCGTCACGTGGCGCAACACCGGTCAGGTGTATCGCACCTTCAAGGACAAGCGCATGGGCGACCCCGTCGCCGTGAGCATTGCCTACCGCGGCAACATCATGACCGTGGCCGACTTCGCCGGTAAGAAAATCCTCAGCTTCCGCATCGGCACGCTGAAGGACCAGCGCAACGGCAAGGTCTATCCGGTCGGCGGCGGCACCGGCGCCAAGTTCGAGTTCGGCGGTGAAATGCCGCTGTCGGGCCATCCGATCATGATCAGCACGGCCAACCTCAATTAATATCCGAGCTCTGGAATATCCAGAATCTGGATACACATAGGACCCGTCACCAACACGCGGGCGTTCCCCAGGGGAACGCCCGCGTTTTCTTTGGAGCCGCGCTCCCCGCCGGCGAGAACGCCATCCCTCCCAAAAAAACTCGCAGCAGATCCTATCTATCGAATTTGAAGCGAGTTACATGGCATTTGAACCGTAATACGGTTCAAATGTCCTCTAACTCTTTGCCTTCCATTTGGCTAGGGTGCGAGCGCGGTGGTGCATCGACCCGGGACAAGGTGCGGACCGAGTCGAGCCTAGGTGCGGACCGGGTCGGGGCAGGGGCCGTCCACGGTCGAGCCCAGGTGCGGACTGCGTCGCGACCAGGTGCGTCCCGAGTTGCGACGCGTTGCGCGCTTATTCGGCGCGGAGAGCGATCATCGGATCGACGCGGGTCGCGCGGAGGGCGGGGATCAAGCCGGCAATGAGCCCGATCACGGCCAGGAGCGTGGGCGCGAGCGCGAGCGTCGCGGGATCGAGCGGGCTCACTTCAAAAAGGAGCGATTCGACGATGCGGCTGAAGAAGGTGAAACCGAGCATGCCGAGCGCGAGGCCGACTCCGATGAGACGCGCGGCGTCTCGGATCACGAGCGAAGCGATGTTGCCGGCGGTGGCGCCGAGCGCGAGGCGCACGCCGAACTCGGTCATGCGTTGGGCGACGGCGAAGGCGAGCACGCCATACACGCCGAGCGCGGCGAGCAGAATCGCCACGGTGCTGAAGGAGGAGAGCAGCACCATCGGCGCGCGACGCGATTGCGCGACTTCCTCCATCCACTGCGGCATCGTTTTCACGTCGAAAATCGGCTGCTCGGGATCGACCTGGAGCACCGCCGCGCGGATCGAGGCGGTGAGCGCGGTGGGATCGCCCTCGGCGCGCACGACGAGCGTGAGCCCATTGGAGGAGCTCTGCGCGAGCGGGTAGTAGAGCGTTTCCTTGGAAACGTTTTCCTCGAGCGTCTGCATCTTGATCGGGGCGACCACGCCGACGATCGTCGCGAGCGCGTCGCGGTTGTTGAAGCTGAGGTCGCGGCTGATGTGGCGGCCGATCGGGTCTTCGCCGGGCCAGTAGCGGCTGGCGAGCAACTGATCGATCACGACCACGCGTTCGGAGTTCGTGGTGTCCGATTCCTGAATCCAGCGTCCTTGAATCAAGCGCAGTCCCATCGCTTCGAGGTAACCGGAATCGACGGAGCGAATGTTGGCGTGCGGATCGGGTGCGCCTTCGGGCAGCGAAATTTCCGGACTCGAATACGTGCCCGAGCTGTTGTTGCCGGTAAACGGGAGCACCGTCGTGAGTCCCGCGGCTTTCACGCCGGGCAGTGCGCGCACGGAGGAGAGCAGGGCGGACTGGAAGCCGACGACTTTGTCCGGGTGGTCATACTTTTTTCGGGCAGAGACATGCGCGCGGTGAGCACGTGCTCGGCGTTGAAGCCGGGATTCTGCTCCTGCAGGCGCTGGAAGCTCTTCATGAGCAGACCGGCGGTGGAAAGGAGCATGACCGCGAGCGCGATCTCCGTGACGACCAGCGCGCTGCGGAGGAACTGCGTGCGGCGGCCGGCGGTGCCGCGCGTGCCGGCTTCCTTGAGCGCGGCGGCGGCATCGCCCTTGGCGGCGGACCACGCGGGCAGAGCGCCGAAGACGAGTCCGCACGCGAGGGCGCAGACGAGGGTGAGAGTGAAGACCGTGCCATCCAGCTCGATCGCAAACGCGCGCGGCAGGTTGGACATGAGGGACGAGCTGAGAATGTCGATGCCCCACGAACCCACCAGCAGACCGAGCAGGCCGCCGGCGCCGAAGAGTATCAGGCTTTCGGATACAAGCAGCCGGATCAGCCGCGCGCGACCGGCGCCGAGGGCGGCGCGGATGGCGAGTTCGCGTTCGCGGGCGACCGCGCGCGCGAGGAGCAGGCTGGAGACATTGGCGCAGCCGATGAGGAGCGCGGCCGCGACGCCGCCCTGAATGAGCCAGAGCATGCCGCGAACTTCGCCGACGTTGCGCTCGAGAAATCCCGAAACGCCGCCGCCGAAGCCCGCGGATTTCCAGAAGGGCGCCTGATCGGGCAGTCGCTGGGCGTTGCGGGCCTGGATGAGATCGAGTTCGCGCTGGATCGATTCCGGGGCGACGCCGGGTTTGAGCCGCGCGATCATGCTCGAGAATTCGGTGCCGCGCTCGTTGTCGCTGCGCTGGGCGTCGGTGAAGACAAACGGCACCCAGAGCTGCATGCGGGGCGTCGGAAAATAAAACGATTCGGGCATCACGCCCACGACGACATGCGGTTCGCCGTTGAGCCGGATCGTGCGGCCGACGATGCCTGTGTCGGCGCCGAAGCGGTTGCTCCAGAGCGCGTGGCTGAGCACGACGGTCTTCGTGGCGCCGAGGACGGCGTCTTCGCTCGTGAGCACGCGTCCGTGGGCGGCGCCTGTTTGCAGCGTGCTGAAGAGAGAGGGACTCGCGACCAAGCCGACGACGCGTTCCGGCTGCGCGCCTTCGGTGAGGTTGAAGCTCTTGATGTTGTAGATCGCCGCGTCGGCGAAGCCCTCGACCTGCGTGCTGCGATCGAGGAAATCGGGAATCGAGACGCCCACATTCTCGAGGCCCAGATTGCGGTAGTTGTTATAGCAGTAAACGAGGCGGTCCGAATTCGGCCACGGGTAGGGCTTCAGAAGCACCGAGTGGATGACCGAGAAAATCGCGCTATTGGCGCCGATGCAGAGCGCGAGCGTGAGAATCGCGATCAAGCTGAAGGCGGGAGCACGGAGAAGTGCGCGGACGGCGTAGCGGAGATCGGACAGCATGATGGGAAAGGGGACGATGGAGTAGGCGGAGGAGAAAACGGGCTAGAGAATGCGTCGCGCGCCGGGAATCGCGCGGAATGCGGCGCCGGCTACAAAGCTGAGCCCCGACGCGAGCGCGCCGACGACGAGGAATTTCGGCAGCGGCGGCAGCGCCCATGCGCGCGCGGCCACACTGCACGCGACGAGGATCGGGGCGTGCAGGATGAACGCTCCGTAGGCGTTGGCCGCGAGCCACGCGGTGAGCGGAGTGGCCTTGTTGGCAAAATTACGCGCAGACCAAAGGAGGCCGAGAATCACGCCCCACGCGACGAGCGGGTCCCAGAAGGCGTAGTAGAGCGCGTTGAGATTCCAGCCTCCTTCGAACCCGCCCTGGCCGAAGCGTGTGAGTATCACGATCGGCAGCGTGAGGAGCGCGAGCCCCGTCACGACGAGCCAGGGCTGGCACTCGGCGAGCGACACGCGCTCGAGCAAGCGTGCACGGCTGGCCGCGCAGCCGGCGGCGAAGAGAAAGATGTAGCACGGAAAATAGCCGAGCTGCAGCCAGAGCGCAGTTTGGCCGACGGGCAGCCAGAGCCGCACCAGGAATGAAGTCGCGCCCAGCGCGAGGGCGATGAGGAAGAGCGACACGAATCGCGGCAGCGCTTGGACTGCGTTTGCTCCGCGACGCGCGAGCGCGCGCCAGCCCGCATACGCGAGGGCGAAGATCAGCAGCGCCTCCGCAAACCACAGCGGGCCCGGACCCCATTCGCGGAGTTGGATCATCTGCCACCATCCGCTCCAGAACGGATGTCCCTCGCTCGTGCGCGCGAGCGCGATCGTGAGCGGGTTGAGCAGAAAGAAGAAGACGAGGAGCGGAATGCCGAGCCGGACGACGCGTTCGCCGAGGAAGCGCGCGGCGCCTTTTCGTTCGTAGGCTGCGGGCGTGAAATAGCCGGCCAGCAGGAAGAAAAAGCCCATGAAATAGGACTGGTTGACCGCGTTGAACATCACGAGCACGAGGCTCGAGGCGTCAGGCTGTTCGCGCCAATACCAGCCGCCCGATCCGCCGTAGGCGATGGCGCCATGATGCAGGATCACGAGCACCGTGAGCACGATCCGAAGATGATCGATCGCGGCGTCGCGCGAACGTGCGGCCACACGCGCGGGCGCGGACGTAACTGATACACGGGAAGAAGCGGAAGAGGCAGCAGCCATTCTTCGAACGTGGGTCATTCGGCGCCTAATGCGACTACGGGATTGATCCGCGTGGCGCGCCGAGCGGGCAGAAAGCTTGCGATAGCGGCCACGGCGCCGAGCAGCAGGGCCACGCAGGCGAACGTCGGCGCATCGAATGGCGCGATGTCGAACAGCAGTCCACGCATCGCCAGCGCGGCGCCGACTGCTCCCGCGAGTCCCACCAACATGCCGATCGCGACCGGCTTGAAACCCTGGCGCAGCACCAGCGCGACGACCGAGTGCGGCGTGGCCCCCAGAGCCATGCGCACGCCGATTTCGCGCGTGCGCTGACCGATCGAATAACTGGTGACAGCGTAGATCCCTACCGCTGCCAGCACGATCGCGAGCAGCGCGAACCCGCCGAGCAGGCCCAACGGGAAACGTCGTGCGATACCCGGTTGTGCCATGACCTGGTCCATCGTGGCGAAATTCGTCACGGGCACGTCGCCGTCGATTTCACGCATCACTTTTTTCAGGAGTTCTTCGGCGGCGCCGGGCGCGAGGGGTGTCCGGAAGTGCACGAAAAAGTGGTTCTGCGGAGAGCGGAGAAACGGAAAGTAAAGATCCGGTCGCGGCGCTCCGGCTGGGCCATCGAAACTGACGGCTCCTACGACACCGATGATTTCCGCCACCGTATCGCCGGCGTTGGTCACGACGGTCAGCGTGCGTCCGACGGCGTTTCCTTCGGGGAAGTGGCGGCGGGCCAGTTTGGCGTCGATCAAGATCCGCGGCGGTGCCTCGTGGTTGTCCTGCGGGGCGAAGGCGCGGCCTTCGAGCACCGGAATGCCCATGGTCTCCAGATAACCGGGCGAGACGATGTGGTAGTTGGCCACCGGCCTGTCACCAGGATTTGGATACACATCGCCCTGCGCCGTGTAGGGGAGGTTGATCCAGCTGGCGCCGATCCGGTCGAGACTGGTGCCGAAGGATTGCACCGCGGGCTCGGCCTCGAGGCGGTCGCGCAGCGTGCGGTAGAAGGCCCAGCGTCCTTCATCGGAAGCGTAGCGTTCGTCGAGGAATGCGACGCGCGCGGACATGACTTGCGCCGGGCGAAAGCCCCACGTAAACGCATCCATCCGGGCGAGGCTCCGGACGAGCAATCCTGCGGCGACCAGCAGCACGAGCGAGATCGCCACTTCGCCGGCCACCAGCGCCGAGCGCAACCGGCGGGGCGCGGCGCCGATCGATCCGGTGCGGCCCCCGCTTTTGATCGCGGCCTGGAGGTCGGCCCGACCTGCGCCGATGACGGGCACGAGCCCACTCACCAAACCGGTGCCGAGGGAAACAAGAAGGGCGAATCCCAGCACCGGACCATCGATGCCGATCATCGCGAGCCGCGGCAGTTCGTCGGGCGCGATTTTCAAAAGCAGCTCCAGGATCCAAATGCTCAGGAGCACTCCGACGGCGCCGCCGAGCAGCGCGAGCAGCAGACTCTCGAACAGCAGTTGCCGCGCGATCCGGCTTCGCGTGGCACCGAGGGCCGCGCGAATTGCGATCTCGCGGGACCTACTCGTCGCGCGGGCCAGCATGAGATTGGCGACGTTGAAGCACGCGATCAGCAACACCAGCCCGACGCACCCGAGCAGGATGGCGAGAGCGGGACGAGCATTGCCGATCGTGTGATCGCGCAGATTCACGAAATGGATCCGGCGTTGCAGCTGGTTGGGATTGGGCAGTGCCTCGAGCGCCGCGACTACTTCGTTTTCGGCGGCGGCGACCGAGATGCCAGGCGCCAGACGGCCGATGATCGTGCGGAGGTAATTGCCGCGGCCGGCGAAATCGCGCGTATCCGCGATGGCGTGCTCGGGCACATCGGCGCTGGGCGTGACCCAGAGATCCGCTTCGCGCGGCAAGGCGAAATCCGGCGGCATCACGCCGACGACGGTGAACGGCACGCGATTGAGCGTGACCGTGCGGCCGATCGCAGAGCTTTCCCCGCCGAGACGACTCTGCCAGAAGCGATACGAAACGACGGCGAGTCGGTTCTCGCTGCTCGTGTTCACATCCGCGCGAAACGTCCGGCCGATGATGGCGTGCGAACCGAGCGCCGTGAAGAAGTTCGGCGTGACGATCGCGGCCGAAACGAGCGTGGCGGTTTCCCGCCCCGTGAGAGTGGCGGAGTCGAGCGTGTAGGCGGCCAGCTCGGAGAACGAACGCACCTGAGGCGCCAGCTCGCGAAAATCGGCCGCGAGAATCCCGATGTCGGTGCCGATCGGATCACTGAAATCGCGCGGGTTTTTCTTCGCCACGACCACGCGTTCGGGGGCGTCGTGCGGCAGCGCCCGCAGGAGGATTCCGTTGAAGAAACTGAAGATTGCCGTCCCCACGCCGATGCCGAGGGCGAGCGTGAGCGCGATCACTGCCGAATACCCCGGCGTGCGAAAGAGCGAGCGGAGGGCGAAGCGAAAATCGGACAGCATCGGAGTGGTGGTTGAGTTTGAGACGAAACAACGGACGCAAACAGCAACGGGCTACTCCGCGCGGAGCGCGATCATCGGATCGACTTTCGCGGCGCGGCGGGCGGGCAGCCAGCAGGCGACGAGGCCGACGGTGATCAGGCAGAGCGCGGCGCCCACGTGCAGGAGCGGATCGGCGGGCTGCGCGTTGGGGATGGTCGCGCTGAGCACCCATCCGATGAGGAACGTGCCAGCGAGCCCGACCGCGGCGCCAAGGAGCGTCATGCGCAAGCCGGAGAACAGAATCATGCGAACGACATCGCGCACTTGCGCGCCCAGCGCGATGCGCACGCCGATCTCCGGAGTGCGTTGCACGACGATGCGGGCGACGACGCCGTAAAGACCGATCGCGGCGAGGAAAAGTCCCAGCACCGCAAAGGACAGGAGCACCCAGGAAAGCGCCCGCGCGCTGCCCGTGACCATGCGCGTGACATTTTCAATCGTGCCAAACTGCGTCGGAGAGATGTCGGGATCGAGCGCCGCGATCGTCTGGCGCATCGGCTCGGCGAGCGCGGTCGGATGGGACGTGCGAATCGCGACCGTGAAATACGTCCACGGCTCCTGCGCCATCGGCCGCAGGATGAGAAAGCGCGACGCGCTCGGCACCGCGCCGACCGCGCGTTCCACGTCGGGCACGACGCCGACGACTTCCAACCATTGCGGATTGGCCGGATCGGGATTGCCGATGCGGCGACCGATCGGATCCTCGCCCGGGAACAACGTCTGCGCGAGCGAGGCATTGATGATCGCGACCGGGACCGAGTGGAGCGTGTCGTTGGAGCTGAAGTTACGGCCCGCCTGCAGCTTGATGCCGAGAGTCGAAAGATAGGACGGAGTCACGCCGTTGACGTAGGCGATCGGTTCGTGACCGGCCTGCACGGGAGGCTGACCCTGCGCGACGATGGAGCGATTGGTGAGATATTGGAAAACCGGAAGCACGAACGCGACGGTCGCGTCCTCGGCGCCGGGCAGCGCGCGCATGCTCTCCTCGATGCGATTGTGGAACGCCGTGATCTGCTCCGGCGTGGAGTATTTGGAGTCAGGGAGTTTGATCACCGCCTGGACGATCTTCTCCTGATCCCAGCCGGGGTCGGTGTTGACGAGCTTGTCCACGCCATGGGTGAACGCGGCGGAGATGGTGAGCAGGACGAGCGCGTTGGCGAACTGACTGACGATCAGCGCGCGCTGCACGCGGCTCTGTGCGCGATCGCCGGTGTTGCCGCGCGAGCCCGACCGCAGGGCGTCGCATCCGCGGATGCGACTCACGCGCCACGCGGGCACGAGTCCGAACAACACCGACGTGAACGCCGCGAGCACGAACGCAAACGTGAGCACGCGCCAGTCGAGCGACAGCGTGACGCGGAAAACGCCCGTGGCTGCGAGGCGACTCATGAGCCAGTCGTTGGCCCACATCGCGACCAGCAGACCGAGCACGCCGCCGCCGAGCGAGAGGATCAGACTCTCGATGAGCTGCGGGCGGAGCAGGCGCCAGTGCGAGGCACCGAGGGCGGCGCGCACCGCGAACTCGTGTGAGCGGGCAACCGCGCGGGCGAGTTGGAGATTGGCGAGATTGGCGCAGGCGATGAGGAGCACGAAGCCCGCGAGCCCGAGCATGAACCCCGAGATGATTTTCGAGGCGGGATTGTGGGCGAGACTCTCGAGCGGGACCGCGCGCAGACCGTCTTCGCTGCGATTGGCCGGGCGGATGGATTTGAGCTGTTCGGCGACCGTGGCGAGTCGCGCGTTAAACTGCTGGAGCGAAAGCCCCGGCGCGCGCCGCGCGATGATCGAGTGCTTCATCTCCGTGGTGAGCTCCTTCTCGGCCGCGCTCAAACCGAGCGGGCGAAGCACATCGGCCGGACCCCAAAGGAAAACGGAGGAGAAATCGGCGGGCATCACGCCCACGATCGTCATCTGTTCGCCTTCCACGCGCACGGAGCGACCGATGATGTTGGCGTCGCCGCCGAACTGAGCCTGCCAGGTTTCGTAGCTCAGCATGATCACGTGATTGCCCGGCTGATCTTCCTCGGGCGTAAACCACCGGCCGAGGTGCGGCTGGAGTCCGAGCGTCGGAAGGAAACTGGCGGAGACGCGCACGGCGTTGACGTTGACCGGCGGTCGATCGTCGATCGCCATCGAGTAGCCCCATTGGATGAACCCGGCGGCTTGCGCGAACTCACGCGTGGCGTTTTCGACGTCGATCGTGTCGGCCGCGGTATGGTCGGCGGTGTTGCTCTGCGGCGTGGTGCGGTAGATGCGCACGAGCTGCTCGCGCTCGGGGTAGGGCAGCGGCTTGAGGACGAGCAGATTCATCAAGCTGAACATCGAGGTGTTCAGTCCAATGCCCAGGGCGAGCGTCACGAGGCACACGACCGTGAAGCCGGGGGTTTTAGCCAGTTGGCGAAGCGCGAATTTCATGGGGCGAAGCAGCGAGTGGTGTCGGAGAGAGGAACCTCTAAATCAGAGCGGTGCCGGCATTTTGCAGTGTGTGTGCCAAGAAGATGGGCGGTGTTGTAACAATCGGGAGCGTAGTGAGATGTAATTATCTGATCGGGAGGCAGTGCCGAGCGTTGGGCTGAAAAATGGAACGCTCCTTTCCCGCGAATGGGATGGTGCCTGAGTCGGGACAAAGTGCGGCGCGACTCGGGACCGAGTGCGGACCGGGTCGGGCCACGTTGCGCACCGGGTCGGGACAAGGTGCGTCCACGGTGGCGACCGAGTGCGGCTCGAGTCGCGCCATGGTCCGGCGCGACTCGAGACCTATTCCGCGCGCAGGGCGACGAGTGGATCGACCTTGGTCGCGCGGCGCGCGGGGACGAGCATGGCAAACAACGAAACGAGCGAGAGCAGGAGCGCGACAGACAGATACGCCACGGGATCGCGCGGATCGACGTTGAAGAGCGCGTTGGCGATCCCGTTACGGCCGATCACGGCGATCGTGAGCGCGAGGCCGAGCCCGAGAGCGAGTCCGAGTGCGAGTTGGCGCGAACCCTGGCGAATCACCATTTGAAGAATGCGCGAGTGATCGGCGCCGAGCGCCATGCGGATGCCGAACTCCTGCGTGCGTTGGTTCACGGAGAAACTCATGACGCCGTAGAGACCGACCGCGGCGAGGATCATCGCGACGCCGCCGAAGATCGTGAACATGATCGCGACCACGCGATTCTGACCGATGAACGTGGCCTGATTCTCGCGCGGCGTGCCGACGAAGTAGAGCGGCAGGTTGGGATCGATTTTGGAGACCTCGCGACGCAGCGTGTTGGCAAACATCTCCGGCTTCGTGCCGCGCGGGCGCACAACGATGGTGGAGAACTGCGGGCCGGCGGGTTCCTCGGCAGGGCCGATCGCGGTGGAGGAGAACGGCAGATAAAACCCTTCCTCCTCGACGTTGGGATTGTTGAACGGCCCAAGCATGCGCGAATCCGCGACGACGCCGACGATCGTGCGCCACGGACCCAGCAGTGCGCCGTCGTTAGCGGTCGTGCGGAAGCGGCGGCCGATCGCGCTGCCGTCGGGGAAATACTTTTGGGCGAACTTCGCGGTCACGATCGCGACGGGCTGCTTGAGATCGTTGTCGTCGCGGGTGAAGTCGCGGCCTTCGCGAAGCGGGAGATTCAGCGTCTGGAAATAGCCGTCGGTCACGTTGTCGAAGTTTACGTTGGGCCGGTCGGCGTCGGTCGTGTAGCTGCGGCCGTCGATCTCGATCCGCGTCACACCGCCAAAGGTCATGCGGAAACGATTGGTGAGCGCGGCGTATTCGATTTCTGGAGACGCGCGGAGCTGGATCAGCAGGTGCTCGAGAAAACGCAGGCGTGCGGCGGAGTCGGGATAATCGCCATCCATGAGACCCATGCGGGCGGACGTGAGGGCGTCGGTGTCGTAACCGTAGTCGATCTCCTGCTGGCGGACGATGGACTGAAGTTGCAGGAGCGAAGCGATGAGCACGACGCTCGTGAGCAGAATCTGGAGGACGACGAGTCCGCGCGTGACGAGACCGACCGAGCGCGAGGTGTTGCCGCGACCGGATTCCTTGAGCACCGCGGCGGGGCTGGATTTCGAGGCCATCCACGCGGGCAACACACCCGAGAAGATCGCCGCGCCCACGGTCACCAGCACGACGAAGCTGAGCACCGGTCCGTCGATGTCGAAGGAGATATAGGCGGGGATCGGATTGGGCAGATTGCGGACCGTGGCGAGCAGGTAGTCGGTGGCCCAATACGCGGCGAGGACGCCGATCACCGCGCCGATCGTGGCGATGAGAAGACTCTCGGTGAGCATCTGGCGGATGAGCCGGCTGCGCGTGGCGCCGAGCGAGGAGCGGATCGCGAGCTCCTTGGCGCGCAACGTGGCGCGGGCGAACTGCATGTTCATCACGTTGGCGCAGGCGAGGAGGAGCACGGCGACGCAGACGCCGAGCATCGAGAGCAGCACGCCTTGCAGCGGGCGTGGCGTAAACGTGCGAATGAGCGGCTCGACCAGGCCGACATCGAACTGCTTGTTCGTGTCGGGAAACTCGCTGGCGAGACGCTGCGCGATCGCGGTGACGTTGTGATTGGCCTGCTCGATCGAGACGTTCGATTTGATCAAGCCGAGCACCGCGGGAGCATTGCCCTGAGCATTGGCGACAGTGCGCGGCTGCGGCACGAATTCGTTGAAGAGCGGAATCCAGAGCTCCTCGTTTTGCGGGAAGGCGAAGTGCGGCGGCATGACGCCAATGATCGTGGCGGGCTTGCCGTTGAGGCGGATGGACGTGCCGACGATGTTGGGATTGCCGCCGAAATCGCGCTGCCACATCGCGTGGCCGATGATGGTGACTTTTTCGGCGCCGGGGCGGTTGTCGTCGGCGTTGAAATCGCGTCCGAGAATCGGCGCAACGCCGAGGATCCGCATGAAGTTTTCCGTCACGTAAGCGCCGGTGTAGCGGCGGGCCTGGCCGTTGTAGGTGAGGTTGACGGTGGAGCCGTTGATGTAGGCGGCGGTGAGATCGAACGACTGCTGCTGCGTCTCGAGCTCCTCATAATCGAGCGCGAAGATCTGGTTGGCGGTGCCGAAAAACGTCGTCTGCGACGGGTCGATGAACTGCACGCTCACCATGCGCTCGGCGTTGGGGAACGAGAAGCCGCGGAGCATGACGCCGTTGACGACGCTGAACATCGTCGTGACGGCGCAGATGCCGAGGGCGAGGACGGTGACCGCGAGGGCGCAAAAGCCGCGCTCCTTGAGGAGCACGCGAAATCCAATGCGGAGATCCTGCAGAAAAGTCTCGATGAACATGGCGGAACGCGGACGGGAGAAACGGGTGGTGCGCCGCGTTCTGACGGAGAGACGCAGCATCGCGCGTTTTGCACACCATGTGCCAATGTTCGCTGTGGTTTATAAGTATCGAATAGTTAAAGAAATAGGATGATCGTGTGCAACGGTCGTGTTTACAAGTGTTTGAAAATGGAACGCAGCTTTCCCGCGAATGGGATGCAAACACGCTCTCCGGACCTGAGCTCGTCACGGAAACAGAGAAGCACGGAAACGTGGCACGGTGCGGAGAAAAATCGCGGAAACGCGAAAAGGCGAAGAGAGGGGACTTGGCGCGCCCGCCAGGGAAGAATCACAGAACCACAGAGATCACCGAGGCGAACCGGAGAGCGGTTTCTCTCGGTGTCCTCCGTGCCTCTGTGGTTCAGATACCGAAAGCGGCTACTCGGCCCGAAGCGCGATCATCGGATCGACCTTGGTCGCGCGGCGGGCAGGGACCCAGCAGGCGATGAGCGCGGTCAGGAAAAGCGTGGCAGCGACGCCGAGCAGCGCCAACCAATCGAGCGCGGCGACGCGCGGCATGAGCGAGGCGAGGAAACGCGCGAGCACGAAGGCGCCGAAGAGACCGACCGTGACGCCGACCGCGCAAAGGAAGAGACCGTGGCGAAGCACGAGTTGAAGAATCGCGGACGGTTGCGCGCCGAGCGCGAGGCGGATGCCGAACTCGGACGTGCGTTGCGCGACGAGACTGGAGATCACGCCGTAGAGTCCGATGGCGGCGAGCAGGAGTCCGAGCAGTGCGAACGCGGAGAGCGTTTTGCCCGCGAGGCGGAGATTGTGTTGTTGCTGATCGACGAGCTGGCGGACCGTGCCCGCGTAGGCGACGGCGAGATCGGGATCGACTTCGGAGATCGCGCGGCGAACCGCTTCGACCTGTGACTCCGGCACTGCGCTGCGGACGAGCGCGAAGAGATAGCCCCACGGTTCCTGCGCGACGGGTTTGTAGAGCTGATACGGCGTGGACGGATCACGCGTGTTGGCGGCGACGTCGACATCGCGCACCACGCCGATGACTTCGGCCCAATAGGGTTTGCCGCTGTCCATCGTGGCGACGCGTTTGCCGACCGCGGTGTCGTTCGGGAAGAGGCGGCGCGCGAGGGATTCGTTGATGATCACGACCTGGGGATCGTCGCTCTTGATATCGGGTGCGAACACGCGACCTTCGAGAAGCGGAATGCCCATCGCGGCGAAGAAGTCCGACGTCACCATCACGGTAAACGTCGCGGGCAGATTCGGATCGCCCTGCGATTGCCCGTCGGTGAACACCTGGCGGTCGGCGTTGTAGGAGAAGATCGGGAGCGACGTGGCGAGCGCGGCGTGTTCGACGCCGGGCATGCGCTGGAGACGTTCCTCGATGCGGCGGAAAAGTTCGATGCGCTGCTCGTCGGTTTCGTAGTCGGTCCGCGTCTGCGGAATCGGCAGCGCGGCGGCGACGATGCGGTCGGTGTCCCAACCGGTTCGGCGTTCGAGCAGGCTGGAGAAACCGCGTTGGAGAATCGCGGCGCCGCCGAGCAGGATGAGCGCGAGCGCGACCTCGCCGACGATGAGAAACTGGCGAACGCGGTGATGTCCGCGGCCGGTGGTGGAGCCGCGAGCCTGGGATTTGAGCGCGGCGTTGACGTCGGTGCGCGAA
The DNA here is from genome assembly GCA_024707325.1 of Opitutus sp. Taxonomy (GTDB): domain Bacteria; phylum Verrucomicrobiota; class Verrucomicrobiia; order Opitutales; family Opitutaceae; genus Opitutus. Next base: position 983,079 of record JANPZY010000004.1, on the reverse strand, counting down.
GCGAACCATGCCGGCGCGATGCCGAACAGAATGCCGGTGAGAAGCGACACCGCGAACGTGAGCCCGAGGACGTTCGGATCGAGCGAGAGATCGAGGCTGTTGGGAGCGCCGGCGAGGATGAAGTTGCGATCGATGATGCGGTTGAGTGCAAACGCGAGCCCGAGACCGAGCGCGCCGCCTCCGAGAGCGAGGAGAATCGATTCGAGCAGTTGCTGGCGGATCAGGCGCGCGCGGGAGGCGCCGAGCGCGGCGCGGATCGCGAGTTCGCGGAGATTCGACGTCGCGCGCGCGAGTTGGAGATTGGCGAGATTGGCGCAGGCGATGAGGAGAACGAACGCCGCGAGACCGAGGAGCAGCCACGAGATGCGGCGGCCGAGGCTGTCCATCAGCGTCTCATGGAGCGGAACCGCGCGGTATCGAATTCCTGAATACGATTCCGGGAAGACCTTTTCCTGCTGTGCGGCGACGGGAGCGAGTTCGGCGGAGACCTGGGCGGGGTTGGTCGTTTCGGGCAGCCGGCCGATGAGGCTGAACATGCGGTAGTCGCGCCACTCCATCTGCTCCTTGGTGAAGTTGAGCGGACGCCAGAAGGCGGTTCGGCCCCAGAGCATGTGATAGTCGAACGACGGCGGCATGACGCCGATGATCGTGGCCGTCTGGCCATCGAGTCGCATCGTGCGCCCGATCACGTCGTGAGCGCCGCCAAAGCGGAGCTGCCAGAAGCCGTGACTGAGCAGGATGACCTGGTTGCGTCCCGGTTGGTATTCCTCCGCCGAGAACGCGCGACCGATCAGCGGAGCGACGCCGAACGTCTGGAAGAAATCGTCGGAGACGAGCGTCGCCTGCAGACGCTCGGCTGGCTGGCCCGGTTCGGAGATCGTGTATTGCGTGTGTGCGACGGTGGTGAGCGAGGAAAACGCGGTGAGCTGTTCGCGCACTTCGCGGAGTTCCTCGTAAGAGTAGGGGCGCGACTCGGCGGTGCGCGTGGAGGCGACGACCTCGAAAATTTGCGCGGAGTTGGGGAACGGCGCACTGCGGAACAGGAGCGCGTCGATCACGCTGAACATCGACGTGTTGACGCCGATGCCGAGGGCAAGCGTGAGCAGCGCGATGGCGGTGTAGCCGGGGGCTTTGAGGAGGGAACGGGCGGCCTGACGGAGCGGGGTAAGCATGACGATCGTTCAAAAAGGCTCTCTCCGCCCGACGCGGAGAGAGCGAGAACGATGCGTGACAATTTGCGACTACTCCGAGCGCAGCGCGATGGTCGGATCGATTGCGGTGGCGCGGCGCGCGGGCAGGTAGCACGCGATCAACATGGAGGCGGAAAGCACGACCAGATTGAGGGCGAGCAGCCACAGACCGGGGAAGTCGATCTCGGGCATGGCCGTGCCGAGCAAGCGGTGCAGCGCGTAGAAACACGGAATGCCGAGTGCGATGCCCACGATAAGAAGCCGGGTGCCGCCGCCGATCACCATGCTCAGGATGTCAGAACGCTGAGCACCGAGCGCCATGCGAACTCCGATGTCGCGCGTGCGCTGGACGGTGAGTTGAGAGATGACGCCGAAGAGGCCGATGCCGGCGATCAGAAGTCCCATGCCGGCCGAGACGCCGAGATTGATGATGACCAGATTGATATTTGAGAGGTTGCGATCCACCTGTGCGCGCGCGTTGCCCGCGTCGGCCACGGGGAGATCGGGATCGAGCGACGCCACTGCTTCGCGGACGCTCCGGGTGAGCGACTCGGGCGCGAGCGGCGAACGCAGCACGACGGCGAAGTAGCGCCGGGGAGCTTGCAAATAGGGCCGGTAGAGCTGGAGCGGCGTTTCCGGTGTTTCGAAGCGACTGATCATCTTTACGTCGGAAACGACGCCGACGATCTCGAGCCATTGTTCGTCGTCGCCGAGGCGCACGCGTTTGCCGATCGCGCTTTCGCCGGGCCAGTAGCGGCGGGCGAAGGTCTCGTTCACCACGGCGACGAGCGGAGCGTTTTCGTCGTCGGTGTGGGTGAAGACCCGGCCGGCTTTCAGATTGATGCGCAGCGCAGAGAAGTAGTCGGGACTCACCGGGCCCGTCATCGTGAGTGTTTCCTGACCGCGCTCGGCGACCGGAAGGCCCTCGATGTGGACCGTCAGCGTTTCGCCGCCGAGATAGAACCGCGGGATGTCGCTGCAGATGACGGCGTTTTCGACGCCCGGAATGGCGGAGAGTTTTTCCAGCAGCGCGCGCTGGAACGGACGATTTTTCCCGGGATCGTTGTATTCGTTGTAGGGCAGCGCGAGGTAGCCGGTGAAGAGGCCGTCGATGTTCCAGCCGACATGGCGATTCAGAAATGATTTCGCGCCGATGCCGAAGGAGGACGCGACGCCGACGAGCGCCAACGCGAGCGCGAGTTCGCCGACGATGAGCGCGTTTTTGAGACGGTTGTGCGAGCGACCGGCGGTCGAGCCGCGCGAACCTTCCTTCAAGGATTCGGCCGCGGTGGAGCGGCCGGCGAGCCACGCGGGTGCGAGGCCGAACGCGAGACCACTGAGAATCGCCGCGAACGCGGCGAAGGCGACCACGCGACCATCGAAGGCGATTTCGAAACCGGGCTCGTTGTTGATGAGAAGAAAACTTCCGATGATGTCGTTGGACCACTTCGTCACGAAGAGGCCACCGATCCCGCCTCCGATCGCGAGAATCATGCTCTCGAGAAGCAACGGCGTCATCAGGTGACGTCGCGAACCGCCGAGCGCCGCGCGAATCGCGAACTCGCGGCTGCGACCGAAGGCGCGCGCGACCTGCAGACTGGCGAGGTTGGCGCAGGCAATGATGAGCATCGCGAGCGAGATGATGGTCATCAGCCACAGCAGGACGCGGCTGACGTTGTCCATGTTGGAGTCGTGCAGCGACACGACGCGGAAACCGAGGCCGACGTTTTCCTTGGGATGCTCCCGCACGAGCCGGGTGGCGATGACGGACGCTTCGCTTTGCGCGTCGCGCAGGGAAACGCCGGGCTTCAGGCGCGCGAGAGCGCTAATCCACCGGTCTTTGAAGTTGGTTGAGAAATCCGGGAAGATCGCCTGCGGCACGAAATACTCGACGGGACCCCAGACGAGCGGCGCATCAAAACTCGCCGGCAACACGCCGACGATCGTGTAGGGCTCACTGTTGAGCCGCACCGTGCGTCCGAGGATCGAAGGATCGGAGCCGTAACGGCGAACCCACGCGCGCTGAGTGATGATCGCGACCCGCGCTTGATCGGCGGATTCTTCATCGGCTGTGAAGGCGCGACCAAGCGAAGGCCGGACCCCGATGAGATCGAAAAAGTTCGGCGTGACGGTCATGCCCTGCACGCGTTCGGCGGGCTGGCCGGGTTCGCCCAGCGCAAACCAATCGCCGGTATAGAGCGCGACGCCTTCCACCGTGGAGACGGCCTGCCGCAGCTCCAGGATGTTGCCGGGGCTGAACGCACCGCGGTCGAACTGCGGCGATGTGGAGAAATAGCGCACGAGCCGCTCGGGCTCGGAGTAGGGCACGTTGCGCAGGAGAAACGTGTTCGCCATGCTGAACGACGACGCACTGAGACCGATGCCGAGCGCGAGCATGAGCACGGCGATGACGGTAAAGCCGGGCGATTTGACGAGAGTTCGAAACGCGTGACGCAGCGAGGTCATGGGGAGAAAGCGGGTTGGGAGGAAGAGCGGGCCGGCGTGATCACTCGGAGCGCAACGCCGTCATCGGAGAAACGCGCGTCGCGCGACGCGCGGGCAGGAAGCAGGCAAACAATGCGGCGCCCGTGAGCACCACGGCGCTGGCGGCGAGCGCGAGGGGATCGAAGGGGCTGACCTGGTAGAGAAAACCGGCGAGGAGTTGTCCGACGCCGAGCGAGAGCACCACACCGAGGCTCAGTGCAGTGAGGGGTTTGCAGCGCGCCCTGGCGCATGATCATCGCGAACACGTCGCGCGGCTGCGCGCCGATCGCCATGCGAATGCCAATCTCCCGCGTGCGACGCGCGACCGTGTAGGCTTTGACGCCATACACGCCGACCGCGGCGAGCAACAACGCGAGACCGCCGAAGATCGCGAACATGACGGCGCCGAGCCGCACGATCCAAAGCTGAATGTTGCGTTCGAGCAGAGTCTTCAGCGGCGCGATCGCGAGAATCGGCATCGCCGGATCGACGGTGAGCAGCGCGGAGCGCACGGCGCTGATGCCAGCGAGCAGCGAGGCGCGTTCGCCGGTGGCGAGACGCACGTGGACGAACACGGCGGGCTGGTAGGCGTGAGCGAGCGGCACGAAGACCCGGTGGCGATCGCTACGCTGCAGCGCGTCATGACGGTGTGGCGCGCAGATGCCGACGATCTCGAGTTCCGCGGGCGAACCGTCGGCCGGCGGCTGGACGTAGCGGATGCGCTGACCGAGCGCGTCTTCGTTGGGGAAAAGTTGTTTCGCGAGCGTTTCGTCGATGATCGCGACGCGCGGGGATTTTTGGTCGCGCCATTCCGCGTCGGTAAACGTGCGGCCACGCAGCAGGCGGACGCCCAACGCGTCCAGATAACCCGCGGAGCTGGCGGTGAACAGCGCGTTGGCACCGGCCGCCGGCGCGTCCGGGTCGGCGGTGACAGCGGAGGCGGCCTCGCGAGCATCGATGAAGCGGGCGTTGTTCGTGACGTTGCCGTAGGGGAGTTGCGTCGAGACGCCGACGGCTTCGACGCCCGGAAGCTGCGCCAGACGATCGACCGCCGCGAAGATGCGGCTGCGGGCTTCGGCCGGCGGCACCTGTCCGAGAGAGTAATCGAGTTCGGCGACCAGTTGATTCTGCGGTTCGAAACCGAGCGTGGCGCCACCGGCGGCGAGTGCGCCGCGGAAGAAAAGTCCCGCGGCAAACAGCAGCACGAGCGAGAGCGCGATCTGCGCCATGACGAGCAGCTGGCGCGGAGCGAAGAAACGGTGGAGACGCGCACCGGCGGAATCGCCGGTGCCCTGTTGCTTGAGATCGTGCACCAGATCGGCACGCGCAGCGCGCCAGGCCGGCCCAACGGAGAACAGCAGCGTCGCAAGCAGCGCGAATCCCAGCGTGGCGCCGATCACGGTCGGCGACGGCGTGGGATCGATCGCGAGGGAGAAATTCATCGTCGAGAACAGCGTCTGAAGCGAACGCAGCAGCAGGTCATTGCTCCACAGCGCGAGCAGCAGACCCAAGCCACCCCCGCCGATGGCGAGCAGCAGACCTTCGGCGACGAGTTGCCGAACGATGCGCCAGCGCGTGGCGCCGAGCGCGAGACGCACGGCGATTTCCTTGGCGCGCGCGGAGCCGCGAGAGAGGAGCATGTTGGCGAGGTTGAGGCTCGCGATCAGCAGCACGCACCCGGACATGCCGAGCAGCATGGCGGCGAGCGAGAATCCGGAGCTGTCACCCGACGGTTCGGTGCTGATGCTGAAACGCGACGGACGCTCGAACTGCAATTCGCGCGACGTGGCGAGATCGGGCGGCTGCACGGCATCGAGGCGTTGCGCGAGGGCGGGCAGTCGCGCTTCCAACGCCTCCGGCGAGATGCCCGGCGCGAGCCGTGCGCTGAGGTTGAGCGAGAACGTCCGTGGACTCGCGAGGTCGAGATCCGCGGCCTCGCCGAACATCTGCGCGAACTGCCGGAATTGTCCCAGCGGCAGCCAGACGTCGGGTGCGAGCAGCGCGTTGAAACCGCTGAAGCCCTTGGGCGTGACGCCGACCACGGTGTAGGGCGTGCCATTGATGCGGAGCATGCTGCCGACGAGATCGGAGCGCGTGCCCATGCGTTTCCAGTAGCCGTGGCTCACGACGACGACCGGGAGATTGGAGTTGGGCGCGGATTCCTCGGCGGTGAAGAAACGACCGGCCGCCGGAGTCACGCCGAGCAGTTGGAAATACTCTTCGGAAACGAAGAAGGCGAAGCTGCGGCGAACTGCTTCCTGTTCTCCGATGCCGGCGAGCACCGCGGTATGCGCGGCCACGTGCGAGAACGTGTCGCTCGCCTCGCGCAGCGCGAGATACTCCGCGTGCGAGAACTGCCGATACTCGCGACTCGCGCCCTGGCGGGCGGTGAAGAGATTGAACACCTCTTCGGGACGGTGCGGCACGACCTCGCGCAGAATCACGCCGTGGATCAGCGCGAAGATCGCGGAGTTGGCGCCGATGGCGAGCGCGAGGGTGAGCAGGGCGACGACGGTGAAACCCGGCGTCTTGGCCAGCATGCGAAGAGCGAAGCGGAAGTCGGAGAACATCAAAACGGGCGCGGCGAAGCGTCGCCGCAAAATTATTCCTCCACGCGCCGTTGGGGCCGACGTGGAGGGTTGCGTTTTTTTGGGGAGAAACGGATCCCGCGAACGGCGCGTGGACCACGCGCCGGCGGTTATCAGGCGAGCGTCGGGTCGGACTCGACCTGCTCCTGCACGACGCGACCGTCGAAGATGTGGATCGTGCGATCAGCGTGACGCGCGAAGCGCACGTCGTGCGTGACCATCACGATCGTCGCGCCGCCTTTGTGGAGCTCGGCGAGGAGCTGCATGACGGAGTCGCCGTTCTTGGAATCGAGGTTACCGGTCGGTTCGTCGGCGAGGAGCACGGCGGGTTTGCCGGCGAGAGCGCGAGCGACGGCGACACGCTGCTGCTGACCGCCGGAGAGTTGCGATGGCAGGTGCTTCGCGCGGTGGCCCATGCCAACTTTCTCGAGCGCTTCCATCGCGGCGGCCTTGCGCTCGGCGGCGGGCATGCCGCGGTAGGTGAGCGGCAGCTCGACGTTTTCGAAGACGGTGAGATCGCCGATGAGATTGAAGGATTGGAAAATGAATCCGATCTCGCGATTGCGGATGCGCGCGCGCTCCGGCAGCGAGAGACCCTGCACCGGGCGACCGTTCAAAAGATACGTGCCGTCCGACGGCGAATCGAGCAGGCCGAGAATGGAGAGCAGCGTGGATTTGCCACAGCCCGAAGGGCCGGCGATGGAGACGTATTCACCCTGGCGGATGTCGAGATGGATCCCGGACAGCGCGTGAGTTTCGACCTCGTCGGTGAGGAAGACTTTGGTGACACCTTCGAGTTTGATGAGCGATTCAGGCATGGCGTTGGAATGCGGACGTGGTTGGGGAGCAGAAAAAGTTGGGAGGAACGGTTTTGAAACACGCGCGGTGCGTGGAAAGTTACAGGAATTCCGAGGTTACTTCAGTTTGATGCGATCGTTGGAATCCCACTGCGACATGTCGGAGAGGATCACGCGGTCGCCGGGCTGGAGACCGGAGACGACTTCGATCGTGTTGACCGAAGAGCGGCCGAGTTGAACCTGCGAGCGATGAGCGTAGGTGCCCGCAGGATCGAGTTTGAAGATGTTGACCGTGCTGCGCTCCTGACCGAAGGCGGGACGGCCGACGAAAACGACATCGTCGAGGCGCTCGAGTTGGATCGTGCCGTCCACCGAGAGGTCAGGGCGCGCGCCGCGCGGCAGTTCGCCGGTGAGCGTGACGTCCACCGTGACCGTGCCGTTTTGCACAGACGGATCGATGCGCTTCACGACGCCGGCGACGAGGCCGTTGCGCGTGTCGATGCTGGCCGTCTGGCCGATCTCGATGTCGCGCGCCTGTGTTTCGGCGATGCGGATCTCGGCCTTGAGTTGGCGCGGATCGGCGACGCGGGCGAGGTTTGAACCGGGCTGAACCTGCGCGCCAACTTCAACCGGGAGAATCTGCAGGATGCCGCTCATGCCGGCGCGCACGGTGAGCGCGTCGAGCTCTTCCTGGCGCAGCTTGGCCTGGCTGCGGAGGCGATCGACCTCGGCCTGCTTCACGGCGAGTTGCGGCTCGATCGAATCCTTGGTGAAGGCGTAGCGCTTTTGTTCGATCGTGTTGCGCGTGGCCGCCTGCTCGGCCGTAACTTTGGACAGACGAAGATCGAGCGGGGAAACGAGGCCGTCGGCGAAAAGTTGTTCGTTCACCTCGGCGCGGAGTTTGGCCTGTTCGTATTCGGCGCGCGCGCTCGCGGCGGTCGATTCGGCGGCGAGCACGGAGCTCTCGAGTTGCACGCGCAAGTTGGCGAGTTCGGCTTCGGCGGCCTTGAGCTGCGACTCGGCGTCGGCGGCGGCGCGAACGACGTCAGGATTCGTGAGGAGAAGGATCACGCTGTCGGGTTCGACCTTCGCGCCCGGGCGGAGGATGATCTTGTCCACGCGGCCCTGCGTGCGGGCGGCGATCCATGTGATGTCCTCGGGCACCAGGCTGCCGAGGCCGCGAACCTGACGGAGCATCTGGCCGCGCTTGACCTCGCCGATCCAGACGAGATTCCGCTCCACCGTGGGAGCAGCCGGTTTCAACCGGGCAAGAAGCACCGTGACCGCGATGACACCGGCCACAGCGGCCAGTCCATAGATGAGGCGTTTCTTGAATTTCGCTTTCGCTTGTGAGGGGCGCGGGATGTCCATTGTGCGAGGACATTTGCACGCGCTGTGCCAGCTCACGATGAGCGTTGTAAGTAGCTAATAACCAAACAAATCAAAATATTAGCTCGCGCCTGATGCCGCATGAAAAGGCCGAACGCGGGACAATGCCGTCCCATAAATGGGAACCACAGAAGCCGCTCCGACAGCGCAACTAGGACGCCGCTTCGTTGCGGAGAGCCGATTCGGCGGGGACGGCGAGTCGCACGGCTTCGAGGCGGCGCTCGAGCGTGTCCACGCGATCCTGCAGGACAGAGTCGCTGCTGAGGAACACCGGTTGCGCGCGGGTCTCGATGCGTTTGCGCAGTGTGCGCAGCTGCACCGCGAGCGGTCCGCTTCGCACGTAGTAGCCGACGAGGTTGACCGCTTGTCGCGACGCTCGCATGCGCAAGCCATCGGTGGGGCGATGCTCGGTCCACGGGTCCATCGGTTGCAGTGGGATCGCGGAGCAATCGAGCTCCATCGCGGCGAGCCAATCGCGCCATTTGAAATCGAGAAAATGATCGCCGAGTCGCACCGGCACCCACGGCACCCGCAACAAGTCCGCCACGATCGCGCCATGCATTGCTTCCGTCACGAGGCGGTCGCAACCGCGCAGTTCCGCGAGCACGTGTTCGACGGGGGCGAACGGATTGATGAAACGCAGCCCCGCGAACTCGCAGATCGCACGCCACGGGATGCGCCGCAGAGAACGCCAGTGCGGCATGAAGCCGATCGGTTTTCCCGTGCGCGCGGGTGGCAGCTCGGTGAGACGGAGGAGATAGGCCGCATCCGTCACCGCGGCCTCGCGCGGCAGATGCAAGGCCGCCGCCGTGAGCGGGCCGCGCACCGCATGAAATTCCCAACGCGAATCCACCGTGGGCAACGCGCCATAGCCGCTGCCTGCGCCGAGCACGAGGTAGCGCGAAGCATCGGGAACGTTGGCCTGGAGAATCGTGCCGATGCCGAGAAAAACGATGTTGTCGTCCGGCGAAAAGCGGCCCGGCAACAATCGGTTCCACAACCACGGATTCAGCGCGTCCCCAAAGTTCGGCAGCGTGCGATAATAGTGCAGCAGCATCGAGGCGTAGTGGTCAGCGGCGATAGGTCCCGGTTCCGCGCGAGACGCCTTGCTCACACCAGGTCAGATGCTCGCGTTGCGTGCGCTCGAAACGGGAGACGTTTTCGTTCACCTGACTTCGGTCCGCAGGCGGATGATCGAGGTGATACACGATCGCGCGTCCGATCACGGTTTTGCACGTGAGGCCGGCGTTGCACAGACGTGTAACAAGTTCCGAATCCTCGTAGCCCCAGCCGGAAAAGGATTCGTCGTAACCATTGACGCGAAAAAAATCGTCGCGCCACATCGCGAGATTGCAGCCTTGCACGACGCTCAAGTCGTTCACGCGCACCGTGGGTCGCCAGCGTCGCACCGCGTAGCGGAAACCGTGCAGCCGTCCCGCGATATACCAGAGCAGCGGGTCGAACGTCGCCGGATTCACGAGACGGACGAACGCTTCGCGCACGCCGCTGCGGCGGCCTTGAACGAACGCGCCCGGCGCGGCGAGCTTGAGGTGATCGGCGATGAAACGCCGGTCGGGCATGCAATCGCCGTCGAGAAAGATCACATAGTCGCCCGTCGCCACCGCCGCCGCGCGATTTACGATGATGGTTTTGCGAAAGCCCTGATGCGGCTGCCAGAAATGTCGGAGCGTGCACCGCAATCGTGGCTTCATGTGCTCGATAACGCGCTTCGTGTGCTCGTCGGTGCCGTCCTCTGCGACCAGGATCTCGGCGGGCGCGCGAGTTTGCAGTCGCAACGCTTCCAGGACGAGCGACAGCGCGTGCGGATTGCGCGACGTGCTGACGATGACGGACGGATAGGTGGGCGAGGGCGATTTCATGCGCGGCGAGCGGGCGGGCGCGTCCACTCTTCGTTGGTCAGCGTTTGGGCGAGAAACTCGGGATCGAGAACGAGATCGCGGTCTTTCACCGGCAGGCGTTCGTCCTCGGTGGTCGCAAATTGCGCGACCACATAGTCGTGCCGCAGTCGTCCGTGGTGGGAGAGCGTGCGGTATTCGCGCTCCATCATGCCTGGCGCGAGAATCTGCAGCACTCGAGTGCCGCGTTCGCAGAAAACGAGATTCGAAAGCGCGCGCCGATGCAGATCGATCAGCTCCCGCGCGAAGGCCATCGGCCGGCAACGGCGTAGCCGGCTGGCGAGCTGACGCAGTTTGGAGCGGCGAGTGGGCGCGGGCATGGACGAACAAGTGCAGCCCGTCTGACAAGTTCCGCGGCTTTCGTTGCCCGCGGGGAAGCATCGTCCGTTTGTAGGTGAAAAACGGATACAGCCTCGGTGCTCCCTCGGGGAGGCCGCCGAGATGACTCACCTGGTGCGAGTTATACCGGGAGCTGCAGGCGGGCGATGCTGCCGCGCCCCTCGGGGCGGGATTGTAACGTCAGCGTGCCACCGTGGTTTTCCGCGATCTGCCGGCAGAGGACGAGGCCGATGCCGGAGCCTTCCGGCTTCGTGGTGAAGAATGGCACGAAGAGATTCCCGGGGTTCGCGATGCCGGGACCCTCGTCCTCGACCGTGACTTCGACTTGAGCACCGTTCCGCGTCCAACCGATGCAAACCGTTCCGGCAGCTTCAGGGCTGCCCGCAGCGTCCAGCGTCGCTTCGACGGCGTTTTTCACGAGGTTGATGAGCACCTGCTCGATCTGGGCCGAATCGCACGCGAACTCCGTCGCGGGACCGGGCGTGATGACCACCGGCAGACGGGTCTCCAACGCAGCCACGCGATGAATGATCGCGCCCAAATCGCACGCGCTGCGCGTCGGCACGGGCAGGCGCGCGAGACGTGCGTAAGCCTGCATGAAGCGAGCGAGGTTGTCCGCACGCGACGCGATGACATCGAGGCCCGAGCGCATGTCGTCTTCCCAATCGGGCGCGCGTTTCTCGCGCTTGAGCAACGTGCCCAGGCTGCCCGCGATCGATTTGATGGGCGCGAGCGAGTTGTTGAGTTCGTGTCCCAACACGCGCACGAGCCGCTGCCACGCGCGGAGCTCTTCTTCGCGCAACGTGCGGCTGAGGTCGGCGATCACGAGCAGATGATGCGGCCGGCCGCCTTCGCGAAATTGACTGCGGCGCATGCCCCAGCGTCCGGACGCACCCGGGAAAACCGTCGTCGTGAGGAGGCGTGTGGGATCGCCCGAGAGGCACTCGGCGAGGCCGAGTTCGGCGGCGGCGCGACCGAGGATGCGTTCCGCGGGTTTGCCGAGCAGTCGCTGGCCGGCCTGATTCGCGAGTCGCAATTTGCCTTCGGCGTCGAAGGCAAAAATCGCGACCTCGATTTCCTCCATCACGGTGCGGAGCAGCGCCGTGGCTTCGAGCGCACTCAGTCGTTGCTCCTGCAATGTGCGACTGAGCGTGTTGATTTCCGCCATGACGTCGCCCAACGCTTCATCGCGCCGGGCGCCGCGCGCGCGCACGGAAAAATCTCCCTCGCGCAGGGCGGAGAGCAGGTTGGCCATCGTTTGCAGCGGCCGCACGACACGCACCTGCACCGCGATCGCGAAACCGATCCAGCAGCCGCCGATCAGGAGCGTGATGGTCCACTGCACCTTGGGCGTGTAGTCGCCGCGCCAAAGCGTCCACATCACGAGTGCCACCGCGGGCGCTCCGCTCGCGAGCGTCTGCAGAAACACGGCACGCTCGTGAGAAATCCGGTGGTGAAAGGGCATGGTGCTGGAGCCGCGGTGACGCCGAAAGGCCTGAGGAAACTAGAGGACGCTCAGTTCGGAAAGGGCGAATTTCGCAATCGCGGCGAGGAGCGAACCAAAATGCAGGCAAGAACGGCACTCGCTTTGTGACGCACGCGGGATCGCGAAACTTCCGATGACGCGTGTTCGTGTGCGCCTCGCCACAACGAAGAAATCAGAGTCCGTATTTCTCGAGCCGGCGGTAAAACGCGCTGCGGCTGAGTCCGAGTTCTTCGGCGGCGCGGCGCGCGTTGCCGTCGCAGCGGGCGAGGGTCTTCTTGATGAGAAACGCTTCGACTTCCTCGATGCTCATTTCCTCGAGTCGCGGCATCGCGTCGGCCGCGACATGCAGGCCGAGATCCGAAGCGCGGATGACCTTGCCCTGCGCCATCAACACGCCGCGCTCCACCGCGTGGTCGAGCTCGCGCACGTTGCCGGGCCAGCGGTAGTCGCGCATCGTCTGCACCGCGGCTTCGTCGAAGCCCGTGATCGATTTCCGATAGCGCTCCACGTGCTGCTTCAGGAAGTGTTGGGCGAGCAACTCGATGTCTTCGCGACGCTCACGCAGCGGCGGCAGGTGGATGTGAATCGTGTTGAGCCGGAAAAGGAGGTCCTGACGGAAACGGCCCGCGGTGACTTCGGCCTGCAGGTCCGCGTTGGTCGCGGCGATCAGGCGCACGCTTGCGTGATAGGTGCGGGAAGAGCCCACGCGTTCGAAATCGCCCGTCTCGATCGTGCGCAGCAGCTTCGCCTGCTGGCTCATCGGGATGTTACCGATTTCGTCCATGAACAGCGAACCGCCGTCCGCCAGTTCGAAGCGGCCCGCGCGATCGCTCTTTGCATCCGTGAACGCACCGCGCACGTGGCCAAAAAGTTCGCTCTCGAATACGCCTTCCGGGAGACCGCCCATGTTGACGGAGATGAAAGGCTTGTCCGCGCGGATCGACACCGCGTGCAACGCCTGCGCGACCACGCCCTTGCCGGTGCCGTTTTCGCCCGTGATCAACACGTTGGCGTCGGACGGACCCACGCGTGAGATCACCTCGAGCACCGGGCGCATCGCGGCCGATTGGGCGATCAACGTCGGGCCGCCTTTGCCGCGCAAAATTTTGTTTTCCTCTTCGAGTCGGCGATAGGCGCGCACCGCGCTCCCGAGCTCGATCTGGTTTTTGACGATGGCGATCAACCGGGGATTGTCCCAAGGCTTGGTGATGAAATCGCGCGCGCCGCGGCGCATGGCCTCGACGGCGAGATCGACGCTCGCCCACGCGGTCATCACGACGACCGGCAGCGACGAGTCGATTGCCTGCAGTTTCTGCAGCAGATCGAGGCCTTCCTGACCCGAGGTCGTGTCGCGCGTGTAGTTGAGATCCATCAACAGCAGCGCGAAATCGCGTCCCTCCACCGCCTTCACGACGGCCGCCGGGGACTTCACGGTCTCGATTTGATAACCCTCGGATTTTAGCAGCAGGCGCAGTGCTTCGAGCACGTCCTGCTGGTCATCGGCGATAAGGATGCGGGAGACCGAGTTGTCCGGGGCGACCATGGCGAAGCGAGTGACGAAACGCAGCGTTAACCTGTCAAGCGGCCAGACGATGCGTATTCGCGGCCTTGCCGCGTCCGCAGTTCGCGTTCGAGGGGCGGCGGCACGCGGTGCGGTTCAGGCGATTCTCGTAACGGCGCGAGTAGTCGCTGATGAACGTGAGCGACGCGAGCGCGACGACGAACACGGCGCCGAACGTTTCAAGGTTGAGCGAGGCCGGCAGGGAAGCGCCGAAGAAGTTGGCAAAGGCAACGCAGGGATAACCCGCGGCGGCGAGGAGGGCGATGATCTTGATCGTGGTCTTCATGACTGTGAGTGGTTGATGGGTTGCGGTTGTGCGCGCTCTATTGCACCGCGCGTGCCAACTTGAAAACGCGTTCGCAAGAAGCGATACACAAACAAGATATGAAAACTCCATATTTTGCGAAGAGCCGCGCACCAACCACGATCGGGAACACGCATTCCCAAAAGTGGGATGAAATCGTGCCCACTCGGCGCACCGCGTCGTGCCACGTTGCGCACCGAGTCGTGCCCGAGTGCGGACTCGGTCGGGACACAGTGCGGACCGGGTCGCGCCAAGGTCCGGACAGGGTCGAGCCACAGCGCGAACGGGATCGAACCAAGGGCTGGATTGAGTCGCGCCCTCGGCGGACAAGTTGCTCGATCAGAGCAGGTTCGATCTTGGATCGAAAATGGTCGGGCTGGTGAGATTCGAACTCACGACCTCTTGCACCCCATGCAAGCGCGCTACCAGGCTACGCTACAGCCCGAACAAGAGAACGGTCACAAAGACCCACGGCCTTGCGTGAGGCAAGAGTTTTTCTGGCCGTGAAGAGGCGCGCCTCGCCGCGCGACAGACGTGGTCGGGCACCGATGCGATTTCTGCGGTTCCATAGCGCGATGTCTGTTCGGTCCGCTTCTCGTGGTTCACCTTCGGCGTGGTGGTTTGTGGCGCTCGCGGCGACGTTGGTTGCGGGATCGAGCGTGCGCATGCCCGACGTGTCGGAGGTGGTGAGCATCGGGTTTTTTGACAAGATCGCGCATTTTTGCGTGTTCGGTTTGCTTGCGACGCTCGCGGCGCGGCTGCGTTGGGTGCAGGCGCAGCGGCCGTTCGGTATTTATACGGCGGTGATCATCGTGGCGTTGTTCGGAGCGACAGATGAGTGGCATCAACAATTCACGCCCGGCCGCAGCGTGGAGGTGGCGGATTGGATCGTGGACACGGCTGGTGCGGCGCTCGCAGTGGCCCTTTACGCGCATTGGCGAGCTTACCGGCGCATACTCGAGTGGCCAGTGTGGCTGCGGGCCAACCGCCGCGTTGAAATCATGTCCAAGCCGTGCCTAATCGCGACCGATGGATTCCGCCGAAGCCCAGAAACAGATCGCACGCCTGCGCCAGCAGATCGCGCGGCATGACGAGTTGTATTACCGGCGCGCGCAGCCGGAGATCACGGACTTCGATTACGACGCGCTGAAACAGGAGCTCGCCGCGCTGGAGCAACGGTTCCCCGAACTCGCGTCGGCCGAGTCGGTCACGCAGCGAGTCGGAGACGACCGCACGGAGGGTTTTCAGGTTTACCGCCACCGTGAGCGGATGATGAGCCTGGACAACACCTACTCGGAGGAGGAGCTGCGCGAGTTTCACGCGCGGCTGGTGCGCGATCTGGAGCGCGACGAACTCAGCTTCGTGGTCGAGCCGAAGATCGACGGACTCGCGGTGAGCGTGACCTACGAAAAAGGAAAACTCGTGCGTGCAGTCACGCGCGGTAATGGCGTGGAGGGTGACGACATCACGGCCAATGCGCTCACGATCAAAACGCTTCCGCGCACGCTCGCCGAGGCGGACGGCGTGCCGATCCCCGACGTGATCGAAATCCGTGGCGAAGTGTTTCTCACTACGGCCGAGTTTCAGCGCATCAACAAGCAGCGCGAAGAAGCGGGCGAGCCACTCTACGCCAACCCGCGCAACCTCGCGGCGGGCACGATCAAGCAGCTCGACTCGCGCGAGGTCGCGCAGCGGAAGCTGGAGATCGTGCTCTACGGTCGCGGCTACGTGGAGCCCGTGTCGGCGCTCCCGGAGACGCAGACGCAGTTTCACGGCTGGGTGAAGGCGTGGGGGCTGCCCACGGTGGAGAAGTTTTGGACCGTCACGGGTGCCGACGCGGTGTGGGACGCTATCCAGAAACTGGATACGCTGCGCGATTCGTTCGCGTATGCGACCGACGGTGCGGTGGTGAAGCTCGACTCGGTGTCGTTGCAGCGACGCGCGGGTTCGACGAGCAAGTCGCCGCGCTGGGCGATGGCCTACAAGTTCGCGCCCGATCGCGCGGAGACGCGTCTCAACGCGATCACGATCCAGGTGGGCCGCACGGGCGTGCTCACTCCGGTGGCCGAGCTCGAGCCGGTGTTGCTCGCAGGCACGACGGTCGCGCGCGCCACGTTGCACAATCGCGATGAAATCGCGCGCAAGGACATCCGCGTGGGCGATTACGTGCTCGTCGAAAAAGCGGGCGAGATCATCCCCGCCGTGGTGTCGGTGAACACGGAGCGACGCACGCCCGAGTGTGTGCCATATGTTTTCCCCGAGCGTTGTCCGCAATGCGCGACGCCCGTTGTGCAGCTCGAAGGCGAGGTGGCGGTGCGTTGCCCGAATTTCGAATGCCCGGTGCAAGTGCGCCGTCGCGTGCAGCATTTCGCGTCGAAAGCCTGCGTGGATATCGAGGGCCTCGGCGAAGCGATGGTCGACGTGCTGGTGGAAAAAGGCTGGGTGCGCAGCGTGCCCGATATCTACCGGCTGCGTCGCGAGGATTTGCTGAGTCTCGGCAAGAACGTTGGCAAATCGTCCGACAACCTGCTGGCGGCGATCGAAGCGAGCAAGCGCGCGGAGCTGTGGCGTTTTATTCACGGCCTCGGCGTGCCGCATGTCGGCGCGGCGGCGGCGAAGGATCTCGCGCGAAAATTCCGCAGCCTCGAAGCGCTCGCGACGGCGAAATACGAGGACTTCATTCAAGGAAAGGAGTCCGTGATCAGCGGCATCGGCGAAACGATGGCGCTGGCGATCCTCACGTATTTCAACGAGCCGCGGAATCGCGCGACCGTGAACGAACTGATCGCGGCCGGCATCGAGCCGGTGGTGCCGGCGGCGGGCAGCGCGCTTGCGGGGAAGACCTTTGTCCTGACGGGCACCTTGCCGACGCTGACGCGCGATGATGCGTCGGCTCGCATCGAAGCCGCGGGTGGCAAGGTGAGCGGCAGCGTAAGCAAGAAGACGCACTATGTCGTGGCCGGCGCGGAAGCCGGCTCGAAACTCGAGAAGGCGAAGACGCTCGGCGTGCCGGTGATCGACGAAGCGCAACTGCTCGAGATGTTGCGCGGCTAGTGACCGGCCGACCACGTGGGAATCCCGGGAAGTCTTACCGGGAATTGGCCGACGCGAGCGCTGCACACGTGTAAGTTTCGCATTTCCAACGGAGAGGGAGCGCGTCGCGCACGCGCCCTTTTCCCCGTGCGCCGGGGGCTGAACCGCGGCGGGGTCGCCGGGTCAGCAACGCTTGGCTCTGCATTGTTTCGCGGGCCGATTGTCATGCCCGAGCCGACCTTGTCGTCCGCAGCCGCTACGTCGTTTCTCCCTCCGCCGTCTGGCCAGTCCACCGCGGACGTGATCCGCTGCAAGGATTGGGCGGCCACTTCGCTCGGGGCGCGTGAAAAATGGCCCGCATGCCTGAGCCTGCTCGTGAACGCGATCCAGCTGCAGCCGTTTCCCATGCTGTTGGTGTGGGGGCGAGAGCTCATCCTCTTCTTCAACGACGCCTATGCGCGCATGTTGCCCGCCGCGCAGGGCGGCATGATCGGCGCACGATTGAGGGATGTATTTCCCGAGTGGATACCGGTCGTGCAACCGATCGCGGATCGGATTTTGCGGGGAGAAGCGGTCAGTCTGACTCACCAGCCAGTGGCCACGCGCGATCGGGGCACGGTGTTTCTCGACGTCGGTTGCAGTCCGATTTGCGACGACGAGGGTTTGGTAACCGGAGCGCTCGTCGTGCTGCACGATTCCTCTGTGACGACGATGCCCGAAGCACTGCCTGCCGGAGCGCGGCCGGCGTCGGAGGCAATCGCGCGAGCGCAGCGACTGGCGCGCGAAGCGGCGCCGTCGGGTTGGTGGCACCACGATCCGCGGACCGGCGTGATCGTATGGGATGAACGATTGCGGGTGTTGTTTGGCAATCCGAGCGGCGAACTGACCGTCAATCGCGTGATGGAGTTGGTTCATCCGGAAGACAGGGAGCGGGTGCGAACGGAGCTCGGCCGCGCGATCCACCGGAACGAATCATATCGCACGCAGTTTCGCGTGCTCAATGCGCGCACGGGTGCGGTGCGCTGGGTGGAATCAGCGGGCCAGGCGATTTTCGAAGGCGAGGGAGCGGATCGCCGTCCCGTGGCGGTTTACGGCGCGGCCACAGACATCACTGCGCGCAAGGAGGCCGAAGAGGCGGTGCAGGCGCTTTCCGGTCAGCTCGAGTTGCAGGCGCGGTTGTTCAACACGGCGCTCTCCCACATCGCGGATTTCGTCTACATCCTGGATCCGCAGGGTCGCTTCGTTTACGCGAACGAATCGCTGCTCACCTGGCTGCGTCACGAGAGCAGCGAGGTCATCGGCCGCAGCGTCTCGGAGACGCGCTACCCGAAGGATTGGGCGGTTCGCCTGCTGCGTCAGCTCGGGCAGGTCGTGCAATCGAAGCGGCCGATCGCGGACGAGGTGGTGCTGCATCAGCCCGATGCTTCGGACGAACACTACGAGCACATTCTCAATCCGATCCTCGCGCCCAACGGGCAGGTGGAGGCGGTGGCGGGGTCCACGCGCAACATCACCGAACGCAAACGCACGGAGCGGCACGCACAGTTTCTCAGTCATCTGGCGCAGCGGCTCGCGTTGATCGACGATCCGGCGGAAATCCTGCGGCTCTCGTGCCAGGCGACGGCGCGACAATTGCGCGCGGATCGTTGTTATCTCTGCGAGTGGGAGCCGGATTTTACGCGCGTGCTCGTGCGGGAAAACTGGCGTGCATCGGGCGCGACGCCCTTGGTGGGCGTGCACGATGTCAGCCGGTTTGGTCCGTCGGCGTGGTGGCGCACGATCATTCGCGGAAGCGTGGCGATCACCGATGTGCGCGATCAACCGGAGCTCGCTGACGTGCAGGCTGCGTATGAGGCGTATCAAGTCCGCTCGCTCGTGAGCGCGCGTTTCAAGCGTGATGGAGCGCGGATCGTTTCGCTCGTGTCGGCATCGGCGACGCCGCGTCAGTGGCGTTCCGATGAAGTAGCGTTGTTGGAGAACGTGGTCGCGCGCGTGTGGCCCTTGGTGGAGCGCGCGGTGGGGCTGCGTCACGCGAATTTTCTCAGTCGGCTCGGTCAGCGCATCTCGTTGCTGGTGGAGCCCGAGGAGATCGCACGCACGACCATTGAGGCCGTGGGGCGCCACCTTTCGGTGCAGCGGTGCTACTACTTCGAAAGCGCGTGGGGCGACGGTCGCGTGGCGATTGCCGAAAACTGGCATCGTGCGGGCGTTTCGGAGATGGAGACGGAATATTCCCGCGCCGATTTCGGCTCGGCCGAATGGTGGCAGGAGGTGAAATCCGGGCGCATGAGCGTGGAGGACACGGCGAAAGATCCGCGGCTCGATGTCGCGCGTTTCGCGCAGCTCGGGATCCGTTCGGTGGCGACGGTGCCGTTTATCCGCGCGGGCGTTTGGGTGGCGGGACTCGCGGTCGCGGCGGACGAGCCGCGGCACTGGGAGGAAAGTGAAATGGAGTTGCTCGAAAACGTGATCGCGCGCGTGTGGCCGATGATCGAGCGGGCGCGCGTGATCGCGGAATCGCGTCAACATGCGGAGCGCCTGCGACTGGCCCTCGCCGCGGCCGATTTGGGTGATTTTCGTTTCGATCTGAAGCGCGACACCGCGACGTTTTCGCCGCGTGCGGCGGCGATCTTTGGCGTGGAGGGCGAATACGCCGCTGCCGTTGTCGGAACTGCGGAAGCGGATCGTGGAGGAGGACCGTGCGCGAGAGTTGCAGGCGGCGGAGCAGGCGATCGCCACGCGCACGGACTACGATATGGAGTTTCGTTTTCTCAGGCCTGACGGTGAAATCCGCTGGGTGGCGCCGAAGGGTCGCGGCACTTACTCCTCGCAAGGCGAACCGGAGGGAATGATCGGCGTCGTGCTCGATGTCACGGAGCGCAAACGCAACGAGGTGGAGCTCGAGGCGGCGCGCGACCGCGCGGTGGCGGCCTCGCGGGCGAAGGACGCATTTCTCGCGGCGCTGTCGCACGAGCTCCGCACGCCGTTGAATCCGGTGCTGTTGCTCGCAAGCGACGGCGAAGCCGATGAAAGCCTGCCAGCGTCGGTGCGTGAGCGGTTTTCAATCGTGCGCACGAACATCGAACTCGAGGCGCGGTTGATCGACGATCTGCTCGATCTCACCCGCATCAGTCGCGGCATGCTCGCGCTCGATATCCGCCCGCACGACGTGCAGGCGCTGTTGCGCAACGCGATCGAGACCGTGCAGGGCGAGTTGGTGGAGAAAAAGTCTGCGGCTCGAGGTCGAGACGGAGCCGGGAGAAGCCGTCGTGCTCGCGGATGCAGTGCGATTGCAGCAGGTCTTCTGGAATGTGCTGAAGAACGCGGTGAAGTTTACCGCCGATTGCGGACGGATCGATGTGCGCGCGTTCACGGTGCAAGGGCGGCGTCGCGTGCGAATCGAAGTCAGCGACAGTGGCATCGGCATGACCTCAGACGAGCTGTCGCGGGCCTTTGACGCATTCGCACAGGGCGATCACGCGACCTCGGGCGCGACTCATCGGTTTGGCGGGGTGGGGCTCGGACTTTCCATTTCGCGCATGCTGGTCGAGCAACACGGCGGCACCATCAGCGCGACGAGCGAAGGGCGAGGAAAGGGGTCGACGTTCGCGATCGAGCTACCGCTGGCCACGGGCGTGAGGCTGCCGGTCGACGTGGCGCCTGATCAAATGGAAACCGCGAAATCCGGCGCGACCTCAATGGAGCGCGGGCGGGTCCTTCTCGTGGAAGATCACGCGGCGACGCGCTCAGCGCTGGCGGCACTTCTTCGGCGCCGACGCTTCAATGTCGTGACGGCGGCCTCCGCGGCGGAGGCGCGCGCGCTCGCTGAACGCGGCGAGATGCGCCTGATCATTTCCGACATCGGTCTGCCCGATGCGAGTGGCTACGATCTGATGAAGGAAGTCCGCGACCGCTTCGGATTGCGCGGAATCGCGTTGACGGGTTACGGCACGGAAGAAGACGTCGAGCGAAGCCGCGAGGCGGGCTTCGAAGCGCATCTCACAAAACCAGTGACCGTGCAGGCGCTCGATCGCGCGCTGGCGTCGATGGAAGGCAGCGGAGAGTCGACCGAGGCTCAGTAACCCTGCTGTTGCAGAGCGCGGCTGAGTTCGCGCACGAACGCCTGCGTGTCGGCCGCGCTCGGGCGGTAACCCGGCTGACTGACTTCGGTGAAGCCGGGGCGTCCGTATTGATCGACGATCCACTTGCCGGTGACGCCATCGCTGAACGTCACCGTGCCGCTCGCGACCGCGCCGGGGATGAGTGTGACCTTGTCGACGGTGACGCTCACGTTGTCGCCGCCTGCGGGCGGGAGAGGTTCTTCGTCGACGAAATCTTCCTCAGGTGCGGGCTCCGCGTCGTCCGTGCCGCCGAAGCCGAGCTTTTCCTTGGCCTTGTCGAGCAGGCTCTTCTTTTCACCGGCGGAGGCTTCGGGTGGGGGAGCGGGAGCTTTCGAGACGTCGCTGGCGTCCACTTTGGGCGCCGAGTCTTTCAAGGTGAGATCGAGATCATCCACCAGGAAACGGACGTCGCGATAGGTGAGGGAAATCTGGAACTGTTCGGAAAGCTTCTTCTGGACCGTGGACAGGTTGTCGCCTGCTGCGACCCAGGAGGCTACGGCCGATTTTTGCTCAGGAGTGAGGTTCATGAGGAGGGAAGACGCTAACCAGCGTCGGGGCTGAGTCTAGAGCAAGAAACGAAAAGGCCAGCCTGGAGCGGCTGGCCCTTTGCAAAGACAAACGTGCGGCTCGTGCTTACTTGGAGAGTTGCGTCTTCAGGAACTCCACCGTGCCGCGGGTCGACGAGTCCTGCTCCATCATGTTGTCCACGGCCTTGCAGGCGTGGATGACGGTGCCGTGGTCGCGGCCGCCGAAAGCGTCGCCGATTTCCTGCAGCGAGTGCTTCGTCAGCGTGCGGGCGAGATACATCGCGATCTGGCGGGGAATGGCGATGTTGTTGGGCCGGCGCTTGCTGGTCATGTCGCTGTGGCGGATCTGGAAGTGATCGGCCACGCGCTTCTGGATCGTTTCGATCGTGAGAATGTTCTGCGCCTGCTCCATCAGCACGTCCTGGAGCAGCATCTCCGTGGTGGGGAGATCGAGCGGCTTGTTGGTGAGCGCGGAGTAGCTCGCGACCTTGATCAACGCGCCCTCGAGACGGCGGATGTTCTTCGAGATGTTCTGCGCGATGAACGTGAGAACTCCCGCGGGGATTTCCGTCTTCAGACCGGCGGCCTTGGTGCGGAGAATCGCGAGGCGGGTCTCGAAATCGGGCGCCTGGATGTCGGCCGGCAGACCCCACTCGAAACGGGAGACGAGGCGCGACTCCAGCTTCTGGATCTCGGAAGCGCGGCGATCGCTGGAGAGCACGATCTGCTTACCGGACTCGAACAGGTCGTTGAAGGTGTGGAAGAACTCTTCCTGGATGCGCTCCTTGCCGGCGAGAAACTGCACGTCGTCCAGCAGCAGCACGTCCGCATGGCGGTAGCGCTGGCGGAACTTCGTCAGGCTGTTCTCCTGCAGCGCCTGGATGAACTCGTTGGTGAACTTTTCCGTGGAGAGGTAGGCGACGCGCGCGTCGGGATTGTTGCGGAGGATCGCGTGACCGATCGCGTGCATCAGGTGGGTCTTGCCGAGGCCGGTGTCGCCGTAGAGGAACAGCGGATTGTAGGCCTGCGCGGGAGCCTGAGCGACTGCGAGGGCGGCGGCGTGCGCCATCTGATTGTTGGAGCCGACGACAAACATCTCGAACGTGTTGCGGGCGTTGAGCGTTCCGGCGGCCGGGCCGCGATCGTCGTAGCGGGTGGCCCGGCGGGGGGCGGTCTTGTGCCGGGGCGCGGTCTCGGCCGCAGCGGTGCGCGAGGGGCCGGGTTGGCGGCGGCGGCGCGATTGGTTTCAGTCTTCTTAAGCGTGACGTTCACCATCCGGCCCGCAGTGAGCCGGAGCCGCTGCGTGATCAGGTCGAGATAGTTGTCGTGAATCCAGATCGCCGC
Organism: Opitutus sp.; assembly: GCA_024707325.1. Lineage (GTDB taxonomy): Bacteria > Verrucomicrobiota > Verrucomicrobiia > Opitutales > Opitutaceae > Opitutus. The sequence goes on along the minus strand of JANPZY010000004.1, from coordinate 960,000 downwards.
GAAATCGTTGGGCACGCCGAGCGTCATCGACTCCTCCGACGCCTCAAGGCACGTCATGGGCTCAAACCACATCTGAAACACGTCTTCAGGAAACAGTTCCTTGAAGTCGCATTTGACGGTTTCCCAAAGGCTGGGCGGCAGAGACACTGAGGGCATGGGCAGACGAATGGGCGGGATTATTCACATTGGCGCGCCGGGAGGGCTTTTCACACGTCAAGAACACGCAAGTGGCCGGGCAATCGTCTGAAAAATGGGTGAGGCAGCGCGGGGTAAAATGGGGCAAATGGAATGCAGTATGTAAGTATTTGATAAGCTGCGAGTAGCGTAGACAAAATCCATCGCTCGGAAACAAGGGCGTGAGGGACGTGAGAAAGAACAGCCGGACAGGACCAAAAGTTCTGGCAGGGCGCGGAGTAACTGAAAACGGAAAAGTCATTTCAAGGCCAACTTTCCGACAAGTTATTCACATCGAAAAAGAGGATAACTTTTCCGCTTTTTTTGTTGCCAAAAGTGGGCCGGAGGCGGCCGGGAACTGAGGCGTTGTTGCGCGGTCTTCTCTACCAGCGAGCGTGTGCCCCGGAGGGGCCGATGAAGTGACGATCGCGTGACGAAACCGGAGGCTGTCCTGACTATTTGGATACAGCCGCGCCGACCGGATCGGGATCGACCCACTTGCCGTGTTCGCGGATGAGCGCGATCAGACGAGCGTCCGCTTCCGCCTGCGGGATGTTGTATTGGACGCACTGCTTGCCGACGTAGAGGTTGATCTTGCCGGGCGCGCCGCCCACGTAACCGAAGTCCGCGTCGGCCATCTCGCCGGGGCCGTTCACGATGCAGCCCATGATAGCGATCTTCACGCCCTTCAGGTGCCCCGTCTGTGCGCGGATGCGCTGCGTGGTCGTTTGCAGATCGAAGAGCGTGCGGCCGCAGCTCGGGCAGGCGACGAACTCCGTCTTGGAGATGCGCGCGCCGGCGCCTTGGAGGACGTTGTAACAAAGGCGCGTCGCGCGGACCGGATCGGTCTCCGTCTCAATGCTGATGAGATCGCCGAGACCGTCGCACAACAGCGCGCCGGAAAGGAAGGACGCTTCGATCAACTTGGAGAGGAAGCTGTTGTCGCCCAGCACCGCGGTAGGCGCGGTGTTGCGAATCCAGATCGGTGCGTTGACGCGGTGGGCGCGCAGGATCTCGGCGATCTGGCGATACGCCCCGACGCGATGACCGAACGGCGCGCGCACATCGGACGCATCGCCGAACGCCACGATCACGTTGGCGTCGGCGTGGTCTTTCAGAATTGGCGCGAGCGTTGCGAGCGCGGCTGGATGGGACTCGATCGCGAGTGTGAATCCATGCGTGCGGCCGAACGCCAGAAAACCACGCAGGCTCGGTGCGTCTTCGCGCGCGAACGATCGCAGCAGCACCGTGCCGCGGGGCAGGGTGCGCGCGTGCTGTTCGAGCGCGGGCAGCGTCAGTGCCGGATCCAGCTCGAGCACATAACTGGCATCAGCGGCCGAAGGCAGGGTGGCGAGCTCCGCTGCGTCTTTCACCGTGAGCAAAATCCCCTCGGCGGGCGTATCGCGCAGCTGCGGATGGCGCACCGGCGAATCGGCGCTGGCGAGCTGTTCGCGCGTCGCGCGCACGATCACGCGTGGCGGCTGCTCGGGACCGGTGCGCACGCGCTCCGAGAGCGAAATCACCGCAGGCTCGCGGCGCACGAATTTGAAAGGATCGATCGCGTCGCTCGCCGGCACGCCGGCGTCGACGGGTGCGACGCCTTCTGGACGCGACCAGAGGCTCATCGCTTTTTCGGCGATCGCGCGGGCGACCGGCACCTCGTAAACGCTATCCTCCGTGAGCGACACCCGAATCGTGTCGCCGAGCCCGTCGAGCAATAGCGAACCGATGCCGATCGAGCTCTTGATGCGTCCGTCTTCGCCGTCGCCCGCCTCGGTCACGCCGAGGTGCAGCGGGTAGTGCATGTTTTCCTGCTGCATGCGCTCCACGAGCAGGCGATAGGCCTGGATCATCACCTTCGGATTGGACGCCTTCATCGACAGGATGAGCTGCTTGAAGGAGTGCGCCTCCGCGATGCGGAGAAACTCCAGCGCGCTCTCGACCATGCCGAGGGGCGTGTCGCCGTAGCGATTCATGATGCGATCGCTGAGCGAACCGTGATTGGTGCCGATGCGCAGCGAGCGGCCGAGCTCCTTCGCGCGTTTCACGAGCGGGGAAAATGCGTCGTGCAAACGCTGCAGCTCCGACTCGTAGTCGGCGTCGGAATACTCGCGCACCGCGAACTTCTTTTTGTCCGCGTAATTGCCCGGATTCACGCGCACCTTCTCGACGTGCTCGATCGCTTCCATCGCAGCCGCCGGGAGGAAGTGGATGTCCGCCACGAGCGGCACGTGGCCAAAACCAGCCGCCGTGAACTGCTCGCGAATGTCCTTCAGGCAGCGCGCGGCCGCCACGTTGGGCGCCGTGATGCGCACGATCTCGCAACCGACCTCCGCGAGCGCGATGGACTGGCGCACCGTGGCGGCGACATCCTGAGTGTCGCTCGTGGTCATGGACTGGATGCGGATGGGATTGTCTCCGCCGACGCCGACGGAGCCCACCTTCACCTCGCACGTGCGACGCCGCACCGTGCGAAAACGCGATACGCAATACGACATGGGAAAATTCGTTCAGCGGCGCGCCTTTCAGCGCGCCGGAGATCAGCGCGACTCTGCGGGTTGCTCCTTGGCGGGCGCCTCGGCGCGCACGGCCTCGCGGTCGCGAATCCAGCGGCGCACGTCAAACGACGTCACGTAGAGCACCATCGAGATCAGGAGCACGCCAAACGCGCTCTGGGCCGCGATGATGAAGTTCGCCGGCAACGCCCGGCCTCGCAGTTTGCCGATCGTGGCGAAGAGCATCTGTCCGCCATCGAGAATCGGCAGCGGGAGCAGGTTGAAGATCGCCAGGTTCACATTGACGAGGATCGCGAAGATCAACGCCACGCGCAGGCCGGCTTCCGCCGCGCTGTGGAAGATGCGCACGATGCCGACCGGGCCGGCGACCTTGGAGAGGCCGACGTCCGAGTTCGGGTTCACCAGGCTCACCAGGGTGCGAAACGTCATCGCGATGTGTTCGCCGATTTGCGCAAACGGCGACGGGTGCACGAAGCGAAAACCCGTCGTGAGCGCCAAACCGAAGTCTGCGGCGGCGGGATTGTCTGCACGCGCGGGAATCGTGAGCGCCACGATCTTTCCGTCGCGCTTCACGGTGGCGGGAATCGCACGGTCGGCGGTGAGCTGCAGTTGCTCCACGAAGGTCGCCATGCTCAGCACCGGCACGCCGTCGAAGCTCACCAGTTCGTCGCCAGGCAGGAAGCCCGCCTTTTGGGCGATCGAGCCTTCGGCGACATTCTGCGCGATCAACTCGAAGCCCGCGGCGATGCCGACCTTGCGATCGCGTTCCTCGCCGACGAGCCGCGGATAAACCGTGATATCGAGCAGCGAGCCTTCGCGCTCGACTTGAAACACCGCCTTGCGGCGGCCATCGACGGTTTTGCCGCTGCCGAGGCCGATCATGTAGAGAATGTCCTGCCAGTTATCGACGCGCGTGCCATCGATCGCGCGGATCGTGTCGCCGACTTGCAGGCCGGCTTCGGACGCGGGGCTCGGCACTTTTTCGCCGCCGGGGAGCTCCAGCGTTTTCGTCACATAGCCGATGCGCGTGGTCGCGCTCGCGCTGCTCTCGGGTTGGCCGACGATCCAGATGATCGTCGCGAGCAGAAACGCGAACAACACGTTGAACGCCGCGCCCGCCACAAACACCAGCATGCGCGTGCCGTAGCTGATCGGCGGAAGCTTGTCCGCCTCGACGCTGCTCTTGCCCTCGATCGCGCCGAGATCCGCGAGCTGCGGGAGCAACACGTAGCCGCCGAGCGGAATCCATGAGAGGCGGTATTCGACGCCGTCCTTGCCGCGCCACGAGAAGATCGGCGGACCAAAACCGATCGAGAAACGCTCCACGTGCACGCCGCGTCGACGCGCCGCGAGGAAGTGCCCCAGTTCGTGCACGAAGATCGAGCCGCCAAAAAACAGGACGACGAGAAACGCCGACCAGATATTGGAGAAAAGGGTCTGGAAAAGGTCAGTGGCCATTCAGTTCAGGCAAAGAGTTTTAGGGCTTCGGCAGCCTTTCGCCGGGCCTCGCGGTCGGCGGTGAGCACCGCTTCAAGCGTGTCCGGTTCAAAATTCTTCATGTGTTGCAAAGCGTGTTCGATCACCCGCGGAATCGCAAGAAACGGCAAGCCGCTCCGCAAAAACGCATCAACCGCGATCTCGTTCGCGGCGTTGAACACCGCCGGCGCGATGCCTCCCGCATGCATCGTTTCCTTCGCCAGTCGCAGGCAGGGGAAACGGCTCTCGTCGACCGGTCGAAACTCGAGGCCGAGCAATTTCGTGAAATCCAGCGTCGAATCGACGCCGGGCGCGCGCGTTGGGTGCAACAACGCGTGCTGAATCGGAAACGTCATCGACGGCGGACAAAGCTGCGCGAGCATCGCGCCGTCGGTAAACTCGACCAGGCAATGCACGATGCTCTGCGGATGAATGACCGCGGTGCATTGCTCCGGACGCAGCTGGAAAAGCCACTGCGCCTCGATCAGTTCGAGGCCCTTGTTGGCGAGCGTGGCCGAATCGACGGTGATCTTCGGCCCCATCGACCAGTTCGGATGCTTCAACGCGTCGGCCGGAGTCACCTGCGCCAGTCGCTCCACGGGCCAGTCGCGAAACGCGCCGCCGCTCGCCGTCAGCACGATGCGTCGCACGCCTGCGTGCGGGTGGCCTTCGAGACACTGGAAAACGGCGTTGTGCTCGCTGTCCACCGGCAGAAGTTTCGCGCCGTGTTTGCGCGCCTCGGCCATGACGAATTTTCCGGCGAGCACCAAAATCTCCTTCGAGGCGAGCGCCAGATCCTTGCCCGCCGCCAGCGCCGCGAGCGCCGGTTGTAACCCCGTCGTGCCCACCACGGCCACGAGCACGGTGTCGGCGCCGTCGAGCGAGGCGAGTTCCACCAAACCGCTCAACCCGCCATGGAGCTGCGTGCCGGCGGGGAAGGCGCTGGATGTTTTCGCCGCACTGAAAGCGTTTTCCTCAAAAACGCCGACGTGCTTCACGCCGAACTCGCGGGCGATCTCGGCGAGCCGTGCGTGGTTGGCGCGTGCGGCGATCGCGACCAGTTCCAGCTTGTCGGGATGCGCCGCGATGACGCGCAGCGTGTTTTCGCCGATCGAGCCGGTCGCGCCGAGCAGGACGATGCGTTTACGGGAGCTGGAAGACGGTGCGGCCACGAAAGCCCGCGACTATGCGCGACCGCCCGTGAAGGGGGCAAGTGCGAGGTTCTCCGTTTCGGCTGCTACTCGCGAAAAATTTGAAAAAGCGGTGGCGGCGACGCGGAAGCATCCATCACGGAAGCACGGAAGCACGGACGTGTGGGGAGGGAGGCGAAGACAGAGACATCGCGGAAGCGCGGAAGGGCGGAAACACGGAAGAGGGCGGGAAAATTGCTCATTTGGACGCTCGCCCTGCCTGTCATTCTGAGCGAAGCGAAGAATCCAGTGTGCGTTCCTCTGCGTGGAGCGACAGCGAAACTCCAGGTGGATTCGTCGCTTCGCTCAGAATAATACAAAAGGGACGATCAGGATGTGCGAAAGGGCGGGCTGAGTCGGAACCGAGTGCGCACCGGGTCGAGCCAATGTGCGTCCAACGTCGGGACACGTTGCGAACAGGGTCGCGGTCATGTGCGGACACGGTCGCAAAGCGGTGCGGACATGGTCGCGACTAGGTCCGGAGATGGTCGCCCGGAGGTGCGGACACGGTTGCGGCCGTGTTCAGCTCAAACCGCGAGGCCGAAGAGGAAGTAGCCGAGCGGCGCGGTCAGGATCAGGCTGTCGCTGACGTCGAAGACGCCGCCGATGCCGGGGATGATGCCGCCGGAGTCCTTGATCGTCGCGCGGCGTTTGATGACCGATTCCACGAGGTCCGACACGATCGCGATGACGGCGATCGGCACCGCGATGAGGGCGGCGACGAGCGGCGTCATGTGATCCGGGAAATAATCCGCCGCGAAATACGCGAACGTCGCGCCGACGCCCGCCGAAATAAGCACGCCGCCGACCGCGCCTTCCCAGGTTTTCTTGGGGCTGATCTGCGGCGACATCTTGTGTTTGCCGAAAGCGAGTCCGCTGAGCAGCGCGCCGACGTCGCAGAACTTGGCCACGGCCACGAGCCACACGAAGAGCAGCAGGCGTCCCTCGGGTTCGATGAGATCCTCGGGCTGCGGCGTGACGATCCGCACGAGGAACTGGAGCATGTAAGCGACGTAAACGAGGCCGAAGAGCGTCGCAGCGAGCGCTTCCACGCGGTTGTGCGGTTCGCGTTCGCCGAGGATGCGCACGGAAAACACGATCACCGCGAGCGCGAGCACGTAGGTCGCCGGCAGGTCGAATCGCGTTTCCAGATACGGCGCGAGCGTGATGAGGCCGCCGAGCGCCATGCCGACCTTGTCGAAGGGCGGGAGGCCGGCGCCTTCCATGAGTTTGAAAAACTCACGGAGCGTGAGGACCGAGATGAGCGTGATCAGCGCGACAGCGCCCTCGGTCTTGAAGAAAATGAGCAAACCGGAGACGAGCCCCCAGAGAAGAACGGTGCTGAGGATGCGTTTGGCCATGAGACGGGTGGGGCGGAGGCTCGCGCGCAAACGCGCGGGATGTGTTTTGGGCTTATTTCGTCGCGCCGGCCGCAGCGGGCGAGCGCACCTGCGCACTGGTTTGGCCGTAGCGCCGCTCGCGCTTGTTGTATTCGGCGATGGCGGCGATCAGGTCGTCCTTGGTGAACTCGGGCCAGAGCACGGGCGTGAAAACGAATTCGGAGTAGGCGCCTTGCAGGAGGAGAAAGTTGCTGATGCGCGTCTCGCCCGAGGTGCGGATGATCAAATCCGGATCGGGCAAGTCGTGGGTGTAAAGATAGCGGCTGAAAGTGCTCCAGGAGCTGTCGTTGAGTTTTTCCGTGCCGGCGGCGACCGCGGCGGCGTAGGCGCGCGCGGCATCGACGACCTCCGTGCGGGCGCCGTAGTTGAGCGCGAGGACGAGCGTGTAGTCCTCAAACTGCTTCGTTTCCTCCACCGTCGCGCGCAGGAGTTTTTGCACGCCGGTCGGCAGCTCCTCGGTGCGGCCGATGGTGCGGAAGCGCACGCGATCGCGGACGAAGGTCGCCAGCTCCTTCTTCAGATAAAACTCGAGCAACCCCATGAGCGCGCCGACCTCGTCCTGCGGACGTTTCCAGTTTTCGACGGAAAACGCGTAAAGCGTGAGCATCTTCACGCCGAGATCGCGTGCGGCGAACGTGGTCGTGCGAACGGTTTCGACGCCGCGGCGGTGTCCCTCGATGCGAGGCAGACCGCGTTGCTGCGCCCAACGACCGTTGCCGTCCATGATGATGGCCACGTGGGCGGGGACGACCGGCGCGAGGGGACGTTGGTGGTCAGGCATGGAGCGACCGGAGTTAGCGAGGCAGGTGGAGATTTGACAAGAGGGAAGGACACACGACGTTCGCAGTCGTGTCCGCCACCCCATTGAGTCCTGAAAAAATTCACGAGGCGCTCGCCGACCTCCCCGGTTGGACGTATCAGCGCAACGCGCTCGAGAAAGTCTTCGAGTTCGCCACGTTCCGCGAGGCGCTCGGATTCATGGTGCGCGGCGGGTTCGACGCCGAATCGCTCAACCACCACCCGGAGTGGACCAACATCTACAACCTCGTGATCGTGCGCCTGAACACCCACTCGGCCGATCATCAGGTCACGGCCAAGGACGTGGAGCTCGCGCACCGCTTGCAGAAAGTGTCGTGGGTCGGCTGACGCGCGCGGCGTAGTCGCAGCAGGTCTTCGTTTTAAGGGTTTGTCGCTTTTCGCATTGTCGAACCGCGGTGCTGCGGACGTGATCGCGCGCATGAAAGTCGCGTTCATCAGTGGGACCAGCATCGTGAACTCCGACCTCTTCGCGTCGTGGGACGTGAAGACCGTCACCACTCCCTACGGGCAGGTGACCTACAAAACCCGCGGCGACTTCGCACTCATCAATCGCCACGGCTACGCGTTTCCGCTGCCGCCGCACTCAATCAACTACCGCGCCAACATCCGCGCGCTCGCCGATCTCGGCTATCAGGACATCGTGTCGCTCAACTCCGTCGGGTCGCTGAAGAAGGACCTGCCGCCCGGCACGTTCGTCTCGTGCAGCGACTACGTCGGACTCCAGCAGGGCCCGATGACGTTTTTCGATCAGGAGCTGAAGGGCGGCGCGCCCGGCATCGCCAACAATCTCATCCCGCTGCTGGTCGAAAAACTCGCGCCTGAGTTCACGATTCATACGGGCAAAGTTTACGTGCAGTTCCGCGGACCGCGTTTCGAGACCAAGGCCGAGATCCGCATCGTGCAAAGCTGGGGCGACGTTGTCGGCATGACCGCCGCGCACGAAGCCGACCTCTGCACCGAGATCGGTCTGCGCTACAACAGCCTCGGTTTGATCGACAACTACGCGAACGGCCTCGAGGGCACCGAGATCGACTTCGCGAAGTTCAAAGACCTCGTGAAGGACAATCAGGCGAAGGTGAACCGCCTCTTCACGCGCATGCTCGAGATCCTGGCCTGAGCCGGGACCGAGTGCGGCTCGGGTCGAGCCAGAGTGCGCACCGACTCGGGACACGGTGCGTCCCGAGTCGAGCCAAGGTGCGGACACGGTCGAGCCACGTTGCGCACCGTGTTGCGACCACGTGAGCGCCGCGTCGCTTGTCATTCTGAGCAGGTGGAGCCCGCCGTCCCCGGCGGGCTTTTTATGCGCGTGCCGTCTGCCCTTCAGCCCGGCGGGGACGCCGGGCTCCACCAGCGTTCAGGCTCCACTCTCCCTCCAAGTCCGATCACGCCGCGTGGTTGTTTTGCGGCGCGGGGTGTGCTTCGTATCGGCCAAAAACATGAACTCCGTCGGCATCATCGGTCTTGGCATCATCGGCAGCGCGTGGGCGCGCAATTACGCGGCGGCAGGCAAGCTCGCCGGCACGTGGAATCGCACGCCGCAACCCGACGCGCCCGCGTGGAAAAATTCTCCCGAGGAGGTCGCGTCGGCGGCGGACGTCATCCAGATCGTGGTGGCCGATCCTGCGGCGGTCGAAAGCGTGATCACGCGCATCCTGCCGGTGCTCGAGCCGGGCAAGGTCGTGGTGCAATCGAGCACGATCGACGGCACGAGCAGCGCGAAGTTCGAACAGTTCGTCGTGCAGCGCGGCGCGCGTTATCTCGCGGCGCCGTTTACCGGCAGCAAACTCGCAGCCGAGCAGAAGCAGACGGTGTTTTATCTCGGTGGCGACGTGACGTTGATCAAGGAACTCGAGCCGTTGCTCTCGGTGATCTCGAGTCACCGCTACACGATCGGCACCAACGAGCAGGCGTGCACGCTGAAGCTTGCGATGAATCTCAATATCGCCGCGCAGATGCAGGGCCTCAGCGAAGCGCTCACGCTCGTGCGACAGGCCGGCGTGAGTGACGACGTGTTTTTCTCCGCGCTTCAGCAAAACGTTTCCTATTCGGGTCTCGCGAAACTCAAGGAACCAAAACTGCGCGCGCGCGATTTCTCGCCGCAGTTTTCGGTGAAACACATGCACAAGGACATGCGGCTCGCGTCGGCGTCGGGCGATTGCACCGATTTCCCCGTGCTCGATGCGGTGCGCGAAGCGCTGAAGACGGCCGAGGCTCGCGGGATGGGCGACGAGGATTTTTCGGCGATCATCAAGCTGCTTTCGCAGGGCTGAGTCGGCGCGTCCGGTGCGCTGCGCACGGTTTGACCCTCGGGTGAGTTTCGCCACGTTGGGCGGGCATGAGCGACTTCATACCCGCCGGCGAGGTGACGGACGCGAAGCAGGCTTTGGTGCGGCTGCGCGCCGCGATGACGCAGACGATCAAGGGCAAGGATGACGTCGTCGAACACGTGCTCATCTGCCTTGTGGCCGGCGGCCATGTCCTGATCGAGGATCTGCCCGGTCTCGGAAAAACCACGCTCGCTTACACGCTCGCGCGAGCGCTCGACGGACGGTTTTCGCGCATCCAGTTCACGAGCGATCTGCTGCCGAGCGATGTCACCGGCGTCGCGATCTACGACGAGGCGGTGAAGCAGTTCGTGTTCAAGCCGGGGCCGGTGTTCGCGAACATCGTGCTCGCCGACGAAATCAACCGCGCCACGCCGAAAACGCAGTCGGCGCTCCTCGAGGTGATGGATCGCGCGCGCGTGACCGTCGATGGCGAGCCGCACGAAGTCGGGACGCCCTTCATGGTCTTCGCGACGCAGAACCCGGTGGATTACGAGGGCACGTTTCCGCTGCCCGAGAGCCAGATGGATCGTTTCCTGATGCGACTCCAGATGGGGTATCCACTTCCTGGAGACGAGTTGGAGATCCTTCGCAGCACGCGCACGAGCTACGATGCGATTGCGCAGGAGCCGGTCGTGAGCCGCGGCGATGTGTTGCACCTGCAGGCGCTCGCCGGCCGAGTTTTCGTGGAGGAGAGCGTGCTCGACTACGTGCTACGCATCGTGACCGCGACGCGCACTGAGTCGGAGTTCCGCGCGGGCGTGAGCGTGCGCGGCGGCCTCGCGTTGCGCACTGCGGCACAGGCACGCGCGCTGGTGAAAGGTCGCGACTTCGTGCTGCCCGAGGATGTGTCGGAGCTCGTGGCGCCCGTGCTGACGCATCGTCTGAGTTTGTCGCGTCCTTCGAGCGACGCGCTCGAGGAGCGGCGACAGGTGGCGTCGGTGTTGAAACACATTCTGAGTTCCGTCGCGGCGCCGGTATGAAATCCGGCGGCCGATGGAGCGGGTTGTTGTGGGATTTGCTCGCACCGCAGCGGCGCGAGCGAATCGCGCCGACCCTTTCGGGCGTGCTCCTGATCGTGCTGTCGCTCGGCATCGGCATGGCGGCCTACAACGCGGCGAATAACATCTTGTTTATCACGCTCTCGCTGCTGCTCGCGTGCCTCGTGCTCAGTGGCGTGTTGTCGTGGTTTAATTTTCGCAAAGTCACGTGGCAGCTCGACGCAACGCCGCCATTCCGGGCGGGACAGGAAGCCGTGATCGGAGTCGAGCTGCACAATCATAAGCGCGTGCTGCCGACCTACGGGCTCTGGCTCGAGATGGTCGCGCGGCCGGTGGATCGCTGGACGCCGCGCAAAGCCGAATCGACCGTCACCGCGCGCGGCGTCGACGTGCGCGCGATGATAGCGAAAGCCGCGCAGGTCGAAGCGCGTGGGCAACTGCCGTTGCGTGCGCGCATCGATCCGGGCGCGAGCACGCGATTCGAGTGGACGTTTCAACCATCGCGGCGTGGCGTGCTGCGGATCGAACTGGAGGCGGTGGGCTCGTTGTTTCCGTTCGGATTTCTGAAGAAGCAGCGTTGGGCGGGCGCGGCGGTAGAAGTGAAAGTGTGGCCGCAGCCGATCGACTATCTGCGCGTGCCCGGCACCGCGGTGTCGCGCCTGCACGGCGGCGAACGCGTCGCGCGCGTGGGCGCCGGGAGCGATCTGCTCGCACTGCGACGCTACGATCTCGGTGATTCGCATCGACTGATTCACTGGAAAGCGAGTGCGCGCACCGGCCAGTTACTCGTGCGGCAATTCGCGGCGGAGAGTGCAGGTTTGTTTTCCGTGTGGGTGAGCGCGGCGGCGGAACCATGGGTCGACGACGAGCAGTTCGAGACGATGCTGCGCCTCGCGGCCTCGCTCGCGGAGGATTTGCTGCGCGCAGACCGTCTGCGCGCGGTGGCAATCGACGGCGGCGCGTGGCGGGCGATCCGGCGTGTCCGGGATTTGGATACATGGCTTGACGAACTGGCGCTGCTCGCGCCGAGGAAGGAAACGCTCCCCGTGAAACCGGCGGGCGGGGGCCGAAACCTGATCGTGTTCGCTCCGCAGGGAGCGCGCGGAGTCGCGGCGGTGTGCGATGGCGAAATCGTGGCCACAACTTGAGGCGGACGAGCTGCACCAGGTGCGCTGGCTGCTCGGTGGCGCGCTCACACTGATCGCGGTGTCGTCGGTGTTTTATCTGAACATCGACGCGTGGATCGCAATGGGGCTGGCGACAGTGTCGGCGATCGCGTTCACGCTGCGGCCGGCATGGGTCGCGCGAATCCCGACGTGGGTGCACGCGCTGGCGTTTCCCTTGATCGCGGCGGCGTGTGCGGCGGATTTGTGGATCACCGGCGAACCGCTGTCGGCGCTCGTGCGACTCAATCTGTTGCTGCTCGCGTATCGCAGCGCGGTGTATCGGAAACGCCGCGACGATCTGCAGGGCATCGTGCTCGGGTTGTTTCTCGTGGTCGTCGCCGGCGTGCTGACCGTCTCGATCGCGTTTGCGCTGCAGATCGTGGCGTTTACGGCGGTGGCGCTGGCGTTGCTGCTCGTGATTACGCTCGGCGATCCGGCTCATGCGACGGCAACGGCAGCGCTCACGCCCGGAGAAGTGCCACGCTGGGCTCGTCACGTGGAGTGGAGGAAATTGCTGCGTCGCATCCGCACGACGACCGACTGGCGGGTCGTGGCGGCGGGCGGAGCGTTGTTCGGCGGACTCGTGGTCGTGTCGGGCGTGCTGTTTCTCGCGATCCCGCGCTTTCAGTTGGAAAACACCTTCTGGCTCGACCGGTTCGCGATGAAGAAGGCGAAGACCGGATTCACCGAAACGATCCGTTTCGGTGACGTGACCGAGATCACGACCGACAACAGCGTGGCGGTGACTGTGGATGTGTCGGACCGCGAGAAAGTGCCGGCGCATCCGTATTGGCGGATGCTCGTGCTCGACGAGTATCGCGACGGGACTTTTCGCCTGTCGGCGTTGTTGCGACGCGATGCGTTCGGCGGCGAACGCGTGGGCGTGACCGTGCGCGGACAGCGTGCGAGCAGTGGCGACACGTGGACGTTTTACCTCGAGCCCGGCATCAGCCGTCACCTGCCACTGTTGGGACCGTTTGCTCAGGTGCAGTTTCAGGAAGCGCAAAATCACCGCTGGGCGCCCGGCCTCGGCGTGCTGGCGCTGCGCGACGAACCCGCGCGCATGACGGCGTATCGCGTCGAAGGCATGAGCACGGACGCGGAGCTGCCCGACCGACGCCTCCGCACGCAACTCCTTGAGCGAGCCACGCGCAGAGGCGGGCAACCGAGCGTATGGGAAACGCTGGAACTCAGCGCGAACGACCGAGCACTCGTGCGGCAGGCGCTGGTGGACGCGGCCGTGAGCGACGAGGCGAGTCCGCGCGAGCGCGCGGCGCGGATGGGCGCGTGGCTGCAGGCGCGGCACGAGTATTCGCTGAATCCGGCTGTGCCCGGTGGTGCGGGGGATCCGATCGTGCGCTGGCTCGTGTCGCGCGAAGCTGGCCATTGCGAGTTGTTCGCTGGCTCGATGGTCGTGATGGCGCGCGTGGCGGGATTGCCGGCGCGCGTGGTCACGGGTTTTCGCGGCGGCTCGTGGAACGGATTTTCGAACAATTTCACGCTGCGCAACGCCGACGCGCACGCGTGGTGCGAAATCTTCGACGTCGAGAGTGGACGTTGGGTGCGCTTCGATCCGACGCCGGGATCGGGCGCGGCGAGCGAGGAAAATCTCTCGGGCGAGGAATCGCTCTCGCTGCGCCTGGACCGAAGCTGGTCGGCGCGTCTGGATAGCCTGCGCGTGTTCTGGTATCGGCGGATCGTGAACTTCGATCAACGCACGCAGATCGAGGCGTTGAAGACGGCGAAAACTTGGGCGGAGAAGACGGGCGCGTCGCTGCGCGAGTTTTTCGACGAACTCTCGGCAACGATGAGGGCTTTGCTGCTCGCGCCGTGGAGTGCGGAGCGTATCGGACGCGCCGGATTGTTTGTGGTCGCCGTCGGCGCGTGCGGGTGGGCGTTGCGGCTCGGTTGGCGACGCTGGAAGGATCGACTCGGGCGCACGTCCGCCAAGGGCGAGGCCCGCGTGCGCGCCGAGGCGGGACGTTGGCTGGCCCGGGTCGAGCCATGGTGCGGCTCGAGTCGGGACGCGGAGCGGATCGTGTCTGATCTGCAACGGATCCGGTTCGGAGCAAAGGCCACGTGGCCGGATCCGACTCACACGCTGCGCGAGGCGAAACAACTCTGGCGACGGAGACGAAAGCTTACTGCACCGCCACGTTCATGAGCGGGCGCGGACGGTCTTTCTTTTCCTTCCACTTCCGCAGGATCGATTGCGCGACCGGGGCGGCGTAGCGGCCGCCGGCATAGGCTTCGTCGGGCGTGTCACCCTCGATCATCACCGCGATGGCGATCTCGGGTTTCTCGATTGGCGCGAAGCAGATGAACCACGCGAGCTCGATCGTGCCTTGCGGCGTGCGGACCTGTGCGGTGCCCGTCTTGCCGCCGATGCGGAGATCGGGGATGCGCATAGAGGGGAGTTGGAGAATCTTGGCCGTGCCGGTGAGAATGCAGTCCTCGAACCCCTTCATCATCGTGGCGTATTGCTGCGGCGTGAGGCCGAGCGGCTCGGTATGCTGGCGTTTATGAGAAGGATCGTGAATGAGCGTGGGCTTGGTGATCAGTTCGCCCCGCGCGAAGGACGCGGTGACGCACGCCATCTGGAGCGGAGTCACGGCGAGAAAGCCCTGGCCAATGGACATGTTGGCGGTGTCGCCGGGGAACCAGGCTTCCTTGCGGTTGCGGCGCTTCCACGCTGTATCCGGAACGATCATACGCCGCGTCTCGTGCGGGAGTTCGATGCCGGTGGGCTGGTGGAGTCCGAAAAGGCGCGCCTCCGCGGCGAGATCCTCCACGCCGGTGTCGATGCCGTATTTGTAGTAGAAAATGTTGCAGCTCTTCGCGAGTGAGTCGGCGAACGTGATCGGTCCGTGGCCGTGACCGCCGTGGCAGGGGAATGCGCGGCCGCCCACGCGGAAATATCCGGTGCAATCGATGTCCGAATCGACGCGAATGGTGCCTTTGCGCAAGCCGGAGATCGCGGTGACCAGTTTGAAGGTGGATCCCGGAGGGTAGAGGCCCTGCACGGCGCGATTGAGCCAGGCGCCACGCGACTCGATGTCCTGAAACGTGGCGCGCGTGATGACCGGCGACGTGTCGCTCAGATTGTAACCCGGCTTGCTCGCGAGCGCGAGCACCTCGCCGGTCGCGACGTCGAGCGCGACCGCAGCGCCGGTGAAGTCGGCGAGGGCGTTTTCGGCGACGATCTGAAGATCAATGTCGAGCGAGCTGGTGAGATTCTTTCCCTGCACGGGAAGACGTTTCTCGATCGGCGGATTGACCTTATAGCCGGCGGGATCGACGCGGAAGATCGTGCCGCCGGGTTCGCCTTGGAGGTGCGCGTCGAACTGAGCTTCGAGGCCGGTTTTGCCGATCGTGCCTTTCATCTTGAAGGTGGTGAGATCCTCGCCGGGGAAATCAGCCGCTTCGAAGTCGGGGTTCACGCTCACGTAGCCGAGCGTGTGGGCGGCGGCGCTGCCGTAGGGATAGTAGCGCGTGCTGGACGTATAAACCTGCAGCGGCGAGCGCACGGGCAGGCGCTCGATCAGACGCGCATAGTCCTCGGGTGAAAGGTCGCCGAGCAGCGTGTAGGGCAGCAAAAGTTCACGGACGAAGTGGCGGCGCAGCGCGACGGTATCCACCTTCTCATTACGCCCGAGGATTTCGTTGATCTGGTCGAGGTAGCGCTGGACCACGGTGGCGCGGGCGATCTGCTCCATTTGCGACGAGGACGGGATGTCTTTGTCGCCGCTTTCGCGGTAGGCCTTGCGGATGGCGATGAACTCGCGGCGGAACTCGGGGCGAAGTTCGTCGAGGTAAAGCACGACGGCGAAACGCGGGCGGTTGCCGACGAGGAGCCGTCCCTCGCGGTCGTAAATGTTGCCCCGCGGTCCGGGGACGAGGATCCGGCGCTGATTTTGCGTGCGCTCCCGCTCGTGGTAGAGATCGGTGCGCATGAGCTGCTGATAAACCAAACCGCCGGTGAGCACGAGCAGGAGCGCGGCGACGATCCCGTAGAAAAAAAGAATCCGCGGGTCGTAGCCTTTGTGGGATTCGACGAGGCTGCCGGAGCGCTCGGCGAGGTTGACGTCGTTCGTGGCCATGGATCACACCGGCTCGTCTCGCGCGACACGCGCCACAACGAGAGAGCGGCTTTGAAGGGCGAAGAACCAAGGAGCGACGAGGGTGATGGCAAGCTGCGACCAGAGAAGATCCCAAATAAGTCGCGGCCACACTTCGCCGGGCGACGGAAGCCCGCCGATCTGCGTGAACGAGAACACCAGAAAGAACGCGAGATTTGAAAGCAGCGCGATCACGACACGAGCCACAGTCTCGTCGCGCGGCACGCGATCACGGATGTTAAAAAGAAGCGCGTGCGTCAGGCCGAAGAGCACCGCATGCAGGCCAAACGCTACCGAGGCCTGAGAATCGTGGAGCAGACCGGCCGCGAACGACGTCAGCAACCCCACGCGAAGCGGCATCGTGAGCGCGGTATACACCACGAACAACGCGCCCAACACGAGATACACGTGAAACTGCGCAAGGACGTGGTTCGCCTGCGAGACGAGCGCCCAGAGAATCAGCAGCGGGAGAAAAAGTGCGAGGAAACGGCGCACGTCGGGAAACGTCTCCGGGTTAATTCGCGATCGGTTCGTGCGAGTCCGGGACCAGCACGGTGACCTCGCTCAGCGTCGAAAGATTGGGGTCGAGCAGGACTTCGCCGCTTTTGAAGAGACCGTCGGTGCTCGCCTCCATCCGAACGACTGTGCCGAGCGTGAGGCCGGGCGGAAACACGCCACCCAAACCGGAGGTGACGAGGCGTCGCGGGATCGTGGGACTCGCATGAATATCGAGCGGCACGAACTCCACGACGCCGCGCGCAGGACCGAAGGCTGGATTGATGCCGCCTTGGTAGCTGATGGGCCGGTTGTCACCTTCGATGAAGGCGGCGAGTCGCACGTTGGGACTGCTCAACACCTCGACGACTGAACTGTAAGCGTAGACCTCGACCACGCGCCCGACGACGCCGCCGCTGAAAACGACCGGAGCGCCGACAGGGATGTTGTAGTTGCGTCCTTTGCGAATGACCAGACGCTGCCACCAGCCGCTGAAGTCACGACGCACGACGCGCGCGTGCTCCTCGCGAAAACCGGGTCGAGGCGGAACACGCAGCAGTTGCTCGAGCCGCGCGATCTCGGCCTGCATCTCGGTGTTTTGCTGGACGGAGAGCGAGTAGGAGGCGTTGAGACGCGCGAGATCGCGGCCGGCCTCGATGAGCTCGGTGTTCGAGTGGAGGCGCAGAGACCAGAACTCCTGCAAATCGCGCGCGTAAGAGGCGGATACGGATACGGGCGCCGTGAGCTCGAAAAACGTGGCGCGGGTGAACGTCTTCACCACCACCGGAAGCACGAGCCAAGCGGCGACGACGAGGCCGAGCGTGAGAAACGGGCGGGCTTGGTCGAAACGATGGAGCGGCACGATGCGGTGGGGTGGTTATTGGCCACCGGGAGCGAGGTGGCACGGAAAAAGTTCGCGCGCCGCACCTATCGCATCACCGGGGATCTTCGGGCGCGCGGCCCGCAGGCGGAGCCGCCGGCTCAAACGTTCTGCATCAACCACGAAAGGTCGTTGAGCACAGCGCCGGTGCCGTTGGCCACCGCGGAGAGCGGATCATCGCTCACGGTGACGGGCAGGCCGGTCTTTTCGCTGAGAAGCTTGTCGATGCCGCGGATCAACGCGCCACCGCCGGCCATGACGAAGCCGCGGTCGACGAGGTCGGCGGAAAGTTCGGGCGGGCAGCGCTCGAGCGTTACCCGCACGGCATCCACGATCGCGGCGACGGTGTCGGCGAGCGCTTCACGGATTTCCTGCGAGGTGATGTGGATGGTCTTCGGAAGACCGGCGACGGAGTCGCGGCCCTTGACCTCCATGGTGAGCTCCTCGTCGAGCGGGTAGGCGGAGCCGACGCGCAACTTGATCTCTTCCGCGGTGCGTTCACCGATGAGGAGATTGTAAGCGCGCTTCATGTAATTGATGATCGCGGTGTCGAGTTCGTCGCCGGCGACGCGTATCGACTTTGAGAATACAATGCCGTTGAGCGAAATGACGGCGATCTCCGTGGTGCCGCCGCCGATGTCCACGATCATGTTGGCCGCGGGCTCGTCGATCGGGAGGCCGACGCCGATCGCGGCGGCCATGGGCTCGGGAATCGTGATGACGTCACGAGCGCCGGCGTGGAGCGCGGAGTCCTTCACGGCGCGTTTTTCCACCTCGGTGATACCGGAAGGAATCGCGATCACGACGCGCGGCGGAGCGCGGAAGGAACCGCTGCTGACCTTGCGGATGAAATAGCGCAGCATCGCCTCGGTGACGTCGAAATCGGCGATGACGCCGTCCTTCATCGGACGAATGGCGGTGATGTTGCCGGGAGTGCGGCCGAGCATGCGTTTGGCTTCGTCGCCGACCGCGCGGACCTTGCGCGAAGCGGTGTCGAGCGCGACCACGGAGGGCTCACGCAAGACGATGCCTTTGTCCTTCACGTAAACGAGCGTGTTGGCAGTTCCCAGGTCGATACCGATGTCGTTGGAAAAGTAGCCGAGCAGGTTGGACATGATTTGCGTGGAGGGTGGCGTATCCGCCGACGGAAACGAATCGGCGCCCAGAGGGAGTGTCAACGCGGTAAATGGCGGTTCTCAGAGGGAAAAACGACAAAATGTCGTTCTCGTCTTCGCGCGTTTTCTGGTTCTCGATGACATACCTCCACGATCCGACGGTCCGGCACCGCGTCTGACGTGCGAGGAGGGCCGAGGAAAATGCGAACGAGTTCATCCTGATGCAGGGTTTCTACTTCATCCAAGATCTGGCGGTCATCCTCGCGGTGGCGGGCGTGGTGGGCTGGGTGTGCAAGCGTTTGGGGTTGTCCGTGGTGGTGGGCTTTCTCGTCGCAGGCATGGTCGTGGGGCCGTTCACGCCAACGCTCGCGCTGGTCACGAACTTGGATCGCATCCAGACGTTCGCGCAGATCGGGCTCGTTTTTCTGATGTTCTCGATCGGGCTGCGGCTGAGTTTGCGACGTCTGCGGCGCTTGGGCGTGCCGATGCTGCTCGCGGCGCTCGGCGGCGCGGTGGGAGTTTATTATCTGACGCGCGTGTTGGGCGCGGCGATGGGATGGAGCGGCCACACGAGTCTTTTTCTCGCCGCGATGCTGATGATCTCGTCGACGGCGATCATCGGAAAGGTTCTTCAGGAAACCGGGGCCACGCACGAAGCATCGGGACAGCTCGCGATGGGAGTCACGTTGCTCGAGGGCATCATCGCGGTCGTGACGGTGACAGCGCTGAACTCGTATGTGCAGTTTGGCGGCGCGGGCGATGCGCGGGCGAGTCTCGCGAGCGAGCTCGGCATGCTCGGCGCCTTTGTGGTGATGGCCGGCGTGGCGGGACTGCTGATCGTGCCGTGGCTGTTGAAACGGATGACGATCTCGGCCGACGAGGAACTGCAGACGCTCGCGATCGGCGCGCTGTTGTTCGGTCTCGCGTGGATCGCGCAGCGCGCGGGATTTTCGCTCGTGGTTGGCGCGTTTTTGCTCGGCACGATCGTCGCGGAAACGGCGCACCGCAATCAGGTCGAACGCACCTTCGAGGGCATGCGCGACATCTTCAGCGCAGTGTTTTTCGTGGCGATCGGCATGCAGTTCAACCCGTCGCAATTGATCGAGGACGCGGGGCTGATCGTGGCGGTGGCGGTGTTCACCTTGCTCGCGCGTCCGGCTGCGTGCAGCGCGGCGTTGATGATGATCGGCACGCAGCCAAAGGACGCGCTGCGCGCGGGCCTGATGGTGACGCCGATTGGGGAATTTTCGTTCATCATCGCCCAACTCGGCGTCGCGGCAGCGGTGTTGCCGGGAGAGTTTTTCCCGCTCGTGGTGGGCGTGTCGCTGCTCACCACACTCGTGTCGCCGCTCCTCACGCGAAACTCCGAAGCGATCGCGGGCGCGCTGCTCGCGCGACAGCCGGCGTGGTTCTCCGCCTGGGTGCGGCACTATCGCGAGTGGCTCGACCGGATGGGCGCGCGTCGCCGGCGCAATCAACTCTGGCAACTGAGTCGGAAGCGTTTCGTGCAGATCAGCGTGGAGATCATCCTGGTGAGCGGCGTGCTGGTGTTTTCCGGCCAGATGCTAGAGGCGGTGGAAAAGTGGGTGGGGCACGACTGGCTTTTCCCGCACGGCCCGCAGGTGTTGTTTTGGTGTGGATTGGGACTGCTGTTGATCGCGCCTCTCGTGGCGATCTGGCGAAATGTTTCGGCGCTTTCGCTGCTCTATTCGCAGGTGGCGACCTCAGGCATGGGCCGCCGCGCGCAACTCGCGCGAGCGTTGGAAAGTTTGCTGAAGGCGCTCGCCGGCGGAGCGATGTATCTGTGGCTCGCGGCGATGCTGCCGACGGATGGTGTCGCGCGCTGGCTGTTGCTCGCGAGTGCCGTGGCCGCGGTGGCAGCGATCCTGTTGATGCGCCATCGGCTGATCTATTGGCACAGCAATCTCGAGGCGGAGTTGCAGAGCGTGATGGCGTCGCCGGCGGGTGCGAAGATGGCCGCGGCTTCCGCATCGTGGCTGCAGCCGCATGAGGAGTGGGATCTCAACATGATCGAATGCGTGCTGCCCGATCTCGCCGATGCGCAAGGAAAGAAAATCGCGGAGCTCGATCTGCGCGCACGGAGCGGCGCTTCGATTGTCGGTATCGAGCGACAGGGTTTCATGATTCCGTTGCCGGGACCGAAGGCGGTGCTCTATCCGCGCGATCGTGTGCTTTTGATGGGCACGCCCGAGCAGGTGAAAGCGGGCAAGGCGATCCTGACGGCGGTGTCCGGCGCGCCGGTCTCCGAGTCACTGTTTGAGGAAGTGCAGATGGAAGCGCTGCCAGTGCCCGAGTGGAGTCGGGCCGCCGGGCAGACACTCGACGTCCTCGCGCCGGCGCGTGTCTTCGGCGTCCAGATCGCCGGGCTCAAACGCAACGGTCAGCGTATCCTCAACCCCGCCGCGGAGGAGCGTATCCGGGCCGGCGACGAGTTGCTCGCGCTCGGCGCTCCCGAGCAGATTCGGGCGTTTAAGATCTGGCTGAACACCCGTCCTGAGGACGACGATCCCGCGGACGTCTGACGCAGGCGCAAAAAAGCGCGCTCCGTGGTGGAGCGCGCAGAGAGTGAGCGAGAATGCCGTGCCTTAGTTGGCGCCAGGCGTGTTGGTCGTTTCCGGCTTTTTCTCCGCCGTCGACGTGGCGGCCGCCGCAGCAGCCTTCTCTTCTTCGTCGCGAGAGGCCTTCTTGAATTCCTTGATCGACTGGCCCAAGCCGCGCGCGAGGGACGGGAGCTTCGCGCCTCCGAAAAGGAGGAGCACGATCAGAAGAATGACGACGAGCTCCATTCCTCCAATGCCGAACGCCGCAAAAAAGACAGGCAGGGTATCCATGCCCGCAACCTAGGCCCGCGTTTTCCCCTGTAAAGCGGGAAAGGGCGATTCCGAATCGCCCGCGCGGCCGGAAAAGAAAACGCCGCCCGGAGACGGGGCGGCGTTTTGCCTGAAAGTAAGCGGCGAGGCTCAGTGTTTACCGGGGAGCGGCGGCGCTCCCGCGGGACGGCCCGGCAGACCGCTGGTGGCGGCAACCTTCATGAGGTTTTGGGCGTTGTCGATCTGCTCGGCATCGAAGAAGCCGTGCAGCTGACGGATACGCGTCGGGTGACGCATCTTGCGGAGGGCTTTCGCTTCGATCTGACGGATGCGCTCGCGGGTGACCTTGAACTGCTTGCCGACTTCCTCGAGCGTGCGGCTGTAGCCGTCGATCAAGCCGAAGCGCAGCGAGAGCACGCGACGTTCGCGCTCGGTGAGCGAGTCGAGCACGTCGATGATCTTTTCGCGGAGGAGCGAGAACGCCGTCATGTCGTAAGGGTTCTCGGCGGACTTGTCTTCGATAAAGTCACCGAAGCTGGTGTCGTCGCCATCGCCCACCGGCGACTGCAGCGAGATGGGCTGCTGCGCCATCTTCATGATCTGCTGCACGCGCTCGACAGGCAGGTTCATTTCGTCGGCGACCTCCTCGGGAGTCGGTTCGTGGCCGAACTCCTGGAGAAGCTGCTTCTGCACCTGCATGACCTTGTTCAAGGTCTCGATCATGTGCACCGGGATGCGGATGGTGCGGGCCTGATCGGCGATCGAGCGAGTGATGGCCTGACGAATCCACCACGTCGCGTAAGTGGAGAACTTGTAGCCGCGGCGGTATTCGAATTTTTCGACCGCCTTCATGAGGCCCATGTTTCCCTCCTGAATCAGATCGAGGAAGGAGAGACCGCGGTTGGTGTATTTCTTGGCGATCGAGATCACCAAGCGGAGGTTGGCCTCCACCATCTCGGTCTTGGCTTTGTGGGCCTCGCGAATGTGCACGCGGGTCTGCGCGACGACCTGGAGCAGCTCGGCGGGAGCGATGCGCTGCGCTGCTTCGATCTGCTTGAGGCGGGCGTTGATGGCCTTGGTGTCGATGGCCGCGTCCTTCTTCGTCTTCGGATTCTTCGCGCGATCGAGTTGGTGCTGCAGCGTCTCGATCTCCTCCAGCACAGGACGGAGCTGCTCGAGATATTCTTCGTAGACCTTCAGCTTGAAGAAAAACTTGCCGAAATTCGCGCGGAGCAGGCCCTCGCGCTTCTTGTGCTTGGCGAGGACCTTCTTGCGGTCCGCTTCGGAACGGGCTTTCAGGTATTCCTCCCAGGATTCGGCGACCGACTCCTCGGCTTTGCGGGTGGTCTGGACGAGTTTGTCGAGGCCTTTGAAATACGCTTCGCGGCTGTCGATTTTCTTATCGATCACGACGCGGTCGAAACGCTCCTGACGATCGATGAGCTTCTGGCCGAGCGTAACGATGTAGCTGCCGATGATGCTCGCTTGGAAGAGCGCTTCCTGGGCCTTGAGCTCGGCGGTCTCGATACGTTTGGAGATCTCGACTTCCTGTTCGCGGGTGAGCAGCGGGACCTGACCCATCTGCTTGAGATACATGCGAACCGGATCGTCGAGGATGTCGTGCTGAGAGGAGCGGGACTCCTCTTCCTCTGCCTCTTCCTGGCGCTGCTTGTAATCGTCGACTTGGTCCGGCTCGAGGATCTCGATCTCCAGGTTTTGGAGAATGGAGAGAACGTTATCGATTTCCTCCTGATTCTCGACCGACTCCGGCAGCGCTTCGTTGATGTCGTCGAAGGTGAGGTAGCCTTGCTCCTTCGACAGACGGATCAGCTGGCGAATCTTCTCGTTAATGCCACCTGCCGGGATGTCGCCGGAGGCGGGATCGTTGGCGACGTTGGTCTTTTCGAGGGCGGCCTCGACGGCCTCGGAGTGGCCTTCAGAGGAGGACTTGGCTTTGCGCGACATGTGAGGTGTTCTTCTCTAGAAATAAACTAAACCGCTACGGCTAAGCCGAGCGGTTGACGGAGCTGGCGTTGGATCTCGGAGCGTCGTTTTAAGAGTGAATTTGGGTCACTGTTACTGTCCGTGTGGGCGTTGGCTAAAGCAAGTTCTATTTCCCGCAAGAGCGGCTCGAAGGCCCGGGTGCGCAGCTCATTCAAAGCCTGCTCGGCTTTCCGTTTGGGATCGCCGAAGTCCTTGTAAGTGCCGCCATCTACGGGGGTGTCGAAAAGAAGCGATGCGAGCAAGGCGCGCTCCTCGTCGTTTTCAATCAAAGAGTCGAGGTTGTCGCGGCCGGGCCAGGTATCGTGCTCAAATTCTGCCAAAAACCGGTTCAAAAGCGCGCCGGCGGTGTGCCGGGTGTCGATCCAGTCGTGGGGGAGAGCTGCGCTCAAGGGTTTCCCGAGCCAGTCAAAGTGCAAGCAGATGAACAATAAATCCCGCTCGGCCGTGTGCACCGGGGCAGCAACTCGCGAAGCCGGCGGTGGAGTGGGGGGCGCTTCTTCAGCCCGCGCGCCGCGAGCGCCCATTCGGCTTTGGCGTTGGATGAAGCTCTGGAAATCCTTGTGCAGCGCGGGCGTGGCGATGCGCAAATGTCCGGCGGCTTCGTTGAGGAACTCGGAGCGCGCGATCTCGCCCGGGGCGGCCGACACGAGTTCGAAGAGCGCCTGGGCGGCGCGCGCTTTTTGCTCCGCGCTGGCCGCACTGCCTTCCGGGAGCACGGCGCGGCAGGCGAACGCCATTGCGCTCATCGAGGAACGTCGCACCTCGTCGTAGGCGGGCAGGCCTTTTTCGAGAAACAGCAGATCGGGATCGAGTTTGGACGCTCCGGCGAGGGTCAGGAAGCGCACTTCCAACTCCGCCTTCAGCGCCATCGGCAGGAAGCGCAGCGCGGCTTTTTGCCCCGCGCTGTCGCTGTCGAAGAAGCACTCAATCTGCGAATGATAACGCCGCAGCAGCACGAGCTGACTCTCGGTGATCGACGTGCCTTGCGGAGCCACCGCAGTTTTCAGGCCCACTGACCAACAACGCAGCGCGTCGAGCTGGCCTTCCACGAGCACGAACGGATGCCCTTCGCCCACGGCGGTGCGCGCGCGGTCCAAGTTGAAGAGGAGATTTCCCTTCGTGAAGATCGGCGTCTCCGGCGAGTTCACGTATTTCGCTTCGCGCGCGGGATCGTCGGGCGGCGTCAGATCGGTTTGTCGCGCGGTGAACGCGACCACGCGGCCTTGATGATCGCGAATGGGGATCATCAAACGCCCGCGAAACCGCGGACGCAGCGCCCCGAGCGTGATCTGCGCGTCGTCGTGAATGAAAAACAAACCGCAGCGGCGCAGCGCTTCCTCGGAGTAGCGGCGCTTGAGCAGGGCGGCGCCGAGTCCGCTGCCAGCTGCGTCGACGGCGCCGATCTTGAACTCGTCCGCGAGTTCGGGCGCGAATTTGCGCTGTTCGGTCCAGTAACGACGCATGAAATCTCCCGTCGCGTCCGCCGTCTTGAACGCCTGATAAAAATGCTCCGCCGCGACTTCGTGCAGATCGAAAATTTCCTGACGCAGCGATCGCTCCTCGCGACTCGGGCCGGAGCCTTCTTCGTATTCGATCACGATGCCGAACCGTTTGCCGAGCGCTTCCACCGCTTCGGTGAACGTCAGCTGCTCCGTCTCGCGCACGAAGCTGATGACGTCGCCGGCTTTCCCGCAGCCGAAGCATTTGTAGAAGCCTTTGTCGGCGTCCAAGTGGAAGGACGGCGTCTTCTCGTTGTGAAACGGACAGAGCCCTTTGAAGCGCGCTCCGCCCGCCTTTTTCAACGAGACCACGCGCGAGACCACGTCAGCGAGATTGACCCGCAACTTGATGTCGCGGACGCAGGTGGGCTTGATGGCGGGCATGAACAGCGGCGCTGGAGGAAGGCGGCGAAGAATGCACTTTCAACCCGCGCCGAGGACTGTCAAGTTTCGCGCCCCTCGCACGAAACATTGCCGCCCACCAGGCTACTCACACCCACGATGCGCTCCCCCATGCTCCGGTTTGTTGCCGCCTTGTTCTGTGCTTTGGCTCCGTTGGGTTTATCCACCATGCGCGCCGCGGACGACGCGACCGCTCCCGTGTATCAAGCCCGTTTGCCGGCCTTCGACGAGCAGAGCTACGATCGCGAAGTCGAGGCGTTGATTTCGCAGTTCGAGGAGTCCACGGGGCGCAAGCTCGCGCCGGGTCCGAAGGGCAAAGTGGGGCTCAAAATCTACAGCGACTCGGGGCCCGGTCTCGCCACGCCGATTCCGCTCGTGAAGGGCGTGATCTCTGCGCTGAAGCGTCGCGGCTTCGACGAGGAGGATATCTTTCTGGTCGGTCTCAACCAGCTCCGTCTGCGCATGACCGGCTACCTGCCGTCGCTGGTGACCGGCGAGGGCCCGTTCAAGAAGCACAAGATCTACGTGCTCGAATCCGGTCGCTACTACGACCCGGTGTGGTTCTACGATTCTCCGCTGCCGCAGCGCTTCGATCCGATCTTTGCGGAGCAGCAGGTGAAGGATTACTCCAGCACTTCGACGAAGGATGAAGATCGTAAGAGTTTCCTCGCGACGCCGCTGTTTCTCGATGCGGATTTCTGGATCAATCTCCCGGTTTACACCGACCATCCGATGCTCGGCATCAACGGTGCGCTGGTGAACGCCACGCTCTGGAACGCTTCCAACACCGCGCGCTTTTTCCGCTCGCCGGCCAACGCGCCTGCCGCGGTGGCCGAGATGAGCGCGATCCCGGAACTCCGCGAGACCTGGGTCTTCACGATCGCGAGCTTGCAGCACTTTCAGTTCATCGGCGGACCGTTCTTCAATTCGCTCTACACGCGCAGCGAGCCGCTGCTCTGGTTGAGCAACGATCCGGTGATCATGGACGCGTTGATGCGCGACCGCATTGACCGTCTGCGCAAGCAGACCGGTTTCGCGCCGATCTCGGAGGAAATTCGCACGCTGGAATTCGCCGAGACGCTCGGAGTCGGATCCACCGACATCAAGTCCGCGCGGATCGTCGAGGTGCGCTGAGGCCGGCCTCGTGACGCGCGCCGATTTTCCCTCTTGTCAGCTCCGCCGAGCTGGGGCCAATTCTCCTCTGTCATGACGTCCGCTGCGTATTTTCCTTTTCTGATCCAAGTGCTTCTCGCCGCCGGCATCACCGGTGTCGTGGTGGGTGCGAGTCACTTCTTTGGGCAGCGGGCGAAGGGATCCAAAATCAAGGATTCCGCCTACGAGTGCGGTGTCGTTCCCGAAGGAAAAGTCCACATGCGCTTCGGCGTGAAGTTCTACCTCACGGCGCTGCTGTTCATGCTGTTCGATCTCGAGATCGTGATCCTGATTCCGTGGACGTTTATCTACCGCGAATTTTTGGCGAACAACATCGCGATCGTCGGCCCGATTTTCGTTTTCATCGGCGTGCTCGTTCTCGGTTTGCTCTACGAAATCAAGAAGGGCGCGCTGGAGTGGGAAAAATAAAGTGCGGCGCTGCTCGTCACAGCTTCCCTTGGTCCGTGTTTCGTCCTCGTTCTGCTTTCTCCGTCGCCGTCTGATGCGGCGGTTCGTGCCCTGACTCATGCGGCTGGACAAAATCATCGCGCGCAACCGCATCGTCGATCTGCACAGCACGGATCTCGAAGGCGCGTTGCGCGAGCTGCTGTCCGTCTGCGTCGAGAAATTTCCTGACCTCAAGCCCGATGCGCTGCTGAAAGGCCTGCTCGCGCGCGAGAGCACGATGACCACGTATCTCGGTCAAGGTGTCGCGCTGCCGCACGTGCGCGTGAAGATGTCGCGCCGCTACATCCTTGCGATCGGGCGCAGCCGCGCCGGCATCCGGCACGATGGCGCGCTGGCCGAGGAGCGCGTTCACCTCATCTTCATGCTCATCGCGGGGGAAAACGCCCGCGATTATCTCCAGGTGCTCGCGTCGATCGCGCGGCAGGTCGAGGAGCCGGAGCTCGTGCGCGGGCTCGTCAACGCACCCGATCTCGACGCGCTGCACGAGCAGTTGATCGGTGGACTTGGCGGAGTGCGGCCCGTTTACGCACAGCAAAATCGCGTCAACCGACTCATGTTCCGCGAAGCCGAGCGCGTCGCGAAAGGCGCAGGCTGCCGCGCGGTGATGGTGTTTGGCGATACGTTCATCGGCGGCATCGAAGCCGGCGCGCTGAACAACAAGCTGAAGACGATTCTCGTCACCCGAAACCCCATCGAGCCCAGTGAGGGCTCGAAGGAGTTCGCCGAGACGATTCAAGTGCGCTCGTTCTCGACGCAGCGCATGGCGCAACTCCGCAGCGCGATCCTCGTCGCGCTGACGCGCGGCATGATTTCATTCCACGACCGCATCTGCTGCATCGGCGGCATGACGGGTTCCAATCAGGTGGACACGCTCACCGTCGTGGACATCGAGCGCGAGTTCCAGACGCTGCTCACCGGCCAGAACGACCTGCTGCCCGAGGACGTGAAGCCCGAGGTGCTCGAACGCGTGATCGCGGTGGCCACCGAGTTGTCGGTGGAGGGCCGCGAAGGCCGGCCGGTCGGGTGCCTGTTCGTGGTCGGTGACAACGAGCGCGTGGCCACGCTGACCAAGCCGCTCGTTCTGAATCCATTTTACGGATACAAGGAAGAGGATCGAAACATCCTGAATCCGTTCATGGACGAAACGATCAAGGAGTTTTCGTCCATCGACGGCGCCTTCGTGATTCGTGGCGACGGGGTCGTGGAATCGGCCGGCAGTTTGATTCAGGCCACCGACAGCGATCACGTGCTGCCCAGTGGTCTGGGCAGTCGCCACGCGGCCGCGGCCGCGATCAGTGTCGCCGCCCATTGCATCTCGATTGTGGTTTCCTCGAGCACGGGCCAAGTGACCCTGTTCCGCCGGGGCGTGATGCTGCCGCTGACGGAAAAACGCCGCTGAGGCGGGAAGAATTCGGGCTGCGCACGACTTGGAGCCGTTCCGATCGGTTCCTACTTTTAGGTTGCACCTCGTGGGGCCGGGCCTTTGCTCTGACCCTTCAATCCATTTACCACCATGCAAGAACTCGTCACCTTGGAGTGCACCGAAGCCCGCAAAGAGGGCAAACCCGTCTCCCGTTACCTCACGTTCCGCAACAAGAAGACGGTGACGGAGCGCATCGAGAAGAAGAAATACAATCCGCACCTGAAGCGCCACACGCTTCACAAAGAGATCAAGTAACTTGCGCACGCGGGAGTCACCCGCCGCAAATACCAAAGCCGGGCTTTAAGCCCGGCTTTTTGTTTTGATGGCGCCACCTACGTGGCGCTTGGGAGAAACGTTATTTCTTCTCTTCCGGAGTGCTCGGCGGGAAAGGACTCGCCGAAGCTCCGCTGGCCGCCTGATTGGTTTGCTGCTGCTGGCGGCGTGCCGCACGCCAGCCTTCGCGATGTTTGCGAATCCAATCGAGGAGGGCGCGTTCGAAACCGATGTCGTAACCGAGCCGCTCGGACTCGATCCACTTGTGCTTCAGAATCTCTTCCCGCTCCGCCAGGAACTCCTGATAAAGGCTGGATTGCTTGACGAAATCTCGGCTGGTCGCGGGCTCTGGTGCGGATGAAGTCATTCGGCAGGTCTCGGCGCGGTCGAACATGAGAGCGAGCAATCCCTCGCTGTCAATGCCGTGAGTTCTCGGTTTGTCACGTCCGAGGGGACACTGGTCGTGCAAGCTGCGCGAGCAGCGAGTCCGCGATGCCGCGGAAGACGTCCGAAGCGGTGCCTTTCGGTTCGCTGACGACAATCGGCGTGCCCGAGTCGCCGCCTTCGCGAACGGAGGAGAGCAGGGGGACTTGGCCGAGCAACACAGTGCCGAGTTTTTCCGCGGTGATGAGGCCACCGCCGCTGCCGAACAACTCGTGGCGTTGTCCCGCCGGGTCTACGAAATAGCTCATGTTTTCTGCGACGCCGAGCAGCGGCACGTTGACCTTCTGGAACATCAGGCCGCCCTTGCGTGCGACGTTGGTCGCAGCGGGTTGCGGCGTGGTCACGATCACGGCGCCGTCGAGGGGGATCGTTTGCACGAGCGAGAGCTGCGCGTCGCCGGTGCCCGGCGGCAAATCGATCAACAAGACGTCGAGTTCGTCCCACTTCACGTTCTGCACGAACTGCTGCACCGTCTTCATGATCATGGGCCCGCGCCACACGACCGGCGTGTTGTCGTCCACGAGGAAGCCCATGCTCATCACCTTGACGCCGTGGCGCTCCATCGGGATCAGCATCGCGTCGGCGCCGTCGCCCTCGACTTGCGGGCGTCCCGAGATGCCCATCATGAGCGGCACGCTCGGACCATAGATGTCGCAATCCATCAAACCCACGCGACCGGGGCGACCCTGCGACTCGAGGAGTTGGGCGAGCGCGCACGCGAGATTCACGGCAAACGTGCTTTTGCCGACGCCGCCTTTGCCTGACGCGATCGCGACCGCGTGACGGATCTTTTTCGGCGCATTACTCGTGCCGGCGAGATTGCCGCCCGCTTGGGCCGCCGGAGTCGGCTTTGCGGCCGTGACCGCGACGTCGATGATCGCGTCTTTCACCCCCGGCAGCGCCCGCAGGCACGCCTCGACTTCGCGTTTCAACTGCAGCGGCACCTTCGGATCGCTGGTGGTGATGGCGAGCGCCACTTTCGCGGTGCCGTCGACCAACGCCGCCGACCGCACGAGGCCGAACGACACGATATCGCGGCTAAAGCCGGGATACTTAACTTGTTTCAGGTGCTCTTTGATTTGATCGGGCGTCACGGGAGAAATTCTGAGAAACGAAAGGGGAATAAAGTTGTTCTGAGAGGTCGGGGTGTAAATAGAAATGCCCCAGCCCCTCTCACCCATAGGCTAGTCGTTTTGCCATGCAAAAACTCTTCCGGATTTTCCTCTTTCTCGCCGCTCTGGGCTCGCCCCTGCTGGCGCAACGCAACATCGGCGACGTCGTCGTCACCGCGGAAAAAAAACACGATTCCGGTGCGCGTCTCCGCCAACACGCCCGAGCTCAACGCGCTCGCGCTCCAAGCCTTTCGCGCGCACGGACGCTACCGCGTCACTGCGAGCGGCTTTGCCTACGACATCAAGTTCAGCGGCTCCGGAAACCAAGTGCGCGTGGACATCACGCGCGGCCAGGCCGGCACGCCCGTCGCCTCCACGACGGTGAGCGGCAATTCCCCGCGCCACGCGCTGCTGCGCGCGGCTGATTACGCGGTCGAACAGACCAACGGTCTCGGCCTCAAGGGTTTCTTCACCGCGCGCCTCGCGTTCATCGGCGAGCGCACCGGAAAAAAGGAAGTCTACATCTCCGATCTGTTCTTTGGTGAGATGAAACAAATCACGCGCGACAACGCGCTCGCGCTGATGCCGCGTTGGGCGCCCGACGGTTCGCGCCTGCTCTACACGAGCTACTTCAAGTCCGGCTTTCCCGACATTTTCCAGATCGACCTGAACACCTTTCAGCGCACGACCTTCGTGAGCTTCAAGGGCACCAACGCCGGCGCGCGCTTCAGCCCCACGGGGCAGCAAGTCGCGATGGTGCTGAGCGGCGAGGGCAGGCCGGAAATCTACGTCTCCAATGCACAGGGCCGCCAGGTCTCGCGCCGCACGCGCTCCGACGCCGTGAAATCCTCGCCGTGCTTCTCGCCCGACGGTTCGCGCATCGTGTTCGCCATGGAGCCCGGCCCGCAGCTCTACGTCATGCCTGCCGCCGGCGGCGCACCCTCGCGCATCACGTCTGGCATTAGCGGCTACTGCGCCGAGCCCGACTGGAGCCACGCCAATCCCAACAAGATCGCGTTCACGATGCGTTCGGGTGGTGGTTACCAAATCGGCGTGCTCGATCTCTCCACGCGCACCGGCAAGGCCGTTTCCAAGGCGCCTTTCGACGGCGTCGAACCGTGCTGGCTCGCGGATGGCCGCCACGTGGTTTACACCGCGCGCGATCGCAGCACGAGCGTGCTGTGCATCCTCGACACGGAGACGGGCAACAGCGTCCGCATCAGCCCGACCTCCGTCGGCGCCGTGATGCAGGCCAACGTCTGGACGCCCTGAGAATTTCCTAACGTCAGAAAAGCCCCGCGCCATTTTGGCCGCGGCTTTTTTGTTGGGCCTGACTCGTGCCACCGTCCGCACCACGTCGAGCCCGCGTGCGGACACGGTCGGGACAAAGTGCGAACATCGTCGCGACAAGGTGCGCACCGCCTCGAGCGAAGGTCCGGACAAGGTCGAGCCCAAGTGCGGACACGGTTGAACGAACGTGCGCACACGGTTGCGCGAACGTCCGGACATGATTGCGCGACGGTGCGCACATGGTCGCGAGAAAGTGCGGATCGAGCCGTGCGTGATCACGGAAACACGGAAGCGCAGAAGGAGCGAAACGCGGAAGCTGCACGGCGGCTGTCATTCTGAGCGAAGCGAAGAATCCAGCATGCGCTTTGCCGCGGCTGCAGGCTGCAGAACTCCAAGTGGATTCTTCGCTTCGCTCAGAATGACAGACTGAGGGAGTGGAGTGCACGTGAATGGAGCCGCGGCGCCCTCGCCGCGGCCGGGCGTTTCGACGCGACGAGGGCGTCGCGTCCCCATTCGGCGAGTGTCCCGATCGGGCGAGTGCCGCAATTGGATGAGCGTCGCCATCGGGCGCGCGAAACAACTCGGGGCGACCGTCTTTGTTTCGTGAGCGTCTTCCTCCGGCGAGGGTGGAGCCTGCCGTCCTCGGCAGGCTGTTCGTTCGACGTTGCGTTTTCAGCCCGCCGGGGACGGCGGGC
The DNA here is from genome assembly GCA_024707325.1 of Opitutus sp. Classification (GTDB taxonomy): domain Bacteria; phylum Verrucomicrobiota; class Verrucomicrobiia; order Opitutales; family Opitutaceae; genus Opitutus. Next base: position 927,733 of record JANPZY010000004.1, on the reverse strand, counting down.
TCCACCTGCTGACGTTCACCTTCCGATGCGCGGCGGTGTGGGCACAAAAAAGCCCCGCGCTTTTCGGCGCGGGGCTGAGGGTTGGGAAGCGAGTCGCTTCAGGCTGAGAGCCTGCGCGGCTTACTTCTTTTTCTTCGCGGCGCGGAGCTCTTCGACCGCAGCCTGAGCGGCGGCGAGGCGGGCGACCGGCACGCGGTAGGGCGAGCAGCTCACGTAGGTGAGGCCGACCTTGTGGCAGAACTTGACCGAATCCGGATCGCCACCGTGTTCGCCGCAGATGCCGAGCTTGATGCCCGGGCGGGTCTGATTGCCCTTCTTGGCGGCGATCTCGACGAGCTGGCCGACGCCAGTCTGGTCGATGGAGGCGAACGGGTTCTTCTTCACGATCTCGTTCTCGGTGTAAGCGCCGAGGAAGGAGCCGGAGTCGTCACGCGACATGCCGAGGCAGGTCTGGGTGAGGTCGTTGGTGCCGAAGCTGAAGAACTCGGCCGTCTGCGCGATCTCGTCGGCGGTGAGGGCGCCGCGCGGGACTTCGATCATGGTGCCGACGGTGTAGTTGATCTTCGTCTTCTTCTCGGCCTGGACGGCTTTGGCGACCTCGTGGACGATCGCGACCTGCAGATCGAGCTCCTTCTTGAAGCCGACGAGCGGGATCATGATCTCGGGCTTCGCCTTGAAGCCTTCCTTGTTCGCATCGGCGGCGGCCTCGAAGACGGCGCGGGCCTGCATGCGGGTGATCTCGGGATACTTGATACCGAGACGGCAGCCGCGGAAGCCGAGCATGGGATTGAACTCATGCAGCTCGTGCACGCGGGCGATGATCTTCTCGACCGGGATGTTGAGCTTCCGGGCGAGGTCCATCTGCTGCTCCTTCGTGTGCGGGAGGAACTCGTGGAGCGGGGGATCGAGGAAGCGGATCGTGGCGGGGAAGCCCTTCAGCTCCTTGAAGATGCCGTAGAAGTCCTGACGCTGGAAGGGCAGGAGCTTCGCGAGGGCGGCTTCGCGGTCGGCGAGCGATTCGGCGAGGATCATCTCGCGCATCGCGTCGATGCGGTCACCCTCGAAGAACATGTGCTCGGTGCGGGTGAGGCCGATACCGACGGCGCCGAACGCGATCGCGTTGCGGGTCTGCTCGGGGGTGTCGGCGTTGGTGCGGACCTGGAGCTTGGTGACCTGCGCGCACCACTTCATGAGCTGCGCGTAGCTCTTAAACTTCTCGGTCTTCTTGGCTTCCTCGTCGTTGTTGATGAGGCCGGAGATGATCTCAGAAGGAGCGGTCTTGATCTGGCCCGCGTAAACGGTGCCGGAGGTGCCGTCGATCGAGAGGTAGTCGCCTTCGGCGAAGGTCTGGCCGGCGATGGTCGCGGTCTTGCGATCGTAGTCGATCTGGACGGCGGAGGCGCCGCACACGCAGACTTTGCCCATCTGACGGGCGACGAGCGCGGCGTGCGAGGAAACACCACCGCGAGCGGTGAGGATGCCCTCGGCGGCGATCATGCCGCGGAGGTCTTCCGGCGAGGTCTCGACGCGGACGAGGAGAACCTTTTCGCCCTTCTCCGAAGCCTGGACGGCGCGGTCGGCGTTGAAGTAGATCTTGCCGGTGGCGGCGCCGGGGCCGGCGGGGAGGCCGGTGGCGATGACCTTGGCTTTCTTGACCTCGTTGAGATCGAAGATCGGGGCGAGGAGCTGTTCGAGCTGATCGGCCGGGTTGCGCAGGATCGCGGTCTGCCAGTCGATGAGCTTCTCCTTCACCATATCGATGGAGAACTTCAGCGCGGCGGCGGCGGTGCGCTTGCCGTTGCGCGTCTGGAGCATGAACAGCTTGCCTTCCTGGATCGTGAACTCGATGTCCTGAACGTCCTTGAAGTGCTTCTCGAGGATCTTGCGGACGCGGAGGAGCTCGGCGTAGGACTTCGGCATCACGTCCTTCAGCTTGAGGACGGGCTCGGGCGTGCGAACGCCGGCGACGACGTCTTCACCCTGCGCATTGACGAGGAATTCGCCGTAGAACTCGTTGGCGCCATTGGCCGGGTTGCGGGTGAACGCCACGCCGGAGCCGGAGGTCTCGCCGGTGTTGCCGAACACCATGGCCTGCACGTTGACGGCGGTGCCCCACTCGGACGGGATGTTGTATTTGCGGCGATAGACGATCGCGCGGTCGTTCATCCAGGAACCGAACACGGCACCGGCGGCGCCGCGGAGCTGGTCCCACGGATTGTTCGGGAATTGCTTGCCGGTGCGCTCCTTCACGAGCGCCTTGAAACGGTTGACGAGCTCCTGCTGGTCTTCGGCGGTGAGCTTCGAATCTTCGATGTCCGCGTGATACTTCTCGTGCTTGAACGCGTGGATCACGGTCTCGAACGGCTCGTGATCTTCGCCTTCGCGCTTCTGCACGCCGAGAACGACGTCGCCATACATCTGGATGAAGCGGCGGTAACAATCCCAGGCGAAGCGCGGGTTGTTGGTGGCCTTCTCGAGCGCCACGACGGTCTGGTCGTTGAGGCCGAGGTTGAGAATCGTGTCCATCATGCCCGGCATCGAGTCGCGGGCGCCGGAGCGAACGGCGACGAGGAGCGGCATGCCGGAGGTGGCGCCGAACTTCGTGCCCATGATCTTCTCCATGTTGGCGACGCCGGCTTCCATCTGAGCCTGGAGTTCCTTCGGGTAGGTCTTCTTGTTCGCGTAATAATACGTGCAGACCTCGGTCGTGATCGTGAAGCCCGGAGGCACGGGGAGACCGATGCGGGTCATCTCGGCGAGGTTGGCGCCCTTGCCACCGAGCAGAGCCTTCATCGTGCCATCGCCGTCGGCTTTGCCGGCGCCCCACGTGTAAACGTATTTGGGCGCCTTGGAGGCGGAGGACTTGCCCCGGGAGGCGGGTTTCTTCGCGGAGGCCTTGGCCTTCGCGGTGGGTTTCTTCACTTTGGATTTAGCGGCCATGATGGGTGATTCGGAGTTAGAAAACGAACGCTCTGCGCGTGGGCGCAAAGGTCTAGGGGATAGCTGTGCCTAAAGTGCTGTCAACCGCTCAACACAGCGGGTGAGGGAACGGCAGTAAATGAGCATCGCCGGCAGGCGGCGATTGGCCGCCCCGGCCAACAAAAAAGCCGCCCCGAAAAGGAGGCGGCTGGGAAGATCAGAGCGGCGCGATTCAGCGCTTCGAGGCGAGCTGCGCGCGGAGCACCACGCGGAACATCTGCAGCGCGAGCCAGAAAACACCGCTCATGCACCCTGCGGTGAGGCCGGCCCAGAGGAAGATCATCTTCGGATCGTTGGAGGGCACGTGCGGGCGGAGGACGCCGAACATGTAGACAAAGAAGCCGATCACGAGCACTGCGTCGACGATCAGACTGAGCGGGGTGACGAGCTTTTGTTCTTTGTTTTCGGACTGAGCCATGCCGGGAAAAAGATTCAGAAGACCGTGGTTGTCCATGGAAAATTATGCGCACCCGTTTAGCCACGGGATCGCCGTTCGCGCCGCTCGTTTGCGCTCAGAGCGTCTTCGGAATCGCCGCCGTGAGGTTCTCCGGGCCGTGATCGGTCACGAGGATGTTATCCTCGATCCGCACGCCGCCGAGATCGAGATGCTGCTCGACGAGCTCCCAATTCACGCAATCGCGGAAACGCTCGCGGCGCTGCGGATCATTGAGCAGCGGCGGGATGAAATACACGCCGGGCTCCACCGTGACGACGTAGCCGCTCTCGAGCGGCAAATCCATGCGCAGCGTCCGCAGCGCAGACCGCGGATCCTTCGCGCGACCGGGCAGCGTGCCGCTCGCATCGCGCACGCCGAGTCCGAGCATGTGGCCGAGACCGTGCGGGAAAAACAACGTGTGCGCCTCGCGCTCGACGAGTGACGCGGGATCGCCGCGCATCACGCCGATCGCCACGAGTCCCGCGGTGAGATCGAGCGCGGCCGCGAGATGCACATCGCGCCACTCGACGCCGGGCACGCAGCGTTCGATCGCGAGTTTTTGCGCGGAGAGGACGACGTCGTAGAGATCGCGTTGAAACGCGCTCGGCTCGCCCGCGACAAACGTGCGCGTGACGTCGATTACGTAGCGGTCGATTTCGGCGCCCGCGTCAACGAGCACGAAGTCGCCCTGCTTCACCACGCGCGCGCTCGGCTCGAAGTGCAGCACGGCCGCGTTGGAGCCTGCGCCCACGATCGACCCGTAGCCTGTGCGCGTCGCGCCGCCGCGGAAAAATTCCGCTTCGAGTTCGATCTGCAGCGCGCGCTCGCTCACGCCGGGCCGGATCAACTCTTTCAACTTCGCGTAACCGGCCGCGGTGGCTGCCGCGGTGCGTTTGAGTCGCTCGATCTCGACTGCGTCCTTCGGTCGACGCGCATGCCGGAAATAGTCGCGCACCTGCGTGGTCAGCGCCGTGTCCGCCTGCACGCCGCGCAGCGGCTCGCCGAGCATTGCGACCGGACGCTCGCGGCGACTTGCGAGCCACGACTCGAGTCCGCCGATCGGTTCACCGGGAGGTTGCGTGCGGCCTTCCCACACGCGCTCGGCCTCGGTCACTTCCGGCACAAACGAAATCCAGCCGTCGCTCGCGCCATCACGCGGATCGAACACCACCACGCCGCCCGGACACTCGATGTCCGTGAGATAAAAATACTCCGCGTGGGCGCGAAACGGATACGTTTGGTCCGTGCCTTCGGGCAGCGGAATCGGCTCTCCGGCGCCCACGAGGAGCAGGGCATCCCCGAGAGGGAGCGCGGCAGCGAGACGAGCACGGCGGGCGGCAAGATGAGACGACATGGCGGCGCTCGAACTCACGCCGCGCAGGACGTGCGGTCAAGTGCGCGCGGCAATCTCCGGGATCTTCATTCATCCCTTTGCCGATAGCGCGAGCGGGTGACTCCCGCCTCCCGGCGAGTGGCGCCCGCGCCGAGTGTGACCACGTTTGTTTCAGCCCCATGAAACGACTCCCGCTCCGCCCGTTGGTTGTTTTCGGTCTGCCACTCTCGCTCGGACTCGTCCTCGCGTGGCACGAAGAGGTGAGCGAGCTCTTTTCGCCGCGCGACGACCGCGCGGGTTTGCTCGCGCCGACCGCTCTGCTTGGCGCATCGCTTCCGGAAGAATCCGAAACCGGCGCGCTTCCGGGCGAACTTCTCGCGACGAACGATTCCGCCGCGATTCTCGCCTGGCTCGAGACGCAGCAACGCCTGCACCACACCACGCTCGTGGAACCCGCGCTTGCAGCGTGGGCTTCGCACGAGCCCGACGCCGCCGCCGAGTGGCTGGTGCGCAATCCGGCGTGCATGACGCGCGAGAATGTTCGCGCTGTCGCGCTTCGCTGGATCGAGCGCGACGAAGCGGCGGCGTTGAACTGGATTGAGGCTCATCTCGACGAAAAACTCCGCACGGAATTGTTCGTCGATCTGCTCGTGCTCGTGAGCGAGGATGCGAGCGTTTCGCGCATCCTCGCCAGCGTCGATCCTCGCGCGGCCGATCAGGCCATTGCCGCCGTGTGCACCGCGCGCGGCCAGTCCGATCCCACCTGTGCGCGCCTTTTGGCGCGGTTGATTTCCGATGAGGAACTGCGCACCCGGGCGATGACCGCGTTGGAAAACTCGACTTCCCCCGACCTCGCGCGCACGGCGGTGAGTGACGATTCATTCGGGCCGCTGATGACTCCGGTCCGTGCCGATTAAAAGAAGGCGAAAAATATCCGGCCAAAATGTGCTCACAGTCTGGCAATCGCCGCGTAGCCACTTCCAAACGGAAATGGCACACTGGCACCATGAAAACGATCCTTACCCCGATCGATTTCTCCGGCATCACCGAGCCGGTTGTCAGTCAGGCCGGTGCGCTCGCTCGGGCGTTGGACGGGCGGGTGGTGCTGTTGCATATCATGCAGCCGCCAGTGATCACCAGCGAATACAGTCCGTTCATTGAAAACCTCGGCGAGATTGTGACGGTGGGCGAGAAAGCCGCCGCCAAGCGACTGGAGCAGTTGCAAAAGAAACTCGAAGCGGACGGTCTCGAGACCGACACGCTTCAGTTCACCGGCGCGCCTGTTCCAACCATCCTGAAGCAGGCGGAGAAACTAAACGCGGACTACCTTGTGATGGGTTCGCACGGACACACCGCCTTCTACGATCTCCTCGTTGGCAGCACGACGCACGGCGTCCTGCTGAAAGCGCCCTGTCCTGTGGTGATAGTGCCGGCGCTCAAGCAAAAGAAGGCACGCAAGGGCGGTTGATCAATTTACCCGGACACGGGTCCGGGTGTTCTTTGGTTCGTGGAAAGGGAAATGTGTGTGGAGGGCGCGGGCGAAAGCTCGCGCCCTTAATTTTTTCCGGAATCGAAGACTCCACGAAATCGACGATGCGTTCACGAGGTCCGAGCTTCTCGCTGCGCTCAGAATGACGAACTGGGCTACCGGCCGCGATATGTGATCCGGTAAATCGCGCCGCCACTGTCGTCGCTCACGAACAGCGAACCGTCCGGCGACTCCGCCATGCCGCACGGCCGGCCAAAATGGGCGTTGGTTTCCGGCAGATAAAAACCGGTCAGAAAGTCTCGCGCACGCGTGTCGCCTTCACGCGACGAAAACTGAATCGTCACGACTTTGTAGCCTTTCGGCTTCGCGCGATTCCACGAGCCGTGCAGTGCGACAAAGGCCGTGTTGCGATAGCGCGCCGGAAACTGCGTCCCGCGATAAAACAACATCTCCATCGGCGCGCTGTGTGGCGTCAGTCCCGCGATCGGCGCTTGCGTCAACGCCGCCATCTCCTCGCGCGTGATTCCAAGGGTTTCTTCCGGATTCTGGTGCAGGTTGAACTTCTTGTCGTCGTAAAGAAACGGCCAGCCGTAGTGTGCTCCGCGACGCAGGAAGTTCAGCTCCTCGTTCTGCTCGTGATCGCCGAGCCAGTCGATGCCGTGATCCATGCCCCACAAACTCCCGTCGACGGGATGCCAGTCGAAACCGATCGTGTTGCGCAGCCCGCGCGCGAAGATCGTGCGGCCCGAGCCATCAGGCTCCAGTTCGAGAAGAGTCGCGTTTTCCGGATTCGGCTCCGGCGCGGCGTTCGACGTGCTGCCAACCGACAGAATCAATTTCCCCTGAGGCGAAAACTTGAGCGTGCGGTTCGGGTGCTGTCCCGCGTCGGGCAAATCTGAATACAGCACCTGCGGCTCGCTCAATCCGCCGTCCGCCAGGATGTCTGCGACGTAAACTTCGCGGATCGCTGCGAGGTAGATCTTGCCCTCGTGAATCGCGATGCCGTGCACGTTTTCGATCGAGGCGACCTGGCGGATCACTTCGGCCCGCCCGTTTTTGTTCGCATCGCGGAGCAGCGTCACGTCGTTGTGCGGCGCCCGTCGCGTGACGTAGAGATCGCCGTTCGGCGCAAACGCCATCATCCGCGCGCCTTCGAGTGTCGCGAAACTCTGGATACGAAAGCCCGGCGGCAGTTTCAGCGTCTCCACCATCTCCGGCGTCGGCTTGAGTTTCGTCGGTTCGTTGATGTGGCCTCGGATCGACTGCTTCACCTCGGGTTCGATCACTTCGAGGTCGGCGGCGGAGAGCGGAAGCGCGGCGAGCGCGAGCGAACAAAGTGAGAGCGGGACGCGGAAAAAGGCGGGCGCATTCATAACGAAAACTAGCCAGCGCCTGCGCGTGCCGCCATGGGAGCGATTACCGCGGTTTACGCGGCGGACGATGCCGCGACTCCGGTGGAGCAAACTCCCACGCGACGCACAAAGTCCCGACTCGAGCCGCACTTAGTCCCGACCCGGTGCGCACCTTGTCGCGACCATGCGCGCATCGTGGCACGACCATGTCCGCACCTTCGCCCGACCATGTCCGCACCTGGTCGCGACGTTGTGCGCACCGTGGTTCGACGATGTTCGCACCTTGTCCCGACCCGGTCCGGATACGGGCGCGACTTGGTTCTATCCTTTCGTCGCGAAGGCGCGGCGCATGCCGCTCGAGACGAGTCCGAGCGTGATCAGCGAGTTAACCGGCATGAGCACGGCGGCGACGAGCGGGTTCATGAGACCGACGACCGCGAGGCCCACGGCGAGCAGGTTGTAGGCGACGGAGAAAATCAGCACCCAGATCTGTGTGCGGCGCCGCACGTGGTTGACGGCGAAAAGCGCGCGCAGTCCGCCGATCCCACGACCGAGATAGTAGAAGTCGGCTTTTTGCTCGAGGATGCCGCGGTGGATCACCGGTGTGCCGCGGCACAGCGCGCGATCGAAGGCCAGGCTGTCGTTGGCGCCATCGCCCAACATGAGCGCATCGTCGGGCGCGTGCTCGGCGAGCCACGCGGCTTTCTCCTGCGGGGTGAGTTCGCCGACAGCATGGGCGGCCGGCAGGCCGAGCTGGCCCGCGAGCGCGGAGACTTTTTCGCGGCGGTCACCGCTGAGGATGAAAGTGGAAAAATTCTGACGCTGCAGTTCGGTGATCTCCGCGGCCGCATCCGGGCGCGCTGTATCCAAAAAGTGGAAACACGCCAGCACGTCGCCATCCCGCACGAACTCGACACCCGCAAGCGGCTCGTTGTTCGTGGTGCGATCGCCGTGCACGGTTCCACGCCAGCCCGGACGCCCCAGCGACCACGTGTGTCCGCCCCACGAAACGTCCACGCCCTGACCCACCGTCTCCCGAACCTCGCCCGCCGAGGACATGTCAACTATTGGTTGACGTTGTGGGGAGGCGGCAGGGCGAGAGAGCAGGTTCTCGAGCAGGCACTGGCTGACGGGGTGGGCGTTGTCGCGCACGAGGTGGTGCAGCGCGGCGCGCGAGGTGGCGTCGAGCGAGTCGAGCGTGTCGGGATTTTGCAGAACGGGTGTCTCCAGCGTGAGCGTGCCGGTCTTGTCGAAAACGATTTTGCGGATGCGGCCGATCTTCGACCACAGATCGCCTTCGCGAATGAACACGCCGCGCGTGCGCAGTGCGATGGTGGCCATCTCGTCGGCGAGCGGAAACGCGAGCCCGATCGCGCACGGGCACGAGACGACAAGCACGGCGGTGACGACCGACCACGTCCGGGATGCGTCATGGGTGGTGAACCACCAGCCGAGTCCCGCGGCCACCGCCACCACGATGATGCCGACGAGGTAGCCGCGGACGATTTTCTCGAGGAATACCTGGCGAGCGCCGACGCGCTCGGCGGGACGCAGCAACTGCGCGAGCAGCGAGTCTGACCAGATTTGTTGCGCGACGAGTTTGGCGTCGGAGCGACTGATGTTGAGCGCACCCGCGGGCACGCGCTGCCCGGCGCGAAAGGTGCGCGGTTCGGCCTCTCCGTTGATCGAGGCGAGCGAGAACGCGACTTCGGCGGATTCGAGGCGCGATTCGACGGGAACGTTTTGGCCGGAGGCCGCGAAGTAGACCGAGCCGACGGCGAGTTGCTCGGGCGTGGCGGATTTGCCGTCGGCGAGCCGCACGCGCTGCGGCTTCGGTTGACGGCTGAGAAGTTGGCGCTGGTTGCGCTCGACCGCGGCGACCTGCGCCCAACGGCCAATCAGCATCAGCAGGATGAAGCTGCCGACGAAATCGAAATACATGAAGTGCTCCGCGCCCGCGACCCAGCCGTAGACCGAGCCGATGTAGGCGCCGAGCACGCCGATCGCGATCGGCAGATCGATGTGCATCGCGCCTTCGCGGAGTGCGCGAATCGCGCGGCCGACGAAATACGTGCCGCCGACGAGAAAGCTCAGCGTGCCGAAGAGCAGCGTGAGAATGTTGAACAGCCCCGCGTATTCGAACGTGGACTCCATGCCGAAATACGCGGGGAACGCGAAGAGCATGATGTTCATGGCGAACGCGGCGCAGAGGCCGATGCGTTTCACCAGTCCGCGGCTTTCGAGCACGGGTGTCGTTTCGCCAGCCGGACCGAGGATGTAGCCGAAGGCCTGGAGCTTGCGGGCGAAGTCCGCGGCGACGAACTCACCCGGAATCCAGCGGATCCGAGCCTGACCGATTTGGGCGTTGGCGAAGATGTCGCGGGCGCCGGGCTGTTGTTGGAAGACGCGCTCGATCAGCCACACGCAGCCGGCGCAGGAGATGCCCTGCAGGTCCAGGGTGAGTTCGGGTGTGGCGCCCTTGGCGGCAGCGTCGGCGTCACGTTGCGCCGTTTCGAGCCAGGAGAAATCGCGCGGCTGGAAAACGGCCGAATCGGCCGGCGCGGTGATCTCGTCCTTGATGCGGTAGTAGCCCTCGAGTCCGTGTTCGTGCACGAGGCGATACACGTAACTGCAGCCCGCGCAGCAGAAACCCGACTCCTGCATTTGTTGGTCGATCAGCGGCGCACCGCAGTGACGGCAAACCGGCTTCGCGCGAGGCGAGGAGCGCTCGGATGCCGGCGGAGGCGGAAGGACGGAAGACGACGCGCTCATCTCAGAAGCAGATCAGGTTGTTGGGATCCGGAGCGTCGAACCCGAGCGTGCCTCGCAGGCGCCACCCGAGAACGAGAGCGGTCGAAAGCGCGAGGGCGAAGCGTGCGCGGTTGAGCCAGAGCGGGGAGAGTTTTTGCCGCACCCAGTGAAACTGCGATTGCGCGAGCCAGAGCAGCGGCACCGTGCCGAGTCCGAACGCGAGCATGAACTCCACGCCGCGCATCGCGGAGCCCGAGAGCAGCGCGAGACCGAGCACGAAGTAGAGCGGACCGCACGGCAGCAACGGCGTGGCGAAACCCAGCGCGGCGGCGGCCTGCACGCGCGAGCGGGAGCGCATCCAGAGATTCAGTTTGAACATGACCCGGCCGAGCGCAGCGGGCTTCGGCAGGTAGCGGTCGAACCGGAAAGCCATCGCCACGAAAAAGGCGACCAGCACCCACGGCAGCCAACGCGCCAGCGGGGAAGAGAGAAACACGAGCGGGAGACGGCCGGCGGCGCCGGCGACCGCACCGAACGTGGCGTATCCAAAAAGTCGCGACAGATGGTAAGTCGTCGAAACCGTGGCCGCGTCTGCGGAGTCGCCGCGCACGGGCATCAGCGAGCATGCGAGCGGTCCGCACATCCCGGCACAGTGGAGGCTCGTCACGAGACCGGCCACGAAGGCGGCGGTGGGTGAGTTGATCGCGGCGAGTTCCATGAAAAGGCGAGCGGCGGCGTCAGGACCGGTGCCTCAAGGGCGCACGGCCTTCGTGGCGAGGGGAACCTCCTGCACGCGATTGTGGGAGGCGATGATGAACCAGGCCGTCCACGCGGCGATCTGGATGGCGCACGCGGCGACAACCCAGAGCCACAGCTTGGCGCCTTTTTTCTTGGATTCGGGCGAAACGACTTCGACCTGAACGTAATGGTGGGCGCCGTGACACTTTTTCGTGCCGCGCGAACGCGGGCAGGAGCAGGACTCGCTCGGAGTGTTGAGGCAGGGGAGATTTGTTTCCGTTTCCATGATCACGGGCCGCCGATCGGCAGGCTGGATTCCTCGTGAAGGAGGTGCGCCTCGGGACCGAGGAATTCCACGGTGCGCTTGAGTTCGAAGGCGCCGGAGGTTTCGCGAACCTCGACGTCGAAGGTGAACGGCCCCTCATAACCATCGCGCGCCTGCCGCACGACGAGCGGCTGCACGAGTTCGCCGAGCGGCGCGACGATCACGGGTTCGGTGAAGCCGGTCTGGCGGAGGCCGTCGGGACCGCGCGCGATGCGCACGTCGAAGGCCACGGGGTGATTGCGCTTATTTACGAGGCGCACGAGATATTGATTTCGCACGAACGTGGTGTCGACGAAGTAGGGAGCACCGGTGATGCGCGTGACGCCGAGATTGGCGGGCCGAACCGTGGACAAGGCCCACGTGGCGACGCACGCGCCGGCGAGGAGCAACACGCCGTAAAGGGCGACACGCGGACGGAACCAGCGGGTGCGTTTGCCGGTAAAGGCGTTTTGCGAGTCGTAGCGGATGAGGCCGGTGGGGCGCTCGAGGCGCGTCATCACCTCGTCGCACGCGTCGATGCACGCGGTGCAGCCGATGCACTCGAGCTGGAGGCCCTGGCGAATGTCGATGCCTGCGGGGCAGACCTGCACGCAGCGCGAACAGTCGATGCAGGATCCTACGTTGGGCGTGCCGACCTTGCCGCGCGGTTCGCCACGAGCGGCGTCGTAGCCGATCACCATGGTGTTGTCGTCGATCAGCGCCGACTGCAGGCGGCCGTAAGGGCAGATGACGATGCAGAGCTGTTCGCGGAACCAGGCGAAATTGAAATAGAGAATGCCGGTCGAAATCAGGATGAAGCCGAACGCGCTCCAGTGCTCGGCCGGAGCCGCGTGCATCATCGACCAGACTTCCGGCAGCGAGACGAAGTAGGCAAGAAACAGGTGGGTGATCACCGCCGACACCACGAGGTAGAGCGCGTGTTTCACGGCGCGGCGGGCGATCTTGTTCGCGCTAAGCGGCGCGGCCGCGAGTTTGCGACGTTGCACCGCGTCGCCATCGATCCAGCGCTCGATGCGGCGATAAACGTGATCAAGAAAGACCGTTTGCGGACACGCCCACCCGCACCACACGCGGCCGAGCAACGCCGTGATGAAGAACAGCGAGAAACCCAGGCCCGTGATGACGAAAAACATCAACCACATGTCCTGGGCCGCGAGCGTGAGCCCGAACAAATGGAAGCGCCGGTCGGCGACATCGATGAACACCGCCGGATAGCCGCCGATCTGAATCCACGGCAGCGAGAGATAGAACGCGATCAGGCCCAGCGCCGACCAGCGGCGCGCCGTGGCGAACTTTCCACGAGCGTCCGCCGGATACAAATACGGCCGGGAGCCATCCTCGCGAATCGTGGTGACGGAATCGCGATTGGGCGCAGGAAAGTGCCGTCCCTTTCCGGAAGGCCGGGGCGGTGGAGCGGAGCGCAGTGGTTCAGACATGGCAAAAGGGAGGGACGGCCAAAACGGGGAGAAAAAGGCGGGTGTGTGGAGCCGCCTTTGTCCCGGAACAGGAGACGCCTCAGGAAGAAGGCGGCGTCCACGCCTCCTGTTTCTCAATGGGGTCGCCTTCCTTGTGGTGACTCAGGATGAAGGCGACCGTTTCGGCGACCTTCTTGCCGCCAAGCACGGGACCCCAGGCGGGCATGCCCTTCACGAGCACGCCATTGGAGACGGTGTTGTAGATTTCGGTCGGCGTGCCGCCGTGGATCCAGAGATGGTCCACGAGATTCGGGCCGATGCCGCCGGAGAGTTTGTCGGCGTGGCAGCTCGCGCACGTCGAGGCGTAGGTGGCGCGACCCGCGTCGACGAAGACGGGATTGCGGCTCATCTTCCACAGGCTCGCGTCGTCCACGGCAGGCGCGGAGGCGAGCTTCGCCGCTTCGATCTGCGACAGCTCGGCCTCGACCGCGGCGGGACCGGAGAGGCCCAGTTGCGCGCGCTCGTAGTAGAACCAGTAGCCGACCCAGAAGATGATGGTGGCGTAGAACGTGACCAGCCACCAGTTGGGCAGCCGTTTGTCGTATTCCTGGATGCCGTCGTATTCGTGCGGACGAATCGGATCTTCTGACGGGGGTTGATTATGAGTGGGCGTCATGGCGGGCGGCGGAGTCGGAGTTGAAGGGAAGATGAGCCAACTGGTCGGATTGATGGCGCGGCATGCGGAGCGCGCGCCACGTGATGTAGGCGAAAATCGCCGCAGCGGTGACGAACGCTACGATCGTGAAGATCGCGGCGGAGTCTTCGAGGAGGAGGCGTCGAAACATGGTGAACGGAGTGCGTTGATCGCGTTGAGAAGGGCCGCGCGGATCAGCGCGCGGCGGTTTGCTTCGGCGCCACTTCCTCGAACTTGCCGAGGTGCTGGAGGTAGGCGATGAGCGCGATGATCTCCTTTTCCGGAGCGACGTAGGCGCCGGCGGCGCGGAGATCCTGCGCGATCGTCTTCGCCTGAGCTTGCGCCTGGTCGAAGATTTCCTGCGCGCTCTGGGCCGGATACGGCACGCCGAGCATGCGCTGAACCTTCAGCTTGGACGGGAGGCTGGCGATGTCCGTGTTCTGCGTGGAGAGCCACGGATAGGCCGGCATGATCGAACCGGGCGAGATCGCGCGCGGATCCTCCATGTGGCGAAGATGCCAGACATTGGGATACTTGCCGCCAACGCGAGCGAGGTCGGGGCCGGTGCGCTTCGAACCCCATTGATACGGGTGATCGTAGATCGATTCACCGAGGCGCGAGTAGTCGCCGTAGCGAAGCACATCGGGCACGAGCGTGCGGATCATCTGCGAGTGGCAGGTGTAGCAGCCTTCGCGGACGTAGATGTCGCGGCCGGCGAGCTCGAGCGGCGAATAGGTGACCTGCAGACGGTCCTCGACGTTCTGCGCCTTCTGCGCGACGACGGTCGGGACGATCTGGATGAGGCCGCCCACCACGACAGCGATGAACGTGAGGATGGTGAACGGAAGCGCGTTGAGGAGCAGCTTCTCGTGCCAGTCGCCCCACGCCTTGGCGCGGGTGTGGACGAGCGCGTAGCCCGCGACGAAGCAGGCGAGCGAACCCACGATGCCGACCATGCTGAGCAGGCCGTTGCCGAGCATCCAGAGGCAGGCGAAACCGATGCCGACGACGCAGAACAGCGTGGGGGCGTTGAAGAACGTGCCGAAGAAGCCGAGGCGGGAGTCGGCCGGCGTGGGCTCGTCGCGATAAACTTCGACGGTGCCGTTGACCGTGGAAGCGCCCTTCACCGTGCGGTAGAAGTTATAGGCGAGCAGGAACCAGCCGACGAGGTAGAGGCCGCCGCCGATCACGCGCATGAGCATCATCGGCTTGATGGCGTTGAGCGTGTCCAAGAAACTTGGATACGCGAGCACCGTGCCGTTCTCGGTGGTGGCGCCGAGCATCACGCCCTGCGTGATGCCGCTGGTCCACATGGCCGCGACGTAGAGCAGAATGCCGACCGTCCCGAGCCAGAAGTGAACGTTGGCCAGCGAGGTGGAGTAGAGAGGCTTGTTCCAGAGGCGGGGCAGCAGCCAGTAAACCATACCGGCGGCCATGAAGCCGTTCCAGCCGAGCGCGCCGGCGTGCACGTGGCCGATGATCCAGTCGGTATAGTGGGCGAGCGCATTGACCGATTTGATCGAGAGGAGCGGGCCTTCGAACGTGGCCATGCCGTAGAACGTGACGCCCGCCGCGAAGAACTTGAGCACCGGATCGGTGCGGAGTTTGTGCCACGCGCCGCGCAGCGTGAGCAGACCGTTGAGCATGCCGCCCCAGGAAGGAGCCCAGAGCATCAGCGAGAACGTCATGCCGAGCGTCTGCAGCCAGCCGGGGAGGGCGGTGTTGAGCAGATGGTGCGGGCCGGCCCAGATGTAGATGAAGACGAGCGACCAGAAGTGAACGATCGAAAGCCGGTAGCTATATACCGGACGCTCGGCCGCCTTCGGCACGAAGTAATACATGATGCCGAGGATCGGCGTGGTGAGGAAGAACGCTACGGCGTTGTGCCCATACCACCATTGCACGAGCGCATCCTGCACGCCGCTGAAGATCGGATACGAGTGAAGCAGCGAGGTCGGGATGGAGAGGTGATTGACGATGTAGAGCATCGCCACAGTGATGATCGTCGCGATGTAGAACCAGATCGCGACGTAGAGGCTCGGCTCGTTGCGGCGAGCGAGCGTCCAGAAGAAGTTCACCGCGAACACCACCCAGATCAGCGCGACCGCGACGTTGATGGGCCAGATGAGTTCGGCGTATTCCTTGCCGCGCGTCAGACCGAGCGGGAGTGTGACCGCTGCCGCCACGATGATCGCCTGCCAGCCCCAGAAGTGGAGGTTGGAAAGGAAGTCACTCGCCAGGCGCGCCTTCACGAGGCGCTGCGTCGAGTAGTAGATGCCGGCAAACATCATGTTGCCCACAAACGCGAAAATCACCGCGTTGGTGTGCAGCGGACGGAGGCGGCCGAAGCTCAGCCAGGACGTCTGGAAGTTGAGTTGCCAGAAGTTCAGTTGGGACGCGATCAGGACGCCCGCCAACATACCCACGGCGCCCCAGATGAGCGTGGCGTAGATAAACTGACGAACGATCTTATCGTTATACTCGATGGTTGTTTTGGTGGCGGGCATGGCAGGACGGGATCAGGAGTGAGGCTGGAGAGGGTGGCCGGACGGACGTTCGGCGGCGTTCACGCGGGGAGTTTCCTCGCCCAACGGCAGGAGCGACTCGCGCTCGGGACTGCTGAAGCGGCGCGAATTTTCGCGCACGAAGAACACGATGAACGTGAACACGAGGCAGAGGCTGACGGTCAATGTAAGCGGGATGACGGACATGGCGTGAGAGGAATTCAGTCCCGCCGCTGACGTTGAAAACTGGATACACCTCCGGCCGCAGCGGGACCGGAGCGAAGCCAATGGTTCAGGAACAGGGAGGCGGGCATGAGAGAGGATGTGGTGTCGTTCTACACTACGACACTGCGCGCGGCGCGGCTCCGCAGGGGTTGGCGAGCCCTGTGCATAAATTGCAGTCGCTGGATTTTGCCCCGCAAAAGACGCGCATCGTTCGGCAAGTGATGCGAAGCAGCTGCGGCACCCTTTGCGGTAGCCTTGCGACCATGCAGGAAGAGCTCCTCCAAGGCTTGGACGCCCAGCGCCGCCGCATCCACGCGCGTTGGGAGGCCCTTCTGCGAACCGAGCGGGTGAATACTCCGCTCGCGTATCCCGATTCGCTGGTGCACCTGATCGAGTGGACGCTGGACCAGGTGTTCGCGGCGTTGCGTGCGCCCAACTCCCGCCGTCGGGCGGAGCGCGCACACATCCATGCCGCGGCGAGGGCGGACTGTCCGTGCGGGCGCAATCCACTGCTCGCGTTTTTCCTCGCGGGAGAGCAGGCGCTGCTGGAGGCGCTGGTGCTCGAGCAGGCTTCGCGTTTGTCGATCGACCCCGTCGAACGCGACACCGCGCTGGCGGAGTTGTATCACGCGATCCGCGGCATCGCGCGGCGCGAGATCGAGGCCTTTTGCTCCGTGTGCCAGCACCGGCACCAGGAGCGATGCGAAACGCCCGCGCATGCGGCGAGTGCGCCGCAAGCGGGAGCCGGAATCTAAACCCCGCACGTCAGTTCTTTTCCGCGCCGTGCAGGCGCTCGCGATAGCGGCTCGGGGATTCGCCGGCGATTTTACGGAAAACGCGATTGAACTGAGAAAGCGACTGGAAGCCGGCCTCGTAGGCGGCCTCGCTGACGCGTTTGTGAGGATTGAGGAGCAGGTTCTTCACCTTCTCGACGCGCACGCGCGCGAGGTAGTCGGTGAACGTCATGCCCGTGGCCTTCTTGAAAGTCTTGCAGAAGTAGAACGCGCTCATGTTCACCGCCTGCGCGACCTGGGCGAGCGAGAGATCCTCGTGCTGGTGCGTGTTGATGTAGTTGCGCGCACGCGAGATCACCGGCGACTCGGCCGTCTCCTGACGCACGAGCAGCTGATTGCTGAGCGACGAGAGGTGCTGCGCGAAAATCGTGAGCAGGCGCAGGATCGACTCGTATTGCTTCTTCGTGACGACGCGGGTCTGGAAATACGCTTCCTCGAGCCGCTTCAGGTCCACTTCCGTGCCCCACTTCAGGAGCTGCCGGGTGGTGCGCTTGAACTCGGACTCGTTCGGCTGGTGGAGCAAAATCTGACCAGTCTGAAGAAAGGCCACGAGGTTTTCGCCCACCCGCACCGGGACGGCCGAGTCGCAGAGGCCGGCGAAGCACTTGAGCGTCTTCGGCTCCATCTTCGCTTCCTCCTCGACCTTCTTCTGCATCTGCAGGCACGCCGCGCAGGTCTGGTTGGTGCCAGCCATCAACGCGCAGAATGGATTCTCCTTCGGATCGCCGTGCAGCGGCAGGTTGAACACCTCCAACGGACGCAGCGCGATCGGCAGACCCGTGGTCTCGCGAAACGCCTGCTCGTAGTCGCGGAAAATTCGCGACTGGCGGAGTTGCTCGACCATCGCGCGGGAGTCAGTGATGCTGGTTGCGCCCGTGGCTTCCATGTCGCGAACGGTAATATTCCGCGAACCATGCGCAATGGAAACATGGCAAGATCCGCGCATACAGGGATGCAATAGCATTTCGTTTACGCGCCGTTGGCGTGTAAAAATCCTCTGATCTCCGAGGTAAATCGCTGCACTGCGGTGGTTCTTATAACCGCCAACAGCAACTATGCTTTTTTTGTCGCGCCGTGCGTGCGCTTATAGCGTCGCGACCTCGAGCCATTACTTGATGCGCACCTCGCGCCCGGTTTTGGCCGAGAGATAGATCGCATCGAGAATCTTCTGCACCGCCAGCGACTCGCTCGGCAAAATCAGCGGTTTCGCGCGACCGAGCAGACAATCGATGAAGTGCACCATGCGATTGGACGACGCGAGCGTCGCAGTTGTTTCGACGCTCTCGACCGCGTAGCCGAGCTTGGTCGTGCGCGAGAGACGCAGCGGCGGAAAAATCGCTCCTGCCTCGGTGCCGAAAAGCTGGGTGCCGTTCCAATCCTCCTGCTCCTGATGCGCGGCCCACGAGGTTTCGAGCAACACCGTGCGTCCACTCTTCAGCTTGATGAGCGCCACGGACATGTCCTCGACCTCGAACGGACGCTTCGGGTCGATCTCGCTCATGCCCCAGTTGCCGTTGCCCAAACCGCGCTGACCAAACTTCGCGTAAGTTTGTCCGCTCACGGCCGCGGCCTCGAACTCGCCGAGCAAAAACAAACAGCGATCGAGCGCGTGCACACCGATGTCGTAAGTGCTGCCGCCCGCCGCGCGGGCCTTCTGCGTGAACCAGGAACCGATGCGAGGGATGCCCGCGCGTCGCGTCCAACCCGTCTTCGCGTGGTAGACGTCGCCGAGCACGCCGCGATCCACGAGCTGCTTGAGCGTCTGCACCTCGGGCGTGAGCCGGTGGTTTTGCCCAACCATCAGAAAACGACGGCGACGCTTTGCCTCGGCGATGAGCTTCGCGGCCTCGCGTGCGTTGGTCGCCATCGGCTTGTCGAGCATCACGTGCTTGCCGGCGCGCACGGCTTCCAGCGCGACGGGCACGTGCAGGTAGTTGGGCAATGCGATCGAGATGACGTCGATGTCGTCGCGCGCAAGCAGCTCGCGATAGTCGCGCACGACGAGCGGCACGCTGTATTTTTTCGCGGCCGCCTGGCCGCGCTCCGGCGAGACCTCGGCAATCGCCACGACGCGCGCCGCGGGATGCGCCTGAAAACTCTGGATGTGGTCCAGGCCGATCGCACCCGTGCCGATCACCGCGACCCGAATGGAAGAAGGGGCAGCCATGGTTGAGGTTAAAAAATCAGACGCGGCCCCACGCGCGGAGCTGTTCGTAGCAGCGTCGCACCGACTCGAGCGGTTCGTGATTGAAGCGCTCCTGTTCGACGATCTGCCAGTCAACCGAACCGATTTCGTCCAGCGCCGCGAACACCGCGTCGAAGTTCACCGGGCCGCTGCCCAGCTCGGTTTCGTCCTTCAAGTGCACGAGCTTCACTCGGGCTCCATAGTCACGCAGCGCACGCACGGGATCGACGCCGCCGACCTGCAGCCAATACACATCAAACTCTCCCGCGAGATTGCGCGGTTCGGCGGCTCCCAAGATGAGGTCGAGCGCGGTGCGTCCGTCGAAGCGCTGCAATTCGTGCGCGTGATGATGGTAGCTCAACTGAATGCCGTGCGCGCGCACACGAGCGCCGAAAGCGTTGAGTTCCTCGCCGATCCTCTCGGCCATCGCCGCGGAAACGAACAGCTCCGGCGGCCACCACGGCACGGTGATGTGCTTCGTGCCGAGCAGCAGCGCCTCCTGCAGCACACGCTCGGGTTCGGCGCGCAGGACGGGCGCGATCACGTGCATGCCGGCGACCTTCAGTCCGGCGGCGTCGAGAGCGGACCGCACGCCGCGCGCGTCGAGGTTGCCGTAGCCGGCGAGTTCGACGCCGGTGTAGCCAATCTCGGCGACGCGGGCGACCGTGCCGGCAAAATCGCGGGCAACATCATCCTTCAAGGACCAAAGCTGGAGAGCGATCGGGGGCATGGGGGGAGTGCGGCCACGATGCTCGCGACGCCGGCAGGGCGGCAAGCTTTTGCCTCGCGCGCGTTGACATCCGGGAGTGCCTGGAGCGTTCATTTTACCGCATGCCGCCAGCACCCCAGGCCCACTCGTCTGCCGACCTCGTGGAGGTGAACGGATTGGTCAAACGCTACGACGGTGTCGCCGCGCTTGATGGAGTCGATCTGCACATCCGGGCGGGCGAGATCGTCGGCCTGCTCGGCCGCAACGGCGCCGGAAAAACCACCCTGCTCGAATGCGTGCTCGGTCTGCGCACGCCGGACGCGGGCACCGTGCGTATCCAGAAATCGGATGCAAACAAGGGAGGCGAAGCAGTCCGCGTCGGCGCGCAACTTCAGACGGCGGGGCTGCAAGACCATCTCACGCCGCGCGAGGCGCTGACGTTGTTTGCCGGATTCTACGAGCAACCTGCGAAACCCGACGCGCTGCTCCGGCGGTTCGGCCTCGAGGAAAAGGCGAATGCAAAGTTTGCCACGCTTTCGACAGGGCAGAAGCAACGTCTCTTTCTGGCGCTCGCGCTCGTGAATCGCCCGCAGGTGCTCGTGCTGGATGAACCCACGGCGGGCCTCGATCCGGTGTCCCGCCGCGATCTGCATGCCGTGATCCTCGAGGCCCGCGTCGCAGGCTGCGCGGTGCTGCTCAGCACGCACTATGGGGAGGAGGCGGAGACGCTTTGTGATCGCGTGGCGATTCTGGATCAGGGCCGCATCCTGAAAATGGATACGCCGTCGGCGTTGCGCGGTCCGGTGGGCACGGTCGTGACGATCGCAAGCGATCCGGCGCCCGCGGTGGAGATTTTTCAGGGCCTGCCGGAAGTGGCAGGCGTCGAGCCGCAGCCTGGCGGCTGCGCGGTGCGCACGAGCGATCCGGTGCCGGTGCTGGCGGCGGTGACGCGCTGGGCCGAAGCGCGGGCCGCGCAAGTGACGGACGCGCGCGTGCGGCCGCGCTCGCTCGAGGATATTGTGGTGGAACTCACCGGGCGGCCTTGGGAAACCGGGACAGGGGAGGGCATGTGATGCGCGGACTCTGGCAGCATTTTTTCCTCTCGTTGCGGCTCAATGCGCGCAACCGCCAGGCGCTGGCTTACGGCTATCTGATGCCGGTGTTTTTTCTCTTCGCGTTTGCGAGTGTTTTTGCGGCCGACACGCCGCCGCTGCGCGGCCAGATGGGACAACTGCTCGTGATCACGATTCTCGGCGGCGCCTGCTTCGGGTTGCCGACAACTCTGGTTTCGGAACGCGAGCGGGGCGTGTGGCGGCGTTACCGACTGCTGCCGATTCCGGTGTCCCGACTCGTGGTGAGCGCGTTGCTCGCGAGGCTCGTCATCGTCGTCTCGGCGGCGGCGCTCCAGATCGTGCTCGCGCGGCTGGTTTACGGCACCCCATGGCCGGAGCACGGCTGGCTGCTCGCGGCGGGCGTGCTGGCCTCGATGATCGCATTTCTCGGGCTCGGTTTGCTCGTCGCGGCACTGGCGAACGACGTGCCGTCCGTGCAGGGACTCGGGCAGGCGCTTTTTCTGCCGATGATTCTGATCGGCGGCGTGGGCGTGCCACTTGCGGCGCTGCCGGTGTGGGCACAGCGCGTGGCGGGTTTCATGCCCGGCCGCTACGCCGTCGAGTGGTTGCAGGCGGCGTGGACTCCGGAGTTCAGCGCGAAGCAAATGATGTTCGACGGCGTAGCGTTGGTGGCGATCGGCGTGGCCGCGGGAATTGCAGGCATAAAACTTTTTCGCTGGGAGCCCGCGTCGCGTCGTCCGCGCGGCGCGACGAAATGGGCGCTCGGCTCGCTCGCAGTGTGGCTGGCGGTTGGCGCGTTGGCGTGGCAGGCGGGCCGGCTGCGTGCGGTGCTGCCCGAGGCCGCAGCGTGGGAGACGATCGCACGCGAGCAGATCGAGCGCATCACCTACGAAGATCTGCCGGGCGACAACGAAGTCGTGACGCGACTCGCGCCGCCGCTCGCGGGTTCGCTCGACGATCCACGCGCAGTCGCCTTTGCCAAAGGACTGCAAACATGGAAGCCCGGCCGTCTCGCCAATGCCGGGCAGTCGATCCGCAATCTCGTGGCGCTCGCGGCGATCGCAGATCTTTGTCAGGATCGCTGCGAGGCGGAGATGGCGCGGCTCGTGTTCGATCGGGTGCGCACGCACTTCGAGCACGAAGATCTCACACGCGGTCTCGCGTGGGTGATTCTCGCGCCGGATGAGGGAACGGTCGTGCGCCAGGCGCCGGAGCTCGGTCTTTCACGGCATCCACCAGAGCGAGCGATTCGCCAACGCAGCATTCTTTACGCGCAGAAGTTCCTCGGGCGCATAGAAAATAAAATCGATGAAGCGATGCCCGCGTTGGGCCGGACAGATCGACCTTAATTCCCGTCTTTGCTCTCCGATAAAGGAGGCAGGTCGTGACCCTGAATTCCGGTTCGAATTTCTCCTTTGTGCGCGTGCCCCTTTGGTCTGCCCTATTCGCGACTGCATTGCTTTTGTGCGTCTCGAGTTCGAGCCTCCGGGCGACGACGAACGAGCCGCCGGTCCTGAGCACGATCCAGGAATTTTGGGAGCTGCCGTTGGAGGAACGTTCGCAGCCGCGGCCGTTTCGTTTCGAACTGACGATCACTTTTACGATCCGCACTGGAAACTGCTTTGGGCGCAGGATCGTTCGTCCGCGGCTTATTTTCCGTTCACCCGCGATGATCCCGCGTTGCGGTCAGGCGCGCGGGTGCGAGTCGAAGGCGTTTTTCCCGCTGGCGTGCAGGAGCCGGTGCTCGATCAAGCGCGCTGGACGCCGTTGCCGCCCGAACCGATCAAGCCGCCGTCGATCCAGTCGCTTCGCAACGACTCGGCGGCGCTGCGCAACCAGTTGGTGGTCGTGGAGGGCCTCGTCGATCGGCAGGAACTCGCCGATCCGCGGCATTTGAGGCTGACGATGTCAGCGGATGGTTTCAGCTGCACCGCTTTCGTTGTCCTCGATCCGACGGATCCGCTTCCGCAATACGCCGGCGCGCGGGTGCGCGTGACAGGTGTCTGCGCGCCACGCTTCTCCGCGCCGGATCAGTTGCTCTCCGTGGAGATGATGGTGGCGTCGCCCCGACAGATCGAGACGCTCGGCTGGCTGGCGGAGGATCCACGTTTCAATCTGCCGAGCACACCGATCGAGCAGTTGCCGACGCTCTCGTCGAGCACGCTCGTGCGCGTCACCGGTCGCGTCCACGCGCAGGAGCCGGGTCGTTATCTGCGTCTCCGCGATCACACCGGACAAGTGGACGTGATCTCCGGACAGATGCGTCGTTTCGAGTTGAACGAACATGTCGAAGCGATCGGCTATCCCTCGATCACAGGCACGGAGTGGAAACTCGAGAACAGCACGTTCCGTCCGTTGACCCAGCCGCTTCCTACGCCGACCAGCGAGAACACGCTCCCGCGCATCCGTCTCGCCGCGCAAGTGCTCGAGCTTTCTCCCGAGGAGGCGGCCTCGGGTCGTCCGGTCACGTTGAGCGGCATCATCACCTGGTCGCATCCGGATGCGCCGTTCTACTTCATCAAGGATGCCACGAGCGGCATCTGCGTGATGCGCGGCACCGATCCCACGCGCCCGCGGCCGCCGGGCCGGCATGTGGAGATCGAAGGCGTCACAGGCATGGGCGCATATGCGCCGGTGGTCGTGACGCAGCGTTCGCGTCGCATCGGAGATTTTACGCTCCCGGAAGCACGGCAGATTTCGCTCGAGCACGCGCTCACCGGCGTCGAGGAAGCGCAATGGGTCGAGATGCGCGGCTACTTGCGCCAGGTGACGCGTGACGGTCAGTGGACCGTGCTCGAGATCACGACCTCGCGCGGCACGTTCGCGGCCTACGTGCCTCTCTCGGCAAATCTCTCGCGCGCGGTCGGTGCCGTGGTGCGGCTGTATGGCGTCTGCTCGGCTACGGCGAACGAGCGGCGCAAGCTCACGGGCATCCGACTATGGGTGCCGTCCGAGGAATACGTCCAGATCGAGGAGGCCGCGCCGCGGGATCCCTTCGCCGTGGAATCGCGGCCGATCTCCAGCCTGGGTCAGTTCGGCAGTCTGCAATCTCTCCACCGCCGCGTGAAAGTTTCCGGCACGGTGCTGCTGCAGCAACCCGGGCGCTCTGTTTACCTCGGCGATGACGCCGAAAGTCTGCTCGTGCTTACGCGCGACGCGCAGGTGTTGCGCCCCGGCGATCGCATCGACGCGGTCGGTTTCCCGGGCCGCCATGACGGTCGCGTGGTGTTGCGCGAAGCGGTGCTGCGCAAAGTCGCTTCAGGTGCCGAGCCCGCGGCGAAGGAGGTGGAGGATGCCTCGCGCTTGCGCACGGACCTCGACGGGCAGGTCGTGCGCATGGAGGGCTTGCTCATTGATCGCGGCCACGTGCGCGGCGCTTACCGGCTCACGGTGCAGACGAGTGCCACGACGTTCGAGGCGATGCTGCCGCAAACGAGTTCGGCCCACGTGCCCGACTGGCGTGAAGGCAGCCGCGTGGCGATCACCGGGGTTTATGAAGTGCGCTACGATGACGATGGCGTGGCCACGGGCTTCCACGTTCTCCTGCGCAGCATCGACGATGTTCACGTGCTGGTTGCGCCTTCGTGGTTCACGCGCACACGCGTGCTGGCGTTCGCCGCCGCGCTCTCGTTTGGCATTCTCTTGTTTATCGGCTGGGTCGTGCTCCTCCGACGTCAGGTTCACGCGCAGACGGCGCAGATTCGCGATCAACTCGTGCGCGAGTCGCAGCTTCAGGCCGAGCTCCAGCGCGCCACCCGGCTCGAGTCGCTTGGTCTGCTCGCCGGCGGCATCGCGCATGATTTCAACAACCTGCTCACGATTGTGATGGGTAATCTCTCGCTCGCCTCGCTGGCCGAGACGCTCGATGCCGAGACCGCGCGTTGCCTGCGCGAAGCGCTCAAGGCGGTTTCGCGCGCGAAGGATCTCACGCAGCAATTGCTCACATCTTCCAAAGGCGGCTCGCCCATCCGCGCGGCCGTGTCGCTGGGCGACATCGTGCGCGAGGTCGCCGACTTCGCCCTACGCGGTTCAAAGATCCGCAGCGAGATCGTCATCCCGCCGGACCTTTGGTCGGCCGATGTCGACAAGGGCCAGATCGGCCAGGTCGTGCAGAACATCGTGATCAACGCCCGTGAAGCGATGACGGATGGCGGTTTGATCGGTCTCGAGCTGAGCAACGATGTCATCGCGCCGGGTCACTCCGCGCTCACTCCGGGCCGCTACGTGCGTCTTGCGATTTCGGATACAGGCCCCGGCATCCCGGCGGATTACCTGAGCCGCATCTTCGAGCCGTATTTTACCACCAAGAAAACCGGCAGCGGTCTTGGCCTCGCGACCGTTTACTCGATCGTCAAAAAACACCACGGCCATCTCACCGCGCAGTCGGAGCTCGGCCGCGGTTCGCGTTTCGACATCTGGCTGCCGGCGGCGGAGGCGGACGCGACCCCGAGCGGTCATCCATCGGCACCGCCGTTTGTGGTGTCTAGAACTTCCCGCGGCCGAATCTTGTTCATGGATGACGAGCCCGACATCCGTCGCGTGGGGCAAGCGATGTTCGATCGACTCGGTTTCGAAACGGTCACCGTGTCCGACGGCGCGGAAGCGGTGCAGGAGTTCGTGCGGGCCTCTGCGAACGGTCGACCGTATGATGTCGTGGTGCTGGACCTCACGGTGCCGGGCGGCGTCGGCGGACGGCAGGCCATGGAGGAGCTTCTGCGCATCGATCCACAGGTGCGCGCAATCGTCTCGAGCGGCTATTCCAACGACCAAGTGCTCGCGAACTACCGCCAGCACGGGTTCCGCGCGCGCGTTTCCAAGCCCTACGAATTCTCCGATCTCGAACGCACCGTCCAAAGCGTGCTCAACGGGGAAGTCGTGTGAGCGCCCCGTGTCGCGACGCAGTGCGGATAACGTCACGACCAAGTGCGGACCACGTCGCGACCAAGTGCGCACCGGGTCGGAACCAAGTGCGGTGAGAGTCGCTCGTTGAAACGCGAAGACGCGAAGGACGGAAAGATTCGCGAAGTTGGCCAGGCGAAGGAGGGATCAACTCCCTCTCTATTCCTTTGCGGACCTTCGCGACCTTCGCGTCTTTGCGTTTGATCCGATCGCCCGCGCCGTTCGCGTCAGGGCACTTCGTAGACTTCGAGACGGGCGATGCCGGTCGTCGATTTGGCGGGCGTGAGCTGCGCGACGTAATCGCCGGGCGCGAGGTGACGCAGGATCACGGCGTCCTTGCCTGAGCGTTGTAGTGAAGCGGCGGATACGCTGCTGAAGATCTTGCGAAGCGTCGTCTCGGCGTAGGGCGCGGTGATCCAGTCGTTGTTGCTGGTGACGCTCTTCAGCTTGCTGCCGCTTCGCTGGTAGAGCTTGAGCGTGGGATCATCGAGCGTCCGCGAAACGCCGGACACAAGCGAACCGCCGAGGCCGCGGATGAGAATCGTGCGATGATTGCCCGAGACGGTGAAGGAAACGGTGAGCGGTTGGTTCTTTGCGACCGAGGCGCGCGCGGTGAAGCGCGTGAGACGTGCTCCCTTGGTGGGCGCGGGATCGTAGATCTCGGCTTGGGCGAGGCCGCTGCCGGAGCTCACGCGCGTGAGATGGAGATTGTAGCGGCCTTTCTTGAGGTTGGGGAGGAGGGCGGCGTCCTTGCTGCCTTTGGCGAGCGTGGTGGCCCCCACGGATTTGAACGTCTTCTTGAAGGTCGAAGCAGAGGTGGACGAGTTGCTGCCCCAGTTGTCGTTCGTCGCTTTGACCGGGCCGTTGAGCGTGAGCTTGGGGTCGGGCAGAACGCCGGTCGCGCCGCCGTCGGCGAGCGCCGGTCCGAGTCCGCGCAGGAGGAACTTTTTCTTGGTCTTGCTGCCGGCGGTCACGAAACCGGCGAGAAGTTTCTTTTCGCCGCTGCCGACTGTGGCGAGCGCGCTGGCGCGCGAAAGGCGTCCCGCGGTGGAGGAGGTGACGACGACGGATGCGTTTTTGCTCGTGAGCTTCTGCTTCGAGGTGCGGACGACGACCTTGTAGGTGCCGGCGTGCGACTTCTTGGCTTTCGAGATCGTGTAGGTCGCTTTCGTGGCGCCGGAGATTTTTTTTCCCGTCGCGATACCACTGATATTTCAACGTGCCGGTGCCGCTCGCCTTCACCGAGAGCGAGAGCTTCTTGCCCGAGACGACGATCTGCGGCTGCGGGTGATCGATGATGACGAGCGAGTTTGCCTTACGGATGGCAGGCAGTTCGTCGAGCGTGATGACCTTTTTGTGGGTGTAGACCTTCTTGAGGAAATCGACGGTGTGGCGCGTGAGGTCGCTCTCGAAACCGTTCCACGTGCAGAAATACGACCAGCCGGCGCCCTCGGTGAACATCTTGGCGGGATCGGGGATCGCACCGCATTCGCTCATGGCGATGACTTTGCGGCCGTCCTTGTAGGCGCGCATTTTCTTGTAGTCCTCGGCGAAGGTCGGGTGCGTGCCCGCGGTCGGATAGACGTCGAGGCTGATCATATCCACGACGTCGTCGCCGGGATACCACGCGTCGAGCTTGGCGGTGTCGGCGGGGTTGAAGCACCAGATGAGATTGGTGAGTTTGTGGACCTTGGTGTAGCGCTCGAACATGAAGCGCCACGCGGCCTTGAAACCTTCCGGGCCGTTGGCGCTCCACCAAAACCACGTGCCGCCGGATTCGTGGAACGGCCGCCAGATCACGGGCACGTTGGCCTTTTGCAGCTTCTTGAGTTCGGCCGCGACCAGATCCAGTTTCTCGATGAACTCCTTGTTCTCGGGTGTGCCGTCGACGACGACTTTGCGCACGTCGATCAGCGTGCCTTTGCCGTTGTTGGCGGAGGGCACATAGAAGTGCGGGTTGGTGCCGTCGTTCGTGCCGTTGAGCATGAACATGTGCGCGGCGAACGCGACCACGCCGCCCTTCTTCGACCACTCGATCGCGCGCTCGGTCGAGCGCTGGCCGGTCCGCCCGCCTGCGCTGTGAGTGTAGAAAAGAAAATCGAAGCCACGGACGGCGGGGACTTTCTTGGTCTTGGCTTTGATGTAGGCGAAATCGTCGTCCCACGATTTGGTGGTCGTATCATCCCATGCGGGCATCTCCTGCTGGCCGGAAAGGATGTATTTTCCCTCGATCCGGTTGAGCAGGTGCATCGTGCGCCAAACGCCGGCTTGGGCGTTGGGCGACACGGGGGCGTCGAGCGCCGCGAAGAGCGGCGCGATGAGGACAAGCGGGAAGAGCGCCGCCAGCGCGCGGCGCGACGAGCGTAGCAGAGGGGTAGGCATTTTTTGGGAGAGAACGAGACGGACCGAGAAAGGGGCCGCGGGGTTCGGCGGCCCCGTTACTCAGTTCGAGGCGACCTCGAAGTGAAGCGTGTTCACGTCGTCCGAGATGACAAACTGAAGACCGAACGAGCTTTCCGTGGAGTCGATCTGTTCGCCACGGGATCCGTCGGGATTGAGCGCGAACACTTTCCGATTCGCGCGACCCGCGAGCGAGATCGTGGCGGGCACGCGCTCGGCGATCGTCGGGCCTTCGCCCCATTTGTCGCCGAAGGAGTTGCGCGCTTCATTCCACTCCGTGCCCTGATTTCCGGCGCGGGCGACGGCGGTGACGAGCACGCGGTCGGACTCCTTGATCGGACGACCATCGAGCGCGATTGCCGTGATGCTCGCGAAGTTGTTGCCGAAGCTTTCGCACGTGACGCGCAGCGGACCGGCGTCGGCCTTGCTGCCGCCGAGATAACCAACGGCACCGGCCGCCTGCTCGCTGTCGATCACGTAGACCTTGCCCGACGCGCCATTGACGAGACGCAGCGGAACGGAGATGCGGCTGGCCTGAGCCGGACGGACCAGCGTGGCCTTGGCACCGGGCCGGCCACGATCGCTCACGGCATAGCGGACATTGAGGAAGTTGAACGGACCGTTCGGGATCAACTGGCGCCAGAGCACCTCGGCGTGGAGTTGCTCGCCCCAGAGCGGCGTGCCCAGACGCAGTTCGTTGCTCGCTTGTGCAGCGGGAACGAGGCCGCGGCGAAACAGCACCGAGGCGAAGGGCGACTGGCTCCATTTCGCGGGGTGGTGCAGTTGATCGAAGAACTCCTTGATGCGACCGTCGGGATTGTTCTTCCCGTAGCCGCCGATGCAGAAGGTGTAGATGATGTCCCAGTCCTGACGCGCGGCGAACGACGCGACTTCGGGATACATCTCGCACACGAACTCGCTCGGAGCCGGGTGGTCGTATTCACTAATTGTATACGGCTTGCCGGCCACGCGCACGAGCGCGAGGTTGCCGAGTTCGCCGAAAGTGCGGTCGCGGAATTCAGCGAGCTGAGGCGTGTTGCGGATGCTCCAGCGCGCGGCGTCCCAATCGGCGCCGACGGCGAAATCAGGGTGCTGCCAATACGCATGCGCATCGGCGAACTCCATCGACTGCTCGCGGTTGAGGCCGGTCAGCCCGCCGTAGTCGATCTGCGAGCAGGCGATCGGCGCGGTGACGCCGAGTTCGTCGCGCAGGTAGCTGCGCAGCTCCTCGGCAAAGGCACGCTCGGTTTCCGCGAGGAAGCGGATCCAGTCGGCCCACTGCGCCGCGCTCGGCGAGAGCGGGAGCGGCACGGAGTTGTCGCGCGGCGATTGTCCCGCCTGCAGACCGGCACCGGCGGCGTCGCGGACGAGCCGCAGTTCCTTGATCTGAATCGTGCCGGTGGATTGCGCGGCGTTGAGGCTCAGGCGCGCGGGCGCGCCGGCGACCGAGTGGGCGGGAAACACGAGGCGCACCGTCTGCCACTCCGTGCCGAGGTCGACCGTCTCGAGCAGGCCAAAGCTGCGCCAAGGATCCTGCGGCCGTGAAGCGACGTCGATGCCGACGCCGACTGCGAGTTTGCGCGGCTGGTCGGCTTTGGCGCTGAACTCGACCGTATAAACCGCGCCATCGTCGAGCGTGAGTCCGCGGAGGTGAGCCTGCACGTGCCAGTCGATGCCGCTGGCGGCGTCGACGCCGAGTTCGAGCGCGGTGGCGTCGCGTCCGGTTTTGAGTTGAGCGTTGGAGCCGGGCTGGAGCGAAAGCTCCCATTTGGCGGAGGGATTCAGCAGCGAGCGCGCGGCATCGCCGGCGGCCGGGGCCCACGCCCGCGCGAGCGCAGCGTCATCGGAGTAGTTGCGAGCCAGCCAGGTGTTCCACTGCGTGCGCAGGTCCTCGACGAACGGTGCCGGGAACTTTTCGAGACCGCGGCCGAGGTCTCGCGTCCAGTAACCGAGCAGCGAGTTCTCGTTGTTGATTTCGACGAACGCGACGGCCGGATCCTCGGCGGGCGACAGGCCGGTGTAGGGATTGCGCGTGGTGAGAATGCGGCGCGCATAGTCCTTTTGCAGGTCGATCATGCGGCGGTTGTAGATGTCGACGCGCTTCTGGAAATTGGCGATGGACGTGACGCTCTCGTCGAAACCGTCTTCCGCGACGAGCTGCTTGGAAACCTTGAGGTTCAGGTTGCTGTAAATGCCTTCGTCGCGCAGCGCGGCGATGAAGCGGTGGAGTTTGTCGAGCTGGGCGGCATCGAGTTCGAGGTGCTCCTTGCGGTCGGCGGGCCAGATGCTGCCGCCGGTGCCAACGCCCCACGGGTTGTCGAGGTGGTGCAGGCGCACGACGTTGATGCCGGCCTTGGCGAAGCGACGCGCGATGGCGGTGGCTTCGTCACCATCCGCCGGATACGCTTCGTAGCCGGACACGTTGGTGCCCCAGAAACGGATGCGTTGCCCATCAGGCGTGACGAAGCGTCCATCCTGCACCGAAATGCGGGGAAGGTCCGCGCCGCGCACGCGATTCAGCCCGCTCACGTCGAGCGCCGAGCCCTGGACGGGCTCCTTGGCGGGCCAGGCAAACCAGCCGTCCGGCACCGTGGAGGCACCCGAGACGGCGGCCCCGAGAAGGGCGATCAACAACGCAGTGGCGACCCGAAAACGGGTCGAAGCCGGAGTGGGGATCATAGGCACAAGGGGGAGGGTGGTTATCGACGCGTTTCGCCGGGGAACAGGCAAGCGTAACTGACGCGCGAGCTTGGAGGCCGCGGCGAGAAATGTCGCGCACGCACGCGCCGTATTTTTTGCAGAATCTTTGTGCGTGCGCTCGCGTCTTTCGTGCTCGGCGCTAGATATGGTTTCCGGTCTCCCGGATCGCACACCCCTTCGTTTACCCCATGAAGCACATCACTCGTAGATCCTTTGTTCGTAACAGTGCGCTGGCGCTTGGCGCGGCCAGCCTCGCGTATCGCGGTGGAACCTCGGCTTGGGCGCAGGTGCTCGGCAGCAACGACGCCGTGCGCGTTGGCATCATCGGCCTCGGTTGGAAAGGCGGCGATCACCTCAAGGATCTGCTCACGAAACCGGAGGCACGCGTCGTCGCGTTGTGCGACGTCGATTCGGAAATCCTCGCTCGGCAGGTCGAGGTGGCGCGCGCCGGGCACGCGAATGTGTTTGCGACCACCGATCCGCGTCGGCTGCTCGAGCGCAACGACGTGGACGCCGTCGTGATCGCGACGCCCAACCACTGGCACGCGCTGCTCACCGTGTGGGCGTGTCAGGCCGGCAAGGATGTTTACGTCGAGAAACCTGTTTCCCACTCCGTCTGGGAAGGCACGAGGATGGTCGAGGCCGCAAAACACTACGGTCGCGTGGTGCAAGCCGGCACGCAGACGCGCTCCGACCAGACGATGCCGCAATGGCAGGACTACATCCGCGAAGGGCACACCGGAAAAGTGCAGTGGATCCATGCGGTCACTTACAAGATGCGCGGCAACATCGGCCTGCGTCAGCCGTGGCTGCCCGCGTGGCTGGATTATGATCTCTATTGCGGACCGGCTCCGGTGACGCCGTTGCGTCGCGACAAACTGCACTACGACTGGCACTGGAGCTGGGAAACCGGCAACGGCGACCTCGCGAATCTCGGCGTGCACCAACTCGACATCGCCGCGTGGCTCACGGGGCAGGAAGGCATGCCGCGCCGTATTCTCAGCCTCGGCGGTCGTTACGTGCACGAAGACGCGGCACAGACGCCCAACGTCCAGATCACCGTCCTCGATTATCCCGACGTGCCGATGATCTTCGAGAACCGCGGTCTGCCCGCGAAACCCGGCGTCAACTATTTCGACCACGTGCGCGGCTGCCGCGAGGGCATCGTCGTGCAGTGCGAAAACGGTTACTTCACCGGCTATCACGGTGGCTCGTTCTTTGATCACGAGGGGAAACGCGTGAAGCAGTTTCAGGGCGACGGCGGCGCGAAACACATGGGAAATTTCCTCGAAGCCGTGCGCTCGCGGAAACCCGACATGCTCGCCGCTCCCATCGCGACGGGCCACCGCTCGACGGCGAAATGCCTCTACGGAAACATCTCCTACCGCGTCGGCCGCCCCGCGCCGTTCGCCGAAGTGCGCGAGAGCGTGTCTTCGCTGCCGTTCGTGGTGGATGCGCTCGAAAGCGCCCGCACGCATCTTGAGGTGCACGGCGCCGATCTCGAACAGAAGCCGCTCACCGTCGGACCGTGGTTGTATCCAGATTCCAAGGACGGCATCGCACGCATCGAAGGCGCCGACAACGCCGTGCTGGCGTCCGCGCGCGAACTGCTGCGTGATCCGATGCGCGAAGGCTACCGCATCCCCGAAAAATTCTGACGCATCCCACGGCCATGCGTTCACGTTTCCTGTGGTCTGCGCTCACGGCCGGGTTGCTCGCGGTCGCGGGCAAAGCCGCACCCGTGTCATCGCTTCGTCTTTTCGTGCCGGCCACCGAAGCGGACCGCGCAGGGCAGGTGGTGACGTTTAAACCGATCGCGGAGATTTCGAGCGACACCGTGCTCGTCGATCAAAACGGCGCCACTTACGCGTGGCAGAAGGAGGGTGACGATCGTGCCACGCTGCTGCTTCCGCTTCTTCGAGCGGGGGAGAAGCTCACGCTCGCCTTTCATCCTCCGACCGCCGCATCACGTGAAGAGAAGCGTGGCGTAGCCGTAACGGCCGAAGCGCAGCGGCTCGCGGTGAAGGTGGCGGGTGCGCCGGCGTTTTATTATCTCACCGACAAGACGGCGCTGCCGCGCAGCGACATTCCGAAAAAGTTCGAGCGCGCGGGCTATCTCCATCCCGTGCTCACGCCTACGGGCCAGCGGGTGACGGACGATTTTCCGCCGATGCACGTGCATCATCACGGCGTCTGGGCGGCATGGACGAAGACGCGCTTTCAAGGGCGCACGCCCGACTTTTGGAACATGGGCGACGAGAAAGGCCTCGTGGAGTTTCTCGCCGTCGATCGCCCGTGGTCAGGCGCAGTGCATGGCGGGTTCACCGCGCGGCATCGTTACGTCGATCTCTCCGCGAAACCGGAGCCGGTGACCGTGCTGAATGAGGAGTGGTCGATCACAACTTACGATCTCGGCGCTAACGGTCCCAACGTGCGCGTGTTCGATCTCACGCTGCGGCAGGACGCGATGACGCGTGATCCGCTCGAGTTGCTGGAGTATCACTACGGCGGACTCGGTTTTCGCGGGCGCGAGAACTGGAACGGAGCGCCGAATCTCCGCGTGCTCACGTCCGAAGGAGAAACCGATCGCGTGAAAGCGCAGGGCCAGCGCGTGCGCTGGATCGCCGTATCCGGTCCGGCCGAGCGCGGCCCGGTGACCTTCGCGATGCTCGGGCATCCGGAAAACTTTCGCGCCCCGCAGCCGCTGCGCGTGCACCCTGATGAACCCTTCATCGGCTACACACCCGCGCCGCTCGGCGATTTCAAGATCGAGCCCGGCAAACCACACGTGGCGCGTTATCGCTTCGTCGTGAGCGATGGCGAACCCGACGCGAAACTACTCGATGCGTTCTGGAACGGTTTCGCGAACGAAGTGAGCGCGAAAGCCTTCGGCCCGTGAGCGACGCTGCGTTGTTTTGAAACGTAGAGCGCGGACGACGCGTGTCGTCTTGAAACGCGAGGACGCAAAGAGGGCGAAGATTCGCGAAGGAGTTCGATAAGGCGGAGCCTGTCCGTGGCGTTCTGATCAAAACCCTCTTCGTGAGCCTTCGTGCCCTTCGCGTCTTTGCGTTTAGCTTCGAGCTACACACGCAAAAGCAAAAGCAAAAAGGCCGGAGCTTGCGCCCCGGCCTTTCCAAAGTTGAACGTCCCTAACTCCGCTTAGCGCGTGGAGAAGCGGTAGATGGTCGTCGACTCGTAGGTCTTGCCCGGACGCAGGATCGTGCTCGGGAAGTTGGGCTGGTTGGGCGAGTCGGGGAAGTGCTGCGTCTCAAGGCAGAGGCCGCCGCGGTAGAGATAGGTGCGGCCCTGTTTGCCCTTGATCGTGCCGTCGAGGAAGTTGCCCGCGTAGAACTGAATGCCGGGCTCGGTGGTGAACACTTCGATCTGGCGGCCCGTCTTCGCCTCGTAAACGACGGCGGCGCGGGAGAGTTCGCCGGGCTTCTTCTTGTCGAGAACCCAGTTGTGATCGTAGCCGCCGCCGAGCTTCAGCTGCTCGTGGTCGGCGTCGATGCGCGCGCCGATCTTGTGCGGCTTGCGGAAATCGAACGGCG
Organism: Opitutus sp.; assembly: GCA_024707325.1. GTDB lineage: Bacteria > Verrucomicrobiota > Verrucomicrobiia > Opitutales > Opitutaceae > Opitutus. Next base: position 893,181 of record JANPZY010000004.1, on the reverse strand, counting down.
TGCCTTCGACGGGCGCGATCTCGCCGGTGGGGATGAGGCCCTTGTCGGTCGGCGTGAAGTGGCTGGCGTCGAGCGTGACTTCGTGATCGAGGATCGTGCCGACTCCGGCGCCACTGAGATTGAAATAGGTGTGCTGCGTGACGTTGAGCGGCGTGGCCTTGTCGGTGGTGGCCGCGTAGGTGATCTTGAGCTCGTTTTCGTTGGTGAGCCAGTAGTGGACGGTCACGGTGACGTTGCCCGGATAACCTTCCTCACCGTCCTTGGCGGTGTAGGAGAGTTTCACGCCGTGAATGCCGTCCTTGGACACCGGCTCGGCGTTCCAGAGGACCTTGTCGAAACCGACTTCGCCGCCGTGCAGGTGCACGGGCACGCCGTTGGGCGTGTTGTTCTTGGCGAGCGTGTAGGTCTTGCCGTCGAGCGTGAATTTACCGTCGGCGATGCGGTTACCGTAGCGGCCGACGACGGCGCCGAGATAGGGCGAGTCGGGCGTGTAGCCGGAGAACTCATCGAAACCGAGGACGATGTCGTCGAGCTTGCCGTCGCGATCGGGCACGTAGAGGCGCACGATGATCGCACCGTAGTTGGTGACGTCCATTTTGAGACCGTTCGCGTTGGTTACGGTGTAGAGCTGCACGACGCGCTGATCGGGCATGCGGCCGAACTCCGAGACGGTGACGCCAGGTTTGGAGGAGGAAGCGGAGAGCATCGGAACGAGGGCGAGGAACGCGCTGAGAAGAAGAGACAGACGTTTCATGTGAGGGGTAATGATCGGCACCGGACGGGGAAAGGGACCGCCGGGGCACACTTGGGTTGCGGAATGCCTGACGATTCGAAAGTCCCGTGGATGCGCGCACAACCCGCACTCTGCTGGACCGTAACACACGAGCGAAAGCGCGGATGCCGCAGTCAAAAAAAAGAGGGCCGGCGTAAACCGGCCCTCCGTGGAGAAGCGAGCGACTAAATACGTGCGATTTGTGTGCGCGGCTCAGCCGAGAAACGCCTTGTTGGCGCGGATGAGCGCGAGGCGCTGGTCGACGCACTTGCGCGTGGTGAGGCCGTCTTCGGGGGTGTTGAGGCACCAGTCGACGAGCTTGTCCACGGTCGTGCGCGCCGCGTAGCAACGCGTGTCGGAGGCGCCATAATAGATGATCACCGTGCGCTTCTTGTCGGGCAGTTCGATCCAGCCGTTGGTGAAAGCGACGTTGGAAACATCGCCCACGCGCTCGGTGAAACGCGGCGAAATGATGTGGCCGCCCGGACGCGCGATGACCTTCGACGGGTCTTCGAGCGACGTCATGAACATATACATCACGTAGCGCAGACCGGCCGCGCAGCCGCGCACGCCGTGCGCGAGGTGGAGCCAGCCCTTGTCGGTCTTGATGGGGGCGGGACCCTGGCCGTTTTTCACTTCCTTGATCGTGTGATACGCGCGGCCATCGATGATTTTTTCCGGGCCGGTGACGCCGGTGGTGATGTCCTTGCACAGCGTCCAGCCGATGCCGCCGCCCGTGCCGACGTCGATGAAGCCGTCCATCGGACGCGTGTAGAACGCGTATTTGCCGTTCACGAACTCCGGGTGAAGCACGACATTGCGCTGCTGCGACGCGGGCGTCTTGAGGTTGGGTAGACGCTCCCACTTTTTGAAATCGCGGGTGCGGACGATGCCGGCTTGCGCGACCGCGGACGAGAGATCGCCGCGCGGAGCCTTCGGGTCCTTCGACTCCGAGCAAAACACGCCGTAGATCCAGCCGTCCTCGTGGAACGTCACGCGCATGTCGTAGAGATTGGTTTCGCCGGGCATCTCGGGGATGTCGCACGGCTCGTCCCAGAAGCGGAAGTTGTCCACGCCGTTGGGCGACTCGGCGATGGCGAAGAAGCTCTTGCGATCCGCGCCTTCGACGCGCGACGAGGTGGGCCTTGCCCTTCCAGAAAAACGCGCCCGGGTTGTAAGCGCCACCGACGCCGAGGCGTTCCATGAAGAACGGGTTTGTCTCTGGATTGAAATCGTAGCGCCACTCCAGCGGCACGTGATGCGCGGTGAGCACCGGATACTTGAAGCGCTCGTAAACGCCGTTTTCCCAATCGGTCTCGACCGGGTTCTTGCGCTTGAGGAATTTTTCGTGCGCGGCGCGCACGGCCTTCACGCGGGCGGCAAACGCCTTGTTGTTGGCGGATGCGGCCGGCTTTTTCTTGGCGACGGGTTTGGATTTCTTGGCGGACTTCATGATCGGGGTAGGAGAAAAAAATCGCCGCCGATTTCTTCCCAATGCGCCTCCAAACGCGACCCAATTTGCCCGAGAGGCGTTCTTTAAGAATTGAGAATTGTTGCCGAGTCGGTCGGCGCCGCTCCGTTCAACGCGGCTGATTGATTCGCGCCTCGATCTGGGTCCACAGCGCCACCGCGCGATCGCCCAGCAGCGCGCGGGCTTTCGAGATCTCGGCCTCGCGCGCGGCGCGGTTTTTCTCCGCGATGCGGGCGAGGTCGTCCAAGTTGTAGAGGAAAACGTTTTCCAACTTCGCCACCGCTGCGTCGATGTCGCGCGGCAATGCCAGATCGATGAAAAACAGCGGACGTGCGGGCCGGCGTTTCATCGCGGCGAGAACCATCGCGCGCGTGACCACGACTTCCTGCGCGGCGGTCGAGCCGACCACCACGTCGAAGTCTGCGAGGTGCGCCTCGCGTTGCTCGAAAGGCAGCGCGCTCGCGCCGAGCGAGGTCGCGAGCTCCATCGCGCGTTCGAGTCGGCGGCTGGCGACCGTGAGCGCGTGCGCGCCGCGACTCAGAAACGCTTTCGCCGTTTTCTCGCCGATGTCGCCCGCGCCGAGCAGGAGAATGCGCGCGCCTTCGAGGCTGCCGAAGATATTGAGCGCAAGATCGACCGCGACATTGGCCACGCTCACCTGGCCTGCGGAGATCGCGGTGCTCGAGCGCGCGAGTTTCGCGGCCTGAAAGGCTTTCTGGAAAACACGGTTCAACACCGGTCCCGCCGCGCGACGCTGCTGCGCCGCGGCGTAGGCGTCCTTCACCTGACCGAAAATCTCATTCTCGCCCACCATCTGCGAGTTCAGGCCGGCGGCCACTTCGAGCAGGTGTTGCACCGCCGACTCGTTTTGCAGGTGCAGCTTGATCTGGTCGAAGGTCGCCGCGTCGAATTGCTGCTGCGCACAGAACAACTCCTGCACGCGCGAAGCCGTCGCGGACGATTCGGCCACGCCGTAGAACTCCACGCGATTGCACGTGCTGAGCAGCGTGAACTCCTTGAGCCCCGGCACGCGCGCGAGCTCGCGTTGCAGTGCTTCGGCGCCTTCGGGTCCCAGCGAAAGTTTTTCGCGCACTTCGATCGGTGCGGTGTGATGCGTCGCGCCGAGGACAAAAAGCGTCGGTTTCGCTTCGCTCATGGCCGCGCCGACACTCCTTCCGTCACGGACGTTTTGTCCGCGTGACGGCTGCCGTCCACCGCGCCGAGCGACAACAGCGCCAGCGCGAACAAACTCACGCACGTCCACGCGAATCGCTTGGAGAGCAGCTGACCGCGTATCCGGAAAATCAGGACAACCACATACGCCAGCCACACGGCAATCGTCGCCGTGAGCTTGAGACTGTCGACGCCGCTGAAATCGCGCACCCACCACACGGCGCCGACGCCGAGCGAGAGCGTCATCAGCAATACGCCCGTGACGAGCAGACGCAGATTGATGTGATCCAGATCGATGACCGAGGGCAGAAATGCGAACCAGCCGCCGAGGTTTTTCGCCTTGAGCGAGTAGTTGCGCAGCAGTGACATCACCGACGTCAATGCGAGCAGCGCAAACACGCCGTAGCTGAAAAGCGCGATCGCCGCGTGAAACTCGATCCAGGCATTGCCGCCGAACACGTTGGCGCGCCGCACTTCGTCCCAACCGGGGATGAGCAGCGAGGTGAGCGTCAGCGCCGTGGCGAGACACGCCGTGAAATACCCCAGCAGACTCGAGCGAAACCGCACGCCCACGAGCAGGTAGAGCGAGATCGCCGACCACGCGGTGAACTGGAAAATCTCGAACGTGTTGCCCAGCGGACAGCCGCCGACCGCGCGCCCGCGCAAACCCAGGCCGTAGAGCTGGATCGCGTAGCCGATCGCGGTGAGCACGTAGGTAAACGTGTGCGCGTGCTTGCCGCCCCGCATGAGCGAAAACGTGCCCACGAGGAAAGCGACGGCGTAAAACTCCGCCGCAATCCACAGCCAATGGCGATCAGTGAGCACGTAGGACATGAGCGGACGACGCTAGAGAGTCGACGCAACGGAGCAAGTCCGCGGGCGGACCACACGCGCGCTCGTGATCGTAATCGTGCTCGTGCTCGAAATTTGAAGAACGCTCGCTGAGCGAGCACGAGCACGATCACGAGCTCGGTGGCGACTGGGGCCGGAACGTGGCTCGACCTAGTCCGGACCTTTTTCTCGACCGTGTCCGCACATGGTCTCGACCATGTCCGCACCTTCGTGCGACCCGGTGCGCACTGTGTCGCGACAGGGTCCGCTCGTTCGCACGACGTGGTGCGGACTTTGTGGCGACTATGGTTTGAACAAGGTGGCGAGGTGGTCCGGACGATGTCGCGACGCGAACCGAACCACGCCGGTGGGGACGCTTCGATCGCTTGCAGCCATTCACCAAGTCTTCGAGAGCTGTCCTACCGCTGACCGCGCCGTCCGCGCGCTTCAGTGCGCACGCACTCTCAACCTCCGCGCGCACCCGCACCCAAACCCCGACAAAAATCGCGATCTACCCCGACGCAGAGCCGAGTTCGTTGGTTCAATACAATGTCAACTAATAGTAGACATTGCGTTGAGCCCACAGGTTACCGTTTGGGCGCCCACTGGGCGAGGAAGGCCAGGATTTTTGCGGGATCGTGGGCGTCTTTGCCGTCCTCGAGCGCGCCGGTTTCCTGGGTGGTGAGTTGCTTGCCGTCGCTGTCGAGAACCACGAGCACAGGGATGCCGTGTTGGAGAAGATTGCCGTAACGCTGGTTGAGGTCGGCGTTGCGCATTTTTCCCTGCTTCGAGTTGAGGTCGATCATCACGAGCACGTAGTCCTTCTGCAGCGCGGCTTGGATTTCCGCGTTGGTGGTAAACGTATGATGCAGGCGGCGGCACCAGATGCACCAGTTGGCGCCGAAATCGAGGAGCACGTGTTTGCCCGACGCTTTGGCTTCGCGGAGCGCCTCGTCCACGAGCTGCGAGCCGACGGCTTTGGTGTCGTAGATGTCGGGCCCAATTTTGGGGAACTCCGGCTCGGCTCGAAGCAGCACGCTGGCGAAACAGAACAGAAACAAAAGGGTAACGCGGGGCATGCCGGCACAGTAGCCGCACCGGCCGGTCCGGCTAGCGATTTTTGTGGAACGTCGCGGCGAATCACTTCGCCGGCTTTATCGGCACGAGAAAATCGACCTCGCTGTCAGGGCCGCCGTCACCAAAGCGCTCGTCCTGACGGTCGAGATTGGGCGCGCCGGTGTGCACGAATTTCGAACGCGGGAGCCACGAGCCGAAGGCGTAATTGATCGTCTCTCCGAGTTTCGTCACGGGGCCGCGATGCGTGAAGCACGCGTAAGTGCTGGCGGGAATGCGCCACAGCACGAGCGGCGCTTTGGCCTGGCGCGAAGCCGCGACGCTCACGCCGGCGAGATACTCGAGTTCGTCAGGGTGTTGACGATCCGCGTCGCTCGGACAGCGCGCGGCGCCGTAAACGTAACCGTCGAGCTGTGGTTGGAGCGAAGGGATGAGCGGGCAGAAGCGCTGGTAGAGTCGGGGAATCACGGCGACGTTGTCGGCGTCGGGTGACATCGGACCGATGAAGCGCGTGGACAGGCCGAGCAAGTGGAATTCGGGGAGGTCGATGAGGCGGGGTTCCATGGTGGTTTGGCGGGGAAGGCGGGTGAGCCGGCGCAAGGTGAGCCGAGGACGGATGCGATTCCACGCGAGCCCGCCGCGGCGGCGAAACTCGCTCGGCGTGATCTCGAAGGTGGCGCGAAAAGCGCGCGTGAACGCCTCGTGCGACTCGAATTGGTAGGTGAGCGCGAGATCGAGCAACGAGATGCGCGGTGACCGCACGATCTCATCGGCCGCGGCGGTGAGTCGGCGTTTTCGAATGTAGGAGCCGAGCGAGTCGCCGGTCATTTCGGCGAAGATGCGATGAAAATGCCAGAGTGAGAAACCGACACGGCGCGCGATCGCATCGAGCGAGATCGGTTCGCGCAGATGGGCTTCGATCCAATCGGTCGCGCGAATGACGGCTTGGCGGTAGTGGTTCATGCTCGAACCAGATGAGCCTAGCAGAAACGCGCGGGCGAACGCTTGATATCTTGTGCGAAAATCGCGTCAGCGGCGTGGAGCCGAAGCGTGGCGCTTCTTGCGCTGCGCTGCAGCGACGGTTTTCAGGCCCGACGCGCGAGCCAGAAGCGGCACTCGTCGGAAAAATCACGCACGGGCTTCGATTCGCGTGAGAGTTTGCTGCGCATGGTGTCGAACTCGTGCGTCCAGCCGGTGGCCGCGAGATCTTCGAGAATTTCCGCGCGATTGGGCAGGTGCATGAACGTGCGCCCTGTGCCTTCCTCCTCGAAATAGCGGTCGCCGAACTCGACGAGCCGAGGATCCTGTTTGCCGGTTTCCCAGCGCACGCGTTCGAGTCGCCAGAGTGCGCGCTCGGTCGAGGAGCTGTCGCGATCGTGCGTCGTGAAGAGAAACGGCGCGCCGGGAGCGCAGACCCGATGGAGTTCGCGCAGGGCGGCGCGGCGATTTTCGCGGCCGGGGATCTGCATCAGACCGTTGAACATGAACAGCGCACCGGCGAAGCCGCTGAGGCTTGCAGCCCGTTCCGCGTTCTTCGATTTAGGCGCATCCGCTTTGGGCGCAAAGTAACCTAATAGGTTACTTTGTGAGAGACGCGTGGCGTCGGCGTGGAAGAATCGGATCGCGTGCGGGCCGGTGTCGGCGCCGCGTTCGGCCGCGAGCGCGCGGGCCTGATCGAGCAGCTCGGCGGCGAAGTCGAAGGCGGTGAGCTGGTGATAGCCGAGCCCCCAAAGACCGAGCGTGACGCGACCGGCGCCGCAACCGGCTTCGAGGAGCGGCGCGTTTTTATCGGCGAAGAAACGCTCGATCAAAATGCGCTCGGATTCCCACAGGCCGAGTTGATGCGCGGCGCGCGCGTAGTGCATCACCGCGGTGAGATCGTTGAAGTCGGCGCAGACCGTGGCACCGGAGATTTTTCTCTTGGACGGCATGGATGAAAAAGCGGAGCCGCAAAAACGCAGAGGTCAGCGGCTCAGTCGAGCATCACGCGTCGACATCGTTCTTCCAGCCTCTGTGCTCTCGGTGACCCCGTGGTTCAATTGCTCACGCACGACGCTGCCAAGCGGCGATGAACATGCCGTTGGCGTTGAGCTCGTGTGGCCAGAGCGTGAGTTGCGATTCGGCGCGTCCGAGGAGTGGCAGTGGTGTGAGCTCGGGATGTGCTTCGGAAAACGCGTTCGCGACCGCAGTCGTCTCGGCCCGTGTGAGCGTGCACACGGAGTAGATGAGTTTGCCGCCGGGTTTGAGCGCGGGCGCGACGTGATGGAGCAAGGCGAGCTGCGAGGCCGCGAGGTCGCGGACGTCGTCGGGCGTCGTCGTCCAGCGCGCGTGCGGATTGCGCTGCCAGGTGCCGATGCCGCTGCACGGCGCGTCGACGAGGATACCGTCGTATTTCGTCTTGTTGGGCAGGCGAGCGGAGCCGTCCCAGAGCGCGGTGCGGAAATTGTAGATCGCGGCGCGGGCGGCGCGACGCTTGAGCGTCTCGAGCCGGCGCGGGTTGCGATCGGTGGCCCAGATGAGGCCCTTGTTTTCCATCTGGTCGGCCAGGTGGAGCGTCTTGCCGCCTTCGCCGGCGCACGCGTCCCACCAGGTTTCCTTGGCCTTCGGCGCGCAGGCGAGACCGACGAGTTGCGAGGCGAGATCCTGAATCTCGAATGCGCCCGCGTGAAACTCGGGCGTGACGAAGAGATCCTTCATGCCTGTGAAACGCAGCGCATCGGGCGCGAGGTCGGTGCGTTCGCAGTGGCCGAGCGTGGATGCGAGCGTATCCGATTTTCCAGGACGCGCACGGAGCCACAAGGCGGGTTCGCGCTGGAGTTGTTGGAGGAAAGGCGTCGGCAGCTCCATCTCGTCGCGCAGCCACTCGGGCACGGCGCGGACGGCGAGCGTTTCCGCTTTGATCGATTTGGGATCGCGTTCGAAGCGCGCCTGCAGTTCCGCGGCTTGCTCGAGTTGTTTTTGCGCGGAGGCCTTTTCGTCGAGCCAGCGGAACCAGCGGAAGTAGGTGAACACGGCGCGGCTGATCGCGCGTTTCTCGCGCGGTCCGAGCCGGCGGGAGAGGCCGAGGTATTTGCGCAGCGCGGCGTCGGCGGGCAGATCGGGCGCGATCGTGGAGAGGACGCGGGCGGCGTTGTTATACGTGGCGGAGTCGAACATGAAGCGGTCAACAAACACAGGAATCCGGCGAAAGGGAAACGAGAAACCGGAGGCGCAGGTAGACGGCGTGTGAGGGGTAGCGGGGGATCAGGTATGTCGGCTGAAACCTGTGCAGTGCTCAGGGAAACCCGTGTTGGCGGAAATGGTCTGTTTCCGCCGTGAGTTCACCGTCACCGTCGCAGACCAGATCGGACCGTTCGCGATCGGCGGGCGCATCGGGGAAAATCACGGAGTTCGACGGTCTACGCGCGCTGCTGGCGATGCTGGTCGTGTCGAGCCACCTGCTGATCTATTCGGGAGTGACTCCCGGCATGGTGTGGAAACCGCTGCGATGGCTCACCATGGGCGGAATGGCCGTCGACGTTTTCATCATCCTCAGCGGGTTTGTGATTTTTCTGCTGCTGGATCGGGCGAGGGAAACGCCCGGTGTTTATCTGTGGCGGCGCTTCATGCGGCTGTTTCCGGCTTATCTCTGCTGTCTCGCGATCGGAATCGCGCTGAGTCCCGTCGCGGCGGATTGGCTGCGAGCGCTGCCGTGGCACGGCCAGGATGAGATTGTGCGATTGATTCGCGTGTGGGAGTCGGCGACGGCGCATTTTTCGGCGCATCTTTTCATGCATCTCACGATGCTGCATGGCGTGCTGCCGGACGAAATCCTGCCGCACAGTGGCACGGCGCTGCTGGGGGTCGCTTGGTCGCTGTCGTTGGAGTGGCAATTTTACCTCGTGGCACCGTTGGCGTATGCGATGATTCGGCGGCCGCTCGGCGCGTGGTTCTGGGGCGGGGCGATCATCGGCAGCACGGTGTTCGCGGCCTTTATCAAGAGCCGGTATGCGGGCGAGTGGGCGCTGACCTATCGTCCGGGGGCGTTCCTGCCGCTCAAGGCGCATCTGTTTTTCGTCGGTGGCGTGAGTTATTTCGCGCACCGGGCGTTGGTGAAGGCGCGATTCAGAATGCCGCGCGCCATGCTTCCAGCGGCACTGACGGGCGTGGTGCTCTTCGTCGACGCGCGGGCGCTGTGGATCTGGTTCACGGTCTTGGCCGCTCACTGGGTGGCGCGGAGTCACCCGGTCGACACGGCGAGCCGCTTCGTGTGCGGCGTGCTCAACAGCTCGTTCCTGCAACGCGTCGGGTTGATGTCGTATTCCGTGTATATTCTGCACACGGCGTTCATCTATGTGTGGTCGCACGCGTTGGTGCTGTTGCCGGTCACTTGGACGCGATGGACGTTTCTCGCTGTGCTCACGATGCTGGTGCTGCCCTCGATCTGGGTGGGAGCGTCACTGCTCTACCGCTATGTCGAGCGACCCGCGATCGAGTTTGCGAAGCGGCGGCATCCGCTGGCCTGGCGATCGAGTCCAACGCTCGCACCCGGGTGAGCAGACTGCGGCCGCGTATTATCCGCGCTTCGACCAGCGGCGGTCTTGCACGAGTTCGAGCGTGCGCGTGTCGATCTGCACGCCGAGCACGGCGGGGTGGGAGCGGAGTTGCTGAAAGCTCGGCGCGTTCACCTTCCACGTAAGCGCGGTGCTCGCCTCGGCATAGGGTGCGACCCGGTCGTCGAACACGAACGCGAACTCCACGCGCGTGTCGCCGACCTGTTTGTTCAACGTTTCGCGCAGCTGTTGCAGCCATTCCGGCAAGGCGGGATGGCGCGGGTGGAGGAGCCACGTGACCTTGCGCACGAGCCCGCTGATTTTCACGTCGAGCGGATAACACTCCTTCACGTTCACGCGCGCGCCCTCCTGATTCACGATGATGTTGCCCTGCACGAGCACGAGGGCGTTCTCGGCGAGCGCGGTGCCGTAGTTGGCAAAGGCATCCGCGAACATGTTGAGGGAGATCGAGGCTTTCTTCGTCGCGAGCGTGAAGGCCGCCCACGGGCGATTGTCCCTCTTCGAAAGGCGCTTGGTGATGTTGCTGACGATGCCGCAAATCCGGAACTCAATGCGATCGCCCTGCTGCAGCAACTCGTCCACGGAGAATGTGTCGATCGCGTCGGCGAGTCCGTCATAGGTGGCCATCGGGTGGCCGGAGACGTAGAAACCCAGCAACTCCTTTTCGAAGGCGAGGCGCTCGGCCGGCGCAAAATCGTTCTCGTTGGCCGGCGCGCCGGAGCCGTTGCGCGAAGCGGAGCCGGCGGCCGATTTCTTCTTCGGCGCGGGCTCCTCGGTGAACATGTCGAGAAAGCTGTGCTGACCCGCAGCGCGATCGCGCGCCTGAGCCGCGGCACCGGCGAGTGCGGCGTCGATGCCGTCGAAAAGCGGTTTGCGCGGAGCGCCGCTGAAATCGAACGCGCCGGTTTTCACGAGATGCTCGAGCACCCGCTTGTTGATCGCGCGTCCGTCCACGCGTTTTACGAAATCGTCGAAGCTCGCAAACGGTCCGTTGGCCTCGCGTTCCTCGATGATCTTTTGCGCAGCGCCTTCGCCGACGCCCTTGATGCCGGCGAGGCCGAAGCGAATCTCGCCATTGTCCAGGTCGGCTCCGCGAGCGTTGCCGCGAAACACCGGCGTGAAGTCGGCGCGCGATTCGTTCACGTCGGGGCCGAGCACGGTCATGCCCATCGCTTCGCACTCGGCGATGAAATGTGACACCTTTTCCGCGTTGCCGAGTTCGGAGGTGAGCACCGCGGCCATGAACTGGACCGGGTAGTTGGCCTTGAGAAACGCCGTCTGGTAACTGACGAGCGCGTAGGCGGCGGAGTGAGATTTGTTGAAGCCGTAGCTCGCGAACTTGTTGAGCAGGTCGAAGATTTCGTTGGCCTTGCGTTCGTCGATGTTGTTCACGCGCTTCGCGCCCTCGACGAATTTCACGCGCTCCTTTGCCATCGCCTCGGCGTCCTTTTTACCCATCGCGCGGCGGAGCATGTCGGCGCCGCCGAGCGTGTAGCCGGCGATGATCTTGGCGCACTCCATCACCTGTTCCTGATAGACGATGATGCCGTAGGTTTCCTGCAACGACTGGACGAGAAGCTTGTGCGGATAACTGACGGAGGTCGGGTCCTTTTTGCCGCGCGCGTAATCGGGAATGAACGCCATCGGGCCCGGGCGATAGAGTGCGCAGATGGCGTTGATATCGTCGATGTTCGAGACACCGACCTGTTTGCACGCGTTCTGCATGCCCGCGGATTCGAGCTGGAACACGCCGACGGTTTTGCCGGCGTTGAGCATCGCGTAGGTCTTGGGGTCGTCGAGCGGGATGGTCTCGATGTCGAACTTCGGATCGGCGGTGCGGCGGATGTGCTTCACCGCATCGTCGATGACCGTGAGCGTTTTCAATCCGAGGAAGTCCATCTTCAGCAGGCCGAGTTTGCCCACTGCGCTCATGTCGTATTGCACCGTCACGTCGCCTTCCTGCAGCGTGAGCGGCACGAATTCGTCGAGCGGCTTGTCGGTGATGATGATGCCGGCGGCGTGTTTGCCGGTGTTGCGCACCATGCCTTCGAGCACGAGCGCCTGATCGGTGATTTTTTTCGCGACGGGGTTTCGCGCGATTTCGCCGGCGAGCTCGGCGGACTTCGTGATCGCGTCCGTGAGCGAGATGTTGAGCTCGTCGGGAATCATCTTCGCGATGCGATCGGCCTCGGCGAAGGGCAGGTTGTGCACACGCGCCACGTCGCGGATCACCATCTTCGCACCGAGTGTGCCGTAGGTGATGATGTTCGCCACGCAGTCGTTGCCGTATTTCTGGCGCACGTAATCGATGACCTCGCCGCGGCGACGCATGCAGAAGTCGATATCGAAGTCCGGCGGCGACACGCGCTCGGGATTGAGGAAGCGCTCGAACAGCAGCTTGAAGCGCAGCGGGTCGAGGTTGGTGATGCCGAGCAGATACGCGATGAGACAGCCGGCGCCGGAACCGCGGCCGGGACCGACGGGGATGTCCTTGGATTTTGCCCAGTGGATGAAATCCCAAACGACGAGGAAGTAATCGACGAAGCCCGTGACGTTGATGATCGCGAGTTCGTAGCCCATGCGGACGGCGAGTTCTTCGTCGCGATCGAGTCCGGAGTAGTCGGGCGGCGTCGGTTTTTCACCCGGCGGAAGATCGGTGAGTTTCGCGAGCCGCTCGGCGACGATCGGGCGCGTCGACACCGAATGCCAGTCCGTGCCGTAGCGACGTTTCAGGCCTGCGACGCAAAGATCCATGAGATATCCGCGGCGATCGCTCTTCACCTCGGGCGGGAGAGGGTAGCGCGGATAGCGCTCGCTGCCCTTGGGAAACGGGATCGCGAGATCGCACATCTCGGCGACAAGGTTCGTGTTCGTGAGCGACTCCGGCACCTCGCTGAAGGTCTTCGCCATCTCCTCGGGCGACTTCAGGTAGAACTGCGTGCCCGTGAAACGCATCCGGTCCGCGTCGTCGATCTTCGAACCGGTCTGAATGCACAGCATCGCGTCGTGCGGACCGGCGTCCTGCGAACGGACGTAGTGAACATCGTTCGTGCAGATGACCTTGAGTTGAAACTCCTCCGCGAGCTTCAGCAGGCCGGGGATGATCTTCTGCTGCTCGGGGATGCCGTGGTCCTGGATTTCGACGAAATAGTTTTCGCGTCCAAAAATATCCACGAACCGCGCGCACGCTTCGCGCGCCTCTTCCTCGCGGTCATGCAACAAGTGCTGCGGCACGAGCGATGCGAGGCATCCGGTAAACCTGATGAGTCCGCCCGCGTATTTCGCGAGCGTTTCGATGTCCGTGCGCGGCTTGTAATAGAAACCGCGCAGGTGCGCGTCGGACACGAGCTTCAGCAGGTTCTGATAACCCGTGATGTTTTTCGCGAGCAGCCCGAGGTGGAAGATTGATTTCCCTTCGTCGTCGGTGCGGCCCTTTTTCTCCAGGCGCGAGCCCTCGACGAGATACAGTTCGCAGCCGATGAGCGGCTTGATGCCTTTGGATTTGGCCGCGTTGTAGAACTCGATCGCGCCGTAGAGATTGCCGTGATCGGTGAGGGCGAGCGCCTTCATCCCGAGCTCGGTGGCGCGGTTCATCAAGCGATCGATCCGGCACGCGCCATCCAGCAAACTGTAGTCGGTGTGAACGTGAAGGTGGACGAAATCGGAAGGCGCGGACGACACGCCTTCATGTAGCCCAACCGCCGCGCGGCGGTGCAAGGGATTTCCTTTCGAATTTTGATCACGGAAGCACGGAATCACGGAAACGGCTCCCCGAGCGTTCCGCTTGCGGCTCCCAGGTGCACTTTCCTCCGTGTTTCCGTGCTTCAGTGATGTCCTGTTCAGAGCTCAAAAAACACCATTGACGCGGCCCGCGGCGCTTGGCCTAGTAACCGCTTTTCCTTTCACCGCAAAGCACGCCCTCATGTCTATCGAGATCAAAATCCGCAAGAACGAGCCCGTCGACCGTGCGATTCGTCGCATGAAGAAGAAGCTCGACCGCGAGAACATCATCAAGGGTGTTCGCGCCAAGCGTTACTACGAGAAGCCCTGCGAGAAGCGTCGCCGCAAGGAGAAGGTCCAGGCCTTCACCCAGATGCTGCGCCGCCGCTACGAGAGCTGAGCTCCGCGCACGCGTGAGTCATTCGTAAAGTTTTCGCCGCGCACCGTTTTTCGGTGCGCGGTTTTGTTTTTTCCGCCAAACCGGCTCCCCTGAGTTTGTTGCGTTAGTCCGCATGCCGCCCCTGTCCCTCTCAACTTGCTGGTGCTCTCATCGCCATACCGACGGCTACGCCATGGCCCGCGAAATCGCGGATCTTGGCTTCGAATACATGGAGCTCAGCCACGGGATACGTATTACGCTCGTGCCGGGCGTGATCAAAGCGGTCGAAGAAGGCGTCATCAAAGTCAGCTCGACGCATAACTTCTGCCCGCTGCCAACCGGCGTCACCTCCGCCGCGCCCAATCTCTTCGAACCCTCCGCGCAGGACGAGCGCGAGCAGGAGCAATGGTTTCGCCACACCAAGCGCTCGATCGACTTCGCCGCGCAGATGGGGGCGAGCGTCGTGGTCTGCCACTTGGGCAGCGTCAAATTTTTCTGGCTCAACCCCGGCCGTAAACTTCGCGCGTATCCGGAAAAGCATCCCAACGCCGACATCCCTCTCGATCCGGGCTACCAAAATGCGCTGCGCAAAGGCATGGAGAAAATCCGCAAGCGCATGGGCCCGTTTTGGGAGCAGACCAAGGCCAGCGTTCACAGCGTGCTCGACTACGCTAAACAGAAGGGCGTGCGCCTCGGCTTCGAGAATCGCGAAAAATTCGAAGAGCTTCCGCTCGATGCCGATTATCCGGAGTTCCTCGCGCTCTTCCCGGCCGATGCTCCTGTCGGCTACTGGCACGACACCGGTCATGCCGACATCAAACAAAAGATGGGCCTGCTCGATCATCGCGCGCACCTCGAGTCGATGAGCTCGCGCCTGATCGGTTTTCATCTTCACGACGTGAACGACGAGGGCGACGACCACCAACCGATCGGCTCCGGTCACATCGATTTTCAGATGATCAGCACGTTCTGGCGTCCGGAGCACAAACTCATCCTCGAGTTCAGCCCGCGTCTGAAACGTGAAGACGTGAGTCGCTCCAAGGAGCGCGTCGAGTCGCTCCAAAAAGCGCACTGAGTCGAGCCACGGCGCGTGCCGAGCCGGGACACAGTCCGCACCACGTCGAGCCAAGGTCCGGACACGGTCGGGACAAGGAGCGGACATGGTCGGGACAAGGAGCGGACCGAGTCGCGACAAGGTGTGGACATGGTCGCGCGAAGGCGCGCACACGATCGCGACATAGTGCGGACTTGGTCGAGCGATCGTCCGCTCACGCTCGCGCGGGAATGCGGATCGAGTCGAAACAGGTGGCCGAGGTGGAACCCGCCGTCCCCGGCGGGTTTTCTGTGGCTGCACCCGCCGAACAGCCCGGCGCGGACGCCGGGCTCCACCTTTCGTATGCGGCGCTGCCGCTCATTTCTGGGGACGCGACGCCCTCGTCGCGTCAGGGCGCGCTCATCCGCGGCGGGGGCGCCGCGGCTCCAAGGCGGCGGGAATCGCGGGCGGCTTCGTCGCGGCAATCTTATCGAGTCGCGAAGATCTCGCGGATCCAGCGGCGGTGGGGGCCGGAGAAGGTCACGTTTTCCAACTCGGCGAGCGGGAGCCACACGAGTTCGGACGAGAGTTTTCCGCGCGGCGGCGGCGTGCGGTGGATCAACTCGGTGATCTGATAGCGCGTGATGCCGCGTTTCTTTTTCGCGAGCAGTTCGCCGCGCTGCACGGTCGCGGGATTGAGCGCGAGGTGTTCGGCCGACGGAAGTTCGTGCATGCCAGCGAAACGTTTTGCGTCGGCTGCGGCGCGATGAAGGAGCAGCGCGCCATCGTGTTCGCACCATGCGCGAACCACGGTGACTTGCTCCATCTGCTTCGGCGCGAGTTTCGGAAACTGCTCCGCGGTGCCAGTTTTTCCGGCAGCGCAGAACGTGCGCACGGGACACGTGAGACAAAGCGGTTTCTGGCGGAAGCAAACCGTCGCGCCGAGTTCCATCATCGCCTGGTTGTGATCGCCGGGATCGGTGGACGAGAGGAGTGCGTCGGCGAGCGGCGCGAAGGCTTTGGCCGCGCTCGCGGAGTCGCGAAACGGCGTCGCATCGGCGGTGAGTCGCGCGAGGATGCGAACGACGTTGCCATCGACGCACGCGGCGGGAGCACCGAACGAAATGCTTGTGATCGCCGCGGCGGTGTAGGGACCGATGCCGGGAAGCTCGCGCCACTCGGCGGGCGTGCGCGGCAGCGCAGGACGCGCGACGATTTCCTTCGCGAGCCGATGAAGATTTCGCGCGCGCGAGTAGTAGCCGAGCCCTTCCCAGAGTTTGAGAACCTGTTCCTCGGACGCGGCCGCGAGCGCGGGGAAATCGGGCAAAACGTCCAGCCAGCGCGCGAAGTAGGGCAGCACGGTTTTCACCTGCGTCTGCTGCAGCATGAACTCGCTGACGACGGTTTTGTAAGGCGAGGGAGCGACGCGCCACGGCAGCACGCGCGCGTGCGTGCGATACCAGCCGAGGAGGGCGGATTGGAAGCCGGTCGTGTTGGCGACGAGTTGCTCGGAAGCGGAAGCCACGAAGAGGCACGACAGAGCACGAAAAGCGGCGGGAGATGAAGCCTGCGGTTAATTTTTCGTGCGTTTTCGCGGCTTTTTGTGGCGAATCGCGGCGTGCCGAAAAAGACGACCGACGACGACGCGCCGAAGAAAATCGCTTCCTACACGGTGAAGCTCGATGACGCGCAGATGGAAAAGCTGCGCGCGATCTGCGAAGCGCGGCATTTTACGCCGTTCGAGGTCGCCTATACGCGGTTCGCGTTCAAGGCCGAGCACTTGAAGATCAACCTCTCCGCCTACACGAGCGGCAAGGTCGTGATCGCCGGCAAAGGCACGGAGGATTTCGTCCGTGACACGCTCGAGCCGGAAGTCACCGGCGCGCCCAAGCTCGGCTACGACGAGGTGCTGCATCCCGAGTGGTTCGAATCGCACGCGGGCCTCGACGAGAGCGGCAAAGGCGACTTTTTCGGCCCTGTGATCGCGGCGACCGTGATCGCGGACAAGCCGGCGATCGACGCGTGGCGCAAAGCCGGCGTGCAGGATTCCAAGAAAATCACCGAAGCGCGGATCTTCGAGCTGGATAAAATCATCCGCGAGACGCCTGGCGTGGTCGCGCGCACGTGCTTCTGCGGCATGCCGAAATACAACGAGCTGATGTCGCGTCCGCGCGCGAACCTGAACTCGCTGCTCGCCTGGCAGCATGCGACGGCGCTCACCCAGGCGCTGGCGGCGAAACCGGTCACGTGGGGTTTGCTGGACCAGTTTTCCGAGCAACCGCTGGTGCAGCGCGAACTCGCGCGGAAAAAACGTGACGGGCTTCGAACTGAAAATGCGCACGAAGGCGGAAGAAGATCCGGTCGTCGCGGCGGCGTCGGTCGTCGCGCGCGCGGAATTCGTGCGGCAGATGAATCTGCTTTCACGCGAGTTCGGCGATAAGCTGCAGAAAGGCGCCGGCCCGCTGGTGAAGCAGCAGGCGCATCGCATCATCGAAAAGTTCGGCGCGCGTGCGCTGGGAAATTTCGCGAAGCTGCATTTCCGCACCGCCTACGAGGTCGTTTCCGCCGCCGGAAAACTCGACGAACTCCCGCTCAAGGAACCGCCCGCAAAAATGGAGTGGTGAGGCGCGGAAGAGGAGTGCCGATCGCGGAAACGCGGAAGAGCGGAAGCGCGGAGGAGTTGAATCACGGAAACACGGAAGAACGGAAACACGGAATCGATCCAACGTAGAACCGCTCCGCATAGTGACCTCTTCAGGCTTTCTTTCCGTGCTTCCGTGTTTCCGTGATTCGGTTTGGAAGACTTAGCGACGGGCGCCGCGCTCTTCTTCGGCGAGGGTTTTGATGTAGCGCGTGAAATCTTCGTCTTCGCCTTCGCAGAGACCGGGGAGTGCGTCGCGGAAATCGGCACGGCGAACCCATTCGCGCATGTAGTCTTCCCACGATTGCCAGAGGCGGCGCGTCTGTTTGTCCATGGCTTCCTCGTAGACGAGCAGGTAGGCGCGTTCGAAGAGCGAGATGAGGATGCCGAAGATCGCGAGCCGCCGCTCTTTTTGTTCTTCGCTGAGATCCTGTTTCGCACCGTCGCGGCGGAGGAGTTGCAGGTCGGCGTTGTCGAGCACCAGCTTGAGAAACTCGCGGTATTCGTCGGAGAGACGTTGGAAGATTTCCTCGTCCTCGTTGCGCCGCTCTTTTCGTTGATCGAGCAGGTAAACGATGATCGCAAACGGGAGACCGACGACGGTCACCACGTAGCTCAGGAACTCGAATGTCTCCAACAAGTTCATCGTTGGCGTTACCTTAGCGAGGCCAGGGGAAAAGGCGAGCGGGCGGGTGAGAGCGCCGCGGGCCGCACCGACGCCTTGCACGTGGGGCAAACTCTCCTACAAAACCTCACGAATGGCCCGTCGTCAGCTTCGCGGATTCGACCTCAAACGCATTGAGGGCGTTGGCAGTCTCATCGGTGTCGATGAGGCGGGCCGCGGTGCGCTTGCCGGACCCGTGGTGGCGGCGGCGGTTTTGGTGACGCGCGATTTTCTCGAGAGCCGTTGGGCGCTCACCCGAGCCGGACGCGTGAACGATTCGAAACAACTCACCGCCCTCGAACGCGAGGAGTTGTGGTTCGATTTCGAAACGCTGGCGGGGCAGGGACAGATCCATGCGAACTTCGGCGTGGCCGAGGTGTGGGAGATCGAGCAGTTCAACATCCTCGGCGCCACGAAGCTCGCGATGCGCCGCGCGCTGGAGGGGATTTATCCGCCGAGTGCGTTCGAGCACAAGAAGGAGCCGGATCTGTTTTCGCCACCGGAGGAGATCGCGAGTTTTCAACCGACCGTGTCCGCGCGCATCCTGATCGACGGTTTGCCGCTGCGCAGTTTTCCGTATCCGCACGAAGGCGTGGTCAACGGCGATGCGCGTTCGCTCTGCGTGGCGATGGCCTCGATCATCGCGAAGGTCACGCGCGACCGGTTGATGAACGACCTCGACACGCAGCACCCCGGCTACGGTTTCGCGCAGCACAAAGGCTACGGCACCGAGGAGCATCGCGAGGCGCTGCTGCGGCTCGGACGCTGCGTGCACCATCGCGAGATGTTTTTGCGCAAGCTCTTCGCGCAGCGCGTCGATCCCGGTCAGCTCGATTTCCTGGCGGAGGAGTCCACCGCCACCGAGTAAGCGCGGGCACCGCTCCTTGCCAAAGCGCGCGACCACCGCCAAATAGCCCCGCATGGCCGGCAAGAAAAACACCTCGTTGGACCGCGTGCTCGGGCGGCTCGACGCACTTGATT
Organism: Opitutus sp.; assembly: GCA_024707325.1. Lineage (GTDB taxonomy): Bacteria > Verrucomicrobiota > Verrucomicrobiia > Opitutales > Opitutaceae > Opitutus. The sequence goes on along the minus strand of JANPZY010000004.1, from coordinate 873,889 downwards.
CGGTGAACCTCACGAATCTCGTGCAGCGACTCGCGCGCGAGCGCGGGTTGTTCGAGGATATTTTCAACATCCTGCAGGAAGGTGTGCTCGTGATCGGCGGCGACGGTCGCATCGAATACGCCAACGCCGCCGCACAGCGATTGATCGGACTCGGGCAGGACGAAGTCGCCGGCCAGATTCTCTGGCGCCTCGTGCCGGGGCTGCGGATGTCGCTCGAGGCGGCGCTCGGTGACGATGGACTTTCGGCGACGCCGGTCGTCGCGCGCGAATTCGAACTTACGTATCCGGAACCGCGCACGGTGCGGCTCTACATGGTGCCGTTTCGACCGGAAGGGAAGGGCGCGCCGCGACGTTTCGCGGTGATTCTCTCCGACATCACGCGCGACAAACAATCGACGGAAGAACGCATCGAGAGCGAACGCACCTCATCGGTGTTGCTGCTCGCCGCCGGCGTCGCGCACGAACTCGGCAATCCGCTCAACTCGCTCACGATTCATCTGCAACTGATCGAACGGCGCCTGAAAAAACTCCGACTTGCGGGGGCTGATCGAGATGCGACCGCGCTGCAGGATTCAATTCGCATCTGTCAGGCGGAGGTGCAGCGGCTCGACGGCATCATCGGACATTTCCTCGAGGCGATCCGGCCGAGCCCGCCCGATCTGGCGGAGACGAATCTCGCCGAAGTGCTGGCCGAGGTGCTGCGCTTCCAGCAGGACGAGCTCGCTGACCGCGGCATCACGGTCGAGGCGGAGACGCCCGCTGCGCTTCCGGGGGTGATGGCGGATCACAACCAGCTCAAGCAGGTGTTTTTCAACCTGATCAAAAACGCCGTCGAAGCGATGAAGCCGGGCGGCCGCCTCCGCGTGTGGTCGCGCGCGGACGACGATTGGGTGTATTTGCTTTTTGGAGACAGCGGCAGCGGCATCAAGCAGGAGGACTTGGTGAAGCTCTTCCAGCCGTATCATACGACCAAGGTCGGCGGCACGGGGCTCGGCCTGATGATCGTGCAGCGCATCATGCGCGAACACGGCGGCCAGATCGGAATCGAGAGCAAGGAGGGCGTGGGCACGCTCGTGACGCTCCAGTTTCCGCGGAAGGACCGCCGCGTCCGTATGCTGCAGTGAGCGGCGCGTCAGCGCGGTTCTCGTGCGGTCCGGACTGTGCGCAGCATGATGTCTTTCGTTTCCTCTTGGGCGTCCAGCGCCAGCACGACGCGCACGGGAATCTCGTAAGTCGCATCAATCAGCCGGGAGTTCATCCGATCGAGAGGGGCGCTTTCTCCCGGCGCGAGCAGGACTCGCTCCGGGCGTGCGGCGAAGTTGCCGAGCTCCGAGACGACATCGCGCACGCGGATTTCGAGCGGTTCCTCGGAAAGATTTTCAAGCGAGACCTGAAGCGAGACGCCCGGCATGCCCATGGCCGTCGGTCCGCCCATGCCCTCGCCATCCGGTCCACCGCGCCGGCCGCGACGTCCGTCGTCCTCCGGCCCGCCAGGAGGGACTCGTCGGGGAGGCGGGAACGACCCCAGACGGGCCGTGACGCGCAACCTGCCTTCGAAGAAGGTCTCGCTGCCTTCCTGCACGACCTTGGGCGCCGGCGCGATCGGAGCCGTATTGGGCGGAGGCGGACGACGTTCGGGCGACGAGCAGCCCGTAGTCGACAGGATGAACGCCAGGACGGCCGAGCCAATTAAAAGCACCACACGGGAAGGGCGGATTTTCATGCGCCTCCGTGACGCCGAACCGATAAGAAAGGTTGCAGTGAGGCGCGGCGTTCTGGGAAAAGAATATATTCGTATCTTTTCGGACAAGACCTCGTCAGGCGGTTCGCACCCATGCTCTCGATCCGAACCAGCCGACTCTCCCGATCTGGGCTCCTTGGTTCGCCTTGCTCAGCAAGGCGACGAGGCGGCGCAGCGCACGCTGGTGACCAGTTACCAGCGGCGGGTGGCGGGTTTTGTTTACGCGATCACGGGTCGCAGCGACGCGGTCGAGGACCTCTCGCAGATGGTCTTCATCAAAATGATCCGCGCGCTCGATCGGCTGCACGATGTGGCGCAGTTCGAAGCGTGGCTGTTCCGACTGGCTCGCAACACCTGCATCGACCATCTGCGGCGCCAGAAACTGCGGCGGATTTTCACGCCCTTCGGGGACGAGCACGAAAACATCCCCGAACCGCCGGGTGGGGTGGACAGCGAGGAGCTGGATGCGTTGCGGCACGCGCTGCAGCAACTCCCGCCCAAGGATCGCGCCTTGCTGGCGCTGGCGCAGGAAGGCCGCAGTCAGGCCGAGATGGCCGCGGCTACCGGCACGACGATCATGGCGGTGAAAGCTCGATTGCACCGCGCCCGCGAGAAACTTAGAAAATTTTACACACCATCACATGAAACCTGAGTCCCACGCTTGGACCGAGCTTAACGAACGCGCAGCTTCCCTGCTTCGGCCGGGATTTGCGGAGCGCACCGTTCGCGCCGCGCGCCAAGTGGCGCCGACACTGACGAGTCAGATCCTTCTCAGCCTCGCGACGGCATCCGTCTGTCTGGCTGCGGTTTTCGCGGTGCACACGCATCAGACGGCCAAAGAAACAGCCCGCAATCTCGCTGGCTGGCAGCAAATCGCCGCTGAAGCGGAGATGCTGGGACAGCTCTGATGAACGCTCGCGTTGCCATTCCTCTCTTAACGATTGCGGTCTTCGGTGCCGGCTACTTCGCCGGCTGGTGGATCGGTCGCACGGGCTGCAAAGTCCCGCCGCCGCCGCCCTCGCTGCTAGGCGAACTTTCCCCCTCGGGAGACGAGAATGCCACCACGCCGCGCCCGGCGCCGACGCCTTCGCCCAATTTTTCCTACCTCGCCAGCCAGATCGAGCGGCTGCGTCCGCAGATCGAGGAATTCCGCAAGCGCATGGATGAGATCGATCGCGAGATGGATCGCCGCATCGATCGGATTCTCCAGCCCGAGCAGAAGGAAGCGTTTCAGGAGCTGGTTCGTAACGGCGAACTCTACCGCGCCCGCGAAGACGCCGAGCGCGCGAGCTCGGTGCCGCTAACGGCCGAGGAAGTGCGCGAGCTTCAACGCCGTCCGCTTCAACGCCTGCTCACGATCATCGTCGTGCCGATGCGCCTGCATTGGAACACCAAGCAGCTCAAGCTCGACGAAACTCAACGGGAACAACTTCGCGAGATCCTCGAGTGGCGCCGTGAACAGTTTATCGCTCTCGTCGACCAATCTCCGCCGCCCAGCCTCGAGCTGAGCACGCTGGCCCCTCTGGCCGGACGCCTCGTCGAGCCCGAGAAGAAGTGATTCGCCCCGCAGAGCCCGCTTCGGCGAGGCTCTGTTTCCCGTTGACCCGATTCGGGCGGTGGTGAGTGCTAATCGGCATGGTGCCGAGCGTTTTAATCGTCGACGACGAGAAGCACACCCGCGAAGGCCTGCAGCAGGCGTTGGTGGAAAACTACGACGTGACCGTGGCCGCCAACGCCGACGAGGCGTTCAACCTCATGGACGCGCAGCCGTTTGAGGTGATCCTCACCGATCTGCGCATGCCGGGTAAATCCGGCCTCAAGGTCATCGACAAAGCCCTCGCGCTGCCCAACCGCCCCGCGGTCCTCATGATGACCGCCTACGGCAACATCGAGACCGCCGTCGAAGCCATGAAACGCGGCGCGGTCGATTTCCTCACCAAGCCCGTCAACATCGAGCGACTCGAGGTCCTCATCCAGCGCGCGCTCAAGACCAAGACCCTTGAGGTCGAGGTGAAACAACTCCACGAGCGCCTCGACGAAAAGTTCTCCTTCGACGGCATCATCGGCACTTCGGGAAAACTCCACGACGTGATCGAGCGCGTGAAACTCGTCGCGCCCTCGCGGGCCACCATCCTCATCGAAGGCGAATCCGGCACGGGCAAAGAACTCATCGCGCAAGCCGTCCACCAAGCCAGCCCGCGCTCCCGCGCGCCGTTCATCGCCGTGCACTGCGCGGCGCTTTCCGAGAATCTTCTCGAGAGCGAACTCTTCGGTCACGAGCGCGGCGCCTTCACCGGCGCCAACGAGCGCCGCATCGGCCGCTTCGAATCCGCCGACGGCGGCACGCTGTTCCTCGATGAGATCGGCGAGATCTCCTCGTCCACGCAGGTGAAACTTCTGCGGTTTCTCGAAACGAAATCCATCGAGCGCGTCGGCGGCAGCAAACCGATCGACCTCGACGTTCGCCTCGTCGCCGCGACCAACCGCAACCTCGAGCAGCAGGTGCGCGAAGGGAAATTTCGCGAAGATCTTTTCTTCCGCCTCAACGTTGTCCGCATCGCGATGCCGCCGCTGCGCGAACGCGCCGAGGACATCCCCCTTTTGCTCGCGCACTACATCAAAGTTTTCTCCGACGAAAACGGCGTGCCCCCGCTCACCATCGAGCCCGGCGCACTCCGCACGTTGCAGGCTTACCCGTGGCCGGGAAATATTCGCGAACTGCGCAACTTCTGCGAGAACGCCGTCGTGCTCCGTCGCGGCGGCACGCTCAGCGAATACGACCTCGATGCCAAATACCGCGGCGGCTCGCTCGTGACCGCCGCCACGCAGGCCGCCGTCGCAGGCGCCGGAGGCACCGCGGCCTTTGCGCCATCGCCTGCGACCGCCGGTTCACTCTCCGTGGAGGAAAACGAAAAGCACCTCCTTCGCGAAGCGCTCCTGAAAAGCGCGCGGCAATCGCACCAAAGCCGCCCAGTTGATGGGCATCAGCCGCCGCACGCTCCACCGCAAGATCGCGCAGTGGCCCGAGCTCGACGTGCTCGACTGAGCCAACGTCCGCACCGACTCGGGACACGATGCGCACCGGGTCGAGCCAAAGTCCGGACCGGGTCGCGCCAAGGTGCGTCCCACGTCGGGCCAAGGTGTGGATCGGGCGGGGGCACGATGCGCATGGGGTCGCGCCATGCGCTGAGCCGACAAATGGCTTGTTCGCTGTGAGTTCGCCCTCGATTCGGCGGACGATTGCGCCAGAGTGATCGCCGCGCATGCAGGATATTTTCCGGTGTATCCGAATTGTTGTTACAGCCGCGCTCGCGGCCGCGATGCTGTCCGCCCGCGCGGGTGAATCGCCCGTGCGTTTGCGGGGCAGCGATCTGGCGGGGCCGGCCGTCGAAGCCGCGCTACGCAGCGCCGCGCAGACAACAGGACGCGACGTTGATGTCGCACTCGCGGGCAGTCGCGACGCACGGCGCGCGTTGGAGAACGGCACGGCGGACGCGGGGTTGATTTTTCTTCGTTCGGGCGAGGAGTTGCCCAGCGGGGTGCGTGCGGTGCCGGTCGCGTTTTTTGCGGGTTGGGTCAGCGTGCCAAAAGCGTGTCCGGCGGATGAACTCAGTTTGCCGCAGCTCGCGGCGGTATTCGGCCTGGAGGCGGCGGCGAGTTATACGCGTTGGGGCGAGTTGGGTGCGGGTGGCGAATGGTCGGAGCGTCCGATCACCGCAAAGGCGCTCGCGCCCAAGGTGGATCTTTCATTGCAGCTTTTTCGGCAGAAGGTGCTGGGCGGTCGCGAACTGAAGGCGGAGGTCGCGCTTTCGGATTCGGTCGAAGCGCTTTGGCGCGATGCGTCGCGCGAACCCGGCGCGCTCGTGCTCAGCGGTGCGCCGCCGCCGGCGTCGGCGGAAATGAAAGTGCTGCTCGTCGCGGGACGCAGAGATGGCGTGGCGTTTGGCCCGACGCCGGAGAATCTGCGCGCCGGCGACTATCCGCTGGGCCTCACGTTATGGCTCGCGGTGCGCGCCGAGAGTGTGGCGCGGGAGCTTTTGACGTGGCACTTCGTGCTCGGCGAAGAAGTCGCGGCGGCCTTCGCGGCGAGCGGCTGGGTGCCTGTGCCGCGGAGTGCTCGGGAGCAGGCGAAGCTGGAGTGGGAGCGTTGAAAACGAGTGGCGCTCCGGGATGCGAAGTTGGCAAAAATATCTGTTGACGGACGCGGGCCCGGGCCTAGTCCTTGCACCCTGCTTTGCGGGCGTAGCTCAGTTGGTAGAGCACCACCTTGCCAAGGTGGACGTCGAGAGTTCGAGTCTCTTCGCCCGCTCCATTTTCGAAAAGCCGCTGGAATCGTCTCCAGCGGTTTTTTCGTGCCTGCATGACATGACGGAGGAACCGACGCGTGGAAACTCAGACTGAAGATTTGCCGCGAACGCACGCGCGGCGTGGCTCAACCGCTTCCATGTCATGACCCCAACTGTATTTCTGCCTTCGCAGCGGCTGTTACGAAACGCGATTTGTCGCTTGAGCGTGCTCGTGGTGCTGGGTTGGACCGGGAGCAGCTTCGCCACGCCTAACGGCGCGCGGATCTTCGATCTCCATGTTCACTTGTGGCACGACGAAGCGTTGCTGCAGGCCTATGAAGAGAATCTGAAGAAAACCGGGCGCGAAGTCGCGGCGGCCGGTGTCATGTGGTTCGGCGGACCCAATCAGGCGCTGGCTAAGCAACCTGAGTCGATCGAGGCGGGAAACGACGGCATCATCGCACTCGCGGCGCGGCACCCGACGCTCGTGCCGATCGCCACGGTGCATCCGTATGATGGCGAGGCCGCGATCGCGGAGCTGGAGCGAGTGGCGCAGAAGGGCGTGAAAGTGCTCAAGATCCACGCGCACACGCAGCGTTTCGATGCGGCCGATCCTCGTGTGCTCGCGCTGGTGCAGCGCGCGGGAGAGTTGGGAGTCGTCGTGCTCATGGACAACGCCAGCATCGTGCCCGGCGACTGCGAAAAGCTCTTCAATCTCGCGCTGAACGCTCCGCGCACGCGCTTTGTTTTCGCGCATCTGGGCGGGATGAACTTTCGCTTTTGGAACATCCTTCGTGCGGCGCGCACGGCTGAGGGTTTGTTTGCCGAGAACATCTTTTTCGACGTCTCGGCGATTGTCGCGTTGGTGGCGGATTCGCCGTTCAAGGACGAGTTTGTCTGGACCATGCGCAGCGTCGGCATCGATCGCCTCCTGTTCGGTTCGGATTACCCGCAATACTCCGTCGATCAGAACCTGAAGGCGCTCGATCAACTCGGTCTGGAAGACGAGGAGAAGACGAAGATTCTCTACGAGAACGCGCGCGGCTTGCTTGGTTTGCCCTGAGCGACGTAATCGGGCGGGGCGGCGAAAGTTCGAAAAAGACCGCTGTTCGAGCGGAGGATTTTTGTGCACGTTGGGCGCGTGAAAGCCTCCGAGTTGTTTACGTTGCCCCCGTCGCTGGCGCGGTTTGCGGAATTCTTCCCCGGTGAGGTCGCGCCGTGGGAGTGGTTGAAGCGAATCGGCGCGGCGCTGGCGTCACTCGAGCCGTCGACGAGTCATGTCGTGCCGCCGGGCGTAAAGATCGAGGGCGCAGTGTGGCTGCATCCGAGTGTGAAGTTGCCGGCGTATGCGACCTTGATCGGACCGGCGTGGATTGGCGAGGGCACGGAAATTCGGCCGGGCGCGTTCGTGCGCGGCAACGTGATCGTCGGCGCCAAGTGCGTGCTGGGCAACGCGTGCGAATTCAAGAACGCGCTCCTCATGGATGGCGTGCAGGTGCCGCATTTCAGCTACGTGGGCGACTCGATCCTCGGCAACGGCGCGCATCTCGGCGCCGGCGTGATCTGCTCCAATCTCCGTCTCGACCAGCGCACGATTACGGTGCGGGTGGGCGAGGAGACCGTTGACACCGGCTTGCGAAAATTCGGCGCGATCTTGGGCGACCAGGCGGAAGTTGGTTGCAATGCCGTGCTGCAGCCCGGCGCGGTGCTCGGGCGTCGTTCGCTGGTGATGCCACTGACGCCGTTTGCCGGTGTGTTGCCCGAAGCGACGATCGCGCGGAGCCGTCAGAGTGTGACCCTTACTCCGAGGCGGGATTGAGCGAGAGCGGAGAAAAATCGTTCTCGTTCTCAGCCTCGTTCTCGTTCTGTCTATCCGATCCAAGAAAGAACGAGCGATCATGCGTATTCTGACTGGCATCACTCCCTCCGGCACGCTGCACATCGGCAACTATTTCGGTGCGATGCGTCCGGCCATCGAGCTGCAGGACCGTGGCGAGGCGTATTATTTCATCGCGGATTATCACTCGATGACCGCGCTCACGGATGCGGAGGCTCGTCGCGGTTTCACGCGCGGGATCGCGCTCGACTGGCTCGCGTGCGGCCTCGATCCGAAGAAGGCGATTTTCTGGCGCCAGAGCGATCTGCCCGAGGTGTGCGAACTCACCTGGCTCATCGGCTCGCTCACGCCGATGGGACTGCTCGAGCGCGCCCACAGCTTTAAGGACAAGACCGCCAAAGGCATCTCGCCCAATTTCGGTCTCTTTGCGTATCCGGTGCTCATGGCCGCCGACATCCTCCTCTACGACACCAACCTCGTGCCGGTGGGGAAGGACCAGAAACAGCACCTCGAGATGACGCGCGACATCGCGATCAAGTTCAACCAGACCTACGGCGAGACATTCGTCGTGCCGGAGGAGGAGATTCGCGACGAAGTCGCCGTGGTGCCCGGTCTCGACGGCCAAAAGATGTCCAAGAGCTACGGCAACACGGTGGAAATCTTCGGCGACGAGAAGGCGCTCCGCAAAAAGATCATGGGCATCGTCATGGACTCGCGCACGCCTGCGGAGCCGAAGCCTGATGCGGACAAGAATCTCGCGATCCAGCTGCTCAAGCTCGTTGCCCCGGCGGACGTCGCGGCCGACTACGAGAATCGCCTTCGCGCCGGCGGTCTCGGCTACGGTGATCTGAAGAAGGGACTGTTCGAGCACTACTGGAACTACTTCGCCCCTTACCGCGCCAAGCGCGCCGAGCTCGCGGCCAATCTCGACTACGTTGAGTCCGTGCTCCGCGATGGCGCTGAGCGCGCTCGCGCCACGGCGAGCGTTGTGCTCAAGCGCGCGCGCAAGGCCTGCGGTCTCGAGTAAGCGAACGCAGTTTCCGGACAACGCGCAGCTTCCCGGCTGCGCGGTTTAAACCACCACCGGACGGGGCAGTTCCAATGCAGCCACGGCGCGCATGATGCGCTCGCTGGCGATCTGGTAGCGCTCCTTGCCGGCGGCTGCGTCGTCGAATTCCGGACGGCTGTAGTGCCGGACCGAATACCACGCTTACCGGCGTGCCAAAGCGCGGGATCTTCACGCCTTTCCCATACGCCTCGAACGAGCCGAAAATGCGTGCGGGAATCACCGGCACCTGCGCCTTGCACGCGAGGAGACCTACGCCGGCCTTGGCGCTCTGCAGTGTGCCGTCGGGCGAGCGAGTGCCCTCGGGAAAGAGGATGAGCGCTTTACCTTCCTTCAGCGCTTTGAGCACGCGTTTGATCGCGCTCACGTCCTGTCCGCCGTCGCGATCGACGGGTATCGTTCCCACCGTGTCGAGCCACCAGGAAGCGACGCCCGGTTTCCAAAGGGTTTTCCGCGCGAAGAACGCGATTTGTCTCGAACGCGGCAGCCGATGAACGGCGGATCCATGAAACTCGCGTGGTTCGCCGCGATCAGAAAGGCGCTGTCGCGGGGCAGGTGCTCCTGGCCGTGATACTCGCCATGGAAAAACGCATCGGCGAAGACCGTGATGACGTAATGGCAAAAGCCATACACGGGCTCCATCGCGACCTGCGGAAACGCGCGGTTCATGCGGCCTGAAGCTTGGCGGAAATTTCTCCGGCGATCTGCTCCACCACCTGTTCGAGCGTCAGATAGGTGCTGTCGATCAACGTCGCGCCTTGCAGGCTCTCGCGCAGTCGCTGGCTGTCGAGCGTGTCGCGCTTGGCGACCTGATCCTGCAAGCCCTGCTGTTCGCGACGACGGGCGCGCTCGGCCGGATCGGCGAAGAGAAAGTAGCGCAGATCTGCGTCGGGAAAAATTTTCGAACCGATGTCGCGGCCTTCCATCACCAGGCCGCCGAAACCGTGCGTCCGCGCGGTCTCGGCTTGGCTGCGTTGGTAGTCGAGCAACGCCGCGCGCAATGCCGGGATCGCGGCAAACGTGGCGACATTCGCGGTCGTTTCCGCGCTGCGGATTTCCGTTTCCGGCACCTCGCGTCCGCCAATCTGCATGACGGCGCGGCGTCCGCGCACGGTGGTGGCGAGGCTGACGCCGGCGAGAGCGTTTTGCACCGCAGCCGGATCGGCGGGCGAGATGCCGAGGCGCAGCAACTCCGCGGTGACGGCGCGGTAGTAGGAGCCGGTGTCGGAGTGCAGGAAATTGAACCGCTCGCTGAGCGCGCGCGAGGTGGACGATTTTCCGGAGGCGGCGCCGCCATCGATGGCGACAATGATGAAGGGCGAGGACGGCATCTAGGCGGCCAACGATTTTTGGCGCAGCGACTCCAGCAACTCAAAAAAGTGCGGGAAAGTTTTCGCGCAGCAGGCGGGGTTGGAAATGGTGAGCCACGGACGGCCGTCGCCGCGCAGATCGTGCGAGCCGAGCACGCCGAAACTCATCGCGAAGCGGTGGTCACCATACGTCTCGATTGTCTGGTCGACGCGCAGCGGACGCGGGTGAATCTCGAGAGCGTCCTCGGTCTCGATCACGTGCTGACCGAGTCGCGACAGTTCGCGCGCCATGCCGGCCACGCGATCGGTTTCCTGCTTCCGCGTGTGCGCGATGCCGCTGATACGCGTCGGGCCGTCGAGTAGCGGCGCGAGCGCAGCGAGCGTGAGAAACGTATCCGAAAATCCGCTGAAATCACGTGTCACGCCGCGCAGGGCTTTCTCGCCGGAAAACTCCGCCGTCACGCCCGCGTCGTGCGTTTGCACGGTGAGACCGACTTCTCCGAGCACGGCGGAAAACTGCGTGTCGCCCTGCAATCCGCCGCCCGGTCCGCGCAAACCGCGGAGCAGCAGCGAACCGCGGGTGACGAGCGGGAGCGCAAGGTAGTAGCTCGCCGCCGTCGCGTCGGGCTCGATCGCATACGAGTCGCCGCCGAGGCCGTAGCGCGTGTCGTTTTGCACCGCGAGTTCGTCGTCGCTCAGGCGCACGACGGGCTTCTGGCCGAAGTGCTCCATGAGCCGCGTCGTCATCTGGACGAACGGCCAGCGCACGCCGCCGACGAGTTTCACCTGCACGGGCGTGGCGGCGAGCGGCGCGACCATGAGCAGCGCAGAAAGCAGTTGGCTGCTCTCGCGCGCGTCGATGCTCACCGTGCCGCCGCGCAAACCGCGCGCGTGAATCTCGAGCGGGAAAAATCCTTCCTCGCCGGTGCAGCGGATGTCTGCGCCGAGCGCGCGCAGCGCTTCGATGAGGCCCTTCATCGGACGTTTCCGCATCTGCGGAATGCCGTCGATGCGATACACACCCGATGGAGCCGCCGCGCAGAGCGCCGTGAGGAAACGCGCGGCCGTGCCGGCGAGGCCGACGAAGAGATCCGCCTGGCCCCCCGAGAAACCGCGCACCTGATTCGAAACGCGCAACGTCAGCGCGGCTTCGTCGGCCTCCACGGAAAACCCGAGCGCGCGCAACGCTTCGACCATCAGGTGGGTGTCTTCGCTGAAGAGCGCACCGCTCAACGTGACCGTTTGCGGACAAAGCGCCGCGAGCATCAGCGCGCGATTCGTGAGGCTTTTCGAGCCGGGCAACGTCACTTCGCCGCGGGCGGGGCGGGTGAAAGGCTGGATCGGCAATAGGTCGGGCAAGGGCATGAAAGGCGCAGAGCGTCAGCGATCGGCGGCGCGGCTTCCAGTCCGCATTTTCACGCGGACGGAGCGGACGCAGGACTCACACGCGAAACTCGCTGCGGTAGGCGCGGCCGCGTTCGAGCCGGGCGGTGAGATCGAGGTAGTCGCGATTGGCGAGCGCGATTTGGAACGCGTGCAACTCCTCCTGATACTCGCGCAGCGCGCGCAGGATTTCGTCGCGGTTCTGCTCGATGATCGTGCGCCAGAGCTGCGGATCGCTGCCCGCGATGCGCGTGGTGTCGCGCAGGCCGCCGCCGGCGAAGTTACGCCACTGCGGATTTTTCTTGGCGAGAAACGCGCACAAACTCGATGCGATCATCTGCGGGAGGTGGCTGATGTGCGCGACGATTTCATCGTGCTGATCGGGCGAAATCGTGACGGGTTCGCCGCCAAGTTCGCGCCAGAACTTTGCCACGGTTGCGGCGGCGTTCTCGTTCGTGTCAGCGAGAGGCGTTACGAAACACGTGCGTCCGTCGAACAACGTTTCCGTCGAGTGCTGCCAGCCGGTTTTCTCGGAGCCGGCCATTGGATGCGAACCGACGAAATGCGCGCGGCTGCCGAGTGCGGCGTGGCCGAGGCGTGAGATCTCGCCTTTCACGCTGCCGACGTCGGTGACGATGGCGCCGTCGGCGAGCGCCGGAGCGATTTCGCGCGCGAGCGGCACGATGTGATCGACGGGCGAGGCGATGACGACGAGTTGCGCGCCAGCGACCGCGGTCGACGGCGAGTCCGCGACTGCCTGACACCAGGGTTGTGAGGCGAGCTCCAGCCGCACTTCGGGGCGGCGCGCCCAGATCACGATCCGTTTGGCCACGCGGCGGGCGTGGGCAGCGCGCGCGCGACGGAACCGCCGAGCAGACCGGGGGCGAGGATCGTGAGCGTTTCGAGCATCGCTTTTGCAAAGGGCAAACCGCCCGGCGTGTCGAGTCTGGCGGAGCCGTTGACTCGGGAACGCATTGCGTTTCTCCGGGGCGCCGTTTGCCTCGCGGTCGCATGTTGCGCGCAACCGAAGACGCGCTGACCGGGGAGTCCGACCGGCGGCTGCTGATCTGGCGCTGGATCGTCGCTCCCGCCGCGATCGTGGCGGCAGCCGCGCTTTGCTACGTGTGGTTCACGCGCGAACCGCCTGCGCCGAATGCCGAGCGTGGTGCGGTGACACGGATCGCGCTCACCACCGAACAGCGACGCATTTCTGACGATGTGGGCGAAGCCGAGCGCGAATACCAACGCCTCACCGAGGCGGGCGCGACCTCGGCCGAAATGACTCCGCTACTGGAGCGAGCCATCCGCCAGCAACGCGATCTGCTGCAACTCAACCCGCTCGCCGGCGTGGAGCACAATGTGCGCCTCGAACGCCTGCTCGCAGCGCGCGATTCCGTGCGAGCGCGCGAACTCAATCTCCAGATCGCCACGCTCCACGAAGACGCCGAACGCGAGCAGCGTGCCGGCCGCGTTGAGCTCGCACTTGAACACTACCGGGCGGCGCTCGCGTTGCAGCGTGAGGTCGATCAAAGCGACGCCGAACCACGCTGGAAAAACTTCGTGCGCGAACTCGCGCTCGAGCAGGCGATCGAGACCTTCGAAGCAAAGCCGCTGCATGAAGCGATGTCGGCGCATCTCGCGAGCGCGGCTGCGGCTGTGCAGGCTGAGCGTTGGACCGACGCGCTCGGCGATTTTTCCCGCGCGCGCGAGCTGCAGGCACAGTTGAACGAGCAGTATCCGCGCACGCGATACGCGGATCTCACGGCGGTCGACCGGATCGAGGGCGAGATCGCTTCGCTCCAGGCGGCGGGCGTGGCCGAGGACGTCGTGCGTCACGAACAAAGCGGCGACGCCGCGGCGAAAAAGGGGCGCAACGACGAGGCAGCGGAGCATTACCGCGCGGCGGGCATTGCGCAGCGGAAGCTGAATCACGAGTTCGCGCGCAGCCGTTTCGTATCCACGGCGAAGATCGATCAACTCGAGATCAAACGTCAGACCGTGCTCGCGGCCGAGCCGATCGCCGCGGTGGCGACGCTCGATCGCACGATCGCGAGCCTGCTTTTAAAGCGTCAGGCGTTCGCCGCCGAAAAACGCATCGCCGACGCGCTCGAGCTCATCGCGCTCGTCGAACGCGAGTTTCCAAAAGGGCAGACGCTCGATCCGGCGCTGAAGTTGAAACTCTCCTACCTCGGAGCACGCGGCTCCGAACTGCGCGTGTTGCAGGATACGATTTACGAGCGGCTCGCGCCGATTCCCGGCGAGGAGCCCGTGCTGATGTTCAAGACCGAGGTTTCCCAGGAAATCTACCAACGCGTGATGAGCACGAATCCGAGTCGCCACGCAGGACGCGATCTGCCGGTCGATTCGGTGAACTGGCTCGAGGCACAGGAGTTTTGCCGTCGGCTCTCCTGGGTGCTCGGCACGCGCGTGCGACTGCCGCGTTGGGATGAACTCCAACGCGCGCTCGGCGACGGTGAACCCTCGCCCTGGAACGCGGTGGTGGCAAAAGGCGCGACGCGCGGTCTCGCGGCAGCGCAGCCCAACGACGTCGGTTTTGCGGACCTGTTGGGTAACGTGGCCGAGTGGATCGAAGACGCGAGCGAGGCGGCGCGAGCACAGATCGTCGGCGGCAGTTATCTCGATCCGGAGCCGAGGCTGACACGCACCGACGCTGCGCAAAACGAGCGCGCGCGCCACGTGGGTTTCCGCATCGTCGTCGAACTGGCGATGCAGTGACGAGTCGTGCTCGCACGTGGACCGGGTAGGGACCGAGTGCGCTCCGCTTCGAGCCAAGGTCCGAACACGGTCGAATGACCGTCCGGACATGGTCGAACGAAGGTGCAGACACGCTCGCGTGAAGATGCGGACCGGGTCGAGCCACGGTGCGGATGCAGTCGAGCTGAGGTGCGGACATGGTCGAAGGCATGTGCGCAGAAGGTCGCACTCTGGTCCGGACAACCTTGAGCCGAGGAGCGAACACGGTCGGCCTCAGGTGCGGACAGGGTCGAACCACAGTGCGTCCCGGATCGGGACAAGGTGCGCACCTGGTCGGAACGTCGGCCGCACCACGGCGCGACCCGGCCCGCAGCCCAAAATACAAAGTCAACTAATGGATGACATTGTGGCTGGCGCGGTGGAGGTCGCGGGTGCGGTGTATCCGCGGCGTGGTTACGCGGGGCCGCCGCCGAGTTTGACGATGCGCTTGAAGGCGTCGGCGGTGAGCGGGATCACGGAAAGACGGCTCTGGCGGAGCAGGGCGATGTCGGCCAGTGTGGGCTCGGCTTTGATCGCGGCGAGCGTGACGGGTTTTTGAGCGCTTTGTCGGCGGCGATCTCGACGGCGAACCAGCCTGACTCGTCGGCGGTGGTGTCGGGGAAGGCGGTTTTGGAAACGGTGGCGAGGCCGAGCACGGCCTTGGTGGTGACGCTCTCGTAGAAGAGCACGTGGTCGCCGCGCCGCATGGCCTGGAGGTTGAGTTTGGCCTGGTGATTACGCACGCCGGTCCAGTCGGTGCGGCGATCGCGCACGAGGTCGGTCCACGCGTAGGCGGAGGGTTCGGATTTAACGAGCCAGTATTGGGTTGTCATGCCGGGGGCGGTTTGGTGGCTTCGCATCGAAATGGAGCCGCACGACCCCGCAACGGAAAATGCCGCGAAACATCGGCGTATCCTGTTGATCGCCGTGGCGGTGGGCGTGGGTTTGCCGCTCGTGTTGTTCGCGATTCGGCATTTGGGTCTATTCTGATGAACAGGACGCTGCTCCCGATCCGACTGGTGTTTGTGACCCTCTGCGCCGCGGCCGGCTGGCTGGTGTGCTACACGGTGCAGGAGTGGGACGACCATCGCGGGCTCGCGGTGACGATCGGCACGTTGATCGGCGTGCTGGTGGTGCTGGTGGATATTTTGCTGAAGGGGTTTTCGCTGCGCGGGCTGTCGGCGCTCACGTTCGGTTTGGCGGTGGGGTCGGTGATTTCCTACCTGATCGGGACCTCGCCGCTCTTCGGCATCGGCGATCCGGAGACGCTGTTTTTGATGCGGCTCGCGCTGTTTCTGGTGAGCACGTATCTGTGCACCGTCATCGCGCTGCGCGGGAAGGATGAGTTTAACTTGGTGATCCCGTATGTGCGGTTCGTGCCGCACGAGGTGGATGTGCCGCTGGTCGTGGTGGACACCAATGTGCTGATCGACGGGCGCATCTCGCGCGTGTGCGCGGCGGGATTCTTGAACGCGGCGCTGGTGATCCCGCGTTTCGTGTTGAACGAGCTGCAGGCGGTGGCGGACTCGAACGATCCGCTGAAGCAGGCGAGGGGACGCCGCGGCTTGGAGGTGCTCAACGAGCTTCGGCGCATCCCGCATCTGGATTTGCGCACGCCCGAAAGCGAAGTGACGAAGCCGCAGGACGTGGACGCGAAGCTGGTGTTTTTGGCGCAATCGATGCGCGCGAAGCTGCTGACGACGGACTATAATCTCGCGAAGCTCGCGGAGTTTCACGGCGTGCCGTGGCTGAATTTGAACGCGTTGGGCAAAGCGTTGCGTCCCGAGCTGACGGTGGGCGAAATGCTCGAGGTGGACCTCGTGAAGCAGGGCAAGGACGAGGGGCAGGCGGTGGGTTTCCTCGACGACGGCTCGATGGTCGTGGTGGGAAATGCACGCAGCCTGGTCGGCAAGCGCGTGAGCGTGGAGGTCGTGAGCGTGCTGCCAACAGCCGGTGGGAAAATGGTTTTTGGCCGTTTGGTGTCTCAGATCGAGTAGAAGCAGAGGAATTTGTGACGAGTTAGGCGCGCAGGCGAAAAATGGTATTTACTCGGCTGCGCTGATTCCCCAAAACCTCCCCTCCCTCGTGGGGCAGTAGCTCAGTTGATAGAGCGCGTCGTTCGCAACGACGAGGTCGTCGGTTTGATCCCGATCTGCTCCACCATTTTTTTCGTCCGGAAGGAAGGACTCGGCTCGAGGTGTCTCGCCGGCTTCCGCGGAAAGATCGGCATCGATGACGGCGGGACGACGTGTGCCCGCGTGGACGAGGGACGAAAGCGATCCACCGCGAGCGTGGCCCGGGGGGACGGTGTGAAACGTCTCGGGCCCATACCTGGCTTGACAAAGCAAACCGGTCGGGCTGCGTTTCGACCGTGAAGACTAAAAATAGTCCGACCGGTCTAAAAATGTCGTTTATCGAGCAAGCTCGGCGGCGCCAGTTGATTGAGGCGCTGATCGAGGGGGTGGCTGAGGAGGGCTATGCAGGCGCGTCGCTGGCGAAGGTCGCGGAGCGCGCGGCGATCAGCAAAAGCGTCGTCGTCTACCATTTTGGGACGAAGGACGAACTCGTGGAGGCGGCGGTGGAGCAGATTTTCGGCGAGATGCGGGCGTTTATCGAGCCGCGCCTGGATGCAGAGCAGACGGCTCGCGGGCAATTGCGCGCCTACATCGGATCCGAGTTCACGTTTCTCGAACATAACCGCGCGAAGCTGCTGGCGGTGTCGTATATCCTGATGAATCACCGCGATGCGGGCGGGGCGCTATATCTGCGTGAGCGGTCCGAAACGACTTATCTGAAGTCGGTGATCGCGATCCTGAAAAAGGGCCAGGCCGACGGTGAGTTTCGGTCGTTCGCGCTCGTGCCGATGGCGACGACGCTCATGCACGCGATCAACGGCGCGTTGGCGCAGTGGGTGGCAAATCCGAAGCTGTCGCTCGCCGAGTATGCGGACGAGCTGATCACGATCTTCGATCTCGCCACCCGGAAATCCTCCACGCGGGCGACGGGCAAGGCGGCCGAGTAACAGCCACGCCTCCGGAGTCACTTTCCACACAAGGCTGCGAACCCCGCCACGCTCATGAAACTCCGCCGTCTTTTCTCTGCTTTCACCGTTGCCGCCCTCATGTCTTCCGCATCCGCCCACGCCGCTGCTACTTCCGAGCCTTCGCCCTTTGGCATCGGCTGGGGATATCTTTATGGACAACTCGGCGTGAAGCCGCGCCCGTATGTCGGTGACGTGCGCGAACTGGGTGGAGGCTTCAGTCGCGTGATCTTGTTCTGGGACCAGATCGAACCCGAGAAGGGGCGTTTCAACTGGTCGGACTTGGATCTGTATGTCGGCGAGCTGCGGCACGCTGACGAGGGATTCGTGACCCTTTACTCCGCCTCGAAATGGGCCACGCGCGTGTCGGCGATCATGATGCCCGCGACGTCGGCGAAGGATCCGGACGACTACTACCGCTTTGTTTATGAGACGGTCAGTCGCTACCGCGGTCGCGTGCGCTACTGGGGCAACGACGCCGAACCGACGAATCCGGCGTTTTGGGGCGGCACGGTGGAGGAGTTCGTGGCGCAGCTCCGGATCTTTTATCGCGCCGTGAAGGACGCCGATCCCGACGCACTCGTCGTGCTGGGCGGATGCGACGGAATCTTCATGCCACCGGGTCTGAAGATGCCCAACGGCGAACCGGTTTCGCCGATCCCGCATCAGGAAGTCTCGCTGGCGTTTTTCGATCACGTGCTGCGAGAGGCGGGCGACGCTTTCGATATTTTCGATCTGCGTCTTTACATGGCGCCGGAAACGATTGGCGCGCGCGTGGCCTACATCCGCGAGCGGATGCGGGCCAATGGCTACGAGAAACCGATCATCGGCGGCGAGTATGGCGGGCCGAATTTTTACGAGATGCCCGACAACCTGCAGTATCTGTCCATTGTGCAGCAGTGGGCGGTGAAGCCCGACGAGAGCGGCACTGCGCAGGTCGATCTCGCGCTCGGTCGCGCCGTCGCCGAGCTCTACGAGAAGATGCCCGAGCTCTCGCCGCAGACGCAGATGTTCATGTGGGGCTGCCCGCCCGAGTTGGAGGAAAAGCTCCGCCGGATCCAGTCGCGCACGATCGTCATGCAAAACCTCTTCGCGCTCGAAGCCGGACTGAAGCGTTCGCTGCTGTGGTGTTATTCGCCAGCGACGAACGAGCGCGACGACATCATGGGGCTCATGTTCGGCAAATTCAGTCTCATGGTAAACGAGGGCGACACGTGGAAACCCACGCTCACCGCGCATGCGTTTAAGCGCATGACGGAGTTCCTCGGCGGTGTGCAGTCGGTGAAGCGCTTGCCGATACCCGAGCGTCCGGCGATTTATCTCTTCGAGGTCGATCGCGGCGCACGCGGCCCCGCCTTCGTGGTGTGGGAACAGCGGGACCGTTTTAGCGGCGAAGATCAGCCGCCCGTCGAGTTCGGCTGGACGACGACGTGGAAATCGGCCGGGGCGGTTGACGCGCTGGGAGAAAATCACGCGGTGGGGCTCTCCGACGGGCGCATCACTTTGCAGGTGGGAGCGACGCCAACCTATGTCGTTCAGGGCGAATGACGCCGCTGCCCGATTTCGCACCGAGCGCTCCTCAGCCGGGCTGAGCGGGACGGCCTGCGAATGGCAACGACACCAACTCATCGGAGAACACCGCTGAACCGTTGGAGGGGGGTTGGGGTCTGGCTGCTCTGTGCGCCCGCGTGCTTTCTTCCCCTCGCACCTGCGTTGGTCCTCCGCGTGAGCTGCGGCTGCGCATCCCCATGCCCCTAGACGAAATCACGCCGCCCTGCGAGGGCTGCACAAGCGAGATGGTGCCAAGCGATCTGGCAGCCATCGTGACAACCGAGGAACTGGAACGCCGTCCCAAGCGGCTTCGCGACGTCGTGGCGGAGGCCGATGCGATGTCGTCGCTCGCATTGACGATGTCGCAAGAGCCGGAGGGATTGTTCCAGCGTTTGGCGGACCTCGCTCTGGTGCTCTGTCGCGCCCATTCGGCAGGCGTGAGTCTTCTCGAGACAAACGCCGGCGGCGTGAAAGAGTTCAGATGGCGCGCCACCGCGGGTAAGTTTGCGCCGCTGGTCGGGCAGACGCTGCCGCGCCACTTCAGTCCCTGCGGAGTGGTGCTGGATCGTGACGCGTTGCAACTGATGACCAAGCCGGTGCGGTATTTCACCTACGTCGCGGCGCTCAATCCGCCCGTCGAGGAAGTGTTGCTCGTGCCGTTTCACGATGGCGGCACGCCGGTGGGCACGCTCTGGGTGGTGTCGCACGATGAAACGCGGAAATTCGATGGCGAGGATGCGCGGCTCGCCACGCGGTTGTCGGTCTTTGCCTCGGCGGCGTGGCAGGCAATCGTGCAGCGGCGTCTTTTGGGCGACAGCGCCAAGGCGCTCCAAGCCCGCGAGCGGGAGCACGTCCGCGCGGAAGCCGAGTTGGCCGAGGCGCGAAAACGCTCCGAGTCCGCGATGATCGCAGGGGAGGTCGGCGTTTATCGTTGGGATGTCGTGGCCAACCGGCTCACGGGGGACCGAAACTTCCTCAAACTTTTCGGCGTCACGTCCGAAGAAAGCGAAGCCGCTTCGCTCGAACAGTATATGGTAGCCATCCATCCGGAGGACCGCGCCTCGGTGATGGAGCGCGTCCGGGACTCCGTCGAAACCGGTGCAGACTACGAGGCGGACTACCGCGTGCTCACGCCGGCGGGATTGCGCTGGGTGACCGCCCGCGGGCGAATGCAGAAGGACGATGACGGCCGGGTCGTGGGGTTCCATGGCGTCGTGCTCGACATCACCACGCGCAAGCTCGTGGAAGAGGAACGCCAGACGATCGCGGAACGACTGCGGCGATTGACCGCGATCCACGAAACCGTGCTCTCGGCGATGAACGATTTCGCCTACGTTTTCGATCTCGGCGGGCGTTTCGCCTACGCGAATCGGCCGCTGCTCGAGCTTTACGGGAGAAGTCTGGATCAGGTGGTCGGCAAGACCTTCTACGAACTCGATTATCCCACGTGGCTCGCCGATCGGCACACCCACGAGATCGCGCACGTGGTGGCAACGAAACAGCCGGTGCGCGGCGAGACCGCGTTCACCGGCGCAAACGGCGTCTCGGCGATCTACGATTACATTTTCACTCCCGTGTTTGGCGCCGATGGCGAAGTCGAGCTGGTGGCCGGCACCACGCGCGACGTGACGGACCGCCGGCGCGCGCAGGATCGCGATCGCTTGTTGGTGGCGCTCGACGATGCGACACGCCCGCTGACCGAAGCGGCGGAGATCACGGAAATGTCGGCGCGCTTCCTCGGAGAACACCTCAGTGCCGATCGTTGCGCTTATGCCGACGTCGAGGAGGACGGAAATACGTTCAACCTCACGGGCGATTACAACCGCGGCGTGCCCAGCATCGTGGGTCGCTATCGTTTCGATCAGTTCGGCGCGGAGTGTCTCCGGTTGATGCGAGCGGGGCAGCCTTACGTGGTGACCGACGTGGAAACGGATCCGCGCACCGAGAACGTGAGAGACGCTTACCGCCGCATTCAGATCCGCTCCGTGATCTGTGTGCCGATGCTGAAGGCCGGCCATTTCGTTGCCGCTATGGCGGTGCACCAAACCGCTCCGCGCGAATGGCTGCCGATCGAGGTGGAACTCGTTCAACGCGTCGCCAGCCGTTGCTGGGAGTCGATCGAACGCACGCGCGTCATGCGAGTGCTGGCGAAAAGCGAACAGCAGTTGCGGCTCGCGGTGGAGACGGGCCGTCTCGGCATCTGGGAGCTGCAATTGCCCGCGCAGACTCTGGTGTGTTCCCCGCAATGCAAAGTGAATTACGGCCGGGCGGCGGACATGTCGTTTGGCTACGAGGAGTTCGTCTCCGCCGTGCATCCGGACGATCTCGACCGCGTGCTGGGCGCCGTGGCGCGCTGCCTCGAAGATCGCTCCGTGTATGATATGGAGTATCGCGTGTGCTGGCCCGATGGATCGGTGCATTGGGTGCTGGCGCGCGGTCAGGCGTCCTATTCTGCGGAAGGGCGGCCCGTGCGCATGATCGGTGTGAGTCTCGACATCACCTCTCGAAAAGAAGCCGAGCGCGAACAGGTGCGGCTCCGCGAGGAAGCCGATCGCGCGTCGCGCGCGAAAGACGAGTTTCTGGCAACGCTCTCGCACGAGTTGCGCACGCCGCTCAACCCCGTGCTGCTGGTCGCGAGCGACGCGGCCCGCGATCCGGCGATCCCGGATCACGCGCGAGCGACCTTTGAGATGATCCGGAAAAACGTCGAACTGGAGGCGCGCCTTATCGACGACTTGCTCGACCTGACCGGTATCGCACGGGGGAAGATCATGATTCGTCGTCGCGACGAGAATCTTCACGCGATCTTGCGCGATGCTCTCGCGATGGTGCGCTCCGATTTCGAGCAGAGAAAAATCACCCTCGAGGTGCAGCTCGATGCGGCCTGCGATCAGGTGTTGGCCGACGCGGCCCGCCTTGCGCAGGTGTTTCTGAACCTCCTGAAAAACGCGGAGAAGTTCACACCGGCAGACGGGCGCGTGACCCTGCGCACGAGCGAAAACGACGATCGTATCGTCGTGCGTCTTTCCGACTCGGGCATCGGAATGACCGAAGCCGAGATCGCCCGCGCATTCGGCGCTTTCGAGCAAGGCGATCATGCGGCGAACCTCGGCTCGCGGCGCTTCGGCGGTTTGGGACTTGGCCTCGCGATCTCGCGGCGACTGGTGGAAATGCACGGCGGCCGGATCTCGGCCGTCAGTCCAGGACGGGAACAGGGTTCGACGTTTATCGTCGAGTTGCCGCTGCGCACCGCCACGCCCGCCGTGCCGCTCGCGCCGCCGGTGCCGGCGACGACATCGCGTGTGCGTGTTTCCGGTGAGCCGAAGCGCATCCTGCTCGTCGAGGATCACGAACCGACTCGCAAGACGCTCGAGCAACTCCTGCGTCGACGAAACTTCTCCGTCGTGTCCGCGGCTTCGGTGCACGAGGCCAATTTGCGCGCCGCGGAGTCGTCATTCGATCTGCTCGTCTCCGATCTCGGCCTGCCCGACGGAGACGGGGCGGAGCTGATGGCTTCGATGCGCGACCGATTCGGCTTGGTGGGAATCGCGCTGACCGGCTACGGCATGGAGCAGGACGTAGCGCGCTGCCGCGCCGCTGGATTTTTGGCGCATTTGACCAAGCCGATTCGCGTCGAATCACTGGAGTCTGCGCTGGCGGAGGTCACGGGCGCGCCGGTGAGTCGGCGGTGATTTTCGCGTCACCTCGCGAGGTGACGATCAGGTGAAATCAGTGGGCGTTGGGTTTGGCCCCCAATTTGCTTTTTTTCGTTTCGAAACTGCCTACGCTCGGCCCGGTCAACTCGACACCTGATCTGTCATGAAGAAAACTACCAAACCTGCTAAAACGCTCACCCCGGCGAAGAAACCCGCGAAGACCGTCCGTAAGAAAACGGCTGCCGCTGCTCCTGCCGCTGAAAAGGTGGCGCCGGTGGCAGTGGTGACCAAGATCGTCGCGAATTTCGACGTCGGCTTCGGCAACGCGCTCTATGTCCGCGGCGATGGCCCGGGCCTGAGCTGGGAAAAAGGCATTCCGATGGAATGCGTGGACGACACGACCTGGGCGATCACGCTCCAGGGCGCGGTCGGTCCCATTCCGTTCAAATTCCTCATCAACGACGAAAAATGGAGCGCCGGCGAAGACTTCGTCGTGGCTCCTGGTGGCAGCGTCACGCTGACGCCGTCCTTCTGAGTCGTTGAATCTCTCCGCCGTGTCTGTCGTCCCTCTTAGGAGACGGCAGCACGGTCCGGATTGATGGCGAGCATGCGCTCGCGGATCGTCGCGACGGCACCGTCGCGATCCGCCAACGTCGCGTTCGGCACCAGCTGGCACTGGATGCGCACCTTGGAAAAGGGTCTGGGCAGATAAAACCGGTCCCAGCTTTTGAGCTGCCACGCCGAGTCGAAATCGCCGCCCAGCAAGAGCAGTGGCGCGCCCGTGCGACGCGGCACGATCACCGCGCCGGCCTTGAAATCGTAGCAAGGTCCGCGCGGTCCGTCCGGCGTGATCCCGATATCGTTGCCCGCTCTCTGCTGCTCGATGAGCGCCGACGCCGCTTCGCGTCCGAGGCGGCTGCTCGAGCCGCGCACTGCACGCATGCCGCCGACCATCTCGAAAAACGCGGCGAGCAGCGCGCCGTCCTTGCTCGCGCTGATCAGCGCATACAACTCCCGCCCGCCGCGATACCGGCGGTAAACTTCGGAGACGAGAAACAGCCGATTGTGCCAGACGACGAACGCCACCGGCTCGTCGTTCTTGCGCACGTTGCGTTCGTCCTCGGGTGAAATCTCGAAGCGCAGCGTGCGTCCCCACCACCGGACGAGCAGAGCGAGCGGCCAAAGTAGCGCGCGGCGCCAACCGGCGACGGCGTGCACCGAGGGCGGAGGAGGGGAGGAGGCGTTGGCGACGGTCGGGTTCAGTTTCGAGTCGGGGATCGTTTCAGGTCGCCGAGTTTGCGGGCAAAATCTCCGCCGCGCCAAGCGAAGAGTCGTGGCAGGTGATTGACGTGCCGCGCGCGATCCGCCACCACACGCGCCGTGTCGTCGCCGCTTCCTCCTTGTCCCCACTTGCCCGAGCCGCGGACGGATTTGGATTGGCGAACGCTGAACGTCTTTCGCGACGGCGAGCGGGGCGGCGCGTTTTATCTGGCCTGCCTCGAGTATGGCCATGCTCTCTGGAAACGCCGACTCGTGGGCCGCGCGATCCTCTGCCTCGACCGCGCGTTTGCCGCGGAGCTCAGCGGCGCCGAGCCGGAACTCCGTGCGTTTCCGCTCCCATATGCGGCCATGGCGTGGTTCCTGAAACACGCGCCGCGTGAAACCTTCGTCGGCAATCCGCGCGTGCATTTTCAGCACTACGCCGACCGCATGAACGAGCCGCGACGCGCGCTCCGCACCGCGCGTGCCTGGGCCTGCTGGGCGCTCGCGCGCGTGATTCGACCCGAGCTGCCCGGAGATCCGCGCCACGCCGTCGTGGAGCCGACCTTTGAGCAGATCGAAAGCGCACTCGCGGAGCACGGTTTGCCCGGCGAAGCGGCGCTGTGGCGACAGGTCTTGGACGCACATCGCAGCGCCGAGTGACGACGGTCGCGTATCCGCCACGTGTGCGGTGCGAGCGAACGCAAAATCCTTGTTGGTTGCTCCTTGGGGGCTAAGCTCCGGGCAACCCCTTACCCCTATGAAGACGTTGAACCTCCAACGGCTGCTCGTGGCTGCGACGTTGCTCTTCTTCTGTGCCGGCGAAGCGGCAGCGAAACGCGAGAGCTGGAAAGATACCCAAGGTGGACAATTCAAGGGCGAGGCCGTCGAAGTCCTCGGACCTTTTGCCCTGTTTAGGACCTCGCTCACGACGGGCCGCCGGCTGCCCTTCCGCTTTCTGCGCCCGGAAGATTGTGTGCGTTTTCACCACGGGCTCGCCGACGTGCCTGCGGCGGTGACCGACTGGGCCAACACGAAGAGCCCCGTGCCGCAGGATTTCCTCGGCCGCGTGATGCGCCTGCAGGACGACAAACTCGTGCCCGTCGATCTCAAGGGCCGTCCCGAGCCGAAGGTCTACGTGATCGCTTTCGTCAACAACGCGGAAGGGAAATCCTGGGAGATGCTCGGCACCGTGAACGCGAAATACCACGAGCTCGTTGCGGCGTATCCCGGACAGATCGAGGCGTTGATGTTTGGCATCGGTCATGGACGGCCGGAACACACCAACATGGCCGCGACGATGAAGGTGCCTTATCTCGTCACCGATCTTTACGAGCAAAAGAACTTCCTCCGTGTCGTCCGCTTTGCTCCCGCTGACTTCGGTCTGATCGCGCTCTCCCGCAGCGGCGTGCCGCTCGGTGGGGTGGGGGCTCCGCAGAAAGCCGAAGACATCGAGAAATTCTTCACCGAACTCTCCGCCCTGCTCGCATTGATCCAGGACCAGAATCCCGCCGGCTGGCAGGACCGCGTGCACTATTGGGCCGCCGTGCAGCCTGCGATCCACGCGCAGGGCGAAGCGCCCGCGATTCTCGTGGGCAACCCGCTCGCGGCCGACGCGCTCCGTCAGCGCGGCGTCTCGCGCGTGGCAGCGGAGATTTCGCTCAGCGAGAAAGGCGAGGTGCGCAACGTCGCTTTGAAGCCCGACGGCATTCCCGAGGCGCTCCAGCAGCCGATCGCGGATGTGCTCACGCGCGTGTCCGTCTTCGTCCCCGCGGTGAAAAACGGCCGCTTCGTCGAGAGCACCTATTCGTATCTTCTCGAAACAGGGCTGTGAGTTTTCTCCGCCGCGCCTAAATCGGCACTTCCCCGGCGAAAATGGCGCGGTGGGCGAGACTCGAACTCGCGACCGACGGTTTAGAAAACCGTTGCTCTATCCGGCTGAGCTACCACCGCGTAATAGCGTGGTAGCACGCGTAAGTTGACGGCAAAAAATCGACAAGGGGAAAACCTCTTGACTCATGTCCGTGCGATTCTACGTTCCCGCCTCCTTTCCCCTCACGGGGTGGTAGCTCAGCTGGTTAGAGCGTCTGCCTGTCACGCAGAAGGTCGCGGGTTCGAGTCCCGTCCATCCCGCCATTTTATGGCCCAGTAATCCTCCCGGTTACTGGCTTTTTTGTGGCCATCCGGCCTGTGCCTGACTGTTGGGTCGCACTGCACTAGAAAACTGGCGCTTCAGGTGCAGTTCGGCTTCTTTTCCGCCCCATGGTTAAAATCACTGGCGAATATCAGGGCGAACTTCACTGCAACGCGCTGCACGTTTCTTCGGGCAACCAGCTCGTGACCGATGCGCCCAAGGACAATCAGGGCCGCGGCGAGGCGTTTTCGCCCACCGATCTCGTCGCCACGGCTTTGGCGACCTGCATCGTGACCACGATGGCGATCGTCGCCCGCCGCAACGGCTTCGAACTCCCACCGGTGAAATTCGAGGTGACGAAGGAAATGTCCGCCGACGCTCCGCGTCGTATCGCGCGCCTCGCCACTCAACTCTGGATGCCGATTCCCGAATCGCACCCGCAGGCGGCGGCGCTCGCGGCGATCGCCAGCAACTGCCCCGTGCACCACAGCCTCCATCCGTCGGTGGAGCGTCCGGTGACGATTCATTGGGCCCAAGCCTGAGCGCACGTCGTCCCGACCCGGTGCGCACCATGTCCCGACCCGGTGCGCACCATGTCCCGAGTCGGTCCGCATTTGGTCCCGACTCGAGCCGCACATAGTCGCGACCCGGTCCGGACATGGTCGCGACTTGGTGCGCAGTGAGTTCCGACGCCGTCCGCACTGTGGCTCGACGTGGTTCCGCGGGCCTATCTTTCGCGTTGCGCGTCGTCGGCGCGGCGCGTCATCTGGTCGGGATATGGCCAAGAAGTCCTCTCACGTCACTTGGGGTGGTCGGTTCTCCGCCGGCCCGGCCGAGTTGATGCTGCAATTCAGCGAATCGGTCTCGTTTGACCGTCGGCTCGCCCCGTTCGACATCGCCGGCAGCAAGGCACACTCGGCCATGCTCGCGCACGTGGGCCTGATCACCAAGGCCGAGCGCGACGCGATCCACGCGGGCCTCGATGCGATCCTCGAGGAAATCCAGCAGGGCAAATTCGAGTGGGACACGAAGCTCGAAGACGTGCACATGAACATCGAGCAGGCGCTCACGAAGCGCGTGCCCGCCGCCGCGAAGCTGCACACCGCCCGCAGCCGGAATGACCAGGTCGCGACCGACATGCGGTTGTTCTTCAAACACGCGTGCGGCGTGTTGCAGCAGAAGATCCGTGGCGCGCAGCGCGCGCTCCTCGAAGTCGCCGACACGAACGCTCAGATGCTGATCCCCGGTTACACGCACTTGCAGCGCGCGCAGCCGGTGTATCTGGCGCATCATCTTTTCGCGTGGATGGAAATGCTGGAGCGCGATCACGCGCGCTTCGGCGAGGTCGCCACGCACGCCAACTGGTGCCCGCTCGGCGCCGGCGCGATCGCGGGCACGACGCTGCCGATCGATCGCGAGTTCACCGCGACGGTGCTTGGTTTTGTCGATGCAAAGGGACGCCCGCAGGTCACACAGAACTCCATGGACACCGTGGCTGATCGCGACCTGTTCATCGAGTTTGCCGCCGCGTGCGCGACGTTTGGCGTGCACATCTCGCGCATCGCCGAGGACCTGATTTTGTGGAGCAGCGCAGAGTTCAAGTTCGTCGATCTGCCCGACGCGTTTTGCACCGGTTCGTCACTGATGCCGCAGAAGAAAAACCCGGACTCGTGCGAATTGCTCCGCGGCAAATCGGCGCGTCTGCAGGGTAATCTTCACACGCTCCTCACGCTCGCGAAGGGCCTGCCGCTCACCTACAATCGCGACCTGCAGGAGGACAAACCGCCGGTCTTCGACAGCTTCGATCAAACCGCAATCTGCGCCGACGTGCTCGCGGGCACGCTGGGCGGCATGCGTTTCAATCCCGCCCGCTGCGCCGAGGCGGTGGCCGATCCCCTGCTGCTGGCGACGGACCTCGCCGATTATCTCGTGCTCAAGGGCGTGCCGTTCCGCGATGCGCACCACGCCGTGGGTGCGGTTGTGCGTCTCGCTGAAAAGACGAATGTCGAGATCAACAAACTTCCGACCGAGGAAGTCGCGAAGATCAACCCGGCCTTCGGCTCCGATTGGGTCGAGGTCTTCGATCTCGGTCGTGCGCTCGCCAAACGCGCCGGCACCGGCATGCCCGGCCCCGCGCAAGTGAAGAAACAATTCGCCCGCTGGAAAAAAATCCTCGGTGAGGAGTGATTGATCACGGAAACACGGAAGCACGGAATCGCTGAAACGCGGAAGGGCGGAAACGCGGAACTGATCCCATGGAGTTGGTCGAAGCCGAGCTGTCCGACAAAATCATCGGCTGCGCGATTCAGGTTCATCGCCTGCTTGGCCCCGGTTTCTTGGAGCGAGTTTATGAAGAGGCGTTGCTCATCGAGCTCCGAAAAGCGGGCCTGCAAGCTGAGCGGCAAAAGCAGCTCACGATTTTCTATGACCAGGTTGCCATTGGTGAACATCGTCTCGATCTCGTCGTGGAGAACCGCGTGGTGATCGAACTCAAGGCCTGCAAAGCCGTTGAAGACGTGCATCTGGCGACCGTGCGTTCCTATCTCAAAGCCTCGCGCTTGCAGCTCGGGCTGACTTTAAACTTTGCGAAACCCACGCTCGAAATTCGGCGAGTCGTCCTCTCTGCCTGATTCCGCGCTTCCGTCCTTCCGCGTTTCCGCGATTAGTTTTCCCTGTTCCCATGGCCAAGGTTCGTATTCTTCCTGACCGCGTCGCGAATCAGATCGCGGCGGGTGAGGTCATCGAGCGGCCGGCGGCGGTGGTGAAGGAACTCGTCGAAAACGCGCTCGATGCGGGTGCGACGCGCATCGAGGTGGAGTTTCGCCACGGCGGGCGCTCGCTCATGCGCATCGAGGACAATGGACACGGCATGTCGCGCGACGATGCGCTGCTGGCCCTCGAGCGACACGCGACGAGCAAGATCAGTGAGGCGGCCGATCTCGACCATCTCGCGAGCTACGGTTTTCGCGGCGAGGCGCTGCCGTCGATCGCGAGCGTATCCCATTTTCAACTACAGACGCGCGAGCAGGGCAGCGATATCGGCACCGAGATCGTGATCAACGGCGGCAAGATGGTGCACGTGCGCGAGTGCGGGCGCCCCGTCGGCACACGCATCGAGGTTTCGCACCTGTTCAACTCGGTGCCGGCGCGGCGCAAGTTTCTGAAAACCGACGCGACCGAGGCGGCGCACA
This sequence comes from Opitutus sp., assembly GCA_024707325.1. Taxonomy (GTDB): domain Bacteria; phylum Verrucomicrobiota; class Verrucomicrobiia; order Opitutales; family Opitutaceae; genus Opitutus. The sequence goes on along the minus strand of JANPZY010000004.1, from coordinate 844,680 downwards.
TCATCCAGTGCGTGCGGCTCTACGCGCTGGCCTGTCCGCGCACGGCGTTCACGCTGATCGAAGAGGGCAGGGTGGTTTTTCGCTCGCCCGAGTGCTCGACGCTCGAGGAGCGGATTCGCGAGATCTTCGGACGCCAGACCGCGGACGCGCTCGTGCCGATCGAATCCGTGGAATCAGGTCTGCGTTTGAGCGGATTGATCGGACGTCCCGGCGTGGGGCGCGGCACGCGGCACGAGATGATCGTGTTCGTGAACGCGCGACCGGTGGACAGCCGCACGCTCAACTACGCGCTGATCGAGAGCTATCACGAATCGCTGCCGAAAGGGCGCTACCCGCTCGCGTTTGTTTTCTTCGAGTGCGATCCGGCGGCGGTGGACGTCAACGTGCACCCGGCGAAGCGCGAAGTGCGTTTTCGGAGCGAGACCAGCGTGCGGAGTTTCGTGATTCGCTCGGTGCTGCAGCGATTGCGCGAGCTCGGCGAAGCAAGCGCGCCGATCGGAACGCCGGTGGTGCCGATCGCCGTTCCGCCGACGACGGAACCGAGTGCGGCCGCGCCTTCGAATCTCGCTCCGATTTCTCCGCTGAATGTGCCCTCGATTTCCGCGGCACCGAGCGGAGCCGGTGCACGTGCGAGCGGAGTGACACCGGCCGCATTGCGAGCGGCGATGTCGGTGCCCGTGCGTGCGCAATCGCCAGCGGGCTCGACGCCGGTTTTGCCGTCACACTCGGCGGTGCCAGTTCGACCCGCGATGCCGGCGTGGCGTTTCGTGGGGCTCGCCCATGGGAGCTATGCGTTGTTCGAGACGGCCGCGGGACTCGTGTTGCTCGATCGTCGCGCGGCGCATGAGCGAATTTGGTTCGAGCGTTTGCAGGAACAGTTTCGCGCGGGCGATGTGCCGGCGCAGCGACTCCTGCTGCCGATCCCCCTCGAGCTGGATCCGGTCGCATCGGCGTTGCTGCTCGAGCGGCTGCCGTTCTTGAACCGTCACGGCTTCGAGGTGACGGAGTTTGGTCGCAATTTCTTCCGCATCGAGGGTGTGCCGGGCTGGATGGAGCCGGGGGACGCCGAGGCGTTTGTGCGCGATCTTCTCGGTATGTTTCGGGACGGACAGTGGCCCGACTCGAGCCTCGATGTGGCGCGGGAGATGTTGGCGCGGGTCGCGGCCACGAAGGCCGTGCGTCTGCCCGAGGGCGCGAGCGAGGCGGACCTGCGTGCTCTGGTGTCGCAGCTGTTTGCCACGCGTTCGCCGCTGACCAGTCCGGCGGGGCGTCCGACTTACATCGAGCTGAACCACAGCGAGCTTGCGCGACGCTTCCAAAAATAGGCGTGCGTTTGTCCACCCCGTGGCACGAAACTTGGTTTCTTTTCCGCCATGGCGACTGCTTCCAAAAAGTCCTCTGTCAAAAAGCCTGCCGCCGCCTCTACCGAGGTGCATCCCGCTTCCCCGGCCGAAAGTCTCGCCGCACTGCGCAATCCAATCACCGCCTCCGATCAGCCGGTCGATGCCCTGCGCGCGCTGATCCAGCGCCATCTCGTTTCGACGCTCGCGCGTCACGCCGGCTCGGCGACGCCGCGTGATTGGTGGATCGCCACGGCGCTCGCGGTGCGCGACCAGATCCACGAGCGCATGATCGCCACGCAGGCGGTGCACAACGCGCAAAACGTCCGTCGCCTCTACTATTTCTCGATGGAGTATCTCATGGGCCGCTTGTTCGAGAGCAATCTGCTCGCGACCGGCCTGCTCGACACCGCGCGTGAAGCGCTCAAGTCGCTCGGCGTGGACTTCGATGCGGTGCGCGAGTCCGAGCTCGACATGGGGCTCGGCAACGGCGGTCTCGGACGCCTCGCCGCGTGCTTCCTCGATTCGCTCGCGACGCTCGATTACCCGGCGCTCGGTTACGGCATTTATTACGAGTTCGGCCTCTTCAAGCAGGAGTTCGTCAACGGTCACCAGGTCGAGCATCCCGACCGCTGGGGCATGTTTGGCGATCCCTGGGAAGTCGTCCGCGCCGACTACACGCAGGAGGTGCACCTCTACGGTCGCGTGGAAAACGTATTCGACGATCGCGGCAACTCCCGCCCGCAGTGGGTTGGCACCAAGACGATCATCGGCGAAGCGCACGACATTCCGGTGGCGGGTTTCGGCACCAAGAGCGTGAACCTTCTCCGCCTCTGGGCGTCGAAAGCCTCGGAAGACTTCGATTTGGCGGCGTTCAACTCCGGCGGCTACGTCGAGGCCGTGCGCGAAAAGGCGGTCGGCGAGACGATCTCGAAGGTCCTTTACCCGAACGACAAGACCGAGAACGGCAAGGAGCTGCGCCTCGTGCAGCAGTATTTCTTCGTGTCGTGCTCGCTGCGCGACATCCTGCGCCGCCACTTCCGCAATCCCTCGAACTCCTGGGCGAATTTCTCCGACAAGGTCGCGGTGCAGCTCAACGACACGCACCCCGCGATCGCCGTGGCCGAGCTCATGCGCATTCTGCTCGACGAGCACGCGATGCAATGGGACGCCGCGTGGGCGATCACCACGCGCACCTTCGCCTACACCAACCACACGCTGCTGCCCGAAGCGCTGGAGCGCTGGGGCGTGCCGCTCTTCGAGCGCGTGCTGCCGCGCCATCTCCAGATCATTTACGATATCAACGCGCGCCTGTTGAAGTCCGTCGAGGCGATGTGGCCCGGCGACAGCAACAAGCTCCGCGAGTGTTCCCTGATCGAGGAGGGCGGCCACAAGATGGTGCGCATGGCCAATCTCGCCGTCGTTGGTTCGCACACGGTCAACGGTGTCGCCGCGCTGCACACGGAGCTGCTGAAAAAGGATCTCTTCCCGCAATTCGACGCGCTCTATCCGGGAAAATTCCAAAACAAGACCAACGGCATCACGCCGCGCCGCTGGCTCGCGCAGTGCAACCCGCAGCTCTCCGCGCTCATCACGCGCACGCTGAAGGACGATGTCTGGCCCCGCGATCTCGACCGCCTCCGCGGGCTTGAGAAGGTCGCTGACGATCCCGAATTCCAGCGCGAGTTCATGGCGATCAAGCGCGCCAACAAGGTCGCGCTTGCGAATGTCATTCGCACGGAGTGCGGCATCGACGTCTCGCCCGACGCGCTCTTCGACGTGCAAATCAAGCGTCTGCACGAATACAAGCGCCAGCACCTGAACCTGCTGCACATCCTCGCGCTGTATCGCCGGCTCCTGCAGAACCCGTCGCTCGATATCGTGCCGCGCGTGTTCATCTTCGCCGCCAAGGCCGCGCCAGGCTACGACCTCGCGAAAAACATCATCCGCGCGATCAACCTCATTGGAAACAAGATCAATCACGACCCGCGCGTGAATGATCGGCTCAAGATCGCGTTTCTCCCGAACTACCGCGTTTCGCTCGCCGAAAAGATCATTCCGGCCGCCGATCTTTCGGAGCAGATTTCCACCGCCGGCAAGGAAGCCTCGGGCACCGGCAACATGAAGCTCGCGCTCAACGGCGCGCTGACCATCGGCACGCTCGACGGCGCCAATGTCGAAATCAAGGAAGAGGTCGGCGACGACAACATCTTCATCTTCGGCATGACCGTGGAGGAGGTCGAAGCGCTCAAGGCGCGCGGCTACAACCCGTGGGATTACTACCGCGGCGACGACGAGCTTCGCGCGATCGTGGACTGGCTCGGCAGCGATTACTGGACGCCGGGCGAACAGGGCTCGTTCTCCATGCTGCATCACAGCCTGCTCAACGGCGGCGATCCATTCATGGTGCTCGCCGATTTCCGCGCCTACAGCGACGCGCAGGCTCGCGTCGATGCGGCCTACCGCGACACCGCGGGCTGGGCGCGTATGGCGATTCTGAATACCGCTCGCGTGGGCAAGTTCTCCAGCGATCGCACCATTCGCGAATACGCCGAGCAGATCTGGAATCTGCCGTCGGTCACGATCCCGTGATCGCACGCGTGAGGGCGGGGCGGGCCATTTGCGGGCTCGCTTCCGTCCGGTCCGCCGTTAGTCCGTTGGTCTCGGCCGTATGCCCCGCCTGCCTTTGACGCGCTTCGCCGGCGTTTTGCTCATCCTCGTGCTGTCGTTTGCCTCGGCAGCGCACGCGGAGGAATCGAGCCTGCCTCCGATTGCCGGCGGTTTTCGCGGCATCGCGCGCGCCCTGTTCATCCCCGAGCTGCCCGACATGCAGTGGGACGTGACGATCGACGGCCTCAGTCGTGAAGGTATTCGCGCCACGGTGAGGGCCGAGGCGCCCGAGATGCTGTTTCGGGCTTCGGTTCTGTATCGGATAAATGGAGACGTCGATTGGGAGCTTCAGGAAGGGCGCATCGGTCTGGCGCGCTGGCTCGAGATTTTCGCGGAGCGGCCCGAACTGCAGGCGGTGCGTCAGTTTTCGATTACCGGCTCGGTGCATCTCGCCGGCAGCGGCGCGGTGCGCGAGGGAATCTTGAGCGGCGAGGCCACCGCCGAGTTACGCGACGGCTCCCTGTCGGATCCGGTGTCCGGATTGATCGTGAAAGGCATCGCGGGTTTTTTCCGGCTCACGAGCCTCGATCCGCTGCTCGGCGATGCGCCGCAGATTTTCACATTCAGCGAACTCAGCGTCGCCGGACTCACTGTGACGGACGGTTTCGTGCGCGCCCGCATGTCCGAGGAAAACATCGTCGATGTCACCAGCGTGGGCATGCAGGTGCTCGGCGGCACGATCTCGGTCGACCCGTTTCGGTTTTCGCTGCTCAACCCCGAGATCGAAGCGCAGGCGCGTTTTTCGAAAATGCGGTTGGCCGATGCCGTGCCGCTCATCCCCGACGTGCTGGCGGCGGCCGAAGGGCAGTTGAGCGGACGCGTGGTGTTGCGCTGGTCCGAGAAGGACGGCCCGAGCGTCGGCGATGCTCGGCTCCGGGTGGAGCGCGATTCGCCTCCGATCATCCGTCTCGCACCGAAATCCGGCCTCCTCACCTCGGCGCTGCCGCCGCGTTTCCGAAGTGCTGCCGCGCCGTCGCTTCGGTTCGCTCGCGTGGTTCCTTTCGCTCAACAACCCCGCGCACAGGCAGGCGCGCGACATCGAGCTCGGCGTCACGCGCCTCAATGTCGATTCGCTCCGCCTCCGACTTCATCCCAACGGCGACGCCGAGGGTAGGAGCCTCACGCTCACGCTCGAGGCGCATCCGTCGGATCAAAGCCTCGTCGAAAAGGTCACCTTCCAGGTCAACGTGAGAGGCCCGCTGCAGATGGTCATTCAGCAGATCGGGCTCAACAGCACCGCGACCATCAGCGCCCACTAACGATTTGCGTCCGCCGTTTCACACTTCAACGCTTCCTCCCATGCTGCGCGTTTTTCCGCTTCTACTCGCTCTGGTTCTCACGTCCGGCTGTTTGCATATCACGATGGATCCCGTGCAAGTGCATGCGATCGTCGATGTGAACGTGAAGGTCGACAAAGCCCTCGACGACTTCTTCGGCGACCTCGATGAGAAGTCCGCGACCGTCGAGTCCCCTGCCAACGAATGATCCACCCATGAAAACGAATCTCCTCCGCTACCTCTCGCTCCTCTTCGTGTTCGTTCTTGGCACCGCCGCTCTGCCGGTTCGGGCCGAGGATCTCAACGCGGTGAAATCGCGCATGACCAAGCGCATCTCCGAAATCGACGCGCTGAAGGCCAAGGGCGCGATCGGTGAAAACAACCGCGGCTTCCTCGAAGCCCGTGGCGACGCGCCGGGCGCCGCTGCCGTGATCGCGGCCGAAAACAAGGACCGCCAGACCGTTTACGAAGCGATCGCGAAGAAAGCCGGCTCGACGGCCGAGTCCGTTGGCAAACAACGCGCCCGCCAACTCGCCAGTGCCAGTGCGTCGGGCGTGTGGATCCAGAAAGAAAACGGCACTTGGTATAAGAAGTAAGCGCACCGCGCTTCGCTTCCGTCATTCACTTCAAAGCGGCCCCGCAACGGGACGCTTTTGTTTTTGCAGGAGCGACGTTCAACACTCCACAGAGCGGAGCGTCTGCCGGAACGTTTCAGGTTGCCGCCGAAAGACGGACTGCTGACCTCGGTCTTGCCTGTCCGCCCTTCCGCAAGTCTGGAGGCCGAGTCAGATGACTCCTCTAGGAGGACGCCGCCGATGACCTCGGCGGCGTTTTCATTTCATCCCGAGTCGTGCCAAAGGCCGGACCACGTCGGGACTCAATGCGGACCGAGTCGAGCCATGGTGCGCACCGAGTCGGGACAATGTCCGGGCACGGTCGAGCCGGAGTGCGGACACGGTCGAGCCAAGGTGCGGACAAGGTCGCGCCAAGGTGCGGCCTGGGTCGTGCCGCGGTGCGCGCTCAGACGCCGCGCTGGAAGAGTTCGGTGATCACTTCCTCGAGCGGCACGTCTTCGATCGTGATGTCGGCGACGGGGCCGGTGCTCAGGATTTCCTGCGAGACGGCGACGACGTTTTCGCCGGGCACGCGGAGCGTGAACTTGCCATCCTCGGTGCGTGTGGTTTCGCCGAAATTGGACTGCCACGTTTCGGGAAAAGAGGGACGGCCGCCGGCGTCGGTCGCGGTGGGCTCGAAAGTGATGATCTTTTTCTTCGCGCCGCCGGCGTGTTCGAGGCGGCTGAGCGCGCCGTCGTAGATCTTGGTGCCTTTGTGGATCACGATCACGCGTTCGCAGAGTTCCTGAATGTCGGCCATGTAGTGGCTCGTGAGCAGGATCGTCACGCGGTGGCGGCGGTTGTAGTCGCGGAGAAACTGGCGGACGGCTTTTTGCGAAACGACGTCGAGGCCGATCGTGGGTTCGTCGAGGAACAGCACGCGCGGGCGGTGGAGGAGCGCGGCGATGAGCTCCATCTTCATGCGTTCGCCGAGCGAAAGCTCGCGGACCATTACGTTGAGTTTTTTGCGCACGTCGAGGAGGTCGACGAGTTCGTCGAGCGTGGCCTGAAACTGATCCGCGGGCAGCGCGTAGATCGCGCGGAGGAGATTGAAGGATTCGATCGCGGGGAGATCCCACCAGAGCTGGTTTTTCTGACCGAGCACGAGCGCGAAGATGCGGCGATAGGCGTTCTCGCGCTTGGAGGGATCGAAACCGGCGACGCGCGCGGTGCCACTCGTCGGGTAGATGAGGCCCGAGAGCATCTTGAGCGTCGTGGTCTTGCCGGCGCCGTTGGGGCCGAGGAAGCCGACGAACTCGCCTTCGGCGATGTCGAAGGAGATGTCCTTGGCCGCGGCGGTTTCCTCAAACTCGCGATGGAAAAGTCCGGTGATGCCGCCCCAGAAACCGGGACGCTTTTTGTAGGTGCGAAAAACGCGGGTGAGATTGCGGACTTCGATCATCGGTGAACGGAAAACGCGGGGCGAAGTCGGAGAAGAAACAGGAGAACGTGCACACCGCAAGGATGGCGGTGAACACACTCGAAACGCGAAGACGCAAAGGAGCGCGTAGATTCGCGAAGTGCTGGGAGGATGAAGCCCGACGTTTTCGTCGCGCATGATGAGCATGCGCGAGGTTTTAACGTGCCGCGGACGGCGGACTCCTCCGGTGAGTCGGCGATAGACGCTACTCGCGGCGACCGTTGCGCGTCGGGCCGCCTTGGAGCATCGGCCAGCCTTTCGTGGCGGGCCCGGCGCTGAGGGTGAAGGCGTGGAGCTTGGCATCGGCGCTGCCGAAATAGAGACGTTTGCCGGCGATCACGGGCGAAGAGCGAATCTGCAGCGCGGTGGGAAAAGTGCGGGACTTCGTGCCGTCGGGTTTGATCGCGTAAACGCGACCGTCGTAGCAGCCGACGTAAACGTAACCGCTGGCGGCGATGGCCGGCGAGGAGGCGCGCACTTCGTCACCGAGTTTGTAGCGCCACTTCTGTTTTCCGGTGCTGCCGTTGAGCGCGTAGAGGTAGCTGTCGTAGGCGGCGAAGTAGAGCGTGCCGTCGGGCGCGATCGCGATGGAGGAGGTGATGCTCGACCGGCTGGAATTTTTTCCACTTCCACTTCGTGGAGGCAGAGGGAGCCGTTGTCCTTCACGGCGTAAACGGTGCCCTTCAGTGTCGCGATGTAGATAGTGCCGTCGGTGGCGATCGACGGAGACGTGTAGACATCGTCGTCGGTGGAGAGGCGCCACTTGCGTTTGCCGGTGGTCGGGTTGATGGCGTGAAGGTGGCCGTTGGCGCCGACGTAGATCGTGCCGTCCGTGCCGATCGCAGGCGACGAGTAGGTGCCGCTGCCGCCGAGCGTGTAGCGCCATTTTTCGAACGCGACCGAGGAGCTCAGCGCGTAGAGCGTGGTGTCGTCGCGCAAATAAATCGTGCCGTCGGTGCCGATCGCGGGAGTGGAGGAGATCGGGCTGGATGCTTTGTAGCGCCAGCGGCGGGAGCCGGAGCTGCCGCTGAGAGCGTAGAGATAGTTGTCGACGCCGCCGATGTAGATCGTGCCATCCTTGCCGATGGCGGGCGCGGCCATGTCGAAACCGCCCTCGACGCCGTCCTGGTTGGACTTGGGATATTGCCACTTCAGCGAACCGCTGGAGTTGACCGCATAGACGTAGCCGTCGAGCGAACCGAAATACACGGTGCCATCGCTGCCGACGGCGGGCGACGAAGTGACCTCGTCAAACGTGGGAAACTCCCAGAGCGAATCGGTGAGCGTGAGGATGAACTCGGCGCCGTCGTTGCCGGTTTGTTTGTAGTCGTCGACTTGGAAATAATACTTTTTGCCCTTCGTGGCTTTGAAGGAAACAAGCGTGTCGGTGTTGCCGCTGTCCTGGTTGTTGTCGTTGGACGCGATCTTTTTTGAGCGAGCTGACCTTCGAGCCGGAGTAGACGGCCGCGACGGTGTCGATCTGCGTGGCGAACGCCGCGAGCGAGTAGCGTTTCGTGGATGGCGCGGTCCATTTATACCAGACGGAGTGTCCTGACGATCCGGATACAGCGAGCGGCTCGCCGGACTGGCGCGTGGCGTTGCGCGTGGTGCCCGCAACCCTGATCTGCGAGTTTTTCGAGAGAGCCTTGGCCTTGGAAAACGTGTTGTTGGGAGGCACCGAGCCGATGCGGAGCGCGGTGTAGCCGGTGGAGGAGGAGCGGCTGCCGACGGAGATTTGGTAGGTGGTGCCCTTCTTCACCTTGAGCACGAGCCGGCTCGTTTTCGTCGAGCTGCTGGCGTTGTTGTTCGAGCCGACGAGCTTGAGCTTGGAGAGGCTCGAGCCGGTGTAGACGGCAAGGTGCGTGTTGTAGCTGCTGCCTTCGGTGGTGAACTCGACCTGCGTGGTCGCGGGCGCTTTCCACGACCACCAGAGCGTCGCGTTATGCGAGCTGGAGGGTTCGCCGCTCTGGCGCGTCGCGCCTTTGTTGGAAGCGCGCACGCGGATGTTTTCGCCCACGAGCTTGGCGCGGCGGGAGAACGAGTCGTTGAACGGCTTGTTGCTGGTCTGCTTGACCGCGGTGGCGAGATTGAGGCGGCCGCCCGTCTGGACCTTGCCGCTGAAGGCGGAGAGTCGGTCGACGGAGCGCAGGAGTCGGTTGATCGACTGACGGTAGGTGTCCTTGGGATACCTGGCGCGGAGCAGCGCGAGCGCACCGGTGACGTGCGGCGCCGCCATGGAAGTGCCGGAAAGCGTGGCGTAGTCGGAGCTGGAGCCGTTGAACGTGGAAATGATCTCGTCGCCGGGCGCGGCGAGTTCGACCAGGCCCGCCCCGTAGTTCGAAAAACTGGCGAGCCGGTCCTTCCGATCGCTGGCTGCCACCGCCACGATGTTGTCGAGCGGATAGCCGGCCGGGTAGTCGGGGATCAGATCGTTGTTGTTGGCATCGTTACCCGCGGCGACGACTACGATCACGCCCTTGTCGCGGGCGCGCTTGATGACCTCGTATTCGGCTTTTGAATACGTTTCCGAGCCGTAGCTGGCGTTGATGACCTTGGCTCCATTGTTGATCGCGTAGTTGATGCACGCGACCGAGTCTGAGGTGCTGCCTTCGCCCTCGGCGCCGGACAGGAACCGGAGCGCCATCAGCTTGGTCTTCCAGGCCACCCCGGCGACGCCCCGGCCGTTGTTTCCAACGGCACCGATGATGCCGGCGATGTGCGTGCCGTGGCCGTTCTCCGAATCGTTGGGATTGGTGTCGCTGGTCCGGCCGTCGCCATCGATCGCGGAGATGCCGTAGCGGCCACTCGAGTTTTTCCAGAGGTTTGACTTGAGGTCCTCGTGGTTGAGGTAGACGCCCGAGTCCACGATGGCCACGGTCACTGAGCTCGCGTCGGTGAACGTGTCCCACGCGGCGATCGCGTCGATGTCGGCACCGCTCGTGCCGCCACTCTGGCCGGTGTTGCGCAGGGCCCACTGATCGGAAAGGTAGGAATCCGAAGGCACGCGGCGGGCCTTCAGGATGCGGTCGGGCTCGACATACTCGTAATGCCCGGACTCGCGCAGGCGCTTCATGGCGAGGTCGGCCGAGGCGCCGGCCGGTAGTTTCAGCACGCGCAGATTACCCAGCTCGGAGAAACGGCGCTGCACGCGCATACCCTCGCGAGCTTCGAAATCCTCGAGCACGATCCGCGCGCCGGCACGCGGCTTCGCGATCACGGCATCGTCACGATAGCCCTGCGCACGCTCCTTTTCCGTGAACTTCGAGGTGGGCAGCGCCGCGTGCACCAGTGGCGCGAGGAGGAGAAAAACAAGGAGGCGCGACAGACGGGGCATAGTTGCAGTTTAGCGACGAAAACGAGGGCAACAAGCACGCGTAAGACGCAACTCCCGCGGCTTGCGTAACGCTTCTTTTACGCGGCCCTGACACGCGTTCGGCGCGCTATTTCGCCGTCGCCGCCGGCTCGGCATCGAGCCACTTCGCAAAGTCGGCATCGTCCAGGACGTTGACGCCAAATTGGTAGTCCGGCGCAAGCAACCGCGCGTAGTCGGCTTCGAGAAAGCGTCGGCAGTGCAGCAGCACGCGCGTGTGATGCCCTGGCGCGCGCACGAGGCGGCCGAGCGCCTGGTTCACCTTGGTCATGCCCGGGATCTGATAGACGCGGCGAATCGCCACCGCGCGACCGAGCGGCGAAAATTCCGCAAGCCGCGCGCGCTGCACGGCGTTGACCTCGGGAAGCGCGGGGCCGACGACCATCGCGTAGCCGATGCGTCCGCCGAGCAGATCGATGCTTTCCGCGAAGCTCGAGCCGAGCACGAGAAACATCGCATCGCTCAGCGCCAGCGCCTCCTCGACCCACGCCGTCTGTGCGGCGAGCTGGTGCAGGCGCGGTTGCAATGCCACACGGAGGGGCGACGCGCGCTCCAGCTCACGTGCGACGTTTTCCGCGTAAGCGTAGCTCGGAAAAAACACCGCCACGCAACGCGACGTGCCGGCCTCCGTCGCTCGCGCCCGCGCCGCTTCGTGCAACGCCGCCACCGTCGCGGCCGTGGTCGGCAGGTGTCGCGCTCGCTGCTGAAACGTCGTGTCCACACGTGCGTCCACGGCCACATCGTAGGCGCCGGCGCGCCACGGCGTATGTGCGACCACGTGCACCGGCGCGGCTTCCTCGAGTCCGCAGGCCTGCGCAAACTCGCCGACCGGCCCAAAGGTCGCGCTCGCGCACACCACGCCGCCGAACTCACGCAGTGTTTCGCCAATTGCGTCGGCTGCGTCGATGCACGTGAACGAGAGCTGGCCCGCACGCGGACACCAGAGGAGTTTTCGCAGCCGCGAATCGTCGAGCCAGCCGACCAGTTGCGGCACGATCCACAGTTGCTCTGCGATGCGCGGACCGAGCGCGGCGTAGTCGAGCGGCACGGTTGCGAGTTCGTCGGCGATCCGCGTCAACGTGTCGGCGACATCCGCCTCGAGCGCCGGATCAAGCGATTCCACGGGAGCGAGCGCGAGCAGGAGCTGAGTCCAGCTTTCCCAGGCGCGCAGCAGCGAACGCGGCGCGCGCACGTGATCGAGCTCCGAGAGCACCGCGCGGGCGTCCTCGGCGAGCACGACGTGCGAATACGCATCGGCCACGCGCGAGGGCAGATTGTGCGCCTCGTCGATCACGAGCAGCGTGCGCGCGGGTGAGAAGCCGGGCTGGTTGTAGAACAACGTGCGGTTCGCGGGCGCGAAGACGTAGTTGTAGTCGCCGACCCACACGTCGTTGAACGCGAGCGCGGTGCGCGTGATTTCGTAGGGGCAGATCGTCGCGTGCCGTCCGGCCTCACGCAGCGTGTCGAGATCGCGCGGGTGCCGCTCGAGCTGATAAAAACGCGCGAGTCCGCTCGTGGGCCAGCGCGTCTCGAGCCGATCGAGAAAGCGGCAGCTTTCGCGGACGCAGTGGAAAACATCGTTCACGCAATGCTCGCCCTTGTTGCGCACGTGCCACGCGGCGACCGCGGTGCCGCCTTCGAGATCAGCGCCGGGCGCGGTCATGCGCTCCAGCGTATGCACGACCTGCAGCTGGCCGGTCGATTTGCTCGTGAGATAGAGGGCGCGATCGAAATGCCCCGAGCGCAGTTGGGTGAGCAAAAATTCCAACAGCACGCCTGTCTTGCCGAAGCCTGTGGGCGCCTCGAAAAATACCAGCGGCGTGCGCTCGAACGCTCCGCGCAACTCTTCTCGCGTTGTTTCCTGTCCGGGCCGAAGCGTCGCGAATGCCGGTCGAAATGCGAGATGCCGCAGTCGCTCGCGCGCGCGGTGGCGCAGGTCGAGAAACTCCGCGACGCGCTCGAGCTGCACCGAGAGAAACGATTCGTCGGCCGACGTGAGCCCGATCGTCTGTGCGAGGCCGGAAGCCGTTTCGACGAACACCAGTTCGGGCCGCACAACCTGCCCGGCGGCGTGGCCCGAAAGACCCGCGATCTGTGCGCTGGTGTCCACGCGCAGCAGAGCCGCGTAGACGGCGAGCTGCGCGAAATACGAGGGATACGATTGGCGCAGCTCCGTTTCGTCGGCGGGTAGCGGGCGCGTGACGGTTTTGATTTCGCGCAGCACGAGCTCGCCCGCGCGCGGCACGAGTTGATCGATTCGACCGGTGAGCAAAATCGTCCAGCCGCGGTGCCACAGCTTGCCCGAGATCGGCACTTCGAAAGTCGCTTGCGGTTCCTCGCCGGCGGTGCGTTGACGCATTTCGTTGTGCCAGTGCGTGCCGAGCTGCGCGCGCCAGATCCCGCCGCCCCCGCTGCCGCTGTCGCGCGGCCCCGTGGAAAAGTCCGCGAACTCGCCCACGCTCAAGCTGGCCGTGCGTTGGTCGAGATCGAAGTCCATGGAGAGTGAACCACGAAGGTTACTGCGCGCGAAAAGCCAAGCCCGCGCTCGTCGCGCGACGCTTACCGCTTGAGCCGTTCAAAGATAAATCCTCGCCGGGCGTGGCGGACGCCACGCACAGGCGGCCTAGTCGAACACGATTTCCGTGTGACCGCGCAGATATTCTTCGAGGCGGGAGGTGAGTCGCTCGACGACCTCCGCCGGCGCGTCCTGCGCTGCGAGCGGTTGATTCAGGAGCTTGGCGAGATTGGCGCGATCCTCCGCGGGCAGGGTCGGGAACCATTGTTGCGACACCGGGTGACCCTCGTCGCGGGCGAAAAGATACACGCTCTTCAAGCGCACGATGTCCGGCCGCGTGCTTTGCGCGAACGCTTGAAACGCCTGCCGCAACAGCGTGGCGACGGAGGTGCGACTTTCCTCGGGCACGGGATTGCGCGCGACGAGATTGGCGATCGCCGAGGCGTGCAGCAGCGCGGAGTAGTTGCGGCCGATCGTGTGGTGACGCGTGAGGATGCGCGCTTCCTTGAGAAACCACGTCTGACCCTGATTGGAACTCTCCACCGTCAACGCGACCTCATCGAAGAGATCGAGCGGTGCGATCGTGCCCGCCGATTTCTTCGCTTGCCGCTGCAGCACGCGCAGCGGGCCGTGCTCGACGGAGAACACCGTGAGCGGCTGAAACGCCTCCATAGGCGGCCGCTTGGCGAGCACGAACGCGTCGAACGAAAGCGATTGGCCGGGCATGTCTCGACAATGACGCAGCGACGCCGCGCAGGCAGGCGCGTTCGTTTATCGCGCGGTGGAAATCTCCGCGACGCTCGTCGGCGTCCATTCCGGAGCGACCGCGCCACCGGAGATGATCATCTTCATGCCTTCGCCGACCGACATATCGAGCTCCACGACTTTTTCCTTTGGAAACAGCACGAGAAAACCGCTCGTCGGATTCGGCGTCGTGGGGATGAAAACCGTCCACGTTTCCGTGCCCGTGCGTTGCTGCGCCTCGGCCTGCTCCTTTGTCGTGAGAAAACCGATCACCCACGAACCGGTGGTCGGAAACGGCACCAGCACGACCTTGCTGAAGAGGTTGCGATTCTTCGGGCCAAACGTGTCCACGATCTGCTTCACCGTGCTGTAAACCTGGCCTACGCCCGGGATGCTCAGGATCGCGCGCTCGCCGATCTCCCAGAAATATTTTCCGAACACGTAGCGCGACAGATAGCCGAGCAGTGTGACCGAGAGGATCACGAAAAACGTGCCCACCAACTCCCACACGAACGGAAGTCGCTGCAGCGCGTCGGGCAGCAGTCGGATGAAGAGCGGACTGATCGAGCCGCCGACGACCTCGATGATTTTTCCGAACGCCCAGATCGTCACCACCAACGGAGCGAGCAGGAGCAACCCCGAAAAAAAAGCGGTGCGAAAGGAGCCGAGCGAAGACTTGGACGTGGACATGGCGGCGAGTGAGTTAGCGACGCGTGGCAAACGACGCACGGAAAAAACTGTCCGCGAGCGCGGCCGCCATGGCGCACTTGGACCGAATCGCGCCAAAGTGCGTCCACGGTCGAGCCCAGGTGCGGACCGGGTCGAGCCAAGGTGCGTCCACGGTCGAGCCAAGGTGCGGACCGAGTCGGGACTTGGTGTGGACTGCGTCGAGCCGTGGTGCGGCGTGCGTCGGGACCTAGATCTGCCAGTCGTGGCTCGTCTTGAGGTCGGCCCAGGAGGGATTCTCGATGAGAGTTTCCTTTTTCCGGCGTGAACGGGTGACGAGGTTTTCGCCCTTGTTGTAAACGACGGAGTCGGGCGGCACGGATTTGATGAGCCACACGTTGGAGCCGATGATCGAGTTTTCGCCGATCGTGGTGTCGCCGCCGAGGATCGTGGCGTGCGCGTAGATCGTCACATGCGGGCCGATGTCGGGGTGACGTTTCACGCCTTTGATCGGAGCGCCCGTGTCGTCGGTCTCGAAGGATTTCGCGCCGAGGGTGACGCCTTGGTAGAGTTTCACGTGATCGCCGATCGTGGCGGTCTCGCCGACGACGACGCCGGTGCAGTGATCGATGAAGAAATGTGCGCCGAGTCGGGCACCGGGGTGAAGATCGCAGCCGGTGCGTTCGTGCGCGTATTCCGTGATCATGCGCGGAAGCAGCGGCACTTTCAGCAGGTAAAGTTCATGCGCGAAGCGCTGGAGCGAGATCACGAGCACGCACGGATAGGCGAGGATGATCTCCTCGATGCTGCGCGCGGCCGGGTCACCGCGGTAGGCGGCGGCGACGTCGGTCTGAAGGATTTCACGGAGCGCCGGCAGGCGGCTGAGCAGGATGTTGGTGACCTCGCGGGCGTGTCCGACGGGATCGGCGTGTTTCGAGAAACGGAGGCATTTCTCGATCTCGACCGTGAGGCGTTTCTGAATCTGGCCGAGCAGGCGGGAGACGAGCTCACCGGCGGCGCCCTTGGTGAGTCGGGTTTCGTCGAAGAACCCCGGGAACAGCAGGTGCATGCAGTCGACACAGAGCTGGTTGACCGAGGACTGCGCGGGGAGATTAACGCCGTCGAGGTGGTTGATTCCGCCGTGTTGTTGATACGACAGGAGGAGGGCCTGCTTGATGTCGTCGAGACTCATGCGGCCAAAAGCAAAGGGGCAGAGCGGCCCCTGAGGCGAGCGCGAAGCGTGGCAGCGCGGGACGAGCCTCAGATGTAATACATCTCTTCGGGGCTGCGCGTGATAAGCTGGTCGAGCGTGTAGCTCTTGGCCGCTTCGATGAAATTTTCCCGCAGCTCCTGCCAGACTTCGGTCATGCGTCGACAGGAACGGCCGGCGGTGTGGCCGCTGAGCGCGAGCACATCGCCCTCGATCGCGACGATAATGTCGTAGAGCGAGATGAGATCAGGCGGGCGGGCGAGCGCATAACCGCCCTGGATGCCGCGGCGGCTGGTGATGAGTCCGGCGTTGCGCAACTCGCTGAGAATCTGCGCGAGAAAGTTGGGCGGCACCGCTTCGACGCTCGCGAGGTGCTCGGCCTGCGCGAGTTGCGCCGAGCCATGAAGACGCGCGAGCTCTGCCAGGACTCGGCAGGCGTAGTCGACTCGCGCGGAAATCTTCATGGCTGGACGGCGGTGTCAGATCACGTAGTCGCCGCTTTCGGGTTTCACGAACTCGAGCGGAGCGGCCAGCATGCCGGCAGCGACGGTGGCGTTGGTGCCTTGTTCAATGAGAATGAAGGCACCGGTGAGGCGGTTGGACGCGTAGCCGTCGTAGAAGATCGGCTTGGCGGTGCGGATGCGGATTTCGCCGAGGTCGTTCATCGCGAGCTCAGCGGGCGCGGGCTGCGCCTCGAGCGTCTCGATGTTGAGCCGGTGTTCGATCTCCGTGACGACCGCCTGCACGGTGTTGGTCGTGTGCTTGAGGAAATACTTTTTGCCGCGCTGAAGCGCCCGCGGGTGCATCCAGCAGACCTTCGCGGTGAGCTCGGTGCCGGCGCCCGGAAGTTGATCGAGGCCGACGATCATGCTGCCGCGGCTGATATCGATGTCGTCTTCGAGCACGAGCGTGACGGACTGCGGACCGAAGGCTTCCGGGACAGCGCCGTCGTAGGTCCAAATCTGCTTCACGCGGGAAACGATGCCGGCGGGAAGCGCGAGGACCTTTTGGCCGACCTTCACCACGCCGCTCGCGATCTGACCGCTGAAGCCGCGGAAATCGTGGAGGTAGTCGTCCTTCGGATTGTGCGGACGATTCACCCACTGCACCGGCAAGCGGAAGGCGTTCAGGTTGAGATCGCTCGCGATGTGCACCGTCTCGAGATGGCCGAGCAGCGTCGGGCCGGTATACCACGGCGCGTTGGCGGAGCGTTCGACGACATTGTCGCCGTTGAGCGCGCTGATCGGGATGAACTGCACGTCCTTGATGCCGAGACGCGGGAGGAAGCTCTCAAACTCGGTGCGGATTTGCACGTAGCGCTCCTCGCTCCAGCCGACGAGGTCCATCTTGTTGATGGCGACGACGAGGTGCGGGATGCGCAGCAGCGAGGCGATCGCGGTGTGGCGGCGGCTCTGCTCGATGACGCCGGCGCGCGCGTCGACGAGAACGATGGACAGGTTCGCGGTGGACGCGCCCGTGACCATGTTGCGCGTGTATTGAACGTGGCCCGGAGTGTCCGCGATGATGAACTTGCGCTTCGGCGTGGCGAAATAGCGATACGCGACGTCGATCGTGATACCCTGCTCACGCTCGGCGCGGAGACCGTCGGTGAGGTTGGCGAGGTTGATCTGGCCGCCGCCGGTGATGTCGGCGGAGCGTTCGAGCGCCTCGATCTGGTCCTCCATGAGGGACTTCGAATCGTAGAGGAGGCGGCCGATGAGAGTGGATTTGCCGTCGTCCACGCTGCCGCAAGTGTTGAAGCGGAGGATGTCGATCGGGTGCGTGCTCAAGGCCGCGCGCGGCGCGGCCGGAGATGGGAGATGGGAGTTGGCAGATGGCGCGGACGTTGAAGAGACGAGGGCGGACATGGAAATTAGGCGCGGCGTTGTTCGGTGGAGCGGCTGAGGCCGGTCGTGAGTTTCCCAACGGAGATGAGGAGGCTCTGGAGCCTTTGAATTTCGGTGGGAGCGGCGTAAGCGAGATCGGAAAGGAGATAGGAGAGGGAGCGGACTTCGCCGCAGGAGGCGCGGGCGATATTATAGAACTGGAGTTTCTCGGCGACGTGAGCGCGTTCGAAACCCTCGGCGAGATTGGTCATCACGGACACAGCGGCGCGTTGCAGTTGATCGCGCAGGCCGAAATCACGCGCAGCGGGTTCGCGTCGAAGAATGGTGTAAACCACGCCCACCAACTCGCGAGCGAGCTGCCATGCTTCCAAGTCTTCGAAGGATTTGATTCCATCTGCCATCTTCCATCTCCCAACTCCGCGGGTTAGAAGTAACCCGCCTTCTTGCGGTCTTCCATGGCGGCTTCGGAGGCCTTGTCGTCGGCGCGGGAACCGCGCTCGGTCACCGCGCGGCGGCGATCTCGGCGATGATGTCGTCGAAGTTGCTGGCGGGTGATTCAACGAGGCCGGTGCTGATGATGTCGCCGATGGTGCGCACGCGGACGACGAGTTCGCGGACTTCTTCGTTGGGCTTCGGCGGAAGGATGTCGTTGACCGGGAGCCACTGGCCACCGCGGCGAACGCACTGGCGCTTGTGCGAGAAGTAGATGTTCGGCACCTCGAGGTTTTCGCGGCGGATGTATTCCCACACGTCCATCTCGGTCCAGTTGCTGAGCGGGAACACGCGCATGTTTTCGCCGGGATTCAGACGCGCGTTGAAGAGATTCCAGATTTCCGGGCGCTGATTTTTCGGATCCCACTGGCCGAAGCTGTCGCGGAAACTGAAGAAGCGCTCCTTCGCGCGGGCCTTTTCCTCGTCGCGACGGGCGCCGCCGATGCAGGCGTCGAAACGAAACTCCTCGATCGCGGCGAGCAGCGTCGGAATCTGGAGCTTGTTGCGCGAGATCTCGCCCGGAGCCGGCGTGGCAATGCCCTGATCAATCGCGTCCTCGACTCTGCGAACGATGAGCTTGGCGCCGAGCTCCTTGGCGCGGCGGTCGCGAAACTCGTTCAACTCGGGAAAGTGGTGGCCCGTGTCGACGTTGAGCAGCGGCATCGGGATGTCCGAGGGACGGAACGCTTTCTCGGCGAGACGCAGCAAGCAGATGGAGTCCTTGCCGCCCGAGAAGAGCAGGGCAGGACGTTCGAACTCGCCTGCGACTTCGCGCATGACGTGGATCGCTTCAGACTCGAGATGCTGGAGATGGTCGAGATGGTAGTTGCTCACGGATAAGCGGAGAGCTGAAAACTTGGCGCTGAGTGCTGAGGGTGTTTAGGCAGAGGCGGTGGCGGCGGCGTTCTTGCCCCACGCAGCGTGGAGGCCGCATTCGCGTTTTTCGTCGGCTTTGGCGGGATCGAAGTAATCCCACTCGTTGGGCAGGTTGTGTTTGGCGAGATACGCCTCCATGTCGGCGTCGCTCCAATAGAACACCGGGCTGATCTTGAGCGTGTTGAAGTTCGCGTCGTGCGACACGATATCGAGGCCCGCGCGGTTGGGGTTCTGCACCTTGCGCAGCGCGGTGATCCAGATCGTGGGCGCGAGCTCGCGCATGCCGCGCTGGAAGGGCTCGAGCTTCATCACGGCGCTGAACTTCTTCAGGCCTTCCTCGTCTTCGGTCGACGGGATCGGACCGTGGATCGCGTCGCGGTGCGCGGCGGTGATCTTCGGGAGAAATGCGTGAATGTTGAGGCCGAGCTGTGCGCGCAGTTGCTCCGCGTGTTTGTAGGTAGCCGGGCGGTTGTAGCCGTGGTCCACCCAAAGCACCGGAATGTCGGGCTTCACCTGCGTGACGAGATGGAGCACGACGGCTTCGTAGGGACGGAAGTTGGTCGAAACGATCGCGCGTCCGTTGGGCTGCGTGAGCGCCCAGTGGATGATGTCGAGCGGCGACTTGTCGCGGAGGGAAGCGTTGGCCGCGGCGATTTGTTCAGCGGAAAGGGACATGTCTCGAAGGGAGAATTTCGGGAGTGTGGAGGGCTCGATCGAAAAGGCGCGGAGCGAACTCCGCGCCTCGAGGTCAGGCGGTCGCGGCAGGAACGGCCGCGGCGGCAGCCTTGGCCGCAGCAGCGGCTTCGGCGGCGGCCGCTTGCGCGGCGGCGATCTCGGGCCAGATCACGCGCGCGGCGAAATCGCCGAAGCGCTCGCCGGGCAGGCGGTCATTTTTCCAACGCGTGAGCAGCGGGCGGAGTTCCGCTTCGATCTCGGGATCCTTGACCACTTCCTTGTAGACGCGATTGAGGCGCGTGCCGGAAGCGTTGCCGCCGAGCCAGAGTTGGTAGCGGCCCGGACCTTTGCCGACGAAGGCGATTTCGGCCATGTAGGGACGCGCGCAGCCGTTGGGGCAGCCGGTGGAGCGAATGATGATTTCTTCGCCGCCGAGACCGATTTCGCCACCGAGTTTTTCGATGCGGTCGATCATGCCGGGCAACCAGCGCTCGGACTCCGCGAGACCGAGACCGCAGGTCGGGAGCGACGGGCACGCCATCGAAGCGGCGTGGAGAATCGAAGCCTGGTTGTCCACGCGCACGCCGTGCTGCGCGAGCAGGGCAGTGATGCCGGCGCGATCGGACTCGGGGACGTTGGCCAGAATGATGTTTTGGTTGGCCGAGATGCGGAATTCGATGTGGCCGAACTTTTCCGCGACCTGGCGCAGCGCCGTCTTCATCGTGTGGCCGGGCACATCCTTGATGCGGCCCGTTTCGACGAAGAGCGTGAGGAAGAGTTTGCCGTCCACCGCGCGGTGCCAGCCGTAGAGATCGCCCGTCGTGGTGAACTCGAAACGACGCACGCCCGACAGGACGCCGCCCGTGCGGCGGTTGATTTCGGCGGTGATCCACTCGGTGCCGCGTTCCTCGACGACATACTTGAGGCGCGCGTGGCGGCGGTTGGTGCGATCGCCGAAATCACGGTGGATCGTGAGCACGGCCTTCGAAACCTCGATCAGGTGCTCGCGACGGAAGAAGCCCACGACGTCGGCCAGACGCGGATACGTCTGCTCGTTGCCATGGCTGCGGCCGAGACCGCCGCCGACTGCGAGGTTATAGCCGATGAGCTCGTTGTTCTCGATCACGGCGATGAAGCCGAGGTCGTTCGTGTAGATGTCCATGTCGTTCACCGGCGGAACGACGAAGGACGTCTTGAATTTGCGGGGCAGGTAGGTCTGCCCGTAGAGCGGATCGACGAAGTTCTTGTTCTCCGGATCGTCGAGATTGAGTTGCACGCCATCGACCCAGATCGAGTGGTAAGCCTTCGTGACCGGAGCGAGCGCGAGCGCGACCTTCACCGAATCCTTGTAAACTTCCTCGCGGGCGATGCTCGTGGACGGAGTGGGCGAAGCCGTGACGTTGCGGTTCACGTCGCCGCAAGCGGCGAGCGTGGAGAGCATCGACTCGTTGATCCGTTTGACCAGCGGACCGAGGCCGGACTTCAGCACGCCGTGGAACTGGATGCTCTGGCGCGTGGTAAGGCGGAGGGTGTTGTTGCCGTATTGCGTCGCGAGGTCGTCAAACGTGATCCACTGCGCCGACGTCATCACGCCACCCGGGATGCGGCCGCGGATCATCACCATGTATTTCTTACCCGTCTTACGCAGGTCGCGGTCGTCCTGCTGATAGATGCCGTGGAATTTGATGAACTGCTCGTCGTCCTCCGAGAAGCGGTCGGCATTGGGGTCGTGGAGCGTCGCCGCAATATTCCCGGCCAGAGTCGGGATCTGGGTCTTCAGGATTTCGTTCTTGGTGACGGCGGCAGGAGCGGTGGGTGCTTGAGACATGGAAAAGAGGAGCGGAGAGTTGACTACTTCACTAAAGAAGTAAAAACGAAAATAGCACATGACAAACTTCCCTTCCACTTCGCCGGCCGAAAAGCCCGGTCGCGTCGTTTTGATCGGCGCGGGTCCCGGCGCGGCCGACCTCATCACCGTGCGCGGCGCGCGGGTGCTTCGGGAAGCGGAAGTTGTTCTTTACGATGATCTCGCGAACGCCGAGCTGCTCGATCTCTGCTCTGCCACGTGCGAGAAGATCTACGTGGGCAAGCGCCTCGGTAGTCACAGCGCCACCCAGGAGCACATTTGCAATCTCCTGGTGAATCGGGCGCGTGCGGGCCGCTACGTCGTAAGGCTAAAAGGTGGCGATCCGATGGTTTTCGGCCGGGCGGGTGAGGAGTTGCTTGCGCTTTCCGGTGCCGGCATCCCGTTTGAAATCGTGCCGGGCGTCACGGCCGCGTCGGCCGCGAGCGCGAGCACGGCGATCCCGCTGACGCAACGTGGCGTCACCTCGACGCTCGTGTTCGTGACCGGACATCCCTGCGGCGGCAAAAGCCAGACGCCCGTGGACTGGCGCACGCTCGCCAAACTTCAGGCTACCTTGTGCATCTACATGGGCACGCAACGCTTCGTCGAAATCGCGCGCGAACTCCGCGCCGGTGGACTCGCCGACACGACTTCGGTCGCGATCGTCGCGGGTGCGACGCTCTCTTCGCAGACCGTGCGTGTTGGCACGCTGGCCGACGGTGCCGAATTGCTCGACGGCCTCCAAGGCCGCCCCGCGCTCATCCTCGTGGGCGAAGTCGTTCGCTGGAGCGAACTCGTGCGCGCCGCTGACCAGTTCGCGCTCGCGAGCTGCGAGATCTGAGCGGTGGAACGCTTTCCCAAGCGTCCGCAGTCGCCTCGCATTTTCTGTCCGCGCACATTCGACGGATGCCGATGAACCGACGCGTGCTGCTTTTCGATAACGGCTCGCTCGAGCCCGCGAGCACGCGGCAACTTCGCGCGATCGCCGAGACGCTTTCCGTTCGACTCGCGCTGCCGGTCGACCCGGTGTCGCTCGCGCATTCCGACAAAATCCCGGCCGAGCAACTCGACGGAAAACCGGCCGAACTGTTTTCCGACGCTCTGCGCCGCCTCGAGACTGAAGGCGCTACTGAGATTCTCGCATTGCCGCTTTTCATCGGACCCTCGCTCGCGGTCACGCGCTGGGTGCCGGGGATGGTGGCGGAGTTCGCCGAGCGCGGCCTGGGTCGAGCCAAGGTGCGGATCGGGTCGTGCCTGTATGCGGACCACGACGAGCGCTTGTGCGGCATCGTTCGCGACCATGTGCGCGCCGTGTCGCGCCCGGGTGCGCGTCCGCGTGTAGCCTTGGTCGATCACGGCAGTCCCGCACCCGCGGTGACGGCCGCGCGGGATGCGATCGGCGCGCAATTGCGCGAAGCGCTCGGCGACGATGCGACCGAAGTCGTCGCGTGCAGCATGGAGCGACGCGAGGGCGACGATTACGCATTCAACGAACCGTTGCTCGCGCGTGTGCTCGAGCGCCCGGAGTGGCGCACAGGTCCGCTCGTGATCGCGATGCTTTTCATCGGCCCGGGACGTCACGCCGGCGCCGGCGGGGACGTCGAGAAAATCGTGCGTGCCGCGCGCGGCGACGACGACGTGCAGTTCACCAAACTGCTCGGCCAGCATCCTGCGCTGATCGACATCTTGGTCGATCGCGCCCGCGAACTCACCACCTCCGCCTGAGCTGCGGCACCAGATCACCGGCGCAAAGCGCTGGGAAATCCGCCTTCGCTTCGCCGCAAAACCCCGGCCAAACGCCATTCGTAAGCTGTTGTGGCAACGTGGATTGCAATAGTTTGAACCGTATTACGGTTCAAATGAGGGAGAGCTGTTCGCGGGAACGGAAGAGGGCGCTGATGAATAGAGGCCGTGCTGGTGTGCAGCGGCGTGCGGACGACTGCGGAGGGCGTCAGTCTTTCAGGCCCACGTGCTTCCAGGGGTGATTGTCGAGGAGCGTCGGGTGAAAACCGGTCACGCGTTCGCTCACGAGGCGCGGGCGCGTGTAGTAGAAGAGCGGCATGACGGGCAGTTCTTCCACGAGGATCGCGTCCATTTGTTGATAGAGCGCGAAGCGCTCCTCGTCGGTTTTGGCCTGCAACGAACGCGCGAGCAATTCGTCGTAAACGGGGCTACCCCAGCCGGTGTCGTTGTTCAGGTTGTTCGTCTCCCAGAGGTCGAGAAACACGTTCGGGTCCGTGTAGTCCGCGATCCAGCCGGCGCGCTGCATCATGAAGTTGCCGGTGTCGACGGCGTCGAGATACACGCGCCACTCCTCGTTGCGGAGGACGACTTCGATGCCGAGATTCTTGCGCCACATCTGCTGGAGCGCCTCGGCGATGAGGCGGTGGTTCTGTTGCGAGTTGTAGAGGAGCTCGATCGTGGGAGCACCTTTGCCGTCCGGATAACCGGCTTCCGCGAGCAGGCGTTTCGCGTCCTCGATGGTGCCAGTGAGGCGGGCGTTTGGCGTGTATCCGTTGTTGTTGGGATAGCTCACGGCGTAAGCCGGCTGCTCGCCGGCGCGCGTGACGTTTTTCACGAGACTCTCGCGATCGACGGCGAGCGCGAGGGCCTTGCGCACGCGGACATCGTCGAGCGGGGCGCGACGCGTGTTGAAGCGATAAAAATAGATGCCGAGATACGGATCGATGCGCAGGACGCTCGGATTGTCGCGGCGGTAGGCGTCGATTTTTCCGACAGGAATTTCCTGCGTGATGTCGAGTTCGCCGGTGCGGAACATGCGCTCCTCGGCGTCGAGGTTGTCGACGGGATAGAACGCGATCTCGTCGAGCTGCACGGTGTCGCGGTCCCAGTAAGTCGGCGAACGCTTCACGACGAGGCGCTGGTTCGGTCTCCATTCTTTCAATACAAACGGACCGTTGCCCACGAGGTTTTCCATGCGCGTCCACGCGGTGCCGCGTCGATCGAGTCCGCCGAATTTTTCGACGGTGGGGATGTGCACGGGGAACCACGCGTAGTGGTTCATTGCGTTGAGCAGATATGGCGTCGGATGCAGCAGCCGAACCTCGAGCGTGCGATCGTCGATGGCGCGAAAACCAACCTGCGAGAAATCGATGACGCGTCCCTCATAGTAGTCCTTCGCGCCGGCGACGTAGTTGTAGAGCATGTAAGCGTAGTCGGCGGCGAGCGCGGGCGTGAGGATGCGCTTATACGAACGAACGAAATCGTGCGCGGTGACCGGCTCGCCGTTGGACCAGCGCGCGTCCTCGCGGAGATGAAACGTGTAAACGAGTCCGTCCTCGGAAATGTCCCACGACTTCGCCACGCCGGGCACCGGATGCAGATCGACCGGATCCTCGGATACGAGACCTTCGAAGAGCGTGGTGACGACGTGATGCTCGGGGATGCCTGTGACCGTCTGCGGATCGAGATCCTGCACCTCGAAGCCGTTGCCGTAGCGCAGGACCTTGAGCGGCTTGCCGCCCTCGGAAGCGGCACCGGTTTCGCTCTTCTTCGAGCAGGCGGTGAATGAAAGCGCAGCGGCGAGCGCGAGCGCGGGAAGCGTGAAGCGGCGTAGCAACATGAGAGAAATCATTCGGTGCGGCCGAGCATGGCGTCGCGACGGGCCTTGAACTCGTTGCCCGGTTTCCATTCGGGCCAGCGGTCGGCGTTGGCGACGCGACGACCGACCTCGAAAAGAAACGCGGTGTCCTGCGCCGCGCCCTCGAACGTCCAGTCGGGTTTCACCTCGTCGGAGACCTTGTGGTAGTCGCGCGCGATGTAGTCGGCGACGACGCGATCGGCGAAATCCTCGGGTTGGCCGATGTAGCGGCGGCCGTGCTTCGGATAGTAGGACGGCACGCCGACGCGGGCGAATTCGAAGTGGTCGCTGCGATAATATGAGCCGCGCTCCGGATGGGCTTCGGGCTCCATGGTGCGGCCCTGCTCGGCGGCGACGGCGATGCCGATGTCGTCGAGGGTGGACGCGCCGAAACCGACCGTGGCCATGTCGCTGGTCGGACCATACTGATTCGCGCCGTCCATGTTGATGTTCGCGAGTGTCTTGTTCAGCGGATACAGCGGGTTCTCCGCGTAGTAGCGCGAGCCGAGGAGACCTTTTTCCTCAGCCGTGACGGAGAGGAACAACACGCTGCGCTTCGGACGCTCGTTCGCCGGCAGTTCGGCAAACCCGCGCGCGATCTCGAGCAACACCGCGACGCCCGCGGCGTTGTCCACGGCGCCGTTGTAGATCTGGTCGCCCTGCAGCTTCGGTTCACGGCCCAAGTGATCCCAGTGCGAGGTGTAGATCACGTATTCGTCGCGTAGCTTCGGATCGGCGCCTTCAGCTTTCGCGAGGACATTGCGCGAATCGACTTCGCGGAGCGTGTTCTTGATTTCGAACGACGCCTTCGCACCGAGCGCGACCGGCTGGAAATCACGCGAGAGCGCGGCGCGCTTGAGCGTGTCGAAATCGTGTCCGGTCGCCGCAAAGAGCCGGCGCGCGGCATCGAGTGTGAGCCAGCCGTCGAGCGCGCAACGGCCCGCGTTTCCGCCGGGCGTTCGGAGCTCGAAGTTTTCTCGGCTGCGGCTGCCGACAACGACGGCAAACGGATACGCGGCCGGGCCGGTTTCGTGCACGATGAGGCATGCGGCGGCGCCTTTGGCGGCAGCGATTTCGTATTTATAAGTCCAGCGACCGTAGTAGGTCATCGCGCGCCCGCCGAATATCTTCGGGTCGAGCTGGCCGGTGGCGGGATCGACCACCGGCGGATCGTTGATGAGCATGACGACGGTTTTGCCGCGCACGTCGACGTCCTTGAAATCGTCCCAACCATACTCGGGAGCGACGACGCCGTAGCCGACGAAGACGACCTCGCTGTCTTTCGCGGACAGATGCGGCGTCACGCGGCTCGTGGTGGCGACGTAGTCATTGATGTTGGTCATCGGCAGCGCCTGGCCATTGACCGTAAACTCAAGCGACGGCTGCGAAGTGATGCCGACGAGCGGCACGTGCTGGATGTAGGTGCCGTCGGGATTTCCCGGCGCGAGGCCGAGTCGTTTGAACTCGTTTTCCAGATACGCGACCGTCTTGTCCTCGCCGGGCGAGCCGGGACTGCGGCCTTCGAACTCGTCGGACGACAGAATCTTCGTGTGCTCGAGAATACGCGCGGAGGAAAACTCCGGAGCAGCCAGGACGCAGAGCGGCGCGGCGACGACCGACAAAGCGGCCGCGAAAGCGAGGCGGGGGAGACGGGTCATCATGGCGAGGAAAGAGCAGAAAACGTGCGGCGCGAACCGGCTGGTTATTTTTCCAACCACACGTGTTTGTAGGGATGGCGGTCGAGCAGCGTCGGATGCCAGCCCTTCACGTCCGGCCGCAGCAGAAACACGTGCGTGTAGTGATAGATCGGAATCATCGGCACCGCTTCGAGCAGCAGTGCTTCGGCGCGCGCGAAGATGCGGTTGCGCTCCTCGGGCGACGTGGCGCGTTGTGCCTCGAAAAGCAGCGAATCGTAGGACGCGCTCGACCAGCCTGTGTAGTTGTTACCGCTGCCGCTTTGCCAGATGTCGAGGAACGACGTCGGGTCGTTGTAATCGCCCGTCCACACCGAGCGCAGGATCTGGAAATCGCCCGTGCGGCGCGCCTCGAGCACGGCGTTGAGTTCCTGATTCACGAGCTCGACCTGCACACCCAGTTCGCGACGCCACATTTCCTGAATCGCCTCCGCGATCACGCGATGTGTTTCGGACGAGTTGAACAACAGCTCGAACGGCGGGAGTCCTTTGCCCTCGGGATAACCGGCCTCGGCGAGCAGCGCGCGGGCGGCGTCGAAATCCGTCGAAAATCCGCCGCCGAAAACATAGCCCGCGGTGCCCGGCGGCACGAACGAGCGGGCGGGCTGCTGGCCGCCGCGCAGAACCTTTTCGACAATTGCTTCGCGGTCGATCGCGAGACCGAGCGCGCGGCGCACGCGCACATCGCTCAGGAACGGACGGCCGACATTGAGCCGCAGAAAATACGTGCCGAGCAGCGGATCGATGCGCAGCAGCTCAGGCGCGTCGCGGCGATAGCTCTCGATGCGTCCCGGCGGCAGCGCTTCGGTGAGGTGAAGTTGTCCGGCGCGAAACGCGCGCTCTTCGGCGTCGAGACTGTCGAAGGCGCGAAACACGATGCCGTTGAGCCGCACGCTGGCGCGGTCCCAGTAGGTGTCGGATTTCGCCGCGACGATTTCCTGGCCGAAGCGCCACTCCTTCAGAGTAAACGGTCCGTTGCCGACGAATTTTCCGGGCCGCGCCCAGGCGGTGCCGCGACGTGTGAAGGTGCCGGCCTTTTCGATCGTGGCGCGATGCACGGGGAACCACGCGGTGTGATTGAGCAGCGAGAGAAAGTATGGCGTCGGATGCTCGAGCGTGACGCGCAGCGTGCGTGTATCCGGAGCGGTGATACCGACCGCGTCGAAGCCGGCGACGCCTTTGTTGAAGGCCTTGGCGCCCTGGATCACGTGCAACAGGTGGGCGGATTCCGCGCCGAGTTCGGGCGTGAGCACGCGTCGCCAGGAATCGACGAAATCCTGCGCGGTCACGGGATCACCGTTGGACCACTTCGCGTTTTCGCGGAGATAAAACGTGTAGGTGAGTCCGTCCGGCGAGACGTCCCAGCGCTCGGCGACGCCGGGCACCGGATGCAAGTCCACCGGTTCCTCGCTCACGAGTCCTTCGAAGAGCGCGGAGAGCACGTTGTAGTCGGCCGCTTGCGTCGCGAGATGCGGATCGAGGTCGGCAAGGTCCACGCCGATGCCGCGATGGAGCACTTGTTCGCGCGTGCCTCGCTCGACGGCGGTTTCGCGCGGTTTGCACGCGGAGAGGGCGAGCAGGGCGAGAAAACTGGCGAAGAAAATCGCAGCCAGCGGAGCGCGGGAGGTCGGGCGGAGAAATGTCATTTCGCGGCGAGGGCGAAAGGACAGACCGCGCGGCCCGATTTGGCAACTAGCTCCGTAAAAGGAGTGCGACGGCGTGCGCGGCGATCGCAATGCCTTTGCCGAGATCGCCCACGCCCTCGTTGGTCGTGGCCTTGAGGCCGATCTCGTCGGGGAAAAGTCCCGTCGATTTCGCGAGCGCGGCCTTCATGTCCGCGAGACGCGGATAAATTTTCGGACGCTCCGCGATGACGGAGGCGTCGATGTTCACCAGCGTGTAGCCTTGATTTGCAACCTCGGTGCACACGCGCTGCAGCAGCACCTGCGAGTCGATGTTTTTGAAGGCCGGATCGGTGTTCGGAAAAAAATGTCCGATGTCGGGCAGCGCGGCCGCGCCGAGAATCGCGTCGCAGATCGCATGCGTGAGGCAGTCGGCGTCGGAGTGGCCGTCGAGTCCGTAGTTGGTGTCGAACTTCACGCCGCCGAGCACGAGCGGGCGGCCGGGGACGATCCGGTGAATGTCGTAACCGTGGCCGATGCGAAAACGGGCCATGCGCGTCAGCGTTGGTTGCGCCAGCCGAGATCCGCGGTGATCGAGGGATCGCGCTCGATGAGGAACTCGAGATAAGCGAGGTCGCCCGGCGTGGTGAGCTTCGGATTGGGCGAGGAGTTTTCGAGCAGCGCGATCGGATGGCTCAAGCCTTCGACCGCAGCGGCATCGTCGGTCACGTGTAACGATTTTTCGGATACACGGGAGTAGGCGCGCACGATCAGATCGCGGGCGAAAACCTGAGGCGTTTCCATCGCCCAGAGGCGCGAGCGGTCGAGCGTGCGCAGGCGGGCGTTGTCGCGGTGTTCCTTGATCGTGTCGGTCACGCGGTGTGCGAGCACGACGGCGTCCTCGCGGCGCACGATCTTGTGCAGCGCGACGAGTTGCTCGGGTCGCACGAGCGGACGCGCGCAATCGTGGATAAAGACATACGCGATGTCGTCGGGCAGCGAAGCGAGCGCTCGCATGACCGAGTCCTGACGTTCGCGTCCGCCCTGCACCAGTGCGGAAGGCGTGGGCGCATAGGCTGCGAGCTCCGTCATCTGTCGCTGATCGCGATAGACGACGACGTAGAAATCCGCCACCCCGCTGGCCATGAATGCCGCGGCCGAGTGAGCGAAAACCGGTCGGCCCGCGAGGGGAGCGAGCACTTTGTCAGTGACGGCCCCCTGCATGCGGGAGCCGCTTCCGGCGGCGAGGAGGATGGCGGCGGTGCGGGACATGTGGGGATGAAGCGGGAGGTGATTCGAACCGCTAGGCGGTGCCAAGTTCCGCGAGGATCGCGCGAGCGGCCTCCGCAGGGTCCTTGGCTTTGAGAATGGGTCGGCCCACGACGATAAAACTTGAGCCCGCACGCGCGGCCTCGGCCGGAGACATGACGCGTTTTTGATCGTCGCCGCCGGCTTCGCCGCTCGGGCGAATACCCGGCGTGACGAGCTGGACGTCGGCCGGCAGTTGCGAACGCAGCATCGTGACCTCGAGCGGTGAGCACACGAGACCGCGCAGACCGGCGTCAATCGCGAGACGGCCCAGACGCGACACCTGTGCGTCGGGCGCGACGGAGACACCGGTTTCGTTGAGCGCGGAGGCGTCCATCGACGTGAGCACGGTGACGCCGAGGAGCAGCAGATCGGGTTTCGTTTCCAACTGCGCTTTGCGCGCGGCGGCCATCATTTCGCGTCCACCGCAGGTGTGCAGCGTGAGCATGCCGATCGGCAGCGGCGCGAGCGACTCCACGGCTTTGGCGACCGTGTTGGGGATGTCGTGCAGTTTGAGATCGAGGAAAATGTTAAACCCCTCGTCGGCCACGCTGCGCACGTAATCGGGCCCGTAGGCGGTGAACATTTGCAGGCCGATCTTCACCCAGCGGAGTGAGCCGCGCAATTGGCGGAGAATCGGCGCGGCGGCTTCGCGCGTGGGGACGTCGAGGGCGAGAATCAAATCGCAGGACATGAGCGGGGAGGCCCAGTGAACGACAAACGCTTCCGATGGAAACCCAAAATTCCGGCTGGCGCCGACTCGTGCCATGAAGCGGAATGCGTCGAGCCACAGTGCGGACCGGGTCGAGCCAGGGTGCGGCATGAGTCGAGCCAGGGTGCGGACCGGGTCGGGACACGGTGCGCCTCGAGTCGATGCACGAACCGCTCACGTATTTCTCTCCGGCCAAACTGAACCTGTTCCTCGCGATCACGGGACGGCGGAGCGACGGCTTCCACGATCTGGTGTCGGTCGTGGCGAAGTTGAAGTGGGGCGACACGCTGACGATCGCCCCGGCGGAAACGGATGCGCTCGAATGCGACGATCCGGCGGTGCCGGTCGATGCGTCGAATCTCGTGCTGAAAGCCGCGGCAGTGTTTCGCGAGGCGACGGGCTGGCGCGGCGCGGCGAAGTTTGTTCTGCAAAAACGCATCCCGATGGGGGGCGGGGCTCGGTGGCGGCAGCAGCAACGGCGCGATCGCGTTACGCGCATTGAACGATCTCGCGGGGCGTCCGCTCGACGACGCGGCGCTCGTGCCGCTGGCGGCGAAGCTCGGCTCGGATTGCGCGGCGTTTCTGACCGGGGGTCCGGTGGTGATGCGCGGACGCGGCGAGCGGATCGAGGCGTTGCCGGAAGCGAGTGCGGCGCGTTTGAGTGGGAGGCGCGTGCTGGTGTTCAAGCCGTCGTTTGGCATTTCGACGCCCTGGGCTTACCAGCAGATGGCGGCGCGGGCGCCGGACAGTTATTGTCCCGAAGAGGAAGCACAGTTGCGCTTGCAACGGTGGATCGAAAGCGACGCCGCCGCCGAGGCGCTACTTTATAACAACATGGAGTCGGTGGCATTCGAGAAATTCATAGCCCTGCCGACTATGCTCGAAGAGTTGCGCGGGGAGTGCGGTTTGGCTCCGCGCATGAGTGGGAGTGGCAGTGCGTGTTTCGCGTTTTTGCCGGAAGGCGCGGACGCGAGCGCAATCGCGCAGCGTTTGAAGGACGGATGGGGCGGGGAAGCGGTCGTCATCGATTCGCGGTTAGAGTAAATCCGCATTGACCCGCTGCTCTGGCGGAGCGTTATCGTCCGGCGCCACCGGCATCCACCCCGTGTCGGTCGCACTTACTCGAATTGATGGATTCCCGCTCGAAGAACGAAGTCACGGTGCAAGGCATTGCCGCCTCACAGGGCATCGCCTACGGACAGGTCTTCGTTTATATCCAGAGCGACATCACGGTGCCGAGCTACCAAGTGGAGCCGGACAAGCGGATCGAGGAAGTGGCGCGGTTCGAGCAGGCGCTGCTCGTCACCCGTCAGCAGATCGCGAAGATCCAGAGCGAGGTATCCAAAAACTTGGGACCGGAGGAGGCATTGATCTTCGATGCGCACCTGCTGGTGCTTGAGGATCAGGCGCTGATCGGGGAAACCATCCGCGAGTTTCAAGCCACCGGCCGCAACATCGAAACCTGCTTCAACCAGGTCTCGCAGCGCTACATCAAGGCGTTCTCCGAAATCGCTGACGAGTATCTGCGCGAGCGCGCGAGCGATCTGCGCGACGTGGCGCAGCGTGTCTTGCAGAATTTGCTCGGCCAGGCGGAGAACTCGCTGAGCCGGCTCGCCGACAAGCGCATCGTCGTCGCCAACGATATCACGCCGTCCGACTCCGCGAGCATCGACCGCAGTGCCGCGCTGGCGATCGTGACCGACTCGGGCAGCCGCACGAGCCACGCGGTGATCGTGGCGCGTTCGATGAAGGTTCCGGCGGTGGTCGGAGTGCGCAATCTCACCACCCGCGTGCAGAACGGAGATTGGGCGATCGTCGATGGCTACGACGGCGTCATCATTCTCAATCCGACCGAGAGCACGCTGTTCCGTTACGGGAAGATTCAGGAACGGAAGAAGTCCTTCGAGTCGCGCCTCCTCGAGGCGAACCGCCGTCCTGCCGTCACGCTCGATGGCGTGTCGGTGCCGTTGCTCGCCAACATCGAGAAGATGGACGAGGTGGGGCTGGTGCAGGAATACCGCGCCGAGGGTGTCGGGCTTTACCGCACGGAGTATCTTTTCCTCAACTCGTCGCGCGTGCCGAGCGAGCAGGAGCAGTTTCTCGCCTACAAAGGCGTGGCGGAAGCGCTCGCGCCGAATCCGGTGATCATCCGCTCGCTCGATCTCGGTGGCGACAAGCCGATGGCGGGCAATCCCGATCTCTTCCCGAAAGAGGACAACCCGTTCATGGGTTTCCGCGCGATCCGGTTCTGCCTCGAGCACCGGGACATCTTCAAGGACCAGCTCCGCGCGATCCTGATGGCGAGCGCCTACGGCAAGGTGCAGCTCATGTATCCGATGATCAGCGGACATGAGGAACTCGCGCGCGCCAACGCCGTGCTCACCGAGTGCATGCAGGAGCTGAAGGAGCGCGGCCAGCCGTTCGACGAAAACCTCTCCATCGGCGCGATGATCGAGATCCCCAGTGCGGCGATGACGATCGATCTCGTCGCGCGCGATTGCGCCTTCGTCAGCATCGGCACCAACGATCTCATCCAATACCTGCTCGCGATCGATCGCGTGAACGATCGCATCGCGCATCTCTACGAGCCCACGCATCCAGCGGTGATTCGCACGTTGAAGCAGATCGTCGACGGAGCGCATCGGCACAAGATTCCAGTCAGCGTGTGCGGCGAGATGGCGGGCGATCCCGTCTATGCGCCGCTCCTGCTCGGTCTCGGCGTGGACAGTCTCAGCATGGCGCCGTCGTGGGTGCCGGCCGTGAAATACGTGATCCGCGCGATGACGATGGCCGATGCGCGGGCGCTGGCCGAAGAGGCGCTCACGATGAGTTCGCCGCGTGAAATTCAGGCGAAGTGCGACGCGTTTTATCGCGCGCGCGTCGAAATGGAGTGAGTGCGCCGGCTGCCACTCGCCGCTCTGCCGGTGACGCGCCATGGCTGCTCGCGCTGGCGCTGCTGTGGGGCGCCGTGATCTGGCGCTGGTGGCCCGCGTGGAGCGCGAGCACGGAGCAATCGTTTGGCTTTCTGGTGCCGCTGCTGGCCGCGGCACTGGCGTGGGAACGCCTGCGGGATTGCCCCGCGGAAACGAAACCCGGCGCGTCGGTTCAGCGCGTGGGTGGAGTGCTTTTGAGTGTAGCGCTCGTGATGTTGCCGGCCGCGTTGATCGTGCTGACCGCGAATCCGCTCTGGCCCGCTGCGCAGTGGATTTCGGTGGGGCTCGCGATCGTATCAAGTTTTCTGATACTGGTGCGCTGGCGCGGCGTGGCCGTGGCGTGGCATTTCGCGTTTCCGGTTTTGTTCGTCGCGACGGCGTTGAGCTGGCCGACGATTGTGACCGTGCGGCTCGTCGGCGCGCTCGTGGCGCTGAATGCGAATCTGGCCGCCACGGCGGTTTCGCTCCTGGGGCATCCGGCGGTCGTGCACGGCGCGGTGATCGAGCTGGCGAACGGCGTGGTCGGCGTGGACGAGGCGTGCAGCGGATTGCGCTCGCTGCAAACCGTGTGGATGGCGGGATGGTTTTTTCGGCGAGTTGTTCCGTCTGCGTGTGGCCGGTCGTCTGCGGTTGGTCGGCGCGTCGATGCTGGTTGCGCTTGGGACAAACTGGGTGCGGACGACGGTTCTCACCTGGCTCGCGGCGGTTCACGGACCTGAAGTCAGTGAGCAATGGCACGACCGCGCGGGTGCGCTCGAGTTGGCGGCAACGCTGGTGCTGGTCGCTTTGCTGGCGTGGCGCGCGAGTCGCCGGGTGCAGGCGCCGGCTGCGGTGACGCGGAGCGCGACTTGGAGCGGAGAGGCCTGGCTCGGCGGGGTTTGGGCGATGGCCGCGGCTGTTTCGCTCGTCGCGCCTG
Organism: Opitutus sp.; assembly: GCA_024707325.1. Lineage (GTDB taxonomy): Bacteria > Verrucomicrobiota > Verrucomicrobiia > Opitutales > Opitutaceae > Opitutus. The sequence goes on along the minus strand of JANPZY010000004.1, from coordinate 810,332 downwards.
AAGCTTGGTATCGCTGGCACGAATACAAGCAGCCCGGAAACCGTGTGCAGTGGGAGCTGCACGGAAACGTGGGCGACTGGCGTGAAATCGCGGTGCCGGAGCGCACGAAGGAAATTCTCAACGCGAGCATCGTGCGCGGACTCGCCCGCGGGGGCGCGTGGGGCGAGCTGGCGTTGCTGGCGAGGTGGGACGACGACGTGGCGCGCGTCGCTGCCGCGGATCTCCACGATCCCACGATCTGCGTGCCGATGGCGGGGGAGGAGTTTTTCGCGTTGCCGGGACCGGTGACGTTGGAAGTCGGCGGCGTGCCGGTGGATTTTTCGATCGGTCGCTTCGGCGAAGGCAGTGAGATGCGTCACCTGTTCTATGTGCATTGGGACGCATGGCTCGGTCGCAGCGCCGAGATCGGCAGCAACAGCATCGGCGATGTCGCGGCGTGGCGACTGGCCCGCGTGAGCGAAGGCCGCCGCCGCGGCGACGCAAGTTATCTGATCTTCGTCACACGCGAAGCCACGCGCGAAGGCGCAGAGGCTTGGTTGCGCGAGTGGGCGCCGCGACTGCTCGCGCCGAAATGAGTTTTTCTCTTGCTGCACTCCGCCCGCCTGAGCGCAGCTTGCGCCCGCCATGCCGATCTTTTCTGCAGAACAACGTCGTCGCTGGAAGAACCGCTGGGACGAATTGAACGAGTCGCAACGCGATGCGCTTCGCATCGCGGCCGGCGCACTGCTTTTGGTGGTAATCGGAGCGCTCGTGTGGGTGTTTGCGCGCCCGGTCTGGCAACGCTGGCAGCAGCGGCACGCGCTCGAGCAGGCGTCGAATTTCGCGCTCCACAGTGACTATCGCTCGGCTGCGCTGGCGTTGCGGCGGGCGCTGGCGCTGGCGCCGAACGACGTCTCGGCCTGGCGCGAAGCGTCGCGGATTCTCGCGGAAATCGGATCGCCGGAGATCCTCGGCGCGCAGGAACAGCTGGCGTTGCTCGCACCGGAGAACGTCGCTTTTCGCTCGGCGCTGATTTCGGAAGCGCTGCGTTTGAACCGTCTCGACGTGGCGCAGACAGCGTGGAGCGACCTCGATCCGCAGGCGCGGCAGGATGTGGCATTTTTCCGCCTCGGCGCATCGCTCGCGGCGGCGTTGGGGCAGGAAGGCGAGTTGGAGCGGCACGTCGAGGCGTGGGTGCGCGCAGCACCCGATGATCCGGAAGCGCGACTCAATCTCGCTTCGTTTCGGCTCTGGAGCACGGAGGAGGGGAAGCAGGCTATCGGTCGCACCGAACTCGAAAAGCTCACCGCCGTGCCGGCCGTGCGCGTGCGCGCCGCGGTGGAGTTATTGAAGGAAGCGGCGCGGCAGCGCGACGGACACCACTCTCGCGAACTGATGCGGCGTCTTGGGGAGCAGTTTTATCCTGGACGTCGCCTCGATTTCGACTCGCCCGGTCTTCCGGGCTGGTCGGCGTTGATCGAAGCGCTGAAAGAAACGGCGGTCGCCCAGGGAGCGAACGATGTCGCGACGATCGTGCGCTGGCTCGGCGACATTGGCCGCGGTCGTGAAGCGCTGGTATGGATCGACTCGCTTTCGTCGGAGCTGTCGAACGACGCGGCGGTCGCCGATGCCGCGGCCCAAATCAGTGCGGAAGTGGGTGACCTTGATCGCCTCGAAGCTCGGCTGCATGCAGGCGCCTGGGGCATCTGGCCGCGCGATGTGGCGACGTTGGCGATCAGTTCCCGTCTGCAGCGTTTGCGCTACAGCGAAGCGAATGCGCGGGCGACGTGGAACGATGCGCTCACGGCTTGCGGAGACTCTTTCGTGGCACTCCGCGCGCTCGTGCGTTTGGCCGGAGCTTGGCAGGACAACGAGAGTCTCGAACGTGCGCTCCAAGTCGTGCTCGAGCGGCATCCGAAGAGTTTTTGGGCCTATCCGGCCTTGCGCGACATCTACGCGAATCGCACGGATCTGCCGAAACTGTGGCAACTGCACGACCAATGGACGCGTCAGTTGCCCGGCGACGACGCCGTGGCTGCGACGTGGATCACGCTCGGCGGTTTGCTGAACCGAATTTCTCCGGACGCAGCGGCTCGAGCCGAGGCGATTTATGACAAGGACCCGACTCAGATGGCCAACGTGATTCCGTTCGCGGCCGTTCGGTGGCGGCAAGGGCGTCCCCAAGACACCGTCGATCTTTTCGCCCAGCTTTCCGACACGGACCGTGACCGTCCTCAAGTCGCTATCTGGATGGGGCTTGCGCTGGCTGATCTGGGCCAGCTCGAGGCCGCGCGGCCGTTGCTGCAGAAAGCATGGCATCGTGACCTTAGCCGTGAGGAGCAGGCGCTTCTACGCGCCGCCGGGGCGAAAGTGGGGCTGACATTCTGACGGGTGACTTTGGCTGGCCGGCCCGGCTACGCAGCACTTCGCATAAGAATTATCATTTCCTCTAAAGCCGTCCAGCACTCAACCGATAGAGCGTTGACAGCCCCAACTGTGGGGCCTTTATTCCCACCAATATGAGGTGTAATCCCTATGTTCTGCGTCTGTGCCTCGCCCTTTTTGGCGATGCTTCCGTTGAGCATGCGCGGCCAGGCCTATGTGCAGGCCGTCAGGGACTTCGACACGATGGTCCGGGAGTATAACCTCATCAGTTTCGGCAACGCGACCTTCCAGGGGCAGGATTCCTGGGGTGGGCTGGCGGTGAAGGGCAACCTCACGCTCCAGAACTTCACGGTGGCGATGAAGTCGGAGTTCGTCTCTTCCAGCGACCCTTCGCTCTACGTGGCGGGCCAGTTGATACTCTCAGGCGATTCTCACCTGAACAACGGCTACGCCTACACGCCGAACGCCAGCGGCACCTACAATGCCAACAGCAAGCAGTTCCAGAGTTCGGGCGGGAAGCTGATCATCAACTCCGGCACCGGTGATCCGCGCAATGGCTCGGCTCCGGCGAACTGGAACTGGGTCACGCTCGAGAGCCAGGCGATCACCATGTCGCAGACGCTGGCCGCCGCGCAGGCGTCGGGCGGCATCTCCGTTAACACCAACAAACTCATTTTCAGCGCCAACACCTCGGACGCGGGAGTGGTCATCTTTAATCTGGACGCCTCCCAGATCAGCAACGGCCGCTACAACGGTCAGAACTTTTCCGATATCCAGTTCGCGATCGGGGCGAATCAGACCGCGGTCGTGAACGTGCTCAATGCCGACGGCCGCACCCTTTTTGGCAACGGCAACTTCAACGGCGAGTCCGTCGCCGGCCGGCTTCTCTGGAACATCACGGGCACTGGCAATGTTAAGCTCGGCCAGGGCGGTCAGTTCTACGGCAGCGTGCTCGCGCCGCAGATCAACCTGAGCAATTATAACTCTCCGATTAACGGTCAGATCATCACGGGCAACCTCAACTACAGTAATGCCGAGCTGCACCATACGCCGTTCAATCCCGTGGGTGTGAACGTTATGGTTCCTGAACCGTCGACCTACGCGCTGTGGGGCGTCGCGCTGTGCGGCCTCGGTTTCGCGTGGCGCCGTCGTCAGCTCGCTCGCGCGGCGGCTGAGGACCGCGAATAACAGGCGCTCGGTGACGCGCGGTTTCCGCGTGGATCCGAAGCGAGCGCAGCGCGCTCAGGCTTTCACGCCGCTGGCGAGGAGCGTCTCGAAAAACGGCTCGATCGTTTCGCGCGCGACCACCGTGACATCCACGTGGGTGAAGCCGGCTTTCTTCAGAAAACCGTGCAACGCGCTCTCGGTGAACCCGAGCCACACGTCGGCGTAAAGATCGCGCGCTTTTTTCAAACGTGTGCTCGCTGAGATCGAGCACCAGCAGTTGTCCGCCCGGACGCAGGATGCGGTAGGCCTCGCTCACCGCCGCCTGCGGATGCTGCGCGTGGTGGAGCGCTTGCGACAGAATCGCCAGATCCACCGAACGGTCCGGCAACGGCACGCGCTCGATGTCGCCCAGCTTGTAGGTGAGATTCGCGAAGCCGTTTTTCTGCGCGAGCTCCGTGCCGACTTCGACCATGCGCGGCGAGTTGTCGATGCACCACACCTGCCGCGCGCGGCGCGCGAGCAGTTGCGATAGCAAGCCTTCTCCCGCGCCGAGATCCGCGATATCGATCTGCGGAGTGAGTCGCAGCGCGAGGTGTCCGATCGCCTCCCATGAGCGACCCGGGCAGTAGTTTTTCCCGAGCCGGCCGGCGATCTGGTTGAAATACTGTTCCTGCGTGCGGCGCCGCTTCTGGAGGATGCGGTCGAGATTCGTGAGGTCCTCGGCGAGCACCGGCAGATCGTGGACCGACGCGATTGCCGCGCGCAGCAGCGACTCGGTTTTCTCGGGCAACGGCGAACGCAAGGAGTAGTAGGCGCGTTTTCCGTCGCGCCGGTCGGACACGAGATTGGCCTGTCGGAGCAGCGCCAGTTGCGAAGAGATGCGCGACTGCCCCATGCCGAGGATTTCCTGGAGTTCGGCGACCGAGAGTTCTTCGCGCGAGACCAGCGCCAGCAGACGCAAGCGAGTCGGGTCAGCGAGGATTTTAAGAATCTCCCAGGAAGCGTTCACGAGGGTGGCGAAACTGACGCTCAGATCGGCGCTTGGCAATGACTCAGCCCATTCTCAGGCAACGAAGAACGACGAATCCCGCGCATCGCATCGGACCCATGTCCGCACCGACTCGCGCCGGTGAACGCATCGAGCCATGCCAATGCGCGCACCGAGTCGTGCCACTGTCCGTCCCGAGTCGGGACACGTTGCGCACCGGGTCGGGACAAGGTGCGAACACGGTCGAGCCAACGTCCGGATAGCGTCGAGCCACGGTGCGGACCAAGTCGCCACAAGGTGCGGCTTGAGTCGTTACGCGGTCGTGGGGGCGAACAGTTGCCAGACTCCGAAAGCGGCGAGGAATAGGCCGGAGGCGAGATTGATCCAGCGGAGTTGGCGCGCGTTGGCTTTGCGTCCGAACCACGCGGCGGCGGAGCTCAAAAACAGCCACCACACGGCCGAGCCGAGAAATACTCCGACGACGAGCGCGCTGGCAGATGTGGAACGTTCCTGCAGTCCGAGTCCGGCGTAGAGGCCGAGAAACGTGAGGATCGTGGCCGGGTTGGTCAGCGTGAGCAGCAGGGTGGAAACGTAGGCGACGCCGAGGCGCGCAGAGTCTTGGCGCGATTCCGCCGGCGTTGACGGCGGAGGTGTGCGCGCCATCCGGAGGCCGAGATACAGAAGAAAAAGTCCGCCGGCGAGGCGCAGCGCGCCCTGGTGTTGGACGAGAAAATGAGCTAGGGCCGTGAGCCCGAGTGCGGCGACGAGGCCGTAGAGGGCATCCGCGGTGGCTGCACCGAGTCCGGAAACGAACCCCGCCAGGCGCCCGTGCGCGAGCGAACGGCGCAGGCAGAGCAGTCCGATCGGACCGACGGGGGCGGCGAGCGAGAAGCCGATGACGAATCCTTTGAGCAGTGGAGGCATAAAAAAAGCGCCGCCCGGTGAGGCGGCGCTTTTCGTGAGGGGGAGACGAGCTCAGCTCTGCACGGTGTCCGCGTAGCGGGCGATGCTGAGGATCGTGTAATTCTCTTCGGCGGCGCCGGAACGCACTTTCACGGGCTCGCCGGCTTTCTTGCCAAGGAGAGCGGCGCCGAGTGCCGTCTTGTAGGAAATCACGTGGTTCTCGGGATCGCTGTCCCAAGCGCCGAGCAGCGTGTAGCGCGTGGTCTGGCCCGTGGACTCGGAGCGAACTTCGACGATGGAGCCGACGCTGACCTGATCGGTCGTGGCTTCCTTGAAATCGGTGATGCGGGCGTGGCCGAGCTCGCGTTCCAGGTGCGCCTTCTGGGCCATGAGGACCTGCTGGTCCTGCTTGGCCATCTTGTATTCGGAATTCTCCTTGAGGTCACCGTGTTCGCGGGCGACGGCGATGGCCTTGGAGTTTTCCGGAATCTTCTTGGAAACGATGTTCTCGTATTCCTCGCGCTTGCGCTCGTAGGAGGCCTTGGAAACGAGGAGCTGCTCTTCCTTGCCCTCGGCATCAGCCGCAACGAGCGACTGGATCTTCGGGAAGATTTTGATGAAGCGGGCGAGGAGAGACTTCTTGGTGAGTTCCTCGAAGCCCTGGTTCAGCATCAGCGTGTTCGCGAGATCGCGCGCGGTCTCGGGATCGGCGGTCGAAAGCAGATCGCTGATGAGATCGGTGTCTTCGCTGAGAATATCGGCGAGCGGGATGCGGCGCGCGCTCGCGGCCTGCAGCGCCTCGTAATCGATCGCGAAGAAGATCGCGCCGAGCAGGCGCGGCGTGATGAGGTCGTTGAGCAGCTTGGCGAATTTCTTCGAGTGGCGGTTCTTGACGATCCAGAGGAGAACCGGAGCACGGAGATTTTGCTCGGTTTGCCAGCGCTTGAGAGTGGCGGCGAGTTCGTCGGAGTGGCCGTGCTCGACGAGGAAATTGATGCACTCGGTCGTGAACTTGCCCTGCGACGACTTGAGCAGGTTGAAGATGATGTCGCGGCTCTCGATCGGATGGGTCGCATCGACGAGTTCGAGGAAGCGGCCTTGGAAGTGAACCGGGATCTTCTCGGCGACAGCAGGGAGCTCGCGGACGTCGCTGACGAGGGTGGATTGCTGCGGTTCGAATGTGCTGCTGTCGACGCCGATCTGCTTCGCGAGCTCGTCGCGGATGTAGGCACCGTAGAGGCGCTCGGCTTCGTCGATCTGATTACTGGTCTTCACCGCGTCGGCGACGCCAGTGAGGATCGAGGAGAGGTCGGTCTTGAGATCTTTCTTGTTGATCGTGCCGAGCAGCTCTTCGGCGAGAGCGATGCGGCGGCGGGCCGAGCGGGTGCCTTGGAATTGCTCGAGGATTTCGTCCTCGGCGGACACCGGCGTATCACGAAGGACATAGCACTCGGTCTTCTTTTCCGGAATCGCCACGCGCGGGTCCTTGGCCAGCGCCTTCTTGGCGGACGCCCACCACTTCTTGAACTTATCTTCGCCGATGACTTGCGCGAGCGTGAGCTCGAGGTCGATCACCGTCGTGGCGCGGTTCGGATAGGATTCGAGCGCTTCGACGACGAGCTGGGCGGGGTTGTTGGCAATCAGTTCGGCGATCGTGGCCGACTCGGTTTCCTTCCGGACGAGCAGATGCTTCGGCGGGAGGATCTCCATGGTGTTCACGCAGAAAGCGGGATCCATGGGGTGGGCGGGCTTGCCCTTGAAATCGATGATCAGGCGCTGCGCGGACTCGTCGTAACTCTTGATCTGACCGAATCCCCAGCTGCGGTGCATCACGTAGGCTCCGGGCTCCATCGCCTCGAACTTGGCTTTTGCCGTCTTGAGGGACGGGTTCTTGGTGAGGAGTGCAGAGACAGCTTCGGAATTCATGATTGCGGAAGTGAGGGCCTGAACGGGAGACTACAGCGGAGAATGAACGACGTTGTCAAACAGTGTGTCGAAAGCGTTGCCCATGAGTAACAGCAACGCGGCGGAAAGCTCCGCGTGGATCATTGCCGCGCGCACGATCGCGCGCTGGCTCGATCGGCGGGAACGACTCGATGAGTTAATTGAAGCGGAAGCCAAGGGCTTGCACGGCTCCGAGCGCGCGCGGTGCCAGCACCTCGTGTTTGGCGTCGTGCGGCATTTCGGGCGCATCGATGCGGCGCTGCGGCGGCTGATCGCGCACTCGCCGAGATTTTCGACGCGCGCGGTGCTCTTCGTTGCGGGTTTCGAGTTGATCGAGGCTTTCAGCGACGGCGATCCGGCGGCTGACGGTCGCGTCGCCAAGATTGTGCATCATGCGGTCGAGCAGGCCAAGGTGCTCTCGAGTCCGGCCGAAGCGCGACTCGTCAACGCGGTCGTGCGCAAGCTCGCCACGATTCTCGCAACACCGCCCCCGCCGAAACTCGCGTCCGCGGACGCGCTCGCGGAATATTTCTCGCATCCGGTGTGGCTCGTGCGGAGCTGGCTGGCCCAGTTTGGCGCGGCGGCCACGCGGGAGCTCCTCGAATGGAATCAGCGACCGGCTCCCGTTTACGCGCGCGTGCGGCCCGGAGCCGCAGGTGAAGAGGCTGCGCCGATGCCTGCCTGGCTGAAGCCGACGCAGTGGCCCGATTTCTACGAAGTGGAGTCGGGACACTGGCCCGAGGTGGAAGCGCTGCTGCGCGCTGGCCGGATTTATCTGCAAGACCCGGCGACCCGATTGGCCGCAGATCTCGTCGCGCCACAAGCAGGCGAGTGCATCCTCGATGCGTGTGCGGCGCCGGGCGGAAAGAGTCTGTTGATCGCCGACCGCATGCGCAGCGGCCGTCTGATCGCGATGGATTTGCCCACCGCGCGGATTACCCGGCTTAAAGAAAACCTCTCGCGCGTGCCCGCCGGTCTCGACGTGGCGCTCGTGCAAGGCGAATTGCAGCGCGGCGTGGCGGACCTGTTGCGCGAGCATCGTCTGCCGACCGAGTTCGACGCGGTGCTGCTCGACGTGCCGTGCTCCAACACCGGCGTCATGCGCCATCGCGTCGACGTGAAATGGCGTCTGCAGGAGGGCGATTTCAAAAAACATCCGCGGCAGCAACTCGCGCTTCTCGGCGCGGCGGCACGACTCGTGAAACCGCCCCGCGAGGGCGAACCGGGCGGCCGTCTCGTTTACTCCACCTGCAGCATCGATCAGGAGGAAAACGAACACCTCATGCGGGAGTTTCTCGGCAACCAGCGCGGCCGCTTCGAACTCGAAGAGCAGATGGTCGCCTGGCCGTGGGTCACCGGACACGACGGCGCGGGCGTGTTTCGCCTGCGACGCATCGCGTAACGCGTCGCCCGCTCAGGGCACGAGGTCGAACACCTCGATCAAGCGGGCTTCTTCGCGCGTGCCGTTGAGGAAAGTGAACTGGATCGAATCGGCCGTGCCCACGAGTTCCTCGTAGCGCTGGAGATCCCACGCGGAAACGAGTTCGCCGTCGATCCGCGTCACGAGATCGCCGGCCTGCACGCCCGCGGCATCGGCGGGCGAACCCGGCACCACCGCGGCGACGCGCCAGTAAGCGGGCGTTTTGGTGAAACTCAGACCCGAGCTGCGACGCGGTTCCGGCGGAATCGGATCGGTCGATTCGCGGTGAAACGTTACCGTGCCGTTCTCCTGATCGAACGACACGGCGAAGTGCTGCAAAATCCCGCCGCCGAGCGACGAGAGATCCTCGGTGAGATCCACGACTGGTTTCTCGACGCGGAAACCACCGATCTCCAGCGCGCCATCGAGGCGGCCGATCTGCTGCGCGCGATCGCCGTTGATCGTGGCGATGGTGGCACCGGCTCGCGGCGGCGTGGCGTAGGCGGGATCCATGCCGATGGGATTCAGGCTCAGACTCGCATCGCTGCCCGAGTCGAGCAGCGCGATGAAGCTCTCGTTGCCGAGTCGCAGCGGGATGATCGGCGTGCGGCGGTCGTTGTTGAACGCGATCGTCGTGCCCGGCAGCAGCGGCTCCGCGCGGCGCGGCTGAATCACGACGCGCGAGTTGGGATAATCGAGCGTGAGGATCGTCTCGCGAAACAGAGGAAAACCCAGGATGCCGTCGATCTTGACGCCCAAGTGCGCAGACAACGACGCGCAATCGTAGATCAGTGCCTGCACATCGTCGAAGCGCGCGCCGCCGATCTGGAGTCGACGCAGCGTCGTGGCGGTCAGTAGCGCCGTCTCACCCTCCGCGGATTTCACGCGCACGAGCGGCGTGGCCGGCGGGATGAGGTGTTGCGACGGATAACGGGACGCGAGCTCCGGCGTGACGAGCGTCACCGAGGCACCCGTGTCGATGAGGAAACGATAGGGACCACGTTTGTCCCACTTACCCTCGACGATGAGGAAATTGCCCAGCCGCCGCGCGGGGATCTCGACCACGTCGCTGTCCAAAACCGTCCGCCCGGGGCGCGGCAGTTCGCGCCGAAACCACGTGCAGCCGCTCGCTGCGAGCAGCGCGGCGATCGCGAGCAGGAAAAAGACGGACCGGCGGAGGGTCATTTTTGTGGTTGCGGCAGCGTCCAGCTCAGCGCGAGTGCGAGCACCGTGCAGCCGGCGCCGATGAGAAATACACTTGCAGAACCGAAAAGCCAGAACGCTGCGCCTGCGAGCACCGGCGTGAACGCGCGCGTGAGCGAACCCAGCGAGCGGAAGATGCCCAGCACGCGGCCTTGCTCCTCGGGGCCGCTGTAGAGCGAGATGAGGCCGGTCGAGGCGGGATTCACGAACCCCGAACCGAGCGCCAGCGCCGCCAAGCCCACGAACACCAACCACGGCTGCGGAGCGAGCCCGATGCACAACAGACCGACCACCGAAGCGATCAATCCCCACGACAATACGCGCGTTTCAGGCATCTGTTTGAGCAATTTGCGCACGATGTAGCCCTGCGTGACCACCGCGCAAAGACCCAGGAAGCCGAGCAGGATGCCGTTTTCCCGCGCCGTGTAACCGAAGCGCAGCGCCGCGAGAAACGTCAGCGCCGACTCCATGCCCACGAACGCGATCGAGTAAACAAACGCCACGAGGTTCGCGCGCCGCACCGCGACGTTTTCCAAACCGAGAATCGCCTTCAGCGGATTACGCAGACGCGGTTCGCGCGATTGGCGGCGCGTGTCGGCCGGCAGCGTTTCGCGGAACTTGGCCGTGATCCACACGAGGTTCACGAGACACAGCACAAAGGCCAGCAGCGCCGGCACCGAAAACGGATTCACGCCCCAGCGCGCGAGTTCGGGGAAACGCTCCAGCAGGTTCACGTGCGCGGTAAACGCGCCGATCGCCGGTCCTGTGATGAGTCCGAGACCAAACGCCGCGCCCACGAGGCCCATCGCCTTCGAACGCTCTTCCCGCGACGTCACGTCGGCCACCGCCGCCGTCGCCACCGAGAGATTGCCGCTGAACGCTCCGCTCACGATGCGCGAAAGCAGGAACAGCCAGAACGATCCACTCACGATCCACACGAGATACCCGAACGCCGTGCCGGCAACCGTGAGCAATAACACGCTGCGCCGACCACACCGATCGCTCACCGAGCCCCAGAACGGCGCGAAGATGAATTGAAGGATTGAAAAGAACGAGCTGATCACGCCGCCGAACAACACGATCGCGAAGTTCTGGTCCTTTCCCAACCATTGCGCCGCGGCGTCGGTGTGCTGCACGAGCCAGCCGAGCACGCCGTCATGTCCATCGGTGCTGAGGTAGTAACTCAGCAGATCCGGCCCGAGCGGGAAGATGATGGAGAACCCGATCAGATCGATGTAGAGGGTGAGAAAAATAACCCCCAAAGAGAGTGGACGCGTGGAGGGATTTTTGACGGCGGAAGAAGACACGAGGGAAGCGGAGACGAAAAGCAGTTCAGAGCGCGACGCCAAGGCGCAAACGGAAGATTCGCACACCGCCCTTCACCTCCTGCACCTCACCGGGCGGGAGAAAACAACATGTCTACTAATAGTTGACATTGTATCCGCTGCCTTTTTCCGGGGCGGTCGGGATCGAGGGCGGACCGGGTCACGCCAAGGGGCGTGCCTGTCTGCGCAGAGGTGCGCACCCGGTCGCACCAAGGTGCGGACACGGTCGCGACCCGGACCGGACCGAGTCGAGGGAAGGTGCGTCCGTCGTCCCGACAGCGTGCGGACACGATCGAGCGGAGGAGCGAACATGGTCGACGCATGGTGCGGACTTGATCCAACGGAGGTGCGGACTTGGTCGAACGAAGGTGCGAACATGGGTCGCGACAAGGTCCGGCCTAGGTCACGACACGGTCCGGACTAGGTCGGCACTCGGTGCGTGCACGGTCGAGCCGCGGTGCGGTGTGGAGTGAGCGAGGGTGCGGACCGGGTCGAACACCGTGCGGCGCCGGGCTGCCTACATCGTTCTCTTTCTCTTTCTCTTTCTCCCGGCGTGCAGCGCCCCAGATTGGGCGAGAACGAGAAAGAGAACGAGGAACGAGAACGATGGGTGGGCTTTCTTCCTCGGTGCTTATCCGATCAACATGCCCGCGACGCACGCCGTGAGGAAACACGCGAGCGTGCCGCCGAGGAGCGCTTTTACGCCGAGCGTGGCGAGGTTGGTGCGTTGCGAGGGGGCGATGGCGCTGATGCCGCCGACCTGGATGCCGATCGAGACGATGTTCGAAAATCCGCACAGCGCATATGTGAGGATCACGAGCGAGCGCTGGTCGGTGAAGGCGCCGGCGGCTTTCATCTCGCCGAGCTGCAGATAGGAGACGAACTCGTTGAGCACCGTGCGAATGCCGAGGAGCTGGCCGGACACGAGCAGGTTGCCCGGCTCGATGCCGATGAGCCACGCGAAGGGCGCGCAGATCACGCCGAGGATGAACTCGAGCGAGAAGGTCTGAAACGTGCCGCCGGTCACGCGCGCGACCCAGTCGTTGAGCCCGAGAGGGTCGCCGATCCAGGATCCGAGCATGTAGTTGAACATCGCGACGAGCGCGGTGAACACGATGAGCATGCCGGCGATATTCACGGCGAGTTTGAGGCCGTCGGTCGTGCCGAGGCAGATCGCGTCGAGCAGATTGGCGCCGATGCGATCGCGCGCGACGACGATTTCGGTGTCCACCGACTCCGTCTGGGGCGCGAGGATTTTTGAAATGAGCAACGCGGCGGGCGCGGAGATCACGGACGCGGTGATGAAATGCGTGGCGAAGAAAATCTGCTGCTGCGGATCGTTGCCGCCGAGGAAACTGATGTAGGCGATCATCACGCCGCCGGCGATCGTCGCCATGCCGCCGACCATGACGGCGAGGATTTCCGACCGCGTCATCGTGGGCAGGTAAGGTTTGATGAGCAGCGGTGCTTCGGTTTGGCCGACGAAAATGTTGCCCGCGGTGGAGAGGCTTTCAGCGCCCGAGAGTTTCATCGTCTTCGACATCACCCAGGCGAACGCGTGGACCACGCGCTGCAGGATGCCGAGGTAGTAGAGTATCGACGTGAGCGCGGAGAAAAAGACCACCGACGGCAGAATCGCCAGGGCGAAGATCACGCCGTGTGTCTCCACATCGAGTAACGAACCGAAGACGAATTTCGTGCCTTCGCCCGTGAAGCCGAGCAGCTTGATGAAGAATCCGCCGATTGCCTCGATCACCCAGCGCACGGGAGGCACGTAGAGGACGAGGGCGGCGAATATGAGTTGCAGCAGTAATCCCGCTCCGACGAGCGGCCAGCGGATGGCGCGGCGATTCTCGCTGAACGCGACCGCGATGGCGATGAAGACGACGATGCCGAGCAGGCCGCGGCCGACGTGAAGCAGAATTTCCATGAGCGTGGGGAAGCTACTTTGATGCCGAGGTTGAGGGCTCGCGAGCCGGCGGCGAGCGTCAACTTCTGCGCGGCGTGCTTCGGTGAGTTTTTGGCAAAGCGCGCACAGCTTCGCCGCTTGCGGGCGGCGCGGTTCGCGGCAGCAATAAAGTCATGACCGTGCAGGAACGCCTCGCCCGCCATCTTTCGAAGACGCCCGACGTGGCTCGCGCCAATTGGGTCGCGAAGAACGCGACCGTCGTGGGCGACGTCACGCTCGGCGCGCAGTCGAGCGTGTTCTACGGCGCGGTGCTGCGCGGCGACATCGCGCGCATCGTCGTGGGTGAGGGGACGAATATTCAGGACAACTGCATCGTGCATCTCGCCGACGATCTCGACGCGGTGATCGGCAACTGGTGCACGATCGGGCACGGCGCGATTATCCACGCGTGCACGATCGAGGACGAGTGCCTCATCGGCATGGGGGCGACAATTCTCGATGGCGCGCGAATCGGTGCGCGCAGCATCGTGGGCGCGGGCGCGGTCGTGACGCCGCGCACGGTGATCCCACCCGGCTCGATGGTGCTTGGCGCTCCGGCGAAAGTCGCGCGCGCGCTCACCGAAGCGGAGCAGAAGGCGCTGCGCGGCTGGGCGGAGAAATACACCGTCGTCTCGAAAGCGCACGCGGAGACCGGCCGCTGAGCGCTCCGGAAATCGCGGGTGTTTTTTAGTGTAGTGCGTCGTGCGCGGCGTGTTTTCGCGCGGGTCGCGCGCGGTTGTTTCACGAGGTAAAAACGCGCTCGTGCATCACGCGTTTTTGCTGCGCAGCTTTTGGCAAGATCTGCGAAGAAGCGCCGCGGCGAGAGGCGTATACTCGGCGTCGAGGAAAGGAGAAGTGATACCATGAAACACAATGTAGGATCCTTCGACGCCGCAGCCCGGACCTTGGTCGGGCTCCTTATCATCGCCATCGGACACCACGAGCGCAGCTGGTGGGCGCTCGCGGGATTCGTTCCGATCCTGGTCGCCGCGATCGAGTTCTGCCCGGTTTATTGGCTGTTCGGCTGGAGCACCTGCTTCACCGACGAGCCGAGGGCGGAAACTCCTTCACGCTCGAGTGTGAGAAACGTGTAGCGCCAGTGTGCATCGGCCGATTCGCGCCGTGAAACGACACGCGTGAATCGGTCGCGCCACTCGGGAAAGCGGCGGTCGCCCTCGACCTCCGCGTGCACGAGCGTGAGGTGGAGATACTGCGCCTGCGGAAGCGCGATGGCCTCCTCGAAAATGCGTTGCCCGCCGCAAACATAAACGTCGCCGACCAACGTCTCGGCCTGCGTGAGCGCTTCCGTGAGGGATGAGACCGCGAGCGTATTTTCTCCCGCGAGCGATCGGTCGCGCGTGAGCACGATGGCGCGGCGTCCATCGCGTCCCGCCGCAGGCCAGGTTTCGAAACAAATGCGTCCGAGGATGACGATCTGCCCGCGCGTCTGCGCATGCAGAAACGCCATGTCCTCGGGGATGCTCCACGGCAATCGACCGTCGCGACCGATGACGCGGTTCTCGGCGCAGGCGGCGATGAGATGGAGCGGCTTCGGCATGGGAGTGGAGTCAAGGTGGCGATGTCGCGAGCGTTGGCGAGTTCGTTGGGGAAATCGGGGAGGGGAGGGCCGAAAGGCGAACCCGGCGGACATTGCAACCTATCGCAAACAGGATGAGATAGGCGCATGACAATCGGAGTCCCCAAAGAAATCAAAACCGGCGAAACGCGCGTCTCGATGACGCCGAGTTTGTGCCGGCGTTGCGTGTCGCTCGGCGCGCGTGTGTTGGTGCAAAAATCCGCCGGCGTCACGGCCGGCTACACGGATGCGGAGTATCGCGCGGCGGGAGCCACACTCGTCGGCGATGCGGCGAAAGTCTGGCGCGCGGCCGACCTGATCTTGAAAGTGAAGGAGCCGCTACCGCCCGAGTATCCGCTGATGCGCGAGGAGCAGACGATCTTCACCTACCTGCATCTCGCCGCGGGCCGCGAACTCGCGAAAGTTCTCCTCAAGAAACGCATTCTCGGCATCGCCTACGAAACCGTGGAGGGCGGCGACGGACAGTTTCCGCTGCTCAAACCGATGTCGCAGATCGCAGGGCGGCTCTCGATTCAGATCGGCGCGTATTTTCTGCAGTCACAGCACGGTGGCTCGGGTGTGCTGCTCGGCGGCATTCCCGGCACGATGCCGGGGCACGTCGTCGTGGTCGGCGCGGGCAACTCCGGCGCGCACGCGGTGCAGATGGCGGTCGGCATGGGAGCGCGAGTGACCGTGCTCGATCTTGATTCGCGCAAACTCGAAGCGCTCGACAGTGAGTATCGCGGACGCGTGGTCACGTTGATGTCGAATCCCGCCAACATCGAACACGCCGTGGCCGATGCCGATCTGCTGATCGGGGCCGTGCTCATCCCGGCGGCGCGCGCACCGATCGTCGTTTCGCGCAGGATGGTCGCGCAGATGCGCTCCGGCAGCGTGATCGTGGACATCGCGATCGACCAGGGCGGCTGCATCGAAACGGTCAGGCCGACCTCGCACGAAAAACCCGTGTATCAGGATTCTGGAGTCATCCACTACGCCGTGCCCAACATGCCCGCGCTCGTCGGACGCACCTCGACGATGGGACTCACGCAAGTGACCGAACCCTACGTGGCGCTGCTCGTGCAGAAAGGCGTGGACCGCGTGCTCGCGGAGTATCCGCACTTCGCGCGCGGCGTGAACACGCAGGGCGGCGAAATTGTTTACGGCGCAGTCGCCAAGGCGCTCGGGCGACTTTAAGCAGGAGGGCAGATCGGTTCACCCCAAACCCTTATGCTCTTCCTCCGCTCGTGCGTGGTTGTTCTTGCGGTTGTCGTGCTCGCTGCCCGTGCGGCGAGTGCGCCCGAGCCCTTTCCGGGCGTCGATGACAAGTGGCACTATTATCGATCGCCGAACTGCGAGTTGTTCAGTCGCGTCGGAGACAAGGAGTCGCGCGCGCTTCTGTTTCAACTCGAACAATTGCAGGCGTTGTTCGCGCAGGCGATCTCATCGCAGCAGCGGCGATTCACACCGATTTCGATCTACTACTTCTCTTCGCCGAAAACGTTTCTGCCGTATGTGCAGGAGTCGATGCGTTCGGAGGAGCGCACGGCGGGGTATCACTTCGCGAATGCGGATCGCTCGGTGGTCGCGCTTTCGCCAGCGTGGGATGAGGAATATTCGCGCCGACTCATCTATCACGAGTTCATCCACCACGTGACGTCGCTGACCGGAGAGGATCCGGCGCTGTGGTATCGCGAAGGCATCGCGGAAGTTTTTTCGACGTTTGCTGAGGAGGCGCGAGGGCTCGTCGTGGGCCGGCCGATCCCGGAACACGTGCAACTGCTCAGCCGCTCGCGGCCGATTCCGTTGCCGGTGTTGTTCGCGGCCGATCACGGTTCCGGCAGTTACAACGAGAGGAATCGCGTCGGCATGTTCTACGCGCAATCGTGGGCGGTGCTGCACTATTGGTATTTCGGCGACCTGAAACTGACGCCGGATCAGCAGAAGGCGCGCGAACGTTTCTTCACCTACGTGCGCAACGAAGGTGACAAAGGAAACGCCGAGGTGCGGCGCCAGCTTTTCGAGCAGGCGATGGGCAAGACCTATGAGCAGATGCTCGACGATCTGGACCGGTATTTCCGCTCGGGCCGCTATCGGTGGACGGCGTTCAAGCATCCCGATATTCCGCCGGCGAGTTCCTATGAGCGGCGTCCGATGAGTCGCGACGAGATCCGTGACCGTCTCGCGGAACTCGACCTGCGGGTGAACCGTGCGCCGAAAGCACGTTTGCAATTGCTCCATGCGGCGGAGCGTGAGCCGGCGGATCCTCGTTCGCTCGAGGCCCTCGGCACCGATTACTATTATCAAGGCGACCTCGAGCGCGCCAGGGAGCGGTGGCGTCAGGCGCTCACGGCCGGCTCGAAAAATCCGGCCATCTACTACGAGCTGATGCAGATCGAGTGGCACCGCTGGTTTGAGCGCTTCGACTATTATTTCCGTATGCCGGACGAAACCGCGGAGGAGCTGCGCGCGCTCGCGCTGGAATCCCTGGCGGTCGCCCCGCGGCAGGCGTTTGCCTACGAGCTGCTCGCATGGGTGGAGGCGAGCGCGGTGAACCCCGTGCTGGCCAACGTGAACACCGTGCAGGAGAACGTCGCGTCCGTGGCGAGTCCGCTGCGCACTCTGCTCGCGCTGGCGATGCTGCGCCTGCGGGTTGATGACCTTCCCACGGCCTCCAAGTTACTCGATGCCATTGAGCGTCATCCCAAGGGGGCGGAGTTCAGCGGTCCGTGTCAGACCCTTCGCGAACGCATTGAGAAACGCGCCGCCGGGTTGTGATTTCGGCGCCCGAAACGGAGGGCTGCCGTGCTAGCGGAGCGTCGGTCAGGCGGGACGTTGTATTGAACAGTTGGATACGGTGTTTCTGGCAAGGGGGATGGCGGAATACTCAGCTATTGTTAGCTATTTGAGTGACAAGGTGTTGGGAAAGAGGGCGACTTTGCTGTGAGTAGCAGGTTTTTAGACATTTCGCTTCCTGATTGCAGAATCATATTGTGTGCGCGTGCGCTTCACATGCGCTCCCGTCCAGCTTCCGGAAGCGCTCGCCCGACGACGTCGCGGCTGGCGCAGGTATTGTCGCTCCTCTGCCTTGTTCAGTTGGCGGTGACCCCGCCGCACGCCTACGCAAACCTCCCCAGCGGCGCCCAAGTCGTGCAGGGCAACGTGACATCACGCAGTCGGGCGGCGCGATGAACATCCGCCAGACGTCGCAGAATGCGATCGTGAACTGGCAGAGCTTCAACATCGGCACGGGCAACACCGTAAAGATCGCTCAAAACGGAACCACTGCGGCGATGCTGGCGCGCGTGGTCGGCAACGATCCCTCGAAGCTGCTCGGTTCGCTGAAAGCGGATGGAAAACTCTTTCTGATCAACTCGCGCGGCATTTTGGTGGGCGAGGGGGCGGTCATCGACACGGCGGCGTTTCTGGCCTCCACGCTTGATGTGAGCGACGACGCCTTCTTGCGCGGCGGTGCGCTCACGCTGAAGGGCAAGAGCGATGCCGCGGTCGTGAATCTCGGCACCATCACCGCGCGCGAGGGCAATGTCTTCCTCTTTGCGCACGCAGTTAAAAATGACGGCGCGATCAACGCCGCCAAAGGCACGGCGGGGCTGGGGGCGGGCACGGAAGTGCTGCTCGCCTCGCCCGAGACCGGCGAGTTCGTGATCAAAACGAATCTCTCCTCCTCCAAGGAAAAGTCCGGCGTGGAAAACTCCGGTGTGATCGCCGCGGCCCAAGCCCAGCTCGAGGCGGCCGGCGGCAGCATTTACGAACTCGCGGTCAACCAGAGCGGCGTCGTGCGCGCGACGGGCGTGAAGGTGAAAAATGGACGCGTCTTGCTGACGGCCGACGGCGGCACCGTCGGTGTGAGTGGAGAAATTTCGGCGCAGAACAAAGACGGTTCCGGCGGCGAGATTCTGGTGGGAGGAGATTTTCGCGGACAGAACGACGCGATCGCCAACGCCGATCGCACGGTCGTCACGAAAACCGGCAAGCTCGACGCCAGCGCGGCGAACAAGACGAGCGCGGCCGGTCGCGTGATCGTGTGGTCGGACGACGCCACGCGGTTTCTCGGCACGCTCAAAGCGACAGGCGCCGGCGGCGGGTTTGCCGAAGTGTCAGGCAAACGTTTTCTCGATTTCAATCCGCGCTCTGCGGTGCAGCTGGGCAAAGGCGGCACGCTGCTGCTCGATCCCGACGCGCTGGTGGTCAGCACCGCCTCGAACAGCGGCACGAGCACGAGTGGCTCAGATCCCTATGTGTTCGGCGCCTCGACTGAGCCGGCGGTGCTCAACGTGACCACGCTGCAGAACCAGCTCGCCGTTTCGAACGTGGTCCTCGACACATCCACCTCGACGGGCGACATCACGTTCGATGCGCCGGTCACGTGGACGACGAACAACGCGCTGACGGTTCGCTCGGGCAACAATATCAATATCAATGCGGACATCACCGGCGGGGCGGACAGCACGCTCGCGCTCTACGTGGGGCGCGACGCAGAGCCGCCGCCTGAGTCCGGCTATCCCTGGATTCGAGGCGAAGGCACGCTGGACGAGAACGCCACGATCACCGTCGGCACGCTGCTCTACGGTGCTAACGGCGATTCGGCTCCGCAGCATCCCCACACGATCAGCCCGGAGGCCGGCTATTTCTTCACCTACGGCAACCTCAATGTCGGCACGCTCGAGCTGGATCTCACGCACGGCTCATCGGGTGTGACGACCATGGGCTCGAACAACGCCATCGGTGCTTTTCGCACCACGGGAACGCACGGATTCAGTGCGCGCGTGATCGACCATCAGGGTGATCTGGATGTGACCTTCAAAGCGGCGAACCAGGAAGGCACCTATTTCGAGTTCGTCACCCCGGGGACGCTCACGCTGAAAAGCGGCAGCAGCGCCAGTTTCACCACGCCTGGCACGGTCATCCTGGCTTCGACCGGCGACTCGTTCGTCAACGAAGCTGGCGCCGATGTTTTCGGCACCAATGCGCGCTTTCTGATTTATTCGAACACCACCAGCGCGACCCTGCGCGGCGGGCTGACGGGCACCGAGATGTTCAATCACGCCTACGATGAGAACGATTATTTCGACGACGAGATTTCGAGGTTCTTCTACACCGCGGCGTCGGGTTCGCCGATTCTCACCTACATGGCCAACGATTTCTCGCGCGCCTACGGATCGGCGAATCCCACTTTCACCTACACGCGCACGGGTCTGATCCAAGGCGTGCTCGATGATGTCACCGGTAAGCCCGCGCTCTCGACCACGGCCACGCAGAGCTCGGGTGTCGGCACCTATGCGATCAACATCGCGATCGGCACCCTCGCTTCGTCGAACTACGATTTCGAGTTCGTGCCCGGCACGCTCACGATTCAGAAGGCGCCGCTTACGATCACGGCGGATAATTTCACGCGCCGCGTCAATCTCGCCAACCCGACCTTCACGGCGAGCTACAGCGGCTTCGTGCTCGGCCAGAACGAGTCGGCGCTGTCCGGCACGCTAAATTTTGCCACCTCCGCGACCACCGCCTCGCCGGCGGGGGCTTATGCGATCACGCCGTCGGGTCTCACGTCGGCGAACTACGCCATCACCTTCGTCCCCGGCAGTCTCAACGTGGTCAACACGGTGCCATTGCTGATCACGGCCAACGACTTCTCGCGCCTCTACGGTGCGGCCAATCCGACCTTTACCGCGAGCTACAGCGGTTTTGTCGGCGGAGAAAACGCGTCGATCGTTACGGGGCTCAAATTCAGCACGACCGCGACGCAGAGCTCCGGTGTGGGCACCTACGCGATCACGCCTTTCGGCGCGACCGCTCCGGGTTACGACATCTCCTACGCGAACGGCACGCTCACGATCGAACGCGCGCCGCTGACGATTTCGGTGCCGGGCCAGTCGCGATACTACGGCGACGCGAACAATTTCACCGTTAACTTCAACGGTCTCGTCAACGGCGACACGTCCGACGTCGTCAGTGGCCTGAAACTCACCTCGACCGCGACGAAGACCTCCGGCGTCGGCAATTACACGATCACCGCGTCCGGCGCGTCCGCGGCCAACTACACCATCACTTACTCGAACGGCACGCTCAGCGTGCTGCCCGCGCCACTCACGATCACGTTTACCAACACCACGCGTCACTACGGCGATGCGGATCCGGTGTTCGGTTTCACGGTGAGCGGTTTGAAGAACGGCGACAGCGCGAGCCTCGTGCACGTGGACAACATCGGCTCGCTCGCGACCGCGCAGTCTGGCGTCGGCTCCTATGGCATCATCGGCTCCGCGTGGACCACGTCGGCCAATTACACCGTGCCGGCGCAGGTCACCGGTTCGCTCACGATCACCCCTCGTCCGCTGACGATCACTGCCAACAGCTTCACGCGTGTTTACGGGGACGCGAATCCGACGCTCACCGCGACATTCGACGGCCTCGCGTCGTTCGACACGCCGGCGCTGTTCGGCGACATCGGGCTCACCACGCAGGCGACGAAGCAATCGGGCGTGGGCAACTGGGGTGTTACGTTCAGCACCGTTACGAATCCGAACTACGCGATCACGGCCAAATTCGGCACGCTCACGATCACGCCCGCGCTGTTGACGTTTGATGCGTTGATCGATGTGTCGCGTCTCTACGGTCGCGCCGATCCGACGTTGCTGATGCCGGCGCTCGATGGCCTGAAAAACGCCGACACCGTGCAGAGCCTCGGCCTGCAATTTTCCGGTGTGCCCGCCGCGACTGCCGATGTAGGCCGCTACACCTATACGGTCACCAGCAACAATCCGAACTACACCTTCGTCGCGCCTACCGCGGAGTTCCGCATCGATCCCGCACCGATCCAGGTCGCGCTGAACTCCGTCACTCGCACCTATGGTGACACGACCCAGACGGGTTACGAACTCAGGGCTTCGGGTCTGGCGTTCGATCACACGGCGGAGTCGGTGCTCAGTGTTTTGAATCCGACGACGGAACTTACGAACGTCGGCGTCTACACCTTCGCGACGACGCTGCTCAATCAGAACTACTACATCGAGTCGTTGAGCGGCGGCGAAATCGTGATCCTGCCCGCGCCGCTTACCATCTGGATGAAGGATGCGACGCGAACGGATATGCAGCCGAATCCGACGTTCGAAACCAAGCTGGTGATCGGTTTGCGGAACAACGACACGCTCGAGTCCATCGGCACGACGTTCTGGACCGACGCCACGCACAACTCGTCCCCGGGCTCGTATGTGATCAATGCGACCGTCGACTCTCCCAACTACGAGACGACGGTGGCGCCGGGCACGCTCCTCATCACCCCTCAGTTTGCCGTGAACGATATCTCGCTGCTCCTCGATCCGGAGAAGCTGAACCAAGGGGAACCCGGCAACTTCAACGTCAACATCACGCAGGATGAAGAGGTGACGGTGGAAAAGGAAAAGGAGCTCACGATCGCGGTGAATCCCGACGTCGATTTCTACACGAAGCCGCTCACGCACGAGCAATACGCGATCTATTTCGGCAGCTATTTCGACCGGGCCGACGAGCTGCGGTCGTCAATGGTGTCGGCTTACGAGAAGCTTCTTTCGGGCAAAGGGCAGGCCGACAGCCGCTACGAGCAGATGAGCCCGGAGGCGCGCGAGCTGTTGGACGGCTGGATGGACGGCTCACTCTCGCCGGCCTCGATCCAGGCGCTTGTCTCGGCCGGCAACGCCGCGGCACTCGACGTGTTCAGCCTGATGCTGCCGTCGCTTATCGAGTTCACCCGCGACAAGAACGTCGAGGAAATGACGATGCTCGACCGCCAGCTGCTCGGCCGCCTCGCCGACCTCACAGAGCAGCGTCGCTCCGAGACCGTGCTCATCGCGCAGAAAAAATATGCCGCGATGCTCGAGGAAAAATGCGCGCAGGGCGGAGATGAACGGTTTGGCGAACATCTTCGTCGGACCCGGCGACTTCAAAAACATCGTCGAGAGCGCCACGCAGGAGGCGTTGGGCGCCTATATTGGCGCGACGGGGCAACGCCTTTGGTCGCGGTGATCTCCTGAGTTATCGTCTCGGGGGCGATCCCAACTTCGAGCACATGCGCAGCCACAGCGGCAGCTACACGGCGTTTTTGCCGTGGCGCCACGTGTTCACGCTGCAGGCCGCGTATTCCGACATCGAGTCGGTGATACCGCTGCCGTTTACGCAGGGCGGCACGTCGTGGCAAATTGGCGCGCGCTACGAGATTCCGCTCGCGGCGCCGCGCGCGGGTTGGACGCAGAGCCTGAGTTTCACGGCTGATTTCAAATACTCCGACAATACCCTCGAGTTCGCGACGATTCCGATCACCGACAACGTCACGCACATCGCGCAGGTGGGCGTGAGTTACCAGCTCACGTTCCCCGCGCTCGGTGGGCAAAACAGTCTGCGCGCGGAAGCGGTCGCCAGCCCCGGCGGACTCACCGACTACAACGACGACACCGCCTTCGACGGCTCGCGTCTGGGCGCGGACGCGACCTACGCCTACGGTCGCGTCGGCCTCCGCCACGAGCGCGCGCTCGCGGGGCAATGGATGCTCGTAGTGTCCGGCGACGCGCAGTTTTCCACCGATGCGCTGCTTGGCAGCGAACAGCTCAACGGCGGCGGCTCATCCGCCGTTCGCGGCTATCGCGAAAACAGCGCGTTCGGCGACTGGGGCATCGTGGCTACCGCTGAGGTGCACGCGCCGGGCTTCGCGGTTTTCAAAGGCCGCGATCGCGCGGATGTCTTCGCGTTTCTCGACGGCGCGTCGCTACGTTTACACAACGACCACGATGGCACCGATCTCGCGAGCGCGGGCCTCGGCGTGAACTACTATTTCGGCCGTCACTTCTCGCTGCGCGCCGCTTACGGCTGGCAGTTAAAGGCGATCGATTCTTCGCGCGGAAACTATTCCGGCCACGGCCACGTGAGCGCGAACGTTTCCTTCTAGGCGGGCAAAAAGAAGCGCGGTGCAAAAACACCGCGCTTCGATGAAAACAATAACGGACGACGTTTAGGCCGCCGGGACGATCTCGACGCTGGTGATTTCCACGCGGTCGATCGGCGTGCTCTTTTCGCCGCCGCCACCGTGTTGGGTCGGGACGGTCGCGATGCGCTCGAGGACGTCGTCACCTTTCACGAGTTCGCCGAACGCCGTGTATTGGCGGTCGAGGAAGCGCGCGTCGCCATGGCAGATGAAGAACTGGCTGCCGGCCGAATCCGGGTGGGCCGAGCGGGCCATCGAGATCACGCCACGCACGTGCGGCTTGGCGTTGAACTCGGCCTTGATCTTGTAGCCCGGGCCGCCGGTGCCGGGGATGCCCGTCTCGCCTTTGCGCGTGTTGGGGCAGCCGCCCTGGATCATGAAACCCTTGATGATGCGGTGAAACGCGGTGCCGTTGTAGAAGCCCTCGCGCGCGAGCTTTTTGAAGTTCTCGACGGTTTGGGGCGCGACATCGGGCCAGAAGGCGAGGGTCATGTCGCCGTAGGCGGTCTTGATCACAGCGTGCTCGTTAGCGGGGGCGTTGGTGCTCATGAGTCGGGCAAGGAACTCGCGCCACCGAAGCGGCGCAAGAAACAAATCCACCTCCCGCGCGCACCTGTCGGCCTGAATTTTTCCTCCCTTTCGCGGGACGCCTGTGTTTCGTCTTTGGCCGAATGCGGCTCCGTCAACTCACGCTCACTCACTTTCGCAATGTGAGCTTTGCCGCGCTGGCACTCGAGGGACGCCAGCAGTTCCTCCTCGGCGCCAACGGGCAGGGGAAAACCAACTTTCTCGAAGCCGCCGGTTTCTTCGGCGCGCTGCGCTCGTTTCGCACGAGCGACGCCAAGCTCCTCATCGCGCACGGCCAGCCCGAGGCTGCGCTCGCGGCGGAGTTCGAGCACGAGCAACTCGGCGACACGCGCGTGACCATCCGTCTGCGGCGCGACGGTCGCGAGTTGTGGTGGGATCAAACCAAGATCACGCGACTGGCCGATCACGTGGGAAAGTTTCCCGTCGTCGTTTTCTCCTCGCAGGACCAACTTCTCGTGCGCGGTGCGCCGAGCGTGCGACGCCGTTGGATGGATCTCACACTTGCGTCGGTGGATTCTGGATACCTGCTCGCGCTGCAGGCCTACGCCAAGGCGCTCGCCGCGCGTAACGCACTCCTCAAACGCGGCACCGCGGATCCGCGCGAACTCGCCGCCTTCGAGCACACGATGGCCCCCGCGGCGGCCGAACTCATCACGCGCCGCACCGCGAGTTTTCAGGCGCTCGCCGGTGCGGTCGCTGCGACTTACGGCCGCGTGGCCGACGCGGGCGAGCCCGCCGGCTTGGTGTATGAACCGGATCACGCCGAGCCCACCGCCGAATCGCTGCTCGCGCGCTGGGAAAAACAACGCGCGCGCGATCTGCAGTTTCGCACGACGTTGCACGGTCCGCATCGCGACGATTTTTCGCTGACCGTGAATGAGCGTCCCGCGCGCGAGTTCGGCTCCGAAGGCCAGCAACGCGCGCTCGTGCTCGCACTGCGACTGGCGCAGGCCGCGTGGTTTCACGAACGCAGTGGCATTCGCCCGGTGCTGCTGGCGGACGACGTTCTGGGCGAACTCGATCCCGTGCGCCGTCGCCGGTTCTGGTCCGCCATCGATCCCGAGGCACAGGTGATTTCCACTGGCACGATGCTGCCCGAGGCCGATCTCGGCGCGTGGCAAATCTTCGACGTTCGCCAAGGCGTGTTCACGCCGCGCGCCGCCCAAGCCTAAACGCCTCCGCTCATGAACCTTGAACCTTGGCAGTGGGCGCTCGCGATCTGTGGCGGGTTGCTGGTGGGAATCTCCAAAACCGGCATCGCGGGGCTCGGCATGCTCTTCGTCGTGATCTTCGCACAAATTCTTCCCGCGAAACAGGCGAGCGGCGTCGTGCTGCCGCTCTTGATTTGCGGCGACGTGTTTGCGGTGACGGCGTATCGGCGTCACGCGAACTGGAGCCATTTGTGGCGGCTGTTTCCGTGGGCGGGTGCGGGCGTGTTGATCGGATTTTTCGCGCTCGGTCGCATCGACGATCATCAGGCGCGCGTGCTTGTCGGCGGCATCGTGCTCGCACTGCTGGTATTGCATGTCGTGCGCCGCCGCCATGCGCAAAACGACGAACCGGAACACGCGGCGTGGTTTGCGCCGACGATCGGCGTGCTCGCGGGTTTCACGACGCTCGTCGCCAACGCCGCGGGTCCGCTGATGGCGATTTATCTGCTCGCGATGCGGCTGCCGAAGATGGAGTTCGTCGGCACCGCAGCCGTGTTCTTCCTGCTGCTCAATCTATTCAAAGTGCCGTTCATGGCGCGGCTCGGGCTGATCAATGTCGAGAGTTTGAAACTCAACGCCGTGCTCGTGCCCGCCGTGATCGCGGGAGCGGCGGTGGGTCGGATGATCCTCACGCGCATCAACCAGAAACTCTTCGAACTGCTCGCGCTCGTGCTCAGCGCTGCTGCGGGCGTGCGCTTGTTGTTCTGAGCGGAGGCGGGCTCAGAAGAGAATCACGGAAACGCGGAGGCACGGAAGAGGGGGGCGGCGAGGGAGACGCATCGCGGAAACGCGGACGGGCGGAAGCGCGGAAACAAGCGGAACGCCGACGAAAGCAGTGCGGGCTTCTCTGCCGGTCATTCTGAGCGCAGCGAAGAATCCAGTTTGAGTTCCGCAGCCGTGCCCCGTGGCAAAGCGCAACCTGGATTCTTCGCTGCGCTCAGAATGACAAAAAGGGACATGGTCGAGACGAGGTGCGCTCACGGCCGGGCGATGGTGCGGACATGGGTGTCCGGAGGTCCGGCATAGTTGCGACGAGGTTTGGACCGAGTTGCGCCACGATGCGGACGCGGTCGCGACGAGGTGCTGATCGAGTCGTGCCCGAATGCGGAGCGGGTCGGGCCAAAGTCTGCACCGGGTCGGGGCACAGTGCGGACCGAGTCGAGCCAAGGTGCGCACAAGGTCGCGACTATGCGTGCCCGAGTGCGGATCGGGGCGTTTTTCTTTTGAGCTTCGCGTGCGGCGGGTGGGGCGCTACCACGTGAGCATGGCGCGCATGAATGTCCGGCAAATGTGGGCGGCTAAGCTGGCGGGGAAACCCCTGCCGGCGGCGTCGCCGTTGCCGCGTGCGGCGGCGGATTCGTTTCAGGGAAGTCTGGCGTTGAAACCACGCGCGGCGTTTTCGGGGGTCGTGCTGGGCATCGACCCGTCGTTGCGCGGCACAGGTTTGGCGCTGGTGGAATTCGCACCGAGACGGTCGCCGGTGATGTTGCGCTGTCAAACGGTTCAGGTGCCGGCGCGTCAGACGATGGCGCATGCGCTGGGCGAGATTCATCGCGCGGTCGGGCAGTTCCTCGATGCAGCGGAGGTGCGACACGTGGCGCTCGAACAAACCATCTACGTGCAGAATTTTCAGACGGCGCAGATTCTCGGCGCGGCGCGCGGCGCGGCAATTTCGGCGGCGGCGCTGCGGGATTTGCCGGTGTTCGAATATGCGCCGCTCCGTGTGAAGCAGGCGGTGGTGGGTGCGGGTCGCGCGAGCAAGGAGCAGGTGGCGCGCACGGTGATGGCGCTGCTCGGACACGGCCGGCCGCTCGCATCGGACGAGGCGGACGCCGCAGGCGTTGCGCTGTGCCACGCATTTACTTGGCGCGAGTAAGACAAGGCGTGCGCAGGGTCGGCCCTTGATGGGACGGGGCAAATGGCGCAGGCTGCGTGGTCGCCATGAATGCTACCGACGGTGGGTATTTTTCGTTCAAACCGAAATTGCTGACGTGCCTGCAGGACTACTCGCGGGAACGTTTCGTCAAAGATGTGTTCGCGGGACTGACCGTGGGCGTCGTCGCGTTGTCGCTCTGCATCGGTCTCGGCATCGCGTCGGGTGTGACGCCCGCGGCCGGACTTTATACGGGCATCGTAGGCGGCTTCATCGTGTCCGCGCTCGGAGGCTCGCGCGTGCAGATCGGCGGACCGGCGGGCGCGTTTGTCGGCCTCGTGGCGCTCGTGGGCGCGCGGTATGGACTGCAGAATCTGCTGATCTGCACGATGCTCGCCGGCACCATCATGTTTGCGATGGGCGCGCTGCGGCTCGGGTCGTTGATCCGCTTCATCCCGATGCCGGTGACGATGGGGTTCACGTGCGGCATCGCAGTGACGATTTTGAGCACGCAGGTGGCGGGGTTTTTCGGACTGAAGCTCGTGGAGCCGCCGGAGTTTCTGCCGAAAGTGGTCGCGCTCGCACGCGCGCTGCCGAGCTGGGATTGGCACACGACGCTCGTCGCCGTGGTGTCGCTCGCAGTGATTTTGACCTGGCCGAAAAAATGGAGCCGCCATGTGCCCGGCTCGATCGTCGCGGTGGTGCTGGCGACGGTGTTCGTCTCACTTTGTCATTGGCCCGTGGATACAATCGCGAGCCGGTTCGGCGGCATCCCGCAGGGATTGCCGAGCGTGTCGTGGCCGAGTTTCGACTGGCGGACGCTGGACAGCTTGATCGCGCCGGCGTTCACGATCGCGATGCTCGGTTCGATCGAATCGCTGCTCTCGGCGGTGGTGGCCGACGGATTGATCGACGATCGCCACGACTCGAATCAGGAGCTGATGGCGCAGGGCGCGGCGAACTTCGTGGTGCCGCTCGTCGGCGGCATTCCGGTGACCGGAGTGATCGCGCGCACGGCAACGAATGTGCGCAACGGCGCGACTTCTCCGGTCGCAGGCATGGTGCACGCGGTTTTTTCTCCTGATCGTTTTACTCGTGGCGGCGCCGCTCGCGGGGAGCATTCCTCTCGCGACCCTCGCGGCAGTGCTGATCGTGGTGGCGTGGCGGATGGGCGAGTGGGACGAGTTTCGCCTGTTGAAGCGCCGGCCACGCGGCGATGCGTTGGTGTTTTTGACGACGTTTGCGCTGACCGTGGCGTTCGATCTGTCGACGGCGGTGGGCATCGGCATGATCCTCGCGGCCGCGCTCTTCGTGAAGCGCGTGGCGGACACGACGGAAGTGCAGTCGATGACCGGCGACGGCACGACGAGCGATCACGCGACGGTGAAAAACCTGCCGAAGGAGGTCGTCGTTTACCGCGTGTTTGGCGCGCTGCTTTTCGGTGCGGCGGACAAGATCGAGACCGTGCTGCGCCGTGCGGGCGGCGAGACGCGCGTGGTGATTTTGCACATGGCCGCGGTCACCGCGCTCGATGCGACAGCGCTCGCGCGCCTGGAGGATCTCCACGCGAAACTGAAGCGGCACAAGCGTCACCTGATCCTCTGCGGTCCGCACACGCAGCCTTATTTCCTCATGGAGAAGGCTGGTTTTCTGGACGAAGTCGGACGCGACAACATCGCAGCCGATCTTGAGTCGGCGGCCGAACGAGCGCGTGCGTTGCTGAGCGGAGCGGCGTGAACCGCTCGAACGAAACGGGCGACCTCCGCGTCGTTCAGCCGAGGACTGTTTTCAGGACTTTGCCGAGTTCGGCGACGCGGTAGGGTTTCGTGAGATAACCGCAGAAGCCCATGTCGAGGAAACGGCGCGCCATGTCGTCGTTGTCGTAACCGCTCGAGACGATCGCGCGGACGTCGGGATCCAGCGAGCGCAGCGCACGGAAACACTCCTCGCCGCCCATGCCGCCGACGACGGTGATGTCGAGGAGGACGGCGTCGTAGGGGCGCCCGATGTTGAGATAGCGCTGGTAGAGCGCGATGGCTTCCTCGCCGTTGCGCGCGAGATCGTATTTGTAGTCGAGACTCTGAAGCATCGTCGCGGTGAGCGACGAGATCTTCGGATCGTCATCCATGAACAACACGCGGCCGGTGCCGAAACGGAGCGTGGGAGCCTTGCGTGCCTGGACCTCGATCGGCGCGTCGGCGCGGGGGAAGATAAACGGTGAACACCGTGCCGACGCCCACGCTCGAATCGACGCCGATCTGGCCGCCGTGTTTGCGCACGATCGAGAGCACGGTGGCGAGGCCGAGCCCCGTGCCATGTTTCTTCGTGGTGAAAAACGGATCGAAGATCTTCGGCAGGTTTTCGGGCGCGATGCCGCTGGCGTTGTCGCGCACCTGGAACTCCACGTAGTCACCGGCGGCGAGCAGCGGGATCTGTTCGTCGGCGAGCGATGTATTCGAAACATGGATATGCAACCGCGGGCGATGGGGCGGCGGCGGCATCGCCTGGAGCGCGTTGACGACGAGGTTTTGGAAAACCTGCAGAATCTGCGCGCGATCGACGCGAACCGGGTGGACGTTTTCCGCGATTTCGAGCGCAACCTCGGCGGTCGAACCGGCGGCGGCGAGCTTCAGCGAATCGTTCACGATGTCGCCGGGCGCGACGACGGTCTGCGTGCCCACGCCGCCTTTCGCGAACGCGAGCAGCTGGCGGGTGAGTCCCTTTGCCGCAATGCACGCGTGCTCGCTGTCGCCAAGCGCGGAGGTGTCGCGATTGTCCTTCGCGAGCGAGACGCCCGCGAGAATCGTGGTGAGGAGATTGTTGAAATCGTGCGCGACGCCGCTCGCGAGGAGACCAAGCGACTCGAGGCGGTTGGCTTTCACGAGTTCCTCCGGCGTGAGGTTCATCTCGTCGGGATCGCGGAAAACAATCGCGACACCGAGCGGTTTGCCGGTGGCGTCGAAAGAGGCACGCGCCGTCCACACGATCGGCTTCGCCTCGGCGTCCGCGTGCAGGGGGGGGCGAGTGAGTGTTCCGCAATGAGCGGCAGCGGCTGATCGGCAGTGAGTGCGCGTTCGCACGGATCGTCGCCGGGGCGGCCGCTCTCGCGATTCAGGAGGCGGAAATAATCCGCGACCGGCTGGCCGCGTGCTAGGTCGGTTGTGACCGTGAGAAGGCGTGCCGCGGTGGTATTGAGATGAAGGATTTTCCCGGTCGCGTCGGTGATGAGCAGACCTTCGGAAAGCGCGTCGAGCGCGTCGCGAATGAGCGACGTCGGAAGCGATTCGGTCTCCTCCGGCACGGGCAGACGCGGCGGCAGGCAGATGAAGCCGGTCACGCGCGCCAGTTCGCGGCGTTTCGTGAGCGTGCGCTGGGCGCCGAGGAGCACGGTGATGCGGCGTCCGTCCCTGCCCACGAGTTGCTCCGGTTCGACGAAGGCCGAAAGCCCCGGTGCGCGCAGCTGCAGCCACGTCTCGATGCCGCCCGGCATGTCCTCCGGCGGCACGGCTGCGGCGAACGTGGAAAGCTCCTCCGGCAGTTCGGCGTCGCGATAGCCGAGCAGCTTGAACCAGCCCGGTGAGAACCAGAAACGCTGGTGCGCGAAATCGAGATCGAAGAGTCCGAGCGGACCGACCGTGCCGAGTTGTTCGAGTCGTTCGTCGGCGGCGACGCTGGCTTCCTCGAGTTCCTTGCGCTCGGTGATGTCGAGGTGCATGCCGGCGACGCGTTCGAGCGTGCCGTTGGCCGCGATCACCTGCACGCCGATGCACTGGATCCACACCCAGTGGCCGAGGCGGTGCCGCATGCGAAACTCGAGATTGATGGCGCGCACGCCGACCGTGAGTTTTCGCCCGAGCCGGTCCGGCGCGGCGGCCGAGTCGTCGGGATGAATCAACTCGCGCCAGGTATCGAGCGTGTCGGGCAGCTCGTCGCCGTAGTAGCCGAGGATTTTTTTCCAGCCGGGCGAGTAGTTGACGCGACCGGTCGTGAAATCGAGTTCGAAGAACCCGGCGCCCGCGTGTTGCGAGAGCAGACTGAAAATGCCTTCGCTGGTGGCGTCAGTCGCGGGCCCGGTGGCCACGGGCTGAACCGTGGCGAGGTAGGACGGCGTGGCCAGGGGCTCGATCCGCACGCGGACATTTCGCGTCGAACCACCGCGCGTGTGAATCTGCAGCTCGGTGGCTTGGTCGAGCGTGGCGCCGAGCAGGACTTCCCATTGCGCGGCGAGCCAACCGGGCTCGTCCGACACCACTTCGAAAACAAACAGGTTCGCGAACGGTGTGCCGAGCAGACCTTCGCCAGCGGTTTCCCACAGCGTGTGGGCGGCGGCGGACGCGGTGGTGATCAGTCCGTTTGCGTCGAGAATGAAAACAGCCGCCAGCTCGCCGTTTGGGCGGGGTGCGACGGATTCAACGGGATCGGTGGACGGCGAATCGTTCAACGCGGGCGAGACGCTAGCCAGTTGCGCACACGCTTGGCGAGGAAATCGATATAGGGAGCCTGATCGTTGAGGCAGGGGATTTGTTCGAACGATTCGCCGCCCGCTTCGTGGAAGATCTCGGCGCCTTCGCCGCGGATTTCCTCCAGTGTCTCGAGGCAGTCGGCGACGAACGCGGGGCAAAGCACGAGCACACGTTTCTTACCCTGCTTCGGAAGTTCGCGCAGCGTCTGGTCGGTGTAGGGAGAGAGCCACGGTTCGCCCACGAGTCGCGATTGAAACGTGACCATGCTGCGCTCGGCCGGGATGCCGGCGCGCGCGGCGAGCAGGCGCGCGGTGGTGAGCACTTGCGCACGGTAGCACGTGCTGTGCACCGGCGAGCAGGTGGTGCAACAATCCTTCACGATCGTGCAGTGCGCGTGCGAGGAGTCGGCCTTGCGCAGGTGTCGCTCGGGAATGCCGTGGTAACTGAAAAGCACCAGATCGTGCGGCTTCTCGAAATAGGGAGCCGAAACCGCGTAAAGCGCCTCGATGTAGTCCTCGTCCTGATAGAACGGCTGCACGCACTCGACGCGGAGCTGCGGGGCCAGACGAGCGGCTTCCTCGTAGACTTTCACCACGACGGTTTCCCACGACGACATCGCGTAGTGCGGATACTGCGGGAAAAGGAGCAGTTCCTCGATGCCGTCAGCCGCGATCTGCGCCATCACGGATGCGATGGACGGATTGCCGTATCGCATTGCCAGATACACCGGCGTGTCTGCGTCGAGCGAGGCGGCGAGTTTGTCACGCACGCTCTGTGAAATCAGAATCAGCGGCGAGCCGCGTTCGGTCCAAATCTGCTCATAAGCGTGCGCGGAGTTGGCGACGCGTTTGCGGATGATGATCTGGTTGACGAGAAACGTCCGAAAAGGCTGGGCGGGCTTGTCGATCACGCGCTCGTCGCCGAGAAATTCGCGCAAGTAGCGGGTAACGTCAGGGATCGACGTGGAATCGGGAGAGCCGAGGTTGACGAGAAGGACGGCGCGCTTGGACATGGACTGGGAATTCGTCGGCGAATCGAGGGTTTTGTCAAACCGAGGACGGGCTCGTGAGCCGCTCAAGCCGTTGCTTTGCGTGCCGATGGGAAGGTGTGCCGAATTGTATCTGGACAGTGATTGGCAGCAGGGGTGAGATGAGGTGACCCCGCGATGATTTCCAGCTTCACGCGTAGTTGGAGTTCCTGGTTGTTGTGCGTCCTGTTCTGTGTGGGTGGCGCGCGCGCGGAGGCGTCGACATCCGGAACGGCGGAGATCGTGGGCTGGGTCATGCCGCCTGTCCTGGGCATCGTGCTGTTGGGGGCTGCGTTTTTAGGGCTCTCGATCTGGCTGGTCCGGCGCTCGCAACGGCTGCCGCTCAAACAGCTCTCGCTCATGATGGACCGTGCCGAGTGTCTGTTGTGGGAGGCGCGGATGCAGTTGCACGACAGCGACTGGACCTGGGAATTCATGGTGCAGCCGTCGGCTTTGACGAAGAGCCTGTTTCCCGACGACCTGCCCGCGCGACGCGGCCAGGTGTGGGTCGGCTACGAAACGCCTGACAAGGAGATCATGGACGAAGGCTGCCGCGCGGCGATTCGCGAGGGGCGTTCGGATTACCAGTTCGAATTTCGCCTCGTGCGCGACGGGGTGACTCGCTGGATGCGCGAGAACGTGAGGTTGGAAGCGCTGGGGGGCGGACAGTTTCGACTGACCGGCGTCACGATCGAAATCACCGCGCTGCGAGAAGCCGAGGCCGCGCGGCGCCAGGCACACGAGCGCCTGCAAAAACTGCTTTCGGCGGTCGATTGCATTGTGTGGCAGGCGGACGTCGCCCGCGATGCAAGCGGCGTGCTGCAATGGAAGTTTTTTGTGTTTCCGTCGGAACTGCATCGGCGCATTTCCGCGGCGAACAACACGCGCGATGGCCGGCTGTGGACCGAGGAGATGGTCCCGGAGTTTCACGAGATCGAGGCGCGCAGCCGAAACTCGATCCTGCACGGACTGAGCGGCTACGAGCAGGACTTCCGCGTGATCGTCGGCAGCGCGGTGATCTGGTTGCACGAGAAAGTCACCATCTCGCGCGTGGGCGAAGACCAGTGGCGGGTCGAGGGCATGGTGCTCGATGTCTCGTCGCAGCAACTCGCGAAGGAGTCACGCGAGGTCAGCGAGGCGCAGTTGCGGCAGGTGGTGGAGACCGCGGACTTCATGTTGTGGCATGCCCGCGTGTTCATGTCGGCCGACGGGCAACTCCAGTGGGCACTCACCGTGCCGCCGTCGTCGCTTTATCGGACTTTGTTTGGACGCGATCCCGAAGCCCGCTGGCCGGTCATGCCGTGGGAGACGATCGTGGAGCCGACGCGGCGCGCAGAGATGGAGGTCACCGCGTCGCACGCGATCGTCCAGGATCAACCCGGATACGAACAACACATCCACGCGCTGTGCGGCGAGCAGGCCTTCTGGTTGCACGAACGAGCCACGATCAAACGTGTGGGCCCCGGCGAGTGGTATCTCGTCGGTATCGTGACCGACGTGACTGCGCGGCAGCAGGCGGAAGCAGCACGGCTCGCGAGCGAGCGCACGCTGGAAGAAATTCTTTCGCGCGCCGATTGCTTGCTCTGGCGTGCGCGGGTGGTGCGGGAAGGGGAAGCTCTCAAGTGGGTGCGCTTCGAGCTGCCGAAATCGCGTCTCTTCCCGGCTCTGTTTGGCGTCCGCGAAAATATGTCGGGCGCGGAACTGTGGAGCATGATCGACGTGCCTTCGCTTCCCGAGATGACGAGACGCAGCTCCGATGCGATTCTCTCCGGGGCTCCGGGCTACGAACAGGAGTTCGAGGCCACGCGCGACGGACGGAGGTTCTGGCTCAACGAGCGGGTCTCGATCCGCCAAGTCTCCGCCGACGAGTGGCTGCTGGTCGGCCTCGTCACCGATTTGACGGCGCGTCACAACGCCGAACTCGCGCGACAACAGGTGGAGAAGCGTCTCACGCAACTGCTCGAGCGCGCCGATTGCACGATCTGGCAGGCCACGGTGGAGCGCGCGGAGGATGGCGAATACCACTGGTCGGTTTACATCCCGAACTCACGACTCTACACGCGGATCTTCGGCAAGGATCCGGACCAGGACATCCCGCTCAACTGGGAGCGTCTGAACGTTCCCGAACTACCGGAGATGCAGGCGCGCTCGGCGCATGCGTTCGAGTCACAACTTCGTGGATACGAGCAGGTGTTTCACGTCTCGAAACCCGAAGGCGAGATCTGGCTGTCCGAGCAGGCGAGCATTCAGCAGATCGCGGAAAATCGCTGGGAGGTGGTGGGTGTTATCACCGACATCACGGAGCGTCGTGAAGCCGAGCTGGCCAAAGTCGCCAGCGAGACGCAGCTCCAGCAAATCCTCGATCACGCGGACTGCCTCGTGTGGCAGGGCGACGTGCATCGGGTGGAGGGGGATTCGTATTCGTGGAGCATGTTTGCCGCCCGCTCGGCTCTTTACCGGCGGTTGTTTGGCGATCTTCCCGCCAGCGAAGGACTGGACTGGAGACGGCTGCAGGTGCCCGAGTTGCCGGAGATGCACCGGCGTGCCCGGGCGGCGCTCAAATCGGGTGCGCCCGGCTACGAGCAGGAATTTCGCGTCGTGGGTGAGGATGGTGTGACGTGGTTGCGAGAGGTGGTCGCGATCGTGCCGCAAGGGGCAGATCGTTTCCGCCTAGTTGGCGTGGTCACAGACATCAGTGGGCGACGTCAGGCAGAGGTCGCCGTGCAGGAGTCGGAGCGTCGGTTTCGCACGCTCTTTCAGCACACGCCGGTGGCGATCATCGAGGCGGATTTCTCTGGCGTGGGTGGATGGCTGGCGCAGGCGCGGACGGAGGGCGTGCAAGACATCCATGCCTGGCTCGCCGATCCGCGTCGTGTTCATGCCGCAGCGCGCGAAGTGCGCGTGCTCGATGCCAACGAAGTCGCGGTGAAGATGCTCCGCGCGCGCGACGTCGAAGACTTCCGGAACCGTCGACTCAGGCTCACGACACCCTCGGCGCTCGAGACGATACGTCGCACGCTGATCGCGATTTGGGAAGGCCGAAACACCCTCGAGGCGGAGCTCGAGATGCGCGACTTCGGCGGCGAGACGCGTCCGATGATGATGCGCTGGTGGTCGGGAATCGGAGACGACGGACTCGAGCTGCAGCAATCGGCGATGGTGTTCGTGGATCTGTCCGAGTTGAAGCGCGCGGAAGCCGACCTCGCGGCGGAAAAGGAACGCCTCGCGGTCACGCTGCGCGCGATGACCGAGGGCGTCATTACGACCGATGTGGACGGCATCGTGCAGTTCATGAATGCGGCGGCCTCGCATCTGATCGGTTGCTCGGTGGAGGACGCGATCGGACGCCCGGTCGTCGAGTTGTGCACGCTGGAGGACGAACGCACAGGTCAGCGCATCGAAGTGCCGGTCCGCCGTGTCGCGGAGGGCGATCATGTGGCCGATTTGCCGACGCAGACGAGACTCTCCAACGGCAACGGCGGATGGCGCATGGTTCGCGGCTGCTGCGCGCCGATTCACTCGGCCGACAGTGCGGTGATCGGCACCGTGCTCGTGCTGCGCGACGTGACCGAGCACGAGCGACTCGAGCAGGAGTTGGTGCGCGCCACGCGGCTCGAATCGGTGGGCATTCTCGCCGGCGGCATCGCGCACGACTTCAACAACATTCTCACCGCGATCATGGGCAACATCTCGATCGCGCAGCTCGACGTCGACCCCGCGTCTCCGGCCGGAAAGAGCCTGCAAAATGCCGAGTCCGCCTCGCTGCGGGCGCGCGATCTCACGCAGCAGTTGCTGACGTTTGCAAAGGGCGGTGAGCCCGTCCGCTCCTCGGTCCAGCTTGCGGACATCATTCGCGAAATGACGGAGTTCGCGCTGCATGGTTCGCGCGTGCGGGCGGACTACAATCTGTCGCCCAACCTCTGGCCGGCCGACGTGGATCGCGGACAGATCGGACGCGTGGTGCAAAACCTCGTGATCAACGCCGTGCAGGCGATGCCGGAAGGCGGCACGATCAAGCTCCGCGCGCTCAACGAGCATATCGGCGGCATCGATTATCCCGTGCTCACGCCCGGTCCCTACGTGCGTATCGAGATCACGGATACGGGTGTCGGTATTCGCCCGGATCTCCTCTCGCGCATCTTCGATCCCTATTTCACGACGAAACAGGCGGGCAGCGGATTGGGATTGGCCGCGGTTTATTCGATCGTGCGCAAGCACAGCGGACACATCGAGGTGGAGTCGCAGCTGGGGCAGGGGAGCACGTTTCGTCTCTGGCTGCCGGCCTCGACGGAGCAAGCGGAGACGGAGGACGCTGCGCCGGCGATGCCGCCAGCCACGCTGTCGGGGCGTTTGCTCTTTATGGATGACGAGGAAGTCATCCGCGCCATGGCCTCCACGCTTCTTCGCCGCTGTGGTTTCGACGTGACGTGCGCCGCCGACGGCGCCGAAGCCGTCCGCCTCTATCGCAACGCACTCGAAGCGGGCACGCCTTTCAAGGTCGTGATCATGGATCTCACCGTGCCCGGGGGAGTCGGGGGCAAGGAGGCTATCGGCCTGCTGCGCGAGATCGATCCCGAAGTGCGCGCCATCGTCTCCAGCGGTTATTCGAGCGATCCCGTGCTCGCCAATTATCGCCACTACGGTTTCCGCGGCGTCGTGGCGAAGCCTTACGAGCACACGGAACTCATCCGCGTGCTGCGCGACGTGCTCTTCGGTCCCGTGAAGACGGGCAACTCGAGCGCGCCGTTCGCGTCGTTTCAGGTCAATCCGCGGCAGAACTGAATCCGCCGGATCAGTTGGTGAATGTTTTCCGGCGCGATGCGGTCCGTGATGACCGTGCGCGGGAAATTGGGCTCCACGTCGAGGTGCACGCCGTCCTCGCTGCCGGGGCGCACGAAATCCTCCACAAAATCCATCCCGCCGCGCGGCCGGATCCATTTCACGTAGGGATCGGGATCGTCGGACTCGATCACCACGTCATCCTTCAGGAACACGTTGCAATACAGCGTCAGATCCCGAAACGACGAGAACCACGTCGGCGGGTTCACCAATTGATCTCGGATGATGAGCGTCATTGGGACTCTTGTTTTAGCAGCGGCACTGCCAACTTCGACAGGATCGCGCATTTTTTGATCTGCGGGTGGCGCAAAGGTGCGCAGAGGTTTTTCTTTTACCCGTCGCCATCTCCCGTCATCCCTAGAGGCTTTACTCATGAGCACGACGCGTCCTCCGGTCCTCCTCGTTATCCGTGACGGTTGGGGCAAAAATCCCCATTCCGACCAAAACACCTTCAATGCGGTCCAACTCGCGAAGAAGCCCACCGACGATGCGCTTCACGCCCGCTATCCGTTCGCGCTCGTCGCCGCCAGCGGCCTCGACGTTGGTCTGCCTCATGGCGTGATGGGCAACTCCGAAGTCGGTCACGAAAACATCGGCGCCGGCCGCATCGTGGACCAGGAGCTCGTGCGCCTGAACAAGCTCTTCTCCGAAAAACGCCTCGCCACCAATCCCGTGTGGCGCGCGTGCGTCGAGCGCGTGAAGACCCGCGGCTCCCGTCTCCATCTTATGGGCATCGTGAGCGACGCCGGCGTGCACGGCATGCTCGATCACCTCTACGGCATTCTCCGCCAGGCCAAGGAAGACGGCGTCACGCAGGTCTTCATCCACGCCTTCACCGACGGCCGCGACACGCCGCCCACCAGCGGCCTCGGCTACGTGAAGCAAGTCGAAGAACAATGCGCCGCCATCGGCGTCGGCCAGATCGCCACCGTGTGCGGCCGCTTCTGGGCCATGGATCGCGACAACCGCTGGGAGCGCGTTCAAAAAGCCTACGACATGCTCACCGGCCGCGCCGCCGTCGCCACGGCCACGAGCGCTGCACAAGCCGTGCAGAATTACTACGACAAACCTCTGACCGAGACGCAGCAGGGCGACGAGTTCGTGCCCGCCACCTGGATTCTCGGCGCGGACAGCAAGCCCGTCGCCACGATCGCCGACGGCGACGCCGTGCTCTTCTACAACTACCGCGGCGACCGTCCGCGCGAGATCACGAAGGCTTTCGTCCTCGATGATTTCGCCGGCTTCGATCGCGGCGCGAAGCTCGACCTCTACTACGCGACGATGACCGAATACGAATCCGGCCTGCCGGTGAACGTCGTCTCGCCCAAGCCCGAGAAGCTGAAAAACATTCTCGGCGAAGTCGTCGCCAACGCCGGCATCGCGCAGTTCCGCTGCGCGGAGACCGAGAAGAACCCGCACGTCACCTTCTTCTTTAATAACTACCGCAAGGATCCGTTCCCCGGTGAAGAGCGCGCGTGCCCCTCGAGCCCGAAGGTTGCGACCTACGACCTCCAGCCCGAGATGTCCGCCTCCGAGGTTACGAAGTTTGCCAAGGAAGCGATCCTCTCCGGCAAATACGGCCTCGTCGTCGTCAACTACGCCAATCCCGACATGGTCGGCCACACCGGTTCGCTGCCCGCGACCATCAAGGCCGTCGAAGCCACCGACCGGGGCGTCGGCGAACTTCTCGCCGCGATCGAGCAGATGGGCGGCAAAGCGGTCGTTTGCGCCGACCACGGCAACGCCGAACAGATGTGGGATCCCGACGTCAACGGCCCGCACACCGCGCACACGCTCAACCTCGTCGAGGTGTTCGTCGTCGGCAAAGATTTCGCCGCCGGCAAAACCCAGATGCGCACCGGCGGCCGGCTCGCGGATATCGCGCCCACCGTGCTGCACCTGATGGGCCTGCCGAAGCCCGCCGAGATGACCGGCGAAAGCCTCGTGCTCGGCTGAGCGCGTTTTCACTCCCACACATTCCCATGAACGCTTCGTATTCCGCCGCCGACGGCGATCTCACGGTCGAACTTGATCAGAACGACGGTGTGATCCGCGTGAAAGCGGTGTCGACGTTCGACGATCCCGTGACGCTCAGCGCCGCGGACGCTCGTGAACTCGCGCAACACCTGCTCGAGCTCGCCGAGCAAATCGGCTGAACGCGTTTTCAGTTCTGTCTTCTCAAGCCGCGGCGAAAAAACGTCGCGGCTTTTTTGCGGACCGGAATGGCGACGATGTCCGCACGTCATCCCGACTTGGTGCGCACCTTGTCCCGACTCATGCCGCACCTTGGCTCGACCGTGTCCGCACCTTGGCTCGACGTGGTTCGCACCTTGGCTCGAGTTGGTCCGGGCTGTGGCGCGACAGGGACCGCACTCGGTCCCGACTCGGTGCGGACTTTGGTGCGCGTCGGTTACGATTGCGTCGGCTTTTCGCCGGATTGGGGTGAGGGCGGCATGTCTTTCAGCAGCATCGCGACGGCTTCATCGGAGATGCCGTGGCTGATGTTCACGCCGTAGCGTTGCTGCAGAAATGTCTCCACCGACACCCAGCGATCCTGCCAGCGCACGCGGCCGGTCCACGCGCAGAAGGTCACGAATTCCTCGAGGCGTTTCACCTGTTTGGCGGCTTCCTGGAGTTCCGTGATGAGGCGGGCTTGTTCGGTTTCGGCACGGCGCTCCTGGCCCATGGCGGACGCGAGGAAAAGCGCGGTCGCGAGGCACACGCCCATGAACACATTGAGATAGAGCATCTGATCGCCGACGGGCGCATCGCGGAGCGGACCGCCGCCGGAGAGCACGGCGTCGAACGCAAAAGTCCGAGCACGCTGCCGAGCGTCACCGCGACCGTCGGCACAAAGCGCACGGAAGCCCAAACCAGCAGCGGAAACGTGCAGATGAGCGCCACGGGCAGCGGCAGGCCGGCAATCGCCCAGCGACCCGGACCGAGCGCGCCCACGAGCAACGTGAGCACGGTGAGCGCGATCAGTTCACCCGAGCGTTCGACGGCCGGTTTCGGCCAGCGCGCCCAAACCAGGGCGACGGGCGCGGTGAGAAATTGCGCGAAGATGTTGGCCGCATACCACGCGCTCGCGCTGGCCCAGAGTTGGTCGGGAGGGAGGCCGCCGGTGATCGTGAGCGCGGTCATGCCGAAGGTCGTGCTGATCGGCTGCAGCACCAGCAGCGAAGCGAGGATCAGTTGCACGACATCGGAGAGCCGGTCGATCTCGATGCGGCGCTTGGGCAGATCGCGAAACCACCAACCCGCGATGGCGGACTCGAGCGCGTTACCGGCGCCCATGATGAGCGAACCGGGAAACGAAATGCCGGTGGAGAGACCGATGGCGAACTCGCCGATGAAAACCGCCGGCGCCACGCGCGCGCCCCAGAACAGCGAGGCGATGAGCGAAAGTCCCGCGGGGATGAAGAGAACCCAGGAGACGTTGCCGGTGAGCGCGGAGATCGCGATGCAAAGGCGACCGGTGAGAAAGTAGGTGAGGGCGAGCGCGCCCCAGGCAAGGGGCCAGTGCCAATGCGCGCGGGAAAGATTCATGTGGGCGGAACGGAGATGACGAGGCTCCGCGAGGTCGGCAATTCGTTTGTGCGGGGAGAATTGATGGCGCGCGCGATCGGGGCATGGCGGAGCGCAGACATACTTTCCAGTTGCGGCGGGGTGCGGCGGTCCGTTTAGCTCGCCAACTCCTTACGCCCTTTCTCATGAAGCGCACCCATCACTGTGCCCAGCTTACGACGGCCAACCTCGGCGAAACTGTTTCGCTCATCGGCTGGGTCGATTCCATCCGCGACCACGGCGGCATCATCTTCATCGATCTGCGCGACCGCAAAGGCATCACGCAGGTGAAGTTCGATCCGCAGGATAATGCGGAGCTCGGCAGTCGCGCGGCGCAGCTGAAGGTGGAGTCCGTCATCGAGATCGCGGGCAAGGTCGTCACGCGTCCGGCGGGCACGACGAACTCGGCGCTGCCGACCGGCGAGATCGAGGTCAACGCGACCGAGCTCGTGGTGCACAACATCTCCGACACGCCGCCGTTCCCGCTCGACGACGCCGGTGGTGACAAGGTCAACGAAGACCTGCGTCTCACGTATCGCTATCTCGACCTGCGCCGCCCGAAGATGCGCAAAAATCTTCAGGTGCGTCACAAGGCCGCGAAGGCGATCCGCGATTACTTCGACTCGCAGGAGTTCATCGAGGTGGAGACGCCGGCACTCTTCAAGAGCACGCCCGAAGGCGCGCGCGAGTATCTCGTGCCGTCGCGCATTCACGCGGGCCAGTTCTACGCGCTCTCGCAATCGCCGCAGCAGTTCAAACAGATCCTCATGGTCGCGGGTGTGGAGCGGTATTTCCAGATCGCTCGCTGCTTCCGCGACGAAGATCTCCGCGCCGATCGCCAGATGGAATTCACGCAGGTGGACGTCGAAGCCTCGTTCATCGATCGCGAAGGCATCTACGCGCTCTTCGAGGGCATGTTGAAGAAGGTCTGGAAGGACGTGCTCGACGTGGATCTCCCGACACCGTTCCCGCGCATGCCGTTTATCGAGGCGATGAACCGCTACGGCGTGGACAAGCCTGACGTGCGTTTCGGCCTCGAGCTGGTGGACCTCACGTCGACGTTCACGAACTCGAGCTTCAA
This sequence comes from Opitutus sp., assembly GCA_024707325.1. Lineage (GTDB taxonomy): Bacteria > Verrucomicrobiota > Verrucomicrobiia > Opitutales > Opitutaceae > Opitutus. The sequence goes on along the minus strand of JANPZY010000004.1, from coordinate 767,871 downwards.
GGTCTTCCAATCGACCGCCGCGAGCGGTGGCTCGATCAAGGCGCTCAACGCGAAAGGACTCGCCGACCTCACGCAGGGCGAAATCAAGAATCTCGAAGAGGTCGCGAAATCGCTCGGCGCAAAAGGTCTCGCCTTCATCAAGGTCGAGGGCGGCGAGTGGAAATCGCCGATCGTGAAATTCTTCTCCGACGCCGAAAAGGCGGAGCTCACGCAAAAACTCGGGATCGAGGAAGGCGACATGGTGTTCTTCGCCGCGGCGACGTGGGAAAAGGCCTGCGCGATCCTCGGTCGCATCCGTCTCGAGTCCGCGGCGCTGCTGCAGAAACGCGGCAAGCTCACGATCCGTCCCGACGACTGGAAGTTTCTCTGGGTGGTCGATTTTCCGCTCATGTCCTACGACGAGGCGGAAAACCGCTACGTGGCGACGCACCATCCGTTCACCGCGCCGGTGCCGGAGGATGCCGCGCTGCTCGACAGCGATCCGAAGAAGGTGCGCGGCCAGCACTATGATGTCGTGTTGAACGGCATGGAGCTCGGTGGCGGTTCGATCCGTATTCACCAGCCCGCGCTGCAGAAGAAAGTTTTCGAGGACGTGCTGAAGATTCCGCAGGACGTCGTGGAGAGCCGTTTCGGCTACATGCTGAAGGCGTTCACTTACGGCGCGCCGCCGCATGGCGGTATCGCGTTCGGTCTCGATCGCATGGTCGCGCTGCTCTGCGGCACGACCAGCATTCGCGACGTGATTGCGTTCCCGAAGACGCAAAAGGGCCAGGACCTCATGGCCCAGAGCCCGACGCCGGTGACCGCGAAGCAGCTCAAAGAGCTGCACATTCAGACGGTTATTCCGGAGTAAGCGGCCGCGGCAGCGGACTCGCCTCCAGTGGCTTATGTCGCCCTTTTCGCGAGGGCGGAGTGGGTGACGTGTGCACCTTGGCACAGGCCGTGCTTTTATGGCGGCGTGTGCGATGATCCTGTCGCGCACACTGTTCCTTCAACTCGACCGGCTCTTTCGGGGGTTGGTCGACCGCGGCTCACGTCGCGGCGGTTTGGTCGTCTACATTCCTTCAGATTCCTTTCGGGTCGGATGGTAACGGTCGTTCCGTTTCCGCCGCCCAGCTCTCATCCATCCACCCTCAGTAAAATCCACCTGCATGAAACTCATCATCGCCATCATCAAACCGTTCAAGCTTGAGGAAGTGAAAGCCGCGCTCGCCGAGATCAACGTCGAGGGCATGACGGTGACGGAAGTCAAAGGCTTCGGCCGCCAGAAAGGTCACACCGAGATCTATCGCGGCAGCGAATACACGGTGGATTTCCTGCCGAAGGTGAAGATCGAGATCGTCACCGCCGACGAGCTCGTGACCAAGGCTGTCGAAGCCATCGTGAAGTCCGCCAAGACGGGCAAGATCGGCGACGGCAAGGTCTTCGTCCTTCCGCTCGAGGATGCGATCCGCATCCGCACGGATGAGCGCGGCGAATCCGCGATCTGAGGGTAGAGAGTTAGTGGTCCACTTTCGGCCGGCTCGTCACGAGCCGGCCTTTTTGTTGGGTGAAAAAGAGCGGCTGGATTAATGACGCATATAGCAGGGGGTGCTGGCATCGGAGTTGCTCATGAATGTGCGCTTATGACCCGCCTGCTTACCCTTCCACGCCTCCTAATCGCAGCCGGCTTTTGTTGGCTGGCTGCTTTGTCTGCCCACGCTCAGGAAACAGCCGCGCCCACCGTCGACGAACGTCTGGCCGCGCTTGAAGCCTACATCAACAACGCCGCGCCCGAGGCCAGTCTCAAGGGCGTGCCCGGACCCGGCCACAATGCCTGGCTGATGATCAGCACCGCGCTCGTGTTGTTCATGACGCTGCCCGGTCTCGCGTTGTTCTACGGCGGCCTCGTGCGCCGCAAGAACGTGCTGTCGGTCCTCGGTCAGTGCCTCGCGATCGCGGGCCTCGTCACGATCCTGTGGTGGGCGGTGGGCTTCAGTTTGGCCTTCGCGCCGGGCAACGCCTTCATCGGCGGATTCGATTACATGTTCTTCCGCGGTGTGACGAGCGAGCCGAGCACGCTGCCGTGGGTTTCGGAGAACGTGTTCGCGATCTTCCAGCTCACGTTCGCGATCATCACGCCCGCGCTCATCGTCGGCGCGATCGCCGAGCGCATGAAGTTTTCCGCGGTGCTGCTGTTCGTCACGCTGTGGATGTTCGTCGTGTATTTCCCCCTCGCGCACATGGTCTGGGGCGGCGGCCTGATGGCCGGCGCGGCGGGCGCGATCAAGGCGCTCGATTTCGCGGGCGGCACCGTGGTGCACATGTCCTCCGGTTGGTCGGCCCTCGTGCTCTGCTTGATCCTCGGTCCGCGCGTCGGTTTCGGCCGCGAAAAAATGGCTCCGCACAACATGGTGCTCTGCATGGTCGGCACCTCGATGCTCTGGGTCGGCTGGTATGGCTTCAACGCCGGCTCCGCAGGCGGCTCCGATGGCATCGCCGCCAATGCGTTCATGACCACCACGCTCGCGGCGGCGATTGCCGGTTTCACGTGGGGCATGATTGAAAAAATCTTCCGCGGTCACGCTTCGATTCTCGGCTTCTGCTCCGGTATCGTGGGCGGCCTCGTGGTCATCACGCCCGCCGCGGCCTTCGTCGACTCGACGGGCGCAGTCATCATCGGCGTCCTCGGTGGCGCGATCCCGTATTATTTTGTGACGAAGGTGAAGGCGAAGTTCGGCTACGACGACGCCCTCGACACCTTCGGCGTGCACGCGGTCGGCGGCACGCTCGGTGCGATCCTCACCGGCGTCCTCGCGACGGCCGAGGTCAATCCCGGCATCGAAGAGTTGATCCCGGGCCTGCTCGTCGAGCAGCTGAAGGCTATTGCCGTGACGCTCGTGCTCTCCATCGGCGCCACCGCGGTGCTCGCGTATCTCGTCAAGGCTCTCGTCGGTCTCCGTCCCTCCGAAGAAGTCGAGCGCCAGGGTCTCGATATCAACGAGCACGGCGAAGAAGGCTACGTCAGCTAACCCTCAATCCAGCATCCCATGAAACTCATCACCGCCATCATCAAACCGTTCAAACTCGAGGAAGTGAAATCGGCGCTGCAGGAAATCGGCATCGAAGGCATGACCGTCACCGAAGTGAAAGGCTTCGGTCGCCAGAAAGGTCACACCGAGATCTACCGCGGCAGCGAATACACCGTGGACTTCCTGCCCAAGGTGAAACTCGAGATTGTCACCGGCGACGACACCTCCACGAAGGCCATCGACGCGATCATCAAGGCCGCCAAGACCGGCAAGATCGGCGATGGAAAAATCTTCGTCACGCCGGTGGAGGATTCGATCCGCATCCGCACCGAGGAACGTGGCGAAGCGGCGATCTAACTAAGTTGCTCGTCAGCTTGAAAAAGCCGCGAGACCGGGTCACCGGTGTCGCGGTTTTTTCCTGGCGGTTTCGCCCGCCTGCGACTTCTGGTTTGCGCGTATTTTGTCCCTTTTTGTGCATCCCGGCTTGCAGGCTTGCATCTGCCCGGTGAACACGGAATTAACTCTCAGCAAAATCTGCCCATCCGATTAGCAGACCGCTCACTCTTAACCTCCCACTTCATGAAACTGATCATTGCCATCATTAAGCCGTTCAAACTGGAAGAAGTGAAATCCTCGCTCGCCGAGATCGGCGTCGAAGGAATGACGGTGACCGAGGTCAAGGGCTTCGGCCGCCAAAAGGGCCACACCGAAATCTATCGTGGCAGCGAATACACCGTGGACTTCCTCCCGAAGGTGAAGGTTGAGATCGTCACCGCCGACGAAATCGCGCCGAAGGCGATTGCCGCCATCGTGAAGGCCGCGAAGACCGGCAAGATCGGCGACGGCAAAGTGTTCGTGCTCCCCGTCGAGGATGCCATCCGCATCCGCACCGACGAGCGCGGCGAAGCCGCCGTCTAACGCGTCCTTTCGGTTGGTATTAATCTTAAGCCGGTCTCCGCGCGGAGGCCGGCTTTTTTGCGCCCGCTTGCTTCGGGATAGTTGCATTGACAGCACTCCCGGGCTTCTCAGCGTGCGGCGACATGCGCCTGACCAACCGGCGGCCAACGAAGCAGAGGTGTGGCGCAACTTCGCCCAGCGGAAAACAGCAGCACGTTTTCCGCCGGTGAATCTCCGGAGCCGATCATGAGCGCACTCTACGGGATTGGTTTCGGCGCCGCGTTGCTCCTGATGTTGGCGGGCCTCGTTGCGTTTCTCCTTTCCGAATCGATGTGGCGAACGATGACCAAGCGTGGTTCGCGTTGGGCGAATCAGGCTTCGACGGCAGGCGCGCTGTTGTTTTGCGGACTCGGTTTGAGCGGCGTCGGACTGCTGGTGGGATCGGCGAGCGACGTCGTGCACGGCTGGCGTTCGACGCACTGGGTGGAAACCGAAGCGATCGTCGAGCATGCGCGGACCGTCGAGGTCAGCCAGATTCGCAGCTCCAACCCGGCGTTTCGCATCGAGCCGACGTATCGCTATCGCTTCGACGGCCGCGCACACACCGCGAGCACGCTCGCTTTCGGCAATCTCGCCTCGCCGAATCGCGACGAGGTGGAGCGCGAAATCGCGGAGCACTTTTCTCCCGGCACGGCCGTGCGCGCCTTCGTCAACCCCGCGAATCCAGCGCAGGCGGTGCTGCGGCCGGGCGTGCAAGCGACAGCGTTGATCTTTGGCGCGCTCGGTGCGGCGTTTCTCGCGATTTCGCTGTGGCAACTGATCGCGCTCGCGAAGGATTGGAACGGAGACGCCGTGGAAAAACGGTCGAAAGAAAAAACGAAACAACGACGCGCCGCGATCAAAGCCGCACGACGGGACTCACGCGCAGGATGAATCCAATGGCAGACCTCGAACCGCAGACGGAAAGTGCGTCGTGGCGCACCGCAGGGCCGGATCTGCTGGCATTCGTTGCGGGCCTCATCGGTGCGGCGTGGTCGGGTTGGAACACTTCGGCGCTCGTGTGGAGTCTGTGGCTTTCGAGTTTGGTGATCGGTTACGTGTCGATTGTCGTGACGATTCTTCGCGGCGCGTGGACGGCGAACGCCGAAACGGCCGGACAGCGGTCGAAGCTGCTCACGTGGGGCGGGGGAGCTTTCCTGCTCGCCTTCTTCACCGTGCACTTCGGTGGCTTCCACTGGGGACACTCGATTTTCCTGCAGTCATTTTTCCCGGTTGAAGGAACGAGCCCACGCAACGGAATTCCGAGTGCGACGCTCTATCTGGAAGTGATGAAACAGAACGCGTGGTTCCTGCCGTTGGCGCTGGTGGCGCAGCGGGATCTGTTCAGGAAACGGACGAAAACTGCGACCGATGCGAAGACGTTGAAAAAACTCCACGAGGAGCGCGGGCGGGAGTTGTTCGTTCCCTACCGCAACGTCGTTCGCCTGCACCTGCTGATTTTCTTCTTCGCGCTTGCGATGGGACTGAAACTCCCGGCGATGCTGATCTACGTCGTCGTGTATGCCGTGTATTTCTTCCCGTGGCGAATCCTGCGGAGGAACAAGTTTTAATCGGGCACACGTGCGCAACGGTCCGCACCGAGTCGAACCCGAGTGCGGCCCGGGTCGCGCCAAGGTTCGGACCGGGTCGAACCAAAGTGCGGCTCGACTCGGACCTCGGTCGCTCACGCCACCGACGGATTGGTTGCGGTGCGCGGAAGATTGGCGCGCATGAGCAGCGAGAGCGCGGTGCTGGCCTCGGCTTCGTCGTTGCACACCGCATCGGCGCCCGCGGCGATCAAGTGCTCGGCGTGATTTGAATAACGCGTGCGCACCAGCGCGCGAATTTTCGGATTCAAGGCCCGCGCCGTCGTGATCGTGTCGATCGCGGCGGCGATTTCGGGAATGGTGACCACAATGCAGTGCGCGTGGGAGGCGCCGGCTTCGGTGAGAATCTCGCGGCGGCGCGAGTCGCCGTAGAGCGCGTGCACGCCCTTGGCCTGGAGCTCGAGCACGGCATCGACGTTCATGTCGATCACGATGGCGTCGAAGCCCATTTCCTGAGCGCGGCGGAAGGCGCTCTGGCCGACGGGGCCGAAGCCGACGATGATCGCGTTGCGCTTCGCGGCGTCGGGCTGGCCGAGCTCCTTGAGGTTGGCCATTTCCCCGCGAGCGTTGGCGCGGCGGTCGAGCCAGTTTTTGAGCGCTGGGCTTTTCGCGATCAGTTTCTCGACCGCGAGAATGCGCTGGAAGAGCCACGGGTTGATGCTGATCGAAACGATCGCGGCGCCAACGAGCGCGTGATGGCCGGCGTCGGGCATGATTTTCGCGGAGCGCGCGGCTTCGGCGACGATGAAGGAAAACTCGCCGATCTGTGCGAGGCCGCCGGCGACGGTGAGGCCGGTGCGGACGGAGTTGCGCCCGATCACCACGATCAAGAGCGCGACGACTGGTTTCACGATCAGGATGACGGCGAGAAGACCGAGCACGAGGAGCGGCTGCGCGAACACCTCGCGGTAATCGAAGAGCATGCCGACCGAGACGAAGAACAATACCGCGAACGCATCGCGCATCGGGAGCGCATTGGCCGCCGCTTCGCTGCTCACACGCGACTGCGCCACGACCATGCCGGCGAGAAACGCGCCGAGCGCCATCGAGGCGCCGAACGCCAGATAGCCGAGCGTCGCGATCGCCATCGCCACGACCAGCACCGAGAGCGTGAACAGTTCACGGGAGCGGAGACGCGCAACGCGCAGCAGGAGCCACGGAACGAAGCGCACGCCGACGACGGCGATGATGGCGGTGAGGATGAGAAGTTTGCCGATCGCGAGGCCGCCCATCTTGAACACATCCAACAGGCTGCTTTCGCCATCGAATGCCAGCGCGGGAATCAACACCAACACGACAACCGTGATGATGTCTTCGACCACGAGCCAGCCGACGGCGACACGGCCTTCGGTGGCTTCGACGAGCCCGTGGTCTTCAAGCACGCGAAGGAGCACGACCGTGCTCGCGACGGAGATCGCGATACCGAGCACGAGGCCGGCGTTCCACGTCCATCCGATCGCGACGGTCACGAGGAGGCCGAACACCGTGGCGGCGATGCTCTGACCGAGCGCGCCTGGCACGGCGATCCACCGGACGGCGAAAAGTTCGTCCCAGTGAAAATGCAGGCCGACGCCAAACATCAGGAGAATCACACCGATTTCGGCGAGTTGTTGGGCGAGGTGGACGTCGCCCGTGAAGCCGGGCGTGTGCGGGCCGACCATGATGCCCGCGATGAGATAGCCGACGATCGGGGCCATCCCCAGGCGTTTGGCGAGGAGGCCGAAGAGGAGCGCGCCGGTCAGACCGAACGCGATCGTCGTGATGAGAGAAATGTCGTGCATCGTGAAAGAGGGAACTTTGTTTCAGAGAAGGCGCCCGGTGGTGTGATGCGCCACCGGCAGATTGCGGGAGCTAAGCGGGTCCCGTTCCAAAGAGAGTCCGTTCAAGGACTCGTTGAGGCGCCCATGAAGGGGGCCGTTGCTGCGTCAGCGCCAGGATCTGAGCCTGCGCGATCAAAGGCGCACGTGTCCCCGCGGGGCGCGCGCCGAATGTCACGATGCAAAATTAGAGAAGCAGCACCACGACTCCCACCAGCGTGGTGCGCGGCCGAGCGTCGCTCAGCGCGAGCCGAATGCATTCCAGTTTGCGCGCAACGACCGGAGCGTCCGCTTGGCGTCTTTCCAACGGAGTCGCGGTAAAGCCGACCGGCTTTTGCGGCGCGAACGGAAAGGAGGGTTTGCCGTCCCGGAGACTGGCCAGGAACTGCGCCGCAGGCTGCTTGGTTCGAGTGATCGAAGTTTCCCCGGAGAAGGAGCTTTGTTCGAAAGGAGCTCCGCTCGCGCAAAGAGCGCAAAGCGTCAGAAAGATCGCGACGACGCGGAGCGGCATGATTCGAAACAAAGGCACGCGCCCACCTAGCGGTTTCGCGAAACCGCTGTCAAATGCGCGCATCGTCAGCCGTGTATTTCCCGTCACGAAGGGCGCTCGACGAGTTCGCGATAGAACACGGTCGTGCTGCAGAAGCCGCCATTCGGGAACAGCGCGTAGTTGGGAATTTCTCCAACGCGCATCCAGCCGCCGCGCGTGTAGAGTCGTTCAGCGTCGGCGCCGGTGACGGTGTCGAGCACCAGCAGCGATCGACCGAGTTCGCGCGCGAGATCTTCCACGGCGTGCAGAAGCGCAGCGCCGAGACCGCGGCGTCGGGCGCGGTGGTGCACGAGCATTTTGGCCACGTCGGCGCGGTGCGGCTGATTTTCGGGCAGGTCGAGGACGAGCTGCACCGTGCCGCAAATGCCGAGTTCGTCTTCGGCGATGAGTAGAGCGCGTTCGCCTGCGGCCACGCCGCGCGCGACGCGTTGCCAGAAGGTCACGGCTTTCTCGCGGGTGATCGGCAGCATGAAACTCACGGACGCGCCGCCTTCGACGCAGTCGATGAGCACATCGGCGAGTTGTTGCACGTCGGATTCGCTCACCGTTTCGAGCCGGCGAATGCGCCACGACGGGGAAGTCGTGTTCATCGCGAGAAACGTTCGGTCGCAATCACCACCGCATACCGAGCGGTGTGGCGCGTGCGGTTGTGAAACGAGATCGGGCGATCGAGCCTCATCGCGAGGCAATCGCCGTCCTGCAGTTTGTGCCGCTCCTTCCCGACGGTGAGCTCGATCGTGCCTTCGAGCACCCAGATCTGCTGCGTCGCGGGCCGATGGCGGCTCGCGTTGTCGAACACCACGCGCGCGCCGGGCGGGAAATGAACCTCGACGATCTGAAACGGCTGCGGAAAACCGGGCGGCGACACGTTGCGCCGCACGTAGCCGGTGTCCGGATCTTTCCAAACGACCTGCTCGGCGTGGCGGACCAGCGGGCTCGGCTTCTCGCGGGCGGAGGACGTCGGAGCTTCGAAGAGAGTGGAGAGCACCACGCCAAATGCTGCCGCGAGTTTCTCCAGCACCACGGCGGTCGGACTGGTTTCGGCGCGCTCGATGAGAGAGATCATCGAGCGGCTCACGCCGCTGCGCTCGGCGAGTTCCTCGAGTGAGAGTTCCTGCTCGGCACGGAGTTCACGCACGCGCTGAGCGATGCGTTCGTTGAGCGACAGGGTGGTGTCTTTCATGATGGAGGAAGTATCCAGTATAATGGAAGCATGCTCAATGCCACGCGGAAAAAGAAAAAGCCGCACTCCGAAGAGTGCGGCTGAAGTCGATGGCGCTGGATGAAACTCAGGCGTTCGCGGCGGGCGCGGCCGGCTTCTTCACCGGAAGCGCGCGCGTGGCGATTTCCTGTTTCAGCTTCTCGAGATACGCAGCGAACGGCTGCACGCCTTCGTCGCCGCGAGCGCGGGAGCGGACGCTGACGGCTTGCGCTTCGGCTTCCTTCGCGCCGAGCACGAGCGTGTAGGGCACTTTCTCGAGTTCCGCGCGGCGAATCTTGGCGCCGAGTTTGTCGCTGTGTTCGTCGAGCGTGGCGCGCACGCCGGCGGCCTTGAGCTGCGCGAGCAAGGAGTGACCGTAATCGAGAACCTTGTCGCTGATCGGCAGCAGGCGCACCTGCTCGGGCGCGAGCCACACGGGGAAGTCGCCCGCGAAGTGTTCGATAAGCACACCGCAAAAACGCTCCATCGAACCGAACGGCGCGCGGTGAATCATCACCGGACGATGCGGCTGGTTGTCGGGGCCGATGTAGCTGAGGTCGAAACGCACGGGGAGCACGTAGTCCACCTGCACGGTGCCGAGCTGCCACTCGCGGCCGATGACGTCCTTGATGACGAAGTCGATCTTCGGGCCGTAGAACGCAGCTTCGCCGGGCTCTTCGGTGAAAGGCACGCCGAGGGTCTTCGCGGCTTCGCGGCACGCGGCTTCGGCGACGTCCCACTTCTCCGGATCGCCAGCGAACTTCTTGCCGTCGGGATCGCGCAGACCCACGCGCACGCGGTAGTCCTGCATGCCGAGCGTGGTGAGCACCGTTTTCACGAGCGAGAGACAGCCGAGCACTTCGGCGGCGACCTGCTCGGGCGTGCAGAAGAGGTGAGCGTCGTCCTGCGTGAAGCCACGCACGCGCGTCATGCCGTTGAGTTCGCCGGATTGTTCCCAGCGGTAAACGGTGCCGAACTCCGCGAGGCGCACCGGCAGGTCGCGATACGAGTGCGGCTGCGACGCGAAGATCTTGATGTGATGCGGGCAGTTCATCGGCTTCAGCATGAAGCCGTCGAGGAGCTTGTCGGCGTCGAGCACGCGATCCGCGCCGATGACTTCCTTGCCCGCGCGCTTGTTGATCTCGGCGGCGAACTGCGACGACACGCCTTCGAGGCGCGACGTGAGTTCGGCGCACGAGCAACCTTCGCTCGCGAGCTTCGCCATCGCGTCGGGTTCGGCGAACGCAGTGAACTGCGACTCCTTGTAGTAGGGGAAATGGCCCGAGGTCTTGTAGAGCGTGAGCTTGCCGATGTGCGGCGTGAAGACCTGCGAGTAGCCCTGCTTGCGCAGTTCTTCGCTGATGAAGTTCTGCAACTCCTGGCGAATGATTGAGCCGTGAGGCGTCCAGAGGATCAGACCCTGGCCGACGTCTTCATCGATGACGAAGAGCTTGAGATCTTTGCCGAGTTTGCGGTGGTCGCGGAGCTTCGCCTGCTCGAGCTGCGTGAGATAGTTGGCGAGTTCGTCCTTGGTCGGAAACGCAGTGCCGTAGATGCGCTGGAGCTGCTTGTTCTTTTCGTCGCCGCGGTGGTAAGCGCCCGCGATCGAGAGCAGCTTGAACGCCTTCAGCTTCGACGTGTAGCGCACGTGCGTGCCGGCGCACAGGTCCATGAACTCGCCGTTTTGGTAGAACGAGATTTTCTCGCCCTCGGGGATGTCGGCGAGACGACCCAGCTTGTAGCGCTCCTGACCGCGCGACTTGATGATTTCGACGGCCTCTTCGCGGGAGACTTCCTTGCGCAGGAACGGCTGGTTCTCGTCGGCGATCTTCTTCATCTCCGCCTCGAGCTTCGTCAGGTCGTCCTGCGTGAGTTTGTGATCGAGATCGACGTCGTAATAGAAGCCCGTGTCCGTGGGCGGTCCGATGTCGAGTTTCGCGTCTGGATACAGACGGAGGAGCGCGGTCGCCAACACGTGCGAGCACGAGTGGCGGAGTTCTTCGAGCGGAGTCATCATGGTAGTAAGGGTCCTGCCTACGAATGCAGGGCCGAAGGGACATGGGGCCGGGAAACGGGCGGAGTGTCAATGCACGCGAGCGAGTGGCGGCGATGATGGCCGGACCGTGCGCTCCTCGCGCGCAAAATTCCGGGACTTTTTCCCGGTGATTGGCGCTGGAGTTTACGGTGAGATTTGTATGATTTGAGGCCCCCTCTGAGGCAGACTGTGGTCAGTCGTCTGCCGGAGTTTCCCCGGTCGCTTCAACTCCTCCTTCTCGTGATGTTTGCTTCTTTCTCTTCTCTAGCCGCTTTCGCTCGGCGTAGCTGGTTTTCTTCCCGCGTTTGGTTTGCTGCGGTTGCGCTCCTTTCGAGTGCAGCGGTGGACTCACAGGCTGCGGTTCCTCGCAGCGTGGAAGTTTCGACGTATGCGGGTGTCGCGCCGGGTCGGAAGGACGCGAAGACCTCGAAAGCGCGTTTCTGGGAACCGGCCGGCATCGCAGTGACCTCCAAGGGCACGGTGTATGTCGCGGATCAGGAAACTATACGATTCGCAAGATCACCTCCTCCGGTAAAGTGACGACGTTCGCGGGTAAACCGGGAGTGTGGGGCAATCAAAACGGTTCCGCTGCCACCGCTCTGCTTGGTCCCGTGTCGGCCATGACGGTGGATGCAGCGGGTAATCTCTATATCTGCGACTGGAACACGATCCGCGTGGTCGATGCCAACGGCGCCGTGTCGCCCTTGCCGGGTCTGATGCAGAATTTTCAAAGCACGGACGGCATCGCCCGTGATCGCTCTGGCAATCTCTACGTGAGCGATCGTCAGGATTGCACGATTTGGAAAATCTCGAAGAGCGGCGTCGCGACCAAGATTGCCGGAGTGTCGGGGGAGAGGGGACATGCCGATGGTGCGGCGAAGACCAGTAAGTTTAACCTCCCGGGTCATCTGGCGGTCGACTCGAAGGGCAACGTCTATGTCGTCGACAGCGAGAATTACGTGATTCGCAAAATCACCCCGAGCGGACGTGTCTCGACCCTGGCCGGCAAAGTGGGCGAGGAGGGCGACAAAGACGGGAAGGGCACCAAAGCACGCTTCTCGGCGCCGAGCGGCATCGCGATCGATAGCTCCAACAATCTGTATGTGTCCGACTCGAATAAAATCCGGCGCATCAAATCCGATGGCAAAGTGACGACGCTTTCGGGAGCGGAAAGCAGCGGATTCGCCAACGGCTCCGCGAAGAAAGCGCGCTTCTGCGACCCCTCCGCGCTCGCGGTTGGCTCCGGCGGTGTGATCTATGTTTCCGACACCGGCAACCATACCATCCGCAAACTGAAAAAGACCGGCACCGCGTCGACGCTCGCGGGCAAGGCCAGCCCTGGCCTGACAGACGGCAGTGGCACATCGGCCCGCTTTTACGCACCCGCTGGCCTGGCGCGCGATGCGAAGGGAAATCTCTTCGTCGCCGACAAACTCAACAACGCCATCCGCAAAATCTCGTCCAAGGGCAAAGTCAGCACCGTCGCTGGTTCGACGAAGGGAGCCGGCGGTTACAAGGACGGCAAGGCCACCTCTGCGCGTTTCTCCTGGCCGATGGATGTCGCAGTGGCCTCGGATGGGACGCTCTACGTGGCGGATACGGCGAACAACGTGATCCGACGGATCACCACGAAAGGAGTCGTCGAGACATTTGCCGGCTCTCCCGATGGAGGCAGCAGCAACGGAACGGGCAAGAAGGCGTCGTTCTTCAGCCCGCGCGGACTCGCGCTCGATAAAAAAGGAAACCTCTTCGTTGCGGATCAGGAGAACCACACGATCCGCAAGATCACCCCAAGGGGAAGGTCACCACCTTCGCGGGCAAAGCGGGCCAAGCCGGACTCAAGAATGGCAAAGGCTCCGCCGCGCGGTTCTCGTGGCCGGAAGCACTCGCGATCGACAGCAAGGGCAACCTCTACGTTTCGGAGCAGAACAACACCATTCGCAAGATCACGTCTGCCGGCAAAGTCACGACGTTCGCCGGCGCGACCGGCAGCGGATCCATCGATGGCAAGAAAACGAAGGCCCGTTTCCGCTCGCCGGCAGGTCTCGCGGTCGATGCTGCAGGCAACGTCTATGTCGCGGACTACGGCAACAACCTCCTTCGTGTGATCACTCCTGCCGGGAAGGTGACGACGCTCGCCGGCTTTGCCGGACGTAATGGCTACGGAGCGAGCGAAGCGGGAAGTGCAGGTTATCTGAACGGCGCTGGTGCCGACGCCCGCCTCAACGGCCCTTGGGGCATCGCCGTCGCTCCCGATGGCAAAATTTACTTCACCGATTACTACAGCAACACCGTGCGCGTCGCGAAGCCGGTGAAGAAGTAGTCCTGCGGATCCACGGTTCTCCCAAGCGGGGAGTAAGTCCCATGGGCTTAAAACTCCCCACGATTTTTCGCGTGTGCGTGGCTCTATGGCTCACTGCGACCGGAGCTTCGATGAGCTACGCAAGACGATGAAACGGGCGGACAACTTCGAGTTGGCTCCGCAGCGGGAGTGGGCGGAAGCGGCAGAGAAAGGGCGCATGCGAGTCATGGACGATCTCCTGCGGCGCGGCGCCGATGTGAACCTTCAGAGGGGAGAAGGGATGACCGCTCTCATCCTGGGCGTTCCTACAGCAAAACAAGGCGGGGTATGCTCATCTCTTGAATAACGGCGTCGACCCAATCTTTAAATGGCGCGGAGAGCACTCTGACCTCGGATGGTCTGCAGTCGACTGCGCGCGCTTTCCGAACGCCCTTGTCAAAAGTCACCCTATGACCCCTTTACCTGTCCCCATTCAAGTGGGATTGTCCTTCCCGCAATGCGGGTAGTGTTCTAGCGTAGTGCGGCATTCGGCATGTCCTAAGCATGAAAACCTTTTTCCTGTTACTCGCCTTCGTTTTAGCCGGCTGTGACACCTCCGCCGCCATAAATGCCAAGAGCTATTTCGATGGAGTGCAGCTTATATTCGTAAAGGCGGTATGTGCTGGCAAATTCAGTGATGCAGATCGCGCTATCGATAATGGAGCAAGCATTGACGGTGCGGGCACTCGCGGAATGACTCCTCTGGTGTTTGCCCTCTTGGATTCAGGAAGTAAGTGCGACATGCCGAGGGGATGGGATACCGGCAACTGAGCACTGAGGAAAGATATACTATCGGAGCGATGCGACAGCAGGGCTGTGGCGTCGGCGAGATTGCTGAAGCGCTGGGGCGTCACCGTAGCACGATCTGGCGCGAGGTGCGGCGCAATCGGTCGCGCTACGACGGGGCGTATCGAGCGCGGTGGGCAGTGGAAAAGACCAATGGCCGGCGTCGCCGCTCGCGCCGGAACAAGCGCTACGGCGCGGCGCAGTTTGCGCCGGTCGAAACGCTGCTGCGCCAGGACTTCAGCCCGGAGCAGATCGTCGGTCGCGCTCGCCTGGAGGGTCGTCCGGTGATGTCGCACGAGACCATCTACCTTTGGATCTGGGCCGACAAGAAGCGCGGCGGATCGCTCTGGCTCCACCTCCGCGGCGCCCGCAAACAAAAGCGCAAACGGTATGGCCGGAAGGACAGTCGCGGTCGCCTCGCCGGCAAACGCCCGATCCAGGACCGCCCCGCGATCGTCCAGCACCGGCGCCGCTTCGGAGACTGGGAGATCGACACTGTCCACGGCCGGGGGAAGCCCTGCGTCCTCACGACGGTCGAGCGCAAGAGCGGCCTGCTCAGATTCGGTCCGCTGCCTCGCGCCACCGTCGAGCACACCAACGCCCGGCTGCTCGATCTGCTCAGCCACGAGCCCCATCGCGTCCACACTCTCACTTCGGACAACGGCACCGAGTTCCACGGCTACAAACACATCGAGCGCCAACTGGGCCTGCGCGTCTACTTCGCCGCTCCGCATCACGCGTGGGAGCGTGGCACCAACGAGAACACCAACGGGCTCCTGCGCCAGTATCTGCCCAAGGGCACACCGCTGGGCACTCTCACCCAGCGCGCCTGCAACGCCATCGCCGACAAACTCAACCACCGTCCCCGCCGCCGTCTCGGCTTCCGCACTCCTCACGAAGTCTATCACGGCATCGCGCCTCGCTCCCGCCGGCAGGGCGCGGCCTGCGGTAAGCTCTTCGGCTCCTGTCCTCGGCCGCGCCCTGCCGGCTGACACTCGATTATTAATAAACACTACGTAACCCGCTATATACTACTGTCGCGGTTCAAACCTGAAACTATCCCTCTTAGATAATCATCGAGATGGAGTTTCCTATCTCTTGGGAAAGAAGGCGAATGTGAACGCTGTGTTGTCGGATGGCAGTTCTGCGGTTTCTATCGCAGCATCGATCGACGATTCAACTTACCTGGAGATGCTGTTGAATAGTGGTGGGGATCCAAACTTATTCAATCCACTGCGTGAATACTCGCCGCTATTCGCCAGTCTAGAACATGCTAAAATAGAGAATATTAAGATTCTTTTGCGGCACGGCACTATAGTAGATGCGACGGATCGCAATGGAAATACGGTGCTGAAGAGTGCTGCGGTGATGAATCAGTATGATGTCGCTTTCGAACTGCTGAAAGCTGGTGCTGATCCGACGATAAAGAATAAAGTTCAATCGATCCGCTTTGGATGCAATTAGGGAATACAGAGGGCGATACGGCCGGCTATATGCATCAGTGGCGCATTAAAGTGGTTGAGATTCTTGCTTCGCGCGGATGCAAGTTATAGCCAATGGCAACATGACGGGCGACGGCGTTCGGACTTACAGTTACGATGGCGAAAATCGACTGATCAAGGTCACCCAAGGTTCGTCCACGTGGCACTATGTTTACGATTACCTCGGCCGCCGGATCGAGAAGCGTGGCACCGGGATCACGAGTAAGCGTCGCTCCGAGTGCCTCCTTGACGAGGTAACTACGGTAGTTGCGATGCGCGGACTGGATATGCCGTAACTACGGTATATCCGATCAGGATGGTGACGCCGCCGTGCGCCAGTGCGCGGGCAACAGTGGGCGCAGGTCGTCAGCGGTGGTCATCGCAGGTAACCTGGTGAGCACGTCGCGGAGGTAAGCGTGGGGATCGTGACCATGTCGCTGGCAACTGACGACCAGCGAGTAGATGACGGCCGCGCGATCGCCGGCGTCGGGGTGGCCGACGAAGAGCCAGTTTTTCGCTCCGAGTTTGCTCGGCCGGATGGCGTTCTCGACCGCATTGGTATCGAGTTTGGTCTGGCTGTGCCGCACATGCGTGGTGAGCGGCGTCCACTGCCCGAGCAGATAGGTGCAGGCTTGGCCGAGACCGGAGCGAGGGCAGCACACGCTTCTGCAATGCGACGACCAATCGACGCAGCCGCGCCAGCGGTCGCGCAAAGTGTTCCTGCCGGAGGGCGGCGCGACGGTCGCCGACCTGTTGCTCGTCCCACTGCGCTTCGAGCGCGTAGAGTTCACCGATCAGGCGCAGCACGCGCTCGGCCGTGCGCGGCCGCTCGGCAGCCGCCTCGATAAACCGCCGACGAGCATGCGCCCAACATCCGGCCCACTCGACGTGGGGATGAGCACGCGCATACGCCGCGTATCCCTCGTAGCCGTCCGAGTGCAAAACGCCGCGATACTCGCCGAGCAGGCGCTCGGCCTCCTCGTGCCGGCGGGACAACCGCCACTCGAAGATGACGTCGCCTCCGGGACGTGACAGCGCCCACAACCAACCCGTGGTTGTTTTCCCATCGCGCAGGTCCGGGTCGTTGCACCGGATCGGAGTTTCATCGGCCTGCACATATCCGCTTTGCAGCAGCTCGCGCTTCATCTGCTTCACCAGCGGCTCCAAGAGTGCCGTCGCCGCTCCGACCCAGTCGCTTAAATTTTGCCGCGAGATCGGAGCACCCCACCGTGCCAGCATCTTTTTCCTGCCGGAACAGCGGCAGGTGATCGCAAAACTTCGCGGTCAGGGCCCACGCGATCAATCCCGCCGAGGCGAAGCCGCCGTTGACCACGCGTTTCGGCGCGGGTGCGAGCAGCGGCGCACGATTCCGATCCAGGCGGTGGCGATACTTCGGGCGCACGATCTGGCGCTTGAACAATTGGGGCGGGATCACATCCACTTCGAAGGTGCATTCCTCGCCGATACGCTCGTAGAGCGAGGGCTCGGCCTTCACCGCCTCCGGCTCGATGATCACCGTCTCTTTCACCGGCAGGTGAGCGAAGGACTCCGCCGGCAGCGTGCGCTTCGGCGCCGGTCCGCTCGCACGCTCGTAGGTGATGATCTCGGTCGGGTGCGTCGCGGTCGCCAGTTTCTCCAGTTCGCCCAGTTGCAGGAGCAGTTGCGCCCGGTCCAGCGTCTCACTTTTTCCCGGCCCGAAGAGCTGCTGCTTCAGCCACGCGATCTGCGCCCGCAAGACTGCCACCTCCTCGCGGAGTTGTCGCACTTCCTCGCCGGTCGTCGCAGTGGCGCACATCGCCGTATCCACTAGCATGATACATGCCCCAGGCCTTCAGCGCTCATACCATGGCTTCAGCGCGGCCCCTTTCAGTTCCACCCCGCCGACGATCAACGCCAGGGCCTCCGGCGTCAGCGAGAGTTTGCGTTTCGTCTCGCTCGGCTCCGGCCAGGAGAAGCGTCCCGACTCGAGCCGCTTCGCCACGATCACGACACCCGTGCCGTCCCAATATAAAAGCTTCAGCCGCGTCCGCTCCCGATTCGTAAAGCAGAACACCGCCCCGTCCTTCGGGTTCTCGCCCAACTGCGACTGCGCCGCGAGCCACAGCCCGTCGTATTGCTTGCGCATGTCCACCGGCTCCACCGCCACGAAGATCCGGACCGAACGCGGGAAGGCCAGCATCGCGCTTCAACTCCGCAACGCCCGCACGAGTGCCACCACTTCCTCGACACGCCCGCCGCGCACCGTGGTGCCATCAGCCAGTCGCACCTCCATTCCGCTGCTGCTGCCCGCACTCACCGGCAACGCCACCTCCGCGAAGCGCACCGACGCCACTGCGGGCATCTCGCCATTCGATCGCTTCGCCGCCCGCTGCGTCCAGTTGCAGAAGGTCGTATACCGGATGCCCTCACGCTGCGCGAACGCTCGCCGCGTCAGCCCGCTCTCCCGAAACGCTGCCAACAGCCCCTCGCGCCGCTCCCGCGGCACGTGCTGCCGTCCCGCTCGATCCCGCCGCTCTCCGTGATGCACCAACTCCGTCGTTACCGTAGTTCCCATCCAGCCAATCTACACGATTGGAGTTCCCGTAACAACGAGGCACTCGGAGCGACGCTTACGATCACGAAAACCCGATTCCTTTACGATGGCTGGAACGTGATCGCGGAGCTCGACGGCTCCAACACGATCGTCCGTCGGTTTGCGTGGGGCCTGGATGTGTCGGGCAGCCTGCAAGGGGCGGGCGGCATCGGCGGTTTGCTCGTGATCGATGCCGGCACCCAGTATCACCTGCTCTATGACGCCTCGCACAACGTGATCGGCTTGTATAACAGTTCCGGTTCGTTGCAGGCCGCCTACGCTTACGATGCGTTTGGCAATCTCCAAACCAGCGCGGGCACCTATGCCGCCTCCAATCCCTTCCGCTCTGCCACCAAATATACCGATAGCGAGACGGGCTTTGTTTACTACGGCATGCGCTATTTTTCGCCGACGCTCGGCCGCTTCATCAATCGCGACCCGATTGAAGAAGGAGGGGGACTGAACCTTTATCTCTTCTGCATGAATGACGGGGTGAATCGGTATGACTATCTGGGTATGAATGCGTTCACCGACTGGGCCGTTGCGATACTTAACTCAATCAGTAGCTTTTTGGGTAATATGAGTGGTGACGTATTGGTTCTTGACCGGATGATCGTGACGCCCGGCGAGAACGATTCGAATGTGTCGAAGCCGTCCGATGATTCCCCCGGGTATTTGTCCATGGTGGCGAGTAATCGAGCTGTAACCGATTATCAGAATGAGAACACGATGGACGAATCAGCCCCAAACAGTGGAGTCAGCAATTACGGAGGGCAGGCGAACGGCGTGAAATTTGCGCCTGACGCAGAGAAGGGGCCAATCATTCAGACAGTTGCTTACCTTTCTCAGTCGAAGACCTTCCGCGAAGCATGGAAGCGAGTAGTGGATTCCTCTACGCCTGTTCGCGTTGGAACGCTTCGATTCGATCCGAAATCATCCGCAGCTTATGGGCAGAGCTATCCCCAAGGTTCGCGAATCGTGATGTGGTTCGATCCGGGCGGAGCGGCCGTGACGGCTGACGGTAGAACACTCTATCCAGCTCAAGTCTTCGCTCACGAAGTGTATCATGTGTTGAGCTTGATGAATCCTCGCAACGGGAAATCGACGCAACCACCTATTCGTCTCTCTACCGAGCAGGTTCGGTCGAGGAAGCCAATGCCGTCACCTTCGCTAACCAAATCGCGCGCGAGCTCGGCCTTGCGGAGACTCGAATTTACGGCGAAGGCACCGCGACTCCTGTCACCTCACCATTGCCGCCAATCCCATGAAAAGAGCCCTCATATTTTTTGCGCCATGGCCGCAATTGCATCCGCGTCGCCTCCGCAGACGAAGAAGGACGTTGCTGAAATCCTGAGCAAAACGTCCGAATCGCCGCATCGGTATTCCGTCACGCTGGCTTACATCCCCAATGTTACCGAGGGCGCAACGCAGCCATCGGCCGTTTACGATGCGGCAATGTTCAGCTTTCGTTTGCAGGTGCTGGCATGGCAACCGCCCCTTGAGACGCTGGCTGGGATTATCGCGCAGTCCAAATTGGTGTCGTCGACTGATGCCGGACGTTGGGCGGCGGGCGTGCGAATTGAAGACAGGACGACTTCCGCGGTCGTCCTCAGTGTGGAAATCAGTGTGCCGGTTCATGTGATCGCGATTAACGGTGAGGTTTACGAAGCGAGTCCGGAGGTCATTGATTGGTTCCGCCGCGAGCTCTTGCCGGCTGCGAAGGCTCTGAACAAGGGCGCTCCCATTAAAGACCTGTGAACCAAAGCGGCACATCGCGCGCCAGCAAAGCTGTCACGCGATCTGCTGTCCTCCTCCGCCGTGCGCTGTCGCTGCGCTCGGCGCATCGGCTCCACGTTCGTTCCGCCGCAAACGGCTGCGTGCGGTAAGGTAGCGGTCGGGCCGGGCGGACGGCGTGCGCGGCAAGGCTGCCGCGCGGAACGCGGCGGGCATCGAGGCATCGAGCCCGCCGTCGCCGTCGTTCCTGCGCTGCTCTTCGTTTCGCTCGTCACGTCGGCGACCGCCGAAGAGTGCCCCGGCCCTCCGCTGCGCCCGGCAGGCTGCCGGCCACGCCTCAACCTCGCGCAGCCGGCTGCGCTGACGCTTGCCGCGGGCCAGCCGAAGGGATCATGGGTTGACAATTGGCACGCTTGATCCTGACGCCTGAGTTTCAACCCATAGCCCGGAAGCTGAGAGTGGAATACGGAGCGTGTTACCACGTGCTGAACGGGGGGACTATTGGAAGGACTTGTTTGCGGGTGAAGGTGCGGCTGAGTCGTTCCAAAATGTCTCTTTGAGGCAGCGCAGCGGTTTGGATGGCGGGTGCATGCGTTCGTGATCATGCGGAACCATTTTCATCTGGCGGTGGGGACGCCGGAACCGAACCTGAGCGAAGCGTTGCCGGGTTGAACCGCGGCGAAAGTGATGCGAGCTGCCCGACGGTGCTCTCGAAGAGTGCGAGACTTTATCGGGCCAAGAGTGTGCGGAGGCGCACATCGAGGCTTTTCCACAGGCTGCTGCGCGGCAAGCGACCGGCATTTTTGACAAAGAGAAAGTCGCTGAACCAGTCGTCGCGGGTCACCTCGACGACGGGGTAAAACCATGCGCTGCGAGGTGGGCCGCCACTTCGGGATACAGTGCCTGTCCGCGGTAGAGCGGACGTTTTTCGAGCTCGGCGATGATGTAGCGGACATTGCGCAGTCCGTCGCCGAGACCGCGCAACGCGTGGAGCGCGGCACCTTGGACGTCCATGCAGATCAGGTCGATTTGCATGAGACCGTGGGTCGCACAGTATCCGTCAAGGCGCATGGCCTCCACTTCGGTGACGGATTGTTCGTAACGCTGGTGGTAGTCGTCGCGCGCGAGGAAACACGAGGACGCGCCGGGGTTGTCGATCTGCCGTCCGTTCTGCGTGGTGCTCACGACGGGGTAGAACGGGATGCGCGTGTCGGCGTCCCAGACGGCTTTCTCGACCAGCCGGATGCGCGGGCTTCCGCGGTAGCGTTCACGCGCCAGGGGAATGATATCCGGATGGCATTCGAACGCGTGGATGTCGGCGTCGAAGTGTTTGAACAACGCGATGGTATCGCTGCCGTCGTGCGCGCCGAGTTCGAGGATGGTTCGCACCGAGGTCCGGTCGATGAGCGCGAGCAGGCCGCGATGCAGGTAGTTGCTGCGTCTCCAGTCGTAGCGGAACGTTCTCATGCCGCTGTCCGGGTTCCGCTCGCGGCGAGCCGTGCAGTGACGTTCAGCTCATTTGGAGATTGGAGATCGTCTCCGTCGCCCCAGGTATCAACGGCATCGATCTCCTCGGCTTCGTTTTGCGGGGAGCGGGAAAACGCGTCTCGTGCCTGGGCGATCCATTGAAACATAAAGCCGATCGCGGGATGCAATGGGACGTCGGGGCAGAGCGCTAGCTCTGTTTCTAGTTGCTAAGCAATAGCATGAGAAGTCGGTGCGTTCACAGGCCTGCCTCGAGCCGGACAATGGCTCGAAGCGGTGCGCACTTTGTCCCGACCCGGTGCGCACCTTGGCGCGACTCGGGACGGACGTTGGCATGACTCGGTCCGCACTCGGTCCCGACGTGGTGCGGACATGGTCGCGACCGAGTGCGCACCACGTCGGGACCTGGGCCGGACTTTGGCTCGACGCGATGCGGACTGCGTTACGCCTGCTTTTCGCGGACGAGGCGGTCGATCTCTTCCATGATCTTTGAGAGCGACGCGGTCTTGTGCAGGTAAGCGGTGATCTGGTTGCCCAAGGTGCCGTGGACGACTTCGGGATCCAGAAACACGCCGGTCAAAAGCAGGACGGGCACGTTGGGATGTGATTTCTTGAGCTGCGCGATCATCGCGAGGCCGTCGGAATCTTCCAACTGGAGATCGGAGACAATGAGGTCGGGCGGATCGTGGCGGACGGCGGATTCGACTTCGAAGGCGGAGGCGACGTCGGTGACGCGATAGCCGCGGCGCGTGAGCGCGAGCCTGAGCATCTCGCGGATCGGAGCTTCGTCATCGACGATCAAAATATGGGAATTCATTGCGGTCTGTTCAGGAAGCGGAAGTGAGCGGGTGGAGCGGACGGACGATGGCGATGCCACCGACGACTTTGGCTCCGTCCTGCAAGGGGAAGACGGTGAGAGTGACTCTGTTTCTTCGTTTCAACCGATCCTCGGTTTCGGCGGGGAGGTCGCGGAGGTCGCGTCCTTCCTTGAGCGCCTGGAGGATGGGATCGAAGAGCTGCTCGTGCGGCGTGGCCGAGTCCGAGGCGAGATGCACGATGCTGTTCAACGGACGGTTGACGAGCTGCGGCGCATCGTAGCCGGTGAGGTGGACGACGGCGGGATTGATGCGAGAAATGTTGAGCGACTTCGTGAGCACGAACACGGCGTCGTTGATCGAATTCACGATCACCTGGTTGTAGTGGATCTGGTGTTCGAGCGCTTCGTTGGCCCACCTGCGTTCGAGGTTTTCGGCGGCGAGGTGTTCGTTGGCGGTGGCGAGTTCCTGCGTGCGTTCGCGGACTTTCACTTCGAGCTGGTCGTTGGCTTCGGCGAGGACGGCGGCGACGCGTTTGCGTGCGGCGATGTCGTCGCGGATGAGCCAGACGGCGCCGGCGAGGAGGAGGAAGTTGACCGCGACTCCGGTCCACACGGTCCAGCGCGTCGACTGCGCGTGGATGACGGAGAGCCGATCGCGCTCGGCGAGAAGCGTCATCTGTTCGTCACGGAGTTTGGCGATGGCGCGCTCGATTTCGGCGATCGCGGCGAGTCCGTTGTCGCGCGCGAGTTTCGCGACGGTGTCGGCATCGCCCGGCGCGGGGTTCTCCTTGAGAATACTGTTCGCAAACTCGAGTCGCCGGCCGACGAGCGTTGCGATGTTGTCCGCCTGTGCGCTTTGCGCTTCGTTGCGCATGAGCGCTTGCAGGACGCCGACGTGCTCCTCGAGCCGGTCGAAGGCGTCGCGCGTGGCGAGGCGGTCCGTGCGTCCGCCACCGAAGACGAAGGTGCGGAGCGAGGCTTCGCCGGCGCGCAGATTGGCGGACACGGATTGCAGTTCGGAGAGGACGGCGTGCGTGTGATTCACCCAATCGCTGCTGGCAGCTTCGCGGTTCAAGTTGCGAACGGTGACAGTGGCGATGAGGAGAACGGCGACGGCGGCGAGGCCGAAGACGATGAGGACGCGTCGGATCGTGGGATCGTTCACGGCGTGGGCTGGGGGTTGGTTGAGCGGGACGGGGAGGAAGCGGGCTTCAAGTCGGGATCGCTGGAGGGCGGATCTGTTTTCACGACGGTGGCGATCAGGCGTTTTCGGTTTTCCTGATAGTCGAAGGTGAATTCAGACGCGGTGGTCCAATTGGCCTGGAACGTGTTGGCGACCTTGTTGGCGATCTCTCGGAGCGTGCGTCCGCATTTCTCCAAACTGGAGTAGTAAATGCGATTGTTATAATCGAGATACGCCTTGTTTTCCACGACATAACAGACCGCGTGGGCGAAGCGGCCGACGAGGCGGACGTGCACAAGGCGGGTGGAGTAACCTCGCTGCCGCAGCACGTGGTCCGCGAGCACGGCGAAGTCATCGCAGTCGCCTCTCTCCTTGCGGAGGAAAGCCTCCGCCTGCTGCACCTCGTCGTGGGCCTCGAATTCGAAGTGCTCGAAACGGTTCGTGAAGTTCTTCGGCGTGAGCTTGGGATCGGTGAGAAGGCTTTCGAGCGTGAGCTCGGCGGCTGCGACATTTCCGACGCACCAAGAGCACGCCGCGCCGACGAACAGGCGGCGGGCCACGCGGATCACGCGCGCGGAAAATCCGAATCCGTTCTGCGGGACGTCGAGAAAACGGGGCCGCGAGCGAGCGACTTGTCGATCAGTGAGCGGAGGCGAGAACATCATGCACCGCGTGGAGAAGCTGGTCTGCGCTGTAAGGTTTGTTGAGGTTGGTGTGAGCGCCGACGCCGACTGCCGTCCCTTTCACTTCTTGAGAAACCGCATCCAGTCCGCTGGTGGCAATCGTCATCACATGCGGAGCGATGCTACGGACGGCATGGATCGCGGCGAGCCCATCCATCACCGGCATGCCAAGATCGGCGATGAGCACGCGGAGTTTATCGCGATGCTGCGCGCAAAGCGCCACGGCCTCGGCGCCGTTGACGGCGGTGAGCACGGTGTAGCCATACGTTTGCAGCGTCTGTGCGGCGATATTGCGGATCGCAGCTTCATCGTCGGCCACCAGCACGAGTTCGCCGTTGCCCATCGGCGGCGCCGGACGCTCCGCCGGCTCAACCGCACCGACCGCGGACATCTCGGCCGGAAGATGGATTCTGAACTCGGTGCCCACACCTTGAGTGCTTTTCACCGTCACGAACCCGCCGTGGTTCTTCAGGATGTTTTGCACTGTGGCGAGACCGAGGCCGGTGCCTTTTTCCGGACCTTTGGTGGTGAAGAAGGGATCGAAGATCCGCTCGCAGATTTCGGGCGACATGCCTGTGCCCGTGTCGCTCACGCCGATGACCACATAGGAGCCGGGCTTCGCGCCCGGAGACGACATGCGGGCGTAGCTGTCATCCACGGTGACGTTGGTCGCGGTGAGCGTGATGGAGCCGCCCTTGGGCATCGCGTCGCGTGCGTTCACCGTGAGGTTGAGGAGCACTTGATGAAGCTGGGTGGGGTCGGCGATGACGGGCCAGATCTCCGCGGTAAACTCCGAGCGCAACTCGATGTTCTTCGGGAAAGTCTGACGGCACAGTTCCTCGATCTCGCGGATCAGATGTCGCACCTGCACCTGGCCGCGCTTGCCCTCGGCGCCTTTGGCGAAGGCGAGGACTTGTTTCACCATGTCCGCGCCGCGTTTCGCGCTGCCGCGGATCATGTCGAGCAGATGTTGCTGCTCGGGATCACTGGTGCTGGCGCGCAGCAGCTCGGTCGCCATCAGGATCGGCGCGAGCGCGTTGTTCAAATCGTGCGCCACGCCGCCGGCCAGCAGGCCGATGCTCTCCATGCGTTGCGAGCGGAGCAGATCGGCTTCGAGCTTCTTTTGCTCCGTGATGTCGGTGTCGATCATCAGCATGAGCTTGGGGCGTTCGTCCGCGCCGCGCACGAGGCTCCACGTGCTCGAGATGAACTTCGCTTCGCCGGTTTTCGTCGTGACGCTGAACTCGCCGCGCCATTCGCCTTTCGCGAGCACCTCGGCTTCCGCGGCTTGGAAGCGGGTCGTGACGTCGCTCAGAGCGAGCTCCTCGATCTGTCGCCCCACCGCTTCGGCCGCGGCCCACCCGTAGAGGCGCTCCGCACTTGTGTTCCAATACGTGATACGGTGGCTGAGATCCATGGCGACGATCGCATCGCCGGCCTTGTTGAGCAGCTCGGCTTGTTCGCGCACATGCTCCTCGGCCTGCTTGCGCTCTTGAATCTCCGCCTGCAGCGCGGCGGTGCGTTCCTGGACTTTCGCTTCGAGTGTTTCGTTGAGATGCCGCAAGTCGTCGCGAGCGTTGGCGAGCTCGCGGTTGCGCTCCACGGCGGTTTCATACGTGGACAGGAGCAGATTCAGGATCTGCAACCGGTCGGAAGTGATGAAGAATTTCCGGCCCGCGAAAAAGACCTCCACACCCATGCGCGTGGTCTCGATTTCGCGGAGATGACGATTCGCGAGAATGTAGCCGATGCGCGAAACGAGATACCGCTCGTCATAGGGCTTGAACACGAAGTTGTCGGCGCCGCACTCGAGGCCCTTCACGACGTCGACGGGATCGTTGAGCGACGTGAGCAGGATGATCGGAATGCCGCGCCAGCGATCGTCCGTCTTGAGGTGGCGGCAGAGTTCGTAGCCGTCCATCTCCGGCATCACGATATCGCTGATGATGAGCGAGGGCGCCTGGGCGGCGATGCAGGCCAGGGCCTCCTTGCCGTTGCGCGCCGTGGTGAGGTGATAGTGGTTGTTCTCCAGGATGAACTTCAGGCGTTCGGCCTGGGTGGCACTATCCTCGACGATCAGGATCTGGTCGTGTCTAGCGGGTAGCTGCGGTAGTGTTTCCATGGATACGTGAGGTTGAAGCTGAGTGGCTCCGGGGCGGGCGACCGGTCCAAGAACGCTCGGGCGGAAGAGTCGTCATGCGGGCGAAATCCGGGCGGAATCCGGACGTTGAGAAGAGTTGAGACTCCACGCGGTGAGCGCCTCGGGAATTTGTTCGGGCGCGAGCACGAAGCGTGCCCCGCCGAGCTTGATCGCTTCGCCGGGCATGCCGTGCACGATCGAACTCGCGGCATCCTGTGCGATGGTCAGGGCCCCGAGATCGTGGAGTTGTTTGAGTTCATGTGCGCCATCCTTGCCCATGCCGGTGAGAAGGACGGCAGCGGCGTTGGCGCCGCACGCGTCGCCGACGGAGCGGAAGAGATGCGAGACGGAGGGCCGCAAACCGGAGTCGGGGCCTTCGAGACTCAATACCGCATCGTTCGAGCGACCGATCCCAAAGTGGTGTCCATCGGGAGCGAGATACGCATGGCCGGCGAGAAGCTCTTCGCCGGCTTCGGCGATTTTGACGGGGAAGCGCGTCGTCTGCCCAAGCCACTGCACCAAACCGCCCAGAAAACCCGGCACGATGTGCTGCACGATCAGGACTGGAGCGGGAAATGACGCGGGCAGCGCCGACAAGATCGATTGCAAAACCGGCGGTCCACCCGTGGACGCGCCAATCGCGACCGCGCGCGGCGCGGCGGCGCGGGGTGGTTTGATCAGCGGCGGACGCAGCGAGATCGGTGCCGGCTTCCGATGCGGCCAGCGTCGCACGACTTTGATCTCGGCCATCAAGGTGACGGTCTCGACGAGTTTCGCGGCAACTTTGGAGAACTCCGGATGCCCAATGCCGACGGGCTTTTCGACGACCGCGACCGCGCCCGCATCCATGGCGCGAAACACATTGTCGGCGGCCGTCACCGCAGATACCGCGCTGCATACGACGATCGGCACCGGGCGCGTCTCCATGATGCGCCGGGTCGTGTCGTAGCCGTTGATGCCGGGCAGATGGATATCCATCAGGATCAGGTCCGGATTGCTCTGCCCGAGTGTCTCGATCGCCTTTTCGCCCGACGGCACGGCTGCAACCACTCGAATCCGCGGGTCGGCCTCGAGGATGTGCACGAGCAACATCCGCGCGGACGCGGAGTCGTCCACCACCAGCACACGGATTGGTGGAGTGTTGCTCATGCGAGACGGCGGATGACTTCGAGCAGGTTGGTCTGATCGAAACTGCTCTTCGTGATGTAAGCGCTGGCGCCGACGTCGATGCCGCGCTCGCGATCCGTGGGCGTAGCCAGCGCCGTCACCAAAACGACAGGTAGCGAAGCGAGTTTTTCGTCCGCGCGGATGCGAGCAGTGAGATCGAAGCCGTTCAGTCGGGGCATTTCGACGTCCGAGACGACGAGATCGAAGCGCTCTGTGCGCAACGTGGCCCACGCATCCACTCCGTCGACCGCGGTCGTCACGCGATAGCCCGCGGACTCGAGGATGTTTTTGAGGAACATGCGCGACGTGATCGAATCCTCCGCCACGAGGACGGACTTTGCGCTCGTTTCCTCGAGTGCGACCGGCGGCGCGGACAAACTCTTCGCGGGCGAGCCGGCGCGCCGCGCCGATTTCAGCAAATCCGCCGTGTTCAAGATCAGCGCGAGTGCGCCCGAGCCGAGCACCGTGGCTCCGGCGAGATTACGCACGCGCGAGAGCGGGCGGGAGAAGCTCTTCACCAGCACTTCCTCCTCGTGCAACACTTCGTCCACGGCGAACGCAACCGTCGCGGCCTGCGTGCCGATGATCACGACGGAGAGAGGCGACTGCGCGGCGAGCGCGGGCGGCTCCGGCTGTCGGAGTTCGAGAATGTCGCGCAAGCGCACCAACGCGACCGCGCGCTCGTTGAAGCTGATCGTCTCTCGGTTTTCGACGGTCCTGATGTCCGACCGCTTCACCCGCGCGACGCGTTCGACCTGTGCCGTGGGGATCACGAGATTCAAGCCGCCCGTCCGCACAATCACGCCGCGAAACGTCGCCATCGTGAGTGGGAGGGTGAGGCGGAAGGTCGTGCCGCCACCCATGCGACTTTGCGCGCTCACCGTGCCGCCGAGCTTGGTGGTTTTCTCACGAACGATCGCGAGGCCAAGTCCACGACCGGAGATTTCGGTGATGATCGGACTGGTGGAGACGTCGGAGCGGAAAATCAGATCGCGCGCGTCGTCGTCGGAAAGCGTTTCAGCCTCCTGCGCGCTCAGCAGGCCGCGTCGGACCGCGGCTTCTTTCACGCGCGACACATCGATGCCGCGACCGTCATCGGTGACGACGATTTCAACTTTGTCGCCGTTCAGCGTCGCGAGGGAAACGGAGATTCGCGCACGGGAGGGTTTGCCGGCTTTGGCTCGCTCCTCGGGTTTCTCGACCCCGTGATCGACGCAGTTGCGCAGGAGGTGGATGAGCGGATCCTTCATTTCCTCGAGGATACGCTTGTCGATTTCGATCTCGGTGCCCTCGAGAGTAAGCTCCACTTGCTTCTGCTGATCGCGTCCGAGATCGCGAACAAGTTTGGGAAAGAGATCCGCGAGGTGAGAGAAGGGCAGCATCACCAGGCTCTTCGATTCGGAGAGGAGCTCGTCGATCCGTTTGCCCAACTCGTAGCGGTCGAGCGCTGCGCGTTTGCCGACGAGACGCAGCTTCGTCTCGAGCTTCCGCATGTAATCGAAATTCCACTCGAGGAACTGCACCAACGTCTCGTGCTCCGGCGTGGTTTCCTGATTGCGCAAGGAGCGCAGCGCGGGCTGCAACCCACGCCAGCGAGCGTGCCACAACTCGAGCTGAGGTCCGAACTCCTGCAAAAGCGCCGCGCGTTCGGTGGCTCCCTGTTTGAGCGAGATGAACTCCTCGACCTGCAGGAGCAATCGGTCCAACCGCTCGCCGGGAATGCGCACGGACTCGTTCGCCGGAACCGCAGCGGGGCGGGAAAGGGTGTGCTCGCGCGTGGCCGTTTCCGTGCTTGTCGCGGCGACGACTTCGGGTGCGACGGTCGGCCGCGGTGTGGCGACAGTGGCCGCAGCCGAGGCGCGGCCCGCGATCACGTTGAGGCGGTGAATCGTTTCGTGAAGCGCGGTGAGGGAGGCGGCGGGCGGCGTGCCGTCGGGCGCGTGAATCAAACGTCCGATCGCGTCGACGGCCTGATGCAGCGCGTCGAAGTGCTCGGCGGTGGGCACGAGCTGACGTGCTTTCCAGAGCGCGAAAACCGACTCGAGTGCCTGACAGACCGATTCGACGTGCGAGAAATTCGTCGCGCGCGCGGCGCCCTTCAGGCTGTGCGCGTGACGAAACACCGCCTCCACCGTTTCGCTTTCGGCGGCGGATCCGGAGGCGGAGTTTTCCAACGCCACCAAGCCGGCCGAGAGAGCCTGGGTATGCTCCTCGGCCTCCACCTTGAACGTGGCGCGCAATCGACGCAGGAACTCGTCTTCGAGCTGACTCATGCGGTTCGCGTCAAATGCGGTAGCGATCCACGAGCTGCTTCAGTTTGTCCCCGAGCTCCTTCAAATCGCGGGCGGCTCCTTCGAGCTGTTTCGCGCTGTCCACGTTTTGCGTGCTCGCCTGCCGGATGTTGACAACCGCTTGTGCCACTTGATCGACGCCCACGAGTTGCTGCTGGCTCGAGGCCGCGATCTGTGCCGCGGCTTGCGCGGTCTCGGTGGCGCTGTTGGACAACGTCTGGATCGACTGGCCGGCCTGCGTGGATTGGCGGACGCCGGCGTCCACCGCCTTCGATCCTTGCTCGGTCGCGAGCACCGCGGAACTCGTGGCTTTCTGGATGTCGGTGAGGATCGTGCGCACCTGGGCGGTGGCTTGCTTCGACTGATCGGCGAGGCTCTTCACTTCCTGCGCGACCACGGCGAAACCTTTTCCGTGTTCGCCTGCTTTGGCGGCTTCGATCGCGGCGTTTACGGCCAACAGATTCGACTGCGCTGCGAGATCCTCGACGGTGGCGACGATCTGGCCGATCGCCTGACTTTGCTCGCTGAGTCGCATCATGCTCTCGGCGATCGAACTCATCTGCTCGCGAATGCGGTTCATGCCTTGCACCGTTTCGTCGGTCGCGGTTTTTTCCGGCCTGCGCAATCTGGGCGGCTCTTTGCGCGGTGTCGGAAACGGTCTTGGCCTTCTGGCTCGAGAGCTGCGCGGTCTGTTTCACCTCTTCAACGGTCGTGGAAGTTTCGCCGATCGCCGTCGCCGTCTCGGTGGCACTCGTGGCGAGCTGCGAGGTGGAGGTGGAGATTTCGTTCGCCGACGTGCCCAGGACGCCCACGCCCTCGATCAACTCGGAGGCGAGGCTGCGGAGAGATTTCACCATCTCGGCGAAGGCGTTGCCGAGCACGTCAGACTTGGAAAGCGGTTTCACCTCCGAGCGCAGATCGCCGGAAGCGATCGTGCTCGCCACCGTGGCGGTGGCTTTCAGCGACTGCACCATCTGCTCAAACACGTCGGTCAAGCGTCCGACTTCGTCGCGGCGGTCGGTGCGTTCGAGCGACACGTTGAGATCGCCGATGGCGATGCGTTCGGCGGCGTCCGAGATGTTTTTCAACGGAGTCGCGATGTTGCGGGTGATGACGTAGCCGACCACACCGAGCAGAACGATGGCGAGAATGACGCCGATGATGATCGTCAGCATCGCGGTCTGCGCGCTGCGATCGGCGTTTTGCCTGCGCTCGCGAAGGAGCGCGTTTTCGTCGGTTTCCATGCGAGTGATGAGCGCCCGCACGGCGTCCATCTGCTCTTTGCCTTCGCCTGCGACGATCAGCGCTTGGGCTGGCTCGAAGCCCTGCGTGCGTCGCACGTCGATGATCTCCTTGAGCCGGGCTAGGCGCAGCCGGACCAGCGACTCCAATTCGTTCAACTCCTGTTGCTGACGCGGACTGTCCAGCGTGAGCTGTCGCACTTTGCGGATGGTTTCTCCGGCCGCCTCCCGCACCGGCGTGATAGGGCTCGAGGTATTCGTCGATTCCCGCGATCAGGTAACCGCGCTGACCGGTTTCGGCGTCCACCAACGAGCGCCGCAATTTCTCCAGTCCTTCCAGGACTTGATGCGTGCGTGAAACCTGGTTGGCGGTCTCCAGCAGGACCTTCGTGTTGCGATACGCGACCGTTCCGATCACGGCCAGGATGAGAAGTGCCAGCGCAAATCCCGCGCCGATTTTGAGGCCGACTGTCGATTTAATCATGGTTGGTGGAGCTTTGGGGTGCGTGTTGAAATTCTCTCTCGGGGGTCAGGATCCGACTTCCTCGTGAACGACGAGCTTCGAGTCCGAAATGATCGCGGCCGCGTTGAGGACCACGAGGCGGTCCGCGGTGACGCCGACGAGATACTCCGCGCGAATATCCGTCAGCGTGGGCAACGTGGGTTGCAGCGCGTGCACCGGCAGCGCACGGATGTCGCTCACCGTGTCGGCCAAAATCCCGAACCTCGTCGTGCCGTCCGAGAGCAGGATGATGCGGTGCAGATCGGTGATGCCGCTTTCGGGCAGATCGAAGAATCGCTTCAGGTTCACGACGGCAGTCATCTTGCCGCGCACGTTGACGAGGCCGGCGATGAAAGCGGGCGTGCAGGGGAGCGGCACGAGTTCTTCGAGCGGCAACACTTCACTCACGTGATGCGCCTCAAACGCGTAACGCTCTTCCGCCAGTGTGAAGGCCACGATCGAGAGCACGTTGCCCGCTGGCTGCTCCGGTGCAGGCTCGCGGGCAAGTTCGCGCGCGCGTGCACGCAAGATCGAGGCTTTGTCGCTGGAAGTGTCGTGCATCGCTTAGGAGGCGGTCGGGGTTCGCAGGGGCGCTACCGTGGCCGCGAATTGGCCGGCCGTGAGGCCGTCTCCGTCGGGAAGGAGGCTTTCGGCGGGCAAGGCGCGTGCGAGGCGTTCGGCCGTGGCAAGATGGTCGTCGGCGTGCCGGATGCGGCCGCGATTGCGCAACAACTGTCCCAGCGCGAAGTGGGTCAGCACGTGTTCGGCGTCGAGGTAGAGCACGCGTCCGAGCGCCACTTCGGCTTCGGTCGCACGGCCCAGCGCGAGCAGGATGCTCGCCTGAAGATAGTGCGCGGCCGGGATCATCTTGATGCGCGGCATCAGACGGTTCCATTCCGCCAGCGCGTCGTCCGGAAAACCTTGGTCGGCGAGTTTGCGCACCGGTTCGAGCAGAGCTTCGGGGGCTTCGCCCGCGGACACGACGGATTCGCCAGAAGAAACAGCGTCCGAAAGCGAATCAGGTTCGTCACTCGGCGAAGTCGTGACCGTGAACTCGTTCGCGGCGGGCACATCGAACGTCGCCGGCGAAAAATTCTCGGTCGGCGATCCGACCTCCGACGGCTCCGCGGCTGCGGTGCGCCACGAGAAGCGTGTGTTCTCGGGAGTGTTCGAGGGCGCTGTTCGTTTTTGGAAAAACAGCGTCGACTCAAATGGTCGCGCGCGCAGCTCCGTTCGCTCCGCGAGGTGCGTCTCGTTGGGGCCGAGCAACAGCCAGCCGCCTTCGCCGAGGTTGCGAGTGAGTTCTTCGACGACTTGGACGGCTTTCTCCGCGCTGAAATAGATCAGGGCATTGCGGCAGAGAATCAGATCGAAGGTTTCGCCCGGACATGGCGAGCCGCCGCTCGCGATGTTGAAGGGCCGAAACTCCACCATGGCGCGCAGGTCGGCGCGGATTTCCCAACGGGTATCCGCGACCTTGCGGAAGAAACGTTCGCGAAACGACGGCTGCGTTTCGCGAAACGACCACGCGCCAAAAATGCCGGAGCGCGCGCGCTCGAGAAAACGGGAGTTCAGATCGCTGCCGATGATCTTGATGTCCCACTTGGCCCAGCTGGGCAGGACGCGCTGCACCGCAATCGCGAGTGAGTAGGCTTCTTCGCCGGTGCAACATGCGGCGCTCCAGATCCGCAGTTTCCGCGCATCGCTCTTGGCCGAGATGAGTTCCGGCAGCACGACCTGCTCGATGACCTCGAAGGCCGCGCGGTCGCGGAAAAAATACGTTTCGCCGACGGTCAGGTGATTCGCGAGCGCCTGGAGTTCTCGCCCGGTGAGCTCCTCGGCCGCCAGGCTCGCTGCGCCGGTCTCGGCATTCGCGAAACCCAGCTCGCCGGCGGCCGCTTTCACACCGCGTTCGAGATCGCCAAACCGGCTCGGAGAGAAGGCGAGCCCGAACATGGCGCGAACACGCTCACCAATTTGCCGAACGGAGGCTTCGAATGCGGACGCCATCACCGAGTTCCTGTCGTCGATTGCTCGAGTGCCGCTTCCAACTCCACGAGTTCCTCGGCGGATAAAAACGCGTCCAAGTCCTGGATGAGCACGAGGCCGTCCTGGTCTTTCGCGACGCTCCGCAGATATCGCAGGCCGGGAAAAATCGTTTCCGCCGCGACCCGGCTCTGCTCGCCCAACTCACTCACGCCCGATACGGAATCCACCCAAAGTGCGATGTGACTGTTCTGGCGGCGCACGAGCACCAAGTGATCGCTCAGCTCCACCTCACGCGTGGCCATCCCAAACCGCTCGCGGAGATTCAGGACCGGCATCACTTCGCCGCGCACGTTGACCACTCCAGCCACGACCGACGGAGCCCCGGGCAAAGGATCGATGGCCGCAATCCGGACAATCCGAAGCACCGACGTCAAAGGGAGCGCCAATCGCCGATCATTCAGCGTGAAGACAACAACGTTACTGTCCGTGACTTCCATCGAAGCGGCGAATAACCAGAAGGGGAGAAGCGTGGAGAGGACGCGGAGAACATCCGCGAACGGGGCGTATCGAATGCAGGAGCACCCGTTCCGCAAACCGTTATGTAACCGAAATCGTCTTATTTCCGCCGGAGTAAAGGTGTCTTTTCGGGATTAAGTCCGGCCCGGTTTCCCTCTGAAAGCGCCGGTTTTGCCCGTGGCGCGATGTGCGTTGTGGAAGCCGCAATGGAATCACTGAAACGCGAGCACTTTGCGCAATTTTTTTCATCTAGGGACTTTATCCCGTATCGCGCGGGAAAAACTCCCGGGAGAGGGGTTTTGAACTCACAAAAGCCTGACGCTTGCATCACCGATGTGCCCCGTAGGGTAGGGCCTCAGGACCGTGGTCGCTCTACTCGGTCCGCACCTTGTCCCGACCGTGTCCGGACCTTGGCTCTACTAGGTCCGCACCTCGTCCCGACTCGGGATAACAAAACAGCGCGGTCGAGTGGACCGCGCTGTCAGAAAGGACTCAGGCTTTCTTCGCCGGTTCGAGCGAGTAGCCGTCTTTGCGGTCGAGCATTGACCAGCCGAGAGCGGCGATGTCCTTGCGGAGCGCGTCGGCGGCCGGCCAGTCCTTCGCCTGTTTCGCGGCCCAGCGCTTTTCCGCGAGCGCGGTGACTTCGCGAGGAATAGTGATCTCTTCCCTAATCTCGGCCTTGAGCAAAATGCCTAGGGCGTAGGTGGCGCGTGTGAACGCGTGAAGGTCGCTCGGCGTGCTGTTCTCCGGCTTAATTTTGTTAAGAGATGAAAACAACGATCCCAAGGCTGCGGGCGTATTCAGGTCGTTTTTCAGCGCATCAACCACTTCGCTAAAGGGAGATGCTCCCGCTAGTGCTCTCGCTGGGTCTCCATGCTTTTGCACGAGCTTCGAGAAGTATACGTAAAGGGTCGTTATTGCGCTTTCCGCGGCGTGAAGCGAATCGAGCGTGAAGTTGAGTTGCTTGCGCGGATGGCCGGCGAGCAGCGCGTAACGAAGCGCCATCGGCGAGAAGCCTTTCGCGACGAGTTCGTCGAGCGTGTAGAGATTGCCGAGCGACTTGCTCATCTTCTTGCCGTCCACGAGCAGGTGCTCGCTGTGATACCAGTGCTTCGAAAACTGCGTGCCGTTGCAGCACTCGCTCTGCGCGATCTCGTTTTCGTGGTGCGGAAAGAGCAGGTCCACGCCGCCGGTGTGAAGGTCGATCGTCTCACCGAGATGTTTCTTGCTCATCGCGCTGCACTCGATGTGCCAGCCCGGTCGGCCGCGGCCCCACGGGCTGTCCCAGCCATTATCGCCATCGTCGGGCTTATGGGATTTCCAAAGCGCGAAGTCGGAAACGTCTTCCTTCTCGTCGGCGTCGGCCGCGTGGGTTTTGCCGGCGAGCGCGCTGCCGAGCTGGAGCTCGCGCTCCTTCACGCGCGAGAGGCGGCCGTATCCATCAAATGAGGACACTTTGAAATAAACGGAGCCGTCGGCCGCGCGGTAGGCGTGGCCCTTCTGCATGAGCACGTCGATCATGTCGACCTGCTCGCGGATGTGGCCGGTCGCGGTGGGCTCGATGTGCGGCGGGAGGCAGTTGAGCGCGGCGCAGTCGGCGTGGAACTTGTCGGTCCACTGCTTGGTGACTTCGGCGAGCGGGCGGCCTTCTTCGCGGGCGCGCCGGATGGTCTTGTCGTCGACGTCGGTGAGATTGCGGACGTGTTTCACCCTGTCCGGACCAAACTCCAGCTCGAGCAGGCGGCGGATGACGTCGTTGACGACGAACGTGCGGAAATTGCCGATGTGTGCCGGCGCGTAAACGGTCGGGCCGCAGTTATAGAACCGGTAAACGCCATCGGAATGCGACGGCGTGAGTTCGCGGGGCTGGCGGCTGAGCGAGTCGAAGAGCTTGATGGCCATGAAGAGTGGGAGAGGAGTCGTTAGCGAAAATTCCGCCAGAGCGAAACGACGATTTTTGCCCGACGCGAGCGGTCGCCGTCGATGGCTCCAGAAAGTCCCGAAAAAGCCGATAAACCACGGTAGCTCATGCAGTCCTCTCCCTCGCCGGCGCCCGAAGAAGCGGCTGGGACGCCACCGCGTCCACGACCGCGCGGCTTTCGCGTGCCCGCGGTGATCGGCGTGGTGGTGATCGGGGCGATCCTCTCCACGGGCACCTGGCTGAAACGGCAGTGGGAAGGCGCGTCGGAAACGGAAACACGCGAGACACGTGCGGCACTCGTCGAGCGCGCCGCGGACGTGGAGCACTACGAAGGCCGCATCCAACTGCTGCGCTGGCGGGCGGAGCGCATGCAGGCGTGGGCGCAGGGGCAAACCGGCGAGCCGGTGCGAACGTGGGCGCGGGAACGTGCGCGACTTTTCGAACAAATGGCGGCGTCGTTTGACCGCGATGCCGCCGCGCGCGAGGTGCGCGGGGCAGTGCGGCAGATCGAGCAACTGCTCGCGGCCGGCAAGGTGGAGCAGGCGGCGGCGCGGCTCGCACAACTGCCGGAGGTGAAGTTTCCGTCGGACGCGGAGTTTCGCGCGTATCAGGAAATGCACTACGTGAAGCCTCTCGCCGCGCTCAGCCGGCAGAATCCGTCTTACTACCGTGCGCTGCTCGAGCAGGAACCGGAGATCGCGGGGAAAGATCTCGAAGATCTGCGGCAGGAGTTGGAAGCTGAACCGGCCGGAGTGCTCACGCCGGGACAGTTGTTGAAAGTGGAGCTGCTCGGCGCAGTCGTGCCGCCCGAAGATCCGTTGCTGGCGGAATGGTCGGCGGTTTCGAACGCGGCGGATTTTTTTGAGAACCCCGACGCCACCGTGCTCGGCCACTGGCGGCGCGCGCAACGAGCGATGCGGCTGCATGACGGTCCCGCCGTGATGACGGAACTGGGCGCGATCGCGAAAACGACCGTGCGCACACGCCAGCCGTTTCGAGCGGCTTATGGGTGGGCGCTGATCAAGAACCGGCCCGAGGCGGCGGAAGAAGCGTATGCGCTCCTCCAGGAAGCCGCGCTCGCCGGCGATGCCGCCGCGCGAAACTGGGTGGCGGAGCAGGATCTTCAGGCGGGAAGGCCGGGACAGGCGCTACGCTGGTATGAAGCCGCGGTGATGGAGGGCGCGACGGACGCGATTGGTCCCGTGCTTGCGCTGTATGCGCGCAGTGCTGACGACGTGCCGCGCGATCCGAAGCGGCAGATGGACGTGCTGCAGCGCGTCGTTACCGGACGCGATTCGCCGCCGGAAGCGTGGCGCATGCTCGGTGAACTTTACGAAACCGGACGCGGCATCGCTCGCGTGCCGGCGCAGGCGTTTGCGTGCTACCATCGCGCCGCGGAGAAAGGCCTCATTGCCGCCTGGCCCGACGTGGCGCGTTGCTGGCAGCAGGGCATCGGCACGCCAGTGAATCTCGACCAGGCGCTCGAGTGGGCGTGCCGCGCGTTCGAGTCGGGCGAGGAGGAACGCGCGTTGCCGATCATCATGGAAATTATGCAGCGCGATCCCGATCGCGCTGCGAATCGCGTGGCGACGTTGCTCGGGCGCGAAAACGTGGCGACGCGCGGCGGCTACGGTGAGAAGCGTCTGTATGCGGCGGATCTGAAAGCGCTGCGTTTGCAGCTCGCACGGCACTTCGATGAGCGCGGGCAGTTCGCTCGCGCGGCGAGTCTTTACGCGGGCGGAGCAGAGAGCGATGCAGCCGCGAAGAAACGGCTCGGCGAGCTCCACGAGGTCCACCCGTGCGAACCCTGCAGCGGCTCCGGGAAAATTCGCAGCCTGACGCCATGCTCGGCCTGCGGCGGAAAAGGGACGCTGGTTTGCAATCGCTGCGATGGTCGCGCGTTTTCCTTCGAGCCGGGATCGCCGCCGTGCACATTATGCGCGGGCGCAGGCAACGTCGTGCAGGACGGGCGTCCCGTCTCGTGCGCGGGTTGCGGCGGGACCGGTAAAGGCAAAGGCAGTGTGATCAAGAAAGACTGCACTGCCTGTGTGCGCGGTCGCATGAAGTGCCCCGAGTGCGTCGAGGGCCGCATCCCCTTGATGAAGGAGTGTCCCGATTGTCGCGGTGCCGGCACGTGGACGATGGCGACCCGCGCTTCCGGTTGAGAAAAACGGTTCGCGCGCCAGCGCGGTTGCTGTAGGGTGGGACTCAAATGGCAGACTCGTTTTCGCTCGATCTCCCGCAACGTCCGCGGCGCCTGCGCCGCACCGCCAGCCTGCGTGCTCTCGTGGAAGAGACGCAGTTGCATCCGGCGGATTTCATCGCGCCCGTCTTCGTCGTCGAAGGCGACGCGGCTCCGGAGGAAATTTCCTCCATGCCCGGCGTTTTCCGCTACGGCATCGAAAGCCTCATCACCGAGTGCCGCGAACTCGCGCAGCTCGGCGTGCCCGCGGTCGCGCTCTTTCCCAAACTCGATGCGAAGCTGAAGGACGACGAAGGCTCCGCGGCGCTGCACGAGGACGCGCTTATTCTCCGCGCCGTGCGCGCGGTGAAGAAAGCCGTGCCGGAGCTCACCGTGATCACCGACATCGCGCTCGATCCTTACACGACGCATGGACACGACGGTTTGCTCACGACTTCGCGCGACGATGTGGACAACGATCGCACGGTCGCGGTGCTCGCGAAGATGGCGGTGCTGCACGCGCGTGCCGGCGTCGATCTGGTGGCGCCGAGCGACATGATGGACGGACGCGTCGGCGCGATCCGTCGCGCGCTCGATGGCGCGGGTTTTCACGGCACCGGTATCATGGCTTACTCGGTGAAGTTTGCGTCGGCGTATTACGGTCCGTTTCGCGACGCGGTTGGCAGCGCGCAAGCCGCGGGCACGCGTTTGCTCGGCAAGGCGACCTATCAACTCGATCCGGCGAACCGCCGTTCCGCGCTTACCGAACTCGCGCTCGATGAAGCCGAGGGCGCGGACATCGTGATGGTGAAACCCGCGGGGCCGTATCTCGACATCATCCGCGACGTGCGCAACGCCACCCAGAAACCCGTGGCGGCGTATCAAGTCTCCGGCGAATACGCGCAACTGCAGGCGGCGGCCAAACTCGGCTGGCTCGATCTCAAGAAGACGCGTCGCGAGTCGCTGCTCGCGATCAAGCGTGCCGGCGCGGACATGATCCTCACGTATTTCGCGAAAGAAATGGCGCGCGAACTTCGCGGCTGAGTCGGTAGGCCGAGGTGGCGTTGTAGGTTTGCCACAGATGTCAGGGAACTCGGACACAGAGGTCACAGAGGCTGACCTCGTGCTCGTGATCGTGCCCTTACTCGTGATCCCCCGAGCAAGAGTGCGAAACACGGCCCGTGTCGCGACGATGTCCGGCCACGGTCGAGCGAAGGTGCGCACACGGTCGAGCGGAGGTGCGGACTACGTCGAGCGCGTGTGTGGACCGTGTCGGGACTGAGTGCGGACACGGTCGGATCTTGTCGTGTTCGTGATCGATGCGTTGCCGGAGCGAGCATGAGCACGATTACGATCACGAGCACGACCTGATGGAGCCGGGCTTCGGCGGGGACGGGGAACGGACACGCCTGAGCGACCGTGCGAACCGGGGCGCGACATGGTGCGGCTCGAAGCTGGAAAAGAAACACGGCAGCCGGGGAGGGCTGCCGTGTTGGAAAAAGTGGATACGCGGGAGAATCAGCGTTTGCCGCGCGATTTCTTGCGGGGCTTTTCGTCTTCTTCCTCGTCGTCGTCGTAGTCCTTCTCGTCGGACTCGTCGTCGTCCTTTTCGCCGTCTTCGTCGTCCTCGGACTCTTCGTCCTCGTCCCACTTGAGCGACTCGTCGTTCTTGAGCTTCTCCTCTTCCTCTTCGTCGAGGTCGGGGAGGTCGTCGGCTTCATCCTCGTCGGCGAGGCGCTTGGCGGGCTGCTCGTCGTCGGTCTCGTAACCGGCGGGCATGAAGTCGAGGATGGTGTTGAGCTCCTCGAAGGCGTGGACGGCTTTGCCTTCGATGAAGTTGCTGTTCTGCTCTTCGCGGATCTCGTCTTCGACTTCGTCGACGGTGAGCTTGGACTCGAACTCGAAGAGGTCGTTGAGCATCTTCACGCGGCAGCGCGTGAGGAGATCGAGAAGATCGGCGTAGGGGCCGTTTTCCTCGTCGAGGATGTCGGGCAGAGCGAAGAGTTTTTCCTCGGATTCGAAGATGGACTCCTTGGTGCGCTTGAGGCGGACCTTGCCGCCGCCGAGATCCTTCTCGATGCGGAAGGCGATGAAGGCGCGCTCCATGGCATCCTGGTCGAAGCCGTAATCGCGCAGCGGATCGACGAGCTCGATCAGGTGAGCGAGCTGGCGCGGATCAATGATGCTCAGTCCGTCGACGTCCCAGCGCACAGGATCGCTGGTCTCGTGAACCCACCAGTTGTGATCCTCGCCCAAGCGCACAACGCACCAGTCGAGAGTAGAGGTAGCTTTTGCCATGAGTTACTGGGAAAAATTTGAGGCGCAGCGTGCGAGCGAGGGGTCAAAAAACAAGCACAAAAAAGCCGTGAATTGTCAGGTGTTAGCCATCGGTGTTTACCCGAGAAAAAACGGTTGAAGAGAGGGGGTTAGCGCGCGCGGTCCTTGCATTTTGACGGGGTGGTTTCACGCTCGCCCGGCTATGGCTTCGGTCTACGAGAACCTGATTCGTCCGCTTCTATTCCGGGTCGATCCCGAACATGCGCATGAGCTCGCGGTGGATGCGATGGCGGTGCTCGCGCGAGTGACGCCGCTGTGCCGCTTGCTGGAGTGGAAGAACCAGTTGCCGCAGGCGTCCGTGCGCCCGATCGAGGCGTTTGGGCTGAGGTTTCCGAATGCGGTGGGGCTGGCGGCGGGGTTCGACAAGAACGCCCGGGCGTGGCCGGCGGCGGCAGCGATGGGTTTTGGCCATGTCGAGGTCGGCACGGTGACCGCGCTCGCGCAGCCCGGAAACGATCGTCCGCGGGTGTTTCGTTTTCCGGCCGAGAAAGCGGTGATCAACCGGATGGGTTTCAACAATGAGGGTTCGGAAGCGATCGCGGCGCGGATGAAGAAGCAACCTGGTCGCGGACGGCGGCGCATCCCGGTCGGCGTGAACCTCGGCAAGTCAAAGGTCGCCGACATCGAACGCGCGACGGCGGACTACCTGGCGAGTTTCCAGCGCTTGGCGGATTTTGCGGATTATCTGGTGCTCAACGTGAGCAGCCCGAATACGCCGAATCTGCGTCAACTGCAGGATGAAAGTCGCTTGCGCGAATTGCTCGGTGCGATCACCGCGGCGAATCGCGAGCGCGGCGCCTCGCGCGTGCCGGTGCTGTTGAAGATTGCGCCGGATCTCACGTGGCCGCAGATCGACGCGGTGTTGCAGGTGATCGCGGAGTTCGGCCTCGATGGTATCATCGCCACGAATACAACGCTCGCACGCCCGGGACCGTTTGCGGACGTGAACCAGGCGGGTGGGTTGAGCGGCCGGCCGCTGCGGCGGCGCTCGACGGAGATCGTCAACTACATTGCGCGGACGACGCGCGGGCGTTTGCCGATCATTGGCGTGGGCGGGATCGAAGATGCGGCGGGGGCCGCCGAGAAACTCGATGCCGGTGCGACGCTGGTGCAGGTCTACACGGGGCTGATCTATCGGGGCCCATTTTTTCCGGCGGAGCTGGCGCGCGCGCTCGTGGATCGGCACCGGAAGTAGATCAAAATGCGTCGCTAGAGAGGCAAAACGCAGCGGATGAATTTCGGTGCTTTACAAGCACGCAGGCATGTCTCTTAGTCCGCCTTCCTCTCATTCGAGAATGCTCAGGTGGTGGAATTGGTAGACACACACGTTTGAGGGGCGTGTGCCGCAAGGCGTAAGGGTTCGAGTCCCTTCCTGAGCACCATCTCTCCCGGCGAAAGCCCGTGTGGCTCGCGGGAGAAAACAAGCGCTGAAGCGCTCGGGTGCGGATCAAACGGCGGAGTGTTTTCGTCCGTGAAGGCCGACGATACGGGCGTCAGGGCAGCCTCCTTTGGCTCATGCTCCGAGCAGGATTTCACTCGATGAAGCGCCGGGCTGGATCAGCTACAGTCGGTCATGAACTCGATGCGCGTGACTTTGCTCGGGCTGGTGACGTTGGGCGCTTCGGTGGCCGATGGACAGGTGATGCGGCTGACGGGATTTTCTGACGAAATCGAAGCCGACTATTACTACTACAACGTGGACCACACGGACTGGGAGGAGTCCGGCGGTTACCTTCAGCATCATGTTATGCCCAGGGCGGGCTGGATCTCGTTTGAAACAACGATCGATTTTTCAAATCCGCAGGCGCCCTCGTTGTTTCGATTCAGTGGCGATGTGGACGGGGCAG
Source organism: Opitutus sp. (assembly GCA_024707325.1). Taxonomy (GTDB): domain Bacteria; phylum Verrucomicrobiota; class Verrucomicrobiia; order Opitutales; family Opitutaceae; genus Opitutus. The sequence goes on along the minus strand of JANPZY010000004.1, from coordinate 725,499 downwards.
GGCCTTTCGAGCTCGAGATGTGGGGTTCGGTGACTGTGCAGCAACTGCCCTCGGGGAAGTGGTCGCTGGGTATTTTGTCGTATCCTGAAAATCCGAATCCGGACTTTCTTTACGCGCCTACGTTCGTGCTGGACCCGTCGAAACGCTTCCAAGACCCGATCTATCTCGAAATCCGCACGTATCGTGACGTCGGGATTTCCTATGGAGACACTGTTTTCCGGGCGGTCTTCGACCAGGTCGAGTTCCCTGATGTCACGCCCGACATCACGCCCATCCCCGAGCCTGCGACGACGGCGCTCTTCGGAGCGGCGACCTTGGCGGGCGCAGCGGGATTCGCGCTTCGTCGGAAAACGAAAGCTCACCGACCCGTGTTTTCGTAAAACCGACGAACTCAGCGCGCGTCGCCTAAAACACGCTCGGTGAGGTGCGCCTCAAAGGCTGCGCGATCGCGCCAACGCAGCGCGACGCGCGCATGAAACGGACCGGCGGCATCGCGCACAGTGAAGCCGTCGTCCGTGATGTTGAAGGTCACGTTCTCCACCTCCACGAGGTCCTCCGCGTAAGCGAGGTAAACGGCCACATCGTCGAAGAGAGTGGACGACTGCGTGACGAAAAACATGCGCTCCATCCAGGACGCGCGCGGCGCCCACACGCAGTAGTTTTCAATGATGACGCGAGCCGCGGTTTTTTCCGGAGCGGCTTGCCAGACGCGCCGGTAGTTTTCGTCGCGGAGATTGATCATGCCGCAGGTGTCGAGGGGCGTGAGAAGGATGTCCTGCCACGGCGCGCCAAACACGGTGCGCAGCGAAGGCACGTCGGCCCGCACGTTCCACTCGGCGGCGGGTGCGGTGCCTTCGCCGTAGCCGACATCGAAACTCCCGTGCATGCCGACCAAGCGGCACTTGCGCGCAAACTCCGGATCGCGCCGCACCGCTTCCGCGAGACTTGGCGCCGGTCCGATCGCGATCACGGTGACCACCTCGGGCGAGTTTCTCACGAGATCGAGAAATGCCGCGACGCCATCCTCGTGGATCTCGCCGGGGTAGGTCGCCAGATCGTAGTTCTTCATCCACGGGTATTGATTGCGGGTCTCCGCTTCCTCGGGTCCGGTCGACACGCCCAGGGCTACGGCCACGTCGGTGCGGCCGAGTTCCTGCAACAGTTTCGCGGCGAGCGAGCCCCGGAATCGCGGGGCGCCAAAGTCGGTGAGCACCATTTTCAAGTTTAGCTCCGGCGAATGGAGCAGATGCACGAGCGCCCACGTATCGTCCACGTCATCTCCGATATCGGTAGCCAACACCACCGGAGCCGGGCGGCTCTGCGCGGCACGCGTGGCGGACAGAGGCAGCACAACGGCGATCACCAGCAACAAGCGCAGGCACAAGACGGGAAGGGGAGTTTTCATAGGCGGCCGATGCGGCGAAGGAGTGGGGGATCCGCTCAGGGGAGGCGGGGAGGTGGCCGCCTGACGCTTTGGACGCGAAAAGGACTCGTGGCGATCGCTCGTGCGCGTGTCCGTTACCTGTCTTTGCCCGAACCTTGAGCGAACAACCGCCCGCCTTGAGTGTCCGGGGAATCCGCTTGCCTCACCCCTGCCGCCGTCAAAACTCCGGCCCGACTACACCCGATTCGCTGCTCCAGCAAACCTCGCGGACCTACACCGCTCGACTACATGGACGATACTCCCGCCCCGGAAAATCCTGCGAAGGATTTCAACAAATTGGACCTCACCCAGCTCCAAGGCTTCAGCTTTGGCACGCAATGGACGCAGGATAAGTCCTCGCCCGCATCACGGGAACGGAACGATCGTCCCCGCCGCGAAGGCGGCCCTGATCGCCGTGACGCAGGAGCGCCCGACCGCCGAGATCGCCGCGGCTTCCGCAAGCCGTTGGGCGATGCTGGTTCTGCGCCCGGTGCTCCCCAAGCGCCCTCGGGTGACTCGCCGGCTCCGCGCCGTGAGTTCAACCGTGGCGGCCCGCGCCGCGATTTCCAAGGTGGTGGTCCGCGTCGCGACCGCGAAGGCGGCGAACGTGGAGGCCGTTTTGAGCGTCGACACGATGCGTCCGTCGAGCGCGGCCCATACGAGAGCCCGTTTTTCTCCGTCGCATTTTATCCGGAGGACACGAGCTTCAACGCGCTCGCGAAGACCATCCGCTCTTCCTGCCGCACGATCGAGCTCTTCCAGATTGCGCGCACCGTGGTGGAGAAGGCCGACCGCTTCGTTGTCGTCCTCACGCGCAAGCCCTCGCCGGAAGCCGGCGACGCGAAGCGCCCGCTTTATCTTTCCGTCCCGGACGGCGTTCCCTTCGACACCGAGGAGGCCGCTGTTTCGCACGTGCTAACCAACCACCTCGGCCGCTTTTTCGATCTCGCCGAAGTCGAGATCGATCCCCCGAAGGGAAATTTCCAGGTGATCAACAAGTGCGGCGTCACCGGCGAACTGCTCGGGCCGCCGAACTATCACCGTTATTCGCAGATCGTGCAGCAGCACCACGCCGCCAAGGTCTCGCGCATGCCGTTCGAGACTTTCCGCAGCCGCATCGAGACCGTGCGCGATCCGGAAGCCGTGGCGCAGTGGCTGGAGAAAATGAGGAAAACCACGCGCTACACGTGGAAAACTCCCGGCGCCAAGACCGCTCAACCCGCTCCCGCTCCGACGACTCCCGTTGTCGCTCCCGACGCTGAGACTCCCGTGGCCGAAGCCGCTGCGGCCGAAGTCGCCGCGCAAGCCGACAGCACCACGCCGGAGACCGCGCCCGCGATCACGTTCGACGCGTTCGAGGACGCTCGCACGTATTTGCTGAGCCACGCGCGCGAGAAAGTCGTGCGCGCCGTCGAGTCCGCCCGTTTCCACGGCAAGCTCGTCGAAACGATTCCTCCCAGCGAAATCCGCCGCGCCATCGAAGGCGCACTCGAGCGTCAGCGTCGTTTCCCGCTGGATACGGCCAACGCGCTCCGCGGTCGCCTCCGTCGTGAACATTTCACGATCTTCAAGAAGGGCTCGAAGGGCATTAGCTACGTTTGCGCCGTGAAGCGTAAATTCCGCGTGCCCGGTCAGACCTTCTCCGAGACGATCACCGCGCTCATCTCCTTCATCGAGGCCAATCCGATGGTCCGCGCGAGCGAGTTGGCGCCGAAGTTCCTCGGCATCCAGACCGCCGCCCCGAAGGCCGCCGAAGGTGAGACTGCCGCTGAGGCGGTGCTCTCGATCGACGAGCGCGCGAAGCTCAGCCGCCTGCAAGGCGACCTGCGCTGGTTGGTTGGCGAAGGCTATGTGACCGAGTTCATCGACGGACGCCTCTTTGCGCCGCCGCCGATGGTCGAGGCCCGCAAAAAGGAAGTCGAAGGCGAGGAACACGATCCCGAGAACTTCCCCGAGACGCCCGCCGAGCCGAAAGCCGAGCCAGCTGCTGCGACGACGGAAGCGCCTGCCGCGGCGGAAACTCCGGCTCCCGAGGCGCCCGCGCACCCGGAAGCCACCGCGGTGGACACACCGGCGGCCGATCCTTCGCCGGCCGAGGCCCCGCAACCGCCTCCGACTCCGATTGAGGAGACGCGCTCCTGATTCCTTTTCAAAGCGGCCCCCTCGGGCCGCTTTTTGTGCCCAGGTCGCGACCCAGTGCGCACCACGTCGAGCCCCTGTGCGCACACGGTCGGCCAAAGGTGCGGACACGGTCGATCAAAGGTGCGCACACGATCGAGCGAAGGTCCGGACACGGTCGACCCAAGGTTCGGACAGGGTCGTGACGATGTCCGGACTCGGTTGCGACAAGGTGCGAACACGCGTGCGACGAGATGCGGCTCGGGTTACGGCCGTGTTTCCGTGATCAAGCGGCCCGGCCTCCGTGCCCTCTGTGTCCGAGCTCTGTGCGCTCTGCGGCGAAAAAGCAGCGCCGCGCCACACTGCGGTCAGCGCGGCTTCCGCAAGACGCCGAGCTTTTCGGCGACGATCTCAAACGCTACGCCGTGCTCTTTGCCGAACTCCTCGAGCGCTTGCCGCGAGCCGTCGTAGATCTGGCGCGGCTGACAATCGTCCACGACGATCACGCCGCCGGGATTCAACTGCGCCCAGACTTTTTCCAGGCCGGCGCGGGACGGCGCGTAGAGATCGACGTCGATCAATCCGAAACAGAACCGCTGCGCCGGATCGAGGTCGCGCCGGCAGATGTCGCCTTCGATCACCGCGACACGGGTGATGTTGTTCAGCTTGAGCGTGGCATCGAACACACGCCGGGAGTTCACGGTGAACTTCGCAAACGCGCGGTGTCCGGCGGATTTCCCGCGCTGCTTTACTTCGACGTCGACGCTTTCCGGCGTGAAACCGCTGAACGTGTCGATGGCGAGATACCGACGCCCAGGCGCGACTTCGTTCAGGTGGCGGTTGAGAAACGTGGTGGTGTAGCCGCGATAGCAACCGACTTCCACGAGATCGCCCGGAACCGCGAGCGCTTCGTCGACGAGGTTGAGCAGCGCGCGGAGCTGCGACGGCGAAAACGCGTAGCGGTATTTGTAGAGCACGAAGTGCCGCAGCGGGCTGTAGAACAGCGCCGTGCGCGCCACGCGATCGAGGAAAGTTTCCCAGCGGGTTTCAGTCGCCAAAGCAGGAAGAGATTAGGCGCTCATCAACCGCGCTGTGTGCGCGGGTGCCAAGCTCATTTCAGTTCAACACAGACGCAGTGTGTGCCGCTCGCCCTCGACGATGCGCAATTCCAGATGCCATGCGGTCGGCGGGAGCCATGCGGCGATTTTTTCCGGCCACTCGACCGCCATGCACCACGGCGTGATCAAAAAGTCTTCGATCAACAGCGCTTCGAGCTGACGCGGATGCTCGAGGCGATACGCGTCCACGTGCACCAGCGTCCGCGCGTCGACCGCCCCCGTCTTCGGTGCATGCACGGTGTAGATGTTGAACGTCGGGCTTGTCACATGATCCTGGATACCGAAACCGCGCGCGAGGCCCTGCACGAAGGTGGTCTTGCCGACGCCGAGATCGCCGTGCAGCGCGAGCACGGTGTCCGGCGGCACGAGTCCGGCGAACTGCTCCGCGAGCGTGTGTGTTTCGACGGCGGAGGCGGTCGTGAAACCGCGGCGAAAATCCTCGAGCGAAGCCATCTCAGCGCAGATGTTCGTAGCCGTGGAGTTCGTCGAGCCGCGGAGCCGACGCGGGCAATTCGCCGCGTCGCACGAAACGTCCAAGGCAGGTGAGCGGCGTGCGCGGAAATGCCCGACGCCAGTCGCGCTGGAGCGCATCGCGATCGGCGTTTTTCGCGATGACGAACGCGAGTTCGTAGTCCTCGCCATCGGTGAGCGCCGCGCGCCAGTCGGCGCCGCGACGACACGGAATTTTCTCCGGCTCGAGTGCGGCCTCGGCGTTCGGCGGCGTGAGTGCGTGGAGGTCTTTTGCGAGCCCGTCGCTCACGTCCATCATCGCACGCAGTTCCTTGCGCGCGGCGAGCCAAGCGCCTTCCGCGAGTCGCGGCGTGAAACGAAAATGATGCCCGAGCCGCAGGCTGCCGCCGAGACGGCCGGTGACGTAGATCCAATCGCCTACGCGCGCACCGCGACGATTGGGCACGCGCGGTCCGGTGGCTTCGCCCAAGAGCGTGAGGCTTGCCGAAACGACGCCGTCGGCCTGCGCCACGTCGCCGCCGACGATCGGCACGCGATACTGGCGCGCGGCGGCGGCGAGGCCGCGGTAGAAACCTTCGAGCCATGCGAGGGTCGTGCGCCGGTCGAGCGTGAGCGCGAGCACGGCCGCGGTCGGACGTCCGCCCATCGCGGCGAGATCGCTGAGATTACGTTTGAGCAACTTCGCGCCGACGGCGCGCGCTGGCACGGCGTCGTCGAAGTGCCGTCCGTAGATCACCGGATCGACCGTGATGAGTTGCGGCCCTCGGGAAGCCGGCAACACCGCACAGTCGTCGCCGATGCCAAACGGCGCTTGCGGCGACGCGCTGCCGAGCCAGCGGCGGATTGCCTGGATCAGGCGTTCCTCGCCGAGCGAGCAAACCGCGGTGCGGAGGTTTTTGGCGAAAGGCGACACGGGTTCAGGACGTCACTCCTGCGAGCAAGAGGAGCAGAGTGTTGGCATTGAAGAGCGCGTGGGCGATCACGCTCGTGCCGATGCGACCGCTGCGTTCGTAGGCGAGGGAAAAAATGACCGCGAGCGTGACCAGGGGTGCGAAGCTCGCGAGGCCGTCGAGCGTCTGCCAGTTGACGTGCAGCGCCGCAAATATCGTGCCCGGCAACAACAGCGCGAGCGGACGCGCGATGCGTGTGCGCAGATAGCGGAACAGTGTCGCGCGAAACAGCAGCTCCTCCGCGAGCGGAGCCACGATCACCGCGAGAAACGTGAGGAGAGCGAGGAGCACAGGCGCATGTGTTTCGCGGAACAGGCGGACGAGGTCCTGATTTTCCACGGGCACGCCAAGTTTCGTGAGCAGCCAAACCCATCCAAGGTTCACCACCGTCACGATCGGGAGCGCCACCAGAAACGTCTCGATGCCACTGCGCCATGTCGTGGCGTCGAACTGCAGACCGAGCGGTCCATGTCCGCCTTTCAGCGGCAGCAAGAGCGCACCGAGCAGAAGACCCAACTGAAAAGCCGCGCTGCCGAGAATGAGCTTGGTGTCGGGGGCGAGTTCGAAGCGTGCCATCGCGACGCCCGCGATTGCGGAGACCGTGACGGAAGCGGCGACAATCACGAAGGCAGAGAGCAGGAAATCGTAGAGCCGGATTTCCCACGCGGGGAGTCGCGGCGGTGTGCGGTGTGCGCGCGCTTCAGCACTGAAATAGCGGCGCCAAGTCAGCGCAGCCCCGATGAAAATCAGGACCAGCTCGATGAGAACCGCGACGGCAACGGTGGTTGAAACGGAAGTGGGCATGAACGCGCGGACAGTGAAGTGAAACGCTTCCGAAAAGCACGGCAGAAGCGGCGCGCGGCGTCAGCCGCAGAGTGAGGCCAACGGCGAAAATCGGGACACAAAAATAGCACGAGCCGTGGCTCGTGCTATGAATCGCCAACGTGGCGAGCTCAGCGCTCGTTGATCTTGCCGTTCTGGTAAACGATGCGGCCATCGACAATCGTCGTGCGCACGCGACCCGTGAGGGTCTGTCCGTGCCAGGGCGAGTTGGCGGACTTGCTGTGCCCGGCTTTGGCGTCGTAACGCCATTTTTCGGTGGGATCGAAAAGACAGATGTCGGCGGCGGCGCCTTCCTTGAGCGTGCCTGCGGGCAGCTTGAGCAACTCGGCGGGCCGGCGCGTCATCAGATCGATCACGCGCGGCAGCTTGAATTTGTTTTGGCGCACGAGGATCTCGAGCGTGACGGGAAGCGAGGTTTCGAGACCGAGGATGCCGTTGGGTGCGTAGTCGAACTCGCGGTCCTTCTCGTAATCGGTGTGTGGCGCGTGGTCGGTCGCGATGATGTCGAGCGTGCCGTCGCGCAGGCCGTCGATGAGCGCGAGGCGGTCGACCTCGGTGCGCAGCGGCGGGTTCATTTTGAAATTGGTGTCGTAGGTGCCGAGCGCCTCGTCGGTGAGCGCGATGTGGTGCGGCGTCGCCTCGGCGGTGATGCGCGCGCCGCGCTGCTTCGCGCGACGGATGACGTCGACGGAAAACTTCGACGAGATGTGCTGCAGGTGGATGTGCGCGCCCGTGTATTCGGAGAGGATGACGTTGCGGGCGACGATCAGGTCTTCGGCGGCATTGGGCCAGCCGCGCAAACCAAGACGCGTGGAGACCGCGCCCTCGTTCATCACGGCGCCCTGCGTCATCGAGTGATCCTGGCAGTGGTCCATCACGCAAAGATCGAACATCTTCGCGTATTCGACTGCGCGGCGCATGAGGTCGTTGCTCTGCACGCAATCGCCGTCATCGGTGATCGCGACCACGCCGGCGCGCGCGAGCGAACCGATGGGGGCGAGCGCCTGACCCTTCATGCCGACGGTGATGCAACCCGTCGGGAGCACCTTCACCACGGCGTCGCGGCGGACGGCGTCCTTGATGTATTGGATCGTGCCCGCGTTGTCGGCGACCGGCGACGTGTTGGGCATGCACACGACCGTCGTGAAGCCGCCCGCGGCGGCGGCGCGCGAACCGGTGGCGATGGTTTCCTTGTGCGTCTGACCGGGCTCGCGGAAGTGAACGTGGATGTCCACCAAACCGGGGCAGGCGACGAGGCCGGATGCGTCGATCTTGCGGGCGCGCTTCTTGTCGGCCGCGGAGAGCGAGGCCACCAGCACGCCGTCGCGCACGAACAGATCGCCCACGGCATCCCGCTTGGAGGCGGGATCGATCACACGGGCGTTTTGAATCCAGAGAGAAGGCATGGAGACGGGAAAGTTATTCGACGGGGGCGACGTTTTCCGGCTGCCCGCCGGCACAGAGGTAGAGGGCGGCCATGCGGACGGCGATGCCGTTGGTCACTTGTTCGAGAATCACGCTGCGGTCGCCGTCGGCGAGTTCGCTGTCGATCTCGACGCCGCGATTGATCGGGCCCGGGTGCATGATGATCGCCTTCGGGTTGAGCCACGAAGCGCGGGTCTTGTTGAGACCGAACATGCTCGTGTATTCACCGAGCGAGGGGAAGTGGCTCGCGCCCTGTCGTTCGTGCTGTATCCGCAAAAGCATGACGACCTCAGCGTCGGCGAGCGCGGACTTCAGGTTGTGCGACACGCGCACGCCGAGCTCGGTGAACCAGTCGGGGACGAGCGTCGAGGGGCCGACGAGCGTGACGTCGGCGCCGAGCTTCGTGAGCGCATGGATGTTGGAGCGCGCGACGCGGCTGAAGAGAATGTCGCCCAAAATCACGACCTTGCGGCCGCGCAGGCTGCCGAGGTGCTCCTTCATCGTGAACGTGTCGAGCAGGCCCTGCGTCGGGTGCTCGTGCGCGCCGTCGCCGGCGTTGACGACCGGAATGTCGAGCACGCGGCTGAGATAGAGCGGCGAACCCGACGCGGCGTGGCGGAGCACGATCATGTCGGCGTTGAGCGCCTGGATGTTTTGCGCGGTGTCGCGGAGCGTCTCGCCCTTGGTGGTCGAGGAAGCGGCGGCATCGAAGGAAATCACTTCGGCGCTCAGGAGCTTCGCGGCCATTTCGAAGGAAATGCGCGTGCGCGTGCTGGGTTCGAGGAAGAGATTCACGATCGTCTTGCCGCGCAGGGCGGGGACGCGTTTTACGCGGCGGCCGAGCACGGCTTTGAACGCGGCGGCGGTGGCGTGGATCTGGTTGATCTCGTCGAGCGAGAGATCCTCGATCGTGAGGAGATGGCGGCGCGACCAGGGCATCGGGGGAAGGGAGTGAGCTTAAAGGGCGGTTTGGCGCGTGGCGGGGCGGATGAGCACGGCGTCGTTGGCGGGATCTTCCGGATCGAGGCGCACGACGACTTTTTCGGTCGAGTCGGCGTCGATGCTGAGCCCGCAATAATCGGCGGCGAAAGGCAGGCGGCGTCCTCCGCGATCAATCAGAACGGCGAGTTCGACTTTCGTCGGCCGACCGTGATCGAAGATCTCGTCGAGCGCGGCCTTCACGGTGCGGCCCGAGAACAATACGTCGTCCACGAGAATCACCGTGGCGCCGTGGACATCCACGGGAATGTGCGTCGGCACGAGTTCTTTCGGGATCGGGTTGCGGCCGATGTCGTCGCGGTGAAACGAGATATCGACGGTGCCGACCACCAGTTCGCGTTTCGTGCGTTGAGTGCCGATCAACTCCCCGACGCGACGGGCGAGTTCGATGCCGCCGTTGGCGATCCCCAGCAGCAACAGAGACGTGCCGGACGGGTGACGCTCCATAATGGCGGCGGCGAGCTGCTCGATCGCAGCATGAATTTCGTCGGGGCCGAAGGACTTGGAGGGAGCCACGAGGGGCTTTTGTGTCCCTGCGGTCAAAGTCGGTAAAGCGAAATGTCGGCGCGCGAGTCGTGCCCGAGTGCGAACCGAGTCGGGACAAGGTGCGAACACGGTCGCGACGAGGTGCGGACAGGGTCGAGCCTATGACCGGACAAGGTCGGGACGAAGTCCGCACCGAGTCGAGCCACGGTGCGGATCGATTCGGGAGCGAGTGCAGCTCGGCCCAGCGCTTTTTAGAACGCGCCGAGCTTCGTGTAATCGAGCACCGTGTGGCTGATTTCGCCGGCTTGGAGGGCGGCGCGATCGGTCGGGGGCTCGGACGGCGAGGTGTCTTCGCCGAGATTGAATACGAAACGGTGCGTGCCGTCGTCGGCCGCGGGACCGAAAAGTCCCTGCACGATCACGCGAGCGGGCACGGTGCGGCGCACGGGCGTGTCCGCGCGGCAGGGCAGCGGCAGGTTGACATTGTGCACGAGGAACTGCCGCGGCGGCGTGTCGCGGAGCAATTCCGGCGTGAGCACGGCCGCGCGCGCGGCGGAGTCGCGGAGAAACGCGTGCAGCTCGGCGTCGGGTTGATTGTGCGCGGCCTTGAGGCGGTCGAAACGTTCCGCGCTCAGGTCCTGCGAAAAGGCGATCGCGGGCAGGCCGTGCACCGCGCCTTCCCACGCGCCGGAAATCGTGCCGCTCGCGAGGATGAAGCCGAGCGAGGCATTGAGGCCCATGTTGATGCCGCTGACGACGGCCTCGGGCTGAAACGTGCGCGGCAAAAGATGGGCAAGACCGATGTTCACGCAGTCGCTCGGCGTGCCGTCGACGATCCAGGTCGGGCAACCGAGTCCGCGATCGGCGGCGCAGGCGTGCACGGAGCGGTGGCGCGATTTGGCTGCGCCGATCCAGCTTTGCTCGGTCGCGGGGGCGACGACGGCCAACTCGTGACCGCCACGGCGAAGTGCGTGCACGAGTTCGTGTAGAAAGATGCTGTCGATGCCGTCGTCGTTGGTGAGGAGCAGTCGCATGGCGAGGCAGGCGAGGGAAGCTCCTGCGGTGCGCTGCGCCGAGCAAATTATCCGCAATGCTTTTGCGGAGAAAAATCTGCGATGGTGCGGTCCGATTGCAGCAGCGATGCGTCTCCCCCGCGCACATGGATTTGCGTGCTTTCCGGGTTCGTTCGCGGGCCTGTTTCTTCGCGGTTTCCCTCTTCATTTACCCCTTGTCTGAACTCGCGGCGGCGGGCGCGGAGGACATGCCGCGTCGCGTCTACACGACGCAGCGCATCGTGGGCGAGCCACCGAAGATCGACGGCAAGCTCGACGACCCTGCGTGGCAGCAGGGCGAGTGGGCGGGCGACTTCCTGCAGCGCGAACCGTTCGAGGGCGCGGCGCCGACCGAGCCGACAGAAATCAAAATCCTCTACGACAATCGAAACCTCTACGTGGCGATGCGCGCGCATGACTCGGACCTTGCGCCGGGTTTGCTCGGGCAACGCGACGAGTTCGTGGGCGACCTGATGGGCTTCGCGCTCGACAGCTACCTGAACCGCAGCACGGCCTTCGAGTTCGACGTCACGGCCGGCGGTAACAAAATCGATCTGATCCTGCGCAACGATGGCACGACCGACACGAACTGGACGGCCGTGTGGGACGTGCAGGTCGGGCGCGACGAACACGGCTGGATGGCGGAGTTTCGCATCCCGCTCAGTCAGCTCCGTTACTCGTCGGCGAAGGAGCAGGTGTGGGGGTTGCACAGCTCGCGCTGGCTGCGGCGCAAACAGGAGTCGAGCAACTGGCATCTCATCCCGATGGACAATCCCGGCGTGGTGCGTTCGTTCGGCGAACTGCGCGGCATCGTCGATCTGCCGCCGTCGCGTCGCATCGAGTTGTTGCCGTATTTGGTCGGTCGATACGAGTCGTTGAGCGTCGAACCGGGGAATCCCTATCGCGACGGGCCGGAATCGTCGATCGACGCCGGACTCGACGCGAAGTTTGGACTCACGACGGACCTCACACTCGATCTCACGATCAATCCCGATTTCGGCCAGGTGGAGGCGGATCCTTCGGAGATCAACCTCGGCACGACGGAGACGTTTCTCAGCGAGAAGCGACCGTTCTTCGTGGAGGGAAAAAACCTTTTCGATTTCTGGCTCGATGACGATGTGGCGTTCTACACGCGCCGTCTCGGACAAGCGCCTTCGCTCGTGCCCGTCGGGAGCGGCTACGCGCAAGTGCCCACGAACACACGCATCCTCAGCGCGGAGAAAATCACCGGACGCACCGCGGGCGGCCTCTCGCTGGGGCTGCTGCACGGCATCACGGAGAAAACGGAGGCGAAGATCACGGATATCGAGGGCCTCGAATGGACGAGCATCGCGGAGCCATTGACCAACTATGCGGTCGCGCGCGTGCAGCAGGATTTCGCGGGCGGCGATACGATCGTCGGCGGGTTCTTCAGCGGCGTGCAACGCGAAGGCAGTGACGAAACGCTCTCGATTCTTCCGCGCCTCTCGCTCGTCGGCGGCGCGGACATCACGCACTACTGGGACGCGCGCACCTACTATCTCGAGCTGCGCACGCTCGGCACGCGGGTCAGCGGATCGCCACAAGCGATCGAGGCGCTCTCGACCACGTGGGTGCATAATTTTCAGCGCGTCGACGCCGATCACGTGGACCTCGGCGACGACGCGACCGTGCTCACCGGCCACGCCGGCCGCTTCCGGATCGGCAAGGGCAGCAATGGCCCGTGGCGCTACTACGGCGGACTGGGCTGGCGTTCGCCGGGCGTGGACTTCAACGACGCGGGCTATCTCGCCAACGCCGACTGGATCGAGCAGTCGGTGCAGCTCCAGTATTACAGTGCGGAGCCGGGGACGTTTCTCCGGCGGCGTGATTATCGACTGCGCCAGAACGTGACGAAGAATTTTGGGGGCGAGACATTGAATCAGGGCCTGCGTTTTCAGGCGGACATTGCCGGCCTGAGCAATTGGGCGAGCTGGAACGAAATCGGCGTGCAGACCGCGCGCCTCGATACGCGCATGCTTCGCGGTGGTCCCGCCGTGCGTCGGCCGACGATGTTGCACAGTTACACGTGGGGGCAGACGGATGGCTCGCGCGACACGCAGCTCGAGTGGGATGCCGGCTACCATTATTACCCGGAGGAAAATGCGCGCTGGTATAAGATCGCGCCCAAGCTCGCACGACGGTTTGGCGGTCGCCTGCGGGTTGCCGCGGGGGTCAATTACGAACGCAACCAGCAACACTCGCAATACGCCGGCCAGGCTGCGTCGTCCCGGGGCACGGACTATTTCGTGGCTGATATGGATCAGAAGGTCCTCTCCACGGAGTTGCGCGTGACGGCGAATTTCTCGCCCACGCTTTCGCTCACGTATTTCGGCGGACCGTTTGTGTCGGTGGGTCGCTACGACGAGTTCAAAGTCGTCGCGAATCCGCGTTCCAGCGATCCCGACGAGCGCTACACGCAAATCGACGCGTGGCGCACCGACACTGGTTACGGTGCACTCGTGAACGGCGAGGAAGTCACGTTCGACAACCCCGACTTCAGCTGGCGCGAGCTCAAATCGAACCTCGTGTTCAAATGGGAGTTCAGCCCCGGCTCGACGTTCTATGCCGTGTGGTCGCAGCACCGCGCCGACGCGCAGGACTTGGGTGAGTTTTCTCCGCGCGACGAGTATCGCCGGCTCTTCAGCGCGCATCCGGACAACACGTTTCTCGTGAAAATCAGCTACTGGTTCTCCATCTGAGCGCCGGTGGGCGCGAGGCCCACGCGCGCGATGAGGAGTAGAGGAAGGCTCGGCATGGGAGAATTGCCGATGCAGCTTCTACTTACCTGCCGGATGCACGGCGGACGAAACTCGGCGCATGCTGGGCGGCGTCCATGAAACTTTTCAAATGTCTGGCTTTGGCAGGTTTTTTCATCGGGACGCTGCTCCCGCTTCGCGCGCAAATTATCCACCTCTCGCTTCAAGCTCCTGCGCGCTTCGTCGCCCAGCAGGGCGGGGTGAGTCCGTTCGCGTTCGCCGACGATTCGATCCTCACGTTGGATCTCACTTACGACGCGAGTTGTAGAAAACTCGGCGTCGACGAGACCGGTGCGCACGTCTTCGACCTCGCCGACGAACTCGATCGCAACTGCTGGCGCATCCGGGTCGGCGACGTCGATGTCACCGGTCCGCTCAATCTGCTCAACGTGCGTGACCGCGAGCTGCAGTTTCAGTTTGTCGACGACCAATGGCCGTCGAATTTCTACGCGTTCACCGCGCAGCTCGAATTCGAAGGCGCGGTGTTTGCGGGTGATCGGCTCACGTTGCCGTCGTCGCCTCTCGCGCGGCCGGCGGACGACGAGTTTCGCGTGCTCGTGCTCGGGCTGCCGGAGTTTCTGGACGACCTGCGCCAGCCATCCGGCGCGATTCATATCGGAGCGTTCACGGAGATTTCTGCGTCTCTGCTGGCGGCGCCGATCACGCCCGTGCCGGAGCCGGCGACCTACGGGTGGATTGCGACGGGCGTGCTTGGAATCGTGCTCGTGTGGCGACGTCGCCGCGTAGGGGTGTCAGCGGGCCGCTGATACCGTGGTTCCTTGGCGCCCGGATGTTTTTTCCGCCGAGGAAAGTCCATGATCCCGGCGCCATGAAACCCCTCAAGGCTCTCGCTGTGGTTGGTTTTTTTCGTCGGGGCTATCGCCTCGTCTCAGGCTCAGATCGTTCACCTCAAACTTGAAACCACGGCGTGGTTCCGAGGCGAATACGTGAACACAGACCTCCTGTTCCGTCCCGGCACCCCGCTGAGTATCGACCTTTACTATGAAGCGGATTTGCCGGATGTGGATCCCACCGGTGAGTATGGCGTCTTCGACACACCGAAGAACGGGAGAAACGGTTTTCGTATGGAGGTCGCGGGGCTCACAATCCAGCGGTCCCTCGATCGCATCTACCGCTGGGGAGATACTTCGCTCCTGTTTATCACGGATCCTGACGGGTTCGAATACGGCGAGTTTATGATTTCGTTTTGGGGTGAACTGGGATCTCCGCATGAGTTGCCGATTGGCGGTTTTCCACCCCTGAGCCCTATCGCAGACACGTCGTATTTCTTCGTCGGTCCGGACATCGTCGGCAACACGGGGCCCAACGCAGCCCAGAACTTTGGCTCAATCCGTTTCGGGCCCGAGTTCACTTCCTTGACCGTGGAGATTGTGCCGGTGCCCGAACCTTCCGCCTACGGAGCGGCCGCGCTCGCGTTACTCGCGGGCCTGGTGGCACATCGGCGGTGGCGAAAACGAGCGGCATAAAAAACCCGCGTCATGCCGAAATTTTGGCGTGAAATGGGCTCAAAAATTTTCGTCATGAAGCGCGCAATGTCCGAACCGAAGCCTTCACCCGCCCAGAACGTCATCTCCATCGGTTTGTCCTGTTGGTTGTGGCAGTGGCGAAAGTGCCGGGCGATGGTGGACGCGGCGAAGCGCACCGGTGTGCACCTGGAGATCACGCAGACATTTCGCGGTCTGCGCCGCGAGATCGAGGGCCATGTCTCGGGCGACAACGTCGACGCTTTTCTGCACGAGTTCGCCCGCCGCTGCTGAAGCGCGCTGAACTGCGTAACGTAAAACCCGCCGTCTCTGGCGGGTTTTGTTTTGTATCGGGCGCTGTGTCAGGGCTGCATGGCGCCCGACTCGCGCTCAACGGATGGCGTCAGCGCCTTCTTTGCTTTCGCGATGCGTCGAATCCACGATCCTGCCATGCCGCGACCTGCTTCCTTTGTCCTGAACTCGAAATTTTCCCGCTCGCTGCGCGCGCTCGCGGTTTTCGCCGCACTCGGCTGGACCGCGGCGGCGCACGCGGCCGAATGGCGCGATCTGCTCGATCCCGAGCTGTCGCAGTGGCGAAAGTATCTCAGTTTCCGCCATCGCACGGACTACAATGGGCAGCCTCCGGTCGACGCCGCAGGTCAGCCGATCGCACCGATCGGCTACGACAAAGACGAGGCGGGCGTTTTCACCGTGAAGACGATCGACGGCGAACTCGTGCTTCACGTCAGTGGCGAGATCTACGGCTGCGTTTTCACGAAACAGGAGTTCAAAAACTACCGCTTCAAACTGAAGACGAAGTGGGGCGAGAAGAAGTGGGACCCGCGCAAGGAGAAGCTCAAGGACTCGGGCATCCTTTATCACTCGATCGGCGAACCCGGAGTGGAGTGGTGGCGCTCGTGGATGCTCTCGCAGGAGTTTCAGATCATGGAAGGCCACATGGGCGACTACTGGTGCCAGGCGAACTCGGCGATCGATATCCGCGCGTTTTCGCCGGAGGGCGCGATGAACGCGGTCGCAAGCGAGCGCCAGCCGTTTCGTGCCTTCGGTCCTGGCGGCATCGCGAGCTTCTGCCTGCGCAGCGACGATCGCGAAACACGCGACGGCGGTTGGACGGAGCTCGAGCTGATCTGCTTCGAAGGGAAAAGCGTCCACGTCGTCAACGGCGAGGTCGTGATGGTCCTCAAGGATTCGCGCGTGATGAACGACGGCGTCGCCACGCCGCTGATTCAGGGCCGCATCCAGCTGCAGAGCGAAGCCGCCGAAGTTTTCTTCAAGGACATCCAGATTCAGGAAATCTCCGCGCTGCCGGCCGAGTTCGCGCACCTCTTCGAGTGATCGGCTTCCGCGTTCGCGTGTGAGATCTCGGTAGCGACGTCTCTCCGCGACGTCCGCGAAACACGCGCGCGTTTTCCGCGACTCGGGAAAATTGTTGGCGGTGGCGAGCAACGCGTTTCAGCTCCGCGCGTCAGTCGGTGCAGTTTTCCCAAACTCCGTTTCCCCTATGAAATCCCCCCGCTTGTTCCTCGCGTGTGTCGCTGCCAGTGCGGTGGCGTGTGTCGCTCCGTCGAGTTTTGCGTCTGATGCGATTCCGCCGGGCTGGTTTGTGTGGCCGTTTGGCGACATGCAGCCGGGCAGCGCGCTCGACACGAGCGGGCTCAATCACAAACCGGCGGGCTCGCGTGGGTCGGTCGTCGTGCGCGACGGCGTGTTCGTCACCTCGGGCGACGGGCAGCGGATTCGTTTCTGGGGCTGCAATCTCAGCAGCAACGAAGCCTTCGTCGATGGCGCCACGGCGGATCGACTCGCGCGCCGGCTTGCGCAGGGCGGCGTCAACATCGCGCGGCTGCACCACCTCGATAATCCCTGGTCGGTCGATTCCGAAGGCAGCCTCTGGAAACCGGGCACGCAGGATCGCATCCACATCGATCCCGCACAGCTCGACAAACTGCACCGCGTCGTCGCCGCGCTGAAGGCCGAGGGCATTTACTCCAACGTCAACCTCAAGGTCTCCCGCACGCACACGGTCGAGGATGGTTTTCCGGAGACGATCAACCAGACGCCCGGCTTCCAGAAGCGGCTCGATTATTTCCAGCGCCGCATCGTCGATCTGCAGAAGGACTACGCGCGCCAGCTCCTCACCGCGAAGAATCCATATACTGGATACAGCCTCGCCGACGATCCCGCGGTCGCGGTGATCGAGATCAACAACGAAAACTCCCTGCTCGGCATGCGCACGCGCGACATCGCCGACGGCCTCGAGTCGTTGCCCGAGCCGTTCAAGGGCGAACTCACCGCCCTCTGGAATGCGTGGCTCGCCGAGCGTTATCCTTCGGACGAGGCACTCGCGAAAGCGTGGTCCCGAAACGCCACGCCGCTTGGCGAGTCGCCGCTCACGCCGGCTTCACGCTGGTTCCCCGATGCGGAGCCGGGCAACGAAGTGCTCGTCTCCTCGCGTTCGCCCGACGCGGTGCACATCACCGTCAAGCCCGGCGACGGCGTGCGTCTGCGCTCTTCGGCGTATCTCAACTCGCTGCGTCTCGTCGATCAGGCGACCTACACGCTCACGTTTCGCGCGAAGGCGGACAAGGTTCGCCCGATCGAGGTCGCCACGAGTCGCGACGAACCGCTCTGGCGCACGGACAAGTGGCGCACGCGTGGCCTGCGTTCGGTCGTGCAGCTCTCGCCCGAGTGGCAGGAGTTTCGTTTGGTCTTCACCACGCACTCGATCGTCGATGTGCAGTCGCGGCTCGCGATTCTCGCCGGTCACGCGACGGGCGAGATTTGGATCGAGAATCTGAAACTCGAATCCGGCTCGGCCAGCGCCGGTCTGCGTCCCGGCCAGTCCGCGCGCGCGGGCACGATTCCGATTCCGACCGACGCCACGCCGGCGCAGTGGAACGACTACCTTCAGTTCCTCGTCGAGGTGGAGGAGAGTTACGTGGCCGAGATCCGCTCGTATCTGCGTGACGAGCTCGGCGTGAAGCAGCCGATCGTCTGCACACAGGCGAACTACGGCGGCATCGCCGGCCTCGTGCGCGAGAAGCCCTCCGAGTTCATCGATGCGCACAGCTACTGGCAGCATCCCGATTTCGCCGGCCCGAGCAGCGTTTGGAACACCACGAACTACACGATCAACAACACGCCCGAACTCGCGGAGTTTTCCGCGCGCTGGTTCGGTGAACTCGGTGGCATTGCGCTCCTGCGGGTTTCCGGAAAACCTTTCTCCGCGACCGAACTCGATCATCCCGCGCCGAGCGATTACGCGGTCGAGATGTATCCGGTGCTCGCCACCTACGGCGGTCTGCAGGATTGGGACGCGCTTTACACCTTCGATAGCGTCGCGGCTGGTCTCGAACACGACGACGGTTCGATTCGGACCTTCTTCGACCAAAGCCATCATCCGGTGAAGTGGGGCTTCGGTCCGTTTGCCACGCGCGTGTTTCGTCACGGGCTGATTCCGCCGGCGCCGGCCAAGCGCGAGTTGTTCGTGAGCGCGCCGTTCTGGGAGGAAGCCAACCACGTCGACGTGCTGTGGCTGAAACACCAGATGGGGCAGGACCTCGGCTTTCTCACCGATCGCCTGATGGTGAACGACAACCTGCTGCCCTCCGACCAGCCCACGCACATCAAGCGCACGGGCGAGAGCAAGATCACCTCGATTCGACTGCAGCAGACGCGTCGTGGTCCGGTTTACCTCGCGGCAAGTCAACCGGCGGCGAGCGTGGTGGGCTATCTCGGCGGCTCCGAACTGCACGCGGGCGATCTCACGGTCGCGGCCGACGTGTTCGGTTTGAATTTCGCGGCGGTCGGTGCGGTCGCGCTCGACGAAAAACCGCTGAAGAACTCGGCGCGCGTGCTGGTGACGCTCGCCGCTCGCGCGGAAAACCAAGGTTCCGTCTGGAACGCCGCGCGCACGAGCGTCGGCGACGTGTGGGGCAAGGGCGGTCCGCCGATCGCCGAACGTGTGCCTGCGACCGTGCGCGTGAAGAGCGACGGTCCGCGTCGTGTGTTTGCGCTCGCGCCCGACGGTTCGCGCACGGTGGAAGTGAACGCGACGTTTGCCGATGGCGCGGTGAGCTTCTCCACGCGCGAAGGCCCCGCGACACTGCACTACGAGATTCTACCGCGCTAACGAAGCGCAGGAGTCGCGCCCTCGTGCGGCGCGAGTCGTGCCCATGTTCGGACCGACTCGGGACAAAGTCCGTCCCGAGTCGAGCCAAGGTGCGGACACGGTCGCGACAAAGTGCGGACCGGGTCGAGCCAAGGTGCGGCTTGAGGCGGTGCGTGGCTCAGAAGTGGCGTTGGACGAATTCGGAGATGCAGTTTTCTCCAGAGTTGGCTTGGACGATATCGATGTCTGCTCCCTTGAGAAGGCGTTCGAAGTTGCTCACGGATTCGCGGTCCTGATTCACCAACTCTACGCGGGCGCCTGGCGACAGGGTGGCGCGGAGGAAGTGCATCATCGTGAGATCGCTGGTGGGAAGTGAGTAGCCGAGGCACACGAGGTGGCGGGCGCGTTTGAGCGTCTCGCCCGCTTCGAACCAGAGCGCACGGATCGTTTCGTGGGTGAGCAGCGGGCTCTTGTCGTAAACGGGAGGAACGAGAAACGGATATTTGTCGGCCACGGCGCGGAGGCGCTGTTCGTGTTTGTGTCGCGCGGCCTCGTCGGCGTCGGCGCGCAGTGGCGGCACGAAATAGATGGGTTCGCCGCTGGTGGCGGTGCGGCCGGAGTAATACCAGTTGGTGGAGCCGTGGAGTTTGAGGAGGGTGAACGTGCGCTCGCGGTGTTCGGGCGGGGCGCTGCCGAAGCGAAGGCCGGCATCGGTGAGAACCAGCGGGTAGAGATCGCCGGAGGAGAGTCGCCGGCCGGCGTCCATCTCGATGGTGGAGGCAGTTCGCTCGATGAGCGTGTCGTAGTTGAGCGTGAGGACGGTGGAGCGCTGTTCGTGCCAGTGGCGGATGAGGTTCGCGATCCACGGATGGGTCGAGGACGGCGGACCGTGGCGGATCTCGGCGGCGGTTTCATCGAGCACGCGCGCGATCGCGTTGGACATTTCGAGAAAGAGCGCCCGGTGCCGGAGGTTTTCGGATTCGGTGAGCCACGGTTTCGATTGCTCGAGATAGGAAAGCGCGTGGGCGAAATTTTCGCGCATCATGCCGGCGACGGCGTCGGGCAGAATGGTCTTGTCTCCGAGGCAGTCGCGCACGCGATCGGCGAGATCTTGCAAGAGGGGCATGCGCGGCGAGAGGGCGCGGGCAAAAACCGGCGCCAAGGAGGAACGCGTCGGGGTGGGAGCGGTTCATGTGTTTCCGGACCCAAGGCCCGCGGGCAGGTTCACCCGGCCGCCGCATCCGGGCGATCACCGCGGGTGGTTGCAAAAGGGGACGCGACGAGTTGGCTCGGCCCATGGCAGCGCGCGAGGCGATTTCAGCGATCGTGAAACGACGGTTCGAAGCGTCGCCGGAGATCGTCTTCGATGCGTGGATCAAGCCTGATCGCCTGGAGCGGTGGATGTTTGGTCCGGCAGTGCGGAAGGGAGAAGAGATCGTGCATCTGTCGATCGATCCGCGCGTAGGTGGGGCGTTTTCATTTTTGGTTCAGCGGGGTGAGGTCGCCGTGGAGCACGTCGGTCGCTATCTGGAGTGGGAGCGACCGCGGCGACTGGTGTTCACGTGGACGACCGCAGACGCGGAGGTGGGCTCGCGGGTTTTGATCGATATCGCGCCGGACGGCGGTGGGTGCGAGCTGACGCTCACACAGAATTTGCATCCGACTTGGCGCATTTCGTCGAACAGGCGGAACAGGCGTGGAGCCACCTGCTGGACGCACTCGCGCGCGCGATCGCGTGATTCGAAATTGGCCGGTCGAGGGGAGGAGGCGAAGGGATTTCGCGAACGCCGGGGTTATGCGCGGGCATGAAGATGCTTCTGCGCGAGCTGGTGGCCAAAGCTGTCGAGACGTGTCGTTGGGCGGGAGTGCTCGCGCTGCTCGGAGCGAGCGTGGCCCAGGCGGCGAGCTTCAAGTGGCAAACGGCCACGCCGGAGTCGCAGGGAGTGGATTCGGAGGGACTCGCGCAGATGTTTGCGGCCTACAATCGGGACAAGCCGAGCATCCGCACCTTTCTGTTGGTGCGAAACGGCAAGATCGTGACGGAAGCTTACGTGTATCCAAATACCGACGACACGCTGCACTCGTTGTATTCGGTCTCGAAGAGTTTCACGTCGGCGTTGGTGGGTATCGCGATCGAGCGCGGTCACTTCACCGGAGTGGACGAGAAAGTCGTCGATATCTTCTCGGGAGTGACGACGAAGGCGCCGGACGCGAATTTGAAGCGGATGCGCCTGCGCGACCTGCTCACGATGTCGACCGGGCATTCGAACGACACTTACTCGAACGTTACGGGGAGTTCGAACTGGGAGCGGGCGTTTCTGGAGCTGCCGGTGCAAAACCGACCGGGAACCTCGTTCGTCTATAACTCAGGCGCGTCCTACATGCTCGCCGCGGCGATCGAGCGTCGTGCGGGCATGAGCACACAGGATTTTGCGCGGACGTTTCTCTTCACGCCGCTCGGCATCAAGGACTATGCGTGGACGACTTCTCCCCAAGGCATTCCGGCCGGTGGTTGGGGGCTCATGCTGAAGACGCGCGACATGGCGCGCTTTGGTTTGCTGTATCTCAACAATGGAAAATGGGACGGCCGCCAAATCGTGCCAAAGTCGTGGGTCAAAACCTCGTCCAAGAAACATATCGATACGGGGAATCTGAATCCGTTTTGGGGCACGGGTTACGGGTATCAGTTTTGGCTGAATGATTTTGGCGGTTACCGGGCGGACGGAGCGTTCGGGCAGTTTATCTTCGTCCTGCCGCAGTATAACGCGGTGGCGGTTTTTACTTCGAATCTGAGCGACACGGAAGTGCCGGGACGCTTGATGCGCACGTATGTGCTGCCCGCGATGAAGTCGACGAAGGCGCTGCCGCCGAATCCGCGGGGCGTGGCGCTGTTAAAGGCTTACTCCAAAGCAATCGGACAACCGCGTGCGACGGGAAACTACGCACCGATCTTCACGGCGTTGCCGACCGATTGGGGCTTTGAAGCAGGTGCGTCGCTGACTCTGACGGCGTCGGTCGACGCGAGGCCGGCCGCGAAATTTCAGTGGTATCGCGACGGCTTCGTGCTGAAGGGCGAAACCGCACCGACGCTCGCCATCACGAACGCGAAGGCGAAACACGAAGGCGACTACGTGTTGCGCGCCAAGAACGCGGCGGGCACGACATTGAGTTATCCGATTCGGCTCTGGATGGTCTCGGCACCGCGTATCGTGCGAGCGCCGACCGCGGTGGCGGTGGCGAAAGGCGGCGAAGCGGTGTTTCGCGTGCAGGCCGCGGGCGGCAACTTGAACTATCAATGGCACCGCGACGGCTTGGCGTTGCCCGGCAAGACGAGTGCGACGCTGCGCATCAAGAAAGTGAAAGCGTCGCACGCCGGAAACTATACCGTGACCGTGAGCAACTCGCGCGGTCAGGTGACGAGCGCGAAGGCAAAACTCACGGTGGCATCGGCCGACACGAGTGCGCGACTCGCGGCGTTTTCCGTGCAGAGCCGGGCGGCGACGTCCGCGAAGGCGTTGCGACTCACGATGAATGTGCGCGGAGAAAAAGAAAGGCGCAGCGCTGCCGGTGCTCCTGCGCGCGTCGAAAGCGAAGGGCAGCGGCGCGATCAAGGATCCGCTGCTACGTTTGTATGCGGGTGGAAAGCTGCGCGCCGTGAACAACGATTGGGCCGGAGATTCCGTGGTGGCCGACGCGGCGAAGAAGGTGCGCGCAGCGGCGTGGTCGAAGGACAAGTTGGATGCGGCGTTGCGCGAAGAACTCGCGCCGGGTGCCTACACGGTGCTCGTGTCGCCGGTTTTCGGAACGTCGTCCGGGACGAGTTTGGCTGAGGTGTTCGATGCGTCGGTGAAACCTTCGAAGGCGACGCCGAAGCTCGCGCACGTGACCGCTCGTGCGCAGATCGGCGCGGGCGACGCGGCGATGGTCAGCAACGTGCGCATCACAGGAAAGGGGAAGCTAAAGCTTCTCATCCGCGGCGTGGGACCCTCTGCCGGCGTGAGCGGAAAGCTGAAAGATCCGACGCTGCGTGTTTACACCGGAAAAAAGCTGGTCGCGAAGAACGACAACTGGGGCGGCAAGGCCGCGCTTAAGCGCGCGTTCAAGGACGCGGGCGCGTCGGGTCTGTCGTCGAAATCGAAGGACGCGGCGGTTGTGGTCGAACTCGGAGCCGGCGAACACCGCGTGCAGCTCGCCGCGAAAGGCAAGGCGACGGGGATCGCGCGGCTCGAAGTTTACGTGCTGCCGTAGCGCGGCGCGAAGAACGCCGCTCAGGCTTTGACGGGATCGCGTGTGAGTTGTCCGTCGATCAGCCGCCAGATGCCGAGCGCGTTTTCGTTGCGCAGCGCGTCGGGCAGGAGTTCCGCGGGAAAATCCTGGTAGCACACCGGACGCACGAAGCGTTGCAGCGACGCGGTCCCGACGGACGTGAAACGCACGTCCGTCGTCGCCGGGTAGGGACCGCCGTGATTCATCGCGTGGCCGACTTCGACGCCGGTGGGGAATCCGTTGACGATGAGTCGGCCGGCGAGCGCCTGCATGCGCGCGACGAGCGGTCCGGCGATGGAGAGTTCCGCCGGCGTGCCGTGAACGGATGCGGTGAGCTGTCCCTCCAGATTTCCGGCGAGCTCGACAAGATCGTCGGTCGATTCGGCGACGATGAAGAGCGTGAACGGACCAAACAGCTCCTCCTGCAGATGCGGATCGGCGAGGAAACGTTTCGCGTCGATGCGATACGCGACCGGCAGACCTTCGGACCGCGCGGGATCGGCCGTTCCGGCGGAGCGCGCGAGCGGTTGCAGGTCGGTGCGCTTAGCGAGTGCGTCGAGTCCACGCTGGTAAGTGGCGCAGATGCCCTGGTGCAGCATCGAGATGGGCTGCACGGCCGAGAAAAGTTTGGAGAACGTTTCGAGAAACGCTGTGAGCTCCGGCCCCTCGACGGCGAAGACGAGTCCGGGCTTGGTGCAGAACTGGCCGGCGCCGTTGGTGACGGAGTTTTTCAGGCCTTCCGCGATGGCGGCGCCACGCTCGCGGAGCGCGCCGGGGAGGAGAAAGATCGGATTGAGACTGCTCATCTCCGCGAACACCGGAATCGGCGTCGGACGCGCCGCGGCGGCGTCGAACAACGCGCGGCCGGCGGTGCGCGAGCCGGTGAAACCAACGGCGCGGGTGAGCGGATGTTTGACGATTTCGAGCCCGGTCTCGGCGCGGCCGTGCACCATCGAGAAAATACCCGGCGGCAATCCCGCTCCGGCGATGGCGCGCTGGATCGCTCCGGCGACGAGTTCGGACGTGCCAGGATGACGTTCGTGCGCTTTCACGACCACGGGATTTCCGGTTGCGAGAGCGGATGCCGTGTCGCCACCAGCGACGGAAAAGGCGAACGGGAAATTGCTCGCGCCAAACACCGCGACCGGCCCGAGCGGCACGAGCATACGGCGAAGATCGACCCGCGGGAGCGGCTGGCGATCGGGCTGTGCGGGATCGATGCGGGCATCGACCCACGAACCCTCGCGCACGAGCGAGGCGAAGAGTTTCAGCTGGTTCGTCGTGCGCGCGCGTTCGCCGGTGAGGCGGGGAAGCGGCAAGGACGTTTCGAGATGCGCGCGCTCGAGCAGTGCATCGCCGAGGGCGAGGATCTCGTCGGCGATGCGTTCGAGCAACGTGGCGCGTTGTTCACCTGTGGTGCGCGAGAACATCGCGAACGCCTCGTGCGCGGCGCGGAGCGCGGCGTCGACGTCGGCCTTCGATGCGACGTGAAACGCGCCGGGCAGCGGACGCTGGTCGAGCGGACTCGCGATCGTGAACGTCTCGCCGGAGCCGTTGCTGCGGGCGTTGCCGATGAAGTTTTGTCCAAGAAGTTCCATGATCGAAAATGCGGCGGATTCAGCGGGCGGGATTGAGCACGGTGTGCGCTCAGACGACGACCACACGGTTTACCAGACGACCGATTCCGCTGATCGCAATCTCGACCTCGTCATCGGCCTGCAGCGTGAATGAATCGGGCGGCACGATTCCGGTGCCCGTGAACAGCACGGCTCCATGCGGGAAGCGCTGGCTGCGGAAAAGGTAACCAGCCAGCTCGTCGAAGCTGCGCTTGAGTTGGTTGACCGAGGTTTCGCCGGAAAACACCGCCGCGCCGCCACGGCGAATCTCGATCGCGATCTGCCACGTGCGCGCAGTGGCTTCATCGGCTTCGAGCGAAATCCACGGGCCCAAGCCACATGCGCGATCATAGACCTTGGCCTGCGGAAGATAGAGGAGGTTTTCGCCCTCGATGTCGCGCGAGCTCATATCGTTGCCCACGCCGCAGCCGACCACGCGACCGCGGGAGTTGATCACGAGCGCGAGCTCGGGTTCGGGCACGCTCCATTTCGCGTCGGCGCGAATGCCCACCGAGTCGCCAGACGTGACGACTTTGGCGGCGAGCGATTTGAAGAAAATTTCGGGACGGTCGGCGTCGTAAACGCGATCGTAGGCGCTCGCGGAAAATTCCGACTCCTCCATGCGCGCTTTCTTGCTGCGCAGATACGTGACGCCCGCAGCCCAGACTTCCTGATCCTCGACCGGCGGAAGCAGCGTGACGCCCTCGAGCGCGACCCGCGGCAGATCCTGCGCGGCGAGTTCGCGCGCACGGGCGAGCGGATTTTCGGATTCGAGCAGCGCGTCGAGACGCGTGATGCCCGCAGGCGTCAGGTCTATCAGCGTGTGATTGTCCGGCGAGAGTCCAACGCGGACCGCGCCGGCCGCAGGCGAGTAACGGCAAACTTTCATGGGGGAAGGGGAACGGTGGGAGTGTTTTTCCGAGGGCGCGCGTCGCAGCGCGACGTTTTTTGACGGAAATCCATGTCAACATTAGAACAGTGGAGCTGAGGTGTTGACGCGATTCGTTTTCAGCCCGCAGGCTCCCACGATGCCCCGCCCCGACACACCCGGTGCCCCTTTCCCGGCTGAGTCGATCCGTCCTACACGTGCCCGTCTCTGGGTGATCGTGTTCGCGGTGACGCTCGCCATCATCCAATACATCGATCGCGTCGCGATCTCGCAGGCTGCGCCCTACATCTCGGAGGACCTGTCGCTTTCGCCGCAGCAAATGGGCTGGGTGTTTTCGGCCTTCACGCTCGCGTATGCGCTGTTCGAGATTCCCGGTGGTTATCTCGGCGATCGGTTCGGGCCGCGAAAAAATCCTCCTGCGCATCGTGGTGTGGTGGTCGTTCTTCACCGCGGCGACCGGTTGGGCGTGGAGCTGGGGATCGATGGTGGTGACGCGCTTTCTGTTCGGCGCGGGCGAAGCGGGATGTTTTCCGAATCTGACCAAAGCCTTCGGTCGCTGGTTGCCGAAGGACGAACGCGCGCGCGTGCAAGGCATCCTCTGGATGAGCGCGCGATGGGGTGGTGCCGCGACCCCGATGCTGGTGTTCGCGTGCCTGCAGTTTGTTACTTGGCGCACGGCTTTCATGATTTTCGGCGGCGTGGGCATCGTGTGGGCGGTGATTTTCTATCGCTGGTATCGCGACAATCCCCGCGAGCACCCCTCGGTGAACGCAGCGGAGGCCGCGCTGCTTCCGACGGAGGAGGAGGCCGCGCACACCACGGGGCACGGTCCAGTGCCGTGGCGGAAGTTGTTTCGCTCGCGCACAGTGTGGTGCCTTTGCGGCCAATATGCGGCGCTCAGCTATGCGTGGTATTTCTTCGTCACGTGGTTTCCGACCTATCTGCTGAAAGAGCGCGGCCTCGACATCAAGCAAAGCGCGCTGCTTGCCGGCACTCCGCTTCTGCTGGGTGGTTTCGGTGCGCTGGTCGCAGGGTGGGTTTCTCCGCGACTGGTGCGCATGTTCGGCGCGCGCTGGGCCCGAAGCGGATTCTCGGCTGCGGCGCTGCTCGCTGCGGGTGTGTTGCTGATTGTTTCGACGAACCTGAGCAATCCCTACCTGGCCGTGGCGGCGATCGCGCTCGTGAGCTTCTGCAACGACCTGACCGTGCCCGGCGCGTGGACCACCTGCATGGACACCGGCGGACGTTTTGTCGGCACGCTCGGAGGCGCGATGAACATGATGGGCAACTTCGGCGGATTTATTTCGCCGATCGTGATCGGCTACATCGTCCAGGCGACGAACAACTGGACGCTCGTATTCTATGTCACCGCCGCGGTGTATGCGCTGGGCGCGGTGTTCTGGTTGCTGATCGATCCGGTCACGCCGATCGAGGAGCAGGTGAAGGACTAAGCGATCGACACGTTTATGGCGAATGGCGAACCCGTGGCTCCGAGTTCCGGAGCGAAGCCGCAATGCGTGAAAACCGCGCACGAAGCTCCGACCGGACTCGAGATCGGCAACATCTATGAAGTGCGCACGCACGCGCCTGGTGCCGCGGGCGCGCTGCCGCTCACGGAATCGATGCTGCGCGAGCGGCCGAGCGGTGACCTTTTCGGCCTCAGCCAAAATGCGGGCATGGGGTGGAATCCGGCCGAACTCGGACGCGAACAATACCTGATTCTCAGCACGCAAGGCGGTTTGCGTGCGCCAGATGGACGTCCGATCGCGCTCGGCTATCACACCGGTCACTGGGAAATCGGGCTGCTCGTGCAAGCTGCGGCGGAAGAGTTTCGTCGCCTGAAAACAATTCCGTTTGCGGGTTTCTGTTCCGATCCGTGTGACGGACGCACGCAGGGCACGACCGGGATGTTCGACAGCCTCCCGTATCGAAACGACGCGGCGATGGTGTTTCGCCGCCTCGCACGCTCGCTGCCGCAACGCGCCGGCGTGCTCGGGATCGCGACCTGCGACAAAGGACTTCCCGCGATGCTGATGGCCGTTGCCGGCCTCCGAGATTTGCCCGGTGTTGTGGTCCCCGGCGGTGTCACGCTACCGCCGACGCGCGGCGAAGATGCGGGTGCGGTGCAGACGCTGGGCGTGCGCTTCTCGCGCGGGTTGATTTCGCTCGAGGAAGCCGCGGATCTCGGCTGTCGCGCGTGCGCGACGCCTGGCGGTGGGTGTCAGTTTCTCGGCACGGCGGCGACCGCGCAGGTGGTCGGCGAAGCGCTGGGACTTTCGCTGCCGCACTCGGCGCTCGCGCCGTCGGGGCAACCCGTCTGGCTCGATCTCGCGCGGCGTTCCGCACAAGCGCTGCACGCGCTCGCGCGCGGCGGCATTGCCACACGCGACATCGTCACGCCGGCGAGTCTGCGCAATGCGATGGTCGTGCACGCGGCGTTTGGCGGCTCGACCAACTTGCTGCTTCACATCCCCGCGATCGCGCACGCGGTCGGCGTGGCGCGACCGAAAGTCGAAGACTGGATCGACGTGAACCAACGCGTGCCTCGACTCGTGAGCGTGCTGCCCAACGGGCCCGTGCATCATCCGACCGTGCGGGTGTTTCTCGCGGGTGGCGTGCCCGAGGTGATGCTGCATCTGCGGCGTCTCGGACTTTTGGATACAACCGTGCGCACGGTCACCGGCCGCACGCTGGGCGAAAATCTCGACGAGTGGGAAACCTCGGAGCGCCGCACGCGTTTCCGGGCGTTGCTGACCGCGCTGGATGGCGTCGACCCCGAGGAGGTCATTCTTCCGCCCGAGAAGGCGAAGGCGCGGGGGCTCACGAGCACGCTGATCTTCCCGCGCGGAAATCTCGCGCCCGAAGGCTCGGTGGTGAAGGCAACCTCGATCGATTCCTCGGTGGTTGGTCCCGACGGCGTTTATCGCAAGGAAGGACCGGCGCGCGTTTCGTTTCCGAGCACGCCGCGATGGCCGCGCTCAAAGCCGGCCAGATCAAAGCGGGCGACGTCATGGTGCTCGCGGGCATCGGGCCGCTCGGCACGGGAATGGAAGAAACGTATCAAGTCACCGGCGCATTGAAGCACCTGCCATTTGGGCGCGACGTGGCGCTGCTGACGGACGCTCGTTTTTCGGGTGTTTCGACTGGCGCGTGCATTGGACACATCGGGCCCGAAGCGCTGGCGGGCGGTCCCATCGGAAAACTCGAAGACGGCGATTGGATTCGGATCGAGCTCGATCGAAACCGACTCGTCGGAACGGTGGATTTCATTGGCACGTCCGAACTGCGGCTTTCTCCCGAGGAAGGGGCCGTCGTCCTGGCGCAACGTGCTCCGCGCACGGATCTCGCGCCGCATGAGAAGCTGCCCGACGACACGCGGCTTTGGGCGGCATTGCAGGCGGCTGGCGGCGGCACGTGGGCCGGTTGCGTCTACGATCCGGACGCGATCATTTCGCTGCTGGCGGCGGGGCGGGCGAGCCTGCTCGCGTCGAGCCCGAAGTGAGGCGGAGTTTTTCGAAAATTCGGTTGCACCGCGCGCGTGTGGCTTTGCACTAGGACGCAGTGTCGACCGGTTACCAAGTCATCGCGCGCAAGTGGCGCCCGCAGACGTTTGACGACGTTGTGGGACAGGACCACGTGGTGCGCACGCTGAAGAACGCCATCGCGCGTCAGCGCATCGCGCACGCCTACCTGTTCGTGGGCCCGCGTGGCACCGGTAAAACCTCGACCGCACGTATTTTCGCCAAGGCACTCAATTGCACCGGCGGCCCGAAGGCTGATTTCGATCCGGAGGATCCCGCCTGCAAGGCGATCGCGGAAGGCTCGCACCTCGACGTGATCGAGATCGACGGCGCCTCGAACAACGGCGTCGAGCAAGTGCGCGACCTGCGTGATACGGTCCAATACGCGCCGGCGCAGGGGAAATACAAAGTCTACATCATCGACGAGGTGCACATGCTCTCGACGGCGGCGTTTAACGCGCTGCTGAAAACACTCGAGGAGCCGCCGCCGCACGTGAAGTTCGTTTTCGCAACGACCGATCCGCAGAAGGTGCTGCCCACGATCGTGTCGCGCTGCCAGCGCTTCGACCTGAAGCCGATTCCGCCGCCGCTCATCGTCGAGCGGCTGCAGAAGATTGCCGATTCCGAGAACATCAAAGTGTCGCC
This sequence comes from Opitutus sp., assembly GCA_024707325.1. Taxonomy (GTDB): domain Bacteria; phylum Verrucomicrobiota; class Verrucomicrobiia; order Opitutales; family Opitutaceae; genus Opitutus. Next base: position 695,284 of record JANPZY010000004.1, on the reverse strand, counting down.
CGAGGCGCTCGCGTGCATTGCGCGCATGGCCGATGGCGGGATGCGCGACGCGCAGTCGATCCTCGACCAGATGATTTCGTTCTGCGGCGGGGAAATTTCCGAGCCCGATGTGCTCGATGTTTACGGTCTCGTTTCCGGCGAAAAGATCGCCGAGCTCGCGGGCGCGCTGGCGGCGGGCGATCACCAGAAGATCGTGGCGCTGGTCGACGAATGCGATACGAACGGTCGCGACCTGGTGCGTCTGCTCAGCGACTTGCAGGCGCACGTCCGCAACGCACTGCTCGATGCGATCGCGAAGGGTGGCCGCAGCGAGTTGCTCGGCGGCGTGCCGATGACGACTGAGCAGATCACGCGCTTGCTCGACGGCCTGCGCGAAGGCGAGGGCGCGGTGAAGCTCGGTCTGGCCGAGAAGATTAATTTTGAAGTCACGCTGCTGAAGGCCGTGGAAGCGAGCCGCTCGCGTGCGATCGATTCGTTGATCAAGGAACTCGCTGCACTCGCGGACGAAGCTCCGGCGGCGGATTCGGCGGACGAAAAAAAAAAGACCTGATTGACCGGCTCGACGAGCGATTGATGGCCGCGCTCGCGGATCGGCCGGTCGTGGTGGTTGCGGGTATATCCGAATCGAAATCCGCGCAGGCGACCATGCCCGAGCAGACTGCGACGGCAGAAGATATCAACGTCTGGCCGACCCAGGAAGAAGAGGACGCGTTTCTCGCAGAATCGGCAGGACGCGGTGAAGCAGTTCGCCCCGTGGCGGCGGAGGTCGTCGAAGAAGTCGAAGACAAATCCAAGCCGCTGCCGAAACTCGACGAGATGGTGTCTCAGATTCCGGAAAATGTGCGCGACACGCTCGAGGAGCTTTTCCGCGCGAAGTTCGTGACCGTGCGGCGCGTGCCGAAGAAGTTGCTCAAAACCCAGCCGTAAACGCTCGCGCGTGGTGGTTGCCGTGCTCGATCGGGCCCGGGCACAAAAAAGCGGATCGAAACCAGCGCGCCTCAGTGAGGCTGGCTTGGTCGCGATCCGCTGATAACCGAAGCGAACGCTTTAGGCTTTGTAGGGAAGCGGGAAGCGGCTCGTGAGCTTGATCACGCGCTGCTTCGTGGCGTCGAGAACGGCAGCCTCGCGCTCGGTGCCGGTGGCGCTCAGGACGTCGTCGATGCAGGACGCGATCTCGGCCATGTCGGACTCCACCATGCCGCGGGTTGTCACGGCCGGCGTGCCGAGGCGGATGCCCGAGGCCTGGAACGGCGAACGCGTCTCAAACGGAACCGTGTTCTTGTTGCAGGTGATGTGAGCGCGATCGAGCGTCTCCTGCGCGATCTTGGCGGTGAGCTCCCGGAACTTGGTGCGGAGATCGATGAGGAAGAGATGATTGTCGGTGCCGCCGGACACGATCTTGTAGCCGCGCTGGAGAAACGCGTCGGCGAGGGCGCGGCTGTTTTTCACGATCTGCTCCGAGTAGGTCTTGAACTCGGGCTTCAGGCACTCGTTGAAGCACACGGCCTTGGCCGCGATGATGTGCATGAGCGGGCCGCCCTGGCCGCCCGGGAACATCGCGGAGTCGATCGCTTTCGCGTGCTGGGCCTTGCAGAGAATGAGGCCACCGCGCGGACCGCGCAGCGTTTTGTGCGTCGTGGTAGTGACAAAATCCGCGTGCGGCACAGGCGACGGATGAATGCCCGCGGCCACGAGGCCGGCGATGTGCGCGATGTCAGCGAAGAGAAGCGCGCCGACCGAGCGGGCGATCTCACCCATACGCGCGAAATCGATCACGCGCGAATAGGCGCTCGCGCCGACCGTGATCATCTTGGGCTTCTCGCGCTGCGCGGTGGCGGCGAGTTCGTCGTAGTCAATGAGACCGTTGTCTTCGCGAACGCCGTATTGGCAGAACTGGTAGAGTTTGCCGGAGAAATTGGCCGGGTTGCCGTGCGTGAGGTGACCGCCGTGGCTGAGGTTCATACCGAGAACCTTGTCGCCGGGCTGCAGCACGGAGGTATAAACGGCGAAATTGGCCTGCGAGCCGGAGTGCGGCTGCACGTTGGCATGCTCGGCGCCGAAGAGCTTCTTCGCGCGCTCGATGGCGAGCGTCTCGACCTTGTCGACGTATTCACAACCGCCATACCAACGCTTCGCGGGGTAGCCCTCCGCGTATTTGTTGGTGAGCACGCTGCCCTGTGCCTCCATGACGGCCGGGTAGGTGAAGTTTTCCGAAGCGATCAGCTCGATGTGGCTCTGCTGCCGGTTGAGCTCGGCGGAGATGGCCGAGTGGATCTCGGGATCGAGGGAGGCGAGGGACGAGGCGTTGAGGAGCATGGGTAGATGAGGGAAGAGTCGAGAAGCCGACCGGACGAAAATGGACGGTCAGCCAAAACCGAAATCGCCGCGGCGGAAACCGAAAACTAGGCGCCGCGCTCGGCGACGAGCGTCTTAAGTTTTTCGATCAGCGTCGGGATCGCCTCCACCATCTCGTCGCGCGAGGCTTCGTAGGCGCGGAGCGGGCCGCCGTAGGGATCGGGGATCTCCTTGTTGCCCCGTTGCGGCATGAACTCGCGGAAGAGATACAGATGTTTCGGCACGGGATTGGCCTGGTGCCGAATCATCGCGCGGTGCGACTCGGTCATGCAGAGCACGATCAACGCTTCGTCGAGCATCTGCTGCGTAAGTGGGCGGCTGACATGGTGGGCGACGTCGATACCGACCTTTTTGAGCGCCACGACGGAGTTTTCCGAAACGCGTTCGCCTCCGCGGGCGGCGACGCCGGCAGAGACGACATCAAGTGAGCGCAAGGGCTCGGGCTGTCCCGCAAGCGCGTGGCGGAGAAGTCCCTCGGCCATCGGGCTGCGGCAGATGTTCGCCGTGCAGACAATCAGGATGGTTGCGCCCATGATAAATGGTGGGGAAGGAACACTATTCCGCAGCCTTTGCAATGCAGGCGGTTGGCTGCGTGAATTTACCGTTCGGTCTGGGCCGGCTGGAGGGCGCGGAAGGCGCGATGCACGTGGACCGCGCGTTGGAGCGCGTAATCGATCAGCGGGCGCTCGGCTGGAGGATTGTCGGAAAGGTTTTCCTCACCCGGATCGAGTTCCGCGAGTTCGCGACGTGTGCCGGAAAATGACGCTTCGTCGTAGCGCGGCTTCGTGGTGTTTTCGCGAATGAGTGTCTCGACGGGCGTGTCGGCTTCGAGCGCGGCGTAGGCCTGGCGCTCGAGATCAGCATCGTTGTCCAGCTGGAGGTCGGGCTCCGGTTGCACACCGCCGGGGCCGATCAGCAACGTGCCGGCGAGCGGCAACGTGTTCGCGAGCGTCTGGCGAATCGCGGGCTGAGTTTCCCGGTTGATCAGGATGATCAACGGAGCGTCAGCGGCGGAGCGAAATTGCAGCCAGCCCGCGAGCGCCGCGCCGATCGCCGGATCGGTTTTGGCAAAGCGCAGATCCAGGACGGCGTCCGATTGCGTCTCATCCGGCAGATCGGCGGGCAGCTCGCGCACACGGATGTAGGCAAGACCTTCGCCCAGATCGCGCGTGAGCGGCGCGGCGCCGCTTACGACGGGCAGAAGGAGCAGAGCGAGCGCCGCGCGAAGTCTCATCCGCGGCGGAGCTGGCGCGCTCCGATGTCGCGCCGGAAATACTTGCTCGTGCACTGGATCGCGTCGCAGACCGGCGTAAGCGTCCACGGCGGCATGGCGCAGCGTGGGCGCGAGCGCGGTGATGCCGAGCACGCGGCCGCCATTGGTCGCAAGTTGCCCGGCGGAGGTGCGCTTGGTGCCGGCGTGGATGATTGAAACCGAACTCGGAATCGCGTGCGGCAGATGGATCGGGTCGCCTTTCGGATACGAGCCGGGATAGCCCTTGGCGGCGATGACGACGCACAGCGCGTGTTCCGGTCGGATGCGAAGCGGGAAACCAGCGAGCTGTCCGCGCGCTGCGGCCCAGAGCAGAGCGAGCACATCGGACTCGACGCGAGGCAGCACCACCTGCGTTTCGGGATCGCCGAAGCGTGTATTGTATTCGAGCACACTCGGCCCTTCGGGGGTGAGCATCAGGCCGATGAAGAGCGTGCCGCGAAACTCAATGCCCTCGTCCGCGATCGCGTTTACCGAGGGCCGCACAATGGTGCGGTCGATTTTCTCCAGGAGCGCGGGTGTGACGACTTCCGCGGGCGAATACGTGCCCATGCCGCCGGTGTTGGGGCCCGTATCATTTTCTCCAATACGCTTGTGGTCCTGTGATGTGGGCAGAATCACGTAGTCGCGACCGGACACGACGACGAGAATCGAGGTTTCCTCTCCGGTGAGGCAGTCCTCGATCAGAAGGCGGTTGTCGGGACTTCCCGCGTGGAGCGCCAGCAACTCGCGCACGGCGGCCTCGGCTTCCTCGTGAGTTTGAGCAACCACCACGCCTTTTCCGGCCGCAAGGCCGTCGGCCTTGATCACGATCGGAGCCGGACGGCTGCGAACGTAGGCGACCGCCGAAGCTTCATCCGAGAAGAACGCCGCGGGTGCAGTGGGGATCTGATGCTTCAGCAGCAGTTCCTTCGTGAACACTTTCGACGCCTCGAGTCGCGCGCCGTCGGCCTTCGGTCCGTAGGCGGGAATGCCTGCTTCCGCGAGCGCGTCCACGAGTCCCAGCGCGAGCGGCACTTCCGGACCGACGACGACGAACTCGACTTTTTCCCGTTGAGCGAGCGCGACGAGGCCGGGCACATCGTCGGCGGCCACGGAATGGCAGGTCGCGAGATCCTCGATGCCGGCATTGCCCGGTGCGCAGAGCAAACGGGGCGCAGCGGGAGAAGCGCGCAGAGCCAAGATCAAGGCGTGCTCGCGGCCGCCGGAGCCGACGACGAGCACGGAACGGGGGAGAGAGTCGGAAAGCACGGCGGGGGGAAGTAACAAGTGTCAGAGCACCTGCAATTTTTTCCGATAAAAAGATACGACTTCTTCGGGATCGTCGGTGAAGAGAATGTAATCGGCCATCCAGCTCGGAGAGCGCTTGGTATCGATCATGAGTTGCACCTGCTCGCGCAGATCGCCCCAGAAATTCGCGTTGAAAAACACATAGGGCACGCGCGGGCGGATACCGAGTTTCAGATTGCAGAGCTCGATGCCGATTTCCTCGAGCGTGCCGACGCCGCCGACGTTGAAGATGCAAAAATCGGCCGCTTCGAACCACTTTTGGCGGAAGTGGCGCGAGGTTTCCTGGAAGGTGTTGAAGAAATCGACGCCCAGCTCCGGCGGTTGCGCTTCGAGCTCGAGGAAGCACGCGCCGGTTAGCGCGCCGTGGCCGCGCGCTTGATCGGTGGCAAGGCGCATGACACCGCCACCGCCACCGGTGAGCACGCCGATGTTGGGACCGATGAAGCTCGTGAGTTTGTCCACCAACGACGAGATGCGCTGCGTGTCGGCGTCATCGAGACCGACGGCGGAACCGTAGAAGGCGAGGATCGTGGTCTCCTGAAATTTGCGGGCGAGTTCCTCGCGCACGAAGAAGCCGTGCTCCTTCTTGTAGGTGTGAAGGTAAATGTCCTTCGTGGTCTCGTCATACCAGTAAACCTGGATGCCGATCGCTTGAAACGTATCGAGCCGCGCGTGCGCGTTGCTCGAGAGGAAATAGCCGTGCGTGCGGGAAGCGCGGCGGAAGATGATGCGCTTCAGTTTCACGTCGCCGAGGCGCGTGATGAGCTCCATGTGCTCGAGCAGATCGGGGAAGTAGTCGACGATCAGCGTGTCGCCGCCGTCGGGGGCGTTGTCGAGAGCCTGGATCATCGTGCGGCTGCCGACGGAGGCGTCGCCCGACTCGATCAGTTTCTTGATGTCGTCGTTGCCACGGAGAACCAGGGAGCGGTTCTCCATCGTGGCGCTCTGGCCGCGAACGACGATCTTGGTCTTCGGGCGCGCCTCGCTGGTGTCGCGCGGCGGATTCTCGTCGAGCGAGTGGAAAATATCCGTCGCGGTCGCGAGCAACCGCTGACGTTTGCGCCCGAGCGTTTTCACTTCGGGATCCGTCACCTCGGGCGCGCGGTAAATGTCCAGCGACACGACCGGATTCACCACCGGCTGATCGCCGCTGTTGTAGATCTCGAGCATGACGTTCGTGCCGAAAGTTTTGATCGGGTCCAGCAGGACGGCGCTGGTGTGGATGCCGAAATTGCCCTCGCCCTGATTGAGCACGACGTAGTGCTCTTTCAGATACATCGAACAGCTGGTGAGAATGCCCGAGCTCGGTGGGATCGTGAGCGGCGAGGCGTCGTGCCGAATCTGGACGCGGTCGAGATAGCTGCGGCCGGCGTTTCCGCTGACGACGCGCTCGAAGTTATTGCGGAGAAGTTTCGAGCTCAGGGTGTAGCTGACCTGGTGCGGCGTGAGGAACACACGGCCGAGGCGATCGATGCTGATCGTATTCGGAAGCTTGATACGGTTCTCCTTGATCGCAGCCCAGATCTCGGCGGTGGAGAGCTTCGCCTCGACGGGCGCAAAGAAGAGGCGGCCGACGGGTGCGCCCGAGCGCAGGAGTTTTTTCCAGTAGGGCGCGTTCGGAAAACTTGTGTCGTAGATGAATGCCTCCGCCTCGAGTTCGACGCGGTTGCCCTCGAGTCGAGGCTGACCGTGGATGATCATCTCGATACCGATGCGCGCAAGGGAGCTGCGCTCGGAGAACTTCAGCTCGGCGAGGTGCTGCTTGAGAAATTCGAACTCGGCCGGGTGACGCGGCCAGAAGGCGAGAGTGAGCGAGACGGAACGGTCGTCCTTGTTTTTGACGGTGAGGATTTGGCCGTCCTGGCTGGTCCAGAATTGATCGGAATTCATTGCCGGGGAGCGAGTGAGGTGAAATCGGTATGGAGAGACAAGCGGGGAGTAATTGGTTGCATTTGCCCGGAGTGGGTGGCACATCCGAAAACTTTGCGGCACAAACGCGTCGCACCTGTTTCACAATTTCCACCGCTCATGAAATTCCCGTCCTTTCTCTCGCACTGTGTTCTCGCGCTCGGCCTGGCGGCTGCGGCGAATGCCCAAGAGGTTAAACTGAATCAGCCCGCCGATGGTGCGAACCAGGAAGCGGCGGCTCAGGCTCCGAAGTTCACCGAGGCTCAGTTGGTGGAAGAGTTCGGCTGGTTCATGGCCAAGCGCGTGGGCCTGAGCGAACTCGACCTCACGGCCGAGGAGATCAAGGTCTGCTGCGCGGCGTGGCCGCGGCGGCGGAAGGCAAAGACTCGCCCTTCGAACTCGAGCTGATCGGGCCCTCGATGGATGAGTTCATGATGCGCAAGCAGGCCGCCTACGTGAACAAGCTCAAGCAGCAGGGCGAGGCGGAGTCGGCGGCGCACTTTGCGAAGCTCAAGGAAAACAAGAACGTCGTGGAGACCGCGAGTGGTCTCCGCTACGAGATTCAGAATGCCGGCACGGGCCCGAAGCCGACGCCGAGCGACACCGTGCGCGTGCACTACACCGGCAAGCTGATCAACGGCACCGTTTTCGACAGCTCGGTGGAACGCGGTGAACCGGTCGAGTTCAAACTCGACGAAGTCATCCCCGGCTGGACCGAAGGTCTCCAGCACCTCGCCAAGGGTGGCAAGATGACGCTGCACATCCCGTCGAGCCTCGCTTATGGCGAAGACGGCCGCCCGGGAATCCCGCCCGCATCCACGCTGATCTTCGACGTCGAGCTGCTCGAGATCAACCCGGAGTCCGCGCCGGACGCGCCGGAAACGCCCGACGCTGAGTAAGGGCAGCGAATCGTTTTTGACGAAGCCTCGGCCAAACGCCGGGGCTTTTTTATTGCTTGGCCAGCGCAGTCCGCACGTCCGCCACGAAACGCGCAATGCTTCCGGGCTGCGTGGCCCACGAACACATCAAGCGGTAGCCGTCGGAACCGATGAATCGATGAAAGCACCAGCGCTGCGAGAGCGTGGTGTAGAGTTGCTCGGGCAGGCGCACGAACACGGCATTGGCTTCGACCGGGCAGAGGATCTCGAGCGACGGAAACGCACGGAGCGCGTCGGCGAGTTGAGCTGCCATCGCATTGGCGTGCGCGCCGTGCTTCAACCATGCGTCGTGTTCGAGAATCGCACTCCACTGCGCGGCGGCGAAGCGCATCTTTGACGCGAGCTGGCCACCTTGTTTCACACGGTAGTCGAAGTCGCGCGCGAGCTCGCGGTTGAAAAACACCACGGCCTCGGTCGCGAGCAGGCCGTTTTTCGTGCCGCCGAAACATAGCACGTCGACGCCTGCTTTCCACGTGATGTCGGCCAAACTGAAGCCGCGTGCACACAGCGTCGCGGCCGCGTTGGCGAAGCGGGCGCCGTCCATGTGCACGGCGAGACCTGCCCGGCGCGCGAGGGCCGTCAGCGCGCGAAGCTCGTCGGACGAATAGAGCGTGCCGTGCTCGGTTGCCTGCGTGAGTGACAGCGCGGCGGGACGCGGAAAATGAACGCCGTGTCCGAGATGCAGCGCTGCTTCGACCGCCGCCGGAGTGAGCTTCGCGTCGGGGCCATCAACGGGAGTCAGTTTGGCGCCGCCCGAGAAAAATTCGGGCGCACCACACTCGTCGGTTTCGATGTGAGCCTGCGCGTGGCAGATCACGCGGGTGTGCGGTGCGCCGCCGCAGGCGGCGAGCGCGAGGGCGTTGGCTGCGGTGCCGTTGAAGACGAAGAAGACATCGCACTCGCGTTCGAAGAGGGCGGAAAGCCGGGCCTTCGCGCGTGCGGTGAGCGCGTCGTCGCCGTAGCTCGGCACGTGATCGACGTTGGCGGCAGCGAGCGCGGCGGCGGCTTCGGGGCACAGTCCGGCGGTGTTGTCGCTGGCGAACGAGTGATCGAGAGACTCCATGCCGGCACGAAAACAGGGTGTGCTGCTGAAGGCTAAGTTTTTCGCGATTGGCAATCGGGGAGGGAGGGCGTTGCCTCGACGTCGGAATGAACGCTGCGGACGTAAACCTCTATCTCGTGGGTTTCATGGGCACCGGCAAAACGACCATCGGTCGGCTGGTCGCGCAGCGCATCGGTTTCACGCTCATCGATTCGGATCAGGAGATCGAGCGCCTGCAGGGAAAATCCATTCCGCAAATTTTCGCGGACGAAGGAGAGCCGGCGTTTCGCGCGATGGAGCGCAAGTTCGTGGAAAGCGGCCATCCGGTCACGCGCGCGGTCGTTTCCTGCGGAGGCGGATTGGCCGTGCAACCGGGTTTGCTCGACGAGTTGAAACGTCGAGGCGTGGTCATCTGCCTGCACGCAAGCATCGAGACGATTCTGGCGCGCACGGAGCGAAACAAGAACCGGCCCCTGCTCGACGTGGAGAACCGCGAGGCGCGGGTGCGGGCGCTTTTTGCCCAGCGCGAACCGATCTACAAACAGGCGGGCACGGTGCTGCTCACTGACATGCGACCGGTGGCGGATATGGTGGCGCACGTGATCCGCGTGTGGCGTCGTGAAGCCACGGAGTTCGTGCGCGCGCGGGCATGACGTTGGAGGAACGCGAGTCGCTCCGCGCGGAGCTGCGCTCCCTCGGTTTTGACGAGGTGCGGTTTGCGGCGGTGGACGCTCCGCTCGAGCCGCGACTGCAGCAATGGATGGAAGCGGGGATGCATGCCGACATGCACTGGATGGAACGCACGGTCGAGAAACGCCTCGATCCGCGCCTGGTGCTGGACGAGGCGCAGTCGGTGGTGTTGCTCGGCGTAAACTACTGGAGCGAGCAATGGCGGAACCTTGGTGCGAGCGAGACGCCGCGATGGGCACGTTACGCATTGCACGACGATTATCACGACACGATCAAACCGGCGCTCGAACGCGCGGGAAAAATTCTGGAAGCAAAGTGCGGCCTGACCTCGCGCGAATATCGTTACTACGTGGACACCGGTCCCGTGATGGAGCGCGTGTGGGCGGCGCGAGCGGGCGTCGGTTACGCGGGGAAAAAACGCGATGCTGATCTCGCGCGAGTTCGGCAACTGGCTGTTTCTCGCCGCAGTGCTTGTGCGCCGCGCCATCCCGCCGGATGAGCCGGTCACAAACCGGGCTGAAACCGATCCGGCGACGGTGGGGCTGCTGTGCGGAAAATGCACGCGCTGCCTCGACGCCTGCCCGACGGACGCGTTTCCCGCGCCCGGTGTGGTCGATGCGCGGCGCTGCATCTCGTATCAGACGATCGAGAATCGCGGTGTGATTCCGCGGGAGTTGCGACGCGGCATTGGTCAGCGCGTGTATGGCTGCGATGTCTGCGCGGAGGTGTGCCCGTGGAATCGCTTTGCGCAGGAAGGGCGGCGGGTGCTGCTGAACCTGCGCGGTGAGATCGCCGAACTCGGCCTCGGTGAGTTGCTGGCGCTCACGCCGGACTCGTTTGCGCGGATCTTCCGCGGCACCGCGATCAAGCGCGTGAAGCTCGGCGGATTGTTGCGCAACGCCTGTATTGTCGCGGGCAATACAGGAAACGAAATCCATCTGCCACGTTTGGTGGAGCTGGCGACTGCACCATCGATTCCCCTCGTGCGGGCGCATGCGGTGTGGGCGGTCTTTCGCATTGCGGGCGCGGAGCGGGCGAAAGCCTTGCTAGCCGCTGCGTCGGCGACGGAAACCGATCCGCTCGTGCTCGCCGAGTATGCGGCGGAAGCTTAATCTTTCTTCTCGGAGAACAGCTCCTTCATGCGCGTCACGAAACCCGGTGGCGGGCGAGTGGGGCGCCCGTTGAGGTCGCAGAACGCGTGCGAACTGCGGCCGGTTGCGAGCAGTTCTTCGCCCCGCAGCACCTGGTATTCGATCGCGATCCGCAGCGATGGCGGTTCAGAAATGCGTGCGACGATCGTAAGGGTGTCGTCGTAAACGGCAGGGCGCACGTATTTGGCCGAGACTTCGAGAACCGGAATGCGGTAACCGTCGGCTTCGAGTTGCCGGTAGGGAAAACCTTGCTCGCGTAGGAGCTGCGTGCGGGCGACTTCGAACCACGGCAGATAGTTGGCGTGGTAAACGATCCCCATCATGTCAGTCTCCGCGTAGCGGACGGTGATTTGGGCTCTGGTTTCGATCATGAGTTTTCTTCGAAGGTGTTGAACAACGCCTCGGCCGATTGGCGCCAGTGCGTGCGAGAGGCCCATTCGCGGCCTGCGTCGCCGAGTTTTTTCCGCAGCACCGGATCGAAGAGCAGTTGTTCGAAGGCTGCGGCCAGTTGCGCCGGGCGATGGGGCGGCACGAGCAGGCCGGTCACGCCATCGAGCACGGCTTCGGCGACTCCGCCGACATTGTGGGCGACGACGGGCAGGCCGTGGGCGGACGCTTCGAGATACACGAGACCGAAACCTTCGATGCTGTGGCCGTGATTGACGCTGGTCAGGGCGAAGATGTCGGCACGCTCATAAACTCCCGGCAGCTCGTCGTCGTTCACATTGCCCAAAAAACGCACGGTGAGATCGGGACTGCGCGCCGCGGTATCGCGCAGCGTGCGTTCGTAGCCGTCTTTGCTCTGTCCGCCGACGATCCAATACTCCAGCCGGCGCTGCACGGGGGCGCCAGCATCTGCAACGCTTCGAGGGTGGCGAGCTGGCCCTTACGCGGATGGAGCCGGCCGACCGTGAGGATGACGATTTTCTCGCGTTCGCTGATGGGGCGCGCCGGGGCCGGGGCGAAGTCAGTGCGCAGGGCGCCGGGCGTCAGGAAAGCTCTCGGCGCCGCCTCCGGAAAATGGGTTAAAAGCAACTCCTGCGTGTAGTGGGTGAGAGTCGTTACCCCTGTGGCATGGCGAATCAACCGTCGCGCCATGAATCGCCTAAACGGCGAGTGCGCAAAGCGTAAAATTTCGGAACCGTGAAACGTTAAAAGGAGTCGTCTTGGCCGAACCGCGTGGAAAAACTGGACCAGCATCAACCCCAGCATGGGCCCGGGCTCAGGCAGATAGACGATCGCGTGGCGAAGTTGCCGCCGCCGTCGGATGAGCTCACATGCGAGCTTCAGCTGGCACCACAGATCGTGGGTTCCGCGAAGCGGCAGGCGTCGCAGGGGGAAGGGCCAGTTTTTCTCCTCACCCGGAGGAGCGGCTTGAGCCCACACTTCGATCTTCACCCCGAGTTCGGCCGCGGCTTTCGCAATTTCTTCGCTAAAGGTCGCGATGCCACCGCGCCGCGGAAAGAATTCGTGGGTGATGAGATAAACCGGGGCGGTGCGAGACACCGGGTTGACCGTCGAAGTCATGCGCTCAGGCAAAGATTCACAGGTGAGGTGCGTTCATGCCGCCGGTCTGCAGCGCTGGCAAGTCCAGCCTCGGTGCAACGCGGGCCGGGAGTCGCTTCTTTTCCCGAAATGTGGCCGGTCTCCATCAGAGAACGTAAACCCCGTAGTGGATCGTTGAATACATGGGCTGCTCGGCCGGCGGGGGCCTTGGGGCGGGGAAATAGGGGTTTACATTACCGCCAATCGTAACTTAATCGCTGTATCTCAAAATGCCTGAAGCTGCCTCCAATTCTTCTGCGACAAACAAGCCTTTTCCAGTGCTCGCGAAAACGTTTACGCCCGAGGACGAGACGGCGTTGCGGGAGTCCCTGAAACGATGCTCACCCTCCACCTTCGAGGCAGCGGTTCAGTTTCGTAAAACCGGTAACCCTGAACACGTTCCGGCAGTAGTGATCGGTGTGATCGAGCGCTTCGTTGAGCCGGATCTTCGCACCAAATTGAAGGACGCGGACGATGATCTGCGCCTGATCGAAGATCTGGGGATCGATTCGCTCACGATGATGGAGATTGTTATCCTCGTGGAAGAGACGCTGCAGCTCTCGATCAACAACGAGGAGCTTCGCAACCTGCGAACGGTTGGCGATGTAAAGACTTTCATGGACTGCAAGCTCCGTGGCTTGCCGCTCCCGAAACCGACGAAGTTCCTACCGATCGAGCACATCGGGTCGGTGATGCCGATCCAGCCGCCGTTCCTCTTCTTGAACGAAGCGTCGATCAGCTCGGCTGGCGCCAACGGCAAATACAAGATCACCGGCCAGGAGTTCTTCCTGCAGGGCCATTTTAAGGACAATCCGGTCATGCCCGCCTCAATCATGCTGGAGGCGTTGGGCCAGCTTGCGGTGTTGTATTTGCTTGAGGCTGGCATCTCGGAACCGGGCAAGGCGGTTAATCCGCAGACGATCTTTTTCACGGGCTGCGAAGGCGTCCGTGCGCATCGGGTGTGCAAGCCCGGCGATATCCTGACTCTCTCGATCAAGCCGAAGCGGATGAAGATGCCGCTGGCGGTGTTCGAGGGCGCTATTCGCGTTGGGCAGGAAAAGACCGTGATTGCGGAGGAAATCACGCTCACGTTCGGATTCATGGACGCGCCGGCGACGCCGAGTCCGGAACCGACGGGTAGCGGACCCTCCACGCCGACCGCCCCCGATCTCGCTCCCGATTCGCCTCCGCTAAAAGCGGCTGTGTCGGCTTAAACCGCGACGGTCCTCGCTACCGAGGAATATCACTCCTCACGTGGACCGTTGACCGGCCACACTGATCCGTTTTGCTGACGGCCCGGCCTGCTGCCTCGGGCCGAGCGTTGTCTCTTCATCTCGTATGTCTCGCGTTTTCATCACCGGCCTTGGGTTTGTTACCAGCATCGGAAACGACGCTGCTGCTGTTTCCCAAAGCTTACGTGAGTTGAAGCACGGCTTGGCGCTCTTCGAGCCCTTCGCCTCGCCGGATATTCCGTGCAAAGTGGTCGGCACGGTGAAGGAGTTTGGCACCGATTCGGTCGATCAGGAGGACTGGACGTTTCCCTCGCGCTACAAAATCAAGCGGGAGTTGCTGCGCACGATGGCGCCCAACGGCCTCTTTGCTCATTGCGCGATGATTCAGGCGATCGACGACGCGAAACTCAGCCCGGAGGACATCTCGAATCCTGAGACCGGATTGTATGCCGCGTCTGGCGGCTCACCGATGCTCACGCATTATCACCGGCAACGCCTCGACAAGTTCGGTGTGACGCGTTGCTCGCCCCTCGGCATCGTTTCGTCGATTGTCGGCACGCTGAATTTCAACTTGGTGGCGGCGTTCAAGATTCTCGGCGCGTCCTGCGGATTTTCCTCGGCCTGCGCCTCGTCGGCGCACGCGCTCGGCTATGCTTTCGACGATCTCAAACTCGGCCGTCAGCGCCGCATGTTCGTGGTCGGCGCCGAAGACGGAAACCGAGACGCGATCCTTCCGTTTGCAGGCATGCGCACGCTTTCTTTGCAGGCTGATCCGGCCCTCGCGTCGCGACCCTTCGATGCCGCGCGCGACGGTTTTGTCGGCACGGGCGGCGGCGCCGTGCTCGTGCTGGAAACTGAAGAAGAAGTCGCCCGCCGCGGAGTCACGCCGTATTGCGAAGTGCTGGGGTGGGGCCAGGCGTCCGACGGTTACAACGTCGCCATCTCGCACCCCGAGGGTGAGGGTTTGGCGGCCGCGATGAACCGCGCGCTGAAGTCGAGCGGCGTCACGCCCGAGCAGATCGACTACGTCAATGCGCACGCGACCTCGACTCTGATTGGCGACGTCTCCGAAGCACGCGCGCTGCGTGCCGTGTTCAAGGACCGCCAACCGCGTGTGAGCAGCACCAAGGCGCTCACCGGCCATGGCCTCTCGTTGGCTGGCGCGATGGAAACGGCGTTTTGTGCGCTCGCCATGAAGGAAGGTTTCACTCCCGGATCGGCTCACATCACGAAACTCGAGCCGGCTTGCGAAGGCCTGAACATCCTGCGCACCACCGAGCCGGTCGCTCCCGAACACGTGCTCAAAAACAGCAGCGGTTTTGGCGGAGCCAATGTCGCCGTGGTGTTGAAGCGCCCTTCGTGAATCGCGCGCCAGACAACTTCCGCCGCCGCACTACGGCGGCCAACTCACGCGAACTCGCGGGTGAGTTCAGCTGAACCATGGCGAAGATCAGAATCCTCGTTCTGACCTCGAGCACCGGCGGCGGACACGACGCACGGGCGGAGGCTTTCGCCGAGTGGTGTTTCTACCTGTATTGCGATCAGGTCGACGTGCGCATCGAACGCATGCTCGAGCGCTCCTCGGTCGTGCACCGTTCTGGCGTCGGCCTCTACAACTCCATTCAGCGCGCGGCGCCGTGGGTGCATAAAGTCTTCTATGCCGTCGTCGAGGGGCTCAGCTTCCTGAATCGGCGCACCGTTACGATCGGACGCGGCTACTACACGCAGGTGCTGCGTGAATATCGACCGCACTTGATCTTTAGTGTGCACGACTGCCTGAACCGCGGCTATTTCCAACTCGCGCGCAGCATTCTGGGTGCGGACCAGGTTCGCTGCGCCACGTATTGCGGCGAGTTTTCCGGCGGCTGGGGCTATTCGCGAAACTGGATCGAGCCGACGGTCGATCTCTACATTTCGCGCACGACCACGGCGCGCGATTACTCGATTCGTCACGGCATTCCTCCCGAGCGTGCGAGCGTGCGCGGTTCGTTCATGTCCCCTCGTGCGCGTCTGCAGACGCTCACGCCGGAGGAGAAACACCTCTTCATGACCAAACATCTCGGTCTGAAGCCAGGCGTGTTCACCGTGTTTCTCGCGACGGGCGGCAACGGCGCGCACAATCACTTCGATTTGCTTCCTGCGCTCACGCGCCACGCGAGCCGGCTGCAGGTCATCATCATCTGCGGCAAGAATCGCGAATCGTATCGCGATCTCCTGCGCTGGCGCAGCGCGCATCCCGAGCTCACCTGCTACATCGAAGGCTATTCGGAGATCGTGCATCTGCTCATGCAGGTGAGCGACGTCATCGTGACGCGCGGCGGCACGACTACGTGCGCCAAGGCGCTCTATTTCGAGTGTCCCATCATCTTCAACGCGTTTGGTGGCATCATGCCGCAGGAGATGCTTACGTGGAAATATTTCCGCAACGCGGGTTCGCCAAAGATCGAGAGCGCGGCCGAATTCGCCCACATCATCGACGGATGGATGAAGAACCCCTCGCTCTATGAGGAAGCGCGCAAGAAATTCGCGCGCATGCGTTCGAAGGACGACTGCACGCAGGTGATCGATGATTTGGTGCGGCTCGCCAACGAAGTGGCGGGAGAGACGCTGGCCCGCGCGCCGTTTCCACCCGCTGAATCGGTGGCGACGATCCCGGGCGCGCACCTCGCTTGAGCGCGAGCGGACACACCGCACTTGCCGGTTTGGATGGCGGCCTCATGCTGGCGCGACCTTGTCCGACGTAGCACCTGTCATCGCTTACCTGTTCACCACGTTTCCGAAAAACACGGAAACATTTCTCCAGCGGGAGATCGTTGCGATGAAGGCGCACGGGCAGCCGATGCGGCTCTATTCGCTGTGGGGTGGCACGACGTCGTTTCGCGGGATTCCTGTGCGTCGCTTCAACAAGTGGCGCCTGTTGACGCTGTTTTGGCTGATTCCCTACGAATCGTGGCGCCGCCCCGAAGTGCTGCGCGAGTTGTTGCGCGGTCTCTTCACCCGCCGCGCACCCTCGTGGCTGAATTTCTGGGAAAACATGCTGGGTGCGGGCTTCGCCTGTGTTTTCGCGCGCGAGTTTCGCCGTGATCCGCCGGCCTTGATTCACGCGGCGTGGGGCGGGGCGCCTGCGACTGCAGCGTGGTTGCTCTCGCGCATCGACGGACATCATTACAGCGCGGCCGCGCACGCCTACGACATTTACGAGCACGGCGGCGACTGGTGGCTCATGGAGAAACTCACGCCGGCGAAGTTCATCCACACGTCCACCGAGATGGGACGCGCGACCTTGCTCGAGCGCGGGCTCGCTCCTGATCGGGTCGTTTGCATCCGGCGCGGACTCGATCGGCTTCCTGGGTTTAAGCCGCTGCGGCGCGATCGCCGTCCGCTGCGACTGGTCTGCGTCGCACGGCTCGTCGAGAAGAAGGGACTCGACCGTCAGATGAAAATATACGCCGCGCTCGCCGCCGCCGGAGTCGATTTCCAGGCGCACGTGATCGGCGAGGGACCCTTGCGTGAAAATCTCGAAGTCATGGTCGCACGGCTCGGCATCGGAAATCAGGTGACGTTCACCGGGCACCTGCCGCAGCACGAAGTGTGGGCTCATCTCGAATGGGCCGATGCGCTGCTGCACACCGGCGTGATTGCGCCGAGCGGTGATCGCGATGGTTTGCCCAACGTGATTCCCGAGGCGATGTCGATCGGCACACTTGTGGTCACGTCCGCTGCCGCCGCGACGACCGAGGCGATTTCGCACGACACCACCGGGCTCGTCGCTGACGTGGATAAACCCGACGAGTGGGTTGCGGCGCTCACGCTCATCGGGCGCGACGATGCCACCGCCGAGCGCTTGCGCGTTGCCGCGCGCGCCTGGGTCGAACAGAACTTCGACGCGCATCGCAACGCCGAGCGCCTTCGTGCCTGCTTCCAACAAGCGCTGACCTCATGATCTGGTTCGATCACACCAAAGCCCGCGCCGCGCGCCACAAATCCGGCTTGATGCGCGTCTCGGCTCGCCTCGCCGAGGAGTTGGGCGACAACGCGCGACTGGCCTCTTGGACAGATGTGCAGCGTCACGCGACCGCGGGCGACTGGTTTGTGACGGCTGAGCTTTTCAGCGAGGAGGAGCGTCCCGGTTTTCGTGCGTTTCTCGAATCGCGCCGCTGCCGCACCGCGGCGATTTTTCACGATGCGATTCCGCTGCGCTATCCCGAGATCTCGTGGCCGCAGAGTGTGGCGCGACATCCCGACTACATGAAAACGCTGCATCGCTTCGACCGCGTTTGGGCGGTGTCGGAAGCGAGCGCACGGGATCTGCGCGACTACTGGCGATGGCTCGGCGTGTCGCCGATGCCGGAAGTATCCGTGCTGCGGCTGGGCAGTGATTTCGATCGTGAACCGCGGGTCGCCGCTGCTGCGACGGCGCCCGCGCCGGTGCTCTTGAGCGTGGGCATCGTCGAACCGCGGAAAAATCAGACGCTGCTGCTCGACGCGTGCGCCGCACTCTGGCGCGAGGGACTCTCGTTCGAGTTGCATTTGGTCGGACGCGTGAATCCGCATTTCGGCAAACCGATTGTGCGCGCGATCAAGCAGGAGCGCCGCGAGTTTCCCGGACTGTATTTCCACGAAGCGGCCGACGATCGCACGCTCGCGAAACTCTACCGGCGCGCGCGCGCGACACTTTTCCCCACGATCGCGGAAGGTTGCGGTCTGCCGTTGCTCGAATCGCTGTGGCGCGGCGTGCCGTGCGTGTGCAGCGATCTGCCGGTGTTGCAGGAAAACGCCGCGGACGGGGGTGCGTGAGCGTGGCTCTGAACGACCGCGACGCGTGGTCGGCGGCGATTCGGCGCGTGCTGGCCGATGACGCGCACTGGCGTTCGCTCGCGGAGAAAGCCGCTTCGCGCTCGCTGCCGACGTGGGCCGACACTGCGCGCGCGTTGCGCGACGGTTTGGGCGGAGCGTAACTCAGAGACGCTTCACCGCGTAGGCGAGGGCGTCGGCGATCTTCTCAAGTTGCTCGTCGGTGTGGCTGGCAGACACCGCGGTGCGGATGAGATCCTTGCCGGCAGGCACCGCGGGGGCGATCGACATAACGGTGAACACGCCTTTCTCCATCAGCGCCCGCCAGAACGGATAAACGCGTTCCTTCGAGCCGAGCACGATCGGGATCGCCGGCGTTTCGCTGCCCCACGTGTCGAGATTCAGCGACTTCAGGATCGCGCGATATTTGCGCGTGTTTTCCCATAGACGCTCCAGGTGCTCGGGCTCGGTCTGCATCACTTCGAGCGAAGCCTGTGCGACCGCGGCCTGTGCGGGACTGATCGCCGCGCTGAAAATTGTCTGCTTCGAGTGGGAGCGCAGATAGTCGATCACCTCGCGCGATGCGGCGACGAAGCCGCCGGTGCTCGAAAGCGATTTCGAGAGGCTGCCGCAGATCACGTCCACTTTGTCATTGAGTCCGAAATGATCCACCGTGCCGCGGCCCTGTTTGCCGAGGACGCCGAAACCGTGCGCGTCGTCGACCACACTGAAACACGCGTTGCGGTCGGCGATCTCGATCAGCTCCGGCATGCGCGCGATGTGGCCTTCCATCGAGTAGACACCCTCGATCACCAGCATCTTCGGGGCGTCCGAGGCGGTTGCCGCCACGACCTCGCGAAAATCGTCGGGGTTGTTGTGCGAAAAACGTTCCACGGTCGCATGCGACAGCCGGATGCCGTCCCACAGGCAGGAGTGGATGTTTTTGTCGGCGTAAATGACGTCGCCCTTCTGCGCAAACGACGAGACACTCGCCAGGCCCGACAGATAACCAGCCGAGTGGATGTGGCAGGCCTCGCGATTCAGGAAGGCCGCGAGCCGCTCTTCCAACTCGATGTGGTAACGCCGCGAACCGTTGGACGTGCGCGCGCCGGTCGTGCTCGTGCCCCATTTATCGAGGGCCTTGCGCGCGGCTTCGATGACCTTCGGGTGAAACGACAAACCGAGGTAGTCGTTGCTCGCGAGCATGATCATCTGCTTTCCGTCGAGCGTCACGGTCGTGCCCTGCTGCGCCTCCATGGCATGGTAATACGGCGCGTATTTCAGCCGCATCTGGGTCGCGTAATCGTCGCGGCAGCGAGCAACGATCCGTTTACGTTCCTTATTGAAAAATGAAAGCGCCATGAGCGCGCGGACGGTAGGTTCCACGCCTCAGGCGTGGCAAACCGAATCCTGAGCGCGCCGCACCAGGGCGCGACGTCGTCCGCACTCAGGAACGACTGTGCCCGCACTCAGGCATGGATCGGTGCGGACGTTGGCACGACGTGGTGCGCACCTTGTCGCGACCGTGTGCGCACTTTGTCCCGACCGTGTGCGCACCTTGGCTCGACTCGGTCCGCTCGGTGGCTCGAGCCGCGCCACACTTTGTCCCGACTCACGCCAGGAGGCGGCGGAGGTAATCGGCGTAGGCGGAGCGGCCGTGGCGTTTGATCGCTTCCTCGAGCGCGGTGCGGTTGATCCAACCGTGGTCGTAAGCGATTTCCTCGAGGCAGGCCATCTTGAGGCCGGTGCGGTTTTCGAGGACGTGCACGAACTGCGCGGCCTCCATGAGCGAGTTGTGCGTGCCGGTGTCGAGCCATGCGGTGCCGCGGCCGAGGCGTTCGACGTGGAGTTTGCCCGCTTCGAGATAACAGCGGTTGAGGTCCATGATCTCGAGTTCGCCGCGCGCGGAGGGCTTGAGCGTGCGCGCGAATTTCACGGCGTCTTCGTCGTAGAAATAAAGGCCGGTGACCGCGTAGTTGGATTTTGGATGCGCGGGTTTTTCCTCGAGCGAGAGCACGTTGCCGCTGTCGTCGAATTCGACGACGCCGTAGCGCTCGGGATTGGCCACATGGTAAGTGAAAATGGTCGCGGCATCGTGGCGCGCGTTGGCGGCGGCGACGGCATCGAGGAAGGTTTGGCCGTGGAAAAGGTTGTCGCCGAGAATGAGGACCGAGGGCTCGCGATTGAGGAAACCGGCGTCCTCCGCGATCGGGAAGGCTTGCGCGAGACCTTCGGGCTGCGGTTGCGCGGCGTAGCTGAAACGCACGCCGAACCAGGAGCCGTCGCCGAGGAGTCGCTGGAAGAGGGGAAGATCGTCGGGCGTGGAGATGATGAGAATCTCGCGGATGCCCGCGGAAAACAGCACGGAGAGCGGGTAGTAGATGAGCGGTTTGTCGTAAACCGGCATCAACTGTTTGGATACAGCGATGGTGAGCGGGAAGAGCCGCGTGCCGCTGCCGCCGGCGAGGACGATGCCTTTGCGTGTTTTCATCGGGGCGGAAGCTGGCCGGTGCCGAGACGTTGACTGGCGTGGCGCGCAGCCATCACGGCGCTCGTCCACTCCGGATGCGAAAGATACCAGTCGATCGTGGCGTCGAGTCCGGCTCTGAGTGTGTGCGACGTGCGCCAGCCGAGCTCGGAGGAGATCTTCGTCGGATCGAGCGCGTAACGACGATCGTGTCCGGGGCGATCCGCAACGTGCACGAGCTGCGACGCGTAGCGGCGGCCGCCGTCGAGCGGCCGCTTGTGGTCGAGCAGTTCGCAGAGGAGACGGAGCAGCTCGAGATTGGTGAGCGCGTCGCCCGAACTGATCGCGTAGCTTTCGCCCGGCCGCCCCGATTCGAGCACGCGGATCACCGCATCGGCGTGATCGGCGACGTGCAGCCACTCGCGAATCTGGAGACCATCGCCGTAAACGGGGATGTCTTTTCCCTCGATCGCGCGGTGGAGGGCGAGCGGGATGAGTTTTTCGGGAAGCTGGCGCGGGCCGTAGTTGTTGCAGCAATACGTGATCAACACCGGCAAACCGTAGGTGTGGCCGTAGGCGCGCACGAGGTGGTCGGCGGCGGCTTTGCTCGCGGCGTAGGGCGAGCGCGGCGCGTAAGGCGAAGTCTCGGTCGCAGGCGGAACGCCGGCGGGAAGATCGCCGAAGACTTCGTCGGTCGACACGTGAAGAAAACGAAACGAACTCGCGCGGCCGGTGGCGGCACAGTGACGTTGCGCGGCGGAGAGGAGGCGCTCGGTGCCGACGATGTTGGTGCGGATAAACGGCGCGGGCGAATCGATCGAACGATCGACGTGCGATTCGGCGGCGAAGTTCACGATCGCACCGATCTCGTGTTGCGCGAGCAGTTCGCCCACGAGCGTTTCGTCACCGATGTCGCCTTGCACGAAAACGTGGCGCGGATCGTCGGCGAAGCTCGTGAGATTGGCGCGGTGCCCCGCGTAGGTGAGCAGATCGAGGTTCACGACACGGTCGCGCGCGTCGGCGCCCTGGCGCCGCAGCCATCGTTCGATGAAGTGGCTTCCGATGAAACCGCAGCCGCCTGTGACGAGGAGATTCATGGAGGAGCGGAAGCGAGCGGGCGGTGGCGAGCGCGATTCAGCGACGGTGATAGTCGCCGCGGCTGAAGTATTTCTCGAGCCAGACGTAAGCGCAGATGAAGAAGTAGCGGCTGCCCATTTCCTTGATCTTGAGTTTTGCGGTTCCGTAGCGGCGGTTCGTCCACGAGATCGGAATCGTGGAAAAACTGTAGCCGCGGACGATCGCCTTCAACGGTAGCTCGACCGTGAGATTGAAGTGAGGTGCCAAAAACGGCCGGCAACCCTCGAGCGTGGTGCGGCGGTAGGCCTTGAAGGCGTTGGTCGTGTCGTTGAGCGAGATCCGGAAGCCCACCCGCACGAGGAAATTCGCGATACGGTTGAGGAAGAGCTTCACCTTCGGGTAATCGATCACGATCGAGCCCTGCATAAAGCGACTACCGAACGCGCAATCGTAGCCTTCGTTGAGCAACTCCCAGTAATGCACCGCGTCCTGCGGTGAGTCCGAAGCGTCGGCCATCATGATCACGACTGCGTCGCCGCGGCTCGCTTCGATGCCGCAGATCACCGCGCGACCGAAGCCGTGCAGCCCGACGTTTTGCACGGGCGCGAGCGTGGGGATCTGCTCGCGGAGTTTCTGGAGCAGTTCCCACGTGCCGTCGGTGCTGCCGTCGTCCACGACGACGATCTCGTGCGGGACATTGTTCGCGAGCATTGTGCGATGAATCGAGTCGAGCGTGCCGGGGAGCGACTCGACCTCGTCGCGAGCGGGAATGACGATGGAGTAGAGTTGAAGCGGGATCGGCGTGGACATGGGGAACGTTAAGCTCCGGAGAGCGCGAGCCAGTCGGGGTGGAGTGCGGCGTGCTCGGCGATTTCCTCGAGAATCTGGTCGCGCGTGATGGTCGGTTTCCAACCCCAGCGGGCCGTCGCGCGCGAGTGATCGAGCACCAGCCATGGCACGTCGAAGCGCCGAGGCGCGAGATCCGCCGCGACCGGATGGGCACCGAAACGCGCATCGCACCACGCGGTGAGTTGGCGCAACGAGATCGCGGACGCGGCTCCGCCGGAGACGTTGACCAAACGATCCTCCGTCGAGACGTCGCCTGCAGCCATCTGCGCCTTGAGCAGCGGCACGAGATCGCGGGGATGCAGACAGTCGCGCACCTGGTGGCCGGTGCCTTGGAAGCCGATGTATTTCAGCGGACGGCGGCGCAGGTGCGAGTTGATCCAGAAACTGAAGATGCCTTGGTCGGGACGACCGAACTGGCCCGCGCCGGCGAGCACGCCGCAACGGTTGACGAACACGCGCAGGTTGAGGCTGGCTGCGTATTCGAGCGCGACGACTTCCGAGGCGAGCTTGGTGGCGCCATACAGCGAGATCGGCGTGCTTGCGGAAAATTCTTCGCGCACGCCGAGCGGAGAAACGCCGGCGGGGTGCGATGCCGACGCGTCGAGCGCGAACGCGTCATCATTCTCGGTGAGTTGCAGGCGCGCGAGCGCCTCGATCGAATAGACGCGACTCGTGCTGAGCAGAATCATGCCCGCGCCATGGCGGTGGCAGTAGTCGAGAAGATTGAGCGTGCCGCCGAGATTGTGTTCGGTGAGTTGGCGGGCCGCGGCGGGACTGTCGATGCCGGCCAGCACGCTCGGATTGGCGGCCGCATCGAGCACCCAGTCGACGTGCGGAAGCACATCCAGGTCGGAGGCGCTGCGCACGTCGCCATGGATCACTTTTACGCCGAGCTTCTCGAGCGGCGCGCGGTTGGTCTCGCTGCCTTGGCGGCTGAAGTTGTCGACGACGATGAGCTGTAGTCCCGGCGTCGACTCAAGCAGTGATTTCGCGAGCGTGCTGCCAACGAAGCCGCATCCGCCGGTGAGGAGAAGTTTCATTCAGCCCGCAACATACGGACGCAAGTTCGCGGCGGAAGGCGAAACTTGAGTGCGAAGTTGCACCGTCGACTTATTCGTCGTCCGGCCCCTCGTCGATGTCGGCATCATCGAAACTGGAATCGTCGTCATCCGCGTCATCAACGGAGTTGGAGTAGTCCACGCCGGTCGGCTGGTCGTTGACGTTGATCCCGCGGCGCTGCGCGTCGCGACGCGCAGCTTGGTAAGCAGCGCGTTGGCGTTGGCCGATATCGAGTAGATCGCTGACGAGCATGCGGGCTTCATACTCCTCTTCGTCCTCCGCGGTGAGATCGGGGTCGTCCGGGTCTTCCTCGTCGTCCGAACTGTCGTCGGTGTCCGCCGCGTCTTCTTCGTCGGTCGAGTCCTCCGAGTCGTCCTGCTCTTCGACTTCGCTGGCATCGTCGTCGGAATCGTCGGGCTCCGCGACATCGTGCTCTTCCTCTGCGTCGTCTGCATCGGAATCGTCGGAGAAATCCTCCTCCTCGTCGGGATCAACCGGCTCCATGGCGTCGCGACGTGGACGCCCCGTCGGTTCGGGAGCCCTTGAACGGCTGGCGGCGGTGGGCCGGCGAAGTTGCAACGTGTGAGCGCGGCCATCGGCGACGATGACGGCTTGCTCGAGCACCGGGTTGTAGGATTGCGCGGTGATGCCGTTGATCGTGCTGCCGATCGGAATCCACACGCTGTGCCGGTCCGTGCTCCGGTGGATACTGATGAGAGTGGTGGTGCCTTGGTCGACGGCACCGACAAAGGTGAAGACGGCGTTTTCCCGCACGGCCGTGGACCGGGCGGCCTCGCCTTTGGGAAGAAACGGCGACTCTTCCGGCAACGGCTGATTCGCCCAACCGAGCGAGAGGCTCAGCAGGATGGCGAGCGACCAGACGAGACCGAAGCGAAACTTCATCACTTTTGTGCGTTGCGCTGCTGCCATGCGCGCACGATCTGCTCAATCGTGCTTTCTAGCGACTGCGTGATGTCCCACTTGGGGTAGTGCGCCTTCATTTTCCGCAGGTCGGAGTAGTAGCAGATGTGGTCGCCGATGCGGTTTTGATCGACGTAGGAAAACACCTGGGCGCGGCCGGTGAATTTCTCGGTGATCTTGAACGCCTCGAGGATCGAGACGCTGTTGTCGCGGCCGCCGCCGAGGTTGTAAACCTCGCCTGCGCGAGGCGACTCGACGAAAGCAGCCATGAAGCGCGCGACGTCGAGCGAGTGGATGTTGTCGCGCACCTGCTTTCCCTTGTATCCAAAAATCTTATACTCGCGGCCCTCGAGGTTGCATTTCACGAGGTAGGAGAGGAAGCCGTGAAGTTCGACACCGGAGTGGTTGGGCCCGGTGAGGCAGCCGCCGCGCAGGCAGCAGGTGGGGAGGCCGAAGTAGCGTCCGTATTCCTGCACCATGACGTCGGCCGCGACTTTGGAGGCACCGAAAAGCGAATGCTTCGACTGGTCGATCGTGAACGTTTCGGCGATGCCATGTTCGTAGGCCGGATCGGCGTAGTCCCAGCGGGTGTCGAGTTCCTTGAGCGAAATGCGATTGGGTGCGTCGCCGTAGACCTTGTTCGTGCTCATGTGCACGAACGGTGTCTCGGGGGCCGCCTGACGCACGGCTTCGAGGAGATTGAGCGTGCCGACCGCGTTGGTGTCGAAGTCGTCGAAAGGAATCGCGGCCGCCCGGTCGTGGCTCGGTTGCGCCGCGGTGTGGACGACATAGTCGGGCCGCACGCGTTTGATCAGATCGAGGACGCCAGCGCGATCGCGGATGTCGAGTTCATGGTGCACGAAGCCCGGTAGGTCGCGGGCGAGTCGGTGCTGGTTCCAACGAGTGTCTCCTTGCGGGCCGAAAAACACCGCTCGCTGATTGTTGTCCACGCCGTGCACGATGCAGCCCAGTTCGCGGGCGAAGTAGGTGCAGACCTCGGAGCCGATCAGGCCGGACGAGCCGGTAACGAGAAGAGTTTTAGCCATAGAGTGAAGCGGGTTGGGGGGTGAGGAAATTGCAACTCCGCCCGCTGACGAGGCGATTCTGACTAACAGGGGAGGTCGCCGTTCCGACCCGCTCGCGCATTTCCGCGTGAGCTCAACACAAACTAATAGTCGTGCGCCGACGCTTGTGCCAATGGACTGAGTTTACGCGGTCGCACCTCCGTGAAATGTCGCTGCGGCGTCGCGTTTGAGAGGGGCGGGCATGCTTCGTCGTGATTAGTTCGCATGACAATGTCGGTGAACGCTCATCATATTTTGCGGACAAAAAATGCGGTTTCCTAATTTTTCGTTTACAACCCAAACCGCCGACTCTTCTTTCGGCGCGACTTTCACCACACACACACCCTTTGACGCCGTGAGTCACGATCCATCGCGAAAGCGTTTCCTCGCTAAATTGATCGGCTTGGTTGCCGTAGCCGGTTTTGCCCCGCGGGCCTTGGCCCGCTCGGCTGCGTCGACCCGTGCGTCGGTGCCGGTTTCGCCAGCCTCCACGGTTACGCTTCGTCCCGATTCGCGCGCCGTCTCCCGCCGGCCGGATTCGGTCTAATTTCCGCCCCGTAACCGGAGAACCTCTGGCTCATGTCGAAACTATTTCCGCAATCGGCCAACAAGCTCCCGCTGCAGATCGTAATCTACCTCTGCGTCCTCGCGGGACTCGCCACTGCGGGCGTCACATACTATATGACGCCCGAATATACTCGGGTCGGCTACGCGCCGGTCCAGCCCGTGCCCTACAGCCACGCGTTGCACGTGGGGCAGCTCGGCCTCGATTGCCGCTATTGCCATAGCAACGTCGACAAGTCCGGCTTCGCGAATCTTCCGACGGCGCAGACCTGCATGAACTGCCACAATCAGGTCAAGAAGGACAGCCCCGCGCTGGCGGTCGTGCGCAAGAGCTACGAGACCGGCGAACCTGTGCCGTGGGTGCAGATCCACTCGGTGCCGGATTTCGTGTTCTTCAATCACGCCGTGCACGTGAATCGTGGCGTCAGTTGCGTCGAGTGTCACGGCAAGGTGAACGAGATGGAGGTCGTCTCTCACGAGAAGTCGATGAGCATGGGCTTCTGCCTCGAGTGCCATCGCAACCCCGCCACGCGCGTGCGTGAGCCGAACGACATCTTCAACCTGAACTCTCCGACCATCGCCGAGAAGGCGGGTCTCCAAGCCGGGCAGAAGTTCGTGCACGATTGGAAAATCAATCCTCCGCAAAGCTGCACCGGTTGCCACCGATGAAACGCAAATTTGAACATCCCGCTCCTTCCCTGACCGGTCCGAAATACTGGCGCAGCCTCGACGAACTCACCGCCACGCCTGGCTTCCAGGCGCAGATGCAGCGTGAGTTCCCCGAAGGAGCCTCGGAGCTCAACGGGGTCGATCGTCGTCAGTTCCTCAAGATCATGGCGGCGTCGTTCGCGCTCGGCGGACTCGGTCTCGCCGGCTGCCGTCGTCCGGAAAAACACATCCTGCCGTATGGCCGTTCGGTCGAGCAGGTGATCCAGGGTCTTCCGCTTTATTTTGCGACGGCGATGCCGTTGCGCGGCTCGGCAATTCCGCTGCTCGCGGAAACGCATCAGGGCCGTCCGACCAAGCTCGAGGGTAACCCGTCCTACGCGCCCCACGGTGGCGCGAGCTCGCTGCACGCCCAAGCTTCGGTGCTCGATCTCTACGATCCCGAGCGCGCCACCGCCCACATGCGCGGCGACAAGCAGCTCGACGTCGCTTCGGTCAACGAACTCCTCGCCAAGATCGGCCGTGATGCGGCCGCGAATGGTGGCGCGGGTCTCGCTTTCCTCGCCGAGCAATCCAGCTCGCCGACGCGTGCTCGTCTGGTTGCGCAACTGCGCCGCCAGTTCCCGCAGGCTACGTGGGCCGAGTATGAACCGGTGGCCGACCAGCCTCCGGCCGAGGCCGCGCGTGCGGCTTTTGGCGAAGATGTGAAGCCGGTCTACCGCTTCGCGAAGGCGGCGCGTATCCTTTCTTTGGATGCGGACTTCCTCCACAGCGAGTCCGGCAGCCTCTATTTTGCCCGCGAGTTCTCGAAGGCTCGTCGCGTCAATTCCAAGGAAGACGCCGAGCGGATGAACCGCCTCTATGTTGCCGAGAGCGGTTTCACGCTCACCGGCAGCATGGCCGACCACCGCCTCCGCGTGGCGAGCAGCCACATCCTGGCGCTGGCCGCCGCGATCGCGGTGAAGATCACCGGCAACAACACGCTCGCGCCCCTCGCGCAGGGACTCGACGTGAAGCAGGAGTGGATTGATGAGTGCGCGGCTGATCTCGCCGCTCACAAGGGCGCCAGCCTCGTTGTCGCGGGTGCCCATCAGCCTGCTCAGGTGCACGCGATCGCGTATGCGATCAACGCCGCGCTGGGTAACATCGGGTCGACCGTGGACTTTGTCCGCATCGAACCGAACCAGAGTGCGAACCTCGCCGACCTCGCCAACGCCGTGCGTGGCGGCTCGGTGCAGACGCTCGTCATCCTCGGCGGCAATCCGGTTTACAACGCTCCGGCCGATCTCGACTGGGCGTCGCTGCAGAAGTCGGTTTCGAACGTCGTCCGTCTCGGTTATCGCGCGGATGAAACCGCGGCGCTCGCGGGTGTGAACCTCGCCTCGGCGCACTACCTCGAATCGTGGGGCGATGCCCGCACGGTGGACGGCACGATCCTGCCGATCCAGCCGATGATTCTCCCGCTCTTCGGCGGTCTTACCGAGATCGAAGTGCTCGCCCGCATCCTCGGCGTGCAGAATCCCGATCCGCATGCGTTGGTGTTTGCCACGATCAGCGAGATCGTCGGCGCCTCGGGCGCGACGGCGGAGAAGGCGTTCCAACAGTTCCTCCACGACGGTCTGCTGGCCAACTCGGCTTACCCGACCGTCACGGTGCGCTACAGCTTCGCCAATGTGGCGTCGCTGTTCGCCAACGCTCCCCGTTTCCAAGCGCTTTCGAGCCAGAACCTCGAAGTGCGTTTCATCGCCGACTACAAGCTCGACGACGGGCGCTTCTCGAACAACGGCTGGCTCCAGGAGCTGCCCGATCCGATCACGAAGATCTCGTGGGACAACGCGATCCTCGTCAGCCCGCGCCTCGGCAAGGAACTCGGCATCGAGCCGAAGGGTTCCGTGCTTCAGGTCGCGCGCAAGGAAGAGAACGAATTCGAGATCGGTAAGGAAAACGCCCCGATCTTCGAGCTGACCGTCAATGGTCGCACGGTGCGCGGTCCCGTGCACATCCAACCGGGACTCTCCAACTACACCGTCGTCGTCGCCCTCGGTTACGGTCGCACGGCTTCCGGTAGCGTCGGCAATGGCGCTGGCTTCAACGCCTACACGCTTCGCACGTCGACGGCTCCGCACTTCGTCACCGGCGGTTCGCTCAAGAACACCGGCAGCCGCATGCTCCTCGCCAACACGCAGGAGCACTGGTCGATGGAAGGCCGCGACATCATTCGCGAGGCCAACGCGCTCGGCGAAAACTCTTACTACGAGAATCCGGGCTACGTGAAGTCGGTGGGCATGGAGTCCCACAGCCCGTCGATCCTCGGCGAACACACCGGCGAGAAGATGACCCCGGCCGAGCGCGCTTCGCTGCTCCCGCGCGGCAACTCGCTCTACAAGACGCCGGACTTCACCGGTGCCCACCAGTGGGGCATGTCGATCGATCTCAACACGTGCATCGGCTGCAACGCCTGCGTGATCGCGTGTCAGGCCGAGAACAACATCCCGATCGTCGGCAAGGACCAGGTCCTCCGCGGCCGTGAGATGCACTGGATCCGGTTGGATCGCTACTATTCCGATGGCAACATCGACGCGGCGGCGTTCGGCGGCGAAGGCAACAAGCAGTTGCCCGAGGACCCGCAGGTTTCGCTGCAGCCGATGGCTTGCGTGCAGTGCGAACTCGCCCCGTGCGAAACCGTGTGCCCCGTCAACGCGACGGTGCACGACGACGAAGGCCTCAATGCGATGGCCTACAACCGCTGCATCGGCACCCGTTATTGCGCGAACAACTGCCCGTATAAGGTGCGGCGCTTTAATTTCTTCGATTGGAACGAGCGCCAGCTCGACAGTCTCTACATGGGTCCTGCCGGTCCGCACGGCATGCCCGAGCTCGTAAAGATGGTGAAGAACCCCGAGGTCTCGGTGCGTATGCGCGGCGTGATGGAGAAGTGCACCTACTGCGTGCAACGCATCCAGAACGGCAAGATTCAGCACAAGGTCGCGGCCGCCAAGGTCGGTCGCCACGACGACATCGTGGTGCCGGATGGGGCGATCAAGACCGCCTGCCAGCAGGTGTGCCCGGTCGAGGCGATCGTGTTCGGCAACATTCTCGATCCGCAGAGCGCGGTCTCGAAGGCGAAGGCCCGCGAGCAGGAATATCAGGTGCTTGGATACCTGAACACCCGCCCGCGCACCACCTACGCCGGCAAGCTGCGCAACCCGAATCCGCGCATGCCCGACTACAATTCGCTGCCGCTCAGCCGCGTCGAATACGAGCGCAAGAACCATCCCGCCACCCACGGTCACGACGACCACGGGGCGGGGGGAGCACAAGGGCCACGGCTCGATCGACGCTCTCAAACGTTTCGGAGGACTTAGCTAATGGCTCACGGACATCATGCGGCCGCTGCGCCGGCGATTCTCAATGAGGTCAAGCCGGCCGTGCTGCCGCGCGCGACGCTCGTCGAGCACAACCGCGACTTCGCGTGGATCACCGAGAAGATCTGCGGCATCATCGAGGGCAAGACGCCCACGTGGTGGTGGGTCTGCTTCATCCTCGCGTGCTTCGTCGCGTCCTTCACGGTCGCGGGCATCACCTACCTCGTCGCCACGGGCGTCGGCGTGTGGGGCCACGCGAACCCGGTCAACTGGGCGTGGGACATCGTCAACTTCGTGTTCTGGATCGGTATCGGCCACGCCGGAACCCTGATCTCCGCGATCTTGTGTCTGCTGCGCCAGAAATGGCGCACATCGATCAATCGCGCCGCCGAGGCCATGACGATCTTCGCGGTGGTTTGCGCCGCGATCTTCCCGGTCTTCCACGTCGGTCGCGTGTGGTATGCGTGGTATCTGTTCCCGATCCCGAACTCCAACTGGATCTGGCAGAACTTCCGCTCGCCGCTCGAGTGGGACGTGTTCGCGGTTTCCACCTACGGCACCGTTTCCGTGCTCTTCTGGTATGTCGGTCTGATCCCTGACCTCGCGGTGCTCCGCGATCGCTTCTACGCCGCGGGCAACAAGCTCCGCTCGTTCCTCTACGGCCTGTTCGCGATGGGCTGGCGCGGTTCCAACCGCCACTGGAGCAACTACGAAATGGCTTACCTGATCCTCGCCGGTATCAGCACGCCGCTCGTGCTCTCCGTGCACACGATCGTGTCGTTCGACTTCGCCGTCTCGCTGCTCCCTGGCTGGCACACGACGATCTTCCCGCCTTACTTCGTCGCGGGCGCGATCTTCTCCGGCTTCGGCATGGTGCTCACGCTCATGCTGCCGCTGCGCGCGATCTACAAGATGGAGGATCTGATCACGCAGTATCACATCGACTGCATGTGTAAGATCACGTTGGCGACCGGCACCATCGTCGGCTACGCCTACGGTATGGAGTTCTTCATCGCGTGGTATGGCGCGAATCCGTATGAAGGCTTCGCGTTCATCAACCGCGCGTTCGGCCACTACGCCTGGGCCTACTGGTGGATGATCGGCTGCAACGTCATCACGCCGCAGTTCTTCTGGTTCAAGGCCGTCCGCAACAACACGACGCTGGTCTGGGTGCTCTCGATCTTCGTCAACGTCGGCATGTGGTTCGAGCGTTTCGTGATCATCGTCACCTCGCTCGCCCGCGACTTCCTGCCGTCGTCGTGGGGCTACTACAGCCCGTCGATCGTCGAGGTCTTCACCTTCTTCGGCACCTTCGGCGTGTTCTCCGTGCTCTTCCTCCTCTTCATCCGCTTCCTGCCGATCATGCCGATGGCCGAAATCAAGGCCGTCACGCCGCAGGCGGACGTTCACCACGGCCACGACGAGCGCACCGGTTTCGGTGATCCCGTCATCCGCGAGAAACACGACTAATTCCACCGACCATGGCTGCACAACCTTATGGCCTGATCGCCACCTTCGAGACCGCTGCTGACGTCTATCACGCGGCGGAGCAGGTGCGCGACGCCGGTTACAAGAATTGGGACGTGATCGCGCCTTGCCCGATCCACGGGATGGACAAGGCGATGGGCCTCAAGCGCTCGATCGTCCCCCGCATCTCGCTGGCCGGCGGCATCACCGGTTTCATCACCGGCATGACCCTCATCTGGTATACGAACGGTTTCGACTACCAGCTCATCGTGGGCGGCAAGCCGCTGTTCTCGCCGATGTTCGCCTTCCCGGTGAGCTACGAGCTGACGATTCTGTTCACCGCCTTCGCGACGATCATCGGCATGTTCGTCCTCAACGGTCTGCCGATGCACTACCACCCGGTCTTGAAATACGACAAGATCGGCCGGGGCTTGGACGATCGCTTCTTCATCGTGATCGAATCCCGCGATCCCCGTTTCAACGACGCCAACACCAAGGCTCTCCTCGAGAAAGCCGGCGGCAAGGAAATCACCACGCTGGAAGCCTGAGCCATGCGCCACGTTTATCTCGTTACCGCGTTTCTCGTGGTCCTCACGGTTTCCGTGTTCGGGCTTCGCGGCACCAAGTTCTCCCATCCGCCGATGGATGTGTTCCCCGAGTGGGCCTTCCCCGGCATGAAACACCAGCCCCGCTACAAGCCGCAGGGCACGAGTGCATTCTTCGCCGACGGCCGCGCCGATCGTCCGCTTCCCGCGGGCGTGGTGCCGCGCAACGCGCTCCGCACTGACGACGCGCTGCACGCGGGTCGTAATGCCGACGGCTCTTTCGTGCGCGGTTTTCCGGAGCCGCTCGTGATCGACGCCAAGTTCATGGCTCACGGCCGTGAGCGTTACGCGATCTACTGCCAGCCGTGCCACGGTGCGGTCGGCGACGGCAATGGCATCACCAAGCAATACGGCATGGGTGCCACGCCGACCTACCACGACGAGCGTCTGCGCTCCGTGCCCGAGGGCGAACTCTTCAACGTGATCACGCACGGCAAGGGCAACATGCTGCCCTATGCCGACAAGCTCTCTCCCGAGGAGCGCTGGGCCGTGGTCCTCTACGTTCGCGCCCTTCAGCGCGCGCAAACCGGCTCCGCGTCCGACGTGATCGACGCCGACGCCAAGAAATCTCTGGGTCTCCAATGAGTTCTCACGCTGCTTCCGCTCCTGCGGCTCTTCCGGCCGAGTCCACCGCTGCCGCCGGCGCCACCAAGGCGCTGGTCATCGGCTTGGCGGGCATCGCCGTGACCGCCGTCGGGCTCTTCGTTTCGCCCGCCGCGAACGTGGCCCTTTCCTGGCTCGTTGGTATCACTTACTGGACCGCGATCGCCATCGGCATGCTGATGATGATCCTCATCCATCACATCTTCGATGCGTCGTGGTCGGTCGTCATTCGCCGCCAGTGGGAACACGGTCTCTCCGCCTTCAAGTGGCTCGCGGTTCTTTTCCTGCCGCTCCTCATCACCGCCTGGACCAACCCCGGCCTTGTCTGGCCGTGGATGGATCTCACGCGCGAGATGCACGGCGGCCACACCGTCGGACACGACGTGCTCTACATCAAGAAGTCAGGTTTCCTGAACCTGCAGATGTTCACGTTCATGACCGCCGCCTTCTTCGGCATCTGGATGTTCCTGTCGTGGCGTCTGCGCAAAGCGTCCTTCACGCAGGACGTCGACGGCGATGTGAAGTGGACCCTCAAGAGCCGCGTCACCGCCGCCATGGGTCTGCCGCTCGGCGCGATCACCCTTACGCTTGCCGCGATCTACTGGGTGAAGTCGCTCGAGTATCACTGGTTCTCCACGATGTATGGTGTGTGGTTCTTCGCGAACTGCGCCCGCGGCGCGCTCTGCATGGGCGTCGTCATCATGGTCTGGCTGCTTAACCGCGGCGACTACAAGGGCGTGCTCAACACGAACCACTTTCACAGCATCGGCCAGCTGATGCTCGCGTTCACCGTCTTCTGGGCCTACGTCACCTTCTCGCAGTATTTCCTCATCTGGAACGCCAACGTTCCCGAGGAAACCTTCTGGTATAACCTGCGCGAACTGAACCACGACGGCTCCACCAATCAATGGTGGTATGTCGGCCTGGTGATTCTCTTCGGCCACTTCGTGCTGCCGTTCGTGCTGCTCCTTTCGTATCGTTACAAGGTTACGCCGCACATCATCCGCCGCATCGCGTTCTGGGTGCTGACGATCATCCTCGTCGACATCACCTACAACATTCTGCCGGTGCTCAAGGATCACCACGGCGACGCCGCTCCGTTCTTCTCGTTGAATCTCCTCTGGGTGCTCAGCTCCGTCGTCGGCATCGGCGGCGTGTGTGTCTGGTCCTACCTGCGGAGCTTCCCGACCACCAAATTGATCCCGATCCGCGATCCGCGCATCGGCGAGAGTCCTGACCCATCATGAGTGAGTCTTCCTCCAAGTCCGCGCCGTTGGTGAGCATCTTCGCGATCTTCGCGCTGCTCGCCGTCTTCGCGCTCCTCGTTTACTTCTTCTATCTCCCCCGGAGCACCGGGAAGTTCGTGGGCGATGGCGTCCATACCGACGAACAACGAGTGAAGAACCTCGCGGAGCTGCACGCGAAGGAGGCCGCGCAAGCGAGCTCCTACGCCTGGGTCGATCAAAACGCCGGCGTCGTTCAACTCCCGCTCGATCGGGCGATGGAGCTCACGATCGAAGCCTACGCCAAGAAGCCCTAAACCTTTTCCCGAGATGACCTCCGCTTCCCAAGCCGCAGCGACGGCTGAAGTCACCGAGATCGACGCCGGCGCGCGCGGTCCGGTGTCCTTGTTGATCGCTTCCGGGCTCGTCTGGCTCGTCGTCAGCAGCGCGCTCGCGCTGCTCCAGCTGCTGCAGGCGCACTCGCCGGCGTTGCTGGCCGACTGCCCCATCTTCACCTACGGCCGCACCGCGGCCATGAAGGAAACCGCCTTCCTCTATGGTTGGGCCGCCAACGCCGGCTTCGCCGTCGCGCTCTGGCTGCTCGCCCGTCTCGGTGGTGCGCCGCTCCGCTCGACCAATTGGTCCACCGTGGGCGCGCTCTTCTGGAACTTCGCGGTGCTCGCCGGCGTCGTGGCCATCGCGGTGGGCGAGGGCAACTCGATCACCTTCCTCCAAGCTCCGCGTGCGATCCAGCCGCTCCTCCTTGTCGCCGCTGCGGCCATCGCCGCTCCCGCGATCCTGGCTTGGATCGGCCGCCGTCAGCAGGCCACCTTCGCCGCTCAATGGTATGCGGTCGCCGCGCTGTTCCTTTTCCCGTGGTTGTTCTCCGCCGCGCAGATGATGCTCCTGTGGGCGCCCGTTCGTGGCGTGCTGCAAGCCATCTCGGCCGGCTGGTTCGTGCAGGGCGTGTGGACGCTCTGGCTCGCTCCGACCGCGCTCGCCGCCGCGTATTACCTCGTGCCCAAGATCACCGGCCGCGTGCTTCCGGCCTATGATTTTGCTCCTTACGGTTTCTGGACGCTGATCGTGATCGGTGGTTGGACCGGCGGTCGCCACCTCATCGGCGGTCCCGTCCCGGCGTGGATCCCCAGCATCGCGATCGTTTCGGCGACCCTGCTCCTGTTCCACTACATCATCGTAGCGCTCAATCTCCGCGGCGCCTTCGGCGTCAAGAGCACGGCGTTGCGCTTCGTCGCCGCTGGCCTGCTGGCCTACTTGGTCGGCGGCTTGGTCGATGCGGTGTTCGCGTTCCGCGCTCTGGCGGCGATCACGCAGTTCACCTGGTTCACCCAGGCGCAGCTGCAGCTCGCGCTCTATGGTGCGTTCTCGCTGACCCTTTTCGGCGCGATCTACTTCCTCGGCACCCGCATCGCCGGTCGTGCCTGGCCCTCGTCGCCCCTGCTTCGCGCGCACTTCGCCGCCTCCGTGCTCGGCACGGTGGTGCTCGTGGCTGGTTTGGCGGTCGCGGGTCTCACGCAGGGTAATGCTCTCGCCGACGCCTCGGCCACGTTCGAACAGATTGCCGCCGACACGCGGGTCTGGCTCGAAGTCGCCGCTGCCGGACAGGCGCTGCTTCTCTTGGGTAACATCGTCTTCGCTTATCACTTCATCCGGCTCGCCTTGGCGGCTGTGACCTCGCCGGTCGCTCCGGACGCTGTGTCGTTCCGCCGTCCCCCGGCGATGGAGGCTTCTGCATCATGAGAAACGGATTTCTGTTTTTCCTCGGTCTCTTCGCCGCCCTCGCGCTGTCGTGGGCTGGCATCGTCCTGGGCTCCAATGCCCAACTCGGCCAACTCGCGCCGTTGATGGACGAGAACGAAGGCAAGGCCTTCCCCGAGCGCTTCCCCGGCCTCGCCGCTCAAGGCGAGAAGGTTTACCGCGATCTCGGCTGCGCCACCTGCCACACGCAGCAGGTTCGCCGTCCCGGTTTCGGCTCCGACAAGGAGCGCGGCTGGGGCGACCGGCAGAGCGTCGCTCGCGACTACATCCAGCAGCCCGTCGTGCACCTCGGCGAAAGCCGCATCGGTCCCGATCTCGCCAACGTTGGCGCGCGCAAGCCCGCCTACGACGAAGCCGATCTCTACAAGCTTCTCTACGCCGGCACCGATACGATGCCCTCGTATCGCTTCCTCTTCGAAACCCGCTCGACCGCTGACCGCCAACCCTCGGACTACGCGCTTCGCCTGACCGGCAAGCTCGCCACGCCCTCCGGAGTGGAAGTGGTTCCCACCGAGCGTGCGCGCCTCCTCGTCGCGTATCTCCTCAGCTTGCACCAGTCCTACGAGTATCCTGAAGCCCGCCCGATCGAACCCGCGAAGGAGGGCGACAAATGAGCGATCAAACTCCCCACGATCCGCGTTTCGACAACGCTGGCGCGACGGACGAAAGCCTCCTGTCCGCCCACGAGCGTGAGCTCGGGAAGAAGCCCGCCGACAACGGCCACTACAAGATGCTGCCTCTCGTGCTGCTCTTCGTATTCTCGGGCCTGATCTTCTTTGCGGGCACCTATCTCAACGAGTTCTCCGGTCACTTCGATCCGAGCGTCTTCGACGAACACGGTAAGCCTGCCCAACCCGGTGCGGCCACCGCCGCGGTCGATCCGCTCGTGCTCGGCAAGCGCAACTACGACCAAACCTGCGCGACCTGCCACCAGATCAACGGTCAGGGCGTCGCCGGCATTTATCCGCCGCTGGATGGTGCGGAGTGGGTGACCGGTTCTCCCGAGCGCCTCGTCCACATCTTGGTTTACGGCCTTAAGGGGCCCGTGATGGTCAAGGGCACCGAATACAACGCGGCTGCCATGCCCGCCTTCGGTCGTGTTGCCGGCTCCGGCTACAACTGGACCGACGAGCGCATCGCCGCCACGCTCACCTACATCCGCCAGGCTTGGAGCAACCAAGCTGGTCCGATCACGGCAGAAGAAGTCGCCGCCATCCGCACGAAGGAAGGCGACCGCAAGGAAATGACCCAGGAAGAGCTTCTCCAGCTCCCCTGAGTTCGATCTTCTCGAAACGTTTCAGCCCGGCGTCAAAAGCGCCGGGCTTTTTCGTGCCCCAATCCGGCGCGACTCGCGCCAACGTCCGCACCGAGTCGTGCCACATACGGCACCGAGTCGTGCCTAGGTTCGCACCGAGTCGGGAGAAGGTGCGCACCATGTCGCGCACACGTGCGAACACGGTCGCGCCAAGGTCCGCACACGGTCGGGACTGGGTCCGCACACGGTCGAATCACGGAGCGAACATGGTCGGGACAGGATGCGCGGACTGTGCCGGGACAAAGCCGATTTTGTCATTCTGAGCGTAGCGAAGAATCCAGTTCGCGCTTCGCTATCCGAATGACACTCCAGATGAAGCCCGCCGTCCTCGGCCGACTGTTTGGCTGGCGCGGCGTCTCCAGCCCGGCGGGGACGCCGGGCTCCACCTTGGGCGCTTTGCGAACCTTCGCTGCCTCCGCGTCTTTGCGTTTCCTCTTTCCGTTCCGTGAGCCGGACGGGACCGATCAGGTGTCGCGTGAGAGTTCGGCGGCGCGAGCTCTGGCGGCGGCGACGGTGTCGCGGATCAACGCGCGGAAATCGCCGGCTTCGAGTCGGCGAAGTCCGGCAAAGGTCGTGCCGTTGGGCGAAGTCACTTGATTGCGCAGCACCTCGGGATCCACCTCGCGTTGGGCGAGAAGTTTGGCAGCGCCGAGCAGCGTTGCGATCGTGAGACGCGAGGCGACCTCGGGCGGAAGCTCGGCCGCGACACCAGCATCGCGCAGCGCGGCAGCGAACTCGAAGACAAACGCCGGACCGCTACCGCTGACGGCTGTGGCGGAGTCCATTTGATCTTCCGTAAGCTCGAGATGCTGGCCGCACGCGCCGAGCAGTTGCTCGACGAGCGCACGATCTGCCGCGGAAAGCGGCTGCGCGGCGCAATACGGCGTGATGCCTGCGCCAATCGCGGCCGGCGTGTTGGGCATCGTGCGCACGACATTGCGGGCGCGCGGAAACACGCGGGCGAGGGTGGAGAGGCGTTTCCCGGCGAGCACCGAGACGACGAGTTTGCCCGCGGTGAGTTCGGCGAGCGTCGGATCGGCCGACGCGAGATGCTGCGGCTTGAACGCGATCACGACGACATCGGCGGAGCCGGTGAGATCGGCGAGTGTAGTGGCCAGACGGATACCGGTGCGCGCGGCGAGCGCAGGCGCCGTCGCGCCGCCGCCACCGAGGCAGGCGAGAGATGAAGTCGCAGCGGGGTCGCGGGCGATGAGTCCGTCGATCATGGCCGCGGCCATGTTGCCGGCGCCGAGGAAGGAAATGTTAGCCATGGAAGCGGGAGAGGAGAGGGACGCGCTCACTGGAGCGGGCGGCGGGATTTCCGTTGTTCAACCGGATGCGTGAGAATCGTGACGGTGCCGCCGCCGGGACGATCGGTGATCATCGCTTCGCCGCCGAGATTGCGCAGCGCATGACGCGCGACGGTGAGGCCCATGCCGACGCCGACCGTGTGCTTGGAGCTGATGAACGGCTCGAACACGTGATCGCGAATCTCCGGATCGAGTCCGCGTCCCCGGTCCTCAACGCGAATCTCAAGGATGCGACCTTCGTCGGGTTTCTCGAACACGCGCGTCTTGAGCGTAATGGGCCGCGGTTCGCCGGGGCGACTGTCGTAGGCTTCCCACGCGTTGATGAGGATTTTCGAGACGACCTCCTCGAAGGTTTCGAAATTGGTGTCGATCGGCAGATCGCCGACGGAGTTTTCGATCGTGACGGGCGCGTCGAGTTTATACTCGGCGTGAAAACGCAGGATGCTGTTGTCGAGGAGCTGCTGCACGCTGATGCGCGAGAGCGGCGGACGCGAACGCACGACCAGCGAACTGAGCTGCTTGATGATCGAGACGATGCGATGAACGGCTTCCTCGACGTGCAGCGCGTTCTTTTTCACGTGCTCGGGCTTGTCGTAGTAGGCCTTGATCAGATCGAGGTAGCCGATGACGACGCCGAGGAGATTGTTGAGATTGTGCGCGATGCCTTGCGTGACCGCGCCGATGGTGGCGGAGCGGCGCGTCTCGACGAGGCGGCGCTGCAGGTCGAGCATCTCGCGATTGATCGCGACGAAGCGGAGCTGCGTCTGCACGCGTGCGAGCGTTTCGTCGAGATCGATGGGCTTCGTGATGTAGTCGACGGCGCCGACGTTGAGGCCCTCGATCTTGCCCTCCTTCGAGGAGCGGGCGGTGATGAAGATGATGGGGATCGAGCGCGTCTGCTCGTCGGCTTGGAGTCGCTGGCAGACCTCGATGCCGTCCATGTCCGGCATCATCACATCGAGGAGGATGAGGTCGGGCTTCTCGTTCTTCACGAGCGCGAGTGCCTCGAGGCCGTTGTAGGCCGCGGTGACCCGGATGCCTTCGCGTTCAAGCTTACGCTTGAGAAGCTGCACGTTGATCGGCTGATCGTCGACCACGAGAATGGAGGGCGAAGGCATCGAAGAAGAAAGGAACGGTATTTGAGGGAGCCGCAAGTTAGCGGCGCGCCGCCTGCCGGTAGGCCTTCACGGTATTCTTCATCAGCATCGCCACCGTCATCGGGCCGACGCCGCCGGGGACCGGCGTAATCTGGCTCGCGATCGAGGAAACCGTCGGGAAATGCACGTCGCCGGTGAGTCGGTATCCAGTTTTCTTGGACGCATCGGGCACCCGGTTGATGCCGACGTCGATCACGACGGCGCCGGGTTTCACCATCTCGGCAGTAACGAACTCGGCGCGGCCGATGGCGGCGATGAGCACGTCGGCCTGACGCGTGAGGGAGGGAAGGTCGCGCGTGCCCGAGTGGCAGATCGTGACCGTGCCGTTGGCGCCGGCTTTCTTCTGGAGCGCGAGCAGAGCGACGGGCTTGCCGACGATGAGCGAGCGGCCGAGCACGACGACGTGCTTGCCCTTGAGGTCGACGTTGCTGCGAGCGAGGAGCTCCATGATGCCGGCGGGCGTGCAAGCGACGAAACCGGTTTCGTCCTCCTGCGCGACCTTGCCGAGGTTCAGCGTGTTGAAGCCGTCCACGTCCTTGTCCGCCGAGACGCGTCGAAACACGGCGACTTCGTCGATGTGTTTCGGCAGCGGCGACTGAACGAGAATGCCGTCGACCTCGGGATCGCGATTGAGGTCGTCGATGATCGCGAAGAGTTCGTCCTGCGAGATCGTGACCGGCGGGAGAATGATGCGGCTGGTGAGGCCGATCTCGGCAGCGGTTTTCTCCTTTTTCTTAACGTAGGAAACCGAAGCGGGATCGTCGCCCACGCGGACGAGGGCGATGCACGGTTTGCGGCCGGAGAAGGCGGCGACTTCGGCTTTGAGTTCGGCGATGAGGGTGGCAGCGATTTGGTTGCCGTCGATGAGAGTCATGAAGAGCGGAAAAGGGAGGCGGTGTTACTGAAGCTGGAGACTCTCGACCTGGATCACGAAATCCTTGCCATCGGGCGTCGGCGTCGCGGCGCCGAAGACCACGACCGTGTGGCCGATGTAGCTTTCGATCTGCTCGGTGAGGAGGAGGCTCTTGATGTCGAGGTAAGCGTAGCGTTTGCCGGCATCGTCATTGAGCGCCCAATCGTAAGGGCGGCGCGGCTTGAACGGGCTGCGGGTGGAGACGAACTTGCCGCGGAAATGACGCGGGAGCGAAGCGGCTGTAGTGCCGGCGAGATTGATCGCGGACGCGGGGCGGCCGCCAGCGGAGCCGTATGCGGTTGGGGCGACAGGCGCGGGCGAGAGAGGAGCGGCGTCGTTGCGCGGAGCAGGCGTGGCGGCGGCGGTCGAGGCCGCGGGCTTCGCGGGTTCCGGTGCCGGACCGGTGCGGATGAAGCCGGTGACTTTGCGCTCCAGCTTGAGCTGGGTCCATTTGCCGTGAAGACCGGTGATCTCGAGCGAATCGTCGGACGCGGCGGTGGAGATCACGGCAGCGTCTTCTTTGGGCGCGAGGTGCAGCGCGGCACCAGGGCGGACATCGAGGCTCTTGGTGATGTCCTTGTTCGGCACGCAAACCTCGAACGGTCCCGGCAGCTCAACCGCGAGCCAACCGTCGGGCGTGCTGGCGGCTTCATCTTCGGCCACGGTGGGCTCGGTGCCGGCGGCGAGCACGGTGATCGTGGGCGCCTGGTCGTTGGGTTGCGTGTGGACGGCGGTCGTGCCCGGAAGCGGAGCGGCTTGAAGACCGAGGGCGGAAACGAGAAGGAAAGCGGCGCCGCGCACGACGCTCGAAAGACGGAGAACGGACTTAGTCTTCATGGGACGTTGGGAAGGATTCCTTACTTCTGACCTCGTGGGAGGCACGAGGCGTGGAGGGCGAGTGGAAGAGCGAGGCGATTTCCGAAGCCGAAAGTTTTTTCATGGCTCGCAGGGGAATGCCTT
This sequence comes from Opitutus sp., assembly GCA_024707325.1. Classification (GTDB taxonomy): domain Bacteria; phylum Verrucomicrobiota; class Verrucomicrobiia; order Opitutales; family Opitutaceae; genus Opitutus. The sequence continues at coordinate 653,705 of JANPZY010000004.1, read as the reverse complement.
TCAAGCGGAAGCTCCCGATCTGGTAGCGCTTCAGACGTTTCACGTCGTAGCCGAGTTTCGCGAAGAGCATCCGGATCTCGCGCTTTTTGCCGTGGTGCAGGTGCACATCGAGACTGGCGGAGGACTCCGACGAGTCGGGATTCACCAGCGCGGCGCGCTCGACCTTGAAGCGTTCGCCTTCGATGACGACGCCTTTGACGAGAGTGGGGAGGCGACGGGCGGGAAACGGTTTCACGAGGATCACGTGGTAGCGCTTCACCACCACGTTGGACGGGTGCATGAGCCGGTTCGCGAGCTCGCCGTCGGTCGTGAGGATCACGAGGCCCTCGCTCTCCTTATCGAGGCGACCCGCGCAGAAGAAGCGAAATTTCGAGAACTCGCGCGGCAGCACGGAGAAGATCGTCTCGGGGTTGTGCGGATCGTCGTTGGAGCACACGAGTCCGCGCGGTTTGTGCACCGCGAGCGTGACGAGCGGCTGGTGCGTCGTGCGCACGGGTTTGCCGCGCACGGTCACGCGATCCACGCCGGGGACGATTTTCTGTCCGGTCTGCGCGGCGGCGCCGTTCACCCACACTTCGCCCTCGGCGATCAAGGCCTCGGCGCTCCGGCGGGAGCAGATGCCGGCATCGGCCAGGAATTTTTGCAAACGGATCGGTTCGGACGACATGAATCTGAAAGCGAGCGGCAAATCCTATGACGCTGCAAGCCCTCAGGACCGTCGAATGCATGCTTGCCAGCTTTCCTGCACGACCGCTTGATGCGCGCCGACCATGTCCGTTCCCGCCACCAGTTCCGTGTATTCCAAGGATCATCCGTTTCCCGCCCGCGTGATTGAAAACCGGTTGCTCAGCAAAACCGGTTCCGCGAAGGGAAACCCGCCACTTCGTGGTCAGCATCGCTGGCAGCGGATTGCACTACAAGGCCGGCGACTCGCTCGGCGTGTATCCCACCAACCGCCCGGAAGACGTGGCGGAAATCCTTTCGCACCTCGGCGCCACGGGCGACGAGCCGGTCTCGCCGGCGATGCTCAAACTGACCTCGCCGATTCCGCTGCGCGAAGCGCTCCTTTCGCGTTCGACGCTGTCTTCGCCGACTGCGAAGATCGTCAACACGCTCGCGGCCAAGGCCACCGATCCCGACGAAAAGGCGAAGCTCACCGGCCTGCTCGCCCCCGAGTCGAAAGACCTGCTCACGGCGTTCCTCGATGAGCGTGAATACGTCGACCTCCTCGCGGAGTTCCCGAGCGCGAAGCTCACGCCGCAGGAGTTCGTCGATCACTTGCGCAAGCTGATGCCGCGACTCTACTCGATCGCGTCCTCGTCCAAGCTGCACCCGCAGGAAATCCATCTCACCGTCGCGATCGTGCGCTATCGCACGAACAATCGCGAGCGCGCCGGCGTTTGCTCCACCTTCCTCGCGGATCGCGTGCAAGTCGGCACCACGCCCGCGCCGGTGTTTGTTTCCGATTCTCACTTTGGTCCTCCGGCCGACACCGCCAAGGACTGCATCATGGTCGGCCCGGGCACGGGCATCGCGCCGTTCCGCGCGTTCGTGCAGGACCGCATCGCCGACAAGGCGACCGGTCGCAACTGGGTGTTCTTCGGCGACCAGCATCGCGCTTTCGACTTCCTCTACGAAGAGGAGTGGAACGCCTGGGTGGAGTCGGGGCAGGTCACGCGCCTCGACACTGCGTTCTCCCGCGACCAGGAAACCAAGGTCTACGTGCAGGATCGCATGCGCGAAAACGCCGCCGAGCTCTGGACGTGGATCAAGAACGGCGCGCACTTCTACGTCTGCGGTGATGCCAAGCGCATGGCCAAGGACGTCGACGTCGCCCTTCACGATGTCATCGCCCAGCAGGGCGGCATGGACGCGGCCGCTGCGGCCGAATACGTGAAGCAGATGAAGAAGGACAAGCGCTACCAGCGCGACGTGTATTGATTTTCAGTTTCGGATTCTCGATTTTCGGTTGCCGTAAATCGAGGCCGCTAGTCGGCTGGCGAATCCAATCGAAAATCCTCCATCGAGAATCGAACATCCGCTCATGCTTACCTTCACGAATCGCACCGCTCTCGTCACCGGCGCCGGCCGTGGCATCGGCAAAGCCATCGCCGAGACGCTCGCCCGCCACGGAGTCACCGTCATCTGCGTTTCCAAGTCCGCTGACTCCTGCGGTGCCGTCGCTGCGGCGATCACCGCCGCGGGGGGCAAGGCCAAGGCGCTCGCGGTCGACGTGGCCGATGGCGCGGCGGTCGCGAAAGCGGCCGAGGATCTCCTGAAGGAGTTTCCCACGATCGACATTCTCGTGAACAACGCCGGCATCACGCGTGACGGCCTGCTGTTCCGTATGAGCGACGCCGACTGGAACGATGTCATCTCGACCAATCTCTCGAGCGCGTTCCATTGGTGTAAGCACCTCGCCCGCCCGATGACGCGCGCCCGCTGGGGTCGCATCGTCAACATCACCTCGGTCAGCGGCATCATGGGCAATGCCGGCCAGGCCAACTACGCCGCCGCGAAGGCCGGCATGATCGGCCTGACCAAGACCCTCGCCCGCGAATTCGCCAGCCGGAGCATCACCGTTAACGCCGTCGCCCCCGGTTTCATCAAGACCGACATGACGACGGAATTCGTTAACAATCCCGAAGCTTCGGCCAAAATTCTGGAGGCTGTGCCCCTCAAGCGTTTCGGTGAAGCCGCGGACATCGCCAACATCACCGCTTACCTCTGTTCGGAGGAGGCGGGCTACGTCACCGGGCAAGTTTTTGCCGTTGACGGCGGCATGGCGATGTGAAGCCTCGCCCGATTCTATCTAGACCCGAATTTCTCTCATCATGGCCGACCAAAAAACCATCGAACAACGCGTCAAAGAGATCATCGTCAACCAGCTCAACGTTAACGAAGAGCAGGTGACGCCGACCGCCTCTTTCCTCGACGATCTCGGCGCCGATTCGCTCGACACCGTCGAGCTCATCATGGCGTTCGAAGAAGAGTTCAAGGACGAGATCAAGGGCGAGATCCCTGAGGCTGACGCCGAGAAGCTCCAGACCGTCGGTCAAGTGATCGACTACATCAAGGGCAAGGCCGGCCAAGCCTAAGACGCGCTCCGCCGCACTTTCGGCGTTCCGCCCCGTTTCCGTTGAGGAAATTGCTGGCGGGACGCCTTTTTGTTTTCTGCAATCGAACACTTACTGTTCATCCATGGAGACCCCCGCCTCATCCCGCCGTGTTGTTGTGACCGGACTTGGAGCCATTCACGGCCTCGGCCACGACGTCGACAGTTTCTGGGCCAGCCTGCTTGCCGGTAAAAGCGGCGTGGACCGCGTGACGCACTTCGATCCCACCGACTTCGCCTGCCAGATCGGCGCCGAAGTGCGCGGCTGGGATGTGAACCAGCACATGGATCCGAAGGAAGCGCGTCGCAATGACCGCTACACGCACTTCGGTTTCTGCGCGGCGAAACAGGCGTTCAAGGATTCGGGCCTCGACATGGCAGGCGAAGACGCCGATCGCGTGGGCGTGCTCATCGGCTCCGGCGTCGGCGGCATGTTCACCTACGAATCGCAATGCCGCGTGCTCAACGAGCGCGGTCCGCGCAAAGTCTCGCCGTTTACGATTCCCGCGCTGATCGGCAACATCTGCTCCGGACTCGTCGCCATCGAGCTCGGCGCGCGCGGTCCCAATTTCGGCGTCGTCTCCGCCTGCGCCACCGGCACGCACGCGATCGGCGAAGCGGCCCACATGATTCGCCGCGGTGACGCCGATGTGATGATCGCTGGCGGCAGCGAAGCCACCATCACGCCGTTCTCCTACGCCACGTTTTCCTCGATGAAGGCGATGAGCACGCGCAACGACTCACCGCAGACCGCCAGCCGTCCCTTCGACAAAGGCCGCGACGGTTTCGTGATGGGCGAGGGCGCCGGCATCCTCGTGCTCGAGTCGCTCGAACACGCCCAAGCCCGCGGCGCGCGCATTTACTGCGAGATCGCTGGCTACGCTGCGACCTGCGACGCGCACCACATCACCCAACCCGATCCCGAGGGCAAAGGCCTCTCGATGGCGATGAAGCGCGCGCTCGCTTCGGCCGCCATCACGCCGGAGCAGGTTGATTACATCAACGCGCACGGCACCTCGACGCCCTACAACGACAAGTTCGAGACCCTCGCGATCAAGAAGATCTTCGGCGACCATGCGCACAAACTCGCGGTCAGCTCCACCAAATCGATGACCGGCCATCTTCTCGGCGCCGCCGGCGGTATCGAGTCGGTGATCTCCGCGAAGACGATCCAGACCGGCAAAATCGCGCCGACGATCAACCTCGTCGATCCCGATCCCGAGTGCGACCTCGACTACGTGCCCAACGTCGCCCGCGAGGCGAAGGTGCGCACCGTGTTGAGCAACAACCTTGGCTTCGGCGGCCAGAACGCCGCGATGGTCTTCCGCGCGCTGTAAACGAGCCGAAGCAGTCGAGTGACAGTTTCAACCCGCCGGGCCCGGCGGGTTTTTTTGTGCCGGCGAAAAGTCACTCAACCCGGCGAGGACGCCGGGCTCCACCCGTCGGCACCCGAGTCGTGAGCCGTGCCGCACCTTCGCGCGACCGTGTCCGCACCTTCGCGCGACCGTGTCCGCACGCGCGCAACGCGGTGCGCACTTTACCTCGATCCTGTCCGGACTTTGTCCCGACCCTGTCCGCACCGTGGTTCGACCCTGTCCGCACTTTGGCGCGACTATGTCCGCAACGAGTTCCGACCGTGTGCGCACTCGGTCCCGACGTGGGACGCACCTTGGCACGACTCGGGACGGACACGGGCGCGACGTGGTGCGGACTCAGTCCCGACTCAAGCCGCAATGCGTCCCCTCGATGTGCATGCTATCCGACCACCTCAAAACAATGGAAGGACCCGCTGCCCCCAAACCACATGTCTACTAATAGTTGACATGTGTCTGAATGCGGGGGCGCGTCCGGTGGTGTTTTGGCGGTTTCGAGAAAACGAAATCGTTTCTCCTCAGGCGACGTTGAGGACGGCGTAGGTGCGCTTGCCTTTGCGGAGAAGGAGATACTTGCCGAAAAGAAGATCCGACGTCGTGAGTGCGCGCTGCGCGGCGGCGGGATCCGACTTCACGTTGTTCACGTAGATGCCGCCGCCTTCGATGTCTTTTCGCGCCTGACCTTTCGAGGCCGCGAGACCGGAGTGGACGAGCAACTCCACGAGCGGAGTGCCGGCGCCTTCGAGTTTCGCGCGCTCGAGATCTTTCGTGGGAATCTCGCCGACGACGTCGCGGAAAACTTCCTCGGAGGTGTCGCCGATTTCGGCGCCGAAGAGAATCTGCGAGGCCTTGAGTGCGGCATCGAGTGCGGCCTGGCCGTGGACGAGGCGCGTGACTTCGCGGGCGAGCGCCTTGTGCGCTTCGCGAGCGCCGGGATTGGCGGCGTGCGCGGCTTCGAGCGGCTCGATTTCTTCGCGCGAGAGGAAGGTGAATTTGCGGAGGTATTCGCAGACCTTCGCGTCCTCGGTGTTCACGAAGAACTGGTAGAATTTGTAGGGGCTCGTTTTTTGCGGATCGAGCCACACGGCACCGCTGGCGGTTTTGCCGAACTTGGTGCCGTCGCTCTTCGTGATGAGCGGGAACGTCCAGCCCCACGCGGTGGTGTCGCTGCCGAGTTTTTTGCGGATGAGGTCGGTGCCCGCAGTGAGGTTGCCCCACTGGTCGGAACCGCCGATCTGGAGTTCGCAGTTCAGCGATTTCCGGAGGTGGAAAAAGTCATACGCCTGCAACAACTGGTAGCTGAACTCGGTGTAGCTGATGCCGCTGTCGCCTTCCATGCGGGAGCGCACGGAGTCTTTCGCGAGCATGACGTTCAGCGAAAAATGTTTTCCGACATCGCGCAGGAATTCGAGGAAGGAGAACGGCGCGATCCAGTCGGCGTTGTCGACGAGGCGCGCGGGGTTCGCCGCGGCGGTGAAGTCGAGCAGGCGCGAGAGCTGGGCCTTGATGCAGGCGATATTGTGATCGAGTTGCTCGCGCGTGAGGAGATTGCGCTCGGACGAGCGGCCGGAGGGGTCGCCGACCATGCCGGTCGCTCCGCCGGCGAGCGCGATCGCGTGGTGCCCCGCGCGCTGGAAACGGGCGAGGGTGAGCTGGCCCATCAGGTGACCGACGTGAAGCGAGTCGCCGGTCGGATCGAAGCCGCAATAGACCGTGATGGGGTGTCCGGTCGCCAGCCTCTGCGTGAGGCCGTCGAGATCCGTGCAATCGGCCAGGAGGCCGCGCCATTTCAGGTCTTCGATGAGGGTCATGATTCCCGCGAGTAAACGGGCGGCGTTCGTGGCGGCGCAAAACAAAACTTATGGTGCCGCCTCGCAGGATAAAACGGAGGCTTCTTTTTCGGGAAAAACGGTTTGCCGCATAGGGCGCGCCAGCTCTATTTCTCGACCCCTGCTGCGCATGTCGCGGAGACCTGCGCACTTCACCTCCACGCCTAACAACCGACACCTCCCATCATGCCACTCGCCGTTGGAACCAAAGCCCCGGATTTCACGTTGAAGACGAAGACCGCTGACGGTCTCGCTGACATCAAGCTGAGCGACAACTTCGGCAAAAAGAAGACGGTGCTGCTGTTCTTCCCGCTGGCCTATACCGGCGTGTGCACGCAGGAGATGTGCGACCAGACGAGCGGTCTCGGCGAGTATGAGAAACTCGGCGCGACGGTTTACGCGATCAGCGTCGACAGCCCGTTCGCCCAGGAGGCTTGGGCCAAGGCCAACAAGATCGGCGTCACGCTCCTTTCCGATCTCAACAAAGAGGTCACCAAAGCCTACGACGTGCTCTTCCCGATGCTCGCGGGTGTCGGCGATACGGCGGCGCGTGCGGCCTTCGTGATCGGCACCGACGGTGTGATCAAATACGCGGAGCAGACGCCCACGCCGAAGGACCTGCCGAACTTCGACGCGATCAAGGCCGCGCTGGCCTGAATCGAGCGCGCCCGTGATGAGCCGGCGCCGAAACCGTTTTCGTTTCCCTTTTCATAAATGAGCAACCTGCCGAATCCGTTCAACACGCTCCAGACGTTCACCGCCAACGGAGCCTCGCATAAATTCTACTCGCTGCCCGCGCTCGAAGCCGTCGGCTTCAACGTGCGCAAGCTGCCGGTGTCGATCCGGCTCGTGCTGGAGTCGCTGCTGCGCAATTGCGATGGCAAGCGCGTGAGCGAGACCGCGGTGCGCGCGCTGGCATCGTGGGGTGCGAAGGCGGAGCGGACGGAGGAGGTGCCGTTTGTCGTCGCGCGCATCGTGCTGCAGGACTTCACCGGCGTGCCGTTGCTCGTCGATCTCGCGGCGATGCGCTCCGCAGTCGCGAAGATGGGCAAGAACCCGAAGATCATCGAGCCGCTTGTGCCGGTCGATCTCGTGGTCGACCACTCCGTGCAGGTGGATTTCGCGGGCAGTGCCGAGGCGTTGAAGAAGAACCTCGAGCTCGAGTTCACGCGCAATCGCGAGCGCTACCAGTTCCTGAAGTGGGGCATGCAGGCGTTCGACACGTTCAAGGTCGTGCCGCCTGGCATCGGTATCGTCCACCAGGTGAATCTCGAGTATCTCGCCAAGGGCGTGCTCAACGCGGGCGACGTTTACTATCCTGACACGCTCGTCGGCACCGACTCGCACACGACGATGATCAACGGCATCGGCATCGTGGGCTGGGGCGTCGGCGGCATCGAGGCCGAGGCCGGCATGCTCGGCCAGCCGGTCTACTTCCTCACGCCTGACGTGGTTGGCGTGCACCTCACCGGCGCGCTCCGCGAAGGCGTCACCGCGACCGACCTCGCGCTCACGATCACGCAGATGCTGCGCAAGGCGAAGGTCGTCGGAAAATTCGTCGAGTTCTACGGCCCGGGCGCTGCGGCTCTGCCGGTGGTGGATCGCGCAACGATCGCCAACATGGCGCCCGAGTATGGCGCGACGATGGGCTTTTTCCCGATCGACGCCGAATGCTCGACCTACCTCCGTGCAACCGGTCGCGACGAAAAGCAGGTCGCGCTCTACGAAGCCTATTACAAGGCGCAGGGCCTCTGGGGCATCCCGCAGAAGGGCGAGATCGAATACTCGCAGGAACTCGAACTCGATCTGGCCTCGGTGGTGCCGAGCGTCGCCGGTCCGAAGCGTCCGCAGGACCGCATCGAGCTGCCGAAATTGAAGCAGGAGTTCGTAACGGCGTTTTCAAAGCCCGTCACGGAAAGCGGCTTCGGCAAGACCAGCTCTGACTTCGCTCGCAGCTTCCACGTGGAAGGCGCCGGCTGGACGCGCCCGAGCGGTGGCAGCCAGGAGCGCGTCCCCGAATCCGACGCCGACGTGAAGAACACGAGCGTCACGACGGAGCGCGAGATGGCGAACAACCGTCCGACGCCCGATCCGGTTTCCGTGCCGGTGGGCCGCGTCGACGGCGAAATCGGCCACGGCAGCGTGCTGATCGCCGCGATCACGAGCTGCACCAACACTTCGAATCCTTCCGTGATGCTTGCCGCCGGCTTGCTCGCGAAAAAGGCCGTCGAACGCGGGCTCAAGGTCGCCTCGACCGTGAAGTCGTCGCTCGCGCCCGGCAGCCGTGTGGTGACGGATTACCTCACCAAGACCGGCCTGCAGCCGTATCTCGATCAGCTCGGTTTCCAGACCGTCGGCTACGGTTGCACGACCTGCATCGGCAACTCCGGTCCGCTGCATCCGGCGATCGAAGACGTCGTCGTGAAAAACGACCTTGTCGCCGCGTCCGTGCTCTCGGGTAACCGCAACTTCGAGGCGCGCGTTCACCAGAACATCAAGTCGAACTTCCTCATGTCGCCCCCGCTCGTGGTGGCGTTCGCGCTCGCGGGTCGCGTCGACATCGACATGTCCAGCGAGCCGATCGGCCGCGACAAGGACGGCAAGGACGTTTACCTCCGTGATATCTGGCCGACGCTCCAGGAAATCCGCGACCAAATCCAGGCCGCGCTGAAGCCCGAGGTTTTCCGCGCGCTCTACACCGACTTCGCGGCCCAAAATCCGAAGTGGAACGAAATCCCGTCGTCGACGGGCAACGTTTACCAGTTCGATTCCAACTCGACCTACATTCAAGAGCCGCCGTTCTTCGCGGACTTCAGCCTCACGCCCGGTTCGATCCGTCCGATCGAAGGCGCGCGTGCGCTCGGCATCTTTGGCGACTCGGTTACGACCGACCACATCTCGCCGGCCGGTTCGATCAAGAAGACCGCGCCCGCAGGCAAGTATCTGCTCGAGCACGGCGTCGCGTTCGAGGACTTCAACAGCTACGGTTCGCGCCGCGGCAACGACCGCGTGATGACCCGCGGCACGTTCGCCAACGTGCGCATCAAGAACCTCATGCTCGGGGGCGAAGAGGGCGGCAACACGCTGCTCCAGCCCGAAGGCACGAAGCTGTCGATCTTCGACGCCGCGATGGAATACAAGAAGCGCGGCACGCCGTTGATCGTGATCGCCGGTCAGGAATACGGCACCGGCTCCTCGCGCGACTGGGCCGCCAAGGGCACGAACCTCCTCGGTGTGAAAGTCGTGGTGGCGCAGAGCTTCGAGCGCATTCACCGCTCGAATCTCGTCGGCATGGGCGTGCTGCCGCTCCAGTTCAAGGAAGGCACCACCGCGCAGACGCTGAAGCTCGATGGCTCGGAAACGTTCGATGTCGTCGGCCTGGATTCGTCGCTCAAGCCGCAGCAGGACCTCACGCTCCGCATCACCCGCAAGGACGGCGTGGTGGACATGATTCCGGTGCGCTGCCGCATCGATACGCCGATCGAGATCGATTACTACCAGCACGGCGGCATTCTGCCTTACGTGTTGCGGCAGATCGTCGCGCGTAGCTAAGCGGCCGCGCGTTCACCCTCCCCAGGCTCTTGAAAGATTCGTCACAAATCCCACCCCGCTGGCGCTTGCCGGCGGGGCGGATTTAAATGAAGCTTTCACGAGCCGATATAAGATTGGCTCCCTTTCCCCATGCCTGAAGTCGCCGGAAAACCCGTTTACTTGGTCGACGCCTACTCCGATCCCGTGGTGGTGCGTATCGAGGGCCGGGCGTGCTTTCAGAACAGCGCGTCGCTGCGTGACTTCTTTACGGAAATGCTCCGTCAGGGGCGCACGCGTTTCGTCATCGATTTCCAGAACTGCAGCAGCATGGACAGCACGTTTCTCGGCGTGCTCGCCGGCGCGGCGTTGCAGATGCGCAAACTCGCGCCCGGCGGGCGGCTGATCGTGTCCCGCGTGGGACCGCGCAATCTGGAGCTGATTCGCAATCTCGGTCTGCACCGGCTTCTCACCGTGGACGCTGGCGACGTGCCGTTGGGCAGCGAAAACAGTGGCGCGGCGCTCCCGTGCACTGAAGCCAGCGAGCTGGAAAACGCCCGTCTGGTGCTGGAGGCGCACGAAAACCTGGTCGCGGCGGATGAATCCAACCGCAGCAAGTTCCAGGACGTGCTCGCGTTTCTGAAAAACCGCGTCGAAGCGAAATAAGGCAACCGCGCGGGGCCACGGGAGTCCGTGTGATCAGCCCCGGTTGGTTGTGCTAGACGGAGTGGCCGTCGGCCGGCCGGCGACATCTTTGTTGCCATGCTCATCCTCTTCATCGTCGGCGTGCTGCTAGGTGCCGCAGCGATGCTCGTGCCGCTGCATCGCGCGCGGCGCGCGGCCGAAGAGGCGCACGAAGAACGCCTTCATCTCGCCCAGGAGCGACAGCTCGTCGTCGATTTCATGCACCACATGGTGCTGGCGCTGGGGAGGGATTGGATGCGGCCGCACTGCGGCAACGCATCGTGCACGCGGCGATCCTCTGCTCGGGCGCGTTGAGCGCGGCTCTTTTCCAGCGCACCAGCAACGGGCAGATGCGAAGCGTGGCGGTCGAAGGACTTTTCCCACCGCATCGTCCGCTGCCGGGCGGAGCAAACGACACGCTCGGAACACGAGCGCGCTTCATCGAACAGGTGCTGAAATCGGAGGAGTTTCCCGATCACGAAGGCGTCGTCGGCGCGGTGGTGACAAGCGGGCAGGGACAACTCATCGCAAATGCCGAAACCGATCCGCGTATCGTGCGACACGAAGATCCGGCGTTGGCGGTTCGCTCGGTGATCGCGGTGCCCGTGCGTTTTCGCGAGAGCTTCTTCGGTGTGCTCGCGGTGGCCAACTCGGCCGACGGCGGACCGTTTACCCAGAACGATTTCATCCTCCTGGAATCTCTCGCCGAGCAGGCCGCGCTGGCGCTGCACAATGCCGACCTGCTCTCGATGCAGGTCGAGAAACGTCAGATGGACGTCGATCTGTCGCTCGCGATCGGTATTCAGCAGATGCTGCTGCCGCGCGATCCGCCTACGATCGCGGGGCTCGATCTCGATGCGCGTTACGCGGCGGCGCAAAAGGTGAGCGGAGATTTCTACGATGTGATCCCGCTCTCGTCGACGCGGCTCGGTGTCGTGGTCGCGGATGTTTCGGGCAAGGGCATCGCGGCGGCGATGTTGATGTCGATTTGCCGCACAGCGCTTCGTCAGATTGCGCCGCGTCACACCAGTCCGGCCGAAGCGCTGAGGGAGCTGAATCACGCGCTCCAAGGCGACACGCATCCGGGGATGTTTATCACCTTGCTGTATGCCGTGGTGGATGTGAGTGCCGACCAAGCGGACGCTCGCGCGGGCGGGGCACGAGAAACCCTTGCTCGCGCAGCACAATCCTCAGGCGCACGCGGTGCATACGGAGTTCGTCGCATCCGAAGGCATGCCGCTCGGGATGGTGGAGGACGAGCTGTTCGGGATGACGCTGCGGGATGTGGTTCGACCGTTCGAGCAGGACGACGTGCTGGTTCTTTATACCGACGGCCTCACGGAGGCACCGAACGAGCACGGCACGGAGTATTCCGGTGCCCGCCTTGCGGACACCGTGCGAGTCCTCTTTCGCAGTTCAGCCAAGGAGATAAATGACGGTGTGTTGCACTCGCTCAGTCGCTTTTCGGGCGATGTCGCCCAGCGGGACGATCTTACGCTCGTCACGGTGAAGCGAACGTAAGCGCCTTGGTCGCTTGCCTCCGAGGCGCGCAGCACCAAGCTGGATTTTCCATGTCGTCCCCCACTGCCTCTTTCGAACGTCTCGACCGCTTCTCGCTTCCGGACGCCTCCGGCCATTTCGGCACTTACGGTGGTGTGTTCGTGCCGGAGACTTTGATGACCGCGCTGGAGGATTTGGGCGCCGCCTACGAGGAGGCGAGGAAAGACCCGGCATTTCAGGCCGAGCTGCGTCACCACCTGAAGGAGTTCGCGGGCCGTCCGACCGAGTTGTATTTCGCGGAGCGGCTGACCGAGCACTGCGGGGGGGCGAAAATCTATTTCAAGCGCGAGGATCTCCTCCACACGGGCGCACACAAAATCAACAACGCACTCGCGCAGGCGCTGCTCGCCAAGCGCATGGGCAAGAAGCGCATCATCGCCGAAACGGGTGCGGGCCAGCACGGGGTCGCGACCGCGGCTGCATGTGCGAAATTCGGCTTCGAGTGCGTGATCTACATGGGCGCGCACGACATGGAGCGTCAGGCGCTCAACGTGTTTCGCATGCGCCTCATGGGCGCCGAAGTGCGCGGCGTCGAGGCGGGGCAGAAGACGCTCAAGGAGGCGATCAATGAAGCGATGCGCGATTGGGTCACCAACGTGCGCACGACTCACTACATTCTTGGCACGGCTTACGGTTCGCACCCGTATCCGATGATGGTGCGCGATTTTCACCGTGTGATCGGCATCGAGGCGAAGGAGCAGATCCTCGCGCGTGAAGGCCGTTTGCCGGATGAGATGATCGCGTGCGTCGGTGGTGGCAGCAACGCGATCGGTCTCTTCTTCGAGTTTCTCGAAGAGCCGGGCGTGCGTTTGATCGGCATCGAGGCCGGCGGCCGCGGCATCAAACGCGGCGAACACGCCGCGCGCTTCGAGGGCGGCAAACTCGGCGTGCTGCAAGGCTGCAAGACTTACGTGCTGCAGGACTCCGATGGCCAAATCGAACTCACGCATTCGGTGAGCGCGGGACTCGACTACGCGGCCGTGGGACCGGAGCACGCGTTTTACCGCGAGCGCGGACGAATCGAGTTTGGTTACGCAACCGACGACGAAGTGCTCGAGACGTTTCAGCTCTGCTCGCGACTGGAGGGAATCATCCCGGCGCTGGAATCGACGCACGCGCTCGCGTATGGCGTGAAGCGCGCGAAAGCGCTGGGACGCGACAAACTGATCGTGATCAATCTCTCCGGTCGCGGTGACAAGGACGTGCAGCAGGTCGCCCGCATGTTGGGTGTGAATCTATGAAGAGCATGACCGGCTACGGCCGCGCTACGGCCGCCATCGGAGACCGCACGCTTACTGTCCAGGTGAGCTCGGTGAATCGGAAAACGCTCGATCTCGCATTGAGCCTGCCGGATGCCTGGCAAGAGCTTGAAACCGCCGTGGCCGAACAGGTGCGACGTGTGGCTCAACGCGGTCGCGTCGCAGTTGCGGTCGAGCTGACCGGACGTTCCGGTGGCGCGGGCGATTCGTGGGACGAAGCCGCCATCACGGCGACGCTGGACCGGCTTGCGGGCCTCGCGACAGCGCGCGGGGCGAAGTTTGATGTTACGCCTGAGCTTCTGTGGTCCGTCGCGAACTCGCTACGGCACTCGACCGAGCTGCCCGAAGCCAACGAAGTCGCGCCGGTGGTGCTCGAAACCGTGGGCGAAGCGCTGCGGGCGTTTGGCGCGATGCGCGCGCAGGAGGGGGAGGCGCTGCTGGTGGATTTCCTCGCGCGATTGACCACGCTGCGCCAGCACCTCGACACGATCGCGAAACGCGCGCCGCAGGTTGCGCCCGCGTATCGGGAGCAGTTGATGCAGCGATTGCGTCAGGCCGGACTCGAGGTCGATCTCAACGACGAGCGCGTGCTCAAGGAAATCGCGCTGTTCGCCGACCGCAGCGACATCACGGAAGAGCTCACGCGTCTCCGCAGTCACTTCGATCAGTTTTCCACCTTGCTGAAGAGCGACGGTGAAATCGGCCGTAAGTCGGAGTTCCTTCTTCAGGAAATCGGCCGCGAGGTGAACACGATCGGCAGCAAGGCCAACGATCTCGCGATTTCGAAATCCGTGATCGAACTCAAGAACGAGCTCGAGCGCGTGCGCGAGCAGATCGCCAACGTCGAGTAGCCGTTTCGCGGGTTAGCGCGAGCGGCGCGGAGCGTCTGCTTTCGGTTCGCGCAGCGAGTGCCAGAGGAACAGCGCGACGCCGACGCAGATTCCGCAGTCGGCGATATTGAACGTCGGATAGACGTAGCTGCCGAAATGGAAGTCGAGAAAGTCGACCACGTGTTGGTGGCGGAAGCGGTCGACGAGGTTGCCCAGAATTCCGCCGCAGAGCAGGCCGAAGCAGATTTGGACGAAGCGCGCCCGCAGTCCGAGCGCTTTGCGCCAGTAGAAGATGCCGCCCAGCGTGAGCGCGGCGACGGCGCCGAGCACGAGACTTTGGCCGGCAAACATGCTCCACGCGGCACCGGTATTGCCGACGTGGATGAGATAGAAGAAGCCGGAGATGACGGGAATCGCATCCGGCGGACCGTAGGTGGGGAAGGGCAGTCGCGCGGCGATCCACTCTTTCGAGAGCTGGTCGATCACGAAGATCGAAGCGGCCAGAATGAGCAGCAGTCGGTAATCGCTCACTCGCTCGGGCGCAGGAGTTTCTTCCGGCGCCGGTCGAGTCGGCATGGCGAGGGGACGAATCGGATCGACGGGGCTCATCGGTGGGGCCCGCCGATCGCGGCGGGCACGCGACTTACTCGTCGCCGTCTTCGTCCATGATCTTGCCGCCCTCTTCGCCGAGTTCGCCGAAGAGTCCGCTCGCGGTGCGCGCGCGGTAGCGATTCTTTTCGAGCTCCTTTTGCGCTTCTGCGGAGTAGCGGGTGAACGGCACGGCCAGCAGACGCTCCTTGGCGATCGGCTTCTGGGTGACTTCGCAGATGCCGTAAGTGCCGTCGAAGATACGTTTGATCGCGGCGTCGATCTCGGTGAGCGCTTCCTGTTCGCTGGAAACGAGGCTCAGGGCGAAGTCGCGGTCGAACGTGTCGGTGCCGGCGTCGGCCATGTGCTGACCGTAGCTGGAGAGATCGCCGGAGTCGTCCTTGCTCGAGCGCTTCAGCGTTTCCTCCGAGTGCAACTGGATGCCCTCGGTAAGGTGCTGACGGAGCTCGATGAGCAGCTTGTAATAGCGGCGGAATTTTTCCGGCACATCTTTCTCTTCGCGGGCTTCGGTCGGCTTCGGTTTCTTCGGGTTGAAGCCGAGGATGTCGGCGAGCGAGGCCGCCTTCACGTGATTGGGTTTGGCCGGTTTTTCGAGGACGAGCGCCGCCTTGGTGGTGGTCTTGACGCTCTTCGGAGACTTTTCGGACTCCTCGCTCTTGGCCGCAATGGTCTGGGCGATCGCGCGCACTTCATCGAGGCTGAAGGCGATCGGCTTGGAGGTCGTCTTGCGCTTCAGGATGCTGTCGCGCAGGGCGTTTTTCTTGGAGGGTTTTTCCATGGGAACAGAACGTTGTGTGGGTGGCGGTGGTGGCGCCGGCCGCGAAGCAACGGGTTTCGTCTTGGGCGGCGCGGGCCGCGCCTTTTTCAGCACGGGCTTGGTGGCAGTATGCTTTTTGGCGGTGGGCTTGGGAGCAGTGTGCTTTTTCGCGGTGTGCTTCTTGGCACTGTGCTTCTTGGCGACGGGCGGCTTGCGGCGGACAGGCTTCTTGGCGACGGGTTTTTTCGCGGTTTTCTTTTTTGTTCTTGGCCATGGGGAGCTTTGGGGAAGGGGTTCTTACTGCAGGGCCTCAGCGCAACGGGGACAGATCTCTCCGTGCGCGGAAGGCACGAGGGCCGGCACCCAGCGCCAACACCTCGGACACCGCAGGTGGCCAAGTTCGCTGCAGGGTCGCACTCCGATGGACGGAGCGGATCCCGCGGCGAAGCCGAGAGTGACATGGGACACGATGAAGAGTTCGGGCAGAAAATCCCGGTGCTTTTCCAGCGTGGAGGTGGAGGGATCTTCCGGGGCGATCGTGATCGTGATGGCGGCGTCGAGCGATTTGCCGAGTTTGCCCGCGGCACGTTGCGGCTCGATCGCTTCGTTGACGGACGCGCGCACTTTCAACAGCGCTGCGACTTCCGTTTCGAGCGAAGGATTGAGCCAGCCAGCGGGCGCCACCGGCCAGTCCTCGAGGTGGATGGAGCGCTCGGAGTATTCGGACTGGGCGACCGCGTAAGACCAGGCTTCGTCGGTCGTAAACGTGAGCACCGGCGCGAGCAGTCGCACGAGCGTGTTGAAGATGTGATGGATCGCGGTCTGCGACGAAAGCCGCAGCGGCGAACGCGAACCGAGCGTGTAGAGACGATCCTTGAGGATGTCGTGATAGGTCGCGGACAGCGTCACCGCGCAGAACTGATTGCAGAGCTGGTAGACGCGGTGGAACTCATACGCGTCGTAGGCCTTCGTGCACTCCTCGATGAGCACCGCCGTCTGGTGCAACGCCCAACGGTCGAGCGTGTGCATCTGCTCAAGCGACACAGCGTCGCGCTCGGCATTGAAGTCGGAGAGAATCGAGAGCTGGTAACGGAACGTATTGCGGAAGAGCCGATACGCGTCACCCACGTGTTTCAGGATTTCGTCGTCCACCGGGATGTCGTCGCGGAAATCCTGCGACGCGATCCAGAGACGAATCACGTCCGCGCCGTGCTGCGCCACGTAGGCGTCGCTCGTCTGCGGTTTCTGATACGTGGAACTCTTGGAAATCTTCTGGCGGTTGCGATCGACGATGAAACCGTGCGTGAGCAGCCCGCGATACGGCGGCTGGCCGTAGGCGATGACGCCGGTCCACAGCGACGACTGGAACCAGCCGCGGTGCTGATCGCTGCCTTCGAGGTAAAGATCGGAGGGCCACTGCGTGCCGCCTTGGTTGTGCTTCAGCACCGCCGCATGCGACGAACCGGAGTCGAGCCAGACGTCGAGGGTGTCGCGTCCGCACGAGAGCTCGCTTGGCGCGGGCCAGTCGGCGGGCAGGGTGACGCCTTCGAGAATCTCTGCAGGCGAGGCGTCATACCAGAAGTTGGTGCCGCGCGTGGCGATCTTGTCGGCGACTGCGCGGGCGACGTTCGCATCGAGAAACGCATTCTTCTTCGCGTCGTAGAACGCCGGGATCGGCACGCCCCACGCACGCTGACGGCTCACGCACCAGTCGGGACGCGACTCGACGGCGCCGCGGATGCGCGCTTCGCCCCACGCGGGAATGAACTGCACGCTCTTGATCGCTTCCAGCGCCTTGGCGCGATGGCCGGCGCGATCGAGCGAAACGAACCACTGATCGACGGCGCGGAAAATGATCGGCGTTTTCGAACGCCAGCAATGCGGGTAGCTGTGCTCGTAGCGCTGCTTCGCGAGGAGCGCGCCAGCGGCGTCGAGTTTCTTGAGCACCGCGATGTTGGCGGGCGAAGTGCGCTTCGCCGCGAGATCCTCGACGGTTTCGAGGCAGCTCAGGCCGACGAGATCCGCCGGCACGCGGCCATCATCGACGTATTTGCCGTCGTCACCGACCGGGCAATACACCTCGAGGCCGTATTTCAAACCAGTCTGATAATCCTCCGCACCGTGTCCGGGCGCGGTGTGCACGCAGCCGGTGCCGCTGTCGGTCGTGACATACTCGGCGAGCACGACGGGCGACGCGCGATCGATGAATGGATGACGCGGCGCGAGCTTCTCCAGCACGGCGCCTTTCACGGTCGTGACGACTTGCGGCGGATTCGTGTTCTTCGCCGCGGCGAGCACGGAACCGAGCAACGCTTCCGCGACGACGATGCGTTCGGAACCAAGATCCGCCACGACATAGTCCACTTCGGGGTGAACCGCGATCGCGAGGTTGGCGGGGATCGTCCACGGCGTGGTCGTCCAGATGACCACGAAGAGCGGTTTGTCCGCGGGCAGATTGAACTTTGCCGCTTCGTCCGCCGGCACGGCGAACTTCACCCAGATCGACGGGGAAACGTGGTCCTTGTATTCGATCTCCGCTTCCGCGAGCGCGGTCTCGAACGGGATCGACCAGTAAACGGGCTTCTTACTGCGGTAGACGAGACCTTGCTCCACGAACGCCGCAAACGTGCGCAGGATGTCCGCCTCGAACGCCGGCGCCTTCGTCTTGTATTCGTTTTTCCAGTCCGCGAGCACGCCGAGGCGCTTGAACTGCGCCTTCTGCTTCGCGATCCAGCTTTCGGAAAAACGCGTCGCACCGCGCGCGCAGTTCGGAGGTCGTGACGATTTCCTTTTTTCTCCTGCAGCTCGCGCGAGACTTTCTGCTCGATCGGCAGGCCATGGCAGTCCCAACCGGGCACATACGGCGTGCGGAAACCGCGCATCGACTTATAGCGCAGCACGAAATCCTTCAGGCTCTTGTTGAGCGCGGTGCCGATATGGACGTCGCCGTTGGTGAAAGGTGGGCCGTCGTGCAGCACGAAGAGCGGAGCGTCCGCATTCTTCTTTTGAATGGCGTCGTAGAGTCCGATCTTTTCCCAATGCGCGACCCGGCCCGGTTCACGTTGGGCGAGTCCCGCGCGCATCGGGAAATCGGTCTTCGGCAGTTGCAGCGTGTCTTTCAGGTCTTGCGCCATGAAATTAAAGGTGCGCGAGGGTAGGCCGGGAGTGGGGTGAGTCAAGGGCTGTCGGCCGATCCGTTTGCGCGCCCGAAGAGTAACGCAAGCGTCGAGGAGTGGACCTCGCCTGAGACGTTCTCCGAAGGGAAGAGCAGTCGACAGCTGATAGCAAAACGGCGCCGCGTTTCGGGATGATCGCAGGCGCAATGAACCCCAAAACCTGGTTGGTGGCGGTTATCCTCGCAGGCGTGATTTGTTCGGCGCACGCCCAGCTGCAGTTCGCCCGGGTCTCGTTCGACGCGCGTCTGTCTTTTATCTCCGACTTTGTGGGAAGCTGGCCGCCAGACGGTTCTGATGCGCATCTCGATCTCTACTTTCCGGAGGATTTATCTCCGGGAAACGCATACTGGCGCATGAGCCTGAGAGATGACGAAGGCCAGTTGGTCTACGACTTCTGGCGTAAGTTGGATCGCGTCCGATTGGACCCCGACGAAGAGGACGATACGTTCGCCGTCCTACAAATCGAATACTACGACCAAGGGGACGATCCCCTTTTCCTGGAGAGATTGGATCTCCGCCTTCTGTTCGAGACCCCGGAACCTGACTCGGAACCTCCGTTTCTTCCGTTCATTGGCATCGATTACGAAGGCATTCCGCAGATGTATGCGATCGGCTACACGCCGCTGATGGGGTATAAGCCTTCCGGCTACGGTGGATACTTTCACCTGAACTTCGTCTCCGATTTTTCCGTGACGCGCGTGCCCATGTTCGATCCGTTCAACCCGCCGCTTACGCCTGTTCCCGAGCCTTCCACCTACGGCTTCGCCGCGTGTGCGTTGTTGGTGGCGTTTGTTGGCTTCCGCCGTTGGCGGAGTGGGCAAGCACAGCTCGCGGCTTAGCGAGTCACGCGTCGCGCCAGTTCTTCTCCGGCGGCGATGCACGCCGGCACGGCAATACCGTCGCGGGCTTGCCCGCCGATGAAGAGGCCGGGATGGTCGCGTTCGCACGCTGCCATAGCGGAGAGAAACGCTTCGTGTCCGAGCTGGTATTGCGGAATCGCGCGCGGCCAGAAGGTGTGCCGACAAAATACCGGATCGCCCGTCACGCCGAGTAGTTCCTCGAGGTCCGGCATCACGGTTGCCAGCAGTTCGCCGGTATCGAGTCGCGCGAGACCGGGTTGGCGCACGCCGCCGACGATCACAGTCAACGCCACGTGATCCGCCGGCGCACGGCCGGGAAACAGCGTCGACGAAAACAATGCGCCGAGAATCTGCCGCCGCTCCGACGATGGCACGAGCAGACCGAAACCGTCGAGCGGGTGCGCGATGTCGGCGCGCGCGAAACCGAGAAACAGCGACGATACCGGCGGGTGCTCCATCGTTTCGAGGAGCGCGAGCGGCCGTTCTCCAAGTGCGCCGACGCGAAGCTGCGCGAGCGCGGGTGCGGGCACGGTGACTACGACGGCGTCGCATGATTCCGTGTGCGTGGCTCCGCTCGCGTCGTGCCACACGACGGACCACGTCGAGCCAGGGATCAGCGCGTCGATGGACACGTTGAGGCGGAGCGTGTCGTCGGGCAGTGCGCGGACGAGTGCGTCGGGCAGCGTTTGCAGTCCATCGCGAAACGAGAAAATCCGTGACGCCGGTTCGCCGCCCGCTTTTCGTGCTTTCGCGGCGGCGATTTGTCCGCGAAGCAGCGAGCCGACTGTGCGCTCGGCTTCCCAGAGTTTCGGAAAAGAATACTTCGCCGACAGCTTCGCGGGATCGCCCGCATAGACGCCGCTCACGAACGGATCGAGCGCGTAGCTCACGAACTCAGTTCCGAAATGCGAACGCACGAGTGTCGCCAGACTCACATCCGCCGAACGCAATCGTCGCCGTGCGAACAGATCGCAGGCTGCGCGCAGTTTTCCATACGTGGAGAACAACGGGCTGGTGAGAAACTGCTTCGGCCCAAGCGGCGCCGCGACCGGACGGCCGTCGCGCACGATGTAGCGATTCTTCGCTTCTGCGGCCGCGTAGATTCGCTCATCGCCGAGTTGGAGATCGTCGATGAGCTGCGTCACCGCGGACTCGCCGGACAGGATCGTGTTGGGGCCACGCTCAACGAGCCAGCCGTTCTGCCGCTCGGTGCCGATCGCGCCGCCGACGCGACCGCTCGCTTCGAGCACGCGCACGCGCCAGCCGGTTTTTGCCAGACGATGAGCAGCGGTCAGGCCGGTGATGCCCGCGCCGATCACGACGGCGGATTTTGCTGCTGGGAGACTCATCGCGTGGACGGAAATCGTCTCACTTCCAACTCGTGACCGTGTCGACGAGCGCCTGGACGTTTTCGATCTTCGCGTGCGGCATGATGCCGTGGCCGAGATTGAAAATGTGACCAGCGGTGCCGCGCATTGATTCGAGCAGGCGCGTGGCTTCGTGGCGCACGATCTCGGGCGTGGTGTTGAGCAGCACGGGATCGAGATTGCCCTGCACGGCGACGTTGGCCGGCAGCGTGCGGCGCACCATCGCGAGATCGTTGGTCCAATCGACGCTCAAAACCCGCGCGCCGCTGAACGCCTGATCGGTCACATGCGGCGCGGTGTTTTTGGCGTAAAGAATCACGGGGAAATCGCGCGGCAGCGCCGCGATGATCTCGCGAATCCAATGGAGCGATGCGCCCTCGTAATCCTGACCCGCGATGATGCCGCCCCACGAATCGAAGATCTGGATCGCATCCGCGCCCGCGCGAATCTGCATCTGAAAATAAGCGATGAGCGCCGCGGTGATCTTTTCCATCAACGCACTGAAGAGCGCGCGATCGGTATAAAAGAGCTGCTTGATGCACTCGAACTCATCCGAGCTGCCGCCCTCGACCATGTAGGTTGCGAGCGTCCACGGTGAGCCGCCGAAACCGAGCAGCGCCTTCGTCTCGCCCAGCTCGCGCTTCAATAAACGCAGCGTGTCCTCCACGTAGCGGAGTTTTTCCGGCACGGCGTCGACGGACGCGAGCGCTTCGATCTGCGCGCGCGACTCGAGTTTGTAGTCCATCGCGATGCCGCCTTCGTCGCGGAAACGGTAGCCCTGGCCGAGCGCTTCCGGGATGACGAGGATGTCCGAAAACAAGATCGCCGCATCGAGCGCGAAGCGCCGCAGCGGTTGCAGCGTCACCTCGGTCGCGAGCTCGGGCGTCTTCACCATGTGGAGGAAGGACGACTTCGCCTTGAGCTCGCGGTATTCGGGCAGATAGCGGCCGGCCTGACGCATGATCCAGATCGGCGGGCGATCGAGCGGCGTGCACACACAGGCGGCGAGGAAACGTTCGCGGGAGGTCACAGTGAGAAAAAGGATTAGGTGAGCGCTTCGGCCGCCCAATCACGCGGCTTCAGGAACACATCATACAGACGCGCCTCGGGGCTGCCCGGTTCGGGCTTCCAATCGTAATCCCAGCGCACGAGGGGCGGGAGCGACATCAGGATCGATTCCGTGCGGCCGCCGCTTTGCAGGCCGAAGAGTGTGCCGCGATCCCATACGAGGTTGAACTCCACGTATCGGCCGCGCCGATACAGTTGAAACTGCCGCTCGCGTTCGCCGTAGGGCGCCGCTTTCCGCTTCGCGACGATCGGGCGATACGCGGGCACATACGCGTCGCCCACCGCGCGGAGCAGCGCGAAGGATTTTTCAAAACCGAGCTCGTTGAAATCGTCGAAAAACAATCCGCCGATGCCGCGCGGTTCGCCGCGATGTTTCAGGAAAAAATACTCGTCGCACGTGCGCTTGAAGCGCGGGTAGAGCGCATCGCCAAACGGCGCGACTGCAGCCTGCGCCGTGCGGTGCCAGTGCACGCAGTCTTCCTCGACGCCGTAGTAAGGCGTCAGGTCGAAACCGCCGCCAAACCACCAGATCGGATTTGGGCCGTCCGCGTCGGCGATGAAGAAGCGCACGTTGGCGTGACTCGTCGGCACGTGCGGATTGCACGGATGAATCACGAGCGAGACGCCGAGCGCTTCCCAGGTTTTGCCCGCGAGTTCCGGCCGATGCGCCGTGGCCGACGGCGGCAGCTTCGAGCCGCGCACGTGTGAAAATGCGACGCCACCTTTCTCGAACACCGCGCCTTCCGTCAAAATGCGCGTGCGACCGCCGCCGCCTTCGGCGCGCTGCCATTCGTCTTCGCGAAATTTTCCGCTGCCATCTTCCGCCTCCAGCGCCGCGCAGATCGAATCCTGCAACGACAGCAGGTAGGAGCGGACAGCGGGAAGATCGGGAGCGGACACCATGACGTAGTCGGATAAGAGAACGCGAACCAACGTGGAGAACCAGAACGATTTTGCGAATCGCCCCGCTTGACGAGTTTGCTAGTTTGTCGGTCGACAGCCGCGCCGTGCGTGTGCTGGCTTCCTCACCGCTCAATGAATTCCACCGTCCTCACCACGATTGCCGCAACCGGTTTCACGGTGGCGTTTTTTCATGCGGCAATTCCGACGCACTGGCTGCCTTTCGTGCTGGTGTCGCGCGCGCGCGGGTGGGGGCATG
The DNA here is from genome assembly GCA_024707325.1 of Opitutus sp. Classification (GTDB taxonomy): domain Bacteria; phylum Verrucomicrobiota; class Verrucomicrobiia; order Opitutales; family Opitutaceae; genus Opitutus. Next base: position 630,531 of record JANPZY010000004.1, on the reverse strand, counting down.
GCAAGACGCTTGCGGTGACGACGTTTGCCGGGTTGGGCCACGTGGCGCTCACGAGTCTGCTCGGTCTCTTGATCGCGTGGTTCGGTTTTCAACTCGATGAACGCCTCGGGAAACTTTTCCCCATCGCAGCTGCGGTCGCGCTCATCGGCATCGGCGGCTATTTCTGGTGGCGGCAAATCCGCGGCAGCGGCCTCTGCCATCATCCGATTCCGGGCGGCCATCACGAGGCGAGCGCCGAGTGTGGTCACGAAGAGGACCACAGCCACTGGGAGCACGAGATGAGCGACAGCGAACTCGGCTCCTCCAAACGCAGCGACTGGGCCGCGATCAGCGGGCTTTTTCTCATGCTCACGCTGTCGCCGTGCGAAGGTTTTCTGCCGGTTTACCTGTCCGGAGTGCAGTTCGGCTGGACCGGTTTTGTGGTGCTGAGCCTGATCCTCGCCGTTGCGACACTCGCGGGCATGACGCTCTTCACGCTCTGCGCGCTCGTCGGACTGCGTCGCTGGGAGCTGAAGAGTTTCGAGCGGTGGGAATCCGGCCTGCTCGGCACGCTCTTCTGCGTATTGGGAATCCTGATACTCGTCCTCGGTCGCAGCCATGGCTGAACCAAGTCGAGCCTCAGTCCGCACCGCGTCGGGACCAAGTGCGTCCCGAGTCGAGCCAGGGTGCGGACCGGGTCGGGACTGAGTGCGGACACGGTCGAGCCAGGATGCGGTTGGGGTCGTGCCGATGAACGATTCGTTACTTCGTCTTCTTCGGGATGCTGAACTTGATCACGGGCGCTTCGTCCTCGGCGGGCGCGGCGATCGGGGCATGCTCGATCGGTGATTCGATCAGCGGTGCGGACGAAGTAAAAGCCGGCGAGTTGGCGGGGATTTTGCCGAAGGCTTCTTCGATCAGCGCGATGGTCTTGCGATCGCGCGAGCGACCGAGGTCGACTTCGCCGCCGGGGCCGAAGGCACCCATGATCACGACAATCACGCGGCGGTTGTTGCGCTGCGCGGTGGCGCTGAGGCAGTAGCCGGCGCTCTTGGTGTAGCCGGTTTTGAGGCCGTCGACGCCGGCGACTTTACCGAGGAGGTTGTTGTGGTTGCGCATCTGCAGCGGACCGTTGGCGCGGTTCTGGCCGAAGGGGCGTTCGCGCACGGAGCTGTATTTGAGCACGTTGGTCTGCGTGAGCAGATAGCGGCAGAGAATCGCGAAATCACGCGGGCTGGTGAGGTCGCCATCGGCTTCCTTGCGCGAGGAGGGCGGGAGGCCGTGCGGCGAGCGGAAGGTGGTGCGCGTCATGCCGAGCTCGCGGGCTTTTTCGTTCATGAGGTTCACGAAACCGGGCACGGAGCCGCCAGCGATGCGGGCGAGGGCGTGCGCGGCGTCGTTCGCGGATTGAATCATGAGCGCGTAGAGGAGTTCCTCGACGGAAAACGTTTCGCGCGGATCGAGATAAACCTGCGTGCCGCCCATGCGCGCGTCACTCGTGTCGATCTGGATCGGAGTGGAGAGCGAGAATTCGCCAGCGACGAGTTTGTCGTGCACGATCGCGAAGGTCATGAGTTTCGTCATGCTCGCGGGCGGCGCGACGACATCGGCGTTGTCCTCGAGCAGCGTGGCGCCGGTGGCGGCGTCGATCGCGATGTAGCCTTTATGCACACCGGCTTCGCCGGGACGGGTGGGTTTCGCCTTTTGGGCGAAGGCGACACTCGCGGAAGCGAGCATGCAGACGAAGAAAAGCCGGAAGGAAACCCGCGCGAAAATCATGCGCGCAAGGAAGAGAAGTTTGATTCAGACGAGCGAGCGGAAACCGGATGGCTCGCACAAGGATTTCGTGCGGCGAGGAATTTGCACCAAACCTTTACGCGCTAAACGCCGAGCACGGTGCGATAGAGACGCGGCACGCGTTTCGTGATCGAGCAGAGGGTCTCCCACGGAATCGTGTCGGCCCACGCGCTGAACTCGGCGATGGAAATCTCCGCGCCAGCTTGGCGGCCCACGATGACGACTTCGTCGCCGACGAACGCGCCGGGCACGTCGGTGAGGTCGATGATCGTCTGATCCATCGTCACGCGTCCGAGCACCGGGCAGCGCGCGCCGCGGACGAGCACCTGCGCGCGATTACTCGCGGCGCGCGGAATGCCGTCTCCGTAACCCGCGCACACGATGCCGATGGCGGAGTCACGCTCGAGCATGCGCGTGCGGCCGTAGCTCACGGTGGTGCCGCGCGGGAGTTGCTTCACGAGACCGATGCGACTCCGAAAACTGAATACAGGCTCGGTGTGGACCTTGGCCAAAAGCGAATTGGCGTGGGGCAGGATGCCGAACTGGAGCAGGCCGATGCGCACGGCGTTGAACGGCGCGGCACCCTGCATCGTTTCGAGGCCGGCGCTGTTGTCGGCATGGACGAAAAGCTCCTCCGGTTTCACCGCGGGGCAGCGCGCGAGCACCGCAAGAAACGCGCGACGTTGCTCGGCGGTGAACGCGGGATCGTCGTCGGGCGAGGCGAAGTGCGTGAAGATGCCCGCGAGCTTCAGGTGCGGTGCGGCGAGAAGCGTATCGAGCAACGCGGCGGCGCGCTCGTGCCACACGCCGAGCCGACCCATGCCCGTGTCAATTTTGAGGTGAACGGAAATTTGTTTTCCGGCCGCGCGACCGACTGCGTCGAAGCGTGCGACTTCCTCGGCGCTCGAAACAGTCGCAGTGAGATCGTAATCGGCGAGGTAGCGATCCTCCTCGGGCAGCAGCGGACTGAGCAGCAGGATCGGCCAGCCGGGACCGAGTTCGCGCACGGTGAGCGCTTCGGCGAGCGTGGCGACGGCGAAGAGATCGGCGCCGGCGTGCATGAGACGCGCGGCGGTTTGGGGAAGACCGTGGCCGTAAGCGTCGGCTTTGACGACCGCGACGAAGCGCATGTGCGGCGGCAACGAGGCGCGGATGAGGCGGAGATTGCGTTCCAGGGCGGCGAGATCGATCTCGGCCCAGCAACGCAGCGGCAGGCGGGCGGTCGATGCGTTCATGACGAGGGAGCGCGGTGAATTTGCGGCGTCCACGTCACGTAGGACGGCTCTTCGTGGAGAAACGCGTCGGGCGCATCGGTCGCGCGGAAAAGGTCATCGTCCGCCACGCGCGCAAAGCAGTCCTCGAGCGAGTAGGGGACACGTTCGACGCCGCCGGGTAGCGCAGTCCAGTTGCGAAAATGTTCCGGCATCGCGAGCGCGCCGCCGAGCTCCGCGGTGGGGATGCGTTGCAACGTGCCGCCGAGTTTCATCGCGTGCCACGTGTCGCGCCGGGCGTCGGCGATCAGCGTCAGCTCGGGGCGGCGCAGCGCATGTGCGACGACCGCGAGGCTTTGAAACGTAAACACTGGTCGCGGACGCAGCGTCGTCCACGTGCGAATCGCCATCGCGGTCGTGCGCACGCCGAGCACCGAGCCCGGGCCTTCGCAAAACACGAGCGCGTCAGCCTCTTCCGGCGAGCGGCCGAGCGATTTCACGCCCTCGAAAACGGCCACGCCGGCTTCAGCTTCAGAGGCGAACCACCGGGGCCGTTGTCCGCGCTCGAGCCAGCCGATTTGCACGCGCGACGACGCGGCATCGAGGACGAGCAGGCGCGCGTGGGCGGCGAGGAGTGCGTTGAGGCTGGGCATGGAGCGGCGGACGTTCACCAAACGCCTCCGTTTCGGACGCTGCAAGCGCGCAGAGACTCCGGAATCCGGCATTGACCGGGGAGGGGGGCGCCGTAGCGTGGCCAATTCTCTTTTCGTAAGAACCCTGTTTATCTCCCGTGAACGTCCAACTGAATAACGTCTCCGACACCCGCAAGAGCCTCGCCGTCACGCTCGATCCGAGCGAAGTCGATGCCGTCCACCAGGAGGTGGTCGCCGAATACACCCGTCTTGCGCGCTTGCCGGGTTTCCGTCCGGGCAAGGCCCCGGCCGCGATGGTCGCGAAGCGTTTCGCCAAGGAAATCAACGAGGAGTTCAAGCAGAAGGTCGTCGCCAAGGCTTACCGCGACGCGCTCACCGAGCAGAAGCTCGACGTGCTCAACGTCGTCAACGTGGAGGAAGGCGAGCTGAAGCCCGGTCTCTCCGCTGGCATCACGATCACGCTCGATATTCGTCCGGAGTTCACGTTGCCCGATTACAACGGCCTCCCGACCGAAGTCCCGGCCGTTGAGCCGACCGACGCCGAAGTCGACGCCGTGATCGAGCAACTCCGCGCCGAGCGCGCCGAGTTCAAGGTCGCCGAGCGTCCCGCCGAAAAGGGCGACTACGTGAAGCTCGCCTACGAGGGCAAAGTCGATGGTCAGCCGATCACGGAGCTCGCGCCCGACAAGCAGCTCTACGGCAAGGTCCCGCAGACGTGGGAAGAAGTCGAAGGCGCCAACGAAGGCGTCATCCCCGGCCTCGGCCAGCAGCTCGCTGGCGTGAAGCCCGGTGACAAGAAGGACGTCACGATCAATTTCCCCGCGGAGTTCGCGCCCGTGCCCGCGCTGGCCGGCAAGACCGCGGTTTACGCGATCGAAATTCAGGAAATCCGTTCGCGCGTGCTGCCGCCGCTCGATGAAGATTTCTTCAAGGCCAACCGCGCCGAGAATCTCGAGGGCCTCAAGGCTTCCGTGCGCAACAACCTGAAGCTCCAGAAGGAGTATCAGAACCGCGCCGAACAGCGCCGCCAGGTGAGCGACGCGCTCGCCGCCAAGGTCGATTTCCCTGTGCCGGATTCGCTCGTCGAAGCCGAGACGCAGTCCGTCCTCCGCCAGTTCATCGAAGAGAACATGCGCCGCGGCGTGCCGCAGGAGCAGTTCGAGAAGGACAAGAACGAGCTCTTCGAGAGCGCCCGCAAGGCGGCCGCCAAGCGCGTGAAGCTCCAGCTCATCCTCGCGAAGATCGCCGAGGCCGAGAAGATCCAGGTCTCCGAGCAGGACATCGACCAGTTCATCTATCGCGAAGCGATGCGCTCGCAGCAGAAGCCGGACAAGATCGTGAAGGCGCTCACCGCCGATCGCGACCAGCTCCGCGCGGTGCAACAGTCGATCATTTTCGACAAGGCGGTTGATTTCCTCGTGTCCAAAGCTACGGTTTCGACCATTCAGCCGAAGGCTTGATTGGCCGATTAACCACACATCGTGAGCTACTACGTCCCTATCGTTTTGGAAAACACCGGCCGCGGAGAGCGGTCGATGGACATCTTCTCGCGGCTCCTCAAGGACCGCATTATCTTCATCGGCACGCCGATTGACGACACTGTCGCCAACCTTGTGATCGCGCAGATGTTCTTCCTGCAGATGGAAGATCCGAAGAAGGACATCCAGCTCTACATCAACTCTCCCGGTGGTGTGGTCACGGGTGGCATGGCCATCTACGACACGATGAACTTCCTGCAGTGTGACATCGTCACTTACTGCGTCGGCATGGCCGCCAGCATGAGCACCGTGCTCCTGTCGGCCGGCACGAAGGGCAAGCGCTTCGCCCTGCCGAACAGCCGCGTGATGATTCACCAGCCCAGCGGTGGCGCCGGCGGCCAGGCGGCCGACATCGCCATCGCGGCCAAGGAAATCCTCCGCTGGCGCAAGACCCTCAACGAGGTCATCGCCAAGCACACCGGCAAGACGCCCGCTCAAGTCGAAAAGGACTCCGACCGCGATTACTACATGAGCGCGCAGGAGGCCAAGGACTACGGCATCGTCGACCACGTGGTGGAGTCCACGCGCGAAGCGCAAACGCTTAGCGTGCAAAGCGCCGCTTGATCGCGGCCGCTTTGTTGCAATAACCCGCTCGACTCGACCGACGCCCCGGACACTCTTTCGCCATGGCCAAATCCTCCCGCATGACTCTCTGCTCGTTCTGCGGGAAGTCGCAGGCGGAAGTGAAGAAGATCATCGCGGGTCCGGGTGTCTACATCTGCGATTCGTGCGTCAACGTTTGCAAAACGATCATCGACCGCGAGGTGAAGGCGCCTGCGGCCGAGGCGCGCCCCACGGTGCGGCTCGTGAAGCCGTCCGAGATCAAGCGCACGCTCGATGACTTCGTGATCGGCCAGGACCACGCCAAGAAGGTCCTCTCCGTCGCCGTCTACAACCACTACAAGCGCCTCATGTTCGACTCCGGCCAGTCCGGCAAGGAGTCGCTGGCGCTCTCGCCCGAGTTCAGCGAGGTCGATGTCGAGAAGAGCAACATCCTGCTCGTCGGCCCGACCGGCTCGGGCAAGACGCTCCTTGCCCGCACGCTCGCCAAGATCCTCGACGTGCCGTTTGCGATCTCCGACGCCACCACGCTCACCGAGGCCGGCTACGTTGGCGAAGACGTGGAGAACGTCGTCCTGCGTTTGCTGCAAAACGCGAACTACGACGTGAAACGCGCCGAGTGCGGCATCATCTACATCGACGAAATCGACAAGATCGGCCGCAAAACCGAAAACGTTTCCATCACGCGCGACGTTTCCGGCGAAGGCGTGCAGCAGGCGCTCCTCAAGATTCTCGAAGGCACCACGTGCAACGTCCCGCCCCAAGGCGGACGCAAGCACCCGAATCAGGAATACGTGCAGATCAACACGTCGAACATCCTGTTTATCTGCGGTGGCGCGTTCGTTGGGCTCGATAGTCTCGTGCAGCGCCGGCTCGGCCAGCGGAGCCTAGGTTTCTCTTCGATTCGTGCGCAGACCGAGAACAGCTACAAGCCCGAGGAAATGATGAAGGCGCTCGCGCCCGAGGATCTCATTCGCTTCGGCATGATCCCCGAGTTCATCGGACGTCTTCCGGTCGTCTCGGTGCTCGATCAGCTCAGCGTCGCGGACCTCGAGAAGGTTCTCCTCCGCACGAAGAACGCCCTCGTGAAGCAGTATTCCAAACTGTTCGCGATGGACGGTGCTCGTCTTCGTTTCACCTCCGACGCGATCGCCGCGATTGCGGAGAAAGCGCTCGAGTTGAAGACCGGCGCCCGCGCCCTGCGCTCCATTTTGGAAAAACTCATGCTCGAGGTTATGTATGACCTCCCGCAGCGCGACGATATCGCCGAAGTCGTGATCGACGCCGGCGTAGTTGCTGGTCGCAAGCGCCCGACGCTCCGCCGCGCCGACAAGGGCGAGCAGAAGCAAGATGCCGCCTGAGTCGCGGCATAGAGCGCGTCGTGTCGCGTCTGATTCCGTCCCGAGTCGGGACAAGGTCCGCATCGGGGTGAGCCAAGGTCCGGACACTGTCGCGCGAGGGAGCGGACCGGGTCGCTCCCACTCACGATCGTGCACTTCGTCGTAATTGATCGGTAGCGCGCGGGCACGTTTACGATCACGATCTGGACGGGGTCTGCCGGCCATCTGCAAAGGAGGACAGGGCGAAACCGGGCGACTCCTTTTCGCGTTTCATGCGTCGAGTGCTTTCGTATCGGGAACACCGCACCCCATGTTTTCACTTTCCTCGTTTTTTCGTTCACCCGCTCCCGAGGATAAAACTCCTCGCGTCGGAAAATGCGCCGCGCTGAGCTGCCTGCTCCTTCTCGCTTTGCCCATGTCTTCTTTCGCTTCCTCCGGCCCCAAGCCGTCCATCGATCGCGCGATCGCGCAGGACTACATCGCTCGCGTCGAGTCGGACCTCCGGCAGAACATCCTGCCGTTTTGGATCAAGCACACGCGCGACACCGAGCGCGGAGGAATCTTCAACGAGATCTCCAACGATCTCGTGGTCGACAAAAACGCTCCACGCGGCGCGCTGCTTACGGCGCGCATCCTGTGGACGTTCTCCTCGGCGTATCTCCGCTATCAGGACCCGGCGTATCTCGAGATGGCGAAGTATGCCTTCAACGATCTGACGCAGCACTTCTGGGATCCGGAGCACGGCGGCACGTATTGGTCGATCAACGCCGACGGCACGCCGCGCGACACCCGGAAGGTCGTTTACGGCCAGGTCTTTGGCGTGTATGCACTGAGTGAATACTATCGCGCCACGCGCGAACCGGCCGCGCTCGAGCGGGCACTCGAGATCTACCGCACGGTCGAGAAACACGCCCGCGATCACCAGCACCGCGGTTACCTCGAGGAGTTCACCCGCGAATGGAAATGGATCGAGGGCAAGAGTGCGATGGATGCGCAGGGCGCCAAGTCGCAGAACGCGCACCTCCACATCCTCGAGGCTTACACCAATCTGCTCCGCGTCTGGCCTGACGCCAGTCTCAAGGCCGACCTGAAGGACCTGATCGACGTGCTGCTCACGAAGATCCTCAAGTCGTCGGATCACCACCTGATTCTCTTCCTCGACCGCGAGTGGAAACCCGTTTCCGACGCGATCTCCTACGGTCACGACATCGAGTTCAGCTGGCTTCTCGTCGAGGCGGCCGAAGTGCTCGGCGATCCCGAGGTGCTGCACCGTGCCGAGAAGGCCGCGGTCGAGATTGCGCGGGTCACGCTCGCCGAGGGCGTCGATACCGACGGCGGCCTCTACAACGAGGGCGAGGAGCACAAGGGCCTCACCGATCCGCGCAAGGAATGGTGGCCGCAGGCCGAGGCCGCGGTCGGCTTCGTGGGCGCGTATCAGCTTTCTGGAGACGACGCCTACCTGAAGCAGGGGCTCAAGAGCTGGGATTTCATCGAGAAGTTCCTGATCGATCGCGAGCACGGCGAATGGCTCCGCGGTGTCACCAAGGACGGACAGCCACTCCCGCGGTTCAACAAGGTGAGCTTCTGGAAATGCCCGTATCACAACGGTCGCGCCTGCTTTGAGTTGATCGACCGTCTGGGACGACTGGCGAAGAAGAGCTGAAGCCCTGCTTACGTGCGCCGGTCCGGCCGCAACCGGCGCACGGTTTCAATTACCTGCGAGCCCCTGTTTTCCTATGCGATATCTACCCCAATCCCTCCCCGTGTTCGCTCTGACGGCGGGTGTGGCGCTGGCCCAGTCGGGCGCAAATGCGCCGCTCGCGATCAACGAACTCGAATACCTCGAGACGCGCGGGCTCAACGTCATGCTCGCGCACGACTATTATCCGGAGAGCCACCAGGGCGGCGTGGGCATCATCCAGAATGGCCTGCGTGTCGCCACCAACGGCGATCTGCGGCTCTCGCCGACGCCTGGCCAGTGGCAGCCGACGCCGGTGGTCGGTCCGCGTCAGGTCAACCGCGACGCGCAGGAGATTTCGGTCCACATGTCGTTCCCCGACGACTCGAAGAACCGCAAGGGTTTCAACCCGATCAGCTATCCTGACTTGGCGCTCAGCTACACGGTGAAGGTGAAACCTGCCGGCAGCGCGTTCCGCATCATCGTCGATCTCGACGCGCCTGTCCCCGACGAGTGGGTGGGGAAGGTCGGCTTCAACCTCGAGCTCTTCCCCGGCTTCATCTTCGACAAGAGCTACGAGATTGGCGGCAGCATTGGCAACTTCCCGCGTCAGGCCAACGGTCCCGGTGCGTATCAGGAAAGTGGTTACGAGATCGCGCCCCTTGGCACCGGCAAGAAGCTCGTCATCGCACCCGAGTCCGATCGTCAGCGGATGACGATCGAGGCGGTGAAGGGCGGCGAACTCCAGTTGCTCGACGGACGCGCCCAGCACAGCAATGGCTGGTTCGTCGTGCGTGCGCTTGTCCCGGCCAAGGTCACGGCCAGCGCGATCGAGTGGCTCGTCACGCCGCACATCATTCCGAACTGGAAGTCGGAGCCTGTGATTCAGGTGTCGCAGGTCGGTTATCATCCCGACCAGCCAAAGGTCGCCGTGATCGAACTCGACAAGCACGAGACCGACGCGGACCTGAAGCCCGTCATTCTCTATCGTGCGACCGGCGCCGGCCTCGAGCGCGTCGCACAGCGCCCGGCGAAGGATTGGGGACGCTTCATGCGTTTCCGTTACCTGCACTTCGATTTCTCCGACGTGAAAGAGCCCGGCCTCTACGTCGTCGGCTACGGCGACCAGCGCTCCAACGCGTTTCAGATCAGCCCCGATGTCTTCAAGCGCCACGTGTGGCAGCCGACGGTCGAGTATTTTCTTCCGGTGCAGATGTGCCACATGCGCGTCAACGATCGCTACCGCGTCTGGCACGGATTCTGTCACCTCGACGACGCACTGATGGCGCCGGTGAATCACAATCACTTCGACGGCTACATTCAGGGCCCGTCGACGTTGACGAAGTTCAAACCCGGCGACCACGTGCCCGGCATCAACCGCGGCGGCTGGCACGACGCCGGCGACTACGATCTCCGCGTCGAATCACAGATTGGCACGGTGCACGGGCTCGCGCTCGCTCACGAGTTGTTCCAGCCGGATCTGGACAACACCACGGTCGATCAGGAGCGCCTCATCGTCGACATCCACCGGCCCGACGGAAAGCAGGACATTCTCCAGCAGATCGAACACGGTCTCTTGTCCGTGATTGGTGGATACAAGGCGCTCGGCCGTCTTTATCGCGGCATCATTTCGCCCTCGCTTCGTCAATACACGCACCTCGGCGACGCCGCCGTAATGAGCGACAACGAAGTGTTTCAGGACACCGACGGTCGCGCGTTCAAAGTGCTCACGAAGGCCGCGGTCGAAGGTTCTCAGGACGAGCCGCAGATCGACGGGCTGCCTCCGCTCGGCTCCAAAGGTTCCGCGGACGACCGCTGGGTGTTCACCGAAGAGAATCCGATGCGCGAGTTGAAGACCGCCGCCGGACTCGCCGCGGCGGCGCGCGTGCTCAAGGGCTACAATGACGAACTTGCGGCCGACGCGCTGCGAATCGCGCAGGAACTTTGGACCAACACAAAACCGACCGACGGTCCCGAGTGGATGCGCCGCATGCCATTCCCGCTGCTGCGACTCGAGGCCGCGATCGAGCTGCTTCAGACCACCGGTGAAAAGCAATATGCGGACGCGATCGTCGAGGCTGGTGACCTCATCGTGGAAAACGTCGATCGTGTGGGCTGGCTCGGCGCGCGCTCTCTCTCGCTCGTGAAGGATCCGGCCTACGGGAAAAAGATCCGCGGAGCGCTCACGGAATTCCGCGCGAAGGTGGACGAACTCGAAAAAGAAACGCCCTACGGTCTTCCGTATAAGCCCGACATCTGGGGCGCGGGCTGGGGCATCCAGCGTTTCGGCGTGGAGCAATACTATCTGCACACCGGTGCGCCGGACATCTTCCCGCGCGAATACATGCTGCACGCGATCAACTTCATGCTGGGCTGCCATCCCGGTTCGAACAACGCGTCGTTCGTTTCCGGCGTCGGCGCGAAATCCTCACGACTGCCTACGGCGTGAATCGCGGCGACTGGTCCTACATCCCCGGCGGCATCGCGTCGGGCACGGCGCTCATTCGTCCGGATTACCCCGAGCTCCTCGATTGGCCCTTCCTCTGGCAGCAGACGGAATACTGCCTCGGCCACTCGACGTCGGACTTCGTGTTCCTCGTCCTCGCCGCGGATCACTTGCTCAACAAGTGACCCGAAAAACGCGGGGCGGCGCACATGCGCTGCTCCGCGTTTTCGTTTCCTGTCATTCTGAGCGAAGCGAAGTTCAGCGGAAGGCTAGTCTGACATCCAGTGCGCACTTCGTTGCGGTGCGCGACTACGAGTCTCCAGCTGGATTCTTCGCTTCGCTCAGAATGACAAATGAGCGGGAGCGCACCGCGGCTCGACCCATGCCGCACCGCCGGTTCTCGAGTGCGCACATCGTTGCGACCCGGCACGCACCTTGTCGCCACCATGTCCGCACTTTCGTGCGACGAGGGCTGCACCTTGTCGCGACCACGTGCGGACTTTCGGTCGAGCGTGTGCGGACCTTTGGTCGACCGTGTCCGCACCTTTGCTCAAGGATGTGCGCACCTTGTCGCGACCGCGTCCGCACTTGGTCGCGACTTGGGACGCACTCGGGCTCGAGTCGGGACCGAGCCTTACCAGTGGGCGTAGTCGCCTTTTTCGAGCGACTTCGCGAACTCAACGAGGAGTTTCACGCAACGTTCCACGTCTTCGAGATCCACGACCTCGCTCGGCGTGTGCATGTAGCGGAGCGGGATGCTCACGAGGCCGGTCGCCACGCCGCCGCGGCCCATCTGGATCGCGCGCGCGTCGGTGCCGGTGGGGCGGGGATCCGCCTCGAGTTGATACGGGATCTTCGCCTTCTTCGCGGCCGCGAGCAGCTTCTGGTAAACCTTGGGATTGATGTTCGCGCCGCGGCAGAGGATCGGGCCGCCGCCGAGTTTGGTTTCACCGAAGCGGCGGTTGTCGCAATCGGGGTGATCGGTGGCGTGGCCGACGTCGATCGCGACGGCGATGTGCGGGTTCACGAGATACGCCGCGGTCGTGGCGCCGCGCGTGCCGATCTCTTCCTGCGAAGTCGCGACGCTGACGACCTTGGCAGCGAGTTTCTTCTTCTCCTTCGCGAGGCGAACGAGCGTTTCGCCGACGATGTAGGCGCCGACTTTGTTGTCGAAGGCGCGAGCGGTGCCGATGCTGCCGTTGATCAGTTCGAGTTCGTGATCGTAGGTGGCGACGTCGCCGATCGAGACGCGCGCGAGCGCGTCCTTTTTCGACGAGGCGCCGATATCGATCCAGATCTCGTGCTTCTTCGGCACGCGTTTGCGATCCTCCTCGTCCATCAGGTGAATCGCGCGCTTGCCGGTGACGCCTTTCACCGGACCGTTGGCGGTCTGGATGATCACGCGACGGCCGGAGATCACGCTGAGATCGTGTCCGCCGATGGTGTCGAAATAGAGATAACCGTCCTTGTTGACGTAGGTGATGATGAGGCCGAGCTCGTCCATGTGGCCCGCGAGCATGAGCACGGGATCGCCCTTCGGGTTGAGCGTGGCGATACGGTTGCCGAGCGCGTCGCCGGAGTATTCGTCGGCGGAGCCTTTGACGTATTTGTCGTAAACAGCCTGGGCCTCGGCCTCGTAGCCGGAGGGCGAGCGCGCATGCAGCAGTTCACTCAGGAAAGGGGGAACGGAGTAATTGGACATGCGCCTATTCTCTCCGTCGCCGAAATCGACGCAAAGCGGAAAACTTTCCCACGCCTCCGGGCTCGCCACAATGTCATCCAATAGTAGACGTGCAATCCGGGGCGTTTCCGACGGAGAATAAGGTTTTACGGAGCGGGGAAAAAACATGAGCGTCGGGGGCGAATGACCATCTATCCCGCCATCGACATCAAAGGTGGACGCGCCGTGCGGCTCACGCAGGGACGCGCCGATCAGGAAACCGTTTACGCGCAGAATCCGGCCGACGTGGCCGCGCAGTTCAAAGCCGCCGGCAGCGCGTGGGTGCACGTGGTGGACCTCGATGGCGCATTTGCCGGCGAGCCTCAGAATCTCGCTGCGGTGCAGGCGATCGCCGCGCTCGGCATGAAGGTGCAGCTCGGCGGCGGACTGCGCACGCGCGAGTCAGTGGAGCGCGCGCTGGGGTTTGGCGTTTCGCGTGTCGTCATCGGCACGCGCGCCGCCGAGAGCGAGGCGTTCGTCGGCGAACTCGTGCAGAGTTTCGGCGACAAGATCGCCGTCGGCATCGACGCGAAGGACGGCAAGGTGGCGGTCAAAGGCTGGGTTGCCACGGCGGACCTCAGCGCGGTGACGCTCGCGCAGCGCATGAACGCGCTCGGCGTGGCCACGATCATTCACACCGACATCGGCACCGACGGCATGTTGACCGGCCCGAACTACGCGGCGCAGGAAGCGATGCTCAACGCCACGCAATGCCGCATCATCGCGAGCGGCGGCGTGAGCCGGCGCGAGGACGTGGTCGAATTGACGAAGCTATCGCAGCGTCACGTCCGCCTCGACGGCGTGATCGTGGGCAAGGCGCTTTACGAAGGCCGCGTGGATCTCGTCGATCTGCTCGCGATCGCGAGCGCGGCGAAGTCGGACGCGTGATTTAGCGCGATCGCCCGAGCGGACTCAGCCGCTCGTGACGCGCTCGGCGATTTCCTCGAGCGGATACGTGATGATTTCCGCGAGCGTGGGGTGATACCACGGCGCGCGGAGCAAATCGAAAACCGTCGCCTTCATCGCGAGCGGACCACTGAACGCGTGAATCAACTCGCCCGCATCCTTGCCAACGATTTCCGCGCCGAGAATGCGGCCGCGATTGGGATCGGCGATGACCTTCACGTAACCGTAGTTCGCGTCCATCAGGATGGACTTCCCGTGGTCGTTGAACGGATAGCTCGCAACAACATAGGAGACTTCTTCCTTCGTGAGCTCGCTTTCGAGGCGACCGATCGTGGCGAGCTGCGGATCGGTGAAGACCACGTTTAACATCAGCGAATAGTCGACCGGTTTCAGTTTCTTCACGCCGGCGGCGTGACGCGCGGCGAGTTCTCCCTGCTGGATCGCGATGTGCACGATCTCCGCGGGGCCCGAGCAATCGCCCGCGGCATAGATGTGCGGTGCGGTCGTCTGCTGCCAGCGGTTGATGACGATCTGGCCGTTGGGCCGTGTCTTCACGCCCGCGTTGGCGAGATCGAGCACAGCCGTATTCGGCTCGCGACCGAGCGCGTTGAACAGATGCGCGGCGCGGCGCGTGGTTGTTTTGCCGTCGTGAATGAATTTCACCGAGAAGCCACGGGCATCGTGCTTCACCTGTTGCAACGTCGTGCCGGCGAAGAGCTCGATACCGTCGTCCACCAATGCTTGCTGCACGACGACCGACGCGGACGGCGAGTGGTCACGCAGGATATTCGCGCTGCGCTGGATCAGGGTCACCTTGGAACCGATGCGACGCAGGAATTGCGCGAGTTCGCATGCGACGATGCCGCCGCCGAGCACGATCACGCTCTTGGGCACGAAATCGAGGTCGAGCACGTCGTCGCTCGTCCAGCACGGCACTGCGCCGAGTCCCGGCACGAGCGGCACGGAGACTTTTGAGCCGGTGCCGATGAGGATGTGTTTCGCCTCGAGCAGTTCGCCGGTGGACAGCTCGACCGTGTGCGGATCGACGAAACGCGCGTGCGCGCGGATCAGGTCGAACTTGCCGCTCGTCAGCGCCTGCAGGCGGTAGTCGGCGAACTCGCCGATGATCTTTTTCTTCCGGCGGTGCAGCGCCTTCATATCCACGTCGGCGCTGGGAATCTTCAGGCCGAAGATTTTGGCCTTCTGCGCTAGATGGAGGACATCGGTCGAGTAAAGCAGCGTCTTCGACGGCATGCAGCCGCGCAGGATGCAGAGGCCGCCGAGTTCTTTGGCCCCGTCGACGACGGCCGTCTTGCGACCGAGCGAAACGGCAACGCGCGCGGCGTTAAAGCCGGCGCTGCCGCCGCCGATGACGAGGAAATCGTAACGCTTCTTTGCCTGGTTCTTCTTACTCACGGGTGGCGGAAGGAAGCACGCTCACCGCCCTTTGCCAAACAGCATGATGTGGACGGTCTTCAGGACGATCGAGGCATCCAACATGAACGAGAAGTGCCGGATGTAGAAGAGATCGTATTCGAGCTTCCGAATCGTGTCCTCGGTGCTCGCGCCATACGGATAGTTGACCTGCGCCCAGCCGGTGATGCCGGGTTTCACGAGGTGGCGGAAATGATAGCAGGGGATGGTCTGCTCGTAGTTTTCGACGAGACGGTCCCATTCGGCGCGCGGGCCGATGAGGCTCATGTCGCCGCGCAGGACGTTCCAAAGTTGAGGAAACTCGTCGACGCGTGTCTGGCGCAGGATTTTTCCCACGCGTGTGATGCGCGCGTCGCCGGGCTGCGTGTAGAGATCACCAGGTTGATCAGACACGCGCATCGTCCGCAGTTTGTGCAGGCGGAACGTGACGTGGTTTTTGCCCACGCGATTCTGCCGAAAAAACACCGGACCGCGGTCCTCAAGCCAGATCGCGGTGGCGCCGACGAGGATGAACGGAGCCGCGACGAAAAGTCCGATCAATGAAAGCACGACGTCGGCCACGCGTTTGGCGCGTTCGAAGACCGGCTCGCGCGCGATCTGGAAACCTTCCTGGAAAAGCCAAGTTTGGTTGAGGCGGTAGAGGGGAATCTTGCGCCAATAAACCTGATGGAAGAGCTCGAGCGTGTAGGTCGGCACGCCGCTGAAATAGAGCTGCACGAGCTTGCGCGACACGTCCGGTGCGAGCTCGTGATTCGATTCGCGAAGGACGATGGCTTCCACGCGGAGGTCACCTGACTGGATGCGATCGAGCACATCGGCAAACTGCGCGACGGGCTCGTTTCCACCCTCCACCGGATGCAGGGAGGCAAACACGAGAGGTTGCACAGCGCCAAGGCGCTCGCACTCGTTGCGAAACGCATTGTAGCTTTCGTGGTCGCCCAAAAACACCAGGCTGCGACGCCCGCGTCGGCGAAGCGTCGCACGATACAAAGCTCGGCGGTAAACCAGCGTGACCGGAATCAACAGCAGGTAACTGAGTGCGACCACCACGCGGCTCGATTGCAGTTCGTAGCCGCCCGGGAACACCGCAAACGTCAGCAGCAGCGTGGTCGCCATCGCGGTCAGCAGGGCGATGCTGTGCTGACTCGTGTAGTCGAGGCTCATCATGTCCGTGCCCCGCGAGTAGCCGTCGATCAGATAGATTGCGACGACATGGATGAGGAGCGGCACCAGCAGCGGCGTGAGAATGAAACGCACGCCCACGGGCGTGCCGCTCAGGTAGGTGAGGCCGACGAGATTGAACACGACCAGCACCGCCAAAACGTCGAGAGTAAGCAGGACGAGAAATGCCCGGCGTGCGCGGTTCATGTGAAGCGTGGAATTAGCGAGTGGCGATGAGCGATAGCTTCACCGGAGCGATCCGGCGAGCAGGGAATCCCAGGCCGCGATCGCCGACTGAGCGTCGTGACGCGAGAAGCGCGTGGCATTTTCAGCCAGCGAAGCGCGCAGCGCGGGATCGTTGCGCAGATTCTTTATCGCTGATGCGGCTTCGGCGATCTGCTCGCGCGAGAACGCGAGACCGAAACCATGATCGATGATCGCTTGCGCCGGATCGGATGCAGGCGGTCCGATGAAGAGCACCGGGCGGCCAGCCTGCGCGGCGCCATAAGTCTTGCTGGGAAAAACATAGTCCTCGCAGCCTGGTTTCAGCGTGACGAGATGCACGTCGGGCAGTGCGAGCACGGCGCCCAAGCGGCCGCGCGGTTGCGGCGGATGAAAAGCGACGTTGGACAACGCGAGCCGCTGCGCCTCGGCTTCGAGTTCGGCGCGCTGGGCGCCGTTTCCGACGAAGACAAAACGAATGTCGGTCTCGTTTCTCAGCGCGTCGGCGAGATGAAGAATCGGGGAGAGATCGTGCACGCGGCCGAGGTTGCCGGAATAGCCGATGACGAATTTCCCTTCCAGATCCCACTCGCGCCGCAGTGCGTCCACCTCCGTGACGGACATCGGTTCGACTTGAGCCGGTGCCCAGTTCGGAACGATGCGCACTTTGTCCCGACTCGTGCCGCACTCAGTCACGACCCGGGCCATGGCGGGGCCCAGCACGACGCACGTGTCAGCGCGTCGCCACGCGGCATCGCGCAGCGGTCGCGTCATGTGCAGCCAGCGTTGGCCGGTCAGCGCGACCGCGATTTCGGGGTAAATGTCCTGCACCCAATGGATGAGCCGCGCGCCACGCAGGTCAGCGATCCAGCTTGCGACCACTCCGATCAACGGCGGATCGGTGAGCGCGACCACGACATCGCCGCCGCGCGTTTCGCGAAACAGCCTCCAGATTGCGCCGGCGTAAAACGTGAGAAAGTCGACGACACGACCTGCGAGACCGAGCGAAGTCCAGCGCGTAGTGCGCACGTGGCGGAGTTGCACGCCATTGCGCTCGCGAGGCCGTGCGTCTTTGCGCGCGGGCGCGCTAGCGATGACCGACACGGTGTGGCCGCGCGCAGCGAGACCTTCAGCAAGATCGGTGAGCAATTGGGCCGTCGCTTGCTCGTCCGGCCAGTAGAAGCGATTGATGAAGTGGACGCGCATCTCAGTGCGACGCGGCGCGGAGTTCCTTCAGCGCGGCGGCAGTGAAACCTTCGTATTTTGCGAGCAGACGACAGTAGTGAAGGCCCGCGGAACCGTCGAGGAAACCGCCCCGGAAAACGTATTGGTAAACGAAGCGAAGCGCGGGGCGAAAGGGCAGCGAGTAGCTCGCACGTTTAAGCGCACGGCGACGCACGAGCGCGTCGCTTGAAACAAGCTCGGTCCACGAGCCCTGGCCGGCGCGTTGCAGATGTTCACGTGCTTCGGCGTGCGCGTAACGCCGATGTTTCGCGAGCCACTCTTCCTCGCCGCCAGACGAGAGATCGTGCGTGTAGGAACTGCTCAGTTTGCCGAGCCGCATGTCGGGCGCCTCGCGTTGCCCGTGACCGACTTCGATGAAGCGAAATTGCGGAGCGCGCACCAGCCGCGCCTGATACGCGGGATAGTCGGTGCAGTGGGGGATCCAGCGTCCGTTCCACATCATCTTCGGGGCGATGAGAAAACCGTCGAGATCCGTGCGCTGGATCGCCTCGCGCGCTTCGGCCAGCAACTCCGGTGTGAGTTGTTCGTCGGCGTCGAGGTGAAGCACCCACGGATGGCGAAACGGAATCTCGCGCTGGGCGAAATTTCGCTGTCCGGCGAAGTTGTCGAACGACCTTGTAAACACGCGGGCGCCTCCGGCCTGCGCGATTTCGATCGTGCGGTCGACGGAACCCGAATCGAGCACGACGACGTCGTCACAAGCTTGGACTGAGGCGAGGCAGCGCGGCAGGTCGCGCTCCTCATTGAGGGTCAGGATCAGGACGGAAAACATCGTTCAGCCGTGACGCGAGGAGGGCGAATCGGCGCGGCCATATTGAATGGCCGAGAAGAAGCACGTCCAGAAGGCGATTACGACGGCGGTGTTGCCGAAAGGAAATTCGAGCCACGCGTAGGCGAGGATGATGGCGCATCCAGAAAGTAGATACAATGAGAGCGGGCTGCGCGTCGCGACGTGCCAGCGGCGGAAAAGCGGCACGAGGCCGCAGAGCCCGAGCAGTGCAGTGCCCACAAAGCCCACCTCGGCGAAGGACTGAAGCCAGTCGGAGTGCGCATCGTCGTAGTAAGTGGGAAGTCCGTCTGGCGAAGCCCAGAGCTGGGAGTTGTAATAGTTGAAGACGGTGGAATACGACGCAAAGCCCCAGCCGAACCAAGGACGATCAGAGGCCATCCGCCACGTGTCGCGATAAAGGATTTCGCGAGCGCCGAAATTGCCGGCCTCCTTCAGGACACTGACTTGCTCGGCAGTGAGTGACATTCGCGCCTCGATGACCGGGCGGGCGAGTTCGTAGATGCCGGCGAGCGCGATCACGAACGCGATGGAGCCGCCGAGCGCAGGCAGGAAAAGAGAGCCCTGACGATGCTCGCGGCGGCGGCGCAGGAGTTGCCAAAGCCAGTGCAGAAAGGCACCGGTCAGGAAAACCAGCGCAAGAATCGTGCACGACCGGGACGCGCTGAGTGGGATCGAGGCGGCGAGCAACAGCACGGCGACAATCCCAAGGCCCACGGGAGAGTGCCAGACATCGCGGCCTGTTGGGCGGCGGGCGTAGTGAAAGATCAGTCCCAACGAAATACCCACCATGAGGAGCGTGAACGAACTCCAGTGGTTGTGATAGATGAAGGACGAGAAAAAGTATATCTGCGGCGAAGCGGCCGCATTGAAGAAAAGCCCGGAGGCGCCATGGAGCTTTTGCAAGGTGCCAAAGATCGCGAGCAGCAGCGCGTTGATCGCGAGGATCATCAGCAGTCGGCGCAGCGCGAAGCGATGCCGCACAAAAAGGACGAGATTGAAGCAGGAGAGATAAACACCGTTGAAGAACAGCAGAGCCTCCAACGCGCGATCGGGACGCGCGGCGCTCGGCAGGAACGCATACGGCGGTTCGCCGCGCGTGAAGTAGGTGGACGCATCGAATGTCACCTCCCGAAAATTGGGATTAAACAAGCTGGCAATTACCAAAACGTCGAAGAGGAACAGTGGCCACAGCCAGCGAAACGGCCGCGGGAAACGATTCTTTCCGTTTTCGCTCGGACGGCGACGCAGCCCGGCGGCGGTGATGAGCACCCCGAGGCAAGCGAGCACATCGACCACGGTGCGGGACCAGCCGGCGTTTCCGCCCAAGGCCCACGCGCTGAAGATCACCAGCGCGCCCACGTGCCACAGCGTGGCTGTTTCCAAAATGCCTAAAGGCGGACGGGAGTCAGCGGAATCGGCGGGGCGGAGATGATCGGAGTCGAGCATCACGGGGAAATCGCGGGGGAAAGGCTGAGTTCGGCGTAGAACGCGTTGAGCGTGCGAGCGGTGACGTCCCAGGAAAAATCGCGCGCGACGAGCCGGGCGGCGGTGGCGCCGTATTCAGAAAGTTGATGCGGTGCCTGCGCCGTGGCTCCGCGGATTGCCTCGCCATAGTTGTCCCATGGCACGCACCAGCCTGCAGCTTCGCGTTCGAGGAAGCGCCAGGGTGTGCTGTCCGTGACGAGAGGAGCCACGCCGTGAGCCATCGCCTCGGCAACGACGAGCCCGAAGTTCTCGTTGTGCGACGGAAGAAGAAACAGTGAGGCGACGGCGTAGGGAGAGGGGCGATTTTCGCCGCTGAAAAACGTGCACGCGGCCCGAACCGGAGCAGCGGTGCACGTAGCTTTCGAGTTGCTCGACGCGGTAGTCCTGAGGCACACCCACGAGGAGAAGCGTCCAATCCGCCGGAGCAGTCGCGAGCCAAACGTCGATGAGTTCGACGACACGCTTCTTGCGATGGAAGCGTGAATAGAAGAGCGCCGTGCGATGAGTCCTGGTGGCCGGACAAAGCTGGTGCCAGTATGCGCGATTCGCGGCGATTTCACGGGCGGAGGGCAGGGTGACGCCGTTGGGCGCGACGCAGATCGGCTGTGGGAAACCGAGAGAGCGGATCTCGTCGCGTTCCTCGGGGCTCGTGGCGTGCCAGCCTGAGACGCGTTTCAGCGCGTGCGGATGCAGCAGGCGCTCCGCAATGACTTTCTGGATACGCCTGTGACGCCAAGCCCAGCGGCTCATCATTCCGCGCGGCGAAATCACGTGTGGGCGACGAAGCCGGGCCGCGACCATGTCGGCATGATGAAGCGCGCGGAGCCAGAGTCCGTGACTGTGCAATATGTCGGGCGAAAACGTTGCGAGTGCCTGTCGGAGACCGGGAGCGAGACAGAACGATTCCGGCCAGCCGCGCGGTCCGGTGTGCACCGAGCAATGCATACTTTCCCGCAGCGAAGTCGGGACGTTGCCCGTGGTAAACACTGTGACCTCCTGATCCGCCGCCTGCGCGTCGGCCAACCGTGGCACAGACACGCTGGGCCCACCGTGGCGGGCCTCCAAGCTGGCGACGATTTGCGCGATTCTCATCCGAAACGAACCAAGCCGTAAGCCTGTGCGTGTGTCGTGAGAAGCGTGAGAAACGCTTGCACGACGGAAAGTGCGAACAAAGGAAACCGACGAAGCGGCGTGGTTGGACGAGTCCGAAGGATCAAAGCGACCCAGATGATCAGGAAGACCAGAGTTGTTGGCTCAAAATACCGGTGGAAGACCAGACGATTTGCGCAGGTGGTCGCCGCCCACGCCGCGAACGCGATGCCCCACACTTCAGCTGCGGGCCGGCCGACATGCTCGACGAGGCGACGCAGTAGAGCACCGAAAAGACCCAGCCCCAGCGGAACGCATACGGCAAAGAGCGGGGATACGGAACCAAACACGGGCAACCGCGCTGCGATGCTCCACCAATAACCACCCCAATGTCCGGCGTCGTAATTGGGTTCGCTGTTTCCGAGCAGCACGAGCGCGAGACCGGCGAGTGTCAGGCCGAGAACCGGCTTGGAGCGCAGGTCCTCGTGCAACTCGTCTCTCGAAACGAGCGCGGCGTAGAATGGAACTCCCATCGTGAGCAGGACGACTGCAAGGTAGAGCAGCGGCGTCACCGTGATTCCGTTTTCGGCGTATTGCTCCGCACGCCAGATCGGCGGAACGAGTCCACGCCATGCAACGAAGAGGATGGCGAGCGGCACGAGGGGCAACAGCCACACGGCCCACCGTGCGCCGGGTCGATCCACATGACGATTTCGCCAGAGTTTCCAGAGGGCTGGTGCGGTGAGCCAGATCGTGGTTTGCCGCACCATGACGGCGAGCGCGGTGGCGATTGCTCCGATCCAATGAGCGCGGGCTGTCGACTGGAAAAGCAACGTTGCCAGCGCGAGCGAGACCAACAGCAGAGCCACGTTGTCGGTCACCACAAAACCAGACGATTTCACGAAGAAATTGCTCAGCGCGAGCGGAGCCAAAGCCCACAACGCGTGCGAGGCTGTGGTCGCGCGCAGAATGCGCCAAAGAACGGCGAGCACGCCGAGGCTTACGAGCCAGGTGACGATGCGGAGTTTCCACACTTCGCTGCCGATCAGCTGGGCGAGACTTGCGAGAAAGTAGGGATAACCCGGTGCTGTCGCGGAGCGACTGTCGGCGACCAAATCGAGCACGGGCCATTTGGCGCGAAGCTGCTCGACGGCGGGGAGGTAGTAGGACGTTTCGTCCGATGAGAGATTGGAACTGTTCGTCGCGCAGATTAATGGAGCGCCCAGCAGCGCGAATCCAAAGACCCAAGGCAGGAAGGCGCGCCAGTGCACGCGTGCTTGGGGAGAACAGGGCATCATCATTGCGGATCGATGCGATCCTTGATCGCGCGGCACGGCTGACCGACGCAGATCTTGCGAGGCGGCAGATCGCGCACGACGACCGAGCGTGCACCGACCACGGTGAGTTCGCCGATGCGCACTCCGGGGCCGACAAACACATCGGCACCGATCCAAGCGTTTTCGCCGATTACGATCGGCGCGGTGACGAGCGGCATGTCCCAGCGATTGAAATCATGCGTGCCGGCGCAGAGGTGCACGTTCTGGCTCACGTTGGCGCCGCGCTCGAGCGTGATGTGTCCCAGATTATAGATCATCACGTTGCGGCCGACCATCGAACGCGGAGCAAGCGTGAGTCGCCACGGATAGATGACGCGCGCGGTGGGAAAGATGACCACCTGGGAGGGAACGGGGATGTTTGCTCCGAACCATTTCAGCAGGGCTCGCGCGAAACGTGTGAAACGGACGCGGGCTCCAGCGAAACAATGTCGCCTGCACGAAAGCCCAGACGAAGCGAAGCAGCACCTCGCGGCGCGGATCCGGCGTTACGCAACCTTGACCGAGATAGGGAGGTTCTTGCGACATGTAGTGGCGATTACGGCGCAGACAGGGACTTCACTTCAATGGCGAAAACACGTCGAGCAGCCGGTCGGCCAGTCGGGGAAAATCATAACGTTGCACTTCTGTTTTCGCTTTCCCGGCAAGCGAGCGGCGACGCGTTGAATCCGTGATCAAAGGGGCGAGTGCGTCAGCGAATCGTTGCGGCGCATCGGGCGCGCGGTGATCGAAGACGATGCCGTTGCGACGGTGCTGCACGAAATCCTCGAAACACGAAAGCGCCGACACGACCGGCACCGCGCCCGCGGCCATCGCTTCGGCCACGGCTACGCCGAAGGTTTCTCCGTGCTCGGCGAGGCTGGGGTAACAAAACAGATCGATCTCTCGATAGCGTTGGGCGAGGGCGGCCGGATCGAAAGCGGCGGGCAGAATCGCAAAACGATCGGCCGGCAGTGCGCGAGAGAGCTGACTCTGCAGTTTCGCGAGAAACTCCGGACCGGAACCGCCGCGGGCGACATCCGACGGGCCGCTGAGGACGAGTCGCCACGGCGGCAAATCGGAACGCTGCGCGAGCAGAGCGGCCGCGGCAGCGAGAAGCTCCAGACCTTTCTCTTTGTGCAGACGGCCCACGTAGCCGAGCGTGACCGGAGCGGTATCGTCGACGGGGCGCGTCCCATCGAGTTGAGCGCAGGCGATGGGGTAGCCCACGATGACGCTGCGTTGTGCGAGTGTCGGGTTCTCGCGACGGATCGCATCGGCAACCGGTGAGCTGACGGCGAGCACATGATCGATGCGGCGATAGAGGTGATATTGGCCCTTGGGGGTTCGTCCGGTCATGACCGCGATTCGGCCGGCGCGCTTGCGTATCCACCCCAGCAATACGGGGAGCGCGATGCAGTTCACGATCGTGACGTCGGCGGCCGGCAGTCGCCACCACACGCGCCAGCTCCAGCGGAGATCTCTCCACAGGTTCGTGCGGAGACGGGGCGTATGATCAAAACCGGGCAGTCGCACATAACGCACACCGGCGATCGTCTCCTCTTCAGGCCAACCGGGCCACGAGCGTGAAATCACCGTCACGTCATGGCCGCGCTGCACGAATTCACGCGCGAGGCCGTGCCATGACTTCTCCGTCGCGCCGCCGGCTGCGGGCGGCATGGGGAGAAAAAAAACCCATCACGATCGTGATCTTCATGGCGTTACCGTCGATGGACGGAACCGAAAGCATCGAGTAAGCCGGCGGTGCTCTCGGAGTAGGTGTATCCAGAGATACGTGACGCCACAGCGGGCTTCATGGCCTCAAGATCGGCTGAGCAGGCTCGAGCTAGCGCCTCCTTCAATCCGTCGGGATCATCGACGGAGAAAACCCATCCCGTCTTTCCTTCGGTCACCAAATCGCGCTGGCAGCCGACGCGATCGCTCACAAGGCACGGACGACCGAGGTGCATCGCTTCGTTGATCGCGAGGCCCCACGTTTCGTAGAGCCCGCGAGAGGGGAGGGCGAAGACATCCGCCATGAGATAGCGCGATGGCATTTCGCTCTGGTTGGCGAAGGGCAAAAAGTGAACGCGGCCTGCGGGCGCACGAGCGGCGAGCGTCTTGAGCGCGTCGCGCTCTTCGCCGTCGCCGACGAAAACGAGCGCAGACTTCGGATAATCGAGTGCGAGGAAGGCCTCCAGCAGCTCGCGCGGCTGTTTCGCGGGCACCCATTTGCCGGCGAAGAGAATAACGCGTGTCTCGCGACCGAGGCCGAGTTCATGGCGCAACCGCGTCGCCTCGTTGATCGTGCGTTCGTCAGTCAGGTTGAAACGCGAGTCATCCACCGCGTGGGGGGCGAAAAAGAGTTTTCGCGACGGCACGCCGAAGGTCGTGAAGTAATCGCGATTGACCGCGCCGACATACGCGAACGCGGCAAACTGACGGAAAAGAAAACGCAGCAGAAGCCGCGTGCGCAGCGGAGGACGCGCACGGCCGAGCAGATGGGAATCGCCGCGGAAAATGACCGGCACGCCGTGGCGTCGCGCCCAGAAGAGGACGCGCAGATTGCTCTCGTAGGCATAGCCGAAGAGCAGGATCGCGTCGGGCTTCCACGCGGCCAGACGTCTCGTGAGCGTGGGATTGCGCAGGCCGTCAAAGTGATAGGTGCCCGCTCGGGACGAGGTGTTGGGCACGAACTCGTAGCTGTAGCCCGAGAGCAAATCGACGTCCCATGCAAACGTGGTGTCGAAGTGCGGATCGCGCGTCGCGGTGGATCCTGCCTCCCACAGATAGAATACATGCAGGCGAAGCGCGGTGTGTTGCGCGAGCCAGCGAAACCACGGCGAGTAATACTGCGTGGGATGCGAGAGAACGATCGCGAGTCGCGGCGCGTGTGCGTCGACTGCCATTTAGCGAGATGCTGCGGGATGTCCCGGAGCGAGAAAGAGAGCGCTTTCGTAAGCGGCGACGGAGCGGCAGGGGCGGAGGCTGCCGTCGGGCATGATGCGATGGGCGCTGTAGCCGTGGTCGGCGAGGGTGCGGAAAACCTCGGATTCTTCCGGACAACCGATCTCCGCGTAGATGGCGCGAACGGCGTGCCGCGAGAGCGCCGAGCGCGCGCCGCGGATCGCTTCGAGCTCGTATCCTTCCATGTCGAGTTTCCAGAAGCCGATGGTTTCGATGCCGAGTTCGCTCAGTTCGCGATCCATGGTGTTGAGCTCGATCGTTTCGCCTTCGCTTTGAGAAATGCGGTTCCAGGAACCGTGACTCGAAGAGCTGCCCGCCGAGGCGAGTCGCGCCTGCGATGGACTCGCACCGAGACCGACCGGGCGGATCGTGACGGCGTCGAGTTTGTTTTCCCGCACGCCTTGAGCGAGCCACTCGCGCGCAGCGGCGCCCGGTTCATAGGCAAAGATGCGCGTGGAGGGAAATTGTGAGGCAAACGTGAGGACCGTCTGGCCAATGTTGGCACCGGAATCGACGATCGGGTCGCGCAAGGGCGGGTTCTTTTCGAGCCACCGCCACAGCGCGGGGCCTTCATAATCGCCGTAAACGAGCCAGCGGTGCGTGGTGTTGGCGAGGTCGAGCTTCCAAACCGGACCGGCGGCCGTGCGCACCCAGGCGATACCGTGCCGAGCGAGGGAGGCGCCGAACAAACGGTCGCAGAAGCCGAGCTTGCGGGGAAAACGGATCCGTCGGAGCGCGAGCAACGAAGCGGGCAGGGGGAGCGGGGAGTTGAACGAGGTCACCATGGGTCAGCGGCCGAACAGATTACGGAGGAGGAAAGGAACTGCCATGACCGCAACACACGCCTGGAACATGGAACTGAGCCACATACCCAGCGGTGCCTCGGTTTGGAAGGACCACGCCATCAGCACGACGGTGAAGAGTCCGGCGAAGGAAAGCATCGGACTGTCCGCGCACCGAGCGTGGACCTGTTTGTAGAAAAACCCGAAAAAGGCGGCAAAGCCGGCGACGCCGAACATGCCGAAGTTCACGTATGATTCGATCAGCATGCCGAACCCGATGGTGGTCGTGGCGGTGTCCTCGATTCGCTGCAGCCCGTAGTAAACGGACATGGTGGAGGTGGCGGCGTGCGCGAGTGGTTTGTCAGGCCAGAGGATGCGAGGCACGAACTGCGCGGGGATGCCCCAATACGTCTCACCGTTGAGAAACGGCTTCCAATCGGGAGTCTGCGCTTGGACCAGGCAGAGAAGGTGGAACAGGGAAGTCCGATCGAGGAGCTTGGCGGCGAGTTGTTGTTCCTCGTCTGGATCATTGCCCGGAACTGTTGTGACGCCGTATTCGACCCACTTGGTGAAGAAAGAGGGGAGCTCCACGAACTCGGCTTGCTTGCGAAAGCCGTCCGCCCGCCAATACTCCGCGCGCATGCTGGATTTGCCGTTGTGCAGTATCGCAAGGACGGCCACGCAAATGCCCAAGGTCACAAACGGAATGCGGCGGCTGCCGGAAACGTAGCCCAGCAGCGCCAGCACCAGCCACGAGACGCCGCCCACCAGGAAGAGCGTCGAGAACATCATCGTGACCTGCGACACCATGTTGAAAATGAACCAGGCGCGTTCCTGTGGTTTGAGGAGTCCGATGCCGGTTTGTCTGGACAGCACGAAAATCGAGACGAGGCCGATGCCGTAGAACACCGCGCGAAAGATGCTGGCGAGTTCCTGCGGGATAAGGTCGGTGTAAATCGAGACGAAGGTGTAGATCGTCGTGATGGTTAGGCCGAGTCCGACGAAACGCGTAAGGTCGCCTCCCAAAACTTCGTCGGTGTAGAAAGGCGTGCGTCCGGGGCGTCCTCGCACGCCATAAAAGGTCAGAATACATACCACCTGAAACAACAGGACGGTGAAGCCCGCCGAGGAGATGAGCTCGGGCGGATACATGCGCAGCGATTCATGACCGTTGAGCAGCGGCAATGCGTAGGTGTTGGCCGTTGTGAGCATGAACACCTCGAAAATCGGCAACTGTTGTCCGCCATTTCGCGCCCACCGGATCGCAGGTATAGCCGCGAGCACGAGCATGAGCAGGCCTTCGTAGAGATGCAGCGGATCGGCGGTCTTGGCCGTGACGCCGTAATAGGTGCACGCGGCGATGACTGCGGCTACGGCGAAGCGAAACAGCAGGCGAGCGTTGCGTTCGGCGCGGATGGGATCACCCGCGTCCAACCACGCGTTTCTGAGGGCGGCACTCATCGATGCGAAGATGTTCTCGCGACTGCGGCGGCTTGCTCGAAAACCTCGGCGAGCCGGGTGGTGAGGGCAGCGGCCGTGAACGGTCGAAAAGCGGTTTCGTCGTGGCCCTCTTGAAGTCTCCGCATCGGGTTGCCAAACCATCCCGCAAGGATGCGGCGGGCAAGCTCTTCATGGTCTCGAGCATCGGCAAAGGAAAATGCCGTTCCGGCCGAAACGCGTCGTGCAAAGTCCAGCACGGGACTCTTCTCGTGATAGACGAGCAGCAATGGCCGCCGAGCGAGAATACACGGATAAATCTTCGAGGCCGAGTAACCCGGATCGTCGGAGCCGATGGCCAGCACCGCGTCGGCGCGTTGCAGGTAGTGGAGCGCGTCGAAATACGGCACGCGCTCGCACTGTTCGGTGACGAACTTTTCGATCCCGAGTTCGCGCGCGAGCGGCAGCGCGCACTCGCGACCGAGCGGCGGTGGCGCGTAATCGGTGCCGATAAAATGAAACCGCATGCGCCGCGCGTCGGCGGGATTGTTTTCCAGATAAAGCTGGAACGCGCGAAACAGCGCGCGCAATGCAAACGCCATGACGGCGCCGCCGCGCCCCGCATAAACAAAGTGCTGGCAGCCGTCGTCGAAATCAATGAGCGGCGCCGCCGGGCGATGGGAGCGTGCGGCAGCAAAATCGGCCTCCGCTGCGCCAAACGGCAGCACCGTCACGTGCGCAGGATCGAACCAAGGATAACTTTCCGCCAGCATGGAGCTGTAGGCGGGTGAGACGGAGAACAACGCGGCCAGCTTCGCGCAACGCCTGCGGCTCGATGCGCCGCGCGGTCCACTGACTCAGGGCAAACTTCAGACGACCGCCGGGCGGCCGGGTTTTCGTGTCCCGGTAGTAAGGATTGATCCACGGATCCTGGTAATCGAGCACGTAGGGAACGCCGAACCGGCGTTTCCACCGCGGACCCAGTCCAAATGCGGAAAACTGCGTGGTGCTGATAAAAACGAGATCGAATTTTTCCGCCGCGAGCAGGCGTTCGCCGGCCCGCGCAAAGGCACGTCCAACGCGTAACCAAAGATTTCCGAATCCAGCCCAGCGCGTCGCGCGCGGCGAAATCCCTTTCACTCGCACGATGCGGAGATCGTGCGGGTAGGTCGTTTCCAGCAGTGGGTCGAACACCGCGCCTTCAACCGTCGCAGGATCCAGACACAGCACCACCGGTTCCCAGCCGAGCTCGCGGAGATATGGCAGCGCGAGGCGGACACGGTGCATGTCGGGCGCGTTTACCGGCGCGAAATGCGGCGAGACGATCAGGACTTTCCTCATGACAGGATGATGCCGCTCACTTCAAAGCATCTGACGCCAGAGCTGCAGGCGGCGCGCGAAACGCCAGCCGAGAAAACGGCTGAGGCCGCGAAAGGCCGCGCCGCCCCCGGGTTGCACGTTGCTTCCGCCCAGCTCTCGCGCGCGCCTCTCACATCGCGCGGCGATCGAGGCTTCGTCGGGGTAGGCGCTGTAGGCGAGCTGCTGATACGCATTGGCCGCGGCGGATTTCGTTTCTGTGTCACGTCGGCGTGCGAGCAGGCGATCGGCCGTGAGCTCGAGCGAGCGAAAGCCCGACTGCCACGCGGCGGTCGAGCGTCGTTTGCTCAGGCTGCCGGAGATGTTCGAGCGATAATAACTCAGCGCTTCTTCACAGTGCCTCACACCGTGGCTGGCGAACACCACGCGACTGAAAAACTCGCCGTCGTCGTCGAGGCTGAGCGATTCGTCCCATGGTCCGGCTCGTTCCGCCAACGGGCGCGACACGAGCCACGCCGCGGGATGCATCATCACGTTGTCGCGAAGCTTGAGCGTGATCCACTCCTCGGGGTTTGCATCGCGGCAGAGCGGTTGCGGAGTGAAATCAGCGTCCGCCGTCGTGCGCGTGAAGCGGGTCCAACGTGCGCAGTAGGCGAAATCGGGGCCGAGCGTGTGGGCGAGACGGAGTTGATGCTCAATCTTGCGCGGCTCGAGCAGGTCGTCGGCATCGAGAAATTGCAGCCAGTCGCCGCGGCTCTCGCGCCACGCGCGATTTCGCGCGGCACTGGCACCCGCGTTGGGCTGCGAGAGCACGCGCACGCCGGACGAAGCGAAGCGGCGCGCGCGCTCGACGGTGTCGTCTGACGAACCGTCGTCCACGACGATGATCTCACGGTGCGGCCACGTCTGCGCCAGCGCGGAGCGCAGGGTCTCCTCGATCCACGCGGCCGAGTTGTAGGCCGGAATGAGAATCGAAACCAGAGGCGTCATGCGGGCGACCGGAGTGCTTGCTCCACGAGATTCAGGAGAGTGGGCGCGTGCCGTTCCCAACAGTAGTGTTGCTCAGCCGCTCGGCGGGCGGCGATCTGGGCGGAGCCGATCGCAGTCGAGTTCTGGAGGAACGGATGCAGCGTCGTGTGCGCGTCGGGATCGTTGAAATCGAGCAGAAGGCCGGCGTCGGATGCGGTTTTCATGACCTCGATTTGACCGGCAGTGGGCGTGGCGATGACGGCGAGACCGGCGTTGAGATACTGGAAGATCTTGTTGGTGATCGTGAGATTTCGGCTGGCAGGTTCGTTGTGTTCGAGTGCGAGCCCCACGTCGAATTCGGCGAGCTTGGTCGGAAGCGCGGAAGGGAGAACCGGCTCGTGAAACGAAAGGCGCGACTGGCAGTCGGGCGGGAGGATAGCTCGGAGCTGGGCGGCGTAGGAGGGCGCGATTTGGCCGAGCAGGGTCAATCGTCCACCGCTGGCGGGCAACTTCGCCCAATGCCGCAGAAATTCCTCGAGGCCGCGCCCCGGGCCGATCGTCTGAGAAAACCAAACCAACTCCGGCGCACGCGATGGACGCGCAAGCGGCACCGGTTGGAGCGGGAAAACATTGGGCAAGACCGCAGGTGTGCGGCCGCCGTAGCGAGCGGCGAGTGCGGCCGCGAGACTCGCGGAGGTCGTGGTGCAATACGCCGCCCGTTGCAGCAGCGAGGACTCGATTTTTCGCAGCAGAGCGAGCGGGCGCGAACGGCGGGCTTCGGGCAAGAGGTCTTCGGAGTGCCAGTCCTCGATGTCGGCCGCGATCCGGCGTCCAGTCGTGAGCAGACGGTGGCCGATCCACAAAGGAATCTCGCTGTGCACGATGGTGAGGTCAGCAGGTCGGGCACGGACGGCTTTGAAAAGCGAGGAGTGCGCGCCGAGCGCCCACGCCGAGGAGATACCGAAGCGGGTAACTGCATTGCGGGCGACCCAGACGCGGGCGCGCTGCCAAAAATGGCGAACTCTGCGAGGCGGTTTCGCCACGACGAGCTTCACGGTGCTCTCGCGGAGAAGCGCGCGATCGATCCCGGTGTGTTCGTCGGAAATAAAGCCCGTGAGCGCGGTCACATCGTAGCCCGCTGCCGCCAAGGCGATGGCTTCCTTGAGCGGGCGCGGATTCCGGCACAATGGCCCGGGGGCGACGACGAGGATCGTGGGCATCAGTAGCGCGGAGTGGACGGCATTCGCGCCCAATCATGTGTGGGGATCATCTGTCTCAGAAGACGCCCCAGTTTTTCCAGCTGCGAAACAACTCCACGGGAAGCGGCAGGATCAGCCACAGTTTGTTGTAGGTGATCCATGCGAAGGGCTGGATGAGATTGCCAAGTAGCGTGCCTGACAGGATCAGCCGATTCGTGGTCGGCCCGAAGTCTTTCGCGCCAACCAGAATGCTGCCGATGAGAAGCGGGAGCAGCAGCGAGGTGGAGCGGGTCGTGTCAGAGGCAAGGAGCGTAATACCCACCAACGTGCCGAAGCCAAAAACGACGAGTGCGGCTGCGGACTTGCGTTGAGAACAAAGCCACAGCGTGACGACGGGAAGCACGAGCAGCACCCAGCCGATTCGAAAACCCATCCACCACCCGAGTGGCACGTAAGGAAGACTAGGCGACAGGTGGGCGAGCATCGAGGCGACGTAGCTGCTCGATCCCGTATCCTGTCCCGAAAGGGTGACGAAAAGCCGGACGCCGAGATACACGGCGACGCCGGGCAGGAGGAACCACAGACTGCGGGTGCGGTTTTCCGTGAGTGTGATCCGGCACAAAACGGCGAGCGGAAGAGCGAGCAGGAAGCGTTCGTCCACCCATGGGCATAGCAGTCCGACCGAAAGCAGCAGGGCGGGAGAGCGACTGCAAACGACGGCGACGATGCCGATCACGAACCACGCATCGTTCATGCCAAGAAGATTCGTGATGGTGATGACCGCGCCTGTCGTGGCGAGGAGCACGGTCGCCAGCAGCCCTGTAAGCCTGTCGCCGGTTTGCTGAGCGAGGGTCGTCCCGAAGTAACCGAACAGCACGAACAAACCGACCTGGGGAACGACCCAAATCGCAGACGTCCCGAGCTGGAAGACGTGGGCGACCAGCGCCGGTAGGATGCGCCAGCGCATCGCCGGCTCGGGCACGGCCGACATGTCAAAGGGGGCGGAGGATTGCTGCAGAAAAGTCAGCGCGCGGCTCCACTCGAACGAGCCGGGAATCGGCTGGGCGAGCACCCAGAATTTCGGCGAATAAAACGCGAGGCTCACCGCAAACGCGACGAGCGAGCAGCACACGGCGAACGCGAACGGTGACAGTCTGCCGAGGCGTCGGTTGATCGCCTCGAAGCGCGCGGCGAGCGAGGTGAATGCCGCGGAGATCCGCTCGCGGGCGAGAGATCGAGACAGGGGTGTGCTCATGGTGAAAGCTAAACGCTCACGAGCCGGGAAGAACGCGGCGCCAGGCCGTCTGGAAATACCAGCGCTTCGACGTATCCACGTAGTGGTGCATGACGGCGGTGGGGCGCGTCGCTTCATCGCGCGAGGGCATGGTGACGTAATCCTTCGCGGGCGCGATGGTGCACGTGCGGCCGCTGACGAGCATCGCTACGAGGGCTTGCTCGAGATAGTAGTTCGTGCGTTCGCGTCCGATGAGCTGGGCGCACCAGTGCTCCAGTTTTTCCCAATCGAGTTCGTCGCTGCGCAGACCGCACAAACCGACGTTGATCAGCGGGCCGATCGGACCTCCGGCGAGTTCCTGCATCAAACCGCGCGAGTAGCCATAGGATTCGGTGCAGTCGACGGCGTGCAGCGGCTGCATGGGGTGGAGCAGCCAATCGACGAGGACCGTGGGTTCGCGGAAAAACAACAGGTCGGAGTCGATCACGAGCTTCCAACCGGACGATGCGAGATGCACGTCGATCAACTTCCGGATGTTCGGATAATTTTCCCAACGTTCGCGGAGGACGGGGAAGCGGTCCGCGGGCAGGTGAGCGTCGAGCCGAACTCGTAGCTCCGATGCGCTGTGGATTTTCACCCGCGGACCCAAACGCAACAACCGCTCGCGACAGCCGGCGTCGATCGAGCCGTCGTCGTAGATCTCGGGGGCGATGTTCACGCGTGCGGCCTCCGCAAACGAGTGCAGACAGAACACCGTTTGATACCAGAAGCGTCGTCCGGTCATCAGGTGAAGCGTGACGACCGGCGCGTTGTCGAAGGTCGGCAGCGCACCAAATCGCTCTGCGGCGGCTTCCATTTCCTGACGTCCGCGCTCGGTCTTGCGTTGAGCCCACGGGCCGCCTTCGCGGATGCATTGTTTCAGCCGCCCAACCGGCGTGTAGAAAAAACGGAGCGCGAATTGTCCGGGCGTCATGCGTTGCGGATGTCGGCCTGACCTCGGAAATGTCCCCGCGCACCGCGCCAGCGCACGTAACGGGCGGGGCTGCGCCAGGCGCGATATCGGATCCAGGCGCGTGCGGAGCGAAGCGGCACGGTCCAGCGCGGGATGGGACGCCAGGGGCACTGTTTGTGCAGATGAAGCACGCGAACCCAAGAGTGCTGAATGCTCTCGTTGAGTTCTGCGAGATACTCGAGCCGGGTGCGGCGCTCTGGTATCAAGTGTTTCACTACCAGCGCGGGATCGTAACCGATATCCCAACCGGCGTGGAGCACGGTGAAAACAAGATCGTTGTCGCCACCGGAGGCGAGGGAGGCGCCGCGACGATCGAACTGCAATCGCTCGGGCGAGGTTTCCAGCGCCACGAGATACGACCGGAGCGCGGCGCGGCGGATACACAAGCCCGCTCCGACCGGAGCAAACCGCGGCCACAGCGCGTCCGCACCGCCACGTTGCAGAAGAAAATCGGGGCCGTGCTCGTGAAGCGCGAGCAGGCCGGAAAACTCGATCACCCACGGTTCGGGGACAACGTCCCATTCAGGCTCCACGGGACCGCCGAGCGCTCCCAAATTCGGATGCTGAGCGAAACGGGCGAGCGCCTTTTCGAGATAGTCGGGGCACAGGACGTTGTCGTCGTCGACCAAGACCACGAACGAGCCGCGACTTTCCGAAAAGCCCCGCAAACGGGCCGGCGTGAGTCCGCGTTCCGATTCGCGCACGATCCGCACCGGCGCCGCGATGGCGTGGGTCGGCAGCGTGACCGCGGGCAAGCTGTCGTTGTCGACAACCACGAGCTCCCAACGCTCAGGGGCCAGCGTTTGGCGCGCGAGCCCCTCCAGACAGCGCTGCAGCCGGACGCGATCCGGATTGTGGGTGGGAATGATGACGCTGAGCTCGGTCACAAGTGAGATGGAATCTTGTGAGGAGAACAACCGGAGCTGGAAGAGAAGCGCCCGCCGGCTGGCGCGTGGAAAGTGGCGGAGAGCACCGCTCCGCTACGGACTAGCGGGCTTTTTGGCCGCCTTCTTCTGTTTTCGCTGATTGGTGCGGGCCTGCTTCTTGAAGCCCTTTACGAAGAGCTTGATTAAAAGCATGACCAGTTTTGCGACGCCGCGGCCCATAGGAAGAAAGGTGATGTCTCGACGGCGGATGGATGGCGATACGATTCTCAGTGGAGCGCGTCATCTGCGCACAACGACTTTTCAGCGAATGCGCAACTCCGCGACGCGACGCCCGGGCTGCCAGCCGCGATCAGCCGGTCGGACGAAGAGTCGCAAGAGCGCGACGATGGCCTTTAGGCCGATTTGGCGAATTGCTTTAGCCATGAGAGTTTTTCCTCGCGGGTTTTCAGGAAGGGATTGCGGAAGACCTGATCGTTGAGCACGAGCAGATCGACGTCGGTGTTGAGAAAGCACTCCCAACCTTCAGCGGCCGTCCGCACGATCGGCTGACCGGAAACGTTGAAGCTTGTGTTGATGATGATCGGGATGCCGGTGAGTGCCTTGAAGGCGGAGAGCAACCGGTGCATGTCGGGGTGCACGTCGCGCTGGATCGTCTGCAGACGCGCCGAGTAATCCACGTGCACCACGCTCGGAATCGAGCAGCGCGGGAAATCCAGTCGGTCGCGCAACGATGCGAACTCCGCCGGCTGGGGCTGACGCCGGTGCGAGACGAGATTCGCGGTGTATTGCATGTAGTTGCTCGGCTCCGAAGTGTCGAACCACTCGGCGCAATCCTCGGCGAGCACCAGCGGGGCGAAGGGACGGAAAGACTCACGGAACTTCACCGCGAGATTGAGGCGCGACTGCATGCCGGGCCGCCGCGGATCGGCGAGAATCGAACGCGCACCGAGCGCGCGTGCGCCGAGTTCCATGCGGCCGCGCACCCAGGCGACGATGCGACCTTGCGCGAGTGCGTTGGCGATGAAGCTGAAGAGGTCGTCACCGATGTCCACGCGCCACGCTTGCGCCTCCGCGGGGATCTCGCCCGGTTCGCTCCCAAGATAGAAGCCGCGCGCATCGATCTGCAGCGGCTGCGGCGCGACACGCTCGCGCGCGACCAGCAGGGCTGCGCCCAAGCCGCTCCCCATGTCGCCGCCGACGGGGGAGTTGAAGACCGATTTGAAGATGCCCGCGGCACGGAGTTTTCCCGCCGTCACGCAGTTCTGTGCGCAACCGCCGCAGAAGAGGAGATGGTCCTCGCCGGTGACGGTCTGCGCGAACCGCGCCATCTTGAAAACCTCCTCCTCGAAGATCTGCTGGAGCGAGTGTGCGATATCGATGTGTTCATCGCGGAGCGGATCGTTGGGCTGCCGCACGGGCACTCCCGTCGCCTCGGCGACACGCGGCAGCGCGGTCATCATCGAGTTCCATTCGAAACGCGCGGGAATGTGCAGACGCAGGCCGCCCTGTTCGTCGGTGGAAATCAGTTTGCGCAGGTGCGGCACGAAAGTCGGCTTCCCGTAAGGGGCGAGCCCCATGACCTTGTATTCAGAACCAAAGGACAGAAATCCGAGGTAGTGCGTGACCAGCGTGTAGAGCATGCCCAGACCGTTCTCGTAGGGTTGCTCGTGCAGGATCTCGATTCGACCGTGGTCTACACGTCCGATGCTCGCGCTGTAATCCTCGCCTTTGCCGTCGACGCACAGAAATGCCGCGCGCTCGAAGGGGGACGTGTGAAACGCGCCGGCGACGTGCGTGAGGTGATGCCACGCGTAGTGAAATTTTGCCTGCGGAAAAAGTTTTCGCGCGGGTTGGGTGTAGAGGCCCGGCCAACGTTCCGGCACCAAACGGCCGAGCAAGCGCGTGAACGCGTTGCCGGGACGTCCTGAAAGATTGAAGAGATGACTCTGCAGCGGCTTCTCGGCGAAGACCACGTCGGTCACGTCCGCGAGTTCGAGTCCGCCGAACTTCAGGCAATCGGCGATGGCGAGGTGCGGAAAACCACCGTCGTGTTTCAGACGCGTGTGCCGCTCCTCTTGCGATGCGGCGATGAGTTTCCCGTCCACGATGAGGGCGGCATTGGCGTCGTGGCCGAGCAAGCCACCGATGCCTAGAATGATGGAGCGAGCTGGCATTGGGTCAGGTGTGGGACTCGGGCGTCGGGTAATGCGCCGAAGCGAAGCCGAACGGTTCCAGGAAAACGGATTCAGGTGTCGGCGAGAGGGAGGCGCGGATGCGCGCGTGTGCGGCCTGGCCGATTTGCGGCCACCGATCGCGTTGACTGAATGCGTGCAAAAGACTCTCGGCGATCAGGGCGGGCTCGGCGGCTCGACAGACGAATCCCGTTTCGCCGGCGGAAATCCACTCGGCGAAGCCGCCGTAGGGCGTGCGGAGCACGGGGCGTCCGCACGCCATGGCTTCGAGCATCGAAACGGCGAGGCCTTCGTAACGCGACACGAGGATCAACAGGTGCGAGCGGCGCCAAATGCCCTGAATGTCGCTGGTCGCCGTATGGAAATGCACGCGTTCTCCGAGTCCCAACCAAGCTACCAGACCGCGCAGATATTTTTCGTCGGGACCGTGGCCGTAGAGGTCGAGCGACCAGCGCGGCGCATCGTAAGGGAGCAACGCGAGCGCCTGCAAAAGCGCATCGAGCCCCTTGTGGTGGCAATCGAGACGGCTGACCGAGGCGAGCCGCAGCGTGTCGTCCGCTGGCCAGGGCAGCGGATGTTCGTGCGGAAAACGAACGAGGTGCTGGATGTAGGCGGCGTTGGAGAAACGATGGAGGAGCTGCAACTCGGTGATTTCGCGCGTCCAGCTGGAGTTGAAGAGGGTGCGATGCGCGCCTGCTAGAAAGTCGGTCGCGCGTTTCCGCTGCTCGATTGGCATCGGCGGAGAAGGCTGGTTCGAGCGGAAAACCACGTCGTAGCTCGCCTGGGAGGAAGCGATCGATTCGAGCAGCAAGCGTTCGTCGAGAAACTCGTAAGCCCCAGCTTGCTCGATGAAGTAATGCGGAGCTGGGAGCCGCCGGAGCGCCCGCCGCAACGCTCCGTCCGCCAGCGAGGCGCGAAGCAGATAATCTTTGATCACCGAGATTTTCCCCCGGCGATATACGAGTGGAGGCTGCCGATGAATCTGAACACCGGCCTGCGCGAGCGCGCGAATCTCAGGCCGATCGAGAATCGCCGGCCGCACGACGGCCACGACGGGGATGTTTTGCGCGGCGAGTTTTGCGGCCGCTCTCGGCCACACGTAATCAGGTGCACCCCAACCCCAGTTGCGCCCGGTCGAGTAGAAGACAGCGCTACGGGGTTGATAGGGAAGTGCAGTCATGGCGATGCGAGCGCCCGATCAGACGGTGGCGCTGGTGTCGAGGAGCCAGAGGTCACCCCAGGTTCGGTCCAATCCTGAGCTGTGATTCGGCTTGATGATGAATGAGTCGAGCCGCGCGGCGAAATCGATTTCGGCGACCGAGTCGTATTCAGCGAGCGAATTCATGGCGAGCAGGCGGTCGAGAACGGAGCGGAGCGACAACAGCGACGAGCGGAGCATGAGATCAGCTTTGCCGGGGAAACTGGATCCAGGACGGAGGGACGAACTGGTTCGGGTGGGCGGACGGGGTGGAGAACCAGGGCGAGGGAGCGATGACGATTTTTGACGACGAGGGATTCAACCACGCGCCCCACCACGCGAAGGTGCTGTTCGAGATGATGGCGTGATCGCAAAGGCTGATCAGGCGGATCTTGTCGTAGGCGTGCCAGGGCTGCGTGGCGCGGACAAATACGTGCGGACCGGACGGGCGGAACTCGCGCTCTATCGTGTCGATGTCGTCAGAAAAGATGTAGAGCACGGCGTCGGGAACGCGTTCGCGGACGAATGCGATCGCGCGTTCGTAGTAGTCGAACGGCAGGACTCCGAGTTTGCGATTGAAGGAAGGATTGCGCACGTAGTCACCGCGGCGGAAGTGGACGGCGACGGACGGACCACCCGTGCGGATGCGATGTG
The DNA here is from genome assembly GCA_024707325.1 of Opitutus sp. GTDB lineage: Bacteria > Verrucomicrobiota > Verrucomicrobiia > Opitutales > Opitutaceae > Opitutus. The sequence continues at coordinate 592,115 of JANPZY010000004.1, read as the reverse complement.
CCATCTCCTCGACGGAGGGTTGCGGCGGGTAACGGAAGCTGAAGTGGAGCCTCAGAAGGTCGGCGACGGGAGCGAAAAAGCGCTCACTCTGCCACATGCCGTAGAGATAGGTGTTATCGGACGCGTCGAAAAAAAACGCTCCGGTGCAATGTGGGTTTCGTAGAGCGTGTGCGACGGCGCGGCGTAGCGGCGCGCGTAGCGGTAGAAGTGGAGATGCTCCGCGAGCGCCATCGACCAGCGTTCGACGCGGGTGAGTTTCACGCCGGCGACGCGATCGATTTCCTCCTGCGTGGCGAACTGCTCGGTGAGGTTGAAACAGGAAAGCGCGTAGCGGTTGTGGGCTTCGTATTCCGTGTATTCACGAAACCACGACACATCGAGTTTGAGCACGGTGCGGCGGTGCTCCGCGAGCGCGAGGCCAGCGGCGTATTGGAACATCTGGTTGCCGAGACCGCCTTGGAGTCGGGTGATGATCATGAAAGCTGGAAAGGAGATTTGGGCGGACTGGGCTACGCCGGCCGGCAGGGCGGCTTACGGCAGCCGTGCAATTGAGGTGCTCATCGAGTTGAGCACCACTCCGACGCCGGACGTGCGCGGATAGAAACCTTGCACGCCATCGCTGACGATATCCACGCGCGTGGCGTCGAACTGCTGAAAGGTCCGGTCGTTGCTCGAAAGTCCGATGCGCACCAAGTAGGCGCCCGCGGCGAGCGCGACACGGTCCTGGACGAAAATCGCTTGGTAGTCGCCGGGGGAAAGATGCTGGGGAGGACACCAAGCCGTCTGAGCCGATACTCCATCGACGGCTTTGAAACCGACGGCCGCCACGAAGTTTTCCTGTGAACGAACGATCCGGAATCGCACACGCACACGCCAGGGTTGGCCTACGGGCACGACCGGTTGCGGGCGTCCGTCGATTGTTTCGACGTCCACGCCAGTCACGTAGCCTCGATCCAGGAGATCGACCGTGGGAGCGGGGATGGAGGTGTTATCCGCGCCGGTCAGTCCGCTTTGATAGAGCTCGAGAACTTGATTGCAGGCTCCGGTCATCCGCACGGCGCCGGCCTCAAGCAGAACGGCCGAGGTGCAAAGCTGGCGAATCGAAGCGAGGTTGTGGCTGACGAAAAGCACTGTGCGGCCTTCGGCGCGCGATATGTCCTGCATCTTGCCGAGACATTTTTTCTGGAAGGCGATGTCGCCCACCGCGAGGACCTCGTCGACGATGAGGATCTCCGGTTCGAGGTGCGCGGCGACGGCGAACGCGAGGCGCACATACATGCCGCTCGAGTAGCGTTTCACCGGCGTGTCGAGAAAACGCTCCACTTCGGCGAACGCCACGATCTCGTCGAACTTGCTCCGGATCTCGGCGCGGCTCATCCCGAGGATCGCGCCGTTGAGAAAAATGTTCTCGCGACCGGTGAGGTCGGGATGAAACCCCGTGCCCACTTCGAGCAGCGACGCCACGCGGCCGCGGAGTTTGATGCGACCTGTAGTGGGTTCGGTGATACGCGAAAGTATTTTCAGCAGCGTGCTCTTGCCCGCGCCATTGCGGCCGATGAGACCGACCACTTCGCCAGGTTGCACGGAGAAGGAGATGTCGCGCAGCGCCCAGAACTCCTCGCGTGCGAAGCTCGTGCCCCAGCGCACGCGCCGCCAGAGTTTGCGCGCGGTGTGGTGCAACTGATCGCGCAGGTTGTCGTGACGCGACTCGTGTTCGATCACGTAGCGTTTACCCAATCCGGAAAGTTCGATGGCCGGCGCACTCATGCTCAGATGATGTCCGCGAACTGCCGCTCGGTGCGGCGGAAATACCAAAGGCCGCTCGCCAGCAGCACCACGGCCGCGACGACAGAGTAGGCGAGACTGAGAAGATCGACTTTTTGTGCCGTTGAGCAGGCACCACCGGAAGCCGTCGATCACGCCCGTGAGCGGATTGAGGCCCAGCAGTGCCCGCCAGTTCGGGTAAAAATCCGTCCGGAAACCCACAGGCGAAACGAACACGCCGATCTGCAGCAAAAACGGCACGATGAAACGAAAATCGCGAAACCGCACCGTGAGGCTCGTGAGCCACAAGCCCGCTCCGAGCGCCAGCAACAGCGCCAGCGCCACGAGGAGCGGCAGGGCGATCCAGTGCCAGCTCGGATAAACTCCGAACCACCCGGCCATCGCCACGAACAGCGCGAACACCACGGCGAAATCGACCAGCGAGACACCGAGCGAGGAGAGCGGAATCACGAGGCGCGGAAAATACACTTTCGACACCAGGTGCGAGTTGCCCACCACGCTCGCGCTCGCGCTGTTGAGCGCGTTGGAGAAAAGCTGCCACGGCATGAGTCCCGCCAGCACGAGCACCGGATAAGGCACGCCGCCGTCTGGCATGTTGGCGATGCGGCCGAACACGAAGGTGAAGATGATCGTCGTCAGCAACGGCTGGAACAACGCCCAACCCGCGCCGAAGACGGCCTGTTTGTAGCGGACCTTGATGTCGCGCCACGCGAGGAAACCGAGCAACTCACGGTAGCGCCAGAGATCGGACCAGTAGCGCGCCGCATTGCGGCCGGGTTCGATCACGAGCTCCGGGACGGATTGGTTAGAAACAGCTGGAGAGTTCAACCGTTGAGCAGCGAGCCGAGTCGCTCGCGAAATTGCGAATACGAAAAACGTGCGGCGTGCGCCCGAATCGCCTCGGGATCCCACGTGAGATTGAGCGCGGCGAGGCACCGCTCGGCGATTCCGTTTACGTCGCCGTAGTCGACGAGCAACCCCGAGTCCGCGGAGATCACCTCCGGCGCACCGCCCGCGCGCGCCGCGAGGCAGGGACGACCGGCGTTCATGGCCTCGAGGTAAACGAGGCCGAAACCTTCCTTCTCGCTCGGCAGCGCGAAGAGCGTGCAGGCACTCAGCTCCTGGCGAAGGCGCTTGTCGTCCACGTAGCCCATTAGTTCGACGGAGCGTCCGAGTTCGAGTTTCCGCACGAGCGTCTGCATGCGCCCGAGATCGTCTCCGCGGCCGACCACTTTGAGGACGACATCGGGGCGAGCCGCGCGAATCGCAGGCATCGCCTGGATCAAGTGATCGACGCCTTTGTAGCGTTCAGCGGCACTCAGCCGCGCGATCGTCAGGATCACCGGAGGCGAACTGGGTGGCGGCACTGGATCACGGCTCGGCTCGCTCTCGAGCGCGTTGTAAAGCACCGCGTATTTTTCCGGCTGCAGCGAGACGTGCTTCGCCATCTCCCGCCGGGTAAAATCGCTGACACAGAGGATTCGATGCGCGCCGCGCAACGCGAGTTTCTCTGCCAACGTGAAGCGCCGCCACACCTCGATCCCATGCGCGACGAGGTAGTAGCTCAGGTCGGGGTTGAAAACCTTCGCGAGCAACGCCACGGGAAGTTGCGCCACATGTCCGCACACGATGCGATCGCAGTGCCGACTCATCGAGAGCGCCGCGCGAACGAAGTGATATTTGCTGCGGGAGCACATGCGCCAATCGTGAACCCGCGACGCAGGGTCGCAGCGGCGCAGGTCGCGCGAGTCCAGCATGGTGTCGTTGAGCGCGAGCAAGCTGATGCGGCGATCGGGGCCCGAGAGTTCCGAGAGGGCCCGCAGGTAGCTTTGCAGGATGCGCGGGATGCCGCCTTCGGAGGCGAAAAGTTCCGGGGCAAGGAGCAGCGTGCTGTTTCTCACCGGGCGTTCTCCTTGGTTCCGCAGCGGTTCACGAAATCGATCAACACCGCCACGCCCCACACGCGCGACCACTGCCGTGCATCGCGACCATTCACGTAGTCGCTCCACAACGTGCCGACCACCGCGGGCGAAAACAAACCGCTGCGACCCACGCTCGCCGCGCTGAACGTTTCCTCGAGAAACGGACGCAGTTCGGTCCGCAGCCATTCACCAAAGGGAAAAGTGAAACCGCGTTTTCTCCGCGTATGCATCGCAGGAGGCAAAAGGTCCGCGATCGCACCGGCGAGCGCGCGCTTCGGTTGCTTCGGCGTGTAGCGGAAACGCGCAGGTTGCGCCGACAGCCATTCGATCAACGGTCGATCGACGAAGGGCACGCGGAGCTCCAACGAGTGCCGCATGCTCATCACGTCGCTGTCACGCAGCAACAGATCCGCCATGTAGGTGCGAAGCTCCCACGCGCTGATCGTTTCGCGCGTCGTGCGCCCCGCGAGTGCCCCGCGCAACTCAGGAAGCGCGCGATGAAAAGGCGACGCGGCCGCGACGGCTTGTTGAGCGTCGCCGCTGAGGAGCGAAAGGAGCGTCGAGTGCGGCATCACGGTGCGATAAAGCGCCGCAAGTTCATCGCGGTTTCGCGCGTGCGCGAGCAGATCAGCGAGTTTTCGATGACGCGCCCCGCCCGCACGCAGACGCGAGAGCAGGGGAGCGCGAGCGAACCCGGGCAGTGCGTTCCACAACGGCAGCCAGCGCTCGAGTCGCGGTATGTCCTGAAAAGATGGATACCCGCCAAACAGCTCGTCGCCGCCGAGCCCGGAGAGTGCGACGGTTACACCGCCGCGCCGCGCCGTTTCGCTCACGTAATAGGTGTTGATGCCGTCGCCGGTGGGTTGATCGAGCGAGCCGAGGATTTTCGGCAGGTCGGCCGCGACTTCGCGTCCCGTGATGATGCGCGTCGTGTGCTCGGTGCCGAAATGACGCGCGCTTTCCTCGGCTTCTTTCTGCTCCGAAAACGCCGCTTCCTCGAAGCCGATCGAAAACGTTTTCAGCTTCTGCCCCGAGCGGCGCGACATCAGTCCGACAACCGCCGACGAGTCGAGTCCGCCCGAGAGAAACGCGCCCACGGGCACGTCGGCGAGTGTATGCGCGCTGATCGAGTCCTCGAGTCGTGCGCGCAGCTCGGCGGTGAACTCTGCCTGTGAACGCGCGGCGCGCTCTGCCGTGGCCGCTGGAAAACGCCACATGCGTTTCGTCGTGAACTCGCCGTTTTCAAAGCGAGCGAGTTCTCCGGGCAGCAGACTCGTCACGCCGCGATAGATCGTGCGCGGAGCAGGCACGGCAAACCAGGCGAGAAACTCCGCGACCGCTTCGGCGTCGATCTGTGGCGCGACGCCGCCAGCGAGGAGCGCGTTCACTTCCGAAGCGAATACCAGGCGTTGTCCCGCGCGGTGAAAGTAGAGCGGTTTGATTCCGAACGGATCGCGCGCGAGCGTAAGCGCCTGTTCGCGTTCGTCCCATATTGCGAAAGCGAACATTCCGCGCAGTCGCGTCACGCAGGCTTCGCCCCACCGCGCAAACGCTTCCAACAAAACCTCGGTGTCACAGCGGGTGCGAAAAGCGACGCCCGCGTTGCTGAGTTCCTCGCGCAGCTCGCGGTGGTTGTAAATCGCGCCGTTGAACACGAGGTGAAAGCAGCCGTCTGCCGTGCTCATTGGCTGGTGACCGTTGCCGGGATCGAAAATGGCCAGGCGCCGCATCCCCAGCGTGGCCGGCCCCCACGACTCCACGCCAACATCGTCCGGACCGCGGTGCTGCATCGCTGCGCACATGCGATTCACGGTTTCTGCGCGCAACCCGTAGCTACTTTGCGGGTCTATAACTCCACTAATGCCGCACATTTAGTGACTTATGCGAGCTTCGCCCCGTCACTTCCGATGTGGAGGTGACCCGTTACGGGATTCAGACGGGCTGGACACAGGCGAAACTGGGATTGGGGTATATACCCCAGATTCGCGAACGCAAGGGCGCGCCTTGAGGCACCCCCATTTTCATGACCTGCAAATAAATCACAGACAAATTGAGGCCGCGACTTCGCGCGACTTCTCAGCGGAGACGAGTTTCTCCACCAGCATCAGCCCAAACTCCAACGCCGTGCCGGCACCGCGCGAGGTGATCACGTTGCCGTCCACAACCACGCGCTCGCTGGCGAGGATGGCCGTGAGTTCGTTCTCGACGGAAAAATGCGCCGTGTAGCGGCGACCGTTCAGCAGCCCCGCGTCGTGCAACACGGTCGGCGCCGCGCAGATGGCGGCGATCCACCGGTTTGCGGCGTTTTGCGCGAGCACGAGCGGCTTCACGCGCGGATCGGCGCGGAGCGATTTCACTCCAGGCCCACCGGGCAAAAACAGGCAGTCGAAGGTTCTGGTCGGCTCCGCCAACACCGACGCGAGCGTTACGTCGGCTTTTTGGGTGATGCCGTTGCGGCCGGGGACATCGAGAGATTCGCCGAGTGCAGCGACGGTCACTTCGACACCCGCGCGCCGGAGCAGATCGATGGGAGCGGTCGCCTCGATTTCCTCGAAGCCTTCCGCGAGGAGAGTGAGCACCGTGGGCATGCATCCAGAAAATGGATATTCTCCGGTAACGCACCTCGATTTTCATTTTTCTGTCGGGTTCGCGTGCGCGATCGCACTATCGTTTCCGCATGTCTTTCCCGACCGGTGCGCGTCTCGTCGTTTTCGGCTGCGGTTACGTGGGCGGCGCCGTGGCGCGTCGCGCGGCTGCGTTCGGGATCGAAGTGACCGCATTCACGCGCAACGCCGACACCGCGCAACGTCTGCGCGCCGACGGCATCGCCACCGTCGAGGGCGATCTCGCCTCGGATGCGTGGCATGCGTCGGTGCCCGCGGCGGATTTTGTCGTCAACACCGTCAGTTCCGCCGGCAACGGCATCGACGGGTATCGTCACAGCTATCTCAACGGCATGCGTTCGCTCCTGCGCTGGGCGAGCCAGCATCCGGCGCCGCGTCGCGCGCTCTACACCAGCAGCACCGCGGTGTATCCGCAGGACGGCGGCGTGGTCGTTGATGAAACTTCTCCGACCGGCGGCAGCGAACGCGCCGACGTGTTGCTCGCGGCCGAGCGCGCGTTTCTCGAAGACGAAGGTTTGGGCGACAGCCGCCTCGTGTTTCGCCTCGCTGGCATCTACGGACCCGGCCGCCGGCATCTCGTGGATCAAGTGCTTGCCGGCGAAGTTTCCGGCAGCGGTTCGCATCATCTCAATCTCATCCATCGCGACGACATCTCCGCGGCGATCTTTGCGGCGCTCGACGAAACGCGTCCGCTTCGCCGCGAAGTGCTGAATCTCGCCGACGACGGCGCCGCGCGAAAATCCGACATCGTGCAGTGGCTCTCGCAGCGCCTCGGCGTGCCGCCGCCGCGCTTCACCGGACAGCCCGCGAGCGGTCGTCGCACGGTCACGCCGGATCGCATCATCGCCAACACACGCGCGAAACAGCAGCTCGGCTGGCGCCCGCAATTTGCGGATTTCCGCGCCGGCTACGAAAATGTGTTGGCAGCGACCGCCGATTAGCAGTTAACCCCAAACCTCAACCCGAAACCCATTCGTTTTTACCATGGCCGGCGTAGGCAAACTCCTCAAACAAGCTCAGAAAATGCAGCGCGGCATCGAAGCGCTCCAGGCCCAGCTCGAGGCCAAGGAGATCGATGTCACCAGCGGCGGTGGCGCCGTGAAGATCAAGATCAACGGAGCGGGCAAGTTCCTCGCGATCTCGCTCGATCCTGAGTTCCTCAAGGAAGACGCCAAGCTCGTCTCCGACACGTTGCTCGTCGCGGTCCAGGACGCTGCCAAGCAGGCCAAGGACTACAACGACGCCGAGATGCAGAAGGTCACCTCCGCCTTCCAGATGCCGGGATTCATGTGATTTTGGATTTTCGATTCTCGATTTTCGATTTTCCCGGAGACGGAAAACGGCGCGGCAACTTCATCTCGAATGCCGCGCCACAATCGAAAATCACCAATCCAAAATCGAAAATTCAATGACTCCCGCCTTCGAGAAGTTGCAGAAGCATCTGAAGCAACTGCCCGGACTTGGTTACCGGTCGGCGGAGCGCATTGCGCTGCATCTTCTCGTCGAAAAACCGGCGCGCTTGCCCGCGCTCGTTGAAGCGCTCGAAGAAGCGGCGCGCACAGTTCGGCGCTGCGAGCGCTGCGGCAATCTCGCGGAAGAAACGTTGTGCCCGATCTGCGCTGATCCGAAACGCGACGCCAATGTCGTGTGCGTTGTCGAGCACGTGCCGGATCTCGTCGCGATCGAGCGCAGTGGCGCGTATCGCGGCGTGTTTCATGTGCTGCACGGCAAACTCTCGCCCCTGCAAAACGTCACGCCCGCGGATCTCAATTTCTCCTCGCTGCTCGCCCGCGTGGAGCAGGGCGAGGTGAGCGAACTCATCCTCGCACTTTCGAACGACGTCGAAGGCGAAGCGACGTGCCACTATCTCACCGAGCAAGTGCACGCGCGCGGCAAGGACGTTTCCGTTTCGCGCATCGGTTTCGGTCTGCCAAGCGGCGGTGGCGTGCTCTACGCCGATCCCGTGACGCTCAAGAGCGCGCTCGACGGGCGCCGTTCTTATTCGTGACTTGCGGACGCGTTCCGCCGCGGTATTTCTCACCGCGTCAGTGAAGTCGCGGGCGTAGTATATCGGCTATTATGTGGGCTTCCCAAGCCTGAGAGGCGGGTTCGATTCCCGCCGCCCGCACCACTGCAAATCGCTCAAGTCGCGCCGCATTGCGGACCGGGTCTTGCCCGTGTGCGGGCCACGTCGCGCCAAGGTCCGTCCCGAGTCGGGACACATCGCGCACCGAGTCGGGACAAAGTGCGGACACGGTCGCGACGAGGTGCAGACATGGTTGCAACCCGGTCACCGAAGCGCGCAAAGGAGAAAAGGGCTGAGGCAAAACGTGTCCCTGCGTTCAGAATGACAGACCGGGTGGAACCCGCCGTCCCCGGCGGGTTGTTTCACGCAGCGTGAGCGCAAAAAAGCCCGGCATTTTCCCGGGCTTTTTGAGAAGTCCGTCTTCCTTACACGTCGGCTTCGACGTGTTCGGCGTGGAGGTGGCGCCAGCGGTCGACCACGCGCTGGAAGATCGCGTCGGGCGCGAGGGCCGTGAGCGGCGCGGAGGATTTCCACGCTGCTGCCGTGTTCGATGAATTTGTCGGGCCAGCCGATGCGCTCGACGGCGGTCGGACAGTTGGCTTCCTGCAGCACTTCGCACACGGCGCTGCCGAAACCGCCGGCGACGACGTGGTCTTCGAGTGTAACCAAAAGTGGGATACACGCGGCGTGGCTGAGGAGCAGCGTGCGGTCGAGCGGTTTCGCGAAGCGCGCGTTTACGACGCCGACCGAAAGTCCTTCTTCGGCTTCGAGGCGGTCGGCGAGTTGGAGCGCGTCCTGCACCATCGAGCCGAGCGCCCAGAGCATGATGTTGGAACCTTGGCGGAGCACTTCCGCTTGTCCGATGGGCAGAGCCGCGGGCTCGGGTTTGATCGGCACGCCGACGGCGGCGCCGCGCGGATAACGGATGAAGGACGGCGAGCCGCAGGTCAGGCCGGTGTGCAGCATGTCGACGAGTTCGTCTTCGTCCTTGGGCTGCATCACGACGACGTTCGGCACGCAGCGGAGGTAGGCCAAATCGAAGAGACCGTGGTGCGTGGGACCGTCGTTGGGCGAGAGGCCCGCGCGATCCATGCAGAACGTGACGGGCAGGTTCTGCAGCGCGACGTCGTGAATGACCTGATCGTAGGCGCGCTGGAGGAACGTGGAGTAAATCGCGCAGACCGGCTTGATGCCTTTGGTGGCGAGGCCGGCGGCGAACAAGACCGCGTGCTCTTCGGCGATGCCGACGTCAAAGAACTGCCGCGGCAATTCCTGAGCGAGGTGTGAGAGACCGGTGCCGCTTGGCATCGCGCCCGTGATGCCGACGATATTCGGATCGAGTTTCGCGAAGCGGGTGAGCGCCTGGCCGAAAACGTCCTGGTAATTCGGCGGCGTGCCGGGTGCGGGTTTTTTGTTTTCACCCGTCGCGGGATCGAAGGGGCTCGCGCCGTGGAAACGCTCGGGATGCGCGATCGCGGGCGGGAGACCTTTGCCCTTTTTCGTGAGCACGTGGATCAGCACGGGCACATCGCACTGCTTCGCGAACTCGAGGTTTTTCGTGAGCGCGGAGAAATCGTGACCGTCGACCGGACCGAGATAGCGGAGGCCGAATTTTTCGAAGAGCGAAGACTCGACGAAGAAGTCCTTCGTCTCGCGTTTCCACTTCTGGTAGAGCCGGTTCATCTCCGCGCCGGTCGGGAAACTCGTGAAGAACTTCTCCACGTCGTGGTGGAGCTTGTTGTAGGTCGGGCTGGTGCTGATCCGGTTGAGATACTGCGAGATCGCACCGACGTTTTTGGCGATCGACCACTCGTTGTCGTTGAGGATGACGATCAGGCGCTTCGTGGCGGAGACGACGTTGTTCAGCGCTTCGAGCGTGACGCCGCAGGTAAACGCCGCGTCGCCGCAGATCGCGACGACGTGTTCCGAACTGCCACGCAGATCGCGTGCGGTCGCCATGCCGAGCGCGGCGGAAAGGGCGGTGCCGGCGTGACCGGCGCCGAATGCGTCGTGCGGACTTTCGGAGCGATAGAGGAAACCGCTCGCGCCTTCGGACTGGCGGAGTTTTTTGAAGAATTCGCCGCCGCGACCGGTGAGGAGTTTGTGCACGTAGCCCTGGTGGGCGACGTCGAACACGAACTGATCCTCGGGTGTGGTGAACACGCGGTGCAGCGCGAGCGTGAGCTCGACGACGCCGAGGTTGGGGCCGATGTGTCCGCCGTTTTTAGAGGTGACCGCGATGAGTTCGTCACGGATTTCCTGCGCGAGCTGCGGAAGCTGGGCAGGGGAGAGAGCCTTTACGTCGGCGGGACCGTGGATCGACGGCAACAGACGTTGAGGCGAGGCGGAGGCGGGTTCGTTCATCAGGCAAAGGAACAGCGGCGCTCAGGCGTCGCTGGTGGTGTCGAAAGTCGTAAACGTGGCGCCGTCCTTCTGCTTCTTGAGCTGCTCGATCTTGAGCTCGGCCTCCTTGAGGCGCGACTCGCAGACTTTCAGGAGCTTGTTGCCCTCTTCGAACTTGGCCAGGAGCTCGGCCAGCGGGATCTCGCCCGACTCCATGGACTCGACGATGTTCTCGAGTTGGGCGAGGGCGGTCTCGAAAGAGGGTTTGGCGTTGGGAGCTTCCACGGAACGAGCGAACATGCGCCGGGGAACCGCCTTTTCAATCAAAAGCTGGGGCTGGGCTCCGGACCTCCGCTCGGCGGGTGCTAGGTGGGCAAACCCATTCACCGGCCTCCTCTTGGTTTCCATTGGCCCTTGTGCGGTTGCCCTCGAGGAATGACCCAAAGTCCGTATTACGGACTTTGGGCTCGGAAGTGCGGGAAAGGAGGAAATGCGAAATGTGTGGGCGGGAACGATGGGTGCTGTGGGTTTTTCGTTGGACGGGCGGGGAAACTTGCATGGATTCGACCAATGGTCCCTGTGCTCTTGATTGTAGCGGGTTTGCTGTTCGTTCGGCTGGCGGTGGAGTTGTGGCTCTCGGCCCTGAATCGCCGCGAGGTGCGCCGACATGCCGCGCAGGCGCCTGCCGCGGTCGCGGCCATCATGGACGAAACCACGTATCGGAAATCGACGGCCTATACGCTCGAGCGGTCGCGGTTCGGAGTGTTTACGGAGATCTTCGATACGCTCGTGCTCTTCCTTGTGGTGTTCGGCGGCGTGCTGCCGTGGCTGTATCTGCACGTCGGCATGATGTGGGGCCCGGATGTTGTTTGGGACGACGCGCTTTTTATCATCGTGGCCATGGCGCTGGTGTCGCTGCCTTCATTGCCGTTCGACTGGTGGCAGCAGTTTCGTCTGGAGGCGAAATACGGTTTCAACCGCACGACGCCGAAGCTGTGGCTTTCGGACAAACTCAAAGGTTTTCTGCTGAGCGTCGCGATCGGCTGGCCGCTGCTCTGGGCGCTGCTGTCGCTCGTCGGCTGGGTGGGCGATGCGTGGTGGATATGGGGCTTCGCGCTGATCTTCGGGTTTCAGCTCCTGATGATGGTGCTCTACCCGAAGCTGATCCTGCCGCTGTTCAATAAACTCACACCGTTGCCCGCGGGCGAGTTGCGCGATCGCCTGATGGCGCTCGGCGACCGCACCGGTTTCCGTGCGCAGGCGATCGAGGTCATCGACGGCAGCAAACGCTCGGCCCACGCAAACGCGTATTTCACGGGCTTCGGCCGCTTCCGGCGTATTGTGCTTTTCGATACACTGCTCAACCAGCTCGCGCCGGAGGAACTCGAGGCGGTGCTCGCGCATGAGATCGGACACTATCGGCGCGGTCACATCCCGAAGCTGCTGACGCTTTCAGCGGCGGTGATGTTCGGTGCGTTTGCGGCGATCGCGTGGCTCGCGCGCAGTCCGTGGTTCAATCTCTCGTTCGGTTTTCCGCCGGGTGAACTGGCGCCGGCGTTTTTGCTCTTCGGTCTGCTGAGCGGAGCGGTGCTGTTCTGGCTGTCGCCGCTCACGAATCTGCTCTCGCGCAAACACGAATACGAAGCCGACGCGTTCGCACGCGATGCGGTGGGCGGACCGGCGCCCCTCGTGAATGCGCTGCGCAAGCTTGCGCAGAAGAACCTCAGCAATCTCACGCCGCACCCGGGGTATAGCGCGTTTTACTACTCGCACCCGACGCTCGTGGAGCGCGAGGCGGCGTTGACGGCGAAGGGCTAGTTGCTGGAGCGCGTCGCGAGGCGCGCGATGACTCACGGCGGTCTTGTCGCGGGCGGAGCGTAGCGCCAACGTTTGGCGTGCCCGCGATTTGCCGATGAGAGTGCTGCGTTGGAGAAGTTGCGCGATCCTGTCGGTTTGCGTGCTCTCTCGCGCGCTGGCCGGTTCGTTGACGATTGCGACCTACAATCTGGAAAACTACACGTCGGCCAATCGGCTCACGGAATTCGGTTATCGGCGGGACTACCCGAAACCGGAAAGCGAGAAGGAGGCTCTGCGCGCCACGCTCCGCGAGCTGAACGCGGACGTGATCGTGTTTCAGGAAATCGGCTCGGCGGCGTATCTGGAGGAGCTGCAGCGCGACCTGCGCACGGAGGCCGTTGAATATCCTCACGCGTGGTGCGCCGACGCGCATGATCCCGATCGCCGGCTCGCGGTGCTGTCGCGCGTGCCTTGGAGCTACGCGAAAGCGCATGGCGATCTTACGTTCCGTTACTTTGGCGCAACCACTCCCGTGAAGCGCGGGCTGCTCGAAATGCGTTTCACCACGCCGCTGGGCGAAGTGGCGATCTTCGCCGTGCACCTGAAAAGTCGCTACAGCGACCGGTCTGACGACCCCGGCTCGGAGATCCGGCGCAACAGCGAGGCGACGGTGATCCGCGATCGCATCCTGCAGTTGCGGCCCGATCCGGAGAGCGAGTTGTTTCTCGTGCTCGGCGATTTCAACGACGGCCGGCACGGTCGCGCGATGCAGCGCTTCTTGAAGAAAGGAAAACTTGAGCTCGCGATCAGTCTGCCGGCGGCGGATTCGCGCGGCCACACGTGGACGCACGCTTATCGCAAGAAGGAGACGTATTCGCGCGTCGATCACGTGCTGGTTTCGCCCGCGTTGTTTCCGTCGGTGCGTGAGGGACGCGCTCGGGTCTTCGACGGCGAGAGGGTGGCCGCGGCGAGCGATCACCGTCCTGTCGTGGCGACGATCGAGTGGCGCGAATAAACAAAAAGAGCGGGCGTTTGGCCCGCTCTCGTGAGTGAAACTGTTGGTGATTTAACGACCGGTGACGCTCACCGGAATCGTGAGCTCGCCTTCGCCGTAGCCCTTGAGGAAGAGGCTGCCGTTGCCCGGATTCCCGCCTTCGACGGTCACGGTGACGGAGGTCTGACCCTGCGGAACGATCACTTCGGGCATGATGACGCTCTCGGGAACGTCGGTCGTCACATCGAGCAGAAGACCGCCGACGGGCGCCGGGTGGGGCACGGAGAACGTCACGCTTTGACGCTCGCGCGTGTGAAGATTCAGGGACGACGGCGTGACCGTAAGGGTGGTGCCATCGACGCGGAACGTGCCGACCGGCGAGTTGCCGTTGGTGCTGCCGAGCGTCACGCGGTAGTTCTGGCCGGGATTAACCGCCGGCACGAAGAAGCTCAGCGAGTTGGGCGATTCGAACACCGTGCGCGCCGGCGTGTTGTCGAAATAGATCACATCCTGCGGGGTGAAGCCGCGACCGAGCACGCTCACACGCGCGCCGACGGGACCGCGATTGACCTCGAGCGAGAGCACGTAGCGACGCACGATGCGCGCTTGGGCCACTTCGGTGTAGGTCTCGTTCATCGCCGGCGAGGTGCTGGACTTCACGCGGTAACGAACGAGGAAGTAATACGCCAACTCCTCGCGCCCGACCGAGCCTTGGTAGTCGTATTCGTAAATGTTTTCGCCGAGGTCGCTCTTGCGCATCGGGTGGCTCTGACCGTCGATGACGATCACCGGGCTGATGCTGTCGCGCTCGATCGTGTTGGTGCGCGGCGTGACGCGCAGCGTGATCGTGTAAATTTGCGACGGATTTTCCGGGAGGGAAACCGGCGTAAGATTCGTCAGGACCAAGCCTTGGCAGCCGGAGAAAAGGACGGCAGCGAGCGCGGCGCCGAACCAGAAAAGGAATTTTCTCGCGGGAGAAATACGGTTGTTGTGCATTGGCCTTTAAGCGTGAAAAACCGGGCGAATTAAGAGCGGTTAGTAATGAGCGACCTCGCATCAGAGCAAGACAAAGCTGTGCCGGCAAACCCGCTGGGACTTTACGTGCACGTGCCGTTCTGCGCGTCGACTTGCGACTTTTGTGCGTTCTACCAGACCCAGCCGACCGTCGGGGGCATCAAAAGTTTCCTCGACCACATCACCGCTGAGGCCGACCTCGTCAAATGGCCGCGCCGCGCGACCACGATCTTCTGGGGCGGCGGCACACCGGGCCTGCTCGCGGCCCACGACTTGGCCAAGCTCGCGGAAATCGTCCGCGCCCGCGTGGACGACGACTTCGAGGAGTGGACGGTCGAGCTGGCGCCCGGCTCCGTCACCAAAGAGCGGCTCGCCGCGCTCAAGGACGCCGGCGTCACGCGCGTCTCGATGGGCGTGCAAAGTTTTCAGCCGCCGTTGCTCGATGCACTCGGCCGTCAGCATTCGCGCGAACAAATCCTTCGCGCCTACGATCGCGTGCGCGCGGCGGATTTTCACAGCGTCAATCTCGATCTGATCTTTGCGCTGCCCGGTCAGACCGAGGAGGAGTGGGCGGCGGATGTGCGCGAGGCGGCGTCGCTGCAGCCGGACCATCTTTCGACGTATTGCCTCACCTTCGAGGAGGACACCGCGCTGTGGGTGAAACTCTCCCAAGGTCGCGTGAAGCTCGATCCGGTGCACGAAGCCCGGCTCTACGAAGCGACCTGGGCGCAACTCGCCGAACTCGGCTACGAACAATACGAAGTTTCCAACTTCGCGCGGCCCGGCCACGTGTGTCGCCATAATTTGAATACATGGCGCATGCACGAGTGGGTGGGGCTGGGGCCCTCCGCCGCTTCGCAGCACGGCGGCTGGCGCGGCGGCAATATCGCGGATCTCGAGAAATGGATGAGCGGCGTCGACCGCGGCGAACGGATGACCGAGGACCGGGTGCGGCTCACTCCCGCGCAACTCGCCGAGGACGCCGTCATCTTCGGCGTGCGCATGAACGCGGGCGTGGATCTGCCGGCGTGGCGTGCGCGCAGCCCCGAGGCGCCGTGGGATCGCGTGGACGCGCTGGTTCAGCGGTTGGTTGACGAGGGATTGGCCATCTGTGACGGTGGCCGCCTCCAGCTTACGAATCGCGGGCGATTGCTCGCGGACGCCGTGGGCGCGGAGGTCATGGAGGCCTTTTCCCACGAATCAACGCCCGTATGAAGAAGCTGTTTTTGCTGCTCGCCTGTATCGCCACCTCGTCGGTTTGGGCCGCGCCCCTGGTGTTGCAGAGCGACTTCGGCGTGAAAGACGGCGCCGTCGCCGAGATGAAAGGCATCGCCGTCGGCGTGAGTCCGACGATCGTGCTGCACGATCTCAGTCACCACAACACGCCCTTCAACATCTGGGAGGCGGCTTACCGCCTGAAGCAGACCGCGCCTTACTGGCCGGAGGGCACGGTGTTTGTCTCGGTCATCGATCCCGGCGTGGGCACGGAGCGCAAATCGGTCGTGCTCAAAACGCGCAGCGGACACTTCTTCGTCACGCCCGACAATGGCACGCTGACGCTCGTGGCCGAGGAACTCGGCATCGAGGCCGTGCGCGAGATCGACGAGACGAAGCACCGCCGCAGCGGCTCCAACCGCTCCTATACGTTTCACGGTCGCGACGTTTACGCCTACATGGGCGCGAAGCTCGCCGCAGGCGTGACGACGTTCGATGACGTCGGACCGTTGCTGCCGCCGCAGGTGGTGGCGCTGCCCTATGAAAAACCGCGCCGCGACGGAGCGGGCATCGTGGGCACGATCCCGTATCTGGATTTTCAATACGGCAATGTCTGGACCAATCTCGACGATGCGCTCTTTGAGCAGCTCGGTGTGCAGCCCGGCGAAAAGTTGCGCGTGGTCATCCGCCACGCGGACGAGACGGTTTACGAAGGCGTGGTGCCTTACGCGCGCACCTTTGGCGAAGTTCCTGAGGGCGAACCGCTCCTTTATCTCAACAGTCTCATGAACGTCGCGCTCGCGCTGAACATGGGTGATTTCGCCAGGACGCACCAGATCTCCTACGGTGCCGAGTGGAGCATTCGCGTGGAGCCGGTGCGCTGATGAAGTGGCTGATCGCAGCATTGCTCGCGGGCGCGCTGGTCGTCACGGGCTGCCGCACGACAAAGCGCGACTACACGCCCGTGGTCGCTCGTTTCTTTCTCGAGTCGTCGGTGGGGCAGGCGAGTGGCGTCGCGCTGCCGCAGAGTGGCGTGCAACTCACGATCTCGCCCAAACCGGTTTTTACCGGGTTCGACATTGTCGACGTTCAGGAAGTGCAGGTGGAGCTCGGTCGCTGTCTGATGTTTCGTCTGACGCCTGCCGCAGCGCGTGATCTCTATCGCCTGACGGCTTCCAATCAGGGGCGCCGGCTCGTGCTCCTGCTCAACGGTGTGGCGCTCGGCGCTCGCCGCATCGACGCGCCGTTTGAAGAAGGCGTGATCCTTATTTTTGTGGAAGCGCCGGATGGTGAACTGGCGGAACTCGCACGAAATCTCCGCGCCACCTCTGCGGAACTGCAACGCGCGGCCGGCCGCTCATGATGCGCTTCATCTCTCTTTTCCTTTTCTCATTCCTCGCGGTTTCGTCGCTCGCGGCTCAGCGCGTGAGCTTCGTCTGGCCGGCGCCCGAAACGCCGCTCCGCGAGGGCGTTCCCGCCACTGAAATCCTGCAACACGCGGGCTCGGGCGATCCGAAGTCCGGCGGTTTCGGCGGCGTGCGCAGCGGCGGCAAGCAGTTTCACGAGGGCATCGACATCAAACCGCGCAATCGCGACCGCGCGGGCAATCCGACCGATCGAGCCGTCGCCGCGATGGATGGTGTGGTGCGTCACATCAGTGCCGTCGCGGGCAAGAGTAGCTACGGCCGCTACGTCGTGCTCGAGCACACGGAGGTGTCTCCGGCGGTTTACACGCTCTACGCGCATCTCGCGCAGATCACTCCGGGACTGCGCGTGGGAAACCGAATCCAGGCCGGAGAACCTGTCGGCACCATCGGGCGTTCGGCGGGTGGTTATGTGATCCCCAAGGAACGCGCGCACCTGCACTTCGAGATCGGGCTGATGATGACTCGTGATTTTCAGCGCTGGTATGACTCGCGCAAGTTTGGCAGCCGCAACGAGCACAACATCTGGAACGGCATGAACCTGATGGGCGTCGATGCGCTCGATTTCTACATGCAGTGGCGTGCCGGCCACGTGGCGAATTTCGAAGAGTATTTCCGCCGGCTCCCGCCCGCGGTCGCGTTGCGGATTTCGACGCGTCGCGTGCCGGATTTTGTGACACGTTATCCCGCGTTGCTGACGAAGCCGCTGCCAGACGCAGTCGGCGGGTGGGAAATTCAGTTCGACTGGACGGGACTGCCGTTTGCGTGGACGCCGCTCACGCCGATGCAGGTGCTCGACATGAAACTGAAACCCGACCAGCCGGTGATCGTGCGCGCCAACGAGCCGCTCATCCGCCGCGAACGCAGCAAAACGCTCGCGACGAAAAAGCAGGGCGACTGGGTGATCGGCTCGGATCTGAAAACCGTCCTGCAACAGCTCTTCGCGATTCCCTGAGCGCACCGAGTCGGGACCGAGTGCGTCCCGAGTCGCGCCAAGGTCCGTCCACGGTCGAGCCAAGGTTCGGACCGAGTCGCGACGATGTGCGGACATCGTCGTGCCGAAGTGCGGCGTGAGTTGGAATTGATCGCGGAAACACGGAAGCACGGACGACGGAGAACGAATCGCGGGAACGCGAAAAAAGCCGAAGTGCGGAAACGGGCGGAAACACGAGCCACGTTTCTTTCGCTGCGCGCAGAACGACAGAGTGCTGCACGCACCGCAGCGGATCTTGTCGGGCTGACTTCGTGCCCGAGCTTCAGCTCTGCGGCTTCAACTTTTCGAGGAGCGCGATGAAAGCGGGATCGTCCTTCAAGTCCTCGAGATCGGGATCCTGCTCCATCCAATCCGCATCGTCGTAGCCGAGTTCGATGGCCTGGCGCAGCGAGCGGAGCGCGTCGGCTTTGCGCTTTGAGAGCGCGAGGCTGCACGCGAGATTGTAGTGCGCGGTGGCGTTGTCCGGCAGAAGTTTCACGAGGCGCCGGTCCATGCGCAATCCGTCGGCGATCCGGCCGTGCTTGGTGTAGAGGCCGCCGAGAATTTCGATCACGGTGGGGAAGCGCGGTTCGCGCTTCAGGACCGATTCGAAAAACTGAATTTCGAACTCGTGGTCGCGCGGTTTGCTCATGGCTTCAGGACCGGCGAGGGCAGGTGCCCGTCTGCCGCCACTGATCGCAACGCGCGCTGACCTGCAACCGCTGGGTGACGGGCGTGAGGTTCAGTTTCTGCGAAACCGAGTTGCCATACCAGCCCATGAACGGAGCGCTGATTTCGAAAATCTTGTCGCAATCGAGGCAGATCACCTGCGCGACCTGGTTGCTGCTGCCTTCCTGGTTGGGCAGGTAGAATTTTTCTCCGGTGCCGATGTCGACCTCGCGAAGGAGGTTGCTCTCGGTCATGATCGGCAGCGTGCGATAGACGGTCGCGCGCGACACGGAGTCGTCGATCGCGCGCGCGTAATCGAGCAATTGCTCCGCGGTGAAGTGCTCCCGCTGGGCAAACGCCGCGTCAAAGATGGCCAGCCGCTGGTTCGTCACCCGCAGGCCTTTTTGGGTCATGAAACTCCGGAATTTTTCGCGTGCCGCGGCAGTTGTCACAGCGCCAATGTTCGGCGGGTCCGGGGGTGTGTCAATGCGTTCGTCCGCGGTGGCCCGGCGAGCGGCGAACACGACGGATTTTCGTTTGCACCGGCTGGCGCGCGGCGGCGTGATTCGGCGCGATGACCGTTGGCGTCCATCCTCTGGCCGGTTTCGATAAACTGCTCCACTATCGCGTCCCCGAAAACTTGCGGGAGGAAATCGCGATCGGCTCGCTCGTGCGTGTGCCGGTGGGGCGGACGCTCAAGCTCGGCGTGGTGGGCGAAGTGGGAGCGCCGACGGATTTCCCCCTCGAGCGGCTGAAATCGGTTGCGCAGGTGCTGCATCCGTTTCCCGCGCTGCCGGAGGATCTGCTCAAACTCGCGCGCTGGATGGCCGGCTACTACGCGTGCGGACTCGATTCGGTGATCGAGACGATGCTGCCCGCCGCGGTGCGCCACGGCGCGGTGGTGAAACACGAAAAACTGCTCGAGATCGCGCGGACGCTCACGCCTGACGAACTCGCGCAGCTCGAAAAGCGCGCACCGCAGCAGGCGAAGCTCTATCGCTTCGTCGCGCAGCAGTTTCGTCCGTCGAAAAAATCACTGGTGCTGTCGCGGCTCGATCTGTCCGCTGCGGTGGCGAGTGCGCTCGTGAAACGCGGCGTGCTCCGCGAGGTGTTGCAGCGCGTCGAACGCGTCGCGTATGGCGACGATTTTGCGCACGGCGAACTCGTCGCCGCGCAACCGCACGCGCTCAACGGTGAACAAGCGGCGGCGGTCGCAGCGATCGACGAGGAAATCGCGCGTGATCGTTTCAGCGTTTCGCTGCTCCACGGCGTCACCGGCTCGGGTAAAACCGAAGTCTATCTGCGCGCGATCGACACCGCTCTGCGCACCGGCGGCGGCGTGGTTTTTCTCGTGCCCGAGGTCGCTCTCACGCCGCAGACGGTGGCGCGGTTGCGCTCGCGACTGGAGGCGATCGCGCCCGGACACAAGTGCGTGGTGTGGCACAGCCACTTGAGCGAGGGCGAACGCTTCGACGGCTGGCTCGCACTCGCTACAGGCGAGGCGCGCATCGTGGTGGGCGCACGTTCGGCGATCTTTGCGCCGGTGCAAAATCTACGACTGACCGTCGTAGATGAGGAACACGAACCCGCCTACAAGCAGGACGAAACACCGCGTTACCACGGACGTGACGTCGCCGTGATGCGCGCGAAACTCTGCGGCGCGCTTTGCCTGCTCGGCTCGGCCACGCCCTCGCTCGAGAGTTTTGCCAACGCGAGGGCCGGAAAATACCGGCTGCTCGAATTGCGGCAGCGCGTCGACGCGCGCAAGCTGCCGGACATCGACATCGTGGATCTGCGCATCGAGGCGATGAAGCAGCGCTCGCTGCCGACGCTTTCGCGCCAACTCGTCGACGCGATGCACGCGCGACTCGAACGCCGCGAGCAGACGATTTTGTTCATCAATCGGCGCGGCTACTCCAGCTCCATGCTCTGCACCAAATGCGGGCATGTGGAGGAGTGTCCGCACTGCAGCATCGCGCTCACGTATCACCGCGCGGATGAGACGCTCCGGTGTCACTTGTGCGGGCTGCAGAAGGCAGCGCCCGCGCGGTGTCCCTCGTGTCAGGCCCCCGACATTCGCTGGCGCGGTCTCGGCACGCAGCGCGTGGAGGAAGCCGTGCGCCGCGTGCTGCCGCGCGCGCGTATTGAGCGGATGGATACGGATGCGATGTCGAAGAAGAATCGCTTCCGCGAAGTGCTGAGTCTGTTTCGCGCCGGCAAGATCGACGTGCTCGTCGGCACGCAAATGATCGGGAAGGGGCTCGATTTTCCCAATGTGACGCTCGTCGGTCTGATTGACGCCGACATCTCGATGCACCTGCCGGATTTCCGCGCCAACGAGCGGACGTTTCAGTTGCTTGTGCAGGTGGCGGGGCGCGCAGGGCGGGGCGATCGCGCGGGCGAAGTGATCGTGCAGACGTTCACGCCGCAGGCCGAAGCGATCCAGTTTTCACGACACGCAGATTTCGAGGGGTTCGCCGAAGCGGAGCTGAAGTTGCGGAAGGATTTTCGTTATCCGCCGTATCGGCACCTGATCCATCACCTGTTTCGCGGGCCGAATCCGGAGAAGCTGAAGTTCTTCGCGGAGCAATGGGCGCGACTCGTCGAGAAAGAGCTCGGCGAAAAGGTGGAACTGCGAGGACCGTCGCCGTCGCCGATCGAGAAGATCAAGGACGAGTATCGCTGGCAGCTTTGGTATTTCACGTCATCGGTGACGAAGGTCGTGCCCAGCTCGCGCGACTGCGCGCAGGGTTCGCCTGGCCGGACGATATTACGCAGGTGATCGACGTGGATCCGATGAGCCTCCTCTAGACTGTATCGGGAAACCTCCTTGAAAAGGACGGGAAAGACGCTGGACACGGCTTGCGCTCTTCCCCGAAGGTTTGGCTGCACACACGGATGGACCGAAACGGAATTTATTTCGAAGGCCTAGTCCGCCCGCGACGACTTCGCGCGAGGCGCGAGTTGTCGAAGCCAGTTTCGTCGTTGATCCCGGCGACCTCCGGTGCCGACGACTTCTTTTCGACTTTGTGCGAACTCGTGCCCGTGGCGCTCGAAAGCTATCGCTTGTCTGCGCTGCGCCGACGCGTGCCGGCTTGCCTGCGGATGCTGGGCGTGCAGTCGCCCCAGGAAGCGTGCTTGCGGTTGGCCGAGCGTCCGGAGCTCGCGGGCCGGCTGCTCGATGTCGTGCTGTTGGGCGTAACGGAGTTTTTCCGCGATCCGGAGGTATTCGAATTTCTTGGACGGACCGTGCTCGTCGAGTGGGCGGAGAAGCCGCGGCCTCGCCGGATCTGGAGTGCGGCGTGTTCGAGCGGTCAGGAGTTGTATTCGCTCGCGATGTGCGTGCATGCGCGCGGGCTGCTGCGTGAAACCGAGCTCGTCGGCAGCGATTGCCGGGCGGCGGCGGTCGAGGCGGCGCGCACCGGAGTTTATCCCGTGATCGAACTGGAGACGGTTCCTCGCCGCTGGTGCGCCGAGTATTTCGAAGTCGACGGAAGTTTCGCGGAGATCGCCCGTGTCCTGCGTAATCGCGCGCGTTGGGAAATTTCCGACCTGCTGTGCGAAACGCTGCCGGGGCCGTGGGATATGGTGCTGTATCGCAACATGTCGATTTATCTGGATGCGGCGACCGCCGATCAGGTGTGGCGACGCGTCATCGCGGAACTCGCCCCCGGCGGCATTCTCATCACCGGCCGCGCGGATCATCCGCCGGAGGAGCTGCCTCTGCGGCGGCTCGTCTCCTGCGTTTACCAAAAGGAGGAAAGCCATGACTGAGGCGAACGTCCGTCGCTCGCGGCCTTCCGCCTGGGTGAGCACGCTCGTCGTCGCAGCGCTTACCGGCGGGTGGGGGTATGCGCGTCTGATCCTGTTTCCGGATGCGGTTTTTCCGCTGACGTTCGTGTTGCCGTTGCTCGTGTGTCTGTGGACGCGGCGCAGCTGGCAGCTCTGGTCGATGGCCGGAGCGTTTGCCGTCTTCGCGGCGGTGAAATCGTTTGTGCTACTGCCGTCCCATGGTGTGCCGGCACATGAGGCCGAGCTCTACTTTGTCGGCATTATGGTCAACGTGATCGTGGGCGCTGCGATCGTGCAATTCGTGCTGCGGCAGCAAACGCTCACGGCCGAACAGTCCGCGCGCATCGCTGCGATCAACAGCCAGCTGGAAGCACAGTCCGAGGAGCTCCAGCAGCAGAACGAGGAAATCAAAACCAAGGCCGAGGAACTCGCGCAACAAAGCGAAGAGATCGAGGCGCAGGCGGAGGAGATGGAGCGTCAGAACGAAGAACTGCAGGACGCCAACGTCCGTCTCGGAACCCGCGAGGAAATTCTCCAGGGCCTTCTCCAAGCCACGCGTTATCCGGAGCACGGGCAGCGCGCGCTCCAGGAAGTTTGCGGCCGCGCCGTCCGCATCCTCGGCGCGCCGGCCGAAGCGCTCGCGTATCTCGAACGCGATGGCGACAGCCTGAATCTCCGGGCGCACGCCAGCGCGAATCAGAGCATGGAGTTCCCGCTAGTGTGGTCGATCGCCGACTCGCTGATTCGCATCGTGCTCGAGGAGGACAAAACCGCCTACGTGCACGACCTCGCGCAACGCCCGGATGTCGCGGGCCCGCTCAAACCCGAGCATGGTATCCGCTCGATCATCGCCACGCCCGTCCGCGTGGCCGGAGCGGCGACGGGCGTGCTTGTCGGCTTCAGCGTGCAGCCGGCGCATTGGACGCAGGATCAGTTTCGCATGATCGAGTGGGTGGCCGCGCAATGTGGTCTCATCGGCGAAGGCCTCCGCTGGCAGCGGGTGCTCACCGATCGCGCTCGCGAAATCGAGACGGCGAATCGCGCGAAGGACCAGTTCCTCGCGATGCTCTCGCACGAGCTGCGCACGCCGCTCACGCCCGTGCTCGCAGCCGCCGGCGCGCTGGAGGAAGATCCGCGCCTCCCGGAAGATGTTCGCGACGACATTCGCATGATCCGCCGCAACGTCGGCATCCAGAGCCGGCTGATCGATGACTTGCTCGATCTCACGCGCGTCAGTCAGGGGAAACTCGATCTCGTGCACGAGACGCTCGCGGTTCCGGCGCTCATCATGCAAACCGCCGAGGTCGTCGCCGCCGATATCGACGCGAAAGATCAGGTGCTCGTCCTCGCTCTCGATCAGTCGCAAGGCTGCACCGTTTCCGGCGACGGTCCGCGTCTGCAGCAGGTGTTTTGGAACCTGCTCAAAAACGCCAGCAAGTTCAGCCCGCCGAAGGCGCGCATCAGTGTCACCGCTCGCGTCATTCCGGAGCCGCCTGCGCGGGTCGCGATCGAGATCGTGGATTCCGGCGTCGGCATCGACTCCGAGGATCTTACGCGCATTTTCCGTCCATTCGAGCAGGCGGGGGCTCCCGTGCGGCGCACCACCGGTGGCGGTCTGGGACTCGGCCTCGCGATCGCGAAAGCCGTGGTCGAGCTCCATCACGGTGCGATCCACGCGTATTCGGAAGGCGTGGATAAAGGAGCGAAGTTCACCGTCGAGCTGCCGTTGAACGCCGCTCCTCCGCCCACGCACGACAGCGTGCCGCCCTTCGTGCGCGAGCTGCACCGCAGCGCCACGCCGTTCCGCGCGCTGCGCATTCTCCTCGTCGAGGATCACATCGACACGGGCCGCATCATCGGACGTCTCCTGCGCAACAGCGGTCACGCCGTCGAGCACGCCGAAAACGCGCAAACCGCACTCGCCACGTTTCGCCAGAAGGAGTTCGAACTCGTCATCTCCGATCTCGGCTTGCCCGATCAAAGCGGCCTGCAGCTCATGCGACAGATTCGCGCGATCCGGCCCGACATTCCGGGCATCTGTCTCAGCGGTTACGGCATGGAGGATGATCTCCGCGCGTGCTACGACGCCGGTTTCGACGAACACATCACGAAGCCCGTCGACATCCAACGTCTGCGCGCCGTCGTCGCCAGACTCGGCAACATCAAGGGCTGACCCGCGCCCGCGTGCGGCTCGAGTCGAACCAGGGTTCGGACCGAGTCGTGCCACAGTCCGCACCGAGTCGGGACAAAGTGCGTCCCATGTCGAGCCCAGGTGCGGACCTTGTCGCGAGAAGGTGCGGCTCGCGTCGCGACTCATCACGGAAACACGGAAGCGCCAGACGAAGAAATCGCGGAAACATGGCGACGCGGAGAAGGTGGAACCCGCCGTCCCCGGCGGGTTGTTCGTGCTGCGCAGGCCAAGCAGCCCGATGAGGACATCGGGCTCCACCGTTGGAGGTTGTTGACGGGAACGAGTCGCGAGATTGACCCAGTGCGCGCGTTGGTCGTTAACCGACCTATGCGGATTTATTTCATGGGCATCTGTGGAACGGCGATGGGCAATGCGGCGCTTCTCGCGCGGGCGGCCGGCCATGAGGTGCTCGGTGCCGACACGGGTGTTTACCCGCCGATGAGCACGGTGCTCGCGCAGGCGGGCATCGCCCTGCACGAGGGCTACGATCCCGCGCGCTTGCAGCAGCTCGCGCCGGATCTCGTCGTGATCGGCAACGCGATGTCGCGGGGCAATCCCGAGGTCGAGTGGTTGCTCGATTCGCGCGCGCTGCCGTTTACGTCGCTGCCGGCGATGCTGCACGAATCGGTGCTGAAGCATCGCCGCAACATCGTCGTCTGCGGCACGCACGGGAAAACGACGACGACTTCGCTGACGGCTTTTCTGCTGCGCGAGAACGGGCGCGATCCCGGCTTTCTCATTGGCGGCGTGCCGCTCGATCCGCCGGTGGGTAATCATCTCGGAACGGCGTCGGATCCGTTTGTCATCGAAGGCGACGAATACGACAGCGCGTTCTTCGACAAGCGCAGCAAGTTCATCCACTACGCACCGCAGATCGCCGTGTTGAACAACCTCGAGTTCGATCACGCGGACATCTTTCGCGATCTCGCGGACGTGCAGCGGACGTTCGCGCATCTCACGCGCATCGTGCCGCGTCACGGCTACGTGGTGCTCAATGGCGACGATCCGAATCTCGCGGCGCTCGGCGGACTGCCGTGGACGCGCGTGGTGCGCGTGGGCACGGGAGAGCGGAACGACGTGCGGATCGTGGACTTCGCGGAAACGTCCACGGGCGCGAGTTTCTCGCTCGAATGGTTTGGGGAAACGTGGACGCGCGTGGAGTGGACGCAGCCGGGGCTTTTCAATGCGCGCAACGCGGCGATGGCCGCGACCGCAGCGGCGCTTTCGCTACTTCCACCTCAAGCCGACGACGCGGCGCGCCGTGCGGCGAAGGATCTTCTGAATCTCGCTCCGCTTGCGCGCTTTCGCGGGGTGAAGCGGCGGCAGGAAACGCTGCTGGCGACGGATGCGCTGACGGTCGTGGAGGATTTCGGTCATCACCCGACCGCGCTCGCGGAGACGTTGCGCTCGTTCCGCGCGCGTTTCCCGCAGCATGTGCTGACAGCGGCGTTTGAGCCGCGGAGCAACACGGCGCGCACGAAGACACTGCAGGCAGGGTTTCTCGATGCGCTCACGCTGGCCGACGAAGTTTACCTCGGCGCCGTGAACCGTGCGGAAAAACTAAAACCGGAGGAGCGTTTTGACGCGACCGCGGTCGCGGCGCATCTCCAATCGCGCGGTGTCGCCGCGCGCGCGGCGGAGAGCAGCGAAGCGCTTTTGCAGGAACTGACGGAGCGCGTCGGCCGCGGTGAAAAAGCGCGACTCGTCGTGTTTTTCACCAACGGCTCGTTCGACGGAATCATCCCGCGCTTCGTCGCCGTTGCGAAAGCGGCGAAATAATCGCGCGGCCGCGCTCAGCTCGTTGGGGCAGGGCTGCTGGGCAGCTCGGCGCGGCGGGCGTTGAGACGTTTCAGGTCCTCTTCGCGCTGGGCGATCTTCTCCCTGAGCTGGCGGAGATTTGTGGCGATGGCCTCTTTCTGGTCTTCGGTGAGATAGCCTTTGGCGGAGTCGGTTTCCAGGCGGGCGAGCATCGGTGCGTAGTTTTTCAGTTCCACTTCCACGCGTTCGATCTGGAGGTCGTAGCTGGTGGCGAGAACTTCGTCGACGGTGCGGCCGTTGATCTCGGCGTAGAGTGCTTCGGCGAAAGCGTCCGACATGAGCCCGGGCCGGGCGGTCATCACCTTGTAGCGGAGTTGCTGGCGCGCTTCGTCGATTTCCTTGCGCTCGTTTGCGGGAATGACGTCGCGGTGATTCGAGAGCCATTGCTCGAACTCCGCGTCGTTGCGCGCCTCGATCTTGTCATCGCGCGCGGGTGGTTTGGAGCAGGAGACGAGAGCGAGGAGAAAACCGAGGGCGAGAAAGCAGAGGAGGCGGGGCGTCTTCATCATGACGCCACTCTGGCTCACTGCGCTTGTTTCGCAACCTTGCGGGTGGCGGGCTTCTGCCCAACCGGCAATGCCATGAGGTCGTAATCCTCGAAACCGGTAATCTCCACGTCGACGAATTCACCAACCGGAAGCGTGATCGGCACGTAGACGCGACCGTCGATATCGGGCGCGTCGGCTTCGCCACGAGCGACGCCGGGCTCCTCGACGAGCACGCGAATGGTGCGGCCCACGTAGCTGCGGCTCACGTCGGCGGCGATGGACTTCTGGAGCTTCATCAGACGGTGCCAGCGCTGCTCCTTTTCCTTCTTGGAAATCTGCTCCTCCATCTTGGCCGCGCGCGTGCCTTCTTCCTGCGAGTAGCGGAAAACGCCGAGACGCTCGAAACGCGTTTCCTCGATGAACTGCGCGAGTTCGTTCACATCGGCTTCGGTTTCACCGGGGAAACCGACGATGAACGTGGTGCGCACCGCGATACCGGGGATGCCGGCGCGGATGCGCTTGATGAGATCGCGAATGTAGTCGCCGCTCGTCTCGCGCTGCATGCGGCCGAGCATGTGATCGCTGATGTGCTGAAGCGGAATGTCGATGTAGCGCGCGACCTTCGGGCACTCGGCGATGGTCTTGATCAGTTCGTCGGACCAGTGCGCCGGGTGGGTGTAGAGCAAACGAATCCAGAAATCGCCCTCGATCGCGTTGAGTTCGCGGAGGAGGGTGGTGAGCGCGGTGCCGCGCGAGGAATCGACGGGCGTGCGCGGATTCGGGCGCTGTTCCCCACGTGTCCATTCCGAAGAAAGTCGTGTCCTGCGAGATCAGGTTGATCTCCTTGACGCCCTCTTTCACGAGCTGGCGCGCCTCGGCGACTACGCTCTCCACCGTGCGGCTGCGGTGCCGGCCACGAATCTGCGGGATGATGCAGAACGTGCACGGGTGATTGCAGCCCTCGGCGATTTTCAAATACGCGAAGTGCCGCGGCGTGAGCCGGAAGCGCGGCGTGTTGTAGTCGGGAATCCACGTCGAGCGGCCCTCGATGAATGACACGGGCACGCCATGATCGCCGCGATCCTGGCCGACGAGTTTTTCGATGATCGGCGCGACCTTCGTCACCTGATCGAGGCCGATGAACGCATCGACTTCGGGCAGCGCGCTCGGGAGATCCTTCGAAAAGCGCTGCGACATGCAGCCGGCGACGATCAGCTTCTGATTGTGGCGGCGCTTCCGCATGCCGCGCTGCTGATGCACCTCGAGGATGTGGCCGATCGATTCTTCCTTCGACGAATCGATGAACGAGCAGGTGTTGACGATGACGACGTCGGCTTTGTCGGCATCCGGGACGACCGACATGCCCGCCTGGTGCAGGTGGCCGACCATGATCTCGCTATCGACGAGATTCTTGGCGCAACCGAGGGAAACGAGACTGACCTTGATCATGGACGAGGGCGGACGGGACGGACGGGCGTGGCGGGCTTTTAACGAAAAAACCGCGGCACGGGGCCGCGGTTCAGAAAGGGACGGCTAAACGGATCGCCTTACTTCTTCTTGGCGGCGACCTTGGTGCGCTCTTTCTTGCGCTTCAAGTAAGCGGCGCGGCGTTTCCGTTTGATGTATTTGTTCAGTTGTTGGCCCATGTTGGTGAAATGAAAGGGTCAGAGCATTCCGACCGCCCCGGTCGAGTCAAGCTCCTGCATCAGCCGCTTCCGTGGCCAAGGATCGGCCCCCGGAAACCTCTCCGCCGTCCCGCTGCCACCGGTAAACGAGCGGCGCCTTCGTGCGGTCCAACTCCTTGTAGAGCGCCGCCGCTGCACGTTTGGGGATCGTGAGTTCGGTCAGACCGTCGCGGTCGCAATTGAGCACGCGGGCGTAGGGCTTGAAGTGCTCGGCGCGTCCGATCACGTGGCCGAGCGACTCGTCGGGCGCGGGCGCGCCGCGCTCCAATGCGAGAAACGCATACGGCAGCGAACGCAGGTCGATGCCCGCGCGCTGGCCGAACTTCACCCAGTTCGAGTCTGCAAAAATCTCCGAGGGTGGTGGCGCAAAGAAGTGACACCAGTGCCGCTCGTTGCCCGCGTCGAACATCGGACAGGTGCGCAGATGCGTGCACGGTGCCACCACGGTAAACGTCGCGAGCAACTCGTCGCGAATCCGTCCGAGCGCGCGGCTGACGTCGTGTGTGCCGGGTTCGACCCAGAGCACGCCCTGGGCGCGCGCGATCAAACTCTTCAGCGACGCGAGCGTTTCGGCGGGCAACTCGTTCAATACATGGCTCACCACGAGCAACCCGATCGGCGAATCGCCAGCCAGTAGTCCGGGGGTGGCGGAGCTGACTCCAAGATTTGGATACGCGGCCTGCGCCTGGCCGACGGCGAAATCCATCGCGAGCGCCGAGTGATCCCACACGGTGAGCGAATCGAACGACTCCGCGCCGAAGGCCGAGAGGACGCGCCGCGCGGCGACACCGCTGCCGCAACCCCAATCGAAAATGTTGCGCGAAGTCGGGCGCCAGCCGCGGAGCTTCAGCTCGCGAAGCACGTGGTCCCACTTCCAGCCGATGCGCTCGGCATAGGTGAAGTCGTAGCTCGCGAGATCGCTCTCGCTCTTCCAATACGGGCCATTCGCCGCCGTGCCGCGGAGAAACCCATCGCGCAAACGGTCGAGCGCCGCCCAGTCGAGTTGATCCCAAGTCATGCCGAAAAGTTTGTTACGTCTTACGAACTTTGGGCCGCGAGCGGGAAATGGAGATGCGACGCGAGGCGCTGTTCGCGGATCCCGTAAAACGCCGCGAACTCGCGCAACCGCGCCGCGCGTGCGGCCTCGCCGGGGGCGTGCGCTTTCACAGCGGCGATCATGAGGTTTTTCGCGGTGTGCTCGGTCGAGATGAACTCGAAGACCTTCGTGCGATAGCCGGCCCACTCGAGCAGTTGCGCGCGCATCGCATCGGTGACGAACTCGGCCTGTCGTTCCTGGAAAATCCCGTGACGCAACGCGTCAGCGAGCACCGGCGGCGCTGTGAGCTGTGCGCGCAGTTCCTTTTGGCAGCAGGGCGAGACGACGATGAGTTTGGCATCGGCCGCGATACCGCGCGCGATCGCGTCGTCCGTCGCCGTGTCGCACGCGTGCAGCGCGATCAACACGTCGATCTTCGTGAGCGTCGCTTCCGCAATGGTGCCGGTTTCGAAGCGAAGCACCTCGGCCAATCCGTGTTCGCTGGCGATCCGGTTGCACAACTCCACCAGTTCGTGTCGCGCTTCGATGCCGACGACGCGGGCGCGTTCGCGCAATAACGCGGCGACAGCGAAGGTGAGATAGCCTTTGCCGCTGCCCATGTCGGCAATCGCGAGCGGTTCGGTTTGCGCGGGCAGATCGGCGAGGAGGTGCGTGAGCAACTCGGCGAATTTTTGGATCTGCCGAAGTTTGTCCGCCATGCCTTCGCTGGCGTGGCCGCGGTCGTTGGTCACGCCGAGCGCACGCAGCCACGAGGACAACGGATCGATGAGATGGTTTTTCGCGCGGTTGTGTGACGCTGCGGGCGCAGCCGCACTCGACGTGGAAACTTTCTTCACGCGGAGACGTGCAGAACCGTCGGGCTGCGTCTCGAACTGCGCATTTTCCGTCGCGGTGAACAGATGCGCGTCCAGAAAATCGCGACCGATGAGCGCATCGATCTGAGCGATCGCTTCCGCAGGCGGGAGGTTTTTCGTCACGTCGCGCGTCTCATACCGCCATACGAACGTGAGATGGGGCCCGCTCTTCAGCGTGACCGGACGCACGAAGACATTGCGCAGCGTGGCGTCGGCGCCGCGGTATTTGCCGAGCGTGAGTTTCGACCACGCGCCGCTGTCCACCGCAGCGCGGAGGAGCGAGAAGAAGCGTGCACGGGCATCGGTCGGAGCGGACATGGGCTCGGAGTGTGCCGCACTCCGTCCCGACGTAAAGCGGCACGTGGCGCGACCCGGTCCGGATCTTGGCTCGACCGTGGACGCACCTTGCCCCGACTCGAGCCGCACTGTGTCCCGACGATGGACGGACTTCGGCGCGACTCGGGACGCGTTAGGGCAGGAAATCGGTCGTGATCGCGTTCTCAGCGGCGACTTTGCCGCGTTTCAGGATGCCGAGCGATTCGAGCTGCTCGATTTGTTTTGTGAAGCGCGCGGGATCGAGACGACCGACGTTTTCCGGACCGCCGTTGGCGTCGCGGCCGGTCACGAGTTTGCCGTCGATGATCATCTGACGGGAGAACATCATGAACTCGTCGGTGTTGTTCGGATTGGCGCGCTTGAGCGCTTCGTGCGCCGGTGTGGGATCGCCCTCGAGGTAATCGCGCCAACCGCGGATGTAGGCGCGCACAAAGGCGCGGAGCTGCTCGGGATTCTGGCGGGCGAATTTCCGATTGGTCACGAGCACCGCGTAGGCGCGGAAATCGGCGTCCCACGTCGAAAGGAAGCGCGGCATCGGCGCTCCGGCCTGCACGATGTGATACGGCTCGGCGATGTAGTAACCCTGCTGGATCGCCTCCTTGTTGCCGAGGAAAGCGGCGACGGAAAAGTTCTGCGGGACGACGTTGAACTGCAGGTTGTATCGCTTTTTCAGATACTGAAGAAACGCCCACTCGGGACGCGCGATGATGGTCTTGCCCTGCAGATCCTCGAAGCGTTGCACGCTGCTGCTCGCGTTGACGAGGAGGCCGGAAGGATCGTCCTGAAAGACAGCGGCGAACTGCACGACGGGCAGGCCCTCGGCCTGCTGGAGGAGCGTGTTGGTGCTGTCGGCCTGGCCGACATCGGCCTGCCCGGTGGCAACCTTGGGCATGACGAGGGCGTTCGGGCCGCCGGGGAGGAGTTCGACATCGAGTCCTTCTTCGCGGAAATAGTCGCGCGCGAGTGCCTGGTAGAAACCGCCATGTTCGGGCTCCGGCACCCAGTCGAGCTGCACCGTGATCTTGAAGAGCGTTTTGGAGTCGGCAGCGAAAACGGCCGAGCAGAGAGCGGCCGCAACGAGGAGGAGGCGGACAGGTTTCATGGTGGGGAAGAAAAGTCAGACGTCGGTGCGCTCGATCGAGTCGTGCCAGCGTCGGAGTGTGAGCCAACTCAGGAAAATGACGACGGCGACAAACAAAAACCCGAGCACGCACG
Source organism: Opitutus sp. (assembly GCA_024707325.1). Taxonomy (GTDB): domain Bacteria; phylum Verrucomicrobiota; class Verrucomicrobiia; order Opitutales; family Opitutaceae; genus Opitutus. The sequence goes on along the minus strand of JANPZY010000004.1, from coordinate 559,893 downwards.
TGATTGCGGCGGTGGCGAAGAGCGCGGGATATTTTGCCTGGCTCGAATAAATGATCGCCTGAAAGCCGAGTCCGCCGCCGTCGCCGGCGGACGACCCGGCCGTGTAGTCGCCAACGAGCGCACCGATCGGCGCAAGTGTCGCGGCGATACGCAGTCCGGTGAAGAAGTAGGGCAGCGCGGAGGGCGCGCGGAGCAGGACGAGTTGTTGCAGTTTCGACGCGCGCCACATCTGGAAAAGTTCGACCAGATTGCGGTCGGTCGAGATCAGGCCCTGCGTCGTGTTCACGACGAGCGGGAAGAAACAGATGAGAAACGTGATCACGATCACGCTCTTCAGACCGGCGCCGACCCACAGCACGAGAATCGGCGCGACGACGATCACCGGCGTCATCTGAAGGATCATCAAAAATGGATACAGGCTCGCGCGGATGAGCGGCGACAGCGACAGCAGCACCGCACACGCGATGCTCACGGCAATCGCGAGACCGAAGCCAAGCAGCGCGCCGTAAGTCGTGTTGAGTGCAGCGCGGCCGAGCGGACCCGCGTGTTCGAAAAGCGCGCTCACGACCGCGCCGGGCGTGGGCAGGAGAAAACGATAATCCTCGGAGAGCGCGAGATGGATGCCCTGCCAGAGGAGTAAGAGGAAAACGCCGGCGCAGGCGGGCAACAGGATCGTGGACCAACGCAATTGCATGCGAAATCAGGCGGCGGGTTGTTCGATCGAACGCAGGAGCTGCGACGTCTGCGCGACGGTATCGAGATAGTCACGCGACTGGCGCACCTCGGCCGTGCGCGGATACGGCAGGTCGACGATCACCTCGGTGTGGATGCGTCCGGGATTGGCGGAGAGCACGAGGATACGGTTGGACAAAAACACCGCTTCGGAAACCGAGTGCGTGACGAAGAACGCGGTGAACGCCTGCTGCTGGCGGATCGCGAGCAGTTCCTCGTTGAGATGCTCGCGTGTGAGTTCGTCGAGCGCACCGAACGGTTCGTCGAGCAATAGAATCCGCGGCGACAACGCGAGCGCACGGGCGAGCGAAACGCGCATCTTCTGTCCGCCGGAAAGCTGGCGTGGATATGCGGCGGCCTTGTCGGAGAGTTTCACGAGCTCGAGCGCGTGTTGGCTAAGTTCCGCGCGCTGCGCGGCTGGCACGCCGCGAATGCGGAGCGGCGCCTCAACGTTGGCGGCGACCGTGAGCCACGGCAGCAACGTCGGCTCCTGAAAAACGAATGCGAGCGACGAGAGCGGATCGGCACCGGCTTCGCACTCGACGGCGACCTGGCCGGTAGTCGGCGCGGTGAGGCCCGCGATCAGGCGCAGCAGCGTGGACTTACCGCAGCCGCTTGGGCCGATGAGGCTGATAAAGTCGCCTGCCGAGGCTTCGACGGAAAGCCGGTCGAGCACGAGCGGACCGGAGGGGAAGCGTTTGGAGACGTCAGCGAGCTCGACGACGATTCGCGGGGACATGCGCGCGGGACCATTGAAGAACGTGCGCGAGAGCGCAACCGCTCACTTGCGGCAAGCGCAGCTCGTTGAACGTTACTCGTAGCGGAGCGCGTCGATCGGATCGAGGCGGGCGGCTTTGCGGGCGGGATAGTAGCCGAAAAAGAGGCCGACGACGGCGCTGACGCCGAACGACAAAATCACCCAGAACGGCGAGACGAGCACGGGCCAGCCGACGAAGCGGCGCACGACTTCCGAGGCGCCGACACCGATCAAAATGCCAAGAATTCCGCCGACGGAGCTGAGGAGCACGGCCTCGACCACGAACTGCAGCAGCACGTCGCGTCCATGCGCGCCGACGGCGAGGCGGATGCCGATCTCGCGCGTGCGTTCGGTCACGGACACGAGCATGATGTTCATGATACCGATGCCGCCCACGAGGAGGGAAATGCCGGCCGTGAAACCGAGAAACACCGTCATCGTGCGCGTGGTGGCCGTGGCGGTTTGCGCGAGCTCGAGCTGCGTGCGCACGGTGAAATCGGGTTCGCGGTTGCCGCGACGCTGCGACAGGAGCGCGTTGATTTCCTGCTGCGCGCGTTCGATCGAAGCCGCGTTGACGGCCTGCACGAGGATCGAGTTGAGGTGCGTGCGGCGCGAGAGCCGCTTCATGTGGCTCGTGTAGGGGACGAGCACGATGTCGTCCTGATCCTGACCGAAGAGATTGAAACCTTTCGGCGCGAGCAGACCGACGATCGTGAACGGGATGTTGCGAATGCGGATCGTCTGGCCGATCGGGTCCTGATTCGGGAAGAGTTGATCGGCGACGGTTTTGCCGATGACGGCGACTTTGCCGACGCTGCGGACATCCTGATCGGTGAACACCGTGCCCTCGGCAAACGTCCAGCTGCGGATCGAAGGATAGTCCGGTCCGACGCCGAGCACCTGGGTGTTCCAATTGAGACCGTTGGCGAGGATCTGATTGCGGTCGCGAACTTCCGGGCTGACGCCGACGACGCTTGAGAGTTCCGTGGCGATCGCGGTGGCGTCCTCGACGGTGAGTGTGGGTGCGCTGCCCCAACCGCCACGCATGCCGCCGCTGGTGAAATTGCCCGAGAAAACCGTGATGACGTTTTGGCCGAGGCTGGCGACCTGCGACTCGACCTGGGCTTTTGCGCCGTTGCCGATGCTGACCATCGCGATCACGGCGCCGACACCGATGATGATGCCGAGGCCGGTAAGCACCGAACGAAGTTTGTTTCGGCGGAGGGCGCGAAGCGCGATGAGAATGGTGAAAAGGCTGCGCATGCTCAGGCGTGATCGATGAGTTTGGCCTGGGATTCGGCGGCGAGGATTTTCTGCATCTCCACCTCGGCGCGGCTGCGATTCGCGACCTGCACGTCGCTGACGATGCGACCGTCGCGCATGATGAGGTTGCGTTTGCAGAACTGCGCGATGTCGAGCTCGTGCGTGACCATCACGATCGTGATCCCGCTGTCGTTGAGTTTTTGAAAAACGCCCATGACTTCGACGGACGTCTTGCTGTCGAGATTGCCCGTGGGTTCGTCGGCGAGCAGCACCTGCGGCTGGTTCACGAGCGCGCGTGCGATCGCGACGCGTTGCTGCTGACCGCCGGAAAGCTGACTGGGGAAGTGATCCGCGCGTTTGCCGAGGCCAACGATCTCGAGCGCGTGCATCGCGCGGTCGCGCATTTCGCGATGCGAGACGCGGCGCCGGCCGTAGAGCATGGGCAACTCGACGTTTTCGAGTGCGGTGGTGCGGGCGAGGAGATTGAAACCCTGGAAGACGAACCCGAGCTTCTCGTTGCGGAGATCGGCGAGGGCGTTGCGATCGAGTTTCGACACGTCGATGCCGTCGAGCAGATAGGTGCCGCTCGTGGGGCGATCGAGGCAGCCGAGCGTGTTCATCAGCGTGGATTTGCCGGAACCGCTCGAGCCCATGATCGCGATGAACTCGCCGCGGTGGATCTCCAGCGAAACGCCGCGCACGGCGTGGACCTTCACCTCGCCCGAGTCGTAGATTTTCTGAATGTCCGTGAGTTGGACGACGGAAGCCATGCGCGGGCGAAGACGTTAGAAGCGGCGGGGGCCGCTGCTGAAGGGATTGCTCGACGGCCCGCCCGAACCGGAGGCGGTCGGAACGAAAACACCGGTGATGATGCGATCTCCTGCGGACAAACCTTCGATCACCTCCGTGTGGGTGCCGTCGGAGACGCCGAGTTTCACGGTGACGGCTTCAGGGCGGGCGTTGGGGCCGTCTCCAATAAGTCGATACACCGTGCGGGTGACGGGGCCGCCGGAACCACCGCGGTCGCCGCCGAAGCCGGACAAATCGATGCCGCGCTCTTCGGCGAGCTGGCGCATCTTCGCGCGAACTTCAGGCGACGGCGGACCGGAGCCGGGCGTGAATCCGGCGTCGCGCATGAGCTCGCGCATCTTTGTGCGGCGCTCTTCCTCCGTCATCGGTTTGGCGGCGGGCGCGGGGGCCTTGCCGTCGGCTGACGGGGCGACCGCGACTTGAATGGACTCAGGGATACGCACGCGCAGCGCGGCGTTGGGGAGGCGCAGGGCGTTTTCGCGACGGGCGATCGTCACGGCAACGTTGGCCGTCATGCCGGGGCGCAGCTTTTGGTCGTCGTTGCGCACGTCGATGATCGTGTCGTAGGTCACGACGTTTTGCACCGTTTGCGGAGAATTGCGGATCAGCGAAACGCGTCCGCGGAACTGGCGGTTGGGAAACGCGTCGACCGTAAAGTTCACCGGCTGGCCAATCTCGACGTTGCCGATGTCGGCTTCGGCGATCGCACCGACGATCTGCATTTTCGTGAGATCGTTCGCGATGGTGAAGAGCACGGGCGTGTTGAAGCTCGCGGCGACGGTCTTGCCGACGTCGACCTGGCGGGAGAGCACGATGCCGTCGATCGGCGAGTAGATCGTGCAACGCGACAGATCGATGCGCGCGCTCTCGACCGACGCGGAACGGATCTGCACCTGGGCGTCGGCCTGAGCGAGTTGCGCGATCGCCTGGTCGAGATCCGACTGCGGCACCAAACCATTTTCGCGCAGCGTGCGGATGCGGTCGGCGTTGAGCTGGGCGAGTTGCTGGTTCGCCTTGGCGTTGGCGAGATCGGCTTCCGGCGGAGCGGAGGCGCGATTCGTAAGTCGACGAATCGATGTGCGCGACGACGTCGCCCTCCTTCACCACGGAGTTATAGTCGACCAGGACCTGATCGATGATGCCGGAGATCTGGCTGCCCACTTCGACGGTGATGACGGGCTCGAGCGTGCCAGTGGCGGTGACAGACTGGGTGATCTCGCCGGCGGCGAGGGTGACGGTGTTGTATTCAGCCCGCACCGGCGTTTCGCGTTTCCAGAAATACCAGCCCGCGCCAGCGGCGATGAGCAGGATCACGATAACGATGAGACCGACAAAAGACTTGGGTTGGGCCATGGCTGGAAAAAGGAAGAGGCCGGCCGAAGCCGGACTGGATGTGCGCGTTTAGACGCGGCTCACTTTCAAAGGTAACAGGCAATCGCGCGCGTCACGGCGTGGGACTGCTTTGCGCAAATTTCTGCTGCAACGCTTCCGCCACGGCCGCGGGCACGAAGTGGCTGACGTCGCCGCCGAACTTCGCGACCTGCTTCACGAGCGTGGAGCTCGTGTAGGGAGAACTGTTCGGCGGGCATTACGAAGATCGTTTCAATGCGCGGATCGAGATGGCGGTTCATGAGCGCCATGTTGAACTCGAATTCGAAGTCGGAAATCGCGCGCAGACCGCGGATGATCGCGTCGGCCTTGTGCTGCTGGGCAAATTCCACGAGCAGGTTGCCGAACGTGACCACCGTCACGTTGGGAAACTTGGCGGCCTGACCCTGCACCAGCGCCAGTCGCTCCGCCGCGGAAAAGAGCGGGCCCTTGCCGGCGTTTTCGGCGATGGCAACCGTCACGCGATCGAAGAGCTTCGCGGCGCGGGCGAGCACATCGAGGTGCCCGTAAGTGATCGGATCGAACGTGCCTGGATAGATGCAGTGGCGCATGACCGGGGTAGGGAACCCGCAGTGAAATGAAAGCGCGCGAGCTGGCGATGCGTTTCTCGCGTTTCTGTCCTGCGATACGTTGGCGGTAGCTGCGTCCGATGTTGCTTTTACCCGCGCGGCGTATGTCTTCTGCGGGTTCCCGTGCGACTGAATCTGCCCAATATCCTGACGTTCTCCCGGCTGCCGGCGATGTTCCTCATCGTCGCGTTCATGTATGCGGAATTTCAGTGGGCGGCGACGCTGGCTTTCTGGCTTTTCATCGCGGCGGCGCTCACGGATTGGCTCGACGGCAAACTCGCGCGCGAGAGCGGGCAGGTTTCCACGTTTGGCCGGTTCATGGATGCGGTCATCGACAAGGTCATGGTGCTCGGCATCATGATCGCGCTCGTGAACGGCGGCTATTTCATGCACTATCGCATCACCGCGATGATCGTGCTGCTGTGCATCCTCGGTCGCGAGTTCATGATCTCGGGCCTGCGCATGGTGGCGGCGTCGAAAGGCGTGGTGGTCGAGGCCGACGCGGGCGGAAAAGTGAAAACATTTCTCCAACTCAACGCCATCGGCTGGCTGCTCGGCGCGCGGATGTTTTCGCAGGATTTCGGCGAGCTCTTCCAAGGCTCCGAGCAGTGGTGGATCGGTGCGATCTACTGGATCGGCATGGCGCTCTTCGCGCTTTCCGCAGTGCTCACGATCACGTCGGGCTACACGTATTTCAAACGCCACGGCCACGTGGTGACGGACTGAGCGATGCGGCTCGAACAACCGAACTGGCCGCGCTTCCTCCCGAGCGGCAAGGTGATCGCTATCGCCACGCTGGGCCCGCTCGGACGCAAGCTGCCCGCACCCGGCACGTGGGGTTCCCCGCGGGGCTCTGCTACTTCACGGTTTTTCTTCCATCCGCTCGGCGTGATCGGCACGGTGCTCATGAGTGCGATCGGCGCGTATCTCGCGGTCGCGTTTTGCGGCGAGGCGGAGTTTCGCATCGGCAAAAAAGATCCCGGGGAAGTCGTGCTCGATGAATTCGTCGCGATGCCGCTGTGCTTTCTCGCGTGGCCGCATCTCGTCGGGCCGTTGCCCGAATGGGTGGTGTTTCTCGCCGGCTTCGGACTTTTCCGGCTCTTCGATATCGTGAAGCCGTTCGGCATTCGCCGGCTGCAACATCTGCCGGGCGGCTGGGGCGTGGTGATGGACGATCTTGCCGCCGCGCTCGCCGCGTGCGCGACGATGCACCTGGCGAAGTTCGCGTGGGTTTACGCGCACTGAGCGCCGCTGTGCGGCATCAGGGTTTGCGGCCCGCGTTGTAGCGCAGATCGAGGCGCACCGAGGTGTTCACGCCGAAGTCCCAGCCATCGGGACCCCACACCGCGCGTCCGCCAAACGTCAGCTGCGCGCGCGCGGAGTTGTCCTTTCGTTTCAACACGGGGATCACGACGCTCGGCCGCAGCGCGACCGTCTGCTCGCTGGTGGAACTCAGCAGCGTCGTGTCCGCCACCGAGGCCGCCACGATCACACGAAACCGCGCAAAATCCCGCGCCGCGCCCACGGTGACCATCAGCGAATCCTGCCGTAGTTGGTTCGTGCGAAAATCCGGTTGCAGGCTCGTGCGCGAAATAAAATCCGCCGACAGCGTCGCGAACCCCAGCACGCCTTTCGTCGGCATCAGCTCGAACGAGTTCGACACATACGGCACCCAGTGGCGCAGCCCGTCGGTGATGCCTGGCGGCGGGCGGCTCACCGCCGTCACGAAATCCACGCCCGCCGCCCATCCCGTTTCGTGCGTCCGCGGCCACTCGCGTTTCACGCCCGCCTGCACTTCGTAGAGCCCGTAGCCCGCGGGATCGCCGAAACCGTGGGTGAAATACGTGCGCGCCTCCGTGCGAACCTCCCAGTGCTCCAGCGCCTGCACACGCACGCCCACCGGCAGCCGAAAATAATCCTCGTGCAACAAATCGCCAAAGCGCGGCCGCGCGATCAGCTGCACCGCGCCCGTGCGCGCAAAACCCGGCAAGCCGAGATCCAGCAGATCCGGCAATCGATCGATCAACGATTCGAGCGCCTGCGCCGTGCCCGCGATGGCCGAATCGCTTTCGCTTTCCGCCGCAGCATCCTGCCCGTGTAAGAGAGGAGCAAAAGCGCAGACCGAGATGATCCAGAGCGTCCGCCACCTCGCGGGGCGGGACGAAAGCATAAGCGGCATGGGTTAGGGGAGTGCGTGCAGATTGGCCGCCGGGATCTTCACCAGCAAACCTTGCTGCAACACGTCCACCGACAGCACCACGCCCTGCGGGTTCGAAGGATCATCCACGAACCCTTCCAATCCGTGCAGCGGTCCACCCACGATTTTCACGCGACGTCCGCGGTTCAACAACGGCAGCACCGACAGCTCGTAGCCCGACGCCACGATCGCCTTCACGTCGTTCAACTGCTGCAGGAACTTCGCTTCGTCCTCCACCTCGATCAGCCGCACGAGCAAATCCTGTTGATACAGTCGACGGCGCACGTCTGCCGGGACTCTCGTGAACACGTAGCCCGGGAAAAGCGGCTTGGTGAAACGCTTCGTCTGCTGCCGGTATTTCCGCACGCTCTGCACCAGCGCCAGATAGTGCTCGAAACGCTCCGCCTTCAGCAGTGCGACGAATTTTTTCGCAACGCGGCTTCGTGTGACAAACGAGCCACTCCGATTCGCCGCCCGACGACACCGCCGCTGCGTCCGCGTGATCGCTCGCCGAAGCGTGACTCATGCCTTGGTCAGAAAGCGGACCGCGGCGTGGTAACCTTCGAGGCCCAGCCCGCTGATCACCGCGACGCAAACCGGCGCCGTGAGCGAGTGATGCCGGAACTCCTCGCGTTTATAGATATTCGAAATGTGCACCTCGACCGCGCGCAGACCCGAGCCGGCGAGCGCATCGCGCAGCGCCACGCTCGTGTGCGTGAACGCCGCGCCGTTGATCACCAGTCCGTCGAACTTCGCCTCGGCGAGCGCCGCGATCTTGTCGATCAGCGCGCCCTCGTGATTCGATTGGAAAAATTCCAGTTCCGCCTCGCCGGCGAACTCCTTGCGCAACGCCGCTTCGAGATCGGCCAGCGTGGCACGACCGTAGATCTCCGGCTCACGTTTGCCGAGACGGTCGAGATTGGGGCCATTGAGGATCGCGATGCGTTTCATGGGGATCCCACGAAACACACGAAAAGCCCTCTCGGGAAAAGCCTGTTTTTCGCGCCCGAACTCATCCGCAGATCGTCGCAACACGCTCCGCACTGCGTCCCGACCCACGCCGCACCTTGTCCCGACCGTGTCCGCACATTGGCTCGACATGGGACGGACTTTGGCTCGACCCGGCCCGCACTCGGTCCCGACTCGATGCGCACGTCGTTGCGAGTCATGCCGCACCGTCGTCCAACCCGGTCCGCACCTCGCCTCAATCAAGTCCGCACCGTGACGCGACATAGTTCGGATCTTGTTGCGACCGTGTGCGCACCTTGTCGCGACATGGGACGCACCTGGTCCCGGCGATGTCCGCGCCTTGAACGGTCCGCGCGGCATTCCGACCCGATCGCACCACGACGCGCCCCATCCCACAGCAAGTCACATCCCACGCCACGCGCGAAATGCATCCAATACAATGTCAACCAATAGTTGACATTGTATTGGGCCACTTGATCGCAACGTCATTGCGCGCGGAGCGCACTGGGCGCGGACGGTGGAGCGGCTTCGAAGGGCTTCGAAGGGCTTCGATGGGCTCCGAGCGGCGTCGGGCAGATTCGAGGGCTGCGCGGGCGGCGAAGGCTCTCGGGGCGAGGCAGGCGAAAACTAGAGGGGGTTTTCGGTGCCGATGAATTCCCAAGGGAGGTTGAACTTCTTGGCGAGTTCGGCGGCTAGGGCGCAGACGGCGTGAACTTCCGTCGCGTAGTGTCCGCACAAATACAGATTCAGTTTCTCTTCCTGCGCGCGGTTGAACCACTCTTCGCGCAGTTCGCCCGTCACGAGCGTATCCACTCCAACCGCACGGAGCTGGGGCACGGCGCTGTTGCCGCTGCCGCTGCAGAAGGCGATCGCGGACGGTTTTTCCGAGCCATACTCGATCGCGACGATGCGGTGATAATGTTCTTCGAGTCGCGCGCGGATCGCGGAGCGCGTGAGTTTTGACGTCGCGATGCGTCCGATGTCGCCGCCTTCGTTGGGCAAAAATCCGCGCGTCGCGCGAAGGCCGAGCTGGCGCGCGAGCAGCGCGTTGTTGCCGATCTCGGGATGCGAATCGAGCGGCAGGTGATTCGAGTAGAGCGCGCAGTCGCCGTTGATGAGCGTGGCGACGCGATCGTAGACGGGACCGGTGAGCGGGCGCGGCATGTCCCAATACATGCCGTGATGCACGATGAGAAAATCCACGCCGGCTTCGACGGCGCGTTGGAAGGGCACGACGCCCGCATCGACGGCGGCGCCGATTTTGCGGACGCGGCCGCGGTTGGCGACCTGCAGACCGTTGAAGGCGCCGGGCGCGTCTTTGAATTCGGCGCGGCGGGTGCGTTTGTCGCAGTAGTCAACGAGGTCGGTGAGCTTGGCCATGCGACGCGAAACTGAGGGAGATTTTGCGAAAGAGGAAAGCGAAAGATTCGCTCACGCGGCGCCGAGCCGGCACGCGTGCGCGCTGAAGCCGGCGCCGAAACTCACGAGCCACAGATCGCCCGCGCTCGTGTCGGTGCCGCGACGCAGCGTTTCCTCGAGCGCGAACAGAACGGACGGACTGCTCATGTTGCCGAAACGGCGCAGCGTCTCGCGACTCGCATCAAGTGGGTAGGGCGCGACAACCGGAGTGAGCGCATCGAGCACATCGCGTCCGCCGGGGTGCGCGACGACGGCGGAAACCGGACGCGGGCCGCGCTGGTGCCACAGCGTTTCGACGGCGCCGGCGGCGAAGCTGGGCACGGAACGGTCGAGCAAGTTGCGGAGTTTTCCGTCGCGTTGCTCGAAGCGGAGATGATCGCGCTGCGCGGGAAGGTGGAGCGTTTGAAAGCCGAAACAGCGCAGCGCGGAAGCATGCCGCGCGGTCGCACGCCACAACGTCGCTGCGGCTCCGTCGCTGAAGAGACATGCGCTCACGAGCACACCCGTGTCGTCATCAAGATAGAACGCAGCGGAGCAGATTTCGACCGCGATGCACGCGACGGTCGCATCGGGACGCGACGCCACGATGTGACTCGCTGCACGCAGCGTGGGAATCGCGGCGCCGCAGCCGAGTCCGACGAGATCCTGCAGAAAAACATCGGTGCGCAGTCTGCAGCGTTCGGACACGTAGCTCGTGAGTCCGGGGCAGAGATATCCGGTGCACGTGCAGATGAGCAGCGCGTCGATGCTGTCGAGCGGGATGCCGGATTCTTCGCAGGCGCGGCGCAACGCGCGCTCGGCGAGCGCCGGACCTTCGCGGAGAAAGTTGGCGTTGAGTTCGTCGGCATTGAGATCGAACACGCGCGTGGCGTCGTTCATGGCGAAGTGTCGCGTTTCGATGCCGTGATCGCCGCGCAGGATGCCGTGCAACGTGAGCGCGGAGCGGCGCGAGAGCCGGGCCTTTACACCGGAGTGTTGAACAATGTCCCAACACTGGGCCTGCGTGAATGTGTGGTCGGGGACGGCGGTGGCGAGCGCGTGCAGATACATCGTCAGTGCAGGACACGATGCAACGGCGTGAGTGGCACGAGCTGAGCACGATTCAGCAGCGAGAGCGTCGCCTGCATCCCGCGCTGGAGGAGAAACGGATGGAGAATCTGCGCGACGGCGAGCCGCACCCGAAAACGGCGGCGCAACGCGCGTTGCACGGTTTGCCGGGCGACGCTCCAGGAAAGATTGCCGTGCGCAAACGCCACGAGCGGGCCGAGCGCGCACTCCGCGCTTTGGAACGCCATCGCCATGCCGTTGCCCGTGAACGGAGGAATCATCGCGCACGCATCGCCGAGCCGCAGCTCCGGCGTTGCGACGGCGGCGCGATCGCACTGCAGCGCGGCCACCGCGCAAAAGGACGTTTCGTCGATCTCCGCGTCGCGCAGTCGGTCCGCGAGGTCGTCGAGACCGGCGGCGCGCAGGTAGCCGATAAAAATCTGAGCACCGCGTCCACCGAGCGAGCGACGTTGGAAAAAACCGCAGAGATTAACGCGTCCGTTTTCGACGCGCGTGGCGCCGACGTAAGCGCGTTCGCCGAGGTGCACCTCAAGATCGCGCAGGAGCGGAAAGTCGAGCGCGTGAAGTTTCAGTCCGATCCACGTCGTGCGTGCGCGGCGGCGGCCGAGCGCGAGCACGCGTCCGGAGATTTCGCCTTCGGTGTCTCCGACGCGGTGATCGGTCTGCAGTTCGCCGCCCCGCGCGACAAACAGCTCGGCGAGACGTTGATCGAGTTCGTAGCGACTCAAGCCGAGGGCGGGGGAGCGCAGCCGCTGATGGCGAAGCGCGCGACCTGCGCGCACCCACGCGACATCGCGATTCAGCACCGCGTCGCGAAACGCGTCTTCGATTCCGAGCGCGTGAATCGTGGACGGCGCCAGGCCGTTGATGAACTCGCCGCACACGCGATGCCGCGGGTAATTGCCCGCTTCGAAAAGCGTCACGGAAACGCCGGCGTTTCGCAGCGCGATGCCGAGCGAAAGTCCGGCGAGTCCGCCCCCGACGATTTCGATGCGTTTCATGAGGAACGGCGAACGGCGATCATGCGGTAGGCGCCGAGCAGTGTGGTTTGGCACTGCCAGTGCCATTCGTCGCGCTTCAGTCCAAGCAGCCGAGGGAGTTCGTCGCCGACGAAGCCTGCCGCGATGCTCACATGGCCATCGTGAATGCTCACGTGATTCGCGCCGGCGAGTCGCGCGACCAAGCGATAAAGCGGTTGCAGCGCGCGACGGCGCAGCGGTTCGCACGCGAGAATCACCCGCGCGTGAGGGCGGAGTTTTTCTCCAAGTCGCGCGAGCGCGGCGTCGGTGAACTGGTGAAAGATCATGTTGCCGAGGACGACGCGGTAACGCGGATAGCCGTCGAAATTCACGAGATCGGCGCGATGCCACGTGCGCTCCGGCGGCCAGCCCGGAGGTGCGGGCCAGAGGTCGAGTCCGTCCACTGGATGCCCGCGCTCGGCGAGGTAGGAGCAGAGTTCGCCGACGCCCGCGCCGAGTTCGAGCTGGGACTCAGCGCGATGAACCACCCCGGGCAGCACGCGCGCGAACCAGCGAAAGTTTCCCATGACCGCGTTGATGCGCCGCATGTCGCGACGGAAATCGAGCGCATCGGGGTGATCGACGGGCAAGGTATCCAGCAGCTCCGGCTCCGTTTTACGCAGCATGTTCGAGCGTAAGGTTGCGCGGGTGCGACGTGGAGTCCAGAGTCCCGGCGATTTCCATGGCAGACTCGTCCAGCCCCGTTGATCTCATCGCGCAAGCCGCGGAGAATTTTTTCACACCGTCCCTCGTGGGACGAATATTTCATGGCCACGGCCGTGCTCATGTCCTCGCGTTCCAATTGCGAACGGCTGCACGTGGGCTGCGTGATCGTGACCGGCGGTGCGCGCAAGAACCGCATCGTCGCGGCCGGCTACAACGGCTTTCTCCCGGGCACGCCGCATGTCTCGCGCGTGCGCGACGGTCACGAGCAGGCGACCGTGCATGCGGAGCAAAACGCAATCGCCGACGCGGCGCGCCGCGGCAGTGCGGTCGAGGGCTGCGTGGCCTACGTGACGCACTATCCCTGCATCAATTGCGCAAAGATACTTGCGTCTGCCGGAATTGCGGAGGTCCGTTACCGCCTCGACTACCACAATGATCCCCTGGTCGCGCCACTGCTGGCCGACGCGGGCGTGACCATTCTCAAGCTCTGATTTTCCGACATGCGCGAAAGCCGTGAAGCCTCGAAGTTGTCTCTGGCGGGTTCGCTCCTGCTGGCGCATCCGAAGCTGCGCGATCCGAATTTTCGCCGTTCGGTGATCCTCATGTCGCTGCACAATGGCGACGGAGCGATGGGCGTGGTGTTGAACCGTCCGTTGGGCAAACACTTGGGCGAACTCAACGGAGACTTCGCCCTCGGCCCGCTCGCTTCGACACCGCTGTTTGGCGGTGGTCCGGTGCAAACGGAGCAGTTGCTCCTCGTTGCGTGGGAGCCGCAAGAAGACGGATTCCGGCTGCATTTCGGCATCGAGCCCGATCGGGCGGCGCAACTCGCCGGTGAGCCGGGCACGCACGTGCGCGCGTTTCTCGGCTACGCGGGCTGGTCAGCGGGGCAATTGGAGGGCGAGCTGGAGCAAAATACCTGGGTCGTCGCGGACATCCCCGGCGGACTGCTTGAATTGCCGCAGGATACGTCGTTGTGGACCCGCGTGCTCACGCATCTTGGAGAAGATTGGCGTTTGCTGGCCAACGAGCCGGACGACACGAGTCGGAACTAGCGCAATTGCCTCCCTTTGCAGCGCGGGGGACATTTCAGTTGACAGGGGGGAGGGTGAACTCTGTTTTGGGCTCTTTTATGAAAGTTGTCTCCTCCATCAAGTCGGCCAAGAAGCGTCACCCGGCGTGCCAGGTGGTGCGTCGCAAAGGCAAGATCTACGTGATCAACAAAGTCGAGCCGCGCTACAAGGCGCGCCAAGGCTGATTAAACCTCCATTTCCCGCCGTGAAAGCCGAAGGCCATCCTACTCTCAACAACGTCTGCTTCCTCGATATCGGAACCGGTCGTCGTTTCCTCACCAAGTCGACCATGAAGTCTGCTCGTAAGGAGCAGATCGACGGTCAGGACTACTACGTGGTCGTGCGCGACGTCACGATGGACTCTCACCCGGCTTACACCGGCGAGAAGCGCCTCGTCGACACCGCCGGTCGCGTCGAGAAGTTCACCTCGAAGTTCAAGCGCGGCCGCAAGTAAGCGCTCCGCCGACCCAGATCTTCCAAGCCCGCCTTCATCGGCGGGCTTTTTTATTGGGCCGCGGCCATTTGGGCTTGTTGCCGGCGTGGGGCGTCCGTGTCTTTGCGCGGTGACCAAGCTGATTTGTTTCGACTGCGACAGCACGCTCTCGGCCATCGAAGGCATCGACGAACTCGCGCGCCTGCGCGGACCCGAGGTCGGGGCCAGGATCGAGGCGATGACGAACGAGGCGATGGACGGAAAAATCTCCGTCGAAGCCGTCTTCGGTCGCCGTCTGCAGATCATCGAACCGCGTCGCGAGCACGTTGCCGCGATCGGCCAACTTTACCTCAAGACCATCGAGCCCACGGCGAAGTCCACCATCGCCGAACTCGTCGCGCGCGGTTGGACGCCGGTGATTGTGAGCGGCGGGTTTCGTCCCGTGATCGCTCCGCTCGCCGCCGAGCTCGGCATCGCCCGCATCGAGGCGGTCGATCTGTATTTCGACGAGGCGGGCGGTTACCGCGGTTTCGACGAGGCCTATCCGACGACCCGTTCTGGCGGGAAACCGGAGGTGATCCAGCGCTTGCAGCGCGAGCTTTCGCCCGCGCGCACCGTGATGGTGGGCGACGGCGCGAGCGATCTCGAGGCTCAGCCGTTTGTGGATCTCTTCGTCGGATTCGGACGCTATGTCGCACGGCCGAAAGTCGAGGCCGGCGCGCAACGCTTCATCCGCTCGCTGGACCAATTGCTCGCGTTTCTCTGAACCCGACCCGGGGCTCGGCGGCGGAAGCCGGGCCTCGCGTGATAACCTCCGCACCACCTTTCCCTCATGAACCAAACTGTCTCTCACCTCTGGGCTGCGCTCGGTTTTGGCCTCCGCTCCTCGCGTTGGCTCGCCGGAATGCGCGGCGTGTGGATCGCAGCCGTTGTCGTCGTGCTTGGCTTTGCCGGCAGTCCTTTGCGTGCGGCGGACGCTCATGCAGGCGATCATGGCGAACCTTTCCCTCGGACTCTGGAAAGCTACGCGACTGACGGAGTGGAGCAGGGCGCCGGTCTTTGGGATGTGCTCAAACACCGCGTGGAGGTGGAACCGTTCAACCTCGTCGCCACGCTCATCTTCCTGTGTGCAATTCTACACACCTTCGCGGCACCGAAAATCCTGCACTACTCGCACCATCTCCGGCACGAGCACGAAGAGCAGGTGAAAAAGGCGCGCCAAGGTCGCGAGTTGCGTCCCGGCGAAAAAGCGCCCGTGAGCTTCAAGGCCGAGGTCATGCACTTTTTCGGCGAAGTCGAAGCCGTCTTCGGCATCTGGGTGATTCCACTGCTGATCGCGATTACCGCGTTCGAGAGCTGGCACACCGCCGCGCTCTACGTGAACACCGGCGTGAACTACACGGAGCCGGTGTTCGTCGTCGTCATCATGGCGATTGCGGGCAGCCGTCCTGTTCTTCGCTTTGCGGAACAGGCGATGGCGAAGATCGCGGCCCTCGGCCACAGCACGCCTGGGGCGTGGTGGCTCACGATTCTGACGGTGGGCCCGGTGCTCGGTTCATTCATCACCGAACCGGCCGCAATGACGATCTCGGCGCTGCTGCTGTTGCAGAACTTCTATCGATTCAACCCGAGCGACCGTCTTCGCTACGCGACGCTTGGCTTGTTGTTCGTCAACATCTCGGTCGGTGGCACGCTCACGCATTTCGCCGCGCCGCCGGTGCTCATGGTGGCGGGTAAGTGGGGCTGGGGTTTCAGCCACATGCTGCTGCATTTTGGCTGGAAAGCCGTCACCGGCATCGTGATTGCCAACGTGCTCTACTATTTCGCTTTTTCGCCGCGAGTTCGCCGCGATGGCTCCTCAATCGGGTCAACTGCCCGACGAAGCGGAAGTCGAGGAACGGCATTCTTCGCACGCCCGCGCGGCGATCCCCGGCTGGGTAACGGCCGTGCATCTGGTGGCGCTCGGCTGGACGGTGTTCACCGCGCACTACACCGTGCTCTTCATGGGCGGCTTCCTCGTGTTTCTCGCCTTCTCGCAAGCGACCCGGCATCACCAGGATCCCATCAATCTACGCACGCCCGTGCTTGTCGGCTTCTTCCTCGCGGGCCTCGTGATTCACGGAACGCTCCAGCAATGGTGGATCGCTCCCGTGCTCGGCAGCCTGAGCGAACTGCCGCTCATGCTCGGCGCAATCGGTCTCACTGCGTTCAACGACAACGCCGCGATCACCTATCTCGCCTCGCTCGTGCCGAATTTCAGTGACGAACTGAAATACGCCGTGATGGCAGGTGCAGTTGCTGGTGGCGGTCTCACCGTCATTGCCAACGCGCCGAATCCCGCGGGCCAATCCATCCTCTCGAGCTGCTTCGGTGGCGGTATCTCGCCGTTGAAACTCTTGCTCGGAGCGCTCGTGCCCACGGTGATCATGACGCTCTGCTTCCTCCTGCTCCCGTCTGTCTGAGTCGGGATCGGGAGCGGACCGGGTCGAGCCAAGGTGCGGACCGGGTCGAACCTCGGTCCGTCCTGCGTCGAATGACGGTGCGGATGGAGCCGGGTCATGAGCGTATGAAGTCCCGGTAAACAGGGGCGCCGCCAATGGGTTTTCACTCGCCGAGATTTCGCGCGACTGTTTCCCTCCCCGGACTTCCATGTTCAGCGATCTTTTGACGCGCGGTCGCGCGATCTTTCGAGCCAAGCCTGAAGCTGTTGCCGCTCCGAACGCGGCCTACCTTTCGCAGAACGGCGCCACGGCGCCTGCTCCGGCGTTGGGGCTGGTGGAGAAGATCAAGCCGGCGGTCGTGCGCGGTTGGGTGATCGACCCCGACGCGAAGAGTTCGCCGATCGTCGAGATTGTGGTGAATGGGCGCGTTGTGGGCCGCACGGTGGCGTGTCAGCCCAAGACGATTAACGGCGAGACGATTCACGCCGGTTTCGCGCGCAAGCTGCGGGGGCTTTGGAAATTTCTGGGACCAAAGGACACGATCGAGGTGCGCTGCGCGGGGCGTGTGTTGCCCATCGTGGATCACGGCTACCGTTATCGTTACGCGAAGGCCAAAAAGAAGAGCCGCATGAACGAGCTGTGCGGGAAGCTCGATCAAGGTTTTGTCTTCAACAAATACGGCGTGCTTGCGCTCTCGATTCAGCGCGATCTCGCGTGGCAGAAGGGGATCACGACGCTGTTTTGGGAGTTGCGCGATAAGCTCAAGCAGGAGTTCGGCGTCGATCTCCAGGTGACGTATGGCACACTGCTGAGCGCGATTCGCGACGGGAACTTCATCGGTCACGACAACGATTTCGACACCTGCTACATCTCGCGGCACAAGACGCCGAAGAAGGTGCGGGCAGAGTTTATCCGCATCTGCGAGTTCCTGATCGATGCGGGCTATCAAGTGAAGGTGAAGAAGAGCCACACCTGGGTCATGGTGCCGGGCTCGGACTACAAGATGGACATCTTCTTCTCGTGGTTTTCGGCCACGGGAGAATATCAGGCCTCGTATGGTTATCACGGGCCGGAGATCAAACGCAGCTCGGCTTTCTTCCGCATGAAGGAGGTGAAGCTCGGCGCCTACACCGTCAGCGCGCCGGAGGCGTCGGAAGAGCTGCTGTGCCATTTCTATGGTCCGGGTTGGCGCGTGCCGGATCCCGGTTTTTCCCACTATACGGCGACGCGAAAACTCGGACGCGAGTTTCTGCTGCGGCCCACGCAGGTCTCGCGGTTGTATTGGAAACAGCACTACCGCGATGCGACGAAAATCCCGGCGGAGTCGAGTTTCGCGCGTTTCGTGCGGCCGCAGATTTCCCCTGACGCACTCGTGGTGGAGTTTGGCTGCGGCAACGGACGCGACGCGTTGTTCTTTGCGCGCGAGGGCCTTTCGGTGCTCGGCGGCGATCGGTGCGAGGAAGCGATCGCACGCGGACGGGAAGCGGCGGCGCCGTTTGGCGAGCGTTGCACACTGCAGGTGGTGGACGCGGGCAAAGTGGAGGCTCTGGCGACGTTTTTGTCGCAACCGCAGATCGAAGCCTCGAAGCAGGCCGGTCGCGAAGTCGTCGTTTACATGCGGAGTTTCCTGCACGTGATCCCGCAGAAATACCAGGACCGGATCTTCAAGGCGCTGGTCCGCCAGCTGGGCGGCGCGAAGCTTTGCGTGGAGTTTCGCACCGACAAAGATCGCCCGGTAAAAAAACGATACAAGGGCCCGTATCGCCGCTTCATGAACGCGTCCGATTTCAAGTCGGAGCTGGCGAAGAAATGGGGAATGAAAGTGCAGCATTTCGAACAGGCAGCGGGTTGGGCGGTGACGTCCGAAGAGGACCCCCATTTGTGCCGCGTAATTGCGGTTTTGCCATCGGCGGGCTGAGCAGGGATTTGAACTTGTGTTGCCGGGAGTGGGAGCACGAAGCTTGCGCTCCATGCACGCGCTTGATCGCACCGCAGCCTGAAGCCTGAGAGCTTCTCGTTGCGTGCGGTTCTTCAGCTTACCTCGGTCCCGCTAGAATTCCATGCTTCAAACACCCGTTGGTATCGTCGAAAAGTTCACTCCGAAAGTCATCCGTGGATGGATCCACGATCCTGACGGAGCGCCGAATCCCACCGTCTCGATCCTGCTGAACGGCCGGAAGGTGGCGCACACGACCGCGTGCGCGCCGGTGAATTTCAACGGCACGATCCGCAACATCGGTTTTGCCCGCCGTCTCTGCCAGCTCTGGAACTACGTCGGACCGAAAGACGAGATCCAGGTCGAGTGCCTCGGGGTGACGCTCCCCATCGCCCAGCATGGACTCAGCTTCGTGGATACCGCCGCCAAGAAGAGCCGAGCCGACGAACTTTTCCGGAAGTTGGATAAGGGGTATGTCTTCAATAAATACGGCATCCTTAACCTTTCCATTCAGCGCGACCAAGCGTGGCAGAAGGGTATCACCGAATTGTTCTGGGAGCTGCAGCGGAAGCTGAAGGAGCGGTTCGACGTCGATCTGCAGGTGACCTACGGCACGATGCTCGGGGCCGTGCGCGACAAGAATTTCATCGGCCACGACAACGATTTCGACACCTGCTACATCTCGAAATTTCGGAGCGCTCGCCGCGTCCGTCGTCAGTTTCTCAAGATCTGCGATTTTCTCATCGATGAAGGCTACAAGGTGCTGGTGAAAAAGACCCACACGTGGGTCATGATTCCCGGCACCGAGTTCAAGATGGATATCTTTTACTCGTGGTTTCACGCCAACGACGAGTTCGAGGCGTCCTACGGCTATCACGGGCCAGCGCTGAAGAAGAAGCCGGAGTTGTTTCAGATGCGCGAGGTGCAGCTCGGCAATTTCGTCGTGCACGCGCCGGTCGCGGCGGAGGACATGCTGGCTCATTTTTACGGCACGGAATGGCGGACCCCCGATCCGGGTTTTTCCCATTATGGTCCGACCCGGAAACAGACGCTGCGCTATTTGATCCCGCGCCGTCAGGTGAACCGGCTTTTCTGGCGGCAGTTTTATCGGGATCACCCGACCGAGGCGGAGTCGCCCTTTGCCCAGTTCGTGGCGGCGCGACTCCAGCCCGGCACGCTCATTTTCGAGTGTGGAAGCGGCAATGGTCGCGATGCGCTCTTCTTCGCCGCGCGTGGATTTCAAGTCGTCGCTTCGGAGGCGTGCAAGGAAGGTGTTGAGCAAGCCCGCAAAGCCGCGGCGGCGCGCGGCCTTGAAAAGGCATGCAAGCTGCGCCGCGTCGATGTGGGGAAAGAGGCGGAGCTGCGGAAGTTTTTTTGCGCATCCGCGCATGGCGTGGGCGCGAGAGAAGGGGCGCCCGGTCGCGCTGTATCTGCGCTTCGTGCTGCACAATATCTCGCTCGCGGAGGAAGCGACGCTGCTTCGGATCGCGGCCGAAGTCCTGCCTCCGGGCTCTTCGATCTACCTCGAGTTCAAGACGCACGCCGACAAGAGCCGCGCGGCCCGCAAGGCTTACCGCAATCGCTTCCGCCGCTTCCTCGATCCGGAGAAAGTGGCCCGCCGCATGCGAGAGGACTACGGACTCACGCTTGAGATGAAGGCCGTGGCCAAAGGATGGTCTCCTTACAAGGGAACCGACCCCGAACTCTGCCGCATGATCGCGGTCACGAAGAAATCGGCGCAGCCCGCCGCGGATGCCTCCAAGGCCGCCGCAAAAAGCGGCCTCGTCGCGAAGCTGCGCGGGCTGTTTGGCGGCTAAACCGCCGCGCTATTTTTTCTTCTTCTTCTTCTTCTTTGTCAGCGCGAGCGAGCTGGGCTTCGCCGAGCTGATGTAAGTGTTGTAGAGTTTGTGGGTGAACCGGTGCATCACGTAGAACTGGTGATACCACTCGAAGTTCACCGCGTATTTCCGGAACACCCGGCTCTCCGCGACCTTCACGTGCTGGCTGGCGTGGTTGAAGTCGCGGATGGCAGCCAGCTCGCCGACGAAGTCGTTATACGACGATATCTCGTGACCGATGATGTCGTCGAAGTAGCACTGAATGCGCGGGAGGAAAAAGTCGTCGTTCAGGCCGTCGGCGAACAGCCGAAATGCGTGCATCGTCGACGAGTAGTAGTCCATGTCGAACGACGCGAAACCGATCGGGGCGGGCTTGTAGGTTTCGAAGAAGCTGGCGGCTGTGTCCTTGATGTCGCCCAGGACGAGCTTTGCCTTCTTTAGCCGGGCCCGGAGCTTGGGGATATCCATCTTATAGTTACCCGGAGCGAAGCGATACGGCATGTCGCGGTAATCGGCGGGCGGCGTCATGCCCTGACCGGTGTCGAAGCCGTAGATCTGGATTTTTACCTTGGTGAGCTTCTGGATCACCTTGGCGTGCTCCTCCATCGCGACGAGGCCGTTGCCCCCAGCCACGCCAAATTCGATCACGCTGATTGCGGGCAGCTTCAGCAGCTTGGCCAGGCGGGCTGCATGATAGATCCCGTATCCGTAATGCGAATACGGAAGGGCGTTCCACAGCAGACGGACGATGTAGTCCGACTTTTGGCTTCGCTTGAGGAGATCCTGGGTGGACAGGATCTCCGAACTGGGGAGCATTTCGAGGGCGATCGCTTTCGTGATCGGATTCATGAGGCTGGAAAAGGAAGAGGTCTCAGGTGTCGTCGAAAAGCCAATCCTTTGAAGGTGTTCCGCCGAGAGCGAGCATTTGCATCGCCCGAAAGCGACGGAATTACGGAAACAGACCGCGGGCGGCCTTGGCGTCGGCGACGCGCTGGATGCCGAGCGTGAGCGCGGCGAGGCGGCGGCTGAACTTGAACTTTCGCTTCTGGTAGTCGACCGCCTCCTTTGCCTTGTCGAGGATCGCGAAGAGCTTTTGGAGCACCTCGTCACGTTCCCAATAGAAGTTCTGGAGATTCTGCAGCCATTCGAAGTAGGAGACGATCACGCCGCCGGAGTTGCAGAGCACATCGGGGATGACCTCGATGTCGCCGCGTGCTTCGATGATCTTGTCGGCGCCATTCGTGGTGGGGCCGTTGGCCGCTTCGGCGAGGATCCGGCAGCGGAGCCGGGGAGCGTTTTCCGGAGGATCACGCGCTCGAGCGCCGCGGGCACCAGAACCGTGCAGTCGAGCTCGAGCAGTTGTTGGTTCGTGATCGCTTCGCCGCCGTCGAAGTCATGCAGCACGCGTTGCG
Source organism: Opitutus sp. (assembly GCA_024707325.1). Classification (GTDB taxonomy): domain Bacteria; phylum Verrucomicrobiota; class Verrucomicrobiia; order Opitutales; family Opitutaceae; genus Opitutus. The sequence continues at coordinate 537,902 of JANPZY010000004.1, read as the reverse complement.
AGGCGATGTAGGCGAGCGCTTTTCTGACGTCGATGCCGCGCGGATTGTAGATGCCGCCGGTATAGTCGGAGATTGCGACGATGCGCGCGCCGTAGTTGGCGAGCGCGAGGGCGGCTTCGCTGCCGACGTTGCCGAAGCCCTGGATGGCGACCGTTGCCTCGGAAAGCGGGATGCGCAGGTCTTCGAGGTATTTGGTGACCAAATACGCGACGCCCGCGCCCGTCGCTTCGCGGCGGCCTTGGGAACCACCGAGGCTCACGGGCTTTCCGGTGACAACGGCGGGCTCAATGTGGCCTGCGTGGTTCGCGTAAGTATCCATCATCCAACCCATCACCTGTTCGTTCGTGCCGACGTCGGGCGCCGGCACATCGGTGTGCGGTCCGAAAAAGGTCACCATTTCCTGCATGTAGCGGCGCGACAATCGCTCCAGTTCGCCGAGCGAGAGTTGACGCGGATCGACGATCACGCCGCCTTTTGCGCCGCCGTAGGGTAGGCCGACGAGCGAGCATTTCCAACTCATCCACATCGCCAGCGCGGCGACTTCGCCGATGGTGACCGACGGGTGGAAACGGACGCCGCCCTTCGACGGGCCGGTCGAGAGGTTGTGCTGCACGCGATAGCCCTCGAAGACCGTGATCGTGCCGTCGTCGCGTTTGACGGGCAGCGCGACTGCGAGGCACCGGCGCGGATACTTGGTGCGATCGCGAATGGCCTCCGGAAGACTGATCGCGTCGGCGGCCTGATCGAATTGTCGGCACGCCATTTTAAAAACGTCGGAGTCGTAGAGCGTCGAAACGATGACTTTGGACATGGGAGCGAAGTGGGGTGGTGACGGAGCTTGTCCCAGCGGCTTCGGTTCGCAACCGGACGAGAGCCGCAAACTCAGCCATGTGCGGAACTACTAGGCCGCAGAAACTCCCGTGGTTTCACTGCCGGGCGGGGCGGGGCAATAGATTGGATTTTTGACCAAACCCGCGCAGCTTGTGGGCTGCTTCCTTGCCGCGACCGATGCTTTTCCAACTCAACACCGAATACCAACCCTCCGGCGATCAACCTCAGGCGATCGAAAAGCTCGTGGCCTCGATCAAGGCCGGCAACCGGCACCAGACGCTGCTCGGCGTCACCGGCTCGGGCAAGACGTTCACGATGGCCAACGTGATCGCGCGCTGCGAGCGGCCGACCCTCATCATCTCGCACAACAAGACGCTCGCGGCGCAGCTCTACTCGGAGTTCAAAAACTTCTTTCCGCACAACGCCGTCGAATACTTCGTCAGTTATTACGACTACTACCAGCCCGAGGCCTACATCGCTTCGAGCGACACCTACATCGAGAAGGACTCGTCCATCAACGAGGAGATCGAGCGCCTCCGCATGTCCACGACGAGTGCGCTCGTGTCCCGGCGCGACGTGATCGTCATCGCGAGCGTTTCGTGCATTTACGGCTTGGGTTCGCCGCAGGAGTTCATCGATCTGCGCATTCCCATCCGGCGTGGCGCGCAGCTTGGCCGCAACCGGTTTCTTGAGCGGCTGGTGGACAACATTTACGATCGCAATGACTACGATCTGAAGCGCGGCACCTTCCGCGTGCGCGGCGATGTCGTTGATGTCATGCCGGCGTATCTCGAGCACGGTCTGCGTGTCGAGTTCTTCGGCGACGAGGTGGAGGCGATCAGCGAGTTTGATCCGACAACCGGCGAAGTCATGCGCACGCTCGATCAGTTCGATCTGTATCCGGCCAACCAATACGTCACTTCGCGCGGCAAGCTCGATCCGGCGATCGCCGCCATCAAGGCCGAACTCGAGGAGCGCGTGGCCTACTTCGAGCAGAAGGGCCAGTATCTCGAGGCGCAGCGCATCCGCATGCGCACCAACTACGATCTCGAGATGCTGCAGGAGATGGGCTTCTGCAACGGCATCGAGAACTACTCGCGACACCTCACGGGGCGCGCGCCGGGGGAGCGGCCGTTCTGCCTCATCGATTTCTTCCCGAAGGATTTCCTTCTCATGATCGACGAGAGCCACGCGACGATTCCCCAGATCGGCGGCATGTCCAACGGCGATCGCGCGCGAAAGGAGAAACCTCGTCAACTTCGGGTTTCGTCTCCCCTCCGCGCTCGATAATCGTCCGCAGACGTTCGACGAGTTTCTTCAGATTACGGGGCAGACGCTCTACGTTTCGGCGACGCCCGCAGAATACGAATTGAAGATTTCCCCGGTGGTGGCCGAACAGCTCGTGCGCCCGACCGGGTTGCTCGATCCGGAGATCACCATCCATCCGACGAAAGGCCAGGTCGAGCATCTCATCGGCGAGATCAAGGCTGCGACCGCCGCCGGCGAACGCGTGCTCGTTACCACGCTGACGAAGCGTCTCTCCGAAGATCTCACGAGCTACCTCCGCGAGGCGAAGATCCGCGTCGAATATCTGCATTCCGACATCGATGCGATCGAGCGCGTCGAGATCCTGCGCAATCTCCGCCTCGGCAACTTCGATGTGCTCATCGGCATCAATCTTCTTCGTGAAGGTCTCGACCTGCCCGAGGTTGCGCTGGTGGCGATTCTCGACGCGGACAAGGAAGGTTTTCTCCGCAGCGAAACCAGCCTCGTGCAAACCGCCGGTCGCGCGGCGCGTCACGAAAAGGGCCGCGTCATCTTTTACGCCGACAACATCACCGAATCGATCCGCCGCACGGTGGAGACGGTGAAATACCGGCGCGAAAAGCAGATCGCCTACAATCTCGAACACGGCATCACGCCGCGCAGCGTGAAGCGCGCGGCGCAGGCCAGTTTGCACGTTTACGACGGCTCCGGAGAAAAGGAGGAGGCCATCGCAGCCGAGGCGGTGGACGATGTGGCCACTGTGATCGCCGAGTTGGAGGACGAAATGCAGGCTGCGGCGGGTCGACTCGAATTCGAAAAGGCTGCGCTCTTGCGCGACCAAATCAACGCGCTGAAAAGCGGCGACTACAAGAAGGCGGTCCGCGCTCCCGCGAAATACCCGGGCGGAAAACGGGGTGCACCGAAAGCGGCCCGCCGGCGCTAGCGCGTTCAGCCTGCGTCGCGATTAGCTGATCAAGAGCAGGCGCGGCGGATCGCCGGGCTGAGTCGTAGGGGCCCGGTGGATACAGGGCGGCACCGGACTGCCGGGATATTCCACCGCGATGCGCCAGAGATTGAAGTGACCGAAGGGGTAGATGGCCGTCTCCGAAATGGGCGCGTAGTGCAGATCGTAGCACTGCTCGTGGAGAAATTCTGCGAACCCCGCGTCGTCGTTTCCGCCGTATTCGCGGAGTAGGGCAGCGCGCGTCTCGGGCACATCGATGCGTCGCACCGCGGCTTCGTTGGGCACGCCTTCGCTCCAGGCACCGTGGTAGGTGCACAGCCAGGTGGCCGCTTCGATCGGCGCGCTGTCGGCGTGAAACGAAAATACATCCGTCGCTACGACGCTCGCCGAGTCGTCACGCGGGTAGGCGTGAATGCAGTTCAGCGCCGGATCCAAACCGTGCGCGCGCAGTCGCTGCAGATCGGAGAGCATCGCGTTCACCGCCACGCAGCCTTCGCGGGAGAGATCGAGCGACTGCAATTGTTCCTCGTCGAGCGTCACGATGCCTTCCCCGGGACCGAGCGCCGCGACGACCGCGGAAAAGTCGCCCTCAAGCACGCGTGGCCAGCAGAACGCGTTGATCCGCCCCTCGAATTTTCGCGTGAGCAGCTCATCGAAGCTCTGCACGCACTGCACGCGATCGTTGGACGGGAGAGGGGACATTGAGGACCACGTTATGGGCTCGGCGTTGTTGCAAAAGCCCGCAGTTCGGGATTTTCAGCACCCCGTCTGCCGTGCACGATTTCGCCATGCGTCCTATCCCCCTCATTCGGGCCGCGGTTGCGACTGTGGCTGCCCTCACGCTTAGCTTTTCGGCGCTCGCCGCCGATCCCACCGCGCTCGGCTTCGACGCGCAGCGCCTGAAGCGTCTCGATCGCGTGATCGAGACGGAGATCGAGGCCGGTCGACTCGCCGGCGCGGTGATGCTCGTGAAGCGCGATGGACAGGATGCGGTGTTCAAGGCCTACGGCCCGCAGGACATTGAAAACGGCGTGGCGATGAAGACAGATACGATCTTCCGCATCGCCTCGATGAGCAAAGCGGTGACGACGGTCGCCGCGCTCATGCTCTACGAAGAGGGCCACTTCCTTCTCAACGATCCCGTCGCGAAATTCATTCCCGAGTTCTCGCGCTCGGTTGTCGCCGTGCCGCCTCCGCCCGGTTCGCCGTCCGATGTAAAATACGTCACCGTGCCCGCCAAACGCCAGATCACGATCCGCGATCTGCTGACGCACACCGCGGGCCTGACCTATGGCGATTTCCTCGCGATCGACGACTACAAGAAGGCCAATCTCTACGGCTGGTATCTGATGCATCGCGACGAGACGATCGGCGACGCCGTGAAGCGTCTCGCCACGCTGCCGCTCGCGAATCAGCCCGGCGAAGCGTTCGACTACGGCTACGGCACCGACGTGCTCGGCTATCTCGTCGAAGTGATTTCCGGTCAGACGCTCGATCAGTTTTTCGCCGAGCGCATTTTCGGTCCGCTCGGGATGAAAGACACCGGTTTTTATCTCCCGCCCGAGAAGGCGGACCGCCTCGCCGTCGTCTACGGCTACGAAGACGGCAAACTCGTCCGCAAAGAAGACTCCAAGCGCACCGACTTCATCAACGGCCCGCGCAAACTCTTCTCCGGCGGCGCCGGTCTTTACTCCACCGCTGGCGACTACGGCCGCTTCCTGCAAATGCTCCTGAACGGCGGCGAACTCGACGGCGTGCGCCTGCTCAGCCCGCGCACTGTGGCGCTCGCGCACGAGAATCACACGGGCAATCTCTTCAAGTGGGACACGCAGTCGTTCGGTCTCGGCTTCTGGGTTAACGATCATCCGGGCCGCTACGGCGAACTCGTGGGCGAGGGCGCCTACGGCTGGGGCAGCGCGTATTTCCCGCAATACCTCGTCGATCCCAAGGAACGCATGGTTGCCGTGTTCATGACGCAGCTCACGCCGACCGGCGGCAACAACCTGAACCAACGTTTCAAAGTCACGCTCTACCAAGCGCTGAAGTAAGCGAAAACGAAGGCCGCCTCCCGAGGGCGGCCTTCTTGTTTCGGGATCGAGCGCGGACCGGGTCAAACCAGAGTGCGGCACGACCCGAGCCACGGTCCGGACCGGGTCGTGCCAAGGTGCGGACACGGTCGAGCCAAGGTGCGCACTGCGTCCAGCCTGATGGCGGAATGTTTCGGGACCGTGTCCGGATGAGGTCGGCTGGTTCGTTGGAGGAGTTGATCACATGAACACAGTTCCTCCTCCCACGACGGCGATGCCTCGCATCGTGTCTCGCGACGAATGGCTCGTCGCTCGCAAGCAACTGCTCGCAGAAGAGAAGGCGGTCACGCGCGCGCGTGATGCGCTGTCGGCGAAACGTCGCCGGCTCCCGATGGTGAAACTCGACAAGACCTACGTGTTTCGCGGCCCCGGCGGCGACGTGTCCTTTCCCGAAGTCTTCCAAGGTCGTCGGCAACTTTACTTCCACCACTTCATGTGGAACGAGGAGCGGGGGTTTTGCCCGGGCTGCTCTGCAGCGGCGGATATGATTTTCAACAACCCGCACGTTCGCGCCGCGCTGGCCGAGCGCGATCTCATGTTTACGTGCGTGTCGCGCGCGCCAATCGAGACGATCGAAGGCTACAAAAAGGAACGCGGCTGGACGTTTCCGTGGGTTTCGTCGGCGGACAATGACTTCAACTACGATTTCCATGCGACGCTCGACGAGTCGCGCGCGCCGATCGAATACAACTACCGCTCGAAGGAGGAGTTGATCGCGGCGGGCTTCAAAGCCGAAGACCTGAATGGTGACTGGACGGGCGCGAGTGTGTTTCTGCGCGACGGCGATGAGGTTTATCACACCTATTCCGTCTACGCGCGCGGCCAGGATCACCTCACCGTGCACTACAACTACCTCGATCTCACGCCGTATGGGCGGCAGGAAGACTGGGAAGACTCGCCCGCAGGCTGGCCGCAACGGCCAACCTACGGTTGAGCGACTTTCCCAGTCTCGAGCGGCAACAGGCGAATGCTATTCGGCGGCCGAGCGGGCCTCGAGGCGGTTGTCGATCCGTTGGACGCCGTCGATGAGGCGCACGCGCTGCTCGATCTGCTGAATCACTTGTTCGGTCGGAACGGTGCCGGAAAGAATCACCGTCTGATCGTTGACGCGAATGTCGATCTGCTGAAGCAGCGAATCGTCCATCGCGAGCGCGCCATCGCGCAACTCGGTGCGGATGCGTTGCTCGGACGGAGCGGCGGCGCTGTCGACCGACGCCGGATTTTGCGGCGGCGTCTGGGCGAACGAGTGCGAAGGCGTGGAGCGGCTGCCGGCTGCATCGGGCTCGGGAATCGTGCGCATGTCATCGGAGCCGCCGCTGTTGGCTGAGACCATGGAGTCGCTCGAGGACGCGCCGCTCCCGGCCGCGCCGGAACCGCTGCCGGTCGAGGCGGGCTGGCTGCTCTCGGCGGCGAGGTTTCCTGACTCGGACGCTTCCGAGTAGGTGTTCGCGTCGGCCGTTTTCGAGTCTTCGGTTTTGGGACCGCAACCAGTGGCGAGCAATGCGCACGCGATCGACAGCGCGGCGATCGCGGAGCGTTGGTGGAGAGTGTTTTCGAGAGAGGAGGGAAGGACGGTGGTTTTCATCGTCCAATCTACGCCGGTGGGTGCGTTCGCTCCATCGGTGCGATCCCCGCAAGGCGCGTGGTCCCTCCAGCGAGGACGATCCGGGGCGATTGCCCGGGCGGCATTCAGGCTTCGGCCTAGAGGGTATCGCTCAAACGGATACGTTTTTTTTGCCGCACGCTTCTTTCGCGTCGGAGGCAGAGTGGGGCCGTGAAGATTGACTGCGGCTTACGCTGAGCAGAGCACGCGCTTTCGCCCCGATGCCGCTTGAGGAGAGTTTCTGCTACATCAATGGAGTCGGCTCACGCGGCCGACAGAACCCGACTTCGTTGCCCCTATGAAGACGCCGATCCCTGCCGCCACCGACCGCCGAGCGCGGACCGGTTCGAATCTCCCCGGACGCGTCTCGCGTCGCTCCGCTTGCAACGCGCCGCCGACCTCCACGCCGAGTGGAGCACATTCTCAAAGAGCAATCCACGTGAGGCGCGGCGAATCGGCTCGAAAGCAGATTTGCGGCGGTTGGCGTCGTCGGTGGCTAAAGCGAAAGCGGAATGGCAGGCCGCGAATCTCCGCTCGTCGGGCGAGGCTACCGAATGGGAAGCACGACGCCAGGCGGTGCGCCGCAAACTGGAGCGCTCGTTGGCGCGGGAGCTCCCACGCTTTCGCGAGGTGCGCCGCTCACAATCGGCTTCGGCGAAAAAATTTTCCAACTGGCTCGCGCGTCTTCGTCTCCGCTTTCCGGTCGGTGTGCTCGCGCCCGATGAGCCGGGGGAACCAGCGATCTATCGTGCTCCGTTTCCGCTGCATGATGTGCGCGTCGTGCTTGGGCCGGAGGACCACATTGATGTCACCGACCGCTCGTTTACCCTGCCGGAAACGGGACAGCTCATCATCGACTCCGAGTTCGATAACGACGAGCACACGTCGTTTTCCGACGGCCTTTGGGGTCTGTTGTATCTGAACGGCGCCGAGGTGATGGTGTCGTGCGGTGTGCCGCATCGCGTGCCGCGGGACGGACGCATCCGGATCGATGCCGAGCTGAGAAATTTCTACAATCACGGCACGCTTTCGCTGGAGGACAATTGGGGGTTCTCCAACGGCGTGCTCGTCTGCTCCAGTTTCCTGTTCGGCAGCGTGATCCGCCCGTCACGCGAGTCGTTGCATCGACAGTCGATCGTGATGCTCAAACTGGAATCTGACGGAGACAACAAAAGCGATGTGATGCCCGACATCGAGCAGACGGTTCATCGGCTCAGCTTGGAAACGGAAGAGACGTTCGCGGCCGGTGAGAACGTGTGGGTGATGGTCGGCGTGAGCGTGGATGTGTTCAGTAAGCTCGACGACATGCACAGCTACGTGCGGGCCTTGCAATGGTGGCAGCTCGACCAGATCGCCGTATCCACGATCCCATGGACGCTGACCTAAAGAGCGTCGCCAAAGCGGATGCGTTTCTTCGCCGCACGTTTTTTTCGCGGCGAAGGCAAAATGCCGATGCGGGGATCGCGGGCGCGGACGAGGGCGACCAGCCGTTGCGCATCGCGCTCGAACGTGGGAACGCTTTCGGAAAGATAGAGCCACTTGCCGAGCACCGGGTGTTTCACGAGCGAGGGAAACTCGGCGAGCAGGCTTTCGTGATGTTCGTGAAACGTGCACACGAGCACGCCCTGCCACGGTTCGTCCTGCACGGTGAGGAAAAGGTGGTGTTTCCCTTCGAGCGTAATGGTGCGTCCTCCGAACCACGGACGCAGCTCGAGCGTGGGTTCGTTTCGCAACGGCTCGGCGAGCCAGACGAGCGGATGCTCCGGTCGGGCTTTGCGCACGCGGAAAGGATCGTCGCTACGAGAAGATTTCATGACGAACGGGGAAGGTTACGGTGCGAGGTAGCGATGAAGCGAACCGTGGACGGCGAGTGGTTTTCCCGGGCGGCTGATCGCGGCGCCGACGTCGGGATGCGCCTCGCAGAACGCAGCCACTTCGTCGTCGCTCAGCACAAAGAACGCCGTCGAAAGCGCGTCGGAGAGCGCGGCAGTCTCGGCGAGCGCCCACACGCGGGATTGGCGCGGCGCAGCCTGTCGCGTGCGCGGATCGCGGACGTGCTGGCCTTTGACCGCAACGCCCGAGCCGCTGAGCGCCGCGCGGGTGAGCGTGACTTCGCGGCGGTTGTCGTCGTCGCCCACGCCGATCGTCCAGCCGGCCCAACCTTCGGGCGCATCTAGAATCAGCGCGGTGCTGCCGCCGCTTTGCAGACATGCGGTGGTGATCTGCCAGTCGGCGAGCGTCTGGGCGAGGACATCGAGCGCGTAGCCTTTGCCGATCGCGCCGAGATCGAGATGAAGTTTCTGCACCTGTGAAGTGAGCGTGTGCGTATCCGGATCGAGCGTGAACGGAACCGCAGGCTCGGGCTCAGTGCTCGCGTGCTGCGAAGCGTAAGCCGGATCGAACGCGTGATGCGTAGCGATCGTGACATTGGCGGCGAGAATCAGGCACTGGAGCACGTCCTCGCCGATCACGGTGGTCTCGCCGCGCGCGAGCCGGTTGATGCGGGAGATGTCACTCGTGGGAAGAAAACGGGAGAGTTCGTTTTCGAGCCGATCGAGTTCGCGCCAGCACGCGGTGGCGGCTTGGCGCGCGTAGTCGGCCGGATGCCCCGCGATGTAGATCGCGAAGTCCGTGGCCATGGCCTCGTGGTGAAATGTTTCCCAAGTCATCGGCGGCGGGAGCGAAGCTCGCGACGAACGCGCAGCAGAGCGACAAACGGACGCCACCAGAGCTGGCGCAAGCCGAACTTGGCGCGGCCACGAATGCGCGGGTGATGCGAAACGGGAAACTCGCCGACGCGAAAACCCGACGCTGCAGCGATCGCGGGCAAAAACGATTGCATGAGATCGACAGGAAAAAGCACGCCGACGATTTCGCGCCGCATCACGCGGAGCTGGCAGCCGCCGTCATGGAGGCGATCGCCGAGCACGCGGCCGCGGATCGCGTTGCCGACGCGAGAGAGAATGCGACGCGCGGCGGAGTCGTGCCGGTCGACGCGCCAGCCGCAGGCTAGATCGAGCTGATCGGCTGCGACCGGCGCATGAAGCAGCGGGAAATCGTGCGGATCATTTTGGCCATCACCATCCATGGTGAAAATGAATTCGCCGCGAGCGGCGTGGAGTCCGTCCAGCAGCGCGGCGGCTTGTCCGAGATTGCGGGGATGGGTGAGCACGCGCGCTTCCCGCCAACGCGCAGCAGCGGTGACGAGTTCGGCTGGTGTGGCGTCGGTGCTGCCGTCGTCCACGAGGATCATCTCGAACGGCACGTTGAGCGACGTGAGCACCTCGACTGCGCGTTCGAGCAACGGGAGAATGTTGCCCGCTTCGTTGTAGAAGGGGACGACGAGGGAATGAAGCTGCGGACGCGCGGTGGTCATTCGCGAACGAAGGCGATGCACAGCACGCCCGGACGCAGGCCGAGGATGCGTTCGCGATAATTGCCGCGGAGCCGATCGCGGACGGCGGGTGCGTAGGTTTGTGTGGCGATCACGAGTGCGCCGTCGATTTGTGCGGGTGGTTCGGGCCAGTAGCCGACGTTGGGCACGCTCCGCAGATACCACGGAATCGGCCAGTATTCCTCACCGATGACGAAGATCGGTTGTTCCGGATGCCCATCGAGGGCGCTCTCGGCGAGCGCGCGAAATTTCTTCACGTCGGGCGAGCTGTGGACGTAGGCGTAGGGATTGCGTGCGTCGGACGGACGCTGAAATGCCACGAGTCGCGTTTGCGGCCACAACGTGGCGCACATCGCGCCGAACATCGGCGCGACCCACCACCACCGCGGAATCAGCACGCACGCGGACGCAGCGAGAATCGCGAGCGGCGGCACAAAGTGGATCGCATGCCACGGCGTCTTGTAGGGTGTGAACGAGAACGCCGCGAAAACGAGCAGGAGATAGACGACAGTCGTGCGAATCAGCGGGGTGGAGTCGTTGCGTGGGCGGAACGCCGTCGCGATGCCGACCAGCGCGAGCGAGGTGAAAATGAGTTGGTGAAAAACGAGCCCACCGTTGCGCTGCCAGAGGAAGAGCTGCGCGTAGCAGGTCCAAGGCTTCTCGTGCCCGCTCTCACCCGTGGCGCGCGCCGCGCCGAAGCCATACGCGCGAAACGCATCGATGACGCCGCCCCGATTCGCGCCGAAGGATGCGTTGAACAAGACGAACACGATCAGCGCCGCCGCGCCCGCCGCGAGCGCAGGACGGGTGAGATCGCGGGAAAAACGAAAACCGCCAGCGAACGCGGCGACCAAGGCCGCGGCGAGAAAGAGCGGCGCGCTGGCTTTGGTGGACAACATGAGCCCCACGCAAACGCCGGGGGCAATCGCCCAACCGATCTGCCGTGAGCGGTGCCAGCGCTGCGCGCTCACGACGGCGCCGAGAAAAAAGGTGAGAAGCAGGGTCTCCTGAATGAAGTAGCGGCTGTAGTAAACGGCCGGCGGCGAAAGCGCCAAAAGTGAGGCACCGGCCAAGGCAAAAACCGGGGTGCGCGGCGACGGCGGACACGCGCTTGTGAGGAGGAGAAACAGCAGAGGAATCGCGAGTGTGCCGAAGAGTGCGGGGACAAGCCGCACCGTGGTCTCGGACAGTTGGGCGAGCGTGGTCTCGTCGCGTATCCACGCCAGGGATACGGCCGCGTAGTAGAGCGTCGGTCCGTGATGATCGCGCGCGTCGAGCGCGTAGCCATCACCTTGGAGAAGCAGGCCGGCTTTGACGGCTTGGTTGGCCTCGTCGGCGTGCATCGGGCGCACGTCGAGATCGTGAACCCGCAGCCACAGGCCCAACGCCGTCACGACGACGAGCGGCAACCAATGGGTGGCGAGACGGGGCATGAGGAGAAGTTGAGCGCGGAAGGCCACGGGGACAATCTTCCGAGGGCGGTGCCGCGAGCGCTGCGTTTGCCGTTCGTTCTTGGAGCAGGGCACGAAAAAGGCCCGGCGGTGAGGCCGGGCCGGGGAGAGTCAGTTAAGACCGCGTTACTTGCGGCCGTAGACTTCAACCTCGATGTAGTGGTTGAGTTCGTCAGACGTGTTGCCGTTGGAGTAGAGACGGACGTAGCGACCTTTTGCGCCCTTGGCCTCGATCAGACGGCCTTCGAACGTTTCGATGTAGGCGGGGTCCTTGCCGGCGCCGAGCGCGGACGAATTGTCGTCGTCGTTGTTATAAAGGGTCTTCACGCCGGAGTTGAACTCCTCGTCGTCGGAGACCTGCACGATGACGTCGTGGTAAGCGCGGGCTTGCGAGTGGAAGTGCCAGACGACGATCGCCTCCACGGTGGCGGAGTCGCCGAGATCGACTTGGACCCATTGCGTGCCGGGCCCGAGCTCGACGTAGGTGCCTTCGGTGCCGGCCTTGTCGCCATCGGTGATGTAGGTGAGTTCGCCGATGACGGGAAGCGGATCGCTGCTCGTGACGGGCTGACCCTTCGACAGGTTCACCGTGCCCGCGGGCACCATGATTTCGGGACGACGGCCACTGCGCGGCTTTTCCAGATTGGCGAGCTGCAGCGGACGCGGCGTGCCGACGAAGAGCGGCTTCGGCAGGTCGATTTTGAGCGGAACCTTGTCCTGCGCGACGGCGGCGGAGCCGAGTGCGGAGAGGACAACGGCGAAGGCGAGTAGGGAACGAATCATGGCGAAAAACTAGTGGTTAAGTGGCTTCAGGCAAGTGGCTGGCGAAAAAGCCGGCGCGCTTTCCCGAAGAGGACAGGAGGCGGAGAAATCTGGTTCGATTTAAACCACGAAATCCTCCGGCGCGAACGTGAGCATCTTCTGCGCGGCGATGGCGCGGTTGACGCCGAGCACGGTCACGGCGGTGGCAAACGCCGATTCCGCCGGGCAGTTGAGCGGCGTGCCGTGACGGATCGCGTCGAAGAAGTTTTCGAGGTGCGGCTGATGGATGGCCTTGTCGAGCGTCACGGGGATATCCCACGCGGAAAGCTCGGCGGTCTCGCGCACGTCCACGACCGAACCTCGGGCCGGACCGGTGCTGAGCTTGGCGCGAGGCTTTTCCCAAGCCTTGACGGGCGGGGGAGCGCCTTCGCCGGACTCGGGCTTGGCGATGAGGCCTTTCTCGACCCATTGATCCCATTCCGGAGCGCGGGCTTCGCGGTAGAGCTTGGTGTATTTCGGATTCTCCGAAATCTTCAGCGCACCTTCGTCGCCCATGAAATATTCATGGTAACCGCCGCCGGCGCTCGTGGTCGTGAGCACGCCATAGGTGGCGCGAACGAGACCTTCGGGCGTCGGATATTCGTAGATCGCCGTGGCGTTATCATACCACTCGTGCGTCGTGTAGTAATCGGCGCCGCCGCCCGCAATGATCGAGCGCGGATTCGAGCCGAGCACCCAGTTGAAAATATCGATCTGGTGCGCGCCGAGGTCGGAGATGGGACCGCCCGCGTAGCGTTTGAACCAGCGCCAATTGCGGAATTCGTGCATGTTGGCGTAGCCGTATTGGTTGAGCTTCGCCTCGGACAACACGTGATTCGCAGGAGCACCCAAGTCGTCGGAAACCGCGCGGTTCCACTGGCCGCTGGCGTTGGTGATGCGGCCAAGCAGGCGCGCGTCCTTGATGAGCTTTTCCTTCGCGTGGAGATAGCGCGGATTGCTGCGGCGCTGGTGGCCGATCTGGAGGAGCTTTCCGGTTTCTCGCGCGGTGAGCACCATCGAGCGAGCCGCCTCGACCGTGTGGGCCATCAGCTTCTCGCAATAGACGTGTTTGCCGGCGCGGAGCGCGGCGTTGGTGTGCTCGGCGTGGACGAAGTCCGGCGTGGCAACGATCACCGCGTCGATGTCGGGCACCGCGGAGAGCATCTCGCGGTAGTCCTCGAACGGACGCACGTCGTGACCGAACTTTTTCAGCAGGCGCTCACCGTAGGTGCGATTGTAAGGCCAGATGTCGCAAACGGCGCGGAAGCGAAGATTGGGGATCTTGATCGCGGCGTTGAGAAGCACGCGGCCCTGTTCGCCGCAACCGATGAGCGCGACGTTGATCGCGTCGCCGCGCGTGGCGGCCTGGCCCCGCATGATGTAGGGCGCCGCAAGGACCGCCGCGCTGAGCTTCGCGCCCGTCGCGATGAAATCCCGGCGCGTGAGCACGGAAGATTTGAGAGAAGTGTCAGACATCGGAGGCGCGCGTTAGCGGGTCTTGTCGGCCCAGAGAGCGAAACGATTGTAACGAACGAGCAGCAGAGCGCCGACGAACATCGAAACCTGCATGCCGATCCAGGCGACGCCTTCGCCTTCCTGCACGGCCATCAGTCCGAAACCCAGGCCGACATAGAGCAGGCCGGACACGAAGAGCGTAAGGCGCGTCTTCAAGCCGAGCAGCAGCGCGACGCCGAGAATCGTGAGCAGATAGCCGAGCGAGAGCGCGAAGCTCTTCGTGGCCCAGAGCGGGAGAAACGAGGCGCCGGTGATGCCGTTCGCCATGCGGTTCATGTTCTCGTAGTAGTTGGCGAACGAATACGTGCCCTTGGCCTCGAACTTCTCGATGCCAGCGAGCAGCGTGCGCAGTCCGAGGAACAAGCGCAGAATGAGAAACGCCATCGTGTAGTCACAACGGCAGGCGGGGGCAGAGTTGGATTGATCGCTCATGATAGGTGAAGTCGCAGGGGAAATTTGACGGGGCGGCGAGATCGCCGGGGCGAGTTATTCAGTGAAGTCAACGCGCAGAATGCGTCGAGACCAGAGAGCCGAATGTAACGAACATAAGCGACTCTCCGGTCCGGGGAAGTGTGGCTAACGTGGACGCGCAAGTCGTGTCCGCTCAATCGATCAACAGCTCGGCGACCGACCACCAGCCGTCCTCGCGGGTTTCCGTGTGGCGGATGATGAGATAACGGCCGTGCGTGTCGCGCGGGAGATCGATGACGGTGCGGGAACGCTGGCCATTGCCGGAGGCGCGCACCGGACCGGGATTGGCGAGGTCGTCCGTCACGTAGATTTCCACGTGCGCCGGGATGTTGTCGGGGCGATTGCCGCCATCGAGCACGACCTGGCGGATGGGACGGGAGAGGTGGAAATCCAACTCGATCCAGTGGCCCGCCGAGGCGCTGGTGGTCCAGTGCGTATCGAGCGCACCGTCCATGAGATTCTTCAGCGCCCACGCGCCCGTCGACGTGCGCACGACCGGCTTACCCGCCCGATTGGCGCGGATGGCGAGCGCGGCATCGGTGGCGTCGGCACGCAGATTTTCGTCGGACTGCAAACGCGTCGCGAGCGAGAGAGCTTCCTCGTCGTTCGCGCGGCCGAGCAGATAAACGAGACGGCGGCGACCGGCGATATCGTCGGAGGCGTTGAGCAAGCGGCTGATCGCCGTGGTCAACTCGTTCGACGGGATCGAGCGGAAACGCTCGAGCAGGCGCGTGGCGCTCTGCCAGGCCGCGGCGCGAACGCTGTCGGAGGACGAACGCTCCGCAACGCTCACGAGCGACACGAGCGCGCTCGGATCGGTCCAACGCGAGAGCGTGGTGACGGCGGCGGAGGAGAGGGTAGATTCATTGCGCAGCGCGAGGCGGGCGGCGCTTTCGGCGGCCTGCGTGCCACCGATGCGGCCGAGCACGGGCAGCATGCGCAGCGCGACGGCCGGCTCCGCCTGCTCGATGGCGGTCGCGACGCGTTGGGCGCGAGCAGCAGGATCGGCGATGCGGAGCGAGACATTGGCCAACGCGCGGAGCGCGCGGGCCTGTTCGTTGGTATCTTCGGCAGCGAGCGTCCAATCGAGCAAGGTGGCCTGCTCGGAACCGGGCGCGAGATCGGCGAGCGCGTTGAGCGCGGCGATGCGCACGGCCACACTCGGATCCTGGCGGAAGCCGAGGAGAAGCGGCACGGCTTCGGTCGTGTAACGCGACGCGAGTTGCTCGATGAACACCACGCGGAGAGAAGTCTCGCCGCGCGTGGCCTGATTGATGACGACGTCGGCAACGCCCGGGCCCGAGAGCCGGGCAAGACTGCTGCGAGCGACCTTGGCGTCGGCGGACTCGCCGCGCGCGATCAATCGAGCCAGCAACATTGCCGTGTCGGGATTGCCGGGCAGATAACCCAGTGCGGTCAACGCAGCGGCGCGCACGCTCGGATCGGCATGGCTCGTCGCCTCGGCGACAAACGGCACGGCTGTGGCCTCACCACGTTGCCCGAGAGCTTCGAGCACGGCGGCCTGCGTTTCGGCCGGGAAGCTCGGCAATGCGGCGCCGATCGCGGGAACGATCGAGGCACCAGGGACCGCGACAATCGATTCCACGAGCACCGCGCGTTCGGCGGGGCTGGCGGACTTGAGAGCGCGAGCGAGACGCTCGGAAGCGAGCGCGGGCTCCGCGAAGAGCAGCTCACGCAGAGCGACTGTGCGCGTCACCGCGTCGATCGAGGACTTTTCATGAATCGCGCGAAGAGCGCGGATACCCTCGGCTCCGCCCACGCGACCGGCGACGGCGATGCGGCCGGCGAGCACGTGCGGTTGGGTGTCGGGAAGATTCTGGAGCGCGCGCAGGCTGTTCTGGGTGCTGATTGACGAGAGCGCCTTGACCGCGGCCGCGGCGACAGTGGGATTTTGATCCCGACTCAAACGCGCGAGCGGCGTAACGGCGTCGGTGACCTGACGCTGGCCGAGAGATTGGACAAGCGCGATGCGCGTCGCCTCGGTGCGCGCGTCGTCGAGCGCTTCGAGCAGGAGTTTGTCGATGCTGGCGCCCGGCTGGCGGTCGAGCGCGAGACGCGCGAGGTTGACCTGCGCATCATCGAGCAGCATCGCGCGAAACACCGGAGTGCTGTCGGCGGTGAGCACAGCCGACGCGGGCAGCTTGCCGATTTGCTCGGCGATATACTGGCGCGCGGCGGAAGAGGTTTGCGGATCGCTGAGCGCGGCGACGAGCGCGAGCGACCGAGGGCGGCGAGCGCGGTGGCGTCGTTGCCGGCGGCGGCGATTTCTCGCTCGAGCGCCTTGAGAGGCTCTTTGGTGCCGTCGTGGGCGAGGGCGCGCAGCTCCGGTGAGATCGGCTGCACGGTGGTCGTGTCCGTCGAAGGCGACTGGCAGCCGACGAGCGCGAACAGGGCCGCAAGCGCGGCGGTGGAAAGAGAAGAACGCGAAAAATGCGAGGACATGGGGATGTCAGAGAGCTGGTTTAGAGCAGGCCGTAGGGCGCGCGACGGGGACGATCGAGCATCGTGGAAGCGACGGCGTCGCCCACGATCGTTTCTGTCGAGGGATCCCAACGGATCGGACGGCCGACCGCGGCGGCGATGTTGTTGAGGTGACCCACCGTGGCGCTGCGGTGGCCAATTTCGACGTCGGCGATCGGATGCTGGCGCGTGCGCACGCAGTTGAAGAAGTCCGTGTGGTGATTGTCGCTGACGTAGAGGTGAATCTCGTCGGCGCGGACCGGACGCGTGGCGAGCTCCGGCGGATCGGTCTCGAGGTAGTCGTCGCGCGACACCCAGACTTTGCCCTTCGTGCCGGTGAACTCGATCATCGCCTTGAGATCGTCGCCGACGCGTTCGACCCGCACGCCGTTGGCGTAAACGTGAGTCTGGAACTCGGTGCCTTCGTAGCCCTTCGGGATAAACTCCACCGGACCGCTCTGATCCATGCCGAGCGCCCACTGAATGATGTCGAAGTGGTGCGCACCCCAGTCGCCATTCTTGCGGCCACCGTATTCCGTGAAGCGGCGCCAGCCGGCGCCGTAATCGCCGAGCACGCGCTGTTCGTGATAGGGACGCCACGGCGTGGGGCCGAGCCAGCGATCGTAATCGAACTCAGCCGGGATCGGTTGCTCAGGGAGATCGGGCGCAGGGGGAAGTTTCCGAGCTTGGTGCGGACGACCTTGATGTCGCCGATAAGCCCGTTGCGCACGATTTCCGCGGCGCGACGGAACGCACGCTCGGAGCGCTGTTGCGTGCCGGTTTGCAAGATGCGGCCGTGGCGGCGCGCGGTGTTCACGAGAGCGCGGCCTTCGGCGACCGTGAGGCTGAGTGGCTTTTCGCAGTAAACGTCCTTGCCCGCGATCATCGCCGCATGCGAGAGCGGCACGTGCCAGTGGTCGGGAGTGCAGACGAATACGACATCGATGTCGGGACGCGCCAGCAGTTGCTCGTGATATTGGTAAACTTCCACGCCGCGATAACGACCGGTGGCAGCCTGATCGCCATAGGCGCGCTCGATACGCTCCTTCATTGCGCGAGCCTTGGGCAGCGCGACGTCGCACACGGCCACGATACGGCAATCGTCACGGCCGATGAGCGCATGGTAGTGGCTGCCTGCAATCAATCCGGTGCCGATGATGGCGACATTAAGCCGGTTGCTCGGCGCTTCGCCGGATTGGGCGCGAATAATCTGCGGGCAGGCAAACGCGGCGGAAAGCAAGGAAGCGGATTTCAGGAAGTCGCGACGCGACAAACGGGAATGACTCATAAAGGGGTGCAGCGAGGGAATGAAGAGATCGCGGCCGGCAGAGTAGGCCGCTTGGCCAACTAGACGAGCATCGCGGGGGAAAAGTTTTGAATTATATCAGGGACGATTGGGGACAACAGGGGACACGTAAGGGGGGAAGCCGCGAGCGATGTGCAGCTTCTCAACTGAGGAGCGTGCGCAGATCCGCAAGACTGAGTTTCGCCGCGGAAGCATCGCTGGCTTCAAACACGTCGGCGAGCAGGGCCCGTTTTTCGTCCTGCAATGCGAGCACCTTCTCTTCGACGGTGTTGCTCGCGATGAGCTTGTAAGAGGTCACCACGCGGGTCTGGCCGATGCGATGCGCGCGATCGGTCGCCTGTGCCTCGGCCGCGGGATTCCACCACGGATCGAAATGCACCACCGTGTCGGCTCCCGTGAGATTGAGGCCGGTGCCGCCGGCTTTGAGCGAAATCAGGAACACGCCGACTTCGGGATTCGCCTGAAAACGATCGACCTCCGCCTGTCGCGCACGCGGCGGCATGGAGCCGTCGAGGTAGCAATGCTCGATCTCTTCGGCCTGAAGTTCGGCACGGAGCAGCCCGAGCAACGCAGTGAACTGCGAGAAAACCAGCACGCGGTGCCCATCGTCGACCGCTTCGGCCAACAACTCGCGAAACGCCTCCAGTTTTGCCGACGGAATCTTCGCGTTCGCGCCAGACTCTTTCAACACGAGCCGCGGATCGCAGCAGATCTGGCGCAGACGCAGCAACTGTGTGAGCGCGGCGAAACGGAGTTGCGCCTCGCTTGCGCCCGACGCGCCGAGATCGAACAACTCGCGCTCGGTGCGCTGCTGCGTCTCGCGGTAGAGCGCCGCCTGTTCGTCGCCGAGCTCGCACCAGATGACCTGCTCGAGTTTTTCCGGCAACTCGGGCGCGACCGCGTGCTTCGTGCGGCGCAGGATGTAGGGCGCGACCTTCGCGCGAAGCCGGTCGTCGTGCCATTGCCGCTCGTCGGCGCGGAGTCCGGGAGGAACTTTTCCGATGTAACCCGGGAGCAGAAACTCGAAGAGCGAACGGAGATCCTGCAGTGAGTTTTCCACTGGCGTGCCCGTGAGCAGGAAACGGCTGCGTGCGCGCATCGAGCGTAGCGACGCGGCGTTTTGCGAACGGCGGTTTTTGATGTGCTGGGCTTCATCCGCGATCGCGACGGCGAACTCGGCTCCGGAAAACAATTCCCAATCGCGCGTGAGCGTGCCGTAGGACGTGAGCACGACATCGTATTCAGAAAATTGGGACCGCGCAGTGAGACGCCGCGCGCCGTGGTGCACAAACACGCGCAGATCCGGTGCAAAACGTGCGAGCTCGCGGCGCCAGTTTTCGAGCAGACTTGCAGGACACACCACGAGGCTCGTGCCGGCGCGGCTCTCGCGATGAACCGCGGAGAGCAGGGCGATGGCCTGAAGCGTTTTGCCGAGACCCATTTCGTCGGCGAGGATGCCGCCGAGCTCCTGCCGGTGGAGATGCCAGAGCCAGGCGGCGCCGAGCCGCTGATAGCTCCGCAACAGTTTCTGTATCGACTCGGGCACGGGAGCGGGAGCGAGTCGGGATGTCTGCCGCAACGCTTCGGTGCGTCGTCGCCACGCTTCCGGCGGCTGAAAGCCGGGCGCGAGCGTTTCGATAATTTCCTCCGCCTCGGCGAGTCGCGCGCGCGAAATCCGATGCGTGCGTCGCGTGGCCGGTCCAGCCGTGAGCGAACCGGCGAGCGCCTGTTGCGCGGCCTGCAATTGCTGGAGCTTGGCGCGATCGAGAAGAAAGATTTTGCCGTCGCTCTCCACGTAACCGCGATTCGATGTCACCGCGGTGCGAATCGCTTCCTCGCTCGCGCTGCCGGCGCTCACGCCGAGCGTGAGTTGAAACTCGCCCGATTGCTCGACGACCTCCGCCGCGATCGAAGTCGTCGCAAGTTTCGCGGTGTTTTTCTCGAAATTGGGCGTGAACTCCGCGAGCCACACGTCGCGCAGGCGCGAGAGGTGTTCGCCGAGAAAGTTCAGCACTTTGTGGCGATCGCGCAGCCACCACTTGCGATTGGAGGTTTCGAGCACGAAGCCGCTCGTTTTGAGCAACTCGACGACCGCGGAATGAAACGGCGCTTCACGCGAGGGCAGTGTGATCGCGAGAAAATGTTCCGAGCCGTCGACCGTCATCGGCGTGAGATCGCTATCCATGCGCCGCGCGGCGCGCGGTGACGCGCTGCGAGTCGCGGGAGATGAGGTTGCTGCTGCGGGTGCAGCCACGATGTCCGCGTGGCGAAAAGCGACTGTCTGGCCGTTTTCCACGAACACCGGCTGCGAGCCGAGCGCCGTCGCGAGTTCCCGCAACTGCGCGCGGGAAAGTTGGAGGAATTTCGGCGGCGTCGCCGTGCCGCACCAGCGCTGGAGGAGGGCGAGCGCCGGGAAAAGCGCGGGCGCGGGCTCCGCGGTCAGGTCGAGGTCCAGCTTCACCGGGATGGCATCGCGGGCGGCGGCAGCGGTCAGATTCGGCGGGAGGTGCAGGCGAAGCATGGATTGCGGATCCAAAAGAAAAGGGGAATAAACCATGCGGGTCTTCCCTCGAAAAACCAGCATGAGTTCCGAGCCTTTCACGCAATTGGTCGATGCGCACTACGCCGCGCTCTACCGTTTTGCGCTGTCGCTCGCCCGCAATGCCGCCGACGCCGGTGATCTCGTGCAGCAGACGTTTTTCATCTGGGCGACGAAAGGCCACGGGCTGCGCGAGAATGCGAAGGCGAAGGCGTGGCTCTTCACCACGCTTTATCGCGAGTTTCTCCGCGGTCGCCGCCGCGATGCGCGCTCGACCTCGATCGAGGACCTCCCGCCGGGCGAGAACGAGGTCGCGGCCGAAGATGTGGACCGCGTGCGGCGGCTCGATGCGGTGGCGGTCGTGGATGCGTTGCAGGAGGTCGACGAGGTCTTTCGCGCGCCGCTCACGTTGTTCTATCTCGAGGATCTTTCGTATCGGGAAATCGCGGACATGCTCGAGGTGCCAATTGGCACGGTCATGTCGCGGTTGTCCCGCGGTAAAGCGCAACTACGCACCGCGCTCGCGCGAGCCGAGGCCGGTGCATCGCAAAAAATCGTGCCGTTTCCGAAAGCGGCGGGAGGAGCGTCCACATGAACCCCGAACAGGCGAAATTCATTCTCAGCAGCGGCCGCCGCGACGAGCGCCACGCCGCGGATCCTCTGTTTGCCGAGGCGCTGCGCGCAGCGGAGCGCGATCCTGCGCTTGCCGCGTGGTTCGAGCGGTCGTGCGCCCACGATCGCGAAATCGCGGCGAAACTCGCGACCATTGAGCCGCCTGCGGGTTTGCGCGAAGCGATTCTCGCCGGAGGCCGCGCGAGTGCGACGCGGCGCAAGACGCGTTTCCTGCGCGCCACGCTTGCTGCCGCCGCGGCGCTGGCCGTGGGGATTTCCGTGTCGCGTTGGAGCGCGACCGCCAATGCGGCCGAGCCGACCGATCTCGCGAAGTTCGCACTCGCGGATTCCTCGCGTGGCTGGGTGCATTCGCACGCCGACAGCGTGCAGAATCAATTCGAGCGCTGGCTCGACGAGGGTGGAGGGCGCGCGGGGCTTCCGTTGCCGGCGAATCTCGCCCAGCTGCAAGCGTTGGAAGGCTGCCGAGTGATCGATGTCGCCGGTCGCGACGTGTTCGAGATTTGCTTCCAGCACGAAGGCCGCTGGTTGCACCTGTATGCGACGCGCCTGGAGCCCGGCGAAAACCTCGCGCCTGACGCGCGCGTCGCCACCACAATGACGGGTGAACGCTGCTGCGCGACGTGGGTCGACACTGCGCATGGCTATCGCGTTGCGCTGGTGGGATCTAGCGACAGTCCGGTGTTTTCGCGTGTTTTGTAAGTTGTTGGACGGGAGAGAAACCGGCAAAAATCGGCGCAAACCTTTCGCCTGTCGGGTTTCCCCGGAGCGCGTGGGAATATTCGCCTGACACATAGAACCCCGGCGCGGCCGGACGGTCCTGCCGTGCCGCATGAAAACCAGGATTCCGGTCGGTCGTTGGGGCGCGCGCTGGGCGCTCGTAGGTATCGTGGGAGTCCTCGGGTTTGGCGAGGCGGCTGCCGCCGATTACGGGCGCTACGAAACGCTCGAAGCGATCCACTGCGTGGAGAATCCGTTTAACTCCACGCGCCCGGGCCGCTACGGAGAACTCGGTGCGTATCAATTTCGCGAAGCGACGTGGAAGATGCACTCGCGCGAACCGTTTATCCGCGCGCTGGAGCGTCCCGTCTCCGATCAAGTTGCGATTCGTCACTACGAATGGCTGCGTCGCGAACTGCGCCGCCATGGCCTGCCCGTGACGACCTACAACATCGCCGTGGCGTGGAACGCCGGCGTGACGGCGCTCGTCAAGGGGCGCGCACCACGTCGCGCGCATGACTACGCGCGTCGCGTCACGAATCTGGCGCAGGATTTCAGCGCCACTCAACTCGCCGCGGCGCCGTAGTGGCGCGCGTGTTCGCGGGGCGGCATGTCATTCTGAGCGAAGCGAAGAATCCGGTTGGATCGTCGCTGCATCAAACCGCGGCGAGGCGCGAAGTGGATTCTTCGCTACACTCAGAATGACAAACGGAGAAAAGGTTCTCGCGACGGAGTTCGCGACCAAGTCGCGATCAAATGCGGACAGGGTCGAACAAAGGTGCAGCCATGGTTGCGACATGGTGCGGACATGGTTGCACGCAGGTGCGCACATGGTTGAGACAAGGTTCGTGCACGGTCGCGACAATGTCCGCACATGGTTACACCGATGTTCGGACACGGTCGACCGGAGGTGCGGACCAGGTCGAGCGCGTGTGCGGATCGGGTCGGGACCGAGTGCGGAGCGCGTTATTCCAGGAAGCTCGCTTGCTTCGGCTGCTTGGCGGCGCGGCGCGCGGCTTCCTCTTCCGGAGTGGGATTGAGGTGACGCGGCGGTTTCGCGGCTTTCGTCATGACCGCGGTCTCGCGGTCGGCGACGATGCGTTCGCAAATCTGGTGAATGTGGAGGCGCAGCCATTGCGCGGTGCTGCTGCCCGGCGTGTAGTCCGCGGGACCGTAGTGGTCGATGCGGCCGCTCTGGCGCAGGCGATCGTTTTGCGCGAACTCCTCGGGTTTCTCGGGATTGTAAACCGCGTAGGCTTTGCCGCCGTTGCTTTTCACGACGGAGAAACTCGGCACATCGCTCGGACCGTCGGCGATGTAGATCATGTTCTGAAACGGGATGCGGCGGTCCTCGGCGGCCATCTTCGAGTTCACGTCGATGGCGGGATTCTTGTTGGTGCCCTTGTTGATTTCGAAGATGGCGCGGGTCTTCGTGGTGTTGTCGATCACCATGCCGATCTGAGCGATCTCGGCGACGGCTTCGATGGGCAGTTCCTTCTGGCGAAGGAAGCCGGGCTGGAGCGGATTCTCGACGAACTCGCAGGCCCAGATGCCGTCGAGGTATTTCGAAATCGCGCTGCCGCGCACCATCGGTGCGATGCCGGTGCTGACGACGTAGTGCTCGAGCTTGATGTCGTGCTTCACGTATTCGGGGCGCTCGCGCACGTAGGTTTTGGCGAGGTCGAAAAACTCGGGCAGACCTTTGTAGAACTTAATGTCCGCGCCGCACTCCTGGAGGATGCGGTTGTTCAGTCCCTTCAACGGACCGGCGAGCACGTAGGTCAGCAAATGGTTGAGATACGCGATCTCGGGCGAGAGGTGGTAACCGCGCTCACGATAGCGCTCGGCGAGTTTGTTGGTTTCCTGCCAGAACGTGGCCTCGTCGATGCCGTAGCGCCGGAAGAGCGGCGTCTGCATGTAATCCGGGATTAAGGTCTTGTCGAAGTCCCAGATGCAGGCGATGGTGTTCTGAGTGAAGAGCGTGGTAGCCATTGATGATCAGCACCGCTAGGCCGCAGGGCCTCGCGTGTCGGTTGCTGCGAGCCAAGCCGCCGTTGTTCAGGCGCGCAACCGCAAACCCTCCGCTCTCGTTTCCACTGCATGGAAGAACTTCCCGACATTGCTCCGTTTCAACGTCGCCTCGACGAACTCGATGCGCAGATGGCGGAGCCTTCGTTCTACTCGAATCCGCGGAAGGCGGCGGAGATTTCGCGTGAGCAGCAGAAGCTGCAGCAACTCGTCAACGATCATCGCGAGTATCTGAAACTCGAGCGCGAGATCGAGGAGGCGCACGCGCTTGGCCGCGACCCAAATGCGGATCCGGATTTGCGCGAACTCGCGGCGGCGGAGTTGCCGGACTTGGAAGCGCGCCGCGCGACGCTGCGCGAAACGGTGTTGCTCGCGATGATCCCGCCGGACCCGACAGACTCGCGCAACACGGTGATGGAGATTCGCGCGGGCACGGGCGGTGACGAAGCGAGCCTGTTCGCCGCGGAGCTTTTCCGGATGTATTCGCGCTACGCGGATGGACGCGGTTGGTCGATCCAGCCGATGAGCAGCAGCACGTCAGAGCGCGGCGGATTCAAGGAAGTCATTTTCCTCATCACGGGCTCCGATGTCTACAAACAGCTCAAATTCGAGAGTGGTGTGCATCGCGTGCAGCGCGTGCCCGTGACGGAAGCAAACGGCCGCATCCACACCTCGACCGTGACGGTGGCGGTGTTGCCCGAGGCGGAGGAAGTCGATGTGCAGATCGATCCGCAGGAGCTCGAAATCACGGTCACGCGTGCGAGCGGACCGGGCGGGCAGGGCGTCAATACCACCGACTCCGCGGTGCAGATCGTGCACAAGCCGACCGGCATGATCGTGACCTGCGCCGACGAACGTTCGCAGATCAAAAACAAAGCGAAAGCGATGACGGTCCTGCGCTCGCGACTGCTCCAGCGTCGCGAGGAGGAAGAGCGCGCGAAATATGCCGCGGCGCGCAAAAGCCAGATCGGCTCGGGCGATCGCAGCGAGCGCATTCGCACGTATAACTTTCCGCAGAACCGGCTCACGGATCACCGCATCGGACTCACGCTCTACAGTCTGCCGCAGGTGATGGAGGGCGGCATCGACGAAGTGATCGAGGCGTTGCAGAAAGCGGACTACGAGGAGAAGCTCGCGGCGCTCACCGGTCAGACCTACGTGCCGACGCGCGTGAGCACCGACGATTGAGATGCTGTCGCTCCTCGAGATCATTAAAAAGACCACCGATTTCTTCGCGGCGAAGAACATCGAGAGCGCGCGGCTCAATTCCGAGTTGATCGTCGGTCACGCGCTCGGTTTGAAGCGGATGGAGCTTTATCTCCAGTTCGAGCGACTGCTCACGGAACCGGAGCTGGAGAAAATTCGCCCGCTCGTGCGACGACGCGCGCAACGCGAGCCGCTGCAATACGTTCTCGGCGAAACGGATTTCTGCGGATTGAAGCTGAAGGTGGATCGACGCGCGCTGATCCCGCGTCCGGAGACGGAGCTGCTCGTCGAGCGCGTGATCGCTGCGTGCGCCACGTTGCCGGTGACGATTCTCGATCTCGGCACCGGCACGGGAGCGATCGCGCTGGCGCTGGCGCAGCAGTTTGCTGACGCGCGGGTGACGGCAGTCGATCGCAGTGAACAAGCGCTGGCGCTCGCGAAAGAGAACGGCGAACGCTGCGGGCTCAGCGAGCGTGTGCGTTGGCTGGAATCCGACTGGTTTTCCGCCATTCCCGCCGAGGACAGATACGATCTGATCGTCTCAAATCCACCGTATCTGACGGCGGAGGAAACGGCCGAAACCGCGCCCGAAGTGCGCGAGTTCGAACCCGTGTCGGCTTTGACGAGCGGTGGCGCCGATGGGCTCGACGATCTGCGGACAATTTTCACCGGCGCGGTGACGCGCCTGACTTCGGGCGGCGTGCTGGCGGTGGAAACCGGTATCGCCCAACATGCGGCGCTCCGCGCGCTGGCGGAGGAACTCGGTTTCACGCGGGTAGAATCGCAACAGGATCTCACGGAACGCGATCGTTTCGTGATCGCGTGGCGTTGAGCACGAAAAAAGCCGCGATCCGGAGATCGCGGCTTGTAGTGAAAAAGTCGGATACGGGAGGAACGCTTAACTCTTCCGGTCGAGCCACGCGGTGAGCGGCGCGCGATTGCTGGCCCAGTAGGAGCGGTCCTCGGCGATCGTGACGGCATCCTGCAGGACGCGCAGCGTCTCGCGGAGATGGACGTCAGACTTCGCGTAGGCGCGGTTTTCGTCCTCGTCGGTGCTCAGCGAGGCCGGATCGTCGCTGTCCGCCTCCTCATCCGCGTCCTTCGCGACGATACGCGGCGGAGGCGGCGGACCGAGGCGGAACTCGCGATAGGGGAAATCGGTTTGGGCGAGGCGCTCGCGCTCGGCCTTCATCTCCTTGCGGAAGAGTTCGTCCTCTTCCTTCTGCTGCTGGCGCGCGTTAAGGTTCAGCGAGACAAGTTTCTGGTCCTGACGCGTTTTGAACCAGTCGACGTTGCGACGCAGATAAACGAATTCATCAAGCGACTCCTGGCGCGCGGCGCTAGCCGAACGGAGTTTTTCGAGCACGTTCTTCTGCAGCGGACTGCCTTCGAAGCGGCTGGTGGGAATCTCATCCCACACCAGCGCGTGAGGAAGGCTGGCTTCGCCGATCGGCAGGAATTCATCGATCGAGGGAAGCACGATGTCCGGAATCACGCCGCGTAGCTGTGTGGAGGAGCCGTTGGGCAGGTAATACTTTTGCACCGTGAGTTTCGTCGCGCCGGTTTTGGCCGGCGAGCGGGCGAGCTGTTGCACGATATTCTTCATCTCCAGCACGGTCTGGACGCTGCCTTTGCCGTGAGTGGAGGAGTCGCCGATGACGATGGCGCGGCCGTAGTTTTGCAGTGCGCCGGCAACGATCTCGGACGCGGAGGCGCTGAAGCGATCGACGAGGACGGCGAGCGGGCCGTCGTAGGCGACGCCCTCGTTCATGTCGCTGTCGACGTGAACTTCGCCGGCGTAGTTTTTGACCTGCACAACCGGGCCGCGATTGATGAAGAGGCCCGCCAGATCGATCGCTTCGGAGAGGAAACCGCCGCCGTTGCGACGGAGATCGAGCACGAGGCCGCGCATGCCGGCTTCCTTGAGCTGTTCGATGAGGCGCGCGACGTCCTGCGTGGCGCTGGTCTTCTCGGCTTCGGGATCGTCGGGATTTTCGGCGGGGCCGTAGAAAGTCGGGAGCGTAATGACACCGAGAGGAATGATGTCGCCGTTGGGGCCGGGAACTTCGAAGAGGCCGGCGTGCGCGCGGGCGGAGTTGAGCTTTACGACATCGCGGGTGAGCACGATCTCCTTGCGCGTGGACGCGTCGGTCGCGTCGGCGGGCTGAACGAGCAGTCGAACCTGTGAGCCCTTGGGGCCGCGGATCATCTCGACGACTTTGCGCAGCTTCATGCCGATCACTTCGACCGGCTCCTTGTCGGGCTGGCCGACGGAAATGATCTTGTCGTTGGGGCGAAGTTGCTTGTCGAGGTCGGCCGGGCCGCCGGGGACAATCTCTTTCACCACGCAGTAATCTTCCTCGATGCCCAGCAGTGCGCCGATGCCCACGAGCTGGAGCTTCATTGAGATACCGAAGTCCTCGTAGGTGCTCGCGGAGAAGTAGGTGGAGTGGGGATCGTAGAGTCGCGCGATGTTCGAAAGATAGGTTTCCGCGAGGTCGCTGCCTTCGATTTCGCCGAGGTTCTTGAGCATCCGCTCGTAGCGCTTGCGCACGGCCTCCTTGGCCTCGTCGATGGTCTTCTTGTTCATCAACTCGGCGATGAGTTCGAACTTGAGGCGGGCCCGCCAGAGAGCGTCGGCTTCGGTGGCGTTGGCCGGCCACTCGGCCTTGGAGCGATCGGGGCGATACGTCTCGTTGGAGGTGAGATCGATGTCCTTCTCGAGCTCGGTGAAGATCCAGTTGATGCGCGACTGAGCGCGCGTCTCGTAGGTGGAAAAGATCTCGTAAGCCGGGTCGATGTTACCGAGCGCGGAGACGTTCCAGTAGATGTTTTTCCCGTAGAGATTCGTGAACGCCTTTTTGTCGCTCGCGAGGAAGAAGAGCCGCTGGCCGTCGAGGTCACCCATGTAGTTGGGGATGACTTCGACAAAATCGGTGCTGCGGACGGCGTCGCGATTGTAGTGCGCCTGCTCGAGGAGATTGACGAGCGTGCGGGCCTCTGTGGCGAGCGTGGGCGAGGTCGTGAACTTGCGATCGGAGCGGGCGAAGGCACTCGAGGCAGCCACAAAACCTGCCAGAACAAACGCGAGGGGCCGGAGGAAGGGGAGACGCTTCATGGTGAAACGGGGAAATAAGAGAAGGCGTGCAGGGAAATGTTTCTCAAACTCTGACGAATTCAACTCGGGCATGGCGCAACGGCGCCAACGCAGGACCAGTGGTCCGCCCGAGGGATCGCTCGCGATGCATCAGCGACGGCTGAGCAGATCCCGCGCCTCATCGAGGAGGCGTTTCTCTTCCGGGGTCAGCGAACCGAAACCGTGGCTGTTGATCTTGTCGAGAATACGGTCGACCTCGGCGCGAAGGTCTTCGCGCTTCGGCACATCGACCTGGTAAGGCGTTTCGGGCGTCGTCTTCTTCTGACGTTTTTGCAGCCAGCCCGGGAGCTCAACATCGGAGCGCGAAGTGGGAAGCGCCACGCGCCGGAGTGCACGTAGCGAAAATACAGCCAGCCGGCCGCCATGCCGCCGAGGTGCGCCGAGTGCGCCACCGAGCCGCTGAACGGCGAGACCGCGCCCATGATTTCGTAGAACGCGAAGCCGATCAGCTCGATCGCGAGCAGCGCGAGCGCGACGTATTTGGGCTTCAGCGTGACGGGCAGAATGAAGAACAGCAGAAACGTCATCGGCTGGTTCGGGTTCAAACACGCGAACACCACCAGCAAACCGATTACGCCCGCCGAGGCACCGATCGCCACGCCATGGCCGTTCTGCCAATGCGTGCCGAGCCACAAAAGCGCGCCCGCCAGCACGGCCGACGCGAAAAAAGCCGACGAAGCGCTTCGACCCCATGATCGGCTCGAGCACCCGCCCGAGGAAATAGAGGCCCAGCAAATTGACGATGATATGCAGTAAATTGCCCGTGCTGTGCAACAGGCCGTAACTGAGCACCACCCAAACCTTGCCGCTGAGAATGTTGGGCACCGAAAGCGCCAACAGGTTCTCCAACTCGAAGTGGAACCACCGCAGAAACACGAACTGCAGCACGAACATCGCCACGATCCCGGAGATCAGCCATGTAAGCGCGCTCGTGCCCTGACGGGGGTAATCGTCACGCATGTAGGAGCGGTCGGACAGCATCGGAGGCGGAACGTAGGAGGCGGCTCCGGCAAACACAAGCCGCCACCCCAAAATTTATAGGTAGAATCAGGTCAAAATCTACGCGATGGCGACGACCGGCTGACCGCTTGACAGGGGTTTGAATTACTCTTTGTTCGCGCCACCTATGGCCAACAAAGCAGACAAGTGGGAGCAGAACGTCGCCGGTAAATTCTATGTTGATCAGCAGTGCATCGACTGCGATCTGTGCCGCGAGACGGCCCCGGCTTTTTTCACCCGCCACGACGAGGGCGGTTACTCCTACGTGCAGAAGCAGCCCGCGACGGAAGAAGAGATTGCGCAGTGCATGGAAGCCCTCGAAGGCTGCCCGGTCGAAGCCATCGGCCAGGACGGCGAAGAGTAAGCTCCGCCTCGTTCCACTCGCTTTGAGACGACCCGGCCTCACTTGGCCGGGTTTCTTTTTGCCCACTTGTTAGCCTGATTTGTAAAGCCACTTAACTTATCGCTTGTTTTCGTCCGGCCACGCGGCTGCGATATGGCGATGAAGGCGATCCGCCTGCTTCTTCCTCTCTGCGTCGCATCCGCCGCGCTTCTGCGCGCCGAGGACCTCGACCTCACGCTCCCCGAGCTCACGGTGTATTCCCCCCGCGTCGCGAACCAGAATCCGGTCGCGACGTTCGCGATGCCGGTCTCGGCGTTGCGCTTCGAGCCACGCGTGGACATTCACTCGCGCAATTTCGCCGAAGGGCAGGCGGACATCACGATCCGCGGCGGCATTTTTGAAAACTCCGGCTTCAAGGTCGGCGGGCTTACGCTCTTCGATCCGCAGACGGGACATTATTTCGCCGAACTGCCGATTGCGCCGGCGATGCTTGTCGCGCCCAACGTGCTCACCGGTTTCGAAAACGCCATCGGCGGCACGAACGCCACTGTCGGCACGATCGCGCACGGCTGGCGACCGATTCGCACGTCCGGCTTCGCCGCTGTCGGCCTCGGCGAATACCAGCTCGCGCAGGGAGAGATTTATCAGGGTTTCCGCAGCGAACGTGCAGGAGGCGGCTATCGCTTCGCGGGCGATGTCGCTTATGCGTATTCCGAGTCCGACGGCTCCGTGCCGGGCGGCGATCACCAGCTCGAACGCGTCAACGCCCGCTTGCAGCTCCAGGGCGAGCGTTCGCAGACGGATCTTTTCGTCGGCCTGCAGGAAAAGTTCTTCAGCTGGCCCAACCTCTACACGCCGTTCGGGTATCCAGAAACTGAGGACATCGAAACGCTGCTCGTCGCGCTCAACCACCGCATCGATTACGGTGCCGGCGATTTTCTGCAGTTCGGCGCCTACCATCGGCGCAATCGCGACGAATACCGCATCCCCGCGTTCTCCTATCTCGCCAATCACGAGACCACGGTCGAGGGCGCCTCGATCGAGGCGCGTCGCGGTCTGGGTGAGTTCGTGCTCAATGTCCGCGGTGAGATTCTCGCCGACGAGCTTTGGTCCACGACGCTCCTCTCGCAGCCCAACACCTATCGCTCGCGCACGATGGCGAAGGTCGCGGTCGTGCCCGAAAAAACCTTTTCGCTGCGCGACGGCGCGCGACTCGTCGCCAAAGCGGGCGCGTCCTACGACGACTCGAATCGCGCTGGATCTGCGCTTTCGCCGGTCGCCGAGATTGCGTGGGAACGCCACGCCGCGTCGTTGCAGCGCGTGTATCTGAGTTACGCCGAGTCCACGCAGCTGCCGACTTACACCGCGCTCAATTCCGCGCCCGATGGACTCTTCGGCGGCAACTCGCGCCTCGGCCGCACGACGAGTCACAATGTCGAACTCGGTGCGCGTTTTGCCTTGGAAAACTGGACCACCGAAGCGGCCGTGTTTTTCCGTCGCGACGATGATCTGGTGGACTGGACGTATCAGTTTGCTCTTCCGCGTGCGCGCACGGCGTCGGCCGTGGACATCGACACGACCGGTTTCGAGCTCGTCGCACGTCGCGCCGTCGGCCGCGCCGAAATCGTGCTCGGCTACACCGCGCTCGCGAAAAGCGCCGACTATGGCGCGGCAACGGTCGACGCCAGTTTCTACGCGCTCAACTACGCGCGTCATCGCTTCACCGCCGCGCTCATCGTGAGGATCTCCGACGAGTGGCTGCTGCGCATCGACAATGTCGCGCGTATTCAGGAGGAAAACTTTCTCCGCACGATCGGCGGCGACGAAGCGATCACGAGCGCGCTCGGACTCGCGTATCGTCCGCGTGCCATGCGCGGACTCGAGGTCTCGGTGCAGGCCGACAATCTTTGGGACACTGATTTTCAGGATGTGCCCGCCGTGCCCGCACCGCGCCGCCAGATTTCTGGTCGCGTGTCCTACGCGTGGTGAGTCGCGCCGCACTCGGTCCCGACTCGAACCGCATCGAGTCCCGACCGTGTCCGCACCTTGTTCCGACCCGGTGCGCACTCTGACGCGACTCGGTCCGGACGCGGGCTCGACGTGAAGCGAACCGTGTCGCGGCTTGCGCGGGGCGGGCGGAGAAGTTCTGTTGCGGTTTCGCCGCATGACGTCGCCCAATCCCTTTCTTCTGCCCGCTTTTCACATTCCGTGGTCGCAGCTCGCCGCTGATCACATCAAACCCGCGATTGAGCAGGCGTTGCAGAACGCTCAGGCGGCGATCGACGAGATCGCGGCGCGCGATCTGAACAGTCTCACATTCGAGAACACGTTTCTCGCGCTCGAACACGCGACGGAGGAGCTGAATCTCGCGTGGGGCAAGGTCGCCCCACCTTCAGTCCGTGGCCGATTCGCCGGCGCTGCGCGAGGCGCACAACGCGATGCTGCCGCACGTATCCACTTTTTACGCACGCATTCCGCTCAACGCCGCGCTGTGGCAGCGGTTGAAGGCGTTTTCCGAAACCGGGGCGGCGAAGGCACTCGCGGGCATCCGCCAGCGCTTCGTGAACGAGACCGTCGCTGATTTTCGTCAGGCGGGCGCCGATTTTCCCGAGGACAAACGCGCGCGGCTCGAAGCGTTGCAGGCGGAGCTGGCGCAGCTCACGCAGAAGTATTCGGAAAACGTGCTCGACGCGACGAATGCTTGGCAGCTCGTCGTGACCGACGAGTCGCGACTCGCGGGTCTGCCCGCGCACGCGAAAGCGGCGGCGCGTCGCAGCGCGGAGGCAAAAGGACTGGAAGGCTGGCGGTTCACGCTGCACATGCCCTCGCAGGAACCGTTCATGACCTATTTGGAAGACGGGAACCTGCGGCGCCAGATGTGGGAGGCGGCGGTCGCGATCGGCGCGCGGGAGCCGCACGATAATCGCGAGCTCGTGCGTCGCATCCTTGAGTTGCGCGCAGAAAAAGCGGCGCTGCTCGGGCGTCCGCATTTCGCCGATCTCGTGCTCGAGCGACGCATGGCGAAGAGCGGGCAGCACGCGCTGGAGTTTTTGGCCGATTTGCAGCGACGCGCAGCGCCGGCGTTTGCGCGCGAGTGTCGCGAACTCGAGGAGTTCAAGGCAGAGCGCACGGGCCAGCCGGTGGGGCGGCTCGCGCCTTGGGAACTCGCGTATTGGTCGGAGAAGTTGCGGCAGGCGCGCTACGATTTCGACGAGGAGGTGCTGCGTCCGTATTTCCCGATGGATCGCGTGATCGCGGGTCTGTTTGAGATCGCATCGCGTGTGTTTCGCCTGCGCATCACGGAGCGGCCAGCGGGCGAGGTGGAGACGTGGCATCCCGACGTCCGTTTCTACGACGTGCACGATGGGCGCGATCGCCACGTGGGTTCGTTTTACGCGGACTGGTATCCGCGCGAGTCCAAACGCGGTGGTGCGTGGATGAATTATCTGATCACCGGCGGACCGCTGGAGGATGGAAAGCGTCTGCCGCACCTCGGACTCATCTGCGGCAATCTCACGCCACCCGCGGCGGATCGTCCGGCGCTGCTCACGCATCGTGAGGTGCAGACGATTTTTCACGAGTTCGGGCACCTGCTGCATCACCTGCTCGGCGAGGTGGAGATCAAGTCGATGAACGGCGTGAACGTCGCGTGGGACTTCGTCGAGCTGCCGTCGCAGATTCTTGAAAACTGGTGCTGGGAGCGCGAGGGCCTCGATTTGTTTGCACGACACTTCGAGACCGGTGCGCCGATCCCGGATGATGTTTTCAACAAGATGATCGCGGCCCGCAATTTCCGCTCGGCGGCGGCCACGATGCGGCAGCTCGCGTTTGCGACGATGGATCTGCGCCTGCACACGCACACGGCGGCGTTTCCCGCGGCGAAGGAAATGGAAGCATGGGTGAAGTCGCTGATTGCCGATTGTCTCGTGCCGACCGAACCGCCGTCGCCGACGATCGTGAATCGCTTCACGCACGTGTTTGCCGATCCGGTCGGATACGCGGCGGGCTACTACTCCTACAAGTGGGCGGAGGTGCTCGATGCGGACGCGTTCACGCGTTTCAAACGCGAAGGCATTTTCAACCCGGTGGTCGGCGCGGCGTTTGTCGATCACGTGTTGAGTCGCGGCAACTCCGACGATCCGGCGGAGCTTTTCCAGCGCTTCATGGGGCGCGCGCCCGAGCTCACCGCGCTGCTCGTGAGAAGCGGGTTGGCGGCCTAGATTTTGCGGCAACCCGCGCGAGTGATGCCGGTCTCGAAAATCATGCGGAAGGGACTTCTCCTCTTCGTCGGCGGGCTCGCGGCGCTGGCGCTGCTGGTGGTCCTGTCGCCGTTCTGGCTCGGGCTCGTGCTCGAGCCGGTGGCGAAGCGCTTTGGCGCTGAGATCGGCAGGTATCAACGGATCGGTTACGCGCGGCTCGAACTGACGGATGTCGCGTGGGAGCGCGGCCGCACGCGGGTCGAGCTAGACCGCGTGGAAACAACCACGCCGTGGCTGATTCTGCTGAGGGGCGGAGCCGATGCACGGGTCGAAGGATGGCGTGTGAGCGTGAGCGATGCGGATATGCCGCCGGATCCCAAGCGTCCGAGGATGAGCATGCCGCGACTGCACGAAATTCTCGCACGTCGGGTGGTGCCGCAGTTGCAGAACTGGCTGTCGCACGGCGTGGGGGAACGCGGCGAAATTTCCTGGCCCGGCACGAAGCTCACGATCGCGGGCGCCGAGTGGCAGGATGGAGCACTGAAATTTCGCGGCCTTGGCTGGCGCGATTTCTCGTCGAGCGGCACGGTCACGACAACGGCAGACGGCGCGCTCGTGTTGGAAACGGCGCTGGATGACGAACGTGCCCGCGCGCGAGCGCAGTGGCTCGACGGCGATATCTCGGGCGAGGCGACGCTGTGGAAAATTCCCGTGCAGCTCTCGGCGACCTTTCCTGAGAGCGGATGGATTCCGACGGCGGCGGAATTGCGCAGCGAGCAGTGGCAGATCGCGGCCGACGAAGTGGGATTGGGTGAGCGTTACGTTACTTTGAGCGGCGGGGCGGACGTCGCGTGGCATGGCCGGGATTTCGATGTGCGCGTGAACGCGCACGGCGAACCGCGCGAGGGTTCGGGCGTGCCGCCGATCGAGGCGCGGGCGTTGGCGCGCGGCGACGCGCAGCATTGGCGTGTTGAGGAACTCGTGGCCCGGACACCATTTGCGCAGGCGCAGTTGAGCGAGGCGGTGGAGTTTTCGTGGCGAACGGGTGTCGCGTCGACCACGGCGTCGCTCGATGTGGATATTGATCTGGGTAAGCAAAACTGGATCGAAGGCGCGGGCCGGATCGTTGGTCGCGTGTCGCTCCAGCCGCGCGAGGTAAACGCCGGCGTGCAGGAGTTTTCGTTCGAGGCGAAGGATCTTCGCGCGGCCGACGTCGCGGTGCGGCGAATGAACTTTGCGGGAAATCTCCGCTGGCCGTTGCTTGAAGTGACGCGGGCCGACGTGGAGTTGGACGAAGGCACGGCGTTCGCCGCGCGCGGCTCCTTGGATGTCGTCGGGAAGCAAATCGTCGCGGCTCAGGCGAGCGGCGCGGTGACGCGCGCGTGGCTTGGTGAGCGCATCGCGGAAAACGTGAGCTGGACCACGGCGGACTTTGTGGCGGAGGCGAGCGGGCCGTGGTCGACTCCCCGGCATGCGGGAACGTGGCGCATGCGGGATTTCGCGGCGGGGTCGCTGAAACCCATGCAGATCGAGGGAGGCTGGAGTGGCGCGGGTCGTGAAGTTTCGCGCGTGCAGGCGATCGCGCGATCGGGAGAGTCGCGCATCGAAGCCGCGGGCCGCGTGGCAGACGGCGCGCTGCATTTGGAGAAATGGAATCAGTTTCGCGGTGCCGACGAAATCTGGCATCTCGCGTCGGACGCCGTGGTGAAGTGGTCGCCCGCGCTCACGATTGAAAATCTTCGCCTGGAAGGCGCGAGCGAGCTGTCGCTGTCTGTTACGAACGGAGGGCGGCGTGGTTTCGCGGCAACTGGAACCAATCTCCGCGGAAGCCACTGGAAAGATTGGGCGGTGTTGCGAGGGCCTTCCTGGTGGATCGAGCATCTGACGCTCGCGGGCGAGTGGCGCGGCCAGGGCCTCGTGTTCGATTTGAAGGCCGATGGCGAAGTGGGGCTCGAACCGCGCTCGGCGCGCGTCGCGCTGGACGTGCGCGGCGACGAAAAGGGAATGCAGGTGGAGTCGTTGCGCATTCTCGACGCGGAACGCGTGCTTACCCAGGCGTCGGGCGTGGTGCCGTTTGCGTGGCGCGCGCGTCGCGACGAAGGGTGGAGCCTCGATGCGGATCGTCCGCTGGAGATTCGCATGGAGACGGAACCAGACTCACCGCTGTGGGCGACTCTGGGTGCGATCTGGCGAGTGGAAATCGCGGGTGCGGCAGCGAAAATCGATCTCGCCGGCACGCCACGCAATCCACGCGGCACGGTTGATCTCAGGGTGCGACGGCTCGCGCCTGAGTCGCCGGAGAAACAGAGTGCGCTGCCGACGGTGGAGAACGCGATCGTTGCACTCACGCTCGACCGGGCTGGCGCGCGATTGCACACGCTGCAGGCCACCGTCGACGGTCAGGAAGTCCGGGCGACCGGAGAACTGCCGATGAACGGCGAGGCATGGGACGCTCTGTGGGAGGATCAGAAACTGCCGGTCTGGCGAACAGCGAGCGGACGTATTGAAATTCCGGATGCACAGATGGAGCCGTTTGCGCGGCGCTTCCCATCGCTGATCGCCACCCAAGGGCGCTTCAGTGGCACGCTCGAGCTTGAACGCGGCGGAAAACTATCGGGCGCGCTGACGATCAGTGACGCAGCGACGCGTCCGCTCGCGACGTTTGGGGTCGTGCAGGAAGTCAATGCGCGCATCGAACTCGACGAACGCACCGTGCGCATCGCGTCATTCGTGGGCCGCGTCGGCGGCCAGCCGGTCAGCCTCGATGGCACGGTCACATTGCCGTCCGACGGCGCACCGGTGGTGAACTTGAATTTGAAAGGCGAGCGCGTGCCGCTCGCGCGCCGCGCCGGTCTGCTCGTGCGCGCTGACTTCGATCTTCGTGCGCGCACGACCGACGAGGAGCGCGTGCAACTCAGCGGCGGCGTGAACATCACGGACTGCCTGATCCTCGCGGACCTCGGCGATCTCGTGTCGACCGGCCCGCGTGGCGTGACGCGGCAACCGCCGTATTTCGCGGTGGACGTGGCGCCGTTCAATCACTGGCCCCTCGATATCAGTGTGCGCAGCGATCGTCGTATTCGTGTGCGCACGGCGGTGTTCAAAGGCGAAGCGTCGGCGCGCTTTCAGCTTTCCGGCACGCTCGGCGAACCGCGCGCGATCGGCGAACTCACGGTGGACGAGGGGCAGGTGTTGTTTCCGTTTGCGACGTTTGATGTGCGGCTTGGCACCGTGCGATTGCAGGCGGCCGATCCCTTTCATCCGAAACTGCAGTTGAATGCGCAGGCGCGCCGCTACGGTTACGATCTGCGGATGGAGGCGACTGGTTCGATCGAATCGCCGAACGTCGCCCTCAGTTCGATGCCCGCGCTCGATTCCGCGGAGGTCTTGTTGCTGGTGATGACGGGGCAGAAGCCGGCGTCGGATACGTTCACCACCAATGGACAACAGCGCCTCGCGCGCGTCGGCACCTATGTGGGACAGGAGTTGATCCAAGGACTTGGCGTCGGTGGTGACGAAGATCGGCTCGAGATCCAGACCGGTGAACAAATCTCTCTGCAAGGGCGTGAGACTTATCGCATCGAATACCGGCTCGATAATCGCTGGTCGTTGCTGGGCGAATACGACGAGTTCGACGACTACAACGCGGGCGTAAAGTGGCGTGTTTACACGGAAGGAGGCACGCGTGACCGTCGTTAAGCGAATCCTGCGCGTTGCTTTGGCGGTGTCGTTGGGCGCGGCCCTGTGGATGCCGCTTGCGGCGGCGCCCATGAAAGTGAAGGGACTCGGTTGGTGGGATAATCGCGGAGCACAGCGAACGCTCGAGTTGTTGCTGGGCAAAAAATCGACCGACAGCTGGCAGGCGTGGGAGATCGAGGACGCCGCGCTGATTTTGCTCTCGGAGTTGGAAAGCGATGGATTTCTCCGCCCACGACTTACGGCAGAGGTGACGCCGCTCGAAGGCGAGCCACAGAGCTACGTGCTGGACCGCACGCTGACGCAGCTCATTCCGCGACCGCTTGAAGCAACCTCGGTGACGCTCGTGGTGGAGCAGGGGCAGAGGTTTCATTTCGACGAGGTGAACTTCGAAGGGCTGTCTGGAGTGGGCGAGGAGGAGGCTCGCAGTTTCTTCATCGGACAAGCCGCGCCGCTGCTGTTGAAGGCTGAGCGCATCTACTCGCCGGCGCGACTCCGCCGCGGCGTGGGGAATCTGACCGAAACATTGCATCGTCGCGGATACGCGAACGCCTCGGTGGAGAGTAGCACGCCGGTGATGGACGAGAAAAGCGGTGCGGTGACGGTCACGATCAACGTCAAACCTGGCCCGCGCTGGATGGTGCGTTCGGTGCGGCTCGTGCCGGAGCAAGGCGAAGGACCGCCGGAGGGAATCATCGAAGCGCTCGAGCAGCCTTGGTCCACGCTGTGGAGGCAGGATGCGGCGGCGACAATTCGCCGTTGGTATTACGAACGTGGATACCCGGACGTGCAGGTGCAGATCGATGCGGAGGCGCGGCCTGAGACGGACGGTGTGCGCCAGGTCGACGTGGTGGCGCGGATTCGACCGGGAGAGTTGATCAAACTCGGCGAAATCGGCGTCCGTGGAAACGCGCGCACGCGCGAGTCGGTGATCCGGCGGGCGATTCGTTCGGCACCGGGCGATCCGTTCAATCCGATCGAATTTGACGACGCGCAGTCGCGGATCGCGCGGCTCGGCGTTTTCGAGGCGGTGGACTCGCGTTATGTGCCGCATGCGGACGCGACGCGCGACGTGGTGTTTGAAGTTCGCGAAGGCCGGCGTCAGGAGGTCAACCTTCTCGCCGGTTACGGCAGTTACGAGGAACTGCGCGGCGGCGTGGAGTGGCGGCACTACAATCTCTTTGGTCGGGCGCACTCGAGCACGCTGCGGCTCGTGCAATCGATGAAGAGCTCGCGCGGCGAATACGACTACGCGGTGCCGCAGCTTTTCGGCGGTCGCGCTGACGGATCGGCGCGGTTGTTCGGGCTGCGTCGCGAGGAGCGCTCTTTCGATCGCGAAGAAGTGGGCGCATCGGTGGCGCTCTTGTGGCCGCTCCGGCGCTGGGACGCGAATCTCTCGACCGGCTACACGTTCCGCCGCCTTCGCAACATGGACAATCAGCTTGCGACCGGCGGGACCGACAGCGAACAGGAAAACGCGGCGAGCGTGGAGGTCGGCATCGTGCGCGACCGGCGCGACAATCCCATGTATCCGCGGCGTGGTTACAAGGTGTCGTTGCAACTTCAGGAGGCGAGCCGCGGGCTGGGTGGCGAGGTGGACTATCAACAGCTTCAGTTTGGCGCCTCTTACCACAAGGGCTTGGGGCGCGGATTGTTTTTCCACGTCGGATTCACTCACGCCGTGGTCGGCACGCTGGGCGCCCGCAGCGACGCCGCGCTTCCGGTCAACGTGCAGTTTTTCCCCGGTGGAGAGAACTCCATCCGCGGTTACCACGAGGGCGAAGCGGCACCGCGGACCGACGAGGGCAAGTTTGTGGGCGCGCGCACCTATTCGTTGCTGAACATCGAGCTCGAACAGGCCCTCACGACGAAGTGGTCCGTGGTGTTGTTCAGCGATTCGCTGGCGCAATCCTCACGGCTCGCCACTTATCCGTCCGACGAGGAGCTGTTCTCCGTCGGGCTCGGCATTCGTTATCGCACTCTGATCGGACCCGTGCGGGTGGAATACGGCCGCAATCTGAATCCTCGCACGCACGATCCCAGCGGGACGGTGCAGATCTCGATCGGTTATCCGTTCTGAGGCGGCTCAGCGCACCGGCTCGACGAGGATCTGGCCTGCGGCGGCAACGCTCAAAGCGATGGAATCCGCGCCGGTGTTTTTCAAGGTCACGAGACCCGCGGCCAGGTTGCGATCGACCACGCGCACGATCGCGCCCGGGCGGAGCGAGTTTTGCTCGGAGAATTGCAGAAATTCGGCGGACTGGTCGGTGACACGCACGATGCGCAGCGATTTGGCGAGCGCGCAGGTGGCGAGTGTGGCGTAAACCTGCGAGTTCAGTTTTCCTTGAGAACTCGGGATCGGATCGCCGTGCGGATCGCTGGTGGGGTAGCCGAGCAAGGCATCGAGCCGGTCGAGCACCTCGTCGGAAATCGCATGCTCGAGCTGCTCGGCCTCCGAGTGCACGTCGGCCCAGTCCATCTTGAGCACATTGACGAGAAACGTCTCCACCAGCCGGTGTTTACGGAGAACGTTGAGAGCCACGCGCCGGCCGGACGAAGTCAAACGCACACCCTGGCGCGGCCGGTGTTCCACCAAGCCTTCGTCAGCCAGACCCTTGACCATCGTCGTAGCAGTGCCGGGCACGACTTGAAGCGAGGTAGCCAGCGCCCCCATCGATACAAGCCCGTCCGTCTGCTCGGAAAGCAGTAGAATGTGTTTGAGGTAATTTTCGACCGCGACGGAGGCCATGGCACCGCCAGCGATAGATGGTTGGCGGTTTGAGGCAACCAAGGATTTATTTTGACGAATCAAAATAGACTCTTTTGCTTGGCGATATGTTGTCGATTCGCAGGCGGTCGCAGAAAACCACGAGAGCCTCTTGGCTTGGCCTCGTTGCGTTGCTCGCGACGACAGGAGTGGCAGCGCAGCCTGACACCAGGACGCTGCGGCCGATGAGCACCGATCGTCCGGACGCGACGGAGAGTCCGTTTACCGTCGATGCCGGGCACGTGCAGTTGGAGTTGGATTTTGCCAACTTCTCCCGCGACCGCGAAAGCGGCGACAAAACGAAGGAGTGGGAGGTCGCGCCCTTCAACCTGCGCTTTGGCGTGGCGCGCGACTTCGAGCTGGGCGTGTTCCTCAGGCCGTTTCACCTAGTGGAGGAGAAAGCCGCAGGCGGCCCTCGTGAGCGAAGCGAAGGCGTGGCCGATCCGGTGCTGCGCGCGAAGTGGAATTTCTTCGGCAACGACGGCGGTGATCTCGCGCTCGGTCTGGTGGCGGACCTCAAGCTCCCGATCGGCGCGCGGGCGGTGAGCAATCGCGAATGGGAAGGCGCGCTTCTCCTCCCGCTGTCCTTTTCTCTCGGCGCGGGCTGGGAGGGCGCGGCAATGACCGGCGTCGGGATTGTTTACAGCGACGCGGGCCGGCATCGCGCCGTGTGGATCAACACGATCACGGCGGGCCGCGATCTGACGGATCGACTGGGCGTCTTTCTCGAGCTGACCTCCGCGACCGGCGACGGACCGCATGTGGCGACGGCCGACGCGGGACTCACGTTTCGCGCGAACGAGAACCTGCAGTTCGATGTCGGCGTTTACCGCGGACTCTCGCACGCGGCCACGGATATCACGGCTTTCGCGGGAGTGGCGCGCCGTTGGTGAATTTATGAAAAAGACCGGACTCAAGCGCATCGTCATCCTCTGCGGCTTCACGTTGTCGTGCGTGCTGCCGCTTGGAGCGGCGACGAAGAAACGCATCGTGACCACCTTCACGATTATCCAGGACATGGCCCAGAATGTCGCGGGCGACGCGGCGATCGTGGATTCGATCACGAAGCCCGGCGCCGAGATCCACGGCTACGAGCCGACGCCGCAGGACATCGTGAAGGCGCAGCGCGCGGACCTCGTCTTGTGGAATGGCCTCAATCTTGAACGCTGGTTCGAGCGTTTCTTTCGCAATCTGAAAGATGTGCCGAGCGTGGTGCTCAGCGAAGGCGTCGAGCCGATCGGCATCGAGGAAGGCCCTTACACGGGCAAACCGAATCCTCACGCGTGGATGTCCCCGCGAAATGCGCTCATCTACGTCGAGAACATCCGCCGCGCGCTCGTGCAGATCGATCCGGCCAACGAGGCGATCTACAACGAAAACGCCAAAAACTACTCCGCGAAATTCGCCGAGTTGGAGCGTGACGTTCGCGCGCAGCTCGAGCGCATTCCCGAAGAGCAGCGCTGGCTGGTGACGAGCGAGGGCGCGTTTCCTTATCTCGCGGAGAACTTTGGCATGAAGCAGCTGTTCCTGTGGGCCGTGAACGCGGATCAGCAAGGCACGCCTCAGCAGGTGCAAAAAGTCATCGATGGTGTCCGCAGAAATCGGATACCGGTCGTCTTCAGCGAGAGCACGGTGAGCGACAAGCCCGCGCGACAGGTCGCGAAGGAAACCGGCGCGCGCTACGGCGGCGTGCTCTACGTGGACTCGCTCACCGGACCGAAAGGGGCGGCGCCGACTTACCTGAAACTCATGGAGTATAACGCGGCCACGATCGTGAAAGGATTCCTCGAGCGATGAACCCGTCGTCCACCACTTCCGTCACCGGCAACGAACTCGATCTGCGTGTCGAGAACGTCACCGTGAGTTATCCGAACGGTCACACCGGATTGCAGGACGCGTCCTTTGCGCTCCACGCGGGCACGATCTGCGCGCTCGTCGGCGTCAACGGCAGCGGCAAGTCCACCTTGTTCAAAGCCATCATGGGCCTCGTGCGTCCGGTGACCGGTCGCGTGCGCATCGCCGGCCGCACCGTGCGCGACGCGCTCAAGGCCAATCTCGTCGCCTACGTGCCGCAGGCGGAGGAGGTCGACTGGAGTTTTCCGGTGAGCGTGAGGGACGTCGTGATGATGGGCCGCTACGGCCACATGAACTTTCTCCGCATTCCGCGCGCGGAGGATCGGAGGCTCGTCGAGGAAAGTCTGCGCCGGGTCGACATGTGGGATTATCGCGACCGCCAGATCGGCGAACTTTCAGGTGGGCAAAAAAAGCGCGTCTTTCTTGCGCGTGCGCTCGCGCAACAGGGGCGCGTGATCCTGCTCGATGAGCCGTTCACCGGCGTCGATGTGAACACCGAACTCGCGATCATCGCATTGCTTCGCGAACTCCGCGGCGAGGGCCGCATCATGCTCGTTTCGACGCACAATCTCGGTTCGGTGCCGGAATACTGCGACCACGTCGTGCTCATCAAACGCACGGTGATGGCGGCCGGAGCGACGACGGATGTTTATACCGAGGAAAACCTTCTCAACACGTTCGGCGGCGTGCTGCGCCATTTCCGCTTCGGCGATTCGACCGTGCAAAAGCACGATGCGCGCGCGGTCACGCTGCTGACCGACGACGAACGTCCGCTTGTCTTCGGAAAAGGCGGACACGTGGAATACAGCGAGCGCCGCGGACGCGAAGACGTCGTGAAAGAGCGCGCGGAAGGCGAGGAGGACGAGTGACGGATTTGCTCCACACGCTGGCGCTGCCGCTGAGCTACGACTACATGCTCAAAGCCATTCTGGTGAGCGGAGTGGTGGGCGCGGTGTGTGCGTTTCTCTCGTGTTTCGTGACGCTCAAAGGCTGGTCGCTGATGGGCGATGCGATCTCGCACGCCGTCGTGCCCGGTGTTGCCGTGGCGTATTACATCGGCTGGCCGTTCGCCGTCGGCGCGTTTGCGACTGGTGTGCTCGCTTCGGCCGGCATGGGTTTCGTCAAACGAAAGACCAAGCTTCGTGAAGACGCGGTGATCGGAGTCGTTTTTACGGCCTTCTTCGCGCTCGGCGTGCTGCTGATATCGCTTTTCCCGAGCGAAGTGGATCTGCGATCGATCGTGTTCGGCAACATTCTCGGCATCTCAGACGCCGACGTGCGTCAGATGCTGATCATCTCGGCGATCACGGTCGGCGTGCTCGGTCTGCGCTGGCGCGATCTCATGCTCTTTTGCTTCGACGCCAACCAGGCTCGTGCACTCGGGCTCAACACGACGCTGCTCCACCTCACGCTGCTTGCGCTGCTTTCGGCGACTGCGGTGGCATCGCTTCAAACCGTCGGCGCAGCGCTCGTGGTGGCGATGCTCGTGACGCCGGGCGCGACGGCGTATCTGCTGACGGATCGTTTCGGCCGGATGATCGCGATTGCGGTGGGCATGGGCTTGGGCACCTCGCTCGTCGGCGCGTATGCGAGCTACTTTTTCGACGGCTCGACAGGCGGCTGCATCGTGACGCTGCAGAGTCTGCTGTTCATCGTCGCGCTCGTCTTCGGTCCCAAACACGGTCTGCTCGCCGCGCGTGCGAAACGTCGCGCAGCGGCTTCGCTCGCCACGCCATGAACACGCTGCTGGAGCCGTTTCAGTTTCCGTTCATGGTCGAGGCCATGATTGCCGCCGTCGCGGTAGGCGCGGTGTGCGCGGTGCTCTCGTGTTATCTCGTGCTGAAAGGCTGGTCGCTCATGGGCGACGCGATTTCACACGCCGTGCTGCCGGGCATTGTGATCGCCTACGTGGTCGGCGTGCCGCTCGCGATTGGCGCATTTTGCTCCGGGCTGCTGTGCGCGGTGCTCACCGGTTTCATCAAGGCCAACAGT
Source organism: Opitutus sp. (assembly GCA_024707325.1). Taxonomy (GTDB): domain Bacteria; phylum Verrucomicrobiota; class Verrucomicrobiia; order Opitutales; family Opitutaceae; genus Opitutus. Next base: position 493,602 of record JANPZY010000004.1, on the reverse strand, counting down.
CGCGTGAAGGAAGACACGGTGATGGGCGTGGTGTTTACCGGCATGTTCGCGTTTGGCCTCGTGTTGTTCACGAAGGTGAAAAGCGACCTGCACCTCGATCACATCCTCTTCGGTAACATCCTCGGTCTCGCCGAGGGCGATCTGCGCGACACTTTGATCGTGGCGGGCCTCACGCTCGCGATCGTGCTCGGATTGCGCCGCGATCTGCTACTGTTCTGCTTCGATCCCGGACACGCCCGCACCGTCGGTTTGCACAACACCGTGCTTAACTACCTGCTGCTGTCGCTGCTCGCGGTGACGATCGTCGTCTCGCTCAAAGCGGTCGGCATCATCCTCGTGATCGCGATGCTCGTCGCGCCCGGCTGCATCGGGCTGCTGCTTACCGATCGTTTCGAGCGGATGCTCGTGATCGCGACGATCTCGGCGGTGTTTTCCGGTTTCGCGGGCGTTTACGTGAGCTTCTTTCTCAACGCGTCCACCGGCGCGTGCATCGTGCTGCTCCAAGCGTTGCTCTTCGTGCTCGCGCTGATCTTCGCGCCGAAGAACGGACTTCGCGCCGGACGCCGGCGCCGCCCGGGCGCGCTGCCGGTGTAAGTCCCTCATTTTCGCCGCCACTCGCGCACGCGCCAAAACCCTCGCGGCGCAGGGAAACAACATGTCAACTAATAGTAGACATGTTGTCTGACGCTCACTCCGGGAGGAGGAGCAGGCGTGAGTGACCGGAGGAGCAATCAATCCGCCCTCGTTCAGGCGGGGTGACTTCCGCTGCGGACGGCGGCCAGCCAGGCGATGAGCTGGAGTGTGCGTTCGGCGTCGGGCATGCGGTCGCCTCGCGTAATGAAAGCGTGGATACTCTGCCGCGGCACACCGAGAAGTCGCGCCAGATTGACCTGTTTTCCGTAACCCTTGAGTTCCGTTTTGAGTTCGGCGCGGAGCGCATTCCAAAGCGGTGTTTCCTTGCCCGGGCGCAGCGTGCGACCGCCAGACGCCTTCCCGGAGCCGAGTCGGAAAGCGGCCTTGGTGGAGTTCTTCGCGATGACCGCCGCAGACGAGATGATCAGTTCGGCGATCTGCGTGGGAATTTCGAGTTTCGGGTGAATGGGATTGGCCATGTCAACTATTGGTTGACGTGTGATTGGATGAACGCGAGCGGGAAAGTGAGGATTGGGGGGCGCAGTGTGGGGTGGAGCGAGCGTGCGTGTCGTGAACGGAACTGGTGTGCGCACACGGTCGCGGCGTGGTGCGGACGTGGACGAGACATGGTGCGCACACCGTCGACCGACGGTGCGGACACGGCCGCGCGAAGGTCTGCACACGGTCGACCGAAGGTGCGGACATGGTCGCGAAAAAGTGCGGACAGGGTTGACCAGAGGTGCGGCTCGGGTTGCGACGCGATGCGGATCGAGGCGAGCCCGAGTGCGGACGTCGTTGCGACATAGTGCGGAATAACTCGGGGCACGGTCCGGACGTGAGCGAGACGTGGTGCGCGTGGCCGCGGCGACGGCGCCGCGGCTCCAGGGAAGTGTGGCACACAAAAAAGCCCGCCGGGAGCGGCGGGCTTGGTCTGGCAATTTTGGTGCGAGAATTAGTCGAAGCTCAGGCCCCACGTGCGCTTGGCGTAGCCGTAGGCGACGGGTTCCAGGCGCGTGAGCTGGCCGAGGGCGGCGGAGAGCGGAACGTCCTCGGCGCCGTATTTTTCCTCGAACGCTTTGATGCGCGCGTCGTAGTCCGCGAGCAGTTTGGTTTTCACGGCGGGCGGCGCGAACGAATAGGTGAGAGAGTTGCGGCCGAGTTGCACGATTTCGTCCCACGAGAGATTAAACGTGGTGACGGCCGTGTAGTATTCGTCGGTCATGTTGGAATCCCACATGCCGCGGTCGTCGGTGTTGAGGCACACGGGCACGCCGGTGCGCAGGAACTCGGGGAACGGGTGCTGCGTGAGGTCGGGCGTGTATTCAAGAAGTCGATTCGAGATGAGATTCACTTCGACGAGCGTGCGTTGGCTGTGCTGGAGGAGGAGCAGTGTGTCGGGATCTTTCAGCAGATTGACGCCGTGGCCGATGCGCGTGGCGCCGAGAAGCAGCGTGTCGCGGATGTGCGAGTCGTTGCCGTCCATCTCGCCACCGTGAATCGAGAGCGGGAGCGTGGGATACTTCGCGCGAAGCTGGCGATAGGTGGCGAGGAAACGTGCGGGATAACCGAAGCCGTTTTCCTCGATGCCGGCCATGTTGATGCCGACCCAGAGGTCGCGGTTGTTGTGCACGAACTGGTAGTTCTCGATGAGGCTCTGCTCGGCGTTGGGGGCGAAGCGCAGGATGGTTTTCTGAAAACGCACGGTCATGCCCGTCGCAACGACGTCGGGTTGCGCGAGGCGCTGTTTCACGAAATCGACGGCGCGATCGATGGGGATCATCTGACCGTCGTTGTCGGTGACGCCGTGCACGCCGAATTGCGTTTCGAGATAAAGGAGCCCTTCGGCGCCGAAGGCTTTGAGGTTTTCCACCAACAGCTCGGTGGCGACGTGGAGATTGGAGAACGCGGGGCCGAGGCGCGGCCAGATGACGGAGAAGAACTCGTCGCGGCCTTCGCCCGAGACGTCGAGTTTCATGGCGGCGAACCAGCCCGCGCGTTCGGCTTTGGTGAGGTCTTCGAGCCGGACGTATTCCTTCTGCACCTCGGGCGAGAGCAGTTCGTAGTGGTGCCGCCGGATCGTGCGGTAGCGCTGACGCGGGTCGATCGCGTCAGCCGGGGAGGAGAAGCGCACACGCGTGTAGAACGTATCGCCGCCGTTGCGCTTCGGATCCGTCATGATCGCGAAACGCCATTCGGGCAGCTCGGAGCCGCCGGAATGATTGTGGAGATCGCCGCCTTTCGGCAGATCGTAGAGCAGGGCGTAAAGTTGGGCGGGTGTGGCGTGGGATTTGAGTTCTTCGAAACGTTGCGAGAAATCGCCCGCAAACGCAGATGCAACACACACGACAAGAAGCGAGAGGAGACGCAGGTGCATGCCGCACCACAGCAACCTGCGCGCCGCGCGCCAGCTAAAATGAATCGCCGCTGGCCCACCGATTGCTACCGTCCGCCGCATGCTGACGCGATACTCGGTGGCTCCCCTGCACACGATGACGCGCACGCTGGCCGCGGTGGCCATGGGGCGTGAATACGCCGACCTGGTGATCACCGGTGCCCGCGTGCTTTCAACCTACACGGAGCGGATACACGACGACCGTGAAATCTGGATCAAAGGCGGCCGCATTGCCGCGGTGAAACCCGCCGGCACGGCGAAGTCGCTCAAACTCGCGGGCAAAAAGCCTGCGTTTTACGACGCCCGCGGCGGCATTCTCGCGCCGGGTCTCGTCGATCCGCACATCCACATCGAGAGCTCGATGATGACGGCGTGTGCGTATGCCGAGGGCGCGCTGCTCAACGGCACGACCACGATTTTTTGCGACAGTCATGAAATCGGCAACGTGTGCGACGCGGTCGGCATCGAGTGGATGCTCGAGGACGCGCGCCAGGCGCCGCTTTCGATCTTCCTGACCGTGCCCAGCACCGTGCCGGCAACGACACCGAAGTTCGAAACCGCGGGCGGCGATCTCACGCCGAAGAAGATCGGCAAACTCTTCGATAAATGGCCCGAAGCCGTCGCGCTCGGCGAGAAGATGGACTTCGTCCAAGTCGCGATGGGTGACGAACGCAGTCACGCGATTCTCGCGGAAGCGTTGAAGCGCGGACGTCCCGTGTGCGGTCACATTTACGGTCGCGAGTTTGTCGCCGCCGGCGCGGCGAGCGGCATCACCGACACGCACGAATCGATCGATCGCGAGATCGCGAACGACTTTCTCGAGGCGGGTATTTGGATCTTCCTCCGCGGCGGTCCTCCGACCACGCCGTGGCACTCGCTGCCGCTCGCGATCAAGGCGGTGACCGAACTCGGCGCGAATCCGAAGCGCGTGTGCGTGTGCACCGACGACCGCGACGCCGACGATCTTTTCCTCTTTGGCATGGACTGGGTGACGCGCGAAGCGGTGAAGGCCGGCCTGCCGCCGGTGACCGCGTGGAGCATGGGCTCGCTGCACGGCGCGACGCGTTACGCAATGGATGGCGAGATCGGTGGCCTCGGCCACTCGCGCCGGGCGGACATCGTGTTGCTCAACGATCAACTCGAAGTGCAGAACACCTGGTTCGGCGGCCAGCTCGTCGTCGAGAACAAGAAGGTCACACCGCTCCTCGATCGCGCGCTCAGCAAGCGCTACAAATATCCGCGCGCGGCCTACCAAACGGTGAAGCTGCCGCGGAAGGTGAGGCTCACGCCTGAGCTGCCGAAGAAGCCCGTGACGGCCAACGTGATTCGCACGGCCCTACCGGGCATCATTCTTTTTCACGATAAGGTGCAGCTCGATCCCAAGCCCGGCGCGACGTGGGACGCGTTGTTCGCGGAACACAAGCTGTGCTTCGTGACTGTCGTGGAGCGTCACGGCAAATCCGGCGCGGTGGCGCACGGTTTGTTGAAGGACTTCGGCCTGAAAGCGGGCGCCGTCGCGAGCTCGGTCGGTCACGACGCGCACAACATCATCATTGCCGGCACGAACGAGGCCGACATGCAGGTCGCGCTGGCGGAGCTGAAGAAGATGCGCGGCGGCGTCTGCGTGGTGAAGAACGGCAAGATCGTCGCGAGCGTGGCGCTGCCGATCGCGGGTCTGTTGTCCGACAAGCGCGCGACCGAAGTCGCGAAGGAGTCGACGGCGTTGAAGAAGGCCTGGACCAAGGCCGGCTGCACGCTGCCTTACATGGGCTTCAACTTGATCCCGCTCTCCGTGATCCCGGAGATCCGCATCACGGATAAAGGTCTGGTGACCGTTCCCGGCATGCAGATCGTGCCGCTGTTCGAGTAGGCGCGTCGTTTCTCGTTCGTAAAACAAACGGTCTCGGTGAGCAGTGGCTCGCCGAGACCGTTTGTGTTTTGAGCGGTGAGATGTGCGGCTTTGGGCCGAATTTATCTGGAACTCAGGAAATCAGGGGGAGCTGATTTCTTTAGGGATGAGGAAAGCGGGAGAGGCGGAATCAATCCGGTGGGGCTTGGAAACTGATGGTTTGCCGCGGGGAGGTTGGGAGATTTCGGCCACAAAAAAGAGGGCGACTCGCGCCCTCTGTGTTCTCTGAGAGTTTTGTTTCTCGAATCCTGAACTCAGCCGTGGAACGGCCAGATCTTGAAGAACTCGAGGAAGAAGATCGCGGCGATGGCGTAGGCGAGGGGCGTGAGAGACTTCGGACGGCCGAGGCCGATCGCGAGCAGCACGGCGCAGATGAGGCCCATGCCGATGCCTTCCGCGATGCTGAAGGTGAGCGGAATCGCGAGGATCGTGATGACCGCCGGAGCGGCGACCGTGAAATCCTTCATGTCGATTTCGATCACTGACTGCATCATGAACACGCCGACGATCACGAGCGCCGGTGCCGTCGCTGCGGCGGGCACGGCCAGAATAAGTGGCGTGAAGAACAGCGCGCCCAACATCAGCGCAGCGGTCGTGACGGTGGTGAGACCCGTGCGCCCGCCGGCTTCGACGCCAGACGCCGATTCGATGTAGCTGACGACCGTGGATGTGCCGCAGAGCGCGCTAAGCAGCGTTGCGGTAGAATCCGCGACCAGCGCGCGACCGGCTTTCGGCAGCGTGCCGTCGGGTTGAAGGAAACCGGCGCGCTTCGTGACGCCGATGAGCGTGCCGATGTTGTCGAACATGTCGACGAGCAGCAGCGTGAGGATCAGCGGCAGCGCGACGAAGAATGCGGTCGAGTTGGTGAGAAAGCCGAACGTCAGCTTGAAGAGCAGCGGCTCCGGCGACGCGGGCAGCGAGACGAAGCTCGACGGCAGCTGCGTCACGTGCGCGCCGCTACCCGAGGGAATGAAAACGCCGAGGAGCGTGGTGACGCCGATTGCGATGACGATTGCGCCCGGCACGCGGCGCGCGACGAGGATCGCCGTGAGCACGATGCCGCCGAGGCACAGCGCGACCGGGCCCGAGGAGAAATCACCGTGCGAGACGTAGGTCGCGGGATTCGCGACGATCACACCGCCATTTTTCAGACCGATGAATGCGATGAAAAGTCCGATGCCGCAGGTGACCGCGAGCTTCAGTGAGTGCGGGATCGCAGCGATGATCTTTTCGCGCACGCCGGTGACGGAGAGGACGAAGAACACGATGCCGTTGACGAATACCATGCCCAGCGCCTCGGACCACGGCACGCCGGCGCCGAGCACGATCGTGAAGGTGAAGAACGCATTGATGCCCATGCCCGGTGCGAGCGCGATCGGGTAGTTGGTCATGAGCGCCATGATCACCGTCGCGATTGCGGCCGTCATTGCGGTGACGGTGACCAGCGCGCCCTTGTCCATGCCGGTGGCGGAGAGGATGTCGGGATTGACCGCGAGGATGTAAGCCATCGCGGCAAAAGTCGTGAGTCCGGCCTGGAGCTCACGACCGACGGTCGTGCGATTCTCTTGGAGTTTGAAGATGCGGTTGAGCATGGAAGTGGTCAGCGGGCAGTTCCCGGGAGAGGAGGAAGATTGCGGAGAAAATCGACGGTGAAGAGCGCGGTCGCGCGGGCCGCGAGCGCGTAGAAAGGAACGCCTTCGTAGGGAGCGTCACTCACCACACGGAACGCGATGTAGCGGATTCCATACGCGTGCGCCAGCGCGGCGACGTGGCCGGACTCCATTTCCTCCACATCCATGCCAAAGGTTTGTGCGGACCACCGCACGCGATCGAGCTCGAGGTTGATCTCATGCGCGGAACCGATGACGCCGGGAAAAACGCGGCCCATGCGATTGCGCGTGCGCAGCGCGACCTCGATGCACTCGGCGTCGCCTTCGAAGCCTTCGGGGTAGGCGAGCAACGCGCCCGTTTTCGGGTCGCGCAGTTGCTGCGGCAGCGTCGTCCAGGAAAGCGGTGCACTGCCTTCACCCGGCGCGCGCACAGGAGAGACGAAACCGCCGTAATCGAGTGCGCGGCGACCCACGATGATGTCGTGCAAACTCAGATACGGCGCCTGTGCGCCGCTGGTGCCCTGATTGACGATGAGCTTCGGCTGAAACTCCTCGATGCCGAGAATTGTGGAGGTGGTGCAGTTGATGACGGCCTGGCCGGTGAGCGAGACCGCCACGCGATGCGGACCGATGTGGCCGATCCAAAACGTGAATGGACCGATGGTGGTTTTTTCTGCGGTCGGGCCGAGGGCCGCGACGATTTCACGAACCTCGGGATTTTCCGCGCCCTGCACGAGCACATCGACGGGGTCGGCGGCGTGAAGCGTCGCGGAAAAAAGGATGAAGAAAGCGAACGTGAGTCGTTTCATTTCCAAGCCTCCAAAAATTGAAGCGTGAGCGCTGTGACCTCGGACGGATCGCCATCGATCACGCGAAGTCCAACCGCGGGTATGCCGAACAACTTCGCGCAGCCTGCGACGTGCGCGCTCTCGGTGTCTTCCGAACTCGTGCCCCAAAGGGCGCGCAGGGCGGCAATGCGATCGGCCTCGCGATTGATTTGGTGGGCAGAGCCGAGCACTCCGGAAATCGTGCGACCGCTGCGCGGCTGCAGCCGAAGCGCTACCGCAGCGGCGGAGGCATCGGCGGGGAACGAATCGATATAAACTTCCTTTTCGCCCGGCGTCATCAGTGCGTGGGGAGCTTCTGCCACGTCGCGCCATCGCTGCCTTCGCCGAGCTTCGCGGTGTTCGGTGACCATGCCGTCGATGGCGGCGAATTTTTTCACTCACGACCAGATCGCCGGAGCGAAGCTCGGGATCGTGGGCGCGCGCGATGCCTGCAGTGACGATCAGCCGCGGTGCGTGTTGCCGGATCGCGAGGGTGGTGACCGCGACGGCGTTGAGTGGATCGCCCTCGGAGCGGGCGAGCACGACGGATTTCCCGGCGAGCGTCCCGCTCCAAAGGTCCAACTCGCCCGCGTGGTGGTGACGCTCTCGGAGAGGTTTCCGCGCAGCGGAGCGATCACGGTTTCGTCAGCGACGATGAGCACATCGGCCGGTGAGGCCGGTGCGCCGCGGACGACGGCGACGCACCACAATGCTACGAGGAAGAGCGAACGACGGCTCATGGGGCCGGAGCGGAGGGGATTTCGTTTTCGTAACGGGACCAGCCCTCGACGAGCGCGTGAACGACGCGGCTGCCGACGCGATGAGCCGCATCCACGGAGGGGATGAAGGCCGAATAGTGTCCGATGCTCTCGCCATCGAGGCTTTCGGCCGCGGTGGCACCGGGCCACTGCATGTCGTGATTGCTCGCGGTGCGGAGCAGGAGCACGCGATTGACGTCGGCGCGACCGGCGCGGGTGAGATTGGTGAGCGAGCGCATCGTGCCGGTGTCTTCCATCGCGGTGGTGACGTAGTTGCCGCGGCCTTCTGTATAATAGTGCACCCAATCGTTGGCCCACTCGTTGAGCAGCTTGCCGTGCCAGTAGGTGCTGGAAGCGAGATTCGAACCGATGGACACGGACGGCGATTTGAGCGCGTTCGGTGTGTCGGTGTAGTGCGAGCGGAATTTCAGAATTTCGGGCGTTTCCATGAGCTCGGTGTCCTTCGTCAGTTCGTAGGCCCAGCGGAGAAGGTCGGGGTTGAATTGATAGGCGTTGTCCACGCGTTCTGCCGCGGGCTGCATCGGAAGCTGATAAGGTTTCTTTTTCCGCATCGGCACGTAGCCCGTTTTCCAATCGGCAGGGATTTCGCGCGCGTCGATTTCGTGGCCGAGATCGCCTTCGACGGTGAAGTCGGCCCACACCGCAGAGCCGACCGAGCCGTCCGCGGGATCGATGCCCGCGATGCCGGCGATCAGCCAGTAGCTCTTGGAGAGATCGAAGCGCGGATCCAGGCCGAGGGCCATGATGGACGCGGCGGCATTGGAGTTGCCCATGCCGGTCACGACGCCGAGCACGGTGCCGTCGGCATTGAGACGCAGGTTGCGGTGACCGGCGGGAAAGGGGAGCACGCGGTCCAGTTTCTCGCGCTCGACCCAATATTGAAATTCGCCGGGCATGTCACCGGTGTCCTCGCCGATCTCGAACATCGCGACGACGACGACGCGCGGGCGGATCACATCGGCGGCGGCCGACACGAGGGAGAGGAGGACAAACGCGCCCACGACGAGCGCACGGCTAACACGATGAAGTTGCTGCATAGGGATGAAGCTCGGTGTGAGCACGCGTCATGCCGCGAAACACCACGGGTTTATTGCACGTCCACGGCGAGTGTGCTGCGCAACCGAACTGGTATATGACCTGCTTAACTGCGGCCCCGACACCTAGCTTAACAACACACATGAAAAAACTCATCCATTCCAGCGTCTCCGCCTTGGTGCTGGCCTCGGCGGTGTCGCTCCGCCTCGCGGCTCAGTCGGCCGACGCGGACGCTTCAGGAGATACGGTGCAGCTCGACCGCCTCGAGGTCAGCGACGTGCCGATCGAACAGCAGATCCTACCCACCTCGCGTCCCTTTAACTCGGTGTTCGGAACCAACGACAACATCGTCGATGTGCCGCGCAACGTGACGATCATCTCGCGTCAGCAGTTGAGCGATATCGCGATCTCCGACGTGCTGGACTTCTCGAAGCTGACTTCGAGCGCGTTCACCACGACGAACTTCGGCGCGCCGGCCAACGCCAGCATTCGCGGCCAGTCCGCCGACTTGTTCATCAACGGCGTGCGTGCGCGCATCACGTCCAACGGCAACGGTCTCCCGCTCGACTTCAACTCGGTCGAGTCCGTCAACATCGTGAAGGGTCCCGCCACCGCGGTGCAGGGCACCTCGATGTATGTCGGTGGCTTCATCGACCTTATCACCAAGCGTCCCTACTTCGACGCTCCGAAGACCACCGTCAGCTACACGATCGGTTCGTATAACACGAACAAGTGGATGCTCGACACGGGCGGCCCGATCTCGAATCAAGTCGCTTACCGCTTCTCCTACTCGGGCGAGAACAGCGAGGGTTACTTCACCGACGGCCACAAGCGCACGCACTCGATCTACGGTGCGCTGACCTTCCGTCCGAGCGACCGCTATGAGTTGTTCCTCACCGCGCAGGCGTTCATCGCGAGCTACACGGAAAACTGGGGCGTCAACCGCGTCACCCAGAACCTGATCGACAACGGCATGTATACGACCGGCATCAACATCAACAATGGTGCCAACGCCACGCCGTCCGATGCGCAGAACTCCGAGCACGTGCTCGACAGCGGCAACATCATGGCCTGGGGCCCCGAGGTGAAACTCAATCGCCACCTCCGCCTGCTCAAGCCGGGCGACAATTCCAATGGCAATGAGTTCGTCGTGCAGGCCATTCAGAAGGTGAACATCTCCGACAAGCTCGAGCTCAAGAACACCTCGATCTTCAGCTACACGAAGCGCGACACGCTCAGCAGCTACTACTATAATGAAGTGATCGATCCGTCGATGTTCGCGGAGAACCGCTCCGAGTTCATCTTCGATCTCGGCGCCATCGACCTCAACACCGGTGTCGACCTTCGCTGGCAGCGCACCAAGGCCTACGACGATTACTTCTTCGAGCCGGCCAACGTCTGGGATCTCACGAAGGACCACGCTTACATCAACGTGTATAACTCGCCCGCGTTCTACGGCCGCTTCATCGGTCAACCGATCCCCGGCTGGCCCGATCGCTACGCGACTCCCGGTGTGATCAACGGCGACACCAATGACAGCCGGGCGACCACCGTCGGACCGTTCGCGCAAGGCTCGTGGGACATCAACGACAAGCTCACAATCAAGGCCGGCGGTCGCGTCGACTTCTTCCACGCCTGGGTGCGTGAGCCGCTCACGCCTTACCTCGTCGGCGGCGACGGCAGCCGTTCGATCAACGTGAGCATTCCGAACTACAACGGCTCGATCATCTTCAAGCCCACTACGAACTCAAGCGTCTACTTCACCTATAACAAGAGCAAGAACACCTCGGGTGCGGTCGGCAACGGCGGCGGCATTACGGGCTGGGCCGAAGACGGCAACGGTGGTTACTTCCTCGACAAGGAAAACTTCCTGCAGCCCAGCGAGCTGTTCGAACTCGGCACCAAATACTCGCTCGCCGACGGCAAGGTCTTCCTGAATTTCGCGGTCTACGACCAGAAGCGCACCGCCAAGGCGACCAGCAGCACGGTCATCCAGCAGTTCAAATACAAGGGCTTCGAGTCCGAGGTGAACTTCCAGCCCAACAAGCGCCTCTACGCGACGCTCTCGTATTCCTACATCGATGCCGAGTCCTCGGCTCCGTTCCACTACGGTTTGTTCGGCGGCGCGACGGAGCTGCCCCCGGGCAACGCCAACGGCACGGTTCCGATCGGCACGGTCACCCGCGTCTCGGGTCTGCCCTCGCACCTGTTCAACGCGCTCATCTCCTACAAATTCGCCAACGGCTTCGGCGTGAATGCCAACACGGTCGTGACAGGCCCGATCAACAACAACGTTGCCGGCAACCTCGTCATCCCGACGCAATACACGCTCGACCTCGGCGCCAGCTACACCACCAAGCAGTGGGAGTATCGCCTCACGGTCCTCAATGCGACCGACGAGGAGAACTGGTCGCCGCCGAACGCCGTTTACGGCAACGGCTCGATCCTGGCTCTCCCGGGCACGCAGTTGCAGTTCACGGTCAAGTATACCTTCTAAGCGAGTCAGCAGCGTTTGCTTCAGCCGCCCTCTTCGGAGGGCGGCTTTTTTTGGACATCGTCCGTGAATAGAGCTGCCGCGTGGCGTGGGGTTTGCTCATCCTCGCGCGTGCACAATCATTCCGGCTCGTCGACGGAGTTACCCCCGCTGGTGTATGGACTGGAAGCACGCGTGCCTTTTGGCGCGGCCTTCCTCGTCGGTGCCCAGCACGTTTCAGCGATGGTGGTCGGCACCATCACGCCGCCGCTGATTCTTGCGGGCATTCTCAAGTTTCCTCCCGAAACCACCGCGTATCTCGTCAGCATCGCGCTGCTCGCGTCGGCGGTGGGTGCGTTTCTGCAATGCCGTCAACGGGGTCCGTTTGGTTCGGGGCTGCTCAGCGTCACGGGCACCAGCTTCGCGTTTCTTCAACCCCTCGCGCAGGCGGGTGCAGCCGGCGGGCTCGCTCTCATGTTCGGCATGTCGTGCGTCACCGCGCCGCTCTTGATCGTCCTCTCGCCGCTGCTCTCGCGATTGCGACGTGTGTTCACTCCGCTCGTTTCCGGCGTGGTCGTGCTGCTGATCGGCGCGTCGCTCATTCCTTCGGCGTATTTCAGTCTGGCGACGCCGCTGTATGAAGGCGCGCCGCTCTGGCAAAGTCTCCTGGTCGGCGCCGTCGTCATCGCGGTGATTGCGCTCACGCAGGCGCTCGGAAAACCGTGGCTCCGCATCGTCGGTGCCGCCGTCGGCGTGGTCGTCGGCTGCGTGCTCTGCGCTGCATTTGGCGGTCTCAGCGCACCGGCGCCGAGTTCGGGCTCGTGGATCACGATTCCTCATTTTCTGCCGCACGGCTTCGCCTTCGATTGGAAATTCGCGCTGCCGTTTGCGTTCATCTATCTCGTCTCCGTGCTCGAAGCGATGGGCGACATGACCGCGACCGAACAGCTTTCCGGCGTGGAAACCGAAGGCCCCGCGCACTGGCGGCGTCTCTCCGGTGGTGTGCTCGTCGATGGTTCGCTGAGCACGCTCTCGGCGCTCTTCGGCGGTTTCCCGAGCGCGACCTACGCGCAGAACAACGGCGTCATCCAGATCACCGGCGTCGCGAGTCGGCGCATCGGTTACGTCATGGCCGGCATTCTCGTCGTGCTCGGCTTGGTGCCTGCGGTGGGACGTTGGGTGACTGCAATGCCGCCGCCGGTGCTGGGCGGACTCGCGGTGTTGATGTTCGGGCTCGTGGCGGTCTCCGGTTTGCGCCTGCTCGTGAGCGCTGGACTCGGTCAACGCGAAGGCGTGATCGTGGCGCTGTCGCTCGGCGTCGGTCTCGGTCTGCCGACGCAACCGGCGTTGATTCACAGCCTGCCCGGTTTCGCGCAGGCGTTGCTCGAGTCAGGCATTTCTGCCGGCGGTCTCACGGCATTGTTTCTCAATCTTGTCTGGCCGCCGAAAGTGCCCGACACGGTTGTCGTCCCGCCGAGCCGGCCCGAAGTGCCGAGCGCGTCGATTGCCGAATAGTCGGCTGCGAACTGCAGGTGGAACCCGGCGTCCCCGCCGGGTTGATGCCGTGGCGATCTTGGCTCAGCCCGACGAGGACGTCGGGCTCCACCAAGTTGCCCCTTTACGCCGTGAACTCGCGTCCGAGTCCGAGCTTCGCGAGTTGTCGGCGATATTCGACCGAAGTGCGGTCCGCACGCACGTGCACTTCTTCGTCGAGATCGATCGGTAGATCCTCCGGATTCTGTCGTTCGACGATCCGCTGATCTTCGCCGTAAACGCGCTGCTGAAATGCGATCGCCTCCGCGATCGGTTGGTCGTGATCAAACTCGCGTGCGATCACGGCAAATACGCGCGTCTTTCGCGCCGACACGGCGCAGCTCGCATTGAGAATCGCGAAACGTCCGCCGTGCGGAAAATGCACTGTCAGATGCGCAGTGAAGGGCAGGTGAAGATCGTAAACGCGCCGCCACACCTGGCTCGCCGCCGACGGATCGCTGATATTTCCCACCTGACTCACGAACTCCGCGTGCACGCCGGCCGGCGTGGGCGCGACATCGTAGCGCGGCACGACAGGATCCTTCGCAGCGAACGTCACCGGGTGCACGAACGCGAAATGCGCCACATCGCAAAAGCTCTCGACCTGTCGCCCGGCCGACGCCGCCCAATCGAGTGGCGGCACGTGAAACACCTGAAATCCGGGCGCGCCAAATTCAGGAAATTCCGGCAGCGGTCGCTCCTCGCTCGCATCGAGCTGCACCCAAATGAGTCCGTAGCGCTCGACCGATTTGAAAACGCGTAGCGTGAGCTTCGACGGAATGGGACCGCCGGGATGCGCGGGGATCAATCGGCAGCGACCTGTGCCATCGTAGCGATAACCGTGATACGCGCAGGTGACATGACCGTCGCACATTGTGCCCATGCTCAACGGCGCGCCGCGATGCACGCAGAGATCGGCCGCCACCGTCACGCCTGCATCCGAGCGATAGAGCACGAGATCCTGATCGAGCAATTGCGCGGCATGCGGACGATCCGGCGTGATCTCGCTCGCGATCGCGACCGGATGCCAGCAGCGGGCGAGGACGGACCAATCATGAGATGCAAACGTGCAGCGACGGGGAAGGGCAGGCGCGGAAGTCATGGCGTGTTTGTCGATTGCGTGACGTTCGCGAGATAGCTAATTTTGTGCCGCCATGCGGATCGTCGATGCCCACGTGCACCTCTATCCGCCGGAGATCGTAGCCGATCCCGGCGCGTGGGCGCGCGCGAACTCCGAACCGCACTGGGCCGAGATGTGCACGCGGCTTCGTCGTGATGGCACGCCGGTGCAAACGTTTCCGACGGTCGACGAACTGCTCCGCGAAATGGATCGCGCGGGTGTCGAGCATGCCGTGCTGCTCGGCTGGTATTGGAACAATGCTGCGCCGTGCGGACGTCAGAACGCATTCTTCGCCGAGTGCGTGCGCGAGCATCCGACACGACTCTCCGCCTTTGCCACGTGGCACCCGCAGTGCGGTTTCGATGAGCTGCGACGCGCACGCGATGCCGGGCTCTGTGGCTTAGGCGAACTCTCACCGCACTCGCAAAATTACCGCATGGGCGATCCGGCATTCGCGCGCGTGCTGGACCTGTGCGCGGAGTTTCGCTGGCCCGTGAACCTGCACGTGACGGATCCTGAATCGCGTCCGTATCCAGGGCGCGTCGAGACGCCACTTACGGAATTTCTCGTGCTCGCGCGTCAGTTTCCGACCGTGAATTTCATCCTCGCGCACTGGGGCGGAAGACTGCCGATGAAGGATCGCTCCGCGCTCGAACTGTCCAATCTCTACTACGACACCGCCGCGACCCCGCTCCTGTATCGCAGCGAAATCTGGAATCAATTTCTCGCCGATGTTCCGTCGTCGCGCGTGATCTTCGGCTCCGACTTTCCGCTCAATTTGTATCCCCGCATCGACAAGGCGCCCGTAATGCGACGGCTCATCGGTGAAGCGATTTCGGGCGGCGTGGGCGAAGCAATTTTCGCGCGCAACATCGACCATCTCCTTACGCGTCCCAAGTCGTGACCAAGTCCGCACCGAGTCACGCCCGAGCGCGGACATGGTCGAGACCAGGTGCGCACCGAGTCGCACTAAAGTCCGGACTGGCTCGCGGCAAAGCGCGTCGCGCTCCCGATCCGGCTCTACGCTCCCTGATCCAGTGCCCACTGCACCACGGGCGAATCGGGCGTGCGCACGATGATTTGCAGACCGGTCGTCAGTCCGGAAGGCAGGGCGAGCGGTATCGTGAGCACGGGGAGTCCGCCGACGCTCGCGGGCGAGCCCAGCGCGAGCAGGCGCTGGCGATTCGCGAGGGTGCATTCCGCCTTCGTGAAGGCACCTGCCGGCGTCGCGGGCATCGCGAGGAAATCATACAACTGGAAAAACGCGGCCCAGACCTCGCGGATCGCGCGTTGTTGGGTGCGTGCGGTAGCGATGACTTCAGGTGACAACTGTCGCGCCTGCTCGAGCCGAATCCGCACATTCGGATCGTAGCGCGAGGCGTAGGTGTCGAACCACGGCGCGTGGTATGTCCACCCCTCACTTGCGACGATGGTCGAGTAAGTGGTCGGCGCGGTGCTGAAGCCCTGCACGAGCTCGGACACACACGCGATGTCATCGACGCACCCCAGACGCTCCGCCGCGGCGCGGCAGACGGCCGCCACGTCGGCATCGACGTTTTCGCCGGGAAGAAAAACACCACGCGGCGCGCGTCCCATCGTGGTGCTCGCGCCGATCAGCGCGGCGTGGACGCGCTTCATGTCGTCGGCCGTCCCAGTGAACCAGCCTGCGGTATCGCAGCTCGGTGAGAGCGGCACCCCGTCGGCGATCCATGCGTGGTGCGGCTGTAACCGGAAACCGAACACACCGCAGAAGGCCGACGGCACGCGCACCGAGCCGCCCGTATCGGAGCCGAGGGCCAGCGGCACAATACCCGCGGCCACGGCGGCGGCGGAGCCGCTGCTGGAACCGCCGCTAATGCGGCCGGGAAAGCGCGGGTGCTCGCAGTCGCCGTAGTGGGAGTTTTCGCCCGTGATGCCGTAGGCAAACTCGTGCAGGTGCGTTTTGCCGACGCACGCGGCGCCGGTTGCGTGGACGTGAGCGACGAACGCACCGTCGCGATCCGGCGTCGGACGGACCTCCGGTAGAAACGTGGAACCTGCGAACGTGGGGAAGCCGGCGAGATCGAAGAGATCCTTCACCAGCACGGGCACGCCGCGGAGCGGGCCATCGGCGACGCGCTCGAGCCGCGCGGCGAGCTTGGTTTCGTCGAGCAAGCTCGCGAGCACGGCGCGCTGTTGCGCAGAGCTGAGCTCAGCGACGCGACGATAAAGCGTGGCGGCTGCATCGGCGGGAGAGAGTTGTTGCCACTCGAGGATCGACATCGCGGGCGATTTCAACGGCCGCGGCGCATGACGCAATCCCGCGCGAAATCGGTTTTGCGTCGTGACGCGCGCCGCAGACAGTGGAGCCGATGAATCCTGAAGCGAAGCTTTCCGAACTCGGTCTGACTCTCCCGAATCCTCCCGCCGCGGCTGGCAGTTACGTGGCGACCGTGCGCACCGGCAATCTGCTCTACTGTGCGGGCACAATTTGCATGGTCGACGGCGCGATGACGCACGTCGGTCAGGTCGGCAAAGAGCAGACGATCGCGACCGCGCAGAAAGCCGCCAAAGTGTGCGCGCTCAACACGCTCGCCAACATCAAGGCTGCGCTCGGCTCGCTCGATCAGGTCGCACGCATCGTGATGGTGAATGGCTTCGTGAACGCGGTGGACGGCTTTGCCGACAGCCCCGCGGTGATCAACGGCGCGAGCGATCTTTTCGTGAAAGTCTTCGGCGACGCCGGCAAACACGCGCGCGCCGCGGTCGCGGTGAACGGCCTGCCGAAAGGCTCGACGACGGAGATTCAGGTCGTCGTCGAAGTGAAGAGCTGAGGCGCTTCGAGCGCCACACCCAGCAACACCGCTGGGTTTGTCGTTCTGAGCGTAGCGAAGAATCCACTTGGAGCTTCGCTGCCGTGCACCGCGGCAAAACCCGCACTGGATTCTTCACTGCGCTCAGAATGACAGGAGGGTGAAGCGTATAGAAACGAAAACAGCCAGACCGCGTGGTCTGGCTGTTTTCGTTTGATCGGAGAGAGCGCGAAGCGCGACTCGCGGCTTACAGGTGCTTGATCAGCACCTTCGCGTTGCGGCCGCTTTCCTCGTAGATCTTGAGGCGCGACTCGGGGAGGATCGATTTGTCGCTCTCCTCGAAGCCGACGACGTTTTGGAAGAAGCCGAAGCTTTGCGTCGAGAGCGCGACCACCGTCTTCGCGCCGCGCTCCTTTGCCATCAGGATCGCGTATTCGACCATCTTTTTGCCGATGCCGCGGTTGTGGTAGAACGGCATGACGTAGAGCGAGCCGATCTCCGCGAGGTGCGGCTTGTTCGGGTAAAAATACAGCGTGACGCACGCGATGATGTTCTCGTCGATTTCGAAGACGAAGAATTGATCGATGTTTTTCTCGATCGCCTGCTGCGTGCGGTGGAGCAACTCCTCGCGGCGCACGGCGGCGCGCGTGAGATTGTAGATGAGGCGCACGTCGCCTTTCCGCGCTTTGCGGATCTGCTGGTAGTCGTTGCCGTAAACGAGCGAGCCGACGCCTTCGTTGGAGAAAACTTCGTTGAGGAGTCCGTCGAAGATGCGTCCGTCGAGGATGTGCACGCGCGGCGTGCCGGTCTCGATGGCTTTGACGGCGTGCGCGGCCTTGGAGCGGCACGACTCGGAAACGCGCTCGGGGTCGTTGGTGAGGATTCGCTGGAGCGAATCGACCGCGATCTCGCGGCGAAACACGCCGTCGATTTCGAGGCCTGCGCCGGTGGTGAGGTAAATGATCTTCGTCGCGTGCAGCGCCTCGGCGAGTTCGGCGGCAAGCAGGTCGGAGTTTACGCGGAGTGATTTGCCGTCGGGGCCAAACGCGATCGGCGAGAGCACGGGCACGACCTGATTGTTGATCAGGCCCATGATGAAATCCTTGTCGATGCGCTCGACCTTGCCGGTGAACTGCTGGTCGACGCCACGAATGATGCCGAGCGGCAGCGCGCGGACGGCGTTGGGAATCGCGCACTTCAACGAGTTTTGCGTGAGGCCTTCGACGAGGCTGTGCGAAACGCGCGAGGACGCACGGATCGCGAGATCGAGCGTGGCGGCGTCAGTGACGCCCGTGCCGTCGGTGTTGGTGATCGGAATCTTGCGCGCGATGGCGAGTTCCTGGATCTGATGGCCGATGCCGTGCACGACCACGATCTTGATGCCCAGCGAACGGAGCACGGTGAGATCGACGAGCAGGTTGCCCAGATTTTCGTCGGCGACGATGGAGCCGTCGAACGCGAGGATGAAGATCTGTCCCTGAAACCGCGGGACGTATTGGAGAATGCCACGCAGATCGGTGGGCTTGATCGTCGTCGCAAGCGCGGGGGACGAGGAAGACGGGGGCGTGGCGGGGCCGTTGCTCATTGATGGGTGAAGTGCGCGCTGGTTTTCGGGCAAGCGCCGCGGCGCGTCAATAGTGCCGCAGGGCGGTGTGCCGGGCGCGGGGAGGGCACCGGCGGCTCCAAATCGCGGCGAAGCGTGCACCTTGTTCCGACGCGATGCGCACCTTGGCGCGACACGGTGCGGACTTTGGCGCGACCGTGTCCGCACCTTGGCTCGACCCAGTCCGCACTCGGTCCCGACTCGGGCCGCAATGCGGCGAGTCGCGGCGCGCTCACTTCACCTGCAGCGTCCAGGCACGCGACGAGTTCGTGCCGAGCGCGGTGACGCGATAGGTGCCGGGTTTGAGCGAACCGGCCGGGAAGGTGAGGCGGACGGCGTTCTGGCGGTTGCGCGCGAGGAGGTCGCCGTGGAGTTTTTCGAGTTCGGGCGCGATCCAGATTTCGTCGCCTTGCAGGTAGGCTTCGGCACCGCCGAGGTGCTGATGATGGTCGGGCTGCGTGTAACGCAACTCGATGGTGTAACCGAGCAGCGTGTTGACGACAGGCGCGGCATGGACGTCGTCGATCTCGGCGGCGAGGAGCGGTTTGTCCAACAACGTGTCCTGCAGAATCTGCGGGAGACCGCCCGGAGCGCGGGAAACGGCCGCGCCGGGCCCCGAAGGCGAGGGATCGACGGGTAGCTCGGCTTTGAGGGAGACGCGTTGGAAGCCGGCGGAGAGAAGGCGCACGGTCTGCGCGCGCTCCTTCATATCGTGATACGGCTCGAAGGCTTTGCCCGGCTTGCGGTAGCGCAGCGTGATGTAGGTGTAGGGGATGATCACCGCGAGGATGGCGATGACGATCCACTTCATGGACCAAGGCTGACGTTGACGGGCGGCGGACATGCTGGGTGGCCAGTAATCGGGGCCGGGGAGCGGACTCGCAAATAAAATTGCTCCGCGCGAGGGGCGCTGATTCGTTGCCCAGCTTCATGAAACTCTGGTCCCAGTATTTCATCCCGACCCTGAAAGAGAGCCCGGCCGATGCGGAAATCGCGTCGCATAAGCTGCTCGTGCGCGCCGGTCTCGTCCGCAAACTCGGCGGCGGCCTCTATACGTATTTGCCGCTCGGGCTCCGGGTGATGCAAAAGATCACGCAGGCGTGCCGCGAAGAGATGGAGCGCGCGGGTGCGATCGAGTTGTGGATGCCGCACGTGCATCCGGCCGAGCTCTGGGAACAGGGACCGCGCTGGGCCGCGGCGCGCGAAATCATGTTTCGCGCGGACAGCGCCGGTGACGGCAAGCGCGGACCGCGTGATCCGGAGTTCGTGCTCGGACCGACGCACGAAGAGATCATCACGCCGCTCGTGAAGACCGAGATCACGAGCTACCGCGATCTGCCGAAAAACTTTTTCCAAATCGCCACGAAGTTCCGCAACGAGATCCGTCCCCGCTACGGTCTGATGCGTGCGCGTGAGTTCGTGATGATGGACGCGTATTCGTTCGACGTGAACGATGAGCGCTCGATCGAGAGCTACCACGCGATGAAGAAGGCCTACGAGGCGTTCTTCAAACGTATCGGTGCGACCGCGATCGCCGTCGAAGCCGACACCGGCGTGATGGGCGGCAGCTTCTCGCACGAGTTCATGGTGCCCGCCGAAATCGGCGACGACGACGTGATCTACAACGAGGAGAGCGGCTACGCGGCGAATCGAGAAAAGGCGACGAGCGGCCTCGTGCCGAAGGATCTCGCGGATGCCGAGCCCGTCGGCGCGGTCGAGGAATTTGCCACGCCGGGCGTGGTGACGATCGCTGCGCTCGAGGCGGCGCCGTATTCAGTTCCTGGAGACAAGCAGTTCAAGACGCTTGTCTACGTCGGCGACGGCAAACCCTTCCTCGTCATCCTGCGCGGCAACGACGAACTCGAGGAGGCGAAGCTCGGCTCGCTCGGCTTCACGCTGTTCCGTCCCGCGACGCCGGAAGAAATCGAGCCCGTCATGGGCGCGAAGCCCGGCAGCCTCGGCGCCGTCAAGGGCACGATCAAGAATCCGGGTGCGCTCGCCGGCGTTTTCGCCGACCACGCGATCCGCCTGATCGGCAACGGCGTCACCGGCGCCAACAAGGACGGTTTCCACCTGCGCAACGTGAACGTCACTCGCGATCTCGCGGTGACGAAGTTCGGCGATTTCCGCCGCGTGCGTCCGGGCGAGCCCGATCCGATCGGCGGTCGTCCGCTCAGCGTGCGCCGCGGCATCGAGGTAGGCCACATTTTCAAACTCGGCACGAAATACTCCGAAAAGTTTGGCGCGGTTTACACTGACGACCAGAAGCAGACGCATCCGATGGTGATGGGCTGCTACGGCATCGGCATCAGCCGCACGCTGCAGGCCGTGATCGAGCAGAGTCACGATGCGGACGGCATCAAGTGGCCGTGGGCGGTTGCGCCGTTCCAGGTTCTTGTTTGCGTGCTCGATCCTCAGCTGCCTGAAGCCATGAACCTCGCCAACGACATCGCCGCCGCCGCCGAAAAAGCGGGTGCCGACGTGCTCATCGACGATCGCGTTGAGCGCCCGGGCGTGAAGTTCAAGGACGCGGACCTCATTGGCATCCCGCTGCGCCTCACGGTGGGCGGCAAGGGCCTGAAGGAAGGCGTAATCGAGCTGAAATGGCGTTCGTCGAAGGACGTGCAAAAAGTTCCCGTGGCCGAAGCGGCGTCGCGCGTGGCGGCGGCCGTCGCGGAAGCACAGGCCCAAGGCTAACGACGGATGGCGCACGAAGATCCCCATGGCTTGCCCGAATCCGAGAGCGCAACCGCGCTCGCGACGGAAGGCGTTTGGCGAGTCGTGGTGCTCAACGATCCGGTCAACCTCATGTCCTACGTCGTGATGGTGTTCAAAAAAGTCTTCGGCTTCGACGAGCCGAAGGCGCGCCGTCACATGCTCGAAGTGCACGAACAGGGCCGCTCCGTCGTGTGGGTTGGGCTGCGCGAGAAAGCGGAAGCCTACGTGTTCACCCTCCAGCAATGGCACCTCACCGCGGTGCTCGAGCCCGATGAAGCGCATTGAGGTAAAGCTCAGTCTGCCGGTCGTCGCTCCGTTGCTCGACGTGATCAAGCAACTCGCCGACGGGCTGGGGAAGGACCTCGCGGTGCCGTTTTCGCTCGGCGATCTCGATCCGGATTTCCGCGATGCGTGGATGGCGGAGTTGCTTGCCGCGCAGGGCGACGACGTGCGCGCGCTGCTCGCGTTGTTTGACGACGAGTTTTTCGCCGACGGCGTGATCGCGTTCGACGCGAGCAACGCCGAGCCGGTCCTCCGCGCGTGCTCCGCGGTGCGTCTGCGACTGCGCGAAAAGTGCCTCGGCGTGCTCGGCGACGATGCGCTCGAGAGCAGCGATCTGGACATCGAGGCCATGGACGAGCAGGTGCGAAAGGCCTTCATGTGCTACCTGTTTCTCGCGACGATTCAGGAGCTGATCATTCAGCACTTGGATTCCAGCATCTTGGAATCCTGAGGTGAAATTTCGCCGGGCAGCGGGAAACGGCGATTCGCGTTTGACGGAGCGGGGGTGCCACCTACCTTCGCCGGCTGACACCCTGCAGTGTTCGAGGTGCTTTCAATAACTGCTCTTTGCCTTAGATAAATTACGGGAACTGAAGCCGCCGCGGAAGATGCTAGGCCGTAAATCGGAAAGCAGACGCTGCGGGGGAGGTGCCCACCTTAACCTAAAAAGGTCCTGAGCCTTTGGGCATACGGCACAGGCGGGGTGTCAACTTTCTCTTTCCAACTTCCTCCACACATGAGTTCTGCCGAATACAACGCGCTCCACATTCTCCACGTTCTGTCGGTCCTCGTCATGGGCGCGACGGTCTTCTACGCCGCCGCGGGCGCTCCGGAAACGCGCAAGAAGGCGCTCATGTGGAGCGGCATTGCGGGCGTCCTCGCACTGCTCGCCGGTGTTCGCATGTGGCAGGCGCTTTACCAGTTCAGCGGTGGCTGGGCGGTGGTGAAACTGGTCTGCTGGCTCGGTCTCTCGGCTTTCGTTGGTCTCGCCTACAAGCGTCGCGAGAAAGCCCGACTCTGGATCGGACTCACGGTCGTGCTCGCCGCGGTCGCGGTCACGATGGTCTACACGCGTCCCTTCTGAACGACCGAGTGTGATTGAGTGACGCCGCCGCGAGTTCTGCCGAATCGCTGACCGGCGTCTGGATCGACGACGCCGGCGTGGTGCACACCACCGTCGCGACGGCCGACGGACGGCGCGAGCATCGCACGGATCAGTTCCGTCCCTTTGCCTGGCTCAACGACACGCCGTCGGACGGCGTGTTGACCGGGATGCAGATCGAGCGTCTGGCGGGTGAGGGCGCGTTCGATCGCATGGTGCACGCGGAAAGCCTCGAGGCGTTTTCGCGTTTTCTGAAGGAAGCGAAAGCTGCGTCGATCGGCGTTGATTCGATCCGGCCGATCGAGAGCCAATACCTGCTCCAACGGCGCGAGCGGCTCTACCGGCAGCTGCCGTTTCACGAGTTGCGGCGCTGTCAACTCGACATCGAGACCTGCACGGCGGACGGAGAGTTTTGCGATCCCAACAAGCCCGACGATCGCGTGCTCGCGATCGGCCTGCGCATGGCGGGAAAGTCGCGCCTGCTCCTGCTGGAGGAGCGCACGGACGCGGCGGAGAAGAAACTGCTCGAATCGTTCATCGCGGCGCTCGCGGAGTGGGATCCGGATATCATCGAGGGGCACAACATCTTCAAATTCGATCTCGATTACCTGCGGCATCGCGGGCGCCGTCTCGGCGTGCCGAGCCTGTGGGGACGCTACGGACAAAAAGCACAGTTTCGCAGTTCGCGCCTGAAAGTCGCCGAGCGCTGGATCGACTTCGTCCGCTGCGATCTGCCCGGTCGTGCGGTGGTGGATACGTTTTTCCTCGCGCAGATCTACGACATCACGACGCGCGAGATGACCTCGTATGGCTTGAAGGAAGCCGCGGTGTATTTCGGCGTCACCCCCGAGGACAGTGCCGAGCGCACCTACATCGAAGGCCCGCGCATCCAGGAAGCGTTTGAAAACGATCGCGCGCGTTTCTGCGCCTACCTCGAGGACGATCTCCGCGAGACCGCCGGAATCGCGGATCAATTGCTGCCGACGTATTTCGAGCAGGTGAGAGCGTTCCCGACGAATCTGCAGGAAGCGACGCTGCGCGGCGCGACCTCGAAGATCGATCTGCTGTTTCTCGAGGAATACTACCACGCGCGGCAGGCGTGTCCGCTGCCGCCGGAGGTGCAGCCGTTCGAGGGCGGCTACACGCGGAGCTTCCGCGAAGGCGTGTTTCGGCACGTGCTGCATTTCGACGTGGCGTCGCTTTACCCGAGCCTGCTGCTCCATATCGGTCGCAATCCGCGCAACGACACGCTTGGCACGTTCATTCCGATGCTGCGGCGCCTGCGCGAGTATCGCCTCACCTACAAGCAACTTGCGCGCACTGCGCCGACGATCGAGGAACGCGCGGAGGCGCAGGCGCGGGCAGACGGCGTTCAAGATTCTCATCAACTCCTTTTACGGCTACCTCGGTTTTTCCGGTGCGCGCTTCGGCGACGGAGAGCTCGCTGCGGAAGTGACGCGTCGCGGTCGCGAGTTGCTGCAACTCCTGATCGACGAGTTCTCGAAGCACGACTGTGTGATCCTCGAAGCCGACACCGATGGCATCTATCTCTCGTCCGAGCGCTACTACGACAAACCGGAGGAACTGCTCGCGCTCGTGGAATCGATCCTGCCGGCGGGCATCGAGCTCGAATACGACGGACGCTACGAGGCAATGTGGTGTTACAAGGCGAAGAACTACGCGCTCTACGACGGCCACGAGGTGACGCTCCGCGGAAGCGCGCTGCGATCGCGCGGCATCGAGCCTTATCTGAAAAAACTGAGCGATCAGCTCATTCGCTTTCTACTCGGCGCGTCCAAGGAGTCGCCGTTGCAACAGCTCGAAGATTATCGCACGCGCATCCGAAGCGGCACGTTTCCGGTCGCGGAACTCGCGAAGAGCGAGACGCTCAGCCAGAATCCCGACGCTTACGAACGGCTCATCGCCGCCGGCGGCAAACCGCGTCGCGCCTCCGCCGAAGTCGCGCTGCAACTTTCGCCGCGACCGCGCATGGGCGAGCGCGTGCACTACTACGTGACCGGGAAAATCAAAGGCCGCTCCGCCGACTGGCAGCGTGCCCGTGCGCTCGCGCTTTTCGATCCGCAGCAGTGGCCTTACGACTCGTCGTATTACCTCGATAAATTGGACGACTGGCTCGAGCGCTACGCGCCGTTTCTCGGCGTGGAAGCGACGCGCACGCCGCCGGCGGAAGTGCAGGGCGAGCTCTTTGGGTGAAGCGCTGCGCTATCGGTAGGCCACGAAGGACACGGAGCTCCGACCGCGAGGTCGCACAGACAACTTCGTGAAACGCGATTCGCGCACCTTCGCGTTTATTCGGGGGGCAATTTTAACTTAGCCTGCTTTTCGCGGCCGCGATCCACTCACTCGCTGGATCGTTCTCGGACGCGGGACCGATTTCGGTCAGGAGTTTTTCCACCTTCGGCGCGAACGCTGGCCACGCTTCGCGCGGAAACTCGGAATCCCACACCTGCGTGATCATGCGCAGCGACTGCACGCGAGCCTGACGCGCCTGTTCACTTTGCCCGAGTTGTTCGAAGGCCCCCGCGGACTCGGCGAGCAGCGCGGCATACATCATCACTTTTTCGCGACCTTCGTCGGGCGTCGTGCCCTCCTTGAGCAACGCGATCTGCTGTTCCGGCGTGAACTGAAACACGCGAACGGCCTCCAGCCCAAACAGCCGTTCGCAAGCGGCCATGACGGACTGCAGCGCTTCCTGCGGACGCTTCTCCTCCTTTTGGCGAAGGATGCGTGCGAGAAACTCGCCGACCTGTTCGACGAGTCGGAGAACGTAATCGCGAGAAGGCATGGCCGCTCGAGGAAGTAAACTTTACCGGAGAGCGGCCACGCTCGCGCGAGGACTTAGCTCCAGCTGAGATCAGTTTTCGTAATCGGCAGCGTCCGGATGCGTTTGCCGATCGCGGCGTAGATCGCGTTGCAAATCGCGGGTGCGATCGGCGGAAGAGCCGGCTCGCCGAGACCCGTCGTCGGAAAGTCGGTTTTCAGGAAGTGGATGTCGATCACCGGCGGGGTGTCCGGCATGCGAATCATCGGGTAGTCGTGGAAATTCGACTGCACGACGCGGCCGCGCTCGATGTCGAGATCTTGATAGAGCGCGGCGCCGATTCCGTCGATGATCGAACCCTGCACCTGGTTTTCCGCGCCACTGAGGTTGACGATTTGCGAGCCGACGTCGCAGACGCAGGTGACCTTGTCGACCTTGAGTGTGCCGTCTTTCGACACGGTGACGTCCGCCACCTGCGCGACATAGCCGCGATGGCTGAAATGAAACGCGAGTCCGCGACCGCGGCCCTTCGGCAACGGTTTCGGATAACCGCCGAGTCGCGCGGCCTCCTGCACCACGGCGCGCATGCGCTTGATGTTGTAAGGAGGATTCCACGGACCGTCGCCGGGCAGCTCGTCGCCGTCGCCGAGCAGATCCAGACGGAACTGCAACGGATCGCCGCCGGCCGCGTAGGCGAGTTCGTCGATGAAGCTGTGCATCACCCACGCGATCGTGCAGCTTCCCGGCGCGCGCCAGTAACCCATCGGCGTTGCGGTTTGGAGCACCGTGGCCTCCGAATGGAAGTTGGGAATCCAGCGACCCGGAAACTCGTCCTTCGACAAACCGGCGCCGTTGCCGGGTTGCTCCTTCGTGTTGCCAAAGGTGACGAAATGGCTGCGCCAGCCCGTGACCTTGCCATTGTCGTTCACCGCGGCCTGCAGCTTGAAGAAGCCACCCGGGCGATAGTGGTCGTGACGCAGATCGTCTTCGCGCGTCCAGGTGAGTTTCACCGGCGCCGGCACCTTCATCGCGATTGCAGCCGCCTCAGCCATGAAGTCGCTGAAGAGGCGGCGACCGAAACCGCCGCCGATGCGTGTCACGTGAATGCGGATTTTTTCCTGCGGCACACCGAGCACGCGGCTCAGTAGTTCGCGCCCGTTGCCCGGATTCTGCGTGGGCGCCCAGATTTCCAGCGCGCCATCCTTGAACTGCGCCGTGCAGTTCTGCGGCTCGAGGTTGGCGTGTGAAATAAATGGATACGAGTAGACCGCATCGACGACCGTGTCCGCCTGACTCAGGGCGGCGGCGACGTCGCCGTCTCTGCGCAATTGCATCGAGCCCGGGCGCGTGAACGCGACTTCAGCGCGGGACGCGAATTCGCCCCAGCTTTCCGAGGCGCTCGGGCCTTCGTTCCAGGTCACCTTGAGCGCGCGACGTGCGGAGAAGGCCGCCCACGTCGAGTCGGCGACGATCGCCACGCCGGGCATCAGACCGTTGGGTTCATTGGTGCCTTCGATCACGAATGCATCCTTCACGCCCGGCAGCGCTTTCACGTCATCGAGATTTGCACTGACGACTTTGCCGCCGAACACCGGGCATTTCTCGTAAACGGCGTAGAGCATGCCCGGCAGCTTCGTATCGATGCCAAAGAGCGGCTGACCGGTGACGAGCTTGGGATTGTCGACGCCCGAGACGCGTCGACCGAGGAGTTTGAACTCCTTCGGATCCTTCAACACCACGCTCTTTTCGTCGGGCACCGGCAACTTCGAAGCCGCGGCGACGAGTTCGCCGTAACGGAGTTTTCGTCCGCTCGGTTTGTGCGTCACCGCCGAGTCGTCGGCGTAACACTCGGCTTCGGAAACTTCCCACGTCTGCGCCGCAGCCGTCACGAGCATCATGCGCGCGGACGCGCCCGCGCGGCGAAACGTGTCGTAGTGATTCGGGGTCGAGGTGCTGCCGCCCGCGCCATACCACGGATTGGAATACTCCGAAGTGGCCTCGGCGACTTCGATCACGACGTCGTTCCAGTCCACGCTCAACTCCTCGGCGATCACCATCGGCAGTGAGGTTTTGATACCCTGGCCGCACTCGGGGACCTTCGAGATGAGCGTGACCACGCCTTGCGGCGAGATGCGCAGATAGGCGTTGGGCGCGAACTCGCCCACGGTGTCGGTCGATGCGTTGATGATGTTCGAGAAACCGCGGGCGCCCGTGCGCAGATAAAGTCCGAGCATCAAACCACCACCGGCCAGCGCGGAGAATTTCAGGAAACTCCGGCGATCGACCGGAGCGGCGAGAGGATTCGAAGCGCTCATGACACCGCCTCCTTCTTCGTCGCCAAGTCAGCGGCGTGTTTGATGGCCTGGCGGATGCGATAATACGTCGCGCAGCGGCAGAGATTACCCGACATCGCGGAATCGATGTCGTCGTCCGACGGATTCGGATTCCGTTTCAACAGCGCCGCGGCCGACATGATTTGTCCCGCCTGGCAGTAGCCGCATTGAGCGACATCCAGTTCGCACCACGCTTCCTGCACCGGGTGCAGATGAGAGGCTTCTTCGGCGAGACCTTCGATCGTGGTGATCTTCGCCGCCGTCACAGCTGACACGGGCATGAGGCAGGCCCGTGCCGGTTCGCCGTCGAGGTGCACGGTGCACGCACCGCACTGGCCGATGCCACAGCCGAATTTTGTGCCGACGAGATCCAGGTGATCTCGCAACACCCAGAGAAGAGGCGTATCCGGCGCCACGTCGACAGTGCGGGACTGGCCGTTAACCTGCAGAGTAAACTTGCTCATGAAGGGAATGCGTTTGGGGAGGGGCGAAGCCGTGCGCGAAAGTTGAGTCGCGCTTTTCCCTCGGTCAACCCGGCCGAGAGAATCGCTCGGAAAAGTTTCTGAGACTGCAACTAGTCGGCGCCACGCGCGTTAAGCTCTCTTCCACGCCCGAGTGCACAACGAGCCGCGACAGAGTGCGGACCAGGTCGAGCCAATGAGCGGACAAGGTCGTGCCAAGGTGCGCACCGAGTCGGGACTGAGTGCGGCCTGAGTCGCGCCAAGGTGCGGATGACTTCGGGACCCAGTATGCGCCGAAGCGGGACGGGATGCGGATCGAATCTGGATTCGGCGCGTCGATTGGCGCCCTCTTGCACAAAAAAGCCCGCCGGCGACGGCGGGCTCACCTGACGGGAAAATTTTTGCGCGTGGCTCAGCGCTGCGATTTCGTGCGCTTCTCGATCCAGTCGACGATGGCGTCGTCGTTATCGAGGTTACGCCATACGAGGCTGAGGAATTCGGCGGGGAAGATGTCGTGCGCTTTCAGGAAACGACGGTCACCACCGCAGCAATACATGAGCGACGCAGGCAGTTCGCCGCGGAGCTTGGCCTTCGCTTTCGGGATGATGCGGGGCAACCACTCGATGCCGCGGACCGCGTCGGTTTTCGCGGGGAGCGAGGACTCGTCGAGCACGGTCTTCGAAGCGACGCCGTTCTGGGCGTTGAGAAAATAGTCACGACGCACGGATTCGATCGCGAGCGCGTGTTCGAAGCCGGGCTCGCCGTTGTAGTTGTTGTGGTCTTCGGCGTAGTCGTAGAGGTGCTGCGCGGTCAGGCCGTTGGCCGAAAGAAACGCGAGCTGATCGGCATCGAAAAACGTGTCGGCACCGCGCTGGCCTTTGGCGTAGAGCGCGACGGCGTGATCGTAAATCGTCCGGAAGCGGGCGGCGAAATCGTAATGTTTCATACAGTCGCGGAAGAGATGGGTTTTCGTGCGAATCTCAAGTGCGCGTCGTGTGCACGCGGCGGTTACTTTTTGGTGACCGGCGCCGGACGGAAATCGATGAGGCGCTTGAAGCGGTCCACGCTCTCGACGACGACATCGATGCGATCGTTGAGACCGAAGCGGCGCTTTTTCTTGCGGCCGGTGAGGACGGTGCCGGCGTTGTTGAGCGTGTAGCGGTCGTCGTCGAGCACGTTGGCCGAAACGTAGCCGAAGGTCATCGACTCGATGAGTTCGAGGAAGAAGCCGTTGGCGCGCACGTCCGTGATGACGGCGGCGAAGGGCGTCTTGTGTTTCTTCGCGGCCTCGCGCTCAAAGAACTCGAGGAGCTTGATCTTCACGCTCTCGCGCTCGGCCTCAGCGCTGTTGATTTCTGTAAGGCTGAGGTGTTCGGCAAGGCTCTCGATGTGGGGCAGCGTGTAGCCGGGTGAATGACCTGACGAAGGCGTGTGACCGCCGTGTTTCACGAGGTAAAATTCGAGCACGCGGTGCACGACGAGATCGGCGTAGCGGCGAATCGGCGAGGTGAAGTGCGTGTAGTCCTTTTTGTTGAGCCCGTAGTGGCCGTCGTGGGTGGAGCGATAGGCGGCTTTCTTCAGACTGCGGAGGAGCTGCGTGCGCAACGTGTAGCCCTGCGGATGATCGCGCAGCGTCTCGAGCAGTTTCATGATCTCCTCGCGGCGCGAAAGATCCCCGGTGTGGATCTCGAACGTGCCGAGCAACTGACGGAATTCGTCGAGTTTCTCCGAGTCGGGTTCGTCGTGCACGCGGTAGAGCGACGGGAGCTTGTGCGTGCGCGTGAGGCGGGCGACGGCTTCGTTGGCCGCGAGCATGAACTCCTCGATGAGCTGGTGGCTCTCGTCGTGCTCGATCTTTTCGAGGCGGTCGGCGTAACCTTGTTCGTCGACGAAGATCTTCGTCTCGGGCATATCGAGATCGAGGCTGCCGTGCGCCATGCGATCGCGGCGGAGACGACTCGCAATTTTCCAAAGGGCGCGAACCCACGACTGCAGATCGACGAGTTCGGCGTCGCTCAAGTCGCGCAACGCGCGACCGGTGGAGCCGGTCTGATGTTTCGGCGGAAGCGGCAGCGCGCGAATGCGGTCGAGGTCGTTCTCGAACATCAGCGCATAGGCCTGCTTGTAGGTGAGACGCTTGCGGCTGCGGATGACGGTATTCGCGAACGACGTGTCCTTGAGCCGGCCGTTTTTCGCGAACGTGAGGAAAACGGCTTTGCAGAGCCGATCCTGTCCCTCGACGAGCGAGCAGAGGCCGTTGGAGAGCTTTTCCGGCAACATCGGAATCACGATGCCGACCAGATAGGTGGAATTGCCGCGCTTCTGGGCCTCGCGATCGAGGGAGGTGCCGGGCTTCACGTAGGTCGAGACATCGGCGATGTGGATGCCGACACGCACGTCTCCCTGGTCGAGCACCTCGTAGGAAAGGGCGTCGTCGAAATCTTTCGCGTCGTCGGGATCGATGGTGAAAACCGCCTCCTCGCGATAGTCGAGTCGCCCGCGAAGCTCACGCGGTTGCACGCGATCGGGAATGCCGGCCGCCTCGCGCTCGACCTCGTCGGGGAACTTGGTCGCGAGACTGAATTTTTTCGAAGATGCCGAGCAGCTCCGCCTGCGGTTCATGCGTGCGGCCGAGTCGCGAAACGAGTTCGCCGGTCAGCGCATCGCGGCGATGCTTCCACGGGTGGAGCTTGACCACGACCTTGTCGCCGGGAGCAGGGCGCGACTCCGAGTTTGCTGCGCGCCGGATCGTCGACGTGAATCTCGCGCGTGAAACGCGGATCGTCGGGCACCACGAAAAAGCTGCGGCCCGTGCGGCGCAGGTCGCCCACGAGCGTCTCGCGTCCGCGCTCCAACACGCGCTCGACGCCGCCGACGCGCTCGCCGGGACGCTTTCCGCGGCGGCCGTGGAAAATTCGCA
The DNA here is from genome assembly GCA_024707325.1 of Opitutus sp. GTDB lineage: Bacteria > Verrucomicrobiota > Verrucomicrobiia > Opitutales > Opitutaceae > Opitutus. The sequence goes on along the minus strand of JANPZY010000004.1, from coordinate 462,298 downwards.
CGACCACGCGATCGCCGGGAAGAGCGACGTCGGTGTCTTCCGGGAAAATCTGCACGGCCGGCTCGCGGTTGTCGCCGGGCGTGCCGTCGGCGTTTTCGGGGATCACGAAAGCCGAACCGCCCGCGCGAAACTGGATGCGGCCAACAAGTTGATCCGAGGGCAGCCGCACCGGTGCATGGATCGGTTTCTCCCGCAGTTCGCTGGAACGTGCGGGACGCGAGTCGGTTGCGATGGGCGCGGCGCCAGCCCGCTTCGTCGGAGAGAAAATCTTTCGCCCGCCGGGTTTCTGAGAGCTCGTTTCGGCCGGAGCTTTGGCTTCGCGGAGCGCGATGCGATCGCCGCGGACGCGCTGAGCCTGACCTTTGGCGAGCAACTGCCGGACCTCGTGGGCGAGGGAAGCGCGGCGTTTTTTGTGGAGGCCGAGTTGCCGGAGCAGTTCGGGTTCGGTCGAAGGAGAATAATTGGCCTCGCGCAGCAGGGCGAGGAGACGTTCGCGAAGGGTCATGAGAGAAAAGCAAAGACAGGCGCGCAGGCCATATCTTGTAATTGGACTTACGAAACAGCGACGTGTTGTCGGCGGCGATGAAAATCGTTCGCGCGCGTTTGTTTCAGAGGTCTGTTGGACAGAGAGAAAGCGAATCCGGTGCCCAAAAATAAAAGCCGACCGCCGTGCATGAAGCAGGGGGCCAAGCTCGTTTTGCCGCTTCTGAGCCGCCAAATGCGGAATCCCCGCGAGCGCGGCGACCGCCTCGCCAATCACGATGCACTGGTTCAGCGACACGATGCGCTCGGTGGCGCTCATGATTGTGATTTTCCTCGTGCTTGCGCGAGGGCGTTGGACGACCTCGCGATGTGCGGAGTTGCTCCGTGCCGCAATGTGTCAGCGCGAGAGGCGTTCCGGAAGACCGACGAAGATTTTCAGCGATGGCGTCACGATTTCGTTTCCTGCAGAGGTCTTTCGTGGCGTCCGCGGAATTGACTCCCTGTCGGCGTCGTGGAATCAGTTTTCACTCTGACTCCGCTTTCTTTCCCTTGCCGACGGTCTGGTCGATTTTGAAGTCGGTAGCGGAAGAGGGCGTAAACTGAACTTTCCAGAAAACCCCGATGAAAATCGTCCACGTTGCCAGCGAACTCTTCCCCTACATGAAAACCGGCGGGCTTGCCGACGCGGTGGGTTCGCTGGCGGGTGTGCTCGCGGACAACGGACACGAAGTCTCCGTGTTTCTGCCCGGTTATCGTGCGGCGCTGGAACACAAGGACGCAGTGGGCGCGCAGCGAAAGCTCCGGCTCAAGGTGGAGATGGGTGACCAGTTTCTCAGTGGCGACGTGCGCGTGTTTTCTCCGCGGAAGAATCTCACGGTCTATCTGGTTTGCCGCGAAGAGTTCTTCGATCGCCGCGCGCCCTACGGCAACGGCGAGCGTGATTACGAGGACAACGCCGACCGGTTCATCTTTTTCTGCAAAGGCGTGATCGAGACGCTCCGGCTGGCGGATCTGCAGGCCGACGTGGTGCACACGCACGACTGGCAGGCGGCGCTGCTGCCGCTGCTGCTGCGGCAGGCGGAGCGGCGCTACGGAGTGACGCTTGCGTTCAAGACGATCTTCACGATCCACAACATCGCCTTTCAGGGGATTTTCCCCAGCAGCGTGTTCGCCCGCACGAATCTGCCGGACGAGTTCAACTCGATCGATGGCCTCGAATACTACGCGCAGATCAACCTGCTGAAATCGGGCCTGCTGTTTGCCGATCGCGTGACGACCGTGAGCCCGCGCTACGCGGAGGAGATTCAAACCCCCGAGTTCGGCTGCGGTCTCGACGGCGTGGCGCAGACGCGCGCGGAAGACATCGTCGGCCTGCTGAATGGCGTGGACACCGCCGTGTGGAATCCCGCCACAGATCCGCATCTGCCGGCGCGTTATTCGGCGGGCAACATGGCCGGAAAGCAGATTTGCCGGACGGAGTTGCTCAAGGCGTTTGGTTTCGATCCCGCTTTCACGGGACCGGTTTTCGGCATGGTGTGCCGACTCACGGAGCAGAAGGGCATCGACCTGTTGCTCGGAAATCAGGACTTCCTGCTGAAGAACGACTGCCGCGTCGTGATTCTCGGATCCGGAGAGAAAAAAATACGAAGAGGCGATTCAAGCGCTCGTGAAGCGCGCGCCAAAGCAGATCGCGCTGGCGGTGAAACTCGACGAGGCGCTGAGCCATCTCGTGGAAGCGGGCAGCGATTTCTTCATCATGCCGTCGCTCTTCGAACCGTGCGGCCTGAACCAGATGTATTCCCAGGCGTATGGCACTGTGCCGATCGTCAGCCGCGTGGGCGGCCTCGCCAACACGGTCACCGATGCGGACGAACTGCCGGACGTGGGCACGGGCCTCATGTGCGAACCCAACGTCCTTTCGCTGCGCGACGCGCTGCAACGCGCGCTTAAACTTTATCGCGATCCGAAGCGTTACGCCGCGGTGCAACAACGCGGCATGGCGCGCGATTTCTCGTGGAAGCGCGCTGCGGCAGGTTACGAGGAGTTGTATCGCGATTCGCTCTGAGGCGCGGTCGAGCGGCGCGCAAAAAGTTGCGACGCCGTCCGGCCTGCACACCGTGCGCGCGTGTCGATCTCGCCCGCTCTCGTCTGGTTCCGGTCCGACCTGCGGTTGCAGGACAATCCGGCTTTGACGCACGCGCTGGAGCGCGGCGGACCAGTGGTTCCCGTCTATATCGACGAGGAAGACGAACACGATGAATGGCGCGAGGGCGCGGCTTCGCGTTGGTGGCGGCATCATGCGCTCGTCTCGCTCGAGCAAGCACTGCAGGAGCGCGGGTCACGCCTGATCGTGGCGCGCGGCGAACCGGATCGCGTCCTGAGCCGGCTCATCCGCGAGACGCAGGCGGGAGCGGTGTATTGGAATCGCCGATACGAACCACAGGCGATCGCTCGTGATACGGCGATCAAGAAGGCGCTGACGGAGTCCGGCATCGAAGTGGCGAGCTTCAATGCGGCGCTTCTGCACGAGCCGCACGAAATCAGGAACAAGCAGAGCGGGCCGTTTCAGGTGTTTTCGCCGTATTGGCGGCATTGCCTGACGCTACCCGTCGCCCTGCCGGTCAAGTTACGCGCGGGCGGGCTTCCGGCGCCGGCGAACTGGCCGCGCTCGCTTCGCGTTGAGGAGTTGGAACTGCTGCCAAAGATTCGCTGGGACACTGGACTCGAAACCGCGTGGACACCGGGCGAAGAAGCGGGGCAACGTCGGCTGCGCGAATTTGTGAGGCGGGCGATGGACACTTATGACGAGCGACGAAATTTTCCAGCGCTCGATGGCACATCGCGGCTTTCGCCTTGGCTGCGTCATGGCGAGCTTTCGCCGCGACAAATCTGGGCCGCTGTGAAAAACGCGTCGCGCGGCGCAGGCGTTTTTCCGCCCAGTCGCGGTGCGAGCGTGTTTCTCAACGAGATCGGTTGGCGCGAGTTCGCGTATCACCTGCTGTATCATTTCCCGCATACGACGACGCAGCCGCTGCGAACCGAATTTGCGCGGTTCCCCTGGCGCGATGATCCCGGTGGACGTTTACTGCAGGCGTGGCGCCGCGGGCGCACCGGTTATCCCATCGTGGATGCGGGATTGCGGCAGTTGTGGGAGACGGGGTGGATGCACAATCGTGTGCGCATGGTCGCGGCGTCGTTTCTCGTGAAACACCTGCGGCTCCCTTGGCAGGACGGCGCGCGCTGGTTCTGGGACACGCTGGTCGACGCGGATCTCGCGAGCAACACGCTCGGCTGGCAATGGACGACGGGCAGCGGCGCAGATGCGGCGCCATATTTTCGTGTATTCGCGCCAGTATTACAGGGACGGAAGTTCGATCCGGACGGCGAGTATGTGCGCCGATGGATTCCGGAACTCGGCCGTCTTCCCACGAAGTTCATCCATGCGCCTTGGGAAGCCCCGCAGGAGGAACTCAAGCGCTCGAATGTGACGTTGGGTGAAACGTATCCGCTGCCCATCGTCGATCATGCGGAGGCACGCGAAGAAGCGCTCGCAGCCTATCAGTCGCTGAAGAAAGGATAACGCCATGGGCCAACGTGTCGTGATTGCTGGTGCGTCGGGATTGATTGGCCGAGCCCTCGTGTCCGAACTGCGCGCGCGTGGCTGGACGGTGATTCGTCTGGTGCGAGGGCAGGTGGGCGGCGCCGACGAAATCGCGTGGGATCCGGCGGCGGGCGTGCTCGATGCGCGGGCGTTGGGCCGCGTCGAGGCCGTTGTGAATCTGAGCGGGGAGAACATCGCCGCGGGACGTTGGTCGCGGACGCGGCGCACTCGCATTATCGAGAGTCGCACGGGTTCTTTGCGGACGCTGCATCACGCGATCGAAGCGTTGCCGGAGCGGCCTGACGTTTTGGTGAGTGCATCTGCCGTCGGCATCTATGGCGACCGCGGCGACGAAGTGCTCACGGAAACCTCCGCGCGCGGCTCAGGTTTTCTGCCTGACGTGTGCGAAACCTGGGAAACGCACGCTGCGAAGATCGCCGATCTCGGCGTGCGCACCGTGCCGTTGCGGTCGGGCGTGGTGCTGGCCCGCGAGGGCGGGGCGCTGAAAAAACTCCTGCCTCTTTTTCGCGCCGGCCTCGGCGGTCGGGTGGGGAACGGACATCAGTGGATGAGTTGGATTGGCCTGGTCGACGCTGTCGGCGCGATCATGCACGCGATCGAAAACCCGCAGCTGTCCGGTCCGGTCAACGCCGTCGCGCCGCACGCCGTCACGAATCTCGAGTTCACCCGCGCGTTGGCGACCGCGCTGCAGCGTCCGGCGTTTTTGCCCGTTCCGGCGTTCGCGTTGCGGCTGGTTTTCGGCCAGATGGCGGAGGAGACCCTGCTCGCCAGTGCGCGAGTGGAGCCGGTGGCGCTGCTTCGCTCCGGCTATAGGTTTCGCCAGCCGCAGTTGGAGGGAGCGCTCGCCTCGGTCCTACAGAGTGGGAAACTCTAGGCTTTCCAACGGGTCCGTTGCTCCTAGCGTCATCCTTTCACTATGCAGAAAACGTTCGTTATCTATAAGCCCGATTGCATGGAGAAGCGTCTCGTGGGGACGGTTCTCAGCCGCTTCGAAGCCGCGGGCTTCGACGTGGTCGGGTGCAAAATGACCCGTCTCGCGCCTGCCGTCTTGCGCGAGCATTACGCGCACGTCGCGGACAAGCCCTTCTATCCCGACATCGAGGCCTTCATGAGCTCGCGTCCGGTGATCGTGATGGCGCTGCGCGGCGAAAGCATCGTGCAACGCGTTCGCGATCTCCTCGGCCCGACCGATTCCCGCAAGGCCCCGAAGGGCACGATCCGCGGCGACTTCGGCACCGAGATGATGAAGAACGTCGTCCACGCGTCCGACAGCGACGAAAACGCCAAGATCGAACTCGCGCGCTTCTTCAAGCCCGAGGAAATCTTCGAGTGATTTCCGCCTGACGCGCGACTCGCGCGGATTCGCTTTTTGGCCCGGTCTTCGTGACCGGGCTTTTTCGTGCCCGCGCGCGCCCGGCTGGTGCGTTGACGCCTGTTTGAGGTGCGTTATCGCTGTCGCCTATGCGATGCCCCTGTCGCACCACGCTTTTCTCGCAGGTGGTTATTGAACTGCTCGGAGCGTGCGCGGCAAACGCGGCCGGACCGGGCAACTTTCTAGCGTGGTATTTCCAGCGGGATGTGCAGGTCATCACGGTGACGGACATGACGGACGAGGGGCGCAAACTCCGGCGTCCGAGCAAGGAAGCGCCGCTCTATTACGAGGCTCTCGTGCTGGGTTACCGTGAATACGGTCGCTCCATCGCCAACATGGATGTGCCGGATAAACGCGAGATGCTGAAGTTCATCGTGAAGCTGCTCGCTGATGAGGGATACTATCCGGGCTCGGAGAAAAACATGCCCGAAGTGCTGCTCGCGATCGGCTGGGGTTTCATCAACGAGCGTCCGGGTCTCGCGCTCCATTTCATGGGCGGCGACAAGGCTGACGTGATGTGGGAACTCCAGGGGCTTTCCGTGGCCACCGCTGTGCGCGCTCTCACGCGAAATTTCCGCAGCTCGACCGCGGACTTCATCGTCGATGCGGCGGGCGACAGCTTGTTCATCATTTCGATCCAGGCGTTTGACCGCGAACTCGCGACACAGGGCATCACGCGATTGCTCTGGCACACCAAAGTCAGCGCGCCCGCGCAGGGCCTCGCGATGGCGCCGAGCTACAGAAAGATGTTTCGCGAAGCGGCACCGTTTCTCGGACGCGAGACCGGCGGCCCCGTGTGGACCCACGTGCCCGAGCGCCGGGAAGTGATCGAGTTCGGCGAGATGCGCGTGCTCGATGCGATTGATCCCGATCATTTGCCCATCACCGACGCCGACGATGGGCCCGATGCCGTCGGACCGCGCGCGAAAGAGCGCCGCGAAATGCAGAAGGCCGAGTGAAGTTCGACCGCGCGATTTGGCATTCCGTCGTCGTGGAGGGGGGGCCACAATCTACGGCACGCCCCGCTGAGTTGACGCTGCCACTACAGCGGGCACGGTGGGAGCCACCCATGCTTTCTCTTTCCCCGGCGAAGATACTGGCGGTCAATCTCGCGCTGCTGTGTGCGACCACGTTGGCAAGCGCCGGCACGCCCGCCACGTTTCTTGCGCGGCTTTTCGAACGCGACGTTCAGGTCATCACCGTGACCGACATGACGGATGAGGGGCGCAAGCTCCGGCGTCCGAGCAAGGAAGCGCCGCTTTACTACGAAGCCCTCGTGCTCGGTTACCGCGATTACGGCCGGTCCATCGCCAACATGGATGTGCCGGACAAACGCGACATGCTGAAGTTCATCGTGAAGCTGCTCGCCGATCAGGGGTATTATCCGGGCACCGAGAAGAACATGCCCGAAGTCCTCCTCGCGATTTCCTGGGGCATGATCAACGACCGCCCCAACGTCGCTCTCCAGTTTATGGGCGGCGACAAGGCCGACGTGATGTGGGAACTTCAGGGCCTTTCGATTTCGACCTCAGCCCGCGCGCTTACTCGGAACCTTCGGAGCTCGACCTCGGATTTCATCGTGCAGGCCTCGCGCGAGAGTTTGTTCATGATCTCCATCCAGGCGTTCGACGAGGAACTCGCGAAGCAGGGCATCACGCGATTGCTCTGGCACACGAAAGTCAGCGCGCCTGCCCAAGGCCTTTCGATGACGCCGAGCTTCAAGAAAATGTTTCGCGAAGCGGCGCCGCATCTGGGGCGCGAAACCAATCAGCCGGTGTGGGCTTCCGTCCCCGAGCGGCAGGAGGTGATTCGGTTCGGCGAAATGCGCGTGCTCGATTCGATCGATCCCGATCACTTGCCCATTACCGACACTGACGACGGTCCCAATGCCGTCGGCCCGGAGGCCAAACGGCGTCGCGAAATGCAGAAGACCGAGTGAGCGCGGACCTTGGCTCGACGTGGGACGGACTTGGGCTCGATTCGGGATGGACTGTGTCCCGACTCGAGACGGACTCAGGCGGTCTGCTTCTCGGTGTAACCGAAGAGACCGCGCCGTTTGATCGCTTTCACCACCGACTCGGGGACCATTTTTTCCCATGAGGGATCTTGCTCGCGGATGCGGCGGAGGACGTCGCGCGAGAAGATGTGCAGGATGTCGGGATCGTAGCCGACGATGCACTCGATGAAGTGATTTTCGAGGAGGTGATTGTAGAGGTTGCGGAGGTGATCCACGACCTGGACGTTCTTCGCGTTGATGAGGACGCCGGACGCAAAGGTATTGGCGCTGGTGGCTGAAGGGACGGCCTCGGGTGTGCCGGTCGTGATGTAGTGGCCGTAGGCGTCCTGCCGCATCGGGTAGATGTAGAGTTTGACCGAATTACGGAAGAGTCGGCCGAACGACTCGAGGATCCCGCCTTCGAGGTTCTCGTAGTATTTCTCGTTAAAGATCTCGAGGAGGTTGTTGATGCCCATCGCGGCGCCGATCATCTCCTTCGTGTAGCGGCGGAAATACGAGGTGAGGCGGTAATACTCGGAGTAGTTCGAGATCAGCGTGGTGAACCCGAGGTCGCTGAGAAGATCGACGCGAGAGAGGAAGTCCTGCGCGTCGAGCGAGCCGGCGGCGAGGAGGTTGTTCATCGTGATTTCCATGAGCACGATGATCTCCTTTCCCTTCACGAGCGGCTCCTGCACGAACTGCGCGGCGGCGCAGTTGAGCATGTCGACGTTGACGTGCGTGACGGGGCGGAAGCTGCCGCGTTCGACGAGGATCGCTTTCTTGTGGAGCACCTCCGACGGCTGGAGGACTTCGCCCTGCGGGCCGAACATGACGGCGTTGGTCAGGCCGAACTGGACCAGGTAGAGCGACATGAGGCGGTTATCCACGTTCTCGAACGCGGGGCCGCTGAACTTGAGCATGTCGATTTCGATGCGATCGGGGCGGAGATTATCGAGGAGCGACTGCGTGAAGCGCTTCAGGTCGTCGCGATAGTAGAACGCGCCGTAGATGAGATTCGTTCCGACAATGCCGAGGGCTTCCTGCTGGAGGACGTTTTCTTTGTCCCACATGCGGACGTGGAGCACGATCTCCGACGGCGTGGCGCCGGGCTCGGTTTGAAACCGGATGCCCATCCAGCCATGGGCTTCGTTCGTGCCTTTGTAGTTTCGGGCGGCGACGGTGTCGGCGAAGACGAAGAACGTCGTGCGATCGCCGCGCGTGGCGGCGAGGCGCTCGATGAGTAGTTGATACTCGTGCTGAAGCATGAGCCCGAGTCGCTCACGCGAGACGTAACGTGGAGCTTTGCCGTAGATGGCATCGCTGAACGTCATGTCGTAGGCCGAGATCGTCTTCGCGATCGTGCCCGATGCTCCGCCGGCCTGGAAAAAGATGCGGGCGACTTCCTGGCCGGCACCGATCTCGGCAAACGTGCCGTATTTCGGCTCATCGAGATTGATCGTGAGGGCCTTGCGGTTGGTCGTGAGAAGGTCCTTTTGTTCGCTCATTGGCGCTGAAGTATGAAGTCGGCGGGCAAGGGTGCAACTGATCCGTCTGTCGCATGCTCGAAAAGCGAGAAGCGTGCCTCACAGCCGCCCGACGCGCCGGAAGACCGCCTGTCCTCATTTAACTGGAGGAACGAGCTGAAGCGGCTAGGGTCGGCGACCTCGTATGAAGAACTTTTTCACGTCGTTGCTCGGTGCGTTCGTGGCCTTGATCATCTTCACGGTCGGCGGATCGGTTTTGTTGCTGGGGGGTCTTCGTCGCCCTCGGCGCGATGGCCGGCAAACGCGACAAGACGGTGCACGTCGAACACGGCTCGTATCTCGTGCTGGATCTCTCCAATCGCGTGACCGACGCGCCGCCGGTGGTGGATCTCCGACTGTTTGGCGATGAGCCGACGCCGACGCTGCAATTGCGCACGATCACGCGTTCGCTGCGCGCGCGGCGGCGAGCGACGATCGGATCGCGGGCCTGCTGATTCGCGGAGACCAGCCCGAGCTGTCCGCCGGTTCGCCGGGTTTTGGCGCGTTGAAGGAGATTCGCCACGCGATCGAAGAGTTCAAAAACTCGGGCAAACCGGTGGTGGCGTATCTGACCTATGCGTTGACGAGTGATTACTATCTCGCGTCGGCTGCCGACGAAATCGTGCTCGATCCCTACGGCGTGATTTTGATGCCGGGTCTCGCAGCGCAGCCGATGTTCTTCGCCGGTGCGCTGGAAAAATACGGCGTCGGCGTGCAGGTCGCGCGGGTGGGCCGCTACAAGTCTTTCGTCGAACCTTTCACCCGGACCGACATGAGCGACGAAAGCCGCGCGCAGCTCCAGCAATTGCTCGACGATGTTTGGGAGGTCGTGCTCACCGATGTGGCCGACAGTCGTGGCAAGTCGCCGCTCGAGCTCCAGGCGCTCGTGGACAGCGAAGGTCTCGTGCGCCCCGAGGCGGCACTGAAGGGCGGCCTCGTCACGCGCGTCGCTTATCGCGACGAAATGATCGAGAGCCTCAAGAAAGCGACGCGCAGCGAGGGCGAGGAAACGTTCAAGCAAGTGGCACTCGCGGACTATTCGCGCGTGGCCAAGGACGCGGCGGAGCCGGCCCTCGCATCGAAAGCTGCGGCCGTGACCTCGGGCCGTCGCGGAACCATCGCGATCGTTTATGCCGAGGGCGACATCGTCGATGGCGACTCCGACCAGCCGGGCAATGTCGCCGGCGTGCGCTTTGCGCGCGAACTGCGCAAGCTGCGGCAGGACGACAGCGTGAAGGCGATCGTGCTGCGCGTGAACAGTCCGGGCGGCAGCGTCTCTGCTTCCGAAGCGATTCAGCGCGAAGTGCGACTCGCGCGGGAAAAGAAACCCGTGGTCGTTTCGATGGGAACGTATGCGGCGTCGGGCGGGTATTGGATTTCCGCCTACAGCAACCGGATTTTTGCGGAGCCTTCCACGATCACGGGTTCGATCGGCGTGTTCGGCATTCAGTTCGACGTGCAGCGGCTCGCGAACAACTTCGGCGTGACCTTCGACGGCGTGAAGACCGGAAAATTCGCCGACGCGCTGACCATCGCGCGGCCGAAGACCGAAGAGGAAATGGCGATCTTCCAGCGCATGGTGGAATGGATCTACGGCGAGTTTATTGGCAAAGTCGCCGATGGCCGTCAGCTCGACCGCGCGCACGTGGAGGAGATCGCGCAGGGTCGCGTTTGGTCTGGCGTCGAAGCCAAGGCGCTCGGTCTCGTCGACGAGATCGGCGGCCTCGATGCTGCGATCGCTTACGCGGCGCAGGAGGCGGGGCTCAAGTCTGGCTATCGCTTGGTCGAGTTTCCGCGCAAGAAGGAGTTCGCGGAAGCGATCGCGGAGATGGTGGAAAAGATGGCGCCCAACAATGCGCGCGCCACGGGCGTGCTCGGCGAAGTGGAGACGCGGTTGCGCTCGGAGCTGAAGGTGTTGAACTCGTTCAACGATCCCCAAGGCATCTACGCACGGTTGCCGATTCAGATCACGATCCGCTAATCACTTTCCATGGCCAATCACCGACTCAAAAGCGACTGTCCCGCCACCGCCGTTCCGGCCGGCACTCCCGCCACGCTGAAAGCAGGCGATGAAGTTTATATCGTCCAGACGTTGGGCGGAAACGTGACGGTGCGCACGGATCACGGTCTCTTCCGTATCGCGGCGGACGACGCGGTCGCGATTGAGGGTTACGTGGCGCAAACGACCGCCACGGCCGCGGCGGGAGAGTTCAGCGAAGAGGCGGTCTGGGAAGCGCTGAAGACCTGTTTCGATCCCGAAATCCCGGTGAACATCGTGGACCTCGGTCTCGTTTACGATCTCTCGATCGACACCTCGCCCGACGGCGAGCACGACGTGGAGGTGAAGATGACGCTGACCGCGCCCGGCTGCGGCATGGGGCCCGTCATCGCGGAGGACGCACGTCAGAAGATCGCGGCGCTGCCCAAAGTGAAATCGGCCAAGGTGCACATCGTGTGGGATCCGCAATGGACTCCACAGATGATCTCGCCGATCGGCCGGCAGGTCCTCGGCCTCGAGTAATTACGCGTTCTGAGCCGGGACGAACACGGTCCCGACTCAAAGTGAACCTTGTCCCGGGTCGCGCCGCGCGGTGGCTCGATCCGGCCCGCACTCGGGCACGACTCGGCGCGCAATGCGGCTCAGGCCGTGATGGTTTCGAGCGAGCAACCGTCGGGCGCGATGCCACGCGCGGTTTCGCAGTTGGGCCGCGCTACAACGCCTGGATGAGGCTCGAGCGCGAACGGTTCGTCGCCGCGCGCGAGGAGGTGCCGATCGCACACCGCGAACAATTCGATCTCGGATTCGGCGCGGCGCATCTCGTGCAGAAACGCGCCGGTCGGATCCACGCTCTGGCCGACGAAGTTGAGATACTTCTTCATCTTGTTCACGTGCGGACGCTCGGGCAGGTCCGGCGCGGCCGTGGCGCGATAAAGATGTTCGATGTAGCCGCGCACGTCGGAGAGCCGCGGCTGGAAAACGGGAGCGCCGGCGAAGTGCTCGCGGCACTGACGGAAGATCCACGGATTACGGATCGCGTGGCGGCCGATCATCACGCCCGCGGCGCGCGTCGAAGCGACGACCTCGGCGGCTTTCGCGGCCGACGTCACATTGCCGTTGGCGAGCACGGGGCAGCTGACCGCTTCCACCGCACGCGCGATGAAGTCGTAGTGCACCTCGGAGCGATACATCTCCTTCACTGTGCGGCCATGCACCGTGAGCAGGTCGACCTGGTGCAGATTCACGAGCCGGAGGATTTCCTCGAAGTTGGTCGTATCCTCAAAACCGATACGCATTTTCACCGTGAACAATCCCGGCACCGCCGCGCGCAGCACGCCGAGGATTTCGCCGATTTTCGCCGGATCGCGCAAAAGGCCACCGCCGACGTTCTTCTTGTAAACCTTCGGGGCAGGGCAGCCGAGATTCAGGTCGATGCCGGCCACCGGATGTCGCAGCAGGATCTCGGCGGTCCGGGCGAGATGTCCCAGATCTTCGCCGATGAGCTGGGCGAACACGGGACGTCCCGTCTGGTTTTCGTCGATCGAGCGCAGGATGTGTTTCTCCGGCGTCGAGTGCGCGTGCACCCGGAGAAACTCGGTGAAGAAATAATCGGGCGCGCCGTAAGTCGCGATCACGCCCATGAAGGCGAGATCCGTGACATCCTGCATCGGGGCGAGCGCGGTGAGCGGCTGGCCGGCGACGATGCCGGGCGGCAGGGAAGGGCGAAGCGGAGCGGACATGGAAAAGGGCGGCGGCCCGCAGGTGTGGATCCGCGAACGCGCGCGGAAAAATCAGGGCAGATCCTGTTCGCCGGATTCCTCGGCTTGTTGCTGGCGCACGCGTTCGAGAATCTCGGTCATGTCCTCGACGCCATCGATCACCGCTTGGGCGACGTAGATCGGGCGTTTTTGTTGGAGCGCCAGCACGATGGAGTCGCTGGGACGCGCATCGATCTCGACGATCTTGCGGCCGAGTTCGTTTTCCATGTGCAGCAAAATACGGGCGAAAAACGTGCCCTCGCGGGCGTCGTTGATCACCACGCGTTCAAGTCGTGCGCCCAAACCGAGCAGGATGCTGCCGATCAGATCGTGCGTGAGCGGCCGGTCCTTTTTAACGCCATTGAGCGTCATCTGGATGGCGTTGCCGACGGAGTGATCGACGTAGATCACAAACGTTTTGGCATCGTGCCCGAGGAAGACGGCGCACCCGTTCGCGGTGGGCATCACGCCCTTCACGGCTACGGCGACAACATCATTTTGCATGGCGCAGAATTGGCTGTGCTCCCCGGAAAGCGCAAGTCGCGCCGCGGAGCTCTATCTTACTCGAAGCCGAGCAAATGGATGCCCCACGTGCGCGCCTGCGCGATGACGGCGGCGCGATCGAGCATGATGACGCGGCCCGCCTCGAGCGCGGCGGCGGAGATACCCGCTTCGCGCATCGTTTCGAGCGTGCGCAGACCGAAGCATGGGACGTCGAAACGATAGTCCTGATGGGACTTCACTGTTTTAACGAAAAGCGCCTGATCGGTTTTGAAAGTGCCCGCGCGGCGCAGCATCTCGTCCGTGCCTTCAAACGCTTCGACGGCGAGCACGGTGCCTTTGCGCACCACACAGCCCTGGCCGATATCGAGACGCGCGGATTCGCGGGCGATGAGCACCCCGTGATCCACGTAGTCCTTGTCGATGGGGAACGAGCGTCCCGTCATGCAACCAACCGTCGCGAGCTGGTCGTCGAGAAACGATCGCGCGTCGAGCAGCCGCGTGCCGATCAACTCCATCTCGTGCGCGATTGCGCCGAAGATCGTTTCGGCGTTGCGACGTTTCAGCGAAGCGAGGATGCGCACGGCCTTGAGGTCGGGATGCAGGCCTTTGAACAAACGCCGCGGCGTGATTTGTCCGGCCATGATCGCGTAACCCGCGCCGAATTCACGGAGAGCTTTCAGCATCTTGCCGAGCTGGCCGACGAGAATGGTGCGGCGCTCCGACTCGGGGAAACTTTCGACGAGAGCGGGTGGCGTTTCTTCGTCGAACGCGATCAGTCGCAGCGGAATCCCGGCGCGCCGGACGGCGGCGGCGACGAGTTGCGGATACAAACCCTGGCCCGCGAGGAGGGCGAGCGGTCGGCGGGGATCGAAGTCGGCGGGAAGAAAAGAGGAAGGTGCAGGCACGGACGTGAAACAGAAGCTCGCAACACTCAATGGCACGGAGCGGCGAATGCGAGGCCGAAGCAGAGGAGCAAAACGAGGGTGCTAATGTAAGACCGGCGATGAATTTGCGGGGTCTTGCTCTCGCGCTTCCGTGCTCGCTGATTGTTTCCCCCTTCCGTGCCGTGTGGCGCGGAGATGTTTCACCCCCAGCACTTCGATTATGCGACGTTCTCTCTTCGGTCGATCGTTCCTGCCTTTGGTTTCTGCATTTGTGAGCTTCGGACTCGCACTCGCGGCCGCGCACGCCGCGCCCTCGGGAGGACCCTACGGCCCGCAGCTTCGGAATTACGAAATCCCGAAGGACGCTAAAAACGTTTACTACGTCGCGCCCGATGGCAGCGCGGACGCGTCCGGCCGCACGCTCAACGAGCCGACCACGATCGAGGCGGCGCTTTCTCGCGTCGTCACGGGCGATGCAATCATTCTGCGCGGCGGCACGTATCGCACGGGCAGCCTCGTGCTGAATCAGGGCATCACGATCCAACCTTACGCTGACGAGCAGCCCGTGCTCAAAGGCACGGAAATCGCGAAAGACTGGGTCGCTCAGCGCAATGGCCTGTGGCGCACCTCCTGGTCGAAACTGTTTCCTGCCGAGCCCGCCAGCTGGTGGCGTCGTGAGCGCGAAGGTCGCAAGACGCCGCGCTGGCTCTTCAACAACGACATGGTCTTCGTCGATGGTCGCGCGCTCCGCGCGGTCGGCAGCGAGTCGCAGCTCGACGAAAATTCCTACTACATCGATTACGAAGCGAAGCTCGTCTTCATCGCCATCGATCCCACGGATCGCCTCGTCGAAATCACGGCGCATGACTCCGCGTTGATCCGCAAGATCGATGAGGTGCACGGGAAAAAGGCTGACCGCATCGGCTACAAGATGCGCGGACTCACGATCACCCAATACGCCTTCCGCGCGCTCGAGATCGACGGCATCGAGCCGGAGTCGAAATCCGACCCGGCCACGTTCGGCAAAGACGTCGTCGGCACCGTGATCGAGGATTGCACGATCACGCATTGCTCGCGCGTGGCAGGTTATTTCCGCGGTGATGGCCTCGTGATTCGTCGCTGCCACGTGAGCGACACGAGCACTGAAGGTATCTTCATCCTCAACTCCGGCGACGTGCTGCTCGAAAAGAACTTCATCACGCGCAACAACGTCGAACACATGACCGGCTATTATCCCTCGGCCGTGAAGATCTACAACCAGTGCTACGGCGTGGTCTGCCGCGACAATCTCGTGATCGTCGACCGTCATTCCAACGGCATCTGGTATGATGTTGGCAATGTCGACGGCGTGTTCGTCGACAACTGGATTCAAGGCGCGGAGGACGGTTTCTTCTTCGAAATCTCGAAAGGCGCGCTCGTGGTCGGAAACGTTTTCGTGGACTGCCACAAAGGTCTCCGCTCGCTCAACGCCGCTGGTGTGCGCGCCTACAACAACACCTTCCTCAACTGCCAGGCCGCCTTTGAGCGCACGGAGCGCAGCGCGGTGGGCGATCACTTCGACTGGCACCCGAGCACCGGTCCCGGTGTGAGCGAGCGCGTCGGCCACGCCTTCGTGAACAATCTTCTGATAGCTGACGAAGCGTTCTGGGGCGGTCCGCTGCTCAGCCTCGAGCAGACGGAGAAGGTGAAACATCTCCGCGACCGTCACGTGACGCAGCTCGATGGAAACGTTTACGTGCGCCGCAACGCGGCGAAATCTCCCGCGCTGATCTCGTGGGGCCCCTACGATTCACCGGAAGATTCGCTCGCTGTTGATGACCTTGCGGCACTTCGCGCCGTCGATCCGAAACTCGAGGCCAATGGCCGCAGCTTCGTGGATTATCGCGGTGCGGTGATCCGCAGCTGGGAACTGCGCCGCCCTGAACTCTTGAAGAGCTTCCCGGGCGCAAATGTCGGCGTCGCTCTGCCGGCCGACGCGCGCAAGCTCCTCGGCAATGAAGCCGGATCGAAACCGTTCCCCGGCGCCTACGCCCCGCGCGACTAAGTCGACGCAACTCGAAGTTCCAACGAACACCTGCGCTTCGCGGCGCAGGTGTTTTTTTTGCGTGCCGTGAAGCCAACTGCGTCGCGCGCCCTGTCATGCTGAGCACCGCGAAGGATCCATTGTGCAGCTTCGCTGCCGTGTATGGCTGCGACTCTCCAAGTGGATTCTTCGCTGCGCTCAGAATGACGAGAGAGAGGGCGCGTGCGGACCGTGTTTCAATTCAAGCCGCACGGTGACGCGACATGATGCGCACTGCGGCCTGACTCGGTGCGGACCTAGGCTCGACGTGGGACGGACCTGGGCTCGACCCGGTCCGCACCTTGTCCCGACTCGGGACGAACATGGACGCGACGTGGGACGCACTCGGTCCCGACTCGGGACGCGCCGCGGCGCGACTCAGGTCTGCGCGCCGTAGTATTTTTTGTAGCTACGGTAGTAGCGGTAGTTCGAGTAATACTCGATGCGCCGCGGGGAGAGGCCGTTGAGCACGACGCCGAGGACTTCGTTCTTACCGTTCTTGAGCGCCTTGATGTAGAGGCGAATGTGTTTCCGGTAGGCGCGATTGAAACGGCAGACGTAAATGACCTCGTCGGTGCGCTCGGCGATGAGCAACGAGTCGGTGACGGCGCCGAGCGGCGGAGAGTCGACGACGACGAGTTCATACTCGTGTTTGAGGCGCTCGAGCAGCTGGGCGAACGCGGGGCTCTCGAGAATCTCCGTCGGGCTCTTGGATCGACCGCCGGAGCAGAGGAGCGAGAGGTTTTCGCTGATGCGAATAATGCCGAGCGAGGGATTGGTCGCGAGTTCGCCTTCGGTGGTGGCACCGCTCTCGAACCATGTGATAACGCCGGTGGTGTTCTGCTGCTTGAAGTGGCGGTGCAGCATCGGGCGGCGAAGATCGCAGTCGATGAGGAGCGTGCGCTTGCCGTGGCGCGCGAAGCTGCCGGCGAGATTGCAGGAGACGAGCGTCTTGCCTTCGCCGGGGATGGTGCTGGTGACGAGGATCGACTTGGGGAAATCGAGCTTCGAATGGATTTTTACCGAACTGTAGACGCTGAGGAATGCTTCGACCCCTGGCGCCTGCTTGTTGTCGACGAGAAGCGCGTATTTCTCGTCGTCTTTCATCGCGCTCAGATCGGGGATGATGCCGAGGAGGTTGACGCCGATGAACGATTCGACGTCCCACGCGCTCTTGATGCGGTCGTCGATGAAGCTGAGGCCGACGGCGACGCCGACGAAAACGAGCACGCCGACACCGATGCACGTGCGCACGATGGTCTTCATGTTGGGCGCGTAGGGCGCGCCGGCGGGCACGGCGGGATCGAGCGGGTGAAGCGGAATCTTTTCGAGGTTCTTGGTGGTGGTCGTCTGGTTGAGACGATCCAGAATCTGCAGGTAGTTGGATTTCGAAACCTGCGCCTGATTCTCGAGCGATTTAAATTCGACTGCGAGGTCGCCCAGTTGAAGTGAGTCGGCCTGCGCGCGATCGAATTCGACCTGAAGGGATTTTTCGGAGGCGCGGGCCTCGCTGAGGCGCGTGCCGAGGTCGGCGATGGCGAGTTGGATGGCTTTCTGAAGCTGCTCCTCGACAATCGCGATGCTGTTGGCGAGCTCGACCATGCGCGGGTGACGCTCGAAGTAGCGGTCGGCGAGCACGGACTGGTTTTGGCGCAGGGAGGCGAGCTGACTTTTCAGCGAAGGCACGCTGCCGTGCTCGGCGATAAACTGAATCTCGATGAGATTCCGGCCTTCGGCGGTAAACGCCTGAACTTGTTTATACTGGTTTTCGAAATTGAGGCGGGTGAGCTGAGCGGAGGTGAGCGTGCCGCTGATGGTCTTCAACCGATCGCTCACGAGGTCGCGACTGCGGTCGAGCGAGACGAGGTTGTGGGCCTTCATGTAGGCCTGAAGTCTCTGGTCGGCCTCTTCGGATTCGCGGCGGAGTTGTTCGGCGCGGTTGCGGAGGAAATCGACCGCGGTCTCGTTGATGCCTCCGACGCGCTCGATGAGATACGTCATGAACTCGCGCACGTAGCGGTTGGCGACGAGGGCGGCGGCTTGGGCGTCCGGGTGACGCACGCTGACGTTGATGACGAGGGTGTTTCTGACCGGCTCGACGGAGAGGCTGCCCATCGCTGCACCGGGGGAGGGGGCGGAGTGCCGGGAGGCAGGTTTTTCAGAAAGGGACGCTGGAGAATCGCGACTTCCTCGGGCGTGAAGGAATCGAGGACGCGGCCGCGCATGCGCGCGCTGTTGAGGATCTGGAGATTGGTGTTGAGCTCGATGTCGCTGCGGACGGCGGAATCGACGACGGCCTGGGAGGTCACCACAACCTCCGGGCTTCTCGAACTGCATCGTCGCCGTGCTGAGATACATCGGCGTTTCGCGCGCCTTGAAATAGCCCAATGGCACCGCGACGAGGAGCGCGAGCGGCAGCGCGATCCAGAGGCGTTCGCGAAGGATGATGTAGTAGTCGCGAAGCGTCCTCCGCTCCACGAGCGAATCATCATCTCTGGCGCCACTGGGGTGCGCTGCGTTCTTGAGAAGCGAATCGGCCATCGGGGTGGGCGGCTAGATAATGCTCTCCGGCACGTAAACGATGTCGCCCGGTTCGAGCATGAGATTGTCGGAAGATTTGGCGGACTTCTTGCCGCGAATGAGGCCGTCCACATCGACGGTCATGGTGGTCTTTTTGCCGTCGGCGGAGATACGCGTGATGACAACCGCCGAGCCCTTGGCGATGTCGGTGAGGCCGCCGGCCTTGGTCACCAATTCGAGGACCGAGAAAGTGGATTCGATGGGGAGCAGGTAGCGGCCGGGCGCCTTGACCTGACCTTGGATCGAAACTTCGCGCGGGGCGTAGTCCTCGACCGAGACGGTGACCTGCGGGTTGCGCAGATAACGGCCGTCGCGGTAGGCGGCCTCGATGACTTTTTGTGCTTCGCTGACGGACAGGCCGGCCACGCGGACTTCGCCGACGAGCTTGAGGTTGATGTTTCCGCGGGCGTCGATGCGCGCGATCTCGTTCAGCTCGTCTTCCTGGAAGATCGTGACGCGCACGCGGTCGGTCACGGTGAGTTTGTAGATGAAGTTGGGTTTCTCTTCGGGAGCGCCTTGAGCGGAAGCGGTGGACACGCAGGAAAGCGCGAGGGCGAGGGTGAAGAAAGAGAGGATGAAGCGACGGAGGAGGTGATTCATGGCGCGAATCAATAGGTGGCGATGATCGAAAGCGTGACGCCGTCCCGGACGAAGGTGGCGCTGGAGACGTTGGACCAGTTTATCGTATGGACGTAGGAAAGGTTCATCCGCACGTGGGTGGTAAAGGCCCAGCCCACGCTGGTGTCGAACTGCAGCATCTCATCCCGCCGTCCTTCGCCGGCTTCACCGAGAAAGTTAGTAATGCTGTAGGTCACCCCAGCGTTGACGATGAATTTGCTACTGATTGACGAGGTGGCGCGCAAGCCGGCGCTGAAACGGTTGGTCGAAATGTCTGTGGAGGTGGTGCTAAAGTCCTGGTTCAAATCGGCGTTGAACGTCAGGCGTCGCGAATAAAGCCACTTGAGCGTGGTGCCGGACGTGAACGAATCGAAATCTTCGCGGCCGCCCACGCTGGAGTTGGCGTAACGGCGCTGGACGCCGAAACGAATCGTGCCGCTGAGCTTGGGGAGGATGCCGCCTTGCGCGCCGATGGTGAGGCTGTGGTCGTAGGCCGTGGTGTTGCGCGAAGTCTCGCTGATGCGGAGGCTGTAGCCGCTGTTCAGGTCGAGTTTGGAGCTGTAAACGAAGTTGGCGTAGAAGCCTTCGCTGAACGTCGCGAGATCGCTGAATTCCTGCTTGTTGCTGTAGAGGCGCTCGCCGTAGCCGAGGCTGTTACTGAGATAAAAGCGATCGTTGATGGGGTAGCGGAGATCGAGATTGGAGTTGAGAAACCAGGACTCGGTGCGCTGTCCCGCGTCGGGATCCGGTTGGCTCTCGTGACGCGCGTGCAACGTGAGAGCGCCGGTGGTGCGGCCATAACGCTTGCGGAAAGCCACCGCGAAGCTCGGGTCGACGAAGTCCTGGCCGCTGACGTCCTGAAACATGCCCAGCGCCGCAGACGCGTTGGCCGTCACACTGATGAGGCCCGCCTGCCGCGTGTAATCGATCGAAGCCGACGCGCTCTGCGTGAAGGAAGCCTGCGAGGCTTGGCGCGTGAAAACGTTCGAGTCCCAGCCGATGCTGTAGGACGCGCTGACGAAGACGAGGTCCTTACCTTGGTTGAGCGTGAACAAGGCGAATGCGTGCGGCAGGGCCGGGCCCACGAGAACCGAGAGGAGCAGCAGCCAGCGAACGCGAAAAGTCATCGAGCGGACGTAGTGGGAGCGTGGATACGCCCATTAGCCCTTGCGGGATTGACTGGCGACGTAATCGATCGGGTTGGTCGGGGGGACGTTGGGCTGCGGAATGACAGTGCCGCCACCGCCGCCGCCAGACGCGTCAGGATTGAACGTCACGCCGGACTGCGCGTTTTGCGCGGCTTCAAGATCGGAGGTGACCTGATCGAGCGCACCCGGATCGAACATCGAAACGATGATCGAAGTGGAGTTGTTGCTCGTGCCGGGTTCGCCGCCACCGGAGCCGGGCGGAGTCATGTTGTTGATCGCGATGCGCGCGCTCGAAGCGGCGTCGGGGTTGACTTCGGAGAGGAGTTGGAGGACGGCCGTGGCAACTTCCTGCGATTGCGGGGGCACCACCGCAGTGATGGCGCTGGCGAGAGCGGTGCCCATTTGACTGAGCGTCTGCGCGGTTGCTTCAGGCGAGGAGACAGCCAGAAGTTTCATCATGGTGGCCGCGATCGGGACAGCCTGGTCCGGAACGGCTGCGGTGGTGGCGGCCGCGATGGAGGCGGCCATCTGACCGCTGGCCTGAGGCGTGATGGACGGATCTGACTGGAGCAGCACCTGCATGACGGCGGCGGCGATCGATGCGGCCTTGCCCGGCGCACCAGCTGCGGTGGCGGCACTGACGTCACGGGCGGCTTCGATGATCGCGGGAGTGATCGTGCCTTTGGCGAAGGTTTGGGTGACGGACGCCGCGATCTCGGATGCGTGTTCCGGCGACGCCTGCGACGCCGCCTGTGCGATGGCGGAGCTCTGCGAGGGGACGATGGTGGCCGCGGCGGCGGCAATCTCGCTGGCGCGATCGGGCGCACTACCGGCAGCTACACCCACAACGGCCGAAATCGCCTCGCCGGCGACGCCGGCAGTGGAAGCCGCGGGAGAGTTGATGGCGGACACGAGCTGCGTGGTGAGCGTCTCGGCTTGGCCGGGCAAGGTTGCGACGGCCACGCCGAGCACCTTGCTCGCGAGATCCGTGGCGGCGGCCGGAGAAAAATTGCCGGTATTGTTCTGGATGATGTTGGAAATCGTGGAGACTGCGGTGGTGACCACGGAGCCGAGCTCGGGGTTGGCTGCGACGGCCGCCGCGAGCGAAACGGGCGGTTGCGGTGAGCCGCCCGCCGGTGTGCTGCTCACTGTGCCCTGTGAGACGGTGTAGCTGGACCCGTCGGCGAGGGTGAAGATCACGGTGTCCGCGGTGGTCGCGACATGCATGCCGTTTTCCTCGATGGAAACGGTGAACGAGGTGCCCGTAGCGGCGGCGATGCCTTTCGGAGTGCGGACGCCGTATTCGTTGATGTAACGCATGGTCGGATCGATCGTGGAGACGATCGTGCCGCCTTTCAGATCGAGGATGGACTGCTGTTTCTTGACCATGCCCTCGTCGGTCGTGATGCGGAGTTTCTCGATCAACACGGTCGACGACGGACGGATCGTGGCGATCGCACCGGGATAGGGTTGTAGATGAAGCTCAGCGGCTTCGTCGGTCATCACGAGCGTGCCGACGGGGAGCGTGGCGCCTGCGGCCAGATTGAACTCGTTGGAGCTGTTCGGCGCCTTGCCGCGCGCGGGGCCGGTGACTCGCACGACGGTGGCCACACCGTCGACCGTGGCGGCGGCGGCGGTGAGCGGAGGCGGCGGCACCGCGGCATCGGCCGCAGCGAGCAGGCCGGCCGCGGAGGCCTCGGGCTCATCTTCGCCGGTCGTGGTGAGAGCGCTTTCAGCGTTTTCGCCGTTGATGACGAATTTGACGAACGCTTCCTGGCCGGTGGTGAGGCGTTTGCCGATGGAGACAAATTTCCCGTCCGGTCCCTTGGGGTTCACCGTCGCGCCGCCCTCGATCATCGCGACGTGCGTCTGCTTTTCCGTGGACTCGATCATCAGTTTCTCGCCGCGGACGAGGACCTGCGCGAGGTCGGTCTCGTAGATCATCGTGGTGCCGCTGAGCAGGCGAGGGGTGCTGAGCACCACGCGTCCCGAATTGAAGCGAACGACCGTGTTCGAATTGGAAGGCTCGACCCGGAGATTGTTGTTCGGCGCGAAAAATTCCTGCTCGAACCGGCGGACTTCGAACTTCGTTTTCTCATCCACGTAAACGCCGGTGCCATTGGAAAACACCAACGTCGCGTTCGACTTTTCCGCAGACTCGAAGATGGCGCCGCGCGCCATGACGGAGTCGCCTTTCTTCAGCTCCAGAATGCGACCATCGCTGACGCAGGTGACGACGCCGTTGACGTTGCTCACATAGATCTTGCCGAGCAGATTATTCTGTCGGTTCAGAGCACCCAGCGCGAATGGCAACAGCAGTCCGACGACGAACAACGACGCGCAGAGCCGGAAGAGGGACTTCATGGTGAGAACAGGGTTGAAGAAACTGGAGCGTTTTCTAGGGAGTTACCCCTAGATCAACGCCGTTCACTTGCAACCTAATTCTCGACGACGAGGTTCAGGATTTTACCCGGCACGTAAACGATTCGTTTGACGTTCTTTCCCTCGATAAACGGCGCGACGCGTTCGTTGCCGCGGGCAATTTCCAGCGCTTGGTCCTGGGTCAGGCCGACGGGCACGAGGGCGTCGCCGCGGTGCTTGCCGTTGACCTGGAAGACCAACTTCACCTCCGAGCTCTTCAGCTTGGCCGGATCGTAGGCGGGCCAGGAAACGGACTGGATACCGGCCGGCTGGCCGAGTCGTTCCCAGAGCTCCTCGGCGATATGCGGCGCCAGTGGCGCCAGAATCTGGATGAACTGGAGCACGGCCGTGCGGCTCACCTGCGGGAGCTTCTGGAGCGCGTTGACGAGGATCATCAACTGCGAGATCGCGGTGTTGAAGCGCAGGTTCTCAATGTCCTCGCCGACCTTCTTGATCGTTTCGTGGAGGAGTTTCGTGAAGTCCGCGGGATCGGCGGCGTTGTCGACGATCTTCTTGTTCGGTTCGCCGTCCTCGCCGATGCACTCACGCCAGATTTTTTGGAGAAAACGGTGCACACCCTCGATGCCGCGGGGATTCCACGGCTTCATGGCCTCGAGCGGTCCGAGGAACATCAGATACAGGCGCAGCGTGTCCGTGCCGTGCGAGGCGATGATCGTGTCGGGGTTCACCACGTTGCCGCGGCTCTTCGACATCTTTTCGCCATCTTCGCCCAGGATGATGCCTTGGTGAAACAGCTTCGTGAACGGCTCGCTCTGCGGCACGACACCGAGGTCGAACAGCACCTTGTGCCAGAAACGCGCGTAGAGCAGATGCAGCACCGCGTGCTCGGCGCCGCCGACGTAGAGATCGGGCACGCCCCAATATTTCAGCGCCTCGGGCGAGGCGAGGGCGGCGGAGTTTTGCGGATCGAGGAAGCGCAGGTAATACCAGCACGAGCCCGCCCACTGCGGCATCGTGTTCGTTTCGCGGCGCGCGCGTATCCAGTCTTCACCTACAGGGCGCGGCTGGCTGGCCGGCAGGGAGGCGCCGGTCGTGAAATCGAGCCAGACTTCCAGCCAGTCGGCGACGTTGGCCAGCGGACTTTCGCCGGTGCCGCTGGGCAGATAGGATTGCACTTCCGGCAACTCGAGCGGCAACGCCGACGCCGGCAGCGGCAAAGCGTAGTGCACTACGCCTTCGCTCGCATACGTGACCGGCTCCGGCGGCACGTCGTTCGGGCGCGCGGCGGCAGCGCGGCGGTAATCCTCCTCGCTCACCCACGCGATCGGGAAGGGTTCGCCCCAGTAACGCTGGCGCGAAAACAGCCAGTCGCGGAGCTTGTAGTTCACGGCGACTTTGCCCACGCCGCGTTCGGCGAGAGAGGCGGTGATCTTCTTCTTCGCTTCCTCCCACGGCATACCGTCGTAGCCCGGCGAGTTAACGAGACGGCCTTCGCCGGTGTAGGGGAGTGGCTCGTCGCCTTTTTCGCCCGCGATCACGCGGATGATCGGCAGCTGATACTGCTGCGCGAATTCGAAGTCGCGATCGTCGTGCGCCGGCACCGCCATGATCGCGCCGGTGCCGTAGCCCATGAGCACGTAGTCGGCGATCCAGATGGGCACGCGCGTGCCGTTGATCGGATTGATCGCGTAGCTGCCGCTGAAGACGCCGGATTTTTCCTTTGCGAGATCGGTGCGCTCGAGATCGCTCTTCGCGGCGGCGCGTTTACGATATGCTTCGACGGCGGCCTTGTGCTCCGGCGTCGTGAGCGCCTCGACGAGCGGGTGCTCGGGCGCGATCACCATGTAGGTGCAGCCGAAGAGCGTGTCGGGGCGCGTCGTGAAGATCTTCAGATCGCCCAGCTCGGGTTGCTCGAGCTTGAACAACACTTCGGCGCCTTCGCTGCGGCCGATCCACGCTTCCTGCATGCGCTTGGTGGAATCGGGCCAGTCGACGTCCTTCAGGTCCGCGAGCAGACGCTCCGCGTAGGCGGTGATGCGCAGAACCCACTGGCGCAGGTTGCGGCGCTCGACGGGGAAGCCGCCGACCTCGCTCTTGCCGTCAACGACCTCTTCGTTGGCGAGCACCGTGCGCAGCTCGGGGCACCACCACACCGGACGCTCGTCGACATACGCCAGACCTTTCTTGAAGAGCTGGAGGAAAATCCACTGCGTCCAACGGAAATACTTCGGATCGGTCGTATCGATCTCGCGCTCCCAATCGTAGGAGAAGCCGAGCGCCTGGATCTGGCGTTTGAAGTTGGTGATATTGTTTTGCGTGTTCGACGCCGGATGCGTGCCCGTTTTCACCGCGTGTTGCTCGGCCGGCAGACCAAACGCGTCCCAACCGATCGGGTGCAGCACGTTGAAACCCTTGGCTCGCTTGTAGCGCGCGATGATGTCGGTCGCGGTGTAGCCTTCGGGGTGTCCGATGTGCAGACCCGCGCCCGACGGATAGGGGAACATATCGAGCACGTAATACTTCGGCTTGCTCGAGTTATTCTCGGCGCGGAAGGAGCGGTTTTTCTCCCAGAAAGATTGCCAGTGCGGTTCGATCTCTAGGAAGTTGTAGTCTTTGCTCTTGGTAGCCATCGGTGAAACAGGCCACTGTGAATTCTTTCCTTTCTCGGTCAATCTTCGCGCTCGCCGTCACGTTTGTCGCATTGGTCTTTCCGGCCCGCGGCGCCGGCGTGAGTCGTGGTTTTAACCGCTTGCTGGACGCCGTGGTGCGCATCGACGTGCGCGAAGTCGCGTTCGAAGCGGGCACGAAGCGGCTTTCGGCTGGCATCGGCTCAGGCGTGATCCTCTCGAAGGACGGCCTCATCCTCACCAACGCCCACGTGGTCAGTCCGCGCGCGATCGAGATTTCCGTCACGCTCGCGAATCTCGAACGCGTGGGTGCGAAACTCGTCGGCTGGGATCACTGGACCGACCTCGCAGTGATCCGCCTCGACGCCGACGAATTGAAGCGCCGCAACCTGAAGTTCACGCACGGCGAGTTCGGCGACAGCGACAAACTTTTCCTCGGGCAAACCGTTTACGCGGTCGGCACACCGCACGGTCTCACGCGCACGGTTTCGCGCGGCATCATTTCGAATAATCGCCGCTATTTTCAGGACGAACGCGCGGTCAACGGCTACGAGACGGGCGCCTTCAACACCTGGCTGCAGACCGACGCCGCGATCAATCCGGGCAACTCCGGTGGTCCGCTCGTGGACGAAGACGGTCGCGTGGTCGGCATCAACGCGCGCGGCTACATCGGCGCCGACAATCTCGGTTTTGCGATTCCGTCCAATATCGCGAAGCGGGTCCTCGAAGGCCTCGTGCGTGATGGCGCGATCACGCGCAGTTATATCGGTGTAGTGCCGGGAGCACTACAAGATCTGGAGAGTTTCTACGCGCTCTCGCTCAACACGGGCGTGCTCATCAACAGCGTCGATCCGGGCTCGCCCGCGGCGCGTTCCGGACTGCGCGGCGGAGACATTCTCCTCGCGATCGATGGCGAAAAAGTCGACGGACGTTTTCGCGAGCAACTGCCGCCGATTCAAAACACGATCGCGAGCCGCGCGGTCGGTTCGGAGATCAAGCTCACCGTGAAGCGCGGCGCGGAGACGCGGGACTTCACGGTCGTCACCGAAAAACTCGAGAGCCGCGTGGGCGAGGAGTGGGCGCTGGAAAAATGGGGCCTCAGCGTGCGCAAGGTCTCGCGCACGTTCGCGCGCGAGAATCAGCTGCAGAGCGCCGACGGCGTCGTCGTGATCGGCACGCAGCCGGGTTATCCGGCGGAGGTTTCCGGCCTCAAGCGCGGCGACATCATCCTGCGCGCGAATCAGCAGACGATCGATTCACTCGAGGTGATCAAAGCCGTGCACGAGAGGTTTTCGGAACAACCCGAACCGGTGCTCGTCGAGGTCCAACGCAACCGCCAGATTTCGCTTTTCGTGATCAAGCCATGATGTCGCTTCTCCGCTTCGCGCTTCTTGCTTCGTTTCTCGCGTCCGCCGCGCTTGCCGCCGACGTGCCCGCGCTTTGGCGTGAGCGCCTCCAATCGGTCGTAGCCGTCGAGTTCTACGCCGAGACCGAAGCGGAGCGTCGCACCGGAATTTCCTATGGCACGGTCATCGACGAGCAGGGCACGATTGTATTGCCGCCGGTCGCAGTGAACCCGCGCCTCACGCCATCGCAGCTCAAGGACTTCAAAGTCTATCGGCCCGGCGAACCGGAGAGCACGCCGGCCGAATATCTCGGGCAAGACCCGCTCACGGGCTGGCATTTCGTGCGCGCGGGCGAAGCGGTGCGGAAGCAACTCGTGCCGATCACACGCTGGGCGTCGCGCACACCGCGAGAGCCCGCGCTCGCCGAGGATCTGTGGGGCATCGGTCTCCGCAACAAGGATGAGGATTTCTTTCCCTACATTCTGAAAAGCCACGTCGCGCTCGTGCAGAGTCTCCCGCAGCGCACTGCTATTCTCCAACAAGAAGTTGCCGGTCCCGGTCTGCCTGCGTTCGACATGGAAGGGAATTTCGCCGGTCTCGGTCTGAGTTCCTTCGGCCAGAATTACGTGCAGTTTTCCAATGAGGCGCGCGGTGGTCGTCCGGTGATTCTCGTGAACGTCGAGGAGAGCGGAGCGCTTCTTACCGCCGGGGAGGTGCTCCCGTATTTGAAGCGCGTGCCGCAAAACGTCTTTGGCCGTCCGCTCGCTTGGCTCGGCGCCTACGCGCTCGAACCGATCGATCGCGAGGCGGCGCGTTTTCTCAAACTTGGCAATCAGTCCGCCGCGGTGATCAGCGAAGTCACCGCGGGCAGTCCTGCCGAAGCGGGTGGACTCAAGGATCGCGACATCATTCTTGCGATCGATGGTCAGACGCTGCCGCGTTTTCGTCCCGACGGAGCGGTGGTGCAGTTCGTCGGACGCGAGGTGCTGCGTCGACGTCCGGGCGACTTGATTCGTTTCACCGTGCTGCGCGGCTCCGAACGCGCGGAGGTCGAGATTCGTCTCGGTGAGCAACCGAAACTCCTTCTCGAGGCCGAGCGCCAGTATTTCGACCGGCTCGGTCTGACTGCACGCGAGTTCGTTTACGACGATGCCGTGATGCGCCGTGCCGATCCTTCGCAGCTCACGGGCGTGGTCGCGCATTTCGTGAAACCCAACGGCTCCGCCGCGATCGCCGGTCTCGGCACCGACGACTGGATCAAGGAAATCGACGGCGAGGAAATCCGCTCGTTCGCGGCGGCGAAACTCAAGCTCGCCGCGATCGAGGCCGATCGCACGCGCGGCGAATGCGTGCTGCTCGTCAGCCGCGGCGGCGACACCGCCGTGCTGCGCGTGAAACTCCAGTAATCTTATGTTCACAGGCATCGTCGAAGAAACCGGCCGCGTCGTCGCGTTCACGCTTCAGGAAAAAGCGTGGCGCCTCCAGGTGAGCGCACACACCGCGCTCCAGGGACTCGCGCTGGGCGACAGCGTGGCCGTCAACGGCTGCTGCCTCACCGCCGCGCAGATCGATGAGCAGCACATCTATTTCGATGTGCTCGAGGAGACGCGCCGTCTCACGAATTTCTCCGCGCTCGAGCCGGGCGCGAAAGTGAACCTCGAGCGCAGCCTGCGCTTCGACGGCAAGGTCGGCGGACATTTCGTCACCGGCCACATCGACGGACTCGGCACGATCGAAGTCTTCGAACCGCGCGGCAACGATCACTACCTGCGCGTGCGCGCCCCCGACGGTGGCGGTCGTTATCTCATTCACAAAGGCAGCATCGCGATCGACGGCATCTCGCTCACGATCGCGGAAGTCGAGGGCGACTCGTTCGCGGTGTGGCTGATTCCGCACACGCTTGAAGTCACCAATCTCAAGGGCCGCCGCGCGGGCGAACGCGTGAACCTTGAGTTCGATCTTTTGGGCAAGTATGTGGAGAAGCTCCTGAAACTCCGCTCGACCTGATTCCGACCATGCGCGCCGCGCTCAACGCACTCACCGAGGAACTCCGGCGGCTGAAAGCCGAGGGCGTGAAAAACGTCACCGTCTCCGAAGCCGGCTTGGAAACGCTTCGTCGTGTCGTTGCCGCGCGCCGGAGCGATCCGGGGCGAGCCACAGTGCGGACCGAGTCGGGACTCGGTGCGGACACGGTCGAGCCCCCGTCCGCACCGAGTCGAGCCCCGGAGCGCACCGAATCGCGCCCGAGTGCGGATCGAGCCGCGACGCCGCCGCCGATTGCGAATTGGGAACCGCCGCCGCCGAGCGCGCCGGTGCGGAAAGCGACTGTCGTCGAATCCAACATTCCCGATCCGCGTCCGTTTACGTTGCCCGAGGGTGACAAGGCGACGCGCATGGCGGCGTTGCTCGAGATCGTGACGAACGATCCGGTGTGTCTCGCCAATGTGCGCCCGGGAAAAAAGGTGGTGCTCGGCGTCGGAAACCTTGATGCGAAGATCATGTTCGTCGGGGAAGCCCCGGGCGCAGAAGAAGAAACGCAGGGTGAACCCTTTGTCGGTCCGGCGGGTCAGTTGCTGACCAAGATGATCAACGCCATGGGCCTAAAACGAGAACAGGTTTATATCGGAAACATCATGAACTGGCGGCCGCAGCTGCCGACCGACAGTTCGGGTGTGCAGTATGGCAATCGTCCGCCGACCGCGGAGGAGATGAACTACTGCCTGCCGTATCTGCGCGCGCAGATCGACGTCGTGAATCCCGATCTGCTGGTCGCGCTGGGCTCGACCGCGGCGCAGGGATTGCTTGGCGCAGGATCGTTCAAGGCGCTCGGCGAGGTGCGCGGGAAGTGGAAGGAGTTTGGCGGCAAGCCGCTCATGGTGACGTATCACCCGAGCTACATTTTGCGGAATCAATCGAACCGTTCGAAGCGCATGATCTGGGAGGATCTCCTGAAGGTCATGGAGCGCGCCGAGGTGCCGATCAGCGACAAGCAGCGCAATTACTTCCTCTGAAAATGAAAACACCTCTTCGCCTTTTCGTGGTCGCGGCGGTGTTGCTGGGCGCGTCACGCGCCTCAGCGGCCGATGGAGCCAGGTTCGATTTCGAGGTGCTGCGCGAACGCGCGCAGGCGCTCGCGGCCCAGCCATATGAGAAGCGCGAGTCGCGCGTGCCCGAGTGGCTGCGCCGGCTGACGTATGACGAGCATCGCGACATTCGTTTCCTGCCCGAGCAGTCGTGGTGGCGAAAGGAGAAGCTGCCGTTCGAGCTGCAGTTTTTCCATCCGGGTTTCGTCCAGAAGGACACGGTGCAGATCGCGGAGATCAAGGACGGCCGCGAGCAGCTGATTCCGTTTGCGTCCAAACTTTTCAACTACGGCCAAAACAAGATCGCGCAGCCGATTCCGGCGACGATGGGCTTCTCGGGTCTGCGTATTCACTACGCGCTCAACTCGCGCGACTACCTCGACGAACTCGCGGTGTTTCAGGGCGCGAGTTATTTTCGCGCGCTCGGCGTCGGACAGCGCTGGGGCCTGTCGGCGCGGGGACTCGCGATCGATACGGCGGAGCCGGGCGGGGAGGAGTTTCCTGTTTTCGAATCGTTCTGGGTCGAGCGTCCGCGCATCGCTGCGCGCAATCTGGTCGTTTACGCGCTGATGGACAGTCCGAGCGTGGCAGGCGCGTATCGCTTCACGATCACGCCGGGCAAGGAAACCGTGATGCAGGTGAAGGCTGCTCTGTATTTCCGCGAGGCGGTGACGATGCTCGGACTCGCGCCGCTCACGAGCATGTTCTGGCATGGCGAGAACACGATCGAGAAGCACGGCGACTTCCGTCCGGAGGTGCACGACTCCGATGGTTTGATGCTCCGCACCGGCACCGATGAGTGGGTGTGGCGTCCGCTGCAAAATCCCGCGCATGTGCGCGTCGCGGCGTTCAGCGACGACAATCCGAAGGGCTTCGGCCTCGTGCAGCGCGATCGGAATTTCGAAAACTATCAGGACCTCGAAGCCGCTTATCACCTCCGCCCGAGCGCGTGGGTCGAGCCGGTCGGCAACTGGGGCCGTGGCACCGTGCGGCTTGTGGAGTTGCCGACACCGGATGAGACGAACGACAATATTGTCGCATTCTGGACGCCGGAGAAAACGCCGGGCGCGGGCGAGTCATTGGAATTTGAATACAAGCTTCACTGGTATCTCCAGGAAGTGAATCCGCCCGCCGGCGTGTTCGTCGCGACGCGTCACGGACACTCGAAGACGCACGAGCCTGAGCTGGAGCGTTTCGCGCTGGATGCCGCGGGCCCGATCTTCGCGACCGTCAAAGCCGGCGAAGCAGTCGAGCCTGTCGTAACGGTCGGCGAGGGCGCGAAGCTGATGCACGCCGACGTGCAGAAGAATCCGTTCAACGACACCTGGCGCGTGGCGTTTTCGCTCAAAGCGGACGGCAGCGGCCGGCCGGTGGAGCTGCGCTGTTTCCTGCGCAAGAAGGACGATGTTTTGACGGAAACGTGGAGCTATCTGTGGCAGCCGGAACGCCAGCCATGAGCGACGTTGCGCCCATCGAACTCACCGGAGCGTTTCAGCCGAAAACAGGCACGATGGAAGCGTGGAACGCCGCGTATGCGCGCGTGGACGACTATCTGCGCGCCCATCGCATCGGTAATCGGCTGCATGCGAGCCGCATTATTTTGACCGTGCTCGAACGCGCGGCGCGGCGGCACGAACGAAATCCGAACATCGATCCCACCACGCTCGCGGCGGAGGAGATCGAGGCGTCGATGGACCACTGGTTTTCTGAAGTGCTCGGTGAAAAAGATCTCCCGCACGAACGCATCGCCGTGGAGGGCCGCGTGGCGATGCTGCTCTGCGACGGGCCGAAGCGCTGGCCGTATGCGTTTCTCGACGACAAGAACGTCCCGGACGATTTCGCGAAGGCGATGCGAGCGACCGTGATCGAGGCGGGCCCCGACATGAGTGTGTCGAGCATGGTGCCGCGCCCGATCGATCTTGGCGCGATCCCCGAAGCGGCGGGAGAAACGCTCGAACGTTTCGAACGATGGCCGGTGATGCGCGCGGCGTTCCTGTGGCTGGTGTTCGCCGGTGCGCTGGCGGGAATTTTCTACGCGACGCGCTGAGGGCGCCACATCCGGATGCAAGTTTCTCCCATCGAGCTTCTCTCTCGTCAGCGTCTGAACCGACGCCGGTTCACGTTCTTCTCGTCGATCTTCGTCCTCACGTGTCTTGCGACATGGTTCATGGCCGACCTGCTGTGGCACGATGGCATCAACGGCCTCGAGATCGCGCTGCTGATTCTGTTCGTGATCCTGTTTTCGCAGATCGCGGTGGGTTTCTGCACCGCTATCGCGGGATTTTATGTGATCAATCGTGGCGGAGACAGCCGGCGCATCACCGCGACGCTCTCGCCCGACGAGCCGCTGCGCATGGCCTCGACGGCGGTGATCATGCCGATGTTCAACGAGGACGTCAGCCGCGTGTTCGAAGGCATGCGCGTCATCTATCGCTCGGTGCAGGAGACGAAGCAGCTCGAGCATTTCGATTTCTTTTTCCTCAGCGATTCGAACCAGCCGAACCAGTGGATTCAGGAAGAGCTCGCCTGGGTCGAGCTGTGCAAACAGGTCGGCGGCTTCGGGAAGATTTTCTACCGGAAACGGCGCAACCAGATTAACAAGAAGGCGGGCAACGTCGCCGACTTCCTCCGCCGCTGGGGTAAGAGCTACCGTTACATGGTCGTGCTCGATGCCGACTCGATCATGACCGGCCAGGCGCTCGTGCAGCTGGTCGCGTTGATGGAAAAAAATCCCACCGCGGGCATCATCCAGACCGCGCCGCGCATCGCGAATGGCGAGACGCTTTACGCGCGTGTGCAGGCGTTCGCGAACCGGCTCTACAGCCCGCTGTTTCTCGCGGGCCTCAACTACTGGCAGCAACACGACGGCAATTACTGGGGGCACAACGCGATCATTCGCGTGCAGCCCTTCATGGAGCATTGCGCACTGCCGGATTTGCCCGGCACGGAGCCGTTCGGCGGACGTATTCTGTCGCACGATTTCGTCGAGGCCGCGCTCATGCGCAAAGCCGGCTGGGCCGTGTGGCTCGCGGGCGACATCGAAGGCACGTGGGAGGAAGGTCCGCCCACGCTCATCGACAGCGCGAAACGCGATCGCCGCTGGTCGCAGGGCAACATGCAGCACACCTGGCTGCTCACCGCGAAAGGTTTCAAGGCGGCGAATCGCTTCCATCTTTTCACCGGTGTGATGGCGTATCTGTCGTCACCGCTCTGGCTGCTGTTTCTGATCCTGAGCACCATCGCGGCGTTCAACACCGTGACCGGCGAACCCGAACTCAGCACACCGAGCGTGGGCGGAACGTCGCTCGGTTATCCGCTGCAGATTCCGGAGGCGCTGACGCTGTTCATCTTCACGATGACGCTCTTGTTTCTCCCGAAAATCGTGAGCGTGCTTGTGACGACGGGGGACCGCGCGGAAGCGGAGAAATTCGGCGGCCGCGTGCGGCTCGCGCTCAGTGCGTTTTTCGAGATCGCGATTTCGGTGCTGCTCGCGCCGATCAACATGATGTTTCACTCGAAGTTCGTGCTTTTCACGCTGCTCGGTCAGGGCGTGTCGTGGGTCACGCAACGCCGCGACACGGACGAGGACGGTGTGGATTGGCGCGAGGCGATCATCACGCACGGCGGCCAAACCGGTTTCGGCATCGTGTGGGGCCTCTCGGCGTTGATTTTGATGCCGACGTTTTTCTGGTGGTTGAGTCCCGTGTTGCTCGGGTTGCTCGTCTCGATCCCGGTCTCGATCTTTCTGAGCAAAACGAGCGTGGGCGTGCGGGCGCGCGAGCTGGGATTGTTTCTTACGCCGGAAGAATCGCAGCCGTGCTACGAGCTGCGTCGGCTGCGGCAGAATCTCGCGGAGTGTTATCGTCATCTGCAGCCTTTCCGAACCGCTGCGCGCGGACTACGGATTGTTGCAGGCAGTGCTCGATCCCTATGTGAACGCGATGCACGTGGCGCTGCTGCGTCAGCGTCGCGCGACCGATGAGGCGCGCGAGTGGTTTTCGGCGCTGCGCGAAAAGCTACTGCGCGAAGGTCCGGGCTCGCTCAACTCGAAGGAAAAGATGGCGCTGCTGCTCGATGCCGAATCGATGATCTGGCTGCACCGCGAACTGTGGAGTTGCCCCGCCGACTCGCTCGCCGAGTGGTGGAAGATGGCGATGCGTCAATACAACGTGCTCACGTCCACACCCACGAGCGCACTGTATCGCTAAGAAGTTCGCGCTGAGTCGGGACAAAGTGCGGACACGGTCGAGCCAAGATGCGGACCAAGTCGCGACGCGGTGCGGACCAAGTCGCGACGGCGTCCGAACAAGGTCGAGCGGAGGAGCGCACTCGATCGGGAGAAGATGCGGACACGGTCGCACGAAGGTGCGGCATGGGTTGTGACGATGTGCGGTGTGTTCTGAAACTCATCACGGAAACACGGAAGCACCGAAAGGGGGGGCGACGGCGAGCGCTGGTTGGGGTGGTGCTTCTCACCGTGTCGTTCCGAGCAAAGAGAAGAGTTCATGGGGGAATCGCAGTCGCGCGCATTGACGCCGAGTGCCGTGGTGGAACCCGCCGTCCTCGGCGGGTTGGTTTGGCGCTGGTCGCGGCGAGGGTGCCGCGGGTCCAGGTGAACGTGCGCAAAAAGCCCGGCGGGGACGCCGGGCTCCACCTGAGAGAAATGCGTTCGCGTGGGTTAGAGCGGAGGGAGCATGCGCTCGAACTCGACTTTCACGCGGGCGAATTCGTCCTTCACGCGGACAACGAGCGGTTCGGTGCCGGCGACGCCGTTGGTCTTCGCGTGTTGCTCGAGTTCCTCGGCGACCTCGCGAAGCGCAGCGGCGCCGACGTTGGCGGAGCTGCCTTTGATGCTATGCGCGGCGCGGGTGAAGGTGGCGTTGTCGCCGGCGGCGAAGCTCTGTTCGAGCTCGGCGATGCGGCTGGGCGTATCCGATAAGAAGATACCGACGATCTCGCGGAGGAATTCGTCGTTGTCGTCGGGCGTCAGGGCGCGGAGGTTTTCGATGGCCTGAGCGTCGATGACTGGGGTGTTGGACATGGGCGGAAAATTGATGCGTAAACGATTGGCGGGCAAATGGAATCAACCGATCGGATCAGGTGCCCATTCGAACGACGTGTTGGCTTCGATCTCTTCGATGGTGGTGAGGCCGAGGAGCACTTTCTTGAGTCCGTCGTAACGCAGCGGGCGATAGCCGACTTTCGTTGCAGCTCGGGTGATCTCCTGCGCGGTGCGACCTTCGGAAATGAGCGTGCGAATTTCTTCGGTGATGAGCACGAGTTCGTGAAACGCGACGCGCCCCTTGTAGCCGGTGCCGCGGCACGCCATGCAGCCGCGGCCGCGGTAGAACGGCACCTCGGTGAGACCTTCTTCGACGAAATATTTTTTCAACACATCGCGGCTCGGGTAGTAGGCTTCCTTGCAGTTGTCGCAGATCTTGGCGGCGAGGCGTTGCGCGAGCACGCCGATGACGGACGGCGCGACCATGTAGGGCTCCACGCCGATTTCGATGAGACGCACGATCGCTTGGGCAGCGGTGTTGGTGTGGAGCGTGGCGAAAACGATGTGGCCGGTGAGCGCGGCCTCGGTGGCGATCTTGGCGGTTTCGAGGTCGCGGATTTCGCCGATGAGAATCGCATCGGGATCCTGGCGCATGAGCGCGCGGAGGATGAGCGAGAAGTTAAGATCGATGTGGTTGTTGACCTGGCTCTGCGTGACGCCGGGCAGCTGAATTTCGATCGGATCCTCAATGGTCGAGATGTTGAGCGACTGGTTGTTGATCTCGTGGATCGCGGCGTAGAGCGTCGTGGTCTTGCCCGAGCCCGTCGGGCCGGTGACGAAGATGATCCCGTTGGGATTTTGGATGAGTCGCTTGAACGGCTGCAGGATCGTCTGCGACATCATCATCTTGTCCAACGTGAGCATCGTCTTGCGACCGCTCATCGCGAGGATGCGCACGACGGCTTTTTCGCCCCACGCGGAAGGAATGGTGGAGACGCGGAAGTTCGCGGTCTGTGAACCGATCGTCATCGAGAAGCGGCCATCCTGCGGGAAACGCGACTCGGCGATGTTGAGTCCGCAGAGAATCTTGAGGCGCGAGATGATCGCACGGTGGATCTTGCGCGAGTAGGTGGTGATTTCGCGGAGATTGCCGTCGATGCGGAAGCGGATGCGGCTGAGCAGCTCCTGCGCTTCGATGTGGATGTCGGTCGCACGTTCGCGGAGCGCGAAGTAAACGATCTCGTCGAGGATGCTTGCGAGGGATGTGCTCTCGGCAAGGTTCGAAAGCTTTTCGCCGGCGAGATCGGGGCGGTCGAAGAGACTCGATTGCTCAAGTTCGGAGAGGCTCTCTTCGAGATTCTTCTCGGTCGAGTAGTGGATCGAAATCGCGTCCTCAATTTCGCGAGGCAGGGCGAACACCGGACTGACCTGCACCTGTGCGATCTGGCCGAGGCGCCGCATGAGCTCGGAATCGTTGGGCGTGGCGGCGGCGACAGTGAGCACGTCGTTGACGACGTAGAGACCGATGACGCGGGCTTTCTTTGCGATTTCGACGGGCAGAAGGCTGATCGCTTCATCGGTGATGACGGAGGCAAACGGATCGACGTAAGCGACCTCCATGGAGTCGGCCCAGAGTTTGCACGCGTCGTCTTTGCCGACGTAGCGGGAATCGACAATCGCCTGGACAAGCTCGGGAGCGTTGCCGAGCCGGTCGTGGAGTTCCTTTACCTCCCGCTTCCAGCTGAAGCTCGGCAGATCCAGAACGCTCTGAAGAAACTGCTCACTTCTTGGGTTTGACACGGCGGGGAGCCACTTGGGGTTTGAAGAGCTTTCCGATCTCGTTTTGCGCGAGTTTCTCCATGGCGAAGGATCCGGACGCGCGCTCGAGTTCGAGTTCGCGCAACATCATCGGAAGAGAGTAGCGCACCTCGGTCGCGCGAAAGGGAGAGGCGATGGGATCGGGGTTCATGCGGAGGCGTCGGCGGGATCGGCTTCGAAGTAGGTGGCGACCGTTTGCGCGATGGCGCGGGCGATCTCCTCTTTCGGGGTGTCTTTGCGGATGTAATTTACCGCGCCGTGGACTTGCGCGTCTTCGACCGTCTGACGGTTGGCCATCGAGGTGAGCATCACGACAAGGCAGTCGGGATCGATTTCCTTCAACCGACGGAGCGTCTGCAGCCCGTCCATCACCGGCATGCTGATATCGAGCAGGACGAGGTCGGGGCTTTCGCGTTGGTAGGCGTCGATGCCCTCCTGGCCATTGGCGGCCTCGAGAATCGTCGGATTGCCGAGCTGTTGCTTGAGGATCAGGCCGACGAATTTCCGGATGTGGGCTTCGTCGTCGATGAGCAGGATGGTGCCGTCGAAGTTCATGTCTTGAGAGGGAGGGAAATGCGAAACTCGCAACCGCCTTCCGGCAGGTTTTCCGCTGCGATCGTGCCGCGGTGCGCGTCCACGATCTTGCGGCAGATGGCGAGGCCGAGGCCGGTGCTTTTTTCGCCGGCGGTGGGTTTGGTGGAGAGCTGACCGAAATCCTTGAAGAGCTTGTCGCGCTCGCCTTCGGGAATCCCCGGGCCTTGATCGCGCACGGCCAACAGCGCGGCGGAATCGCTGCACGTGAGCACCGCGCGGACGAGCGAGCCGGGCGGCGAATACTTCACGGCGTTGGAGAGGAGATTATCCACGACCTGCTGGATCTTCGCCGGATCGAGGTGCGCGATCACAGGCGGGGCGGAGCTCTCGAGTTCGATCAGCGTTTTCTTTTTAGCCGCCTCGATGTTCGCGAGGAAAACGCTCTTCTCCACGAGATCGGAGAGGTTTTGCTCGGACACCTGAATCTTGAGTTCGCCGGATTCGATGGTCGCGACGTCGAGCAGTTCATTGACCATGACGAGCATCGACTGGCTCGCGGAGTGGATCGTGTTCACCAAGTCGACTTGATCGGCCGTGAGCTCGCCGACGACGCCGTCGCGCAGGAACTCGGCAAGCCCGCGGATCGAGGCGAGGGGATTGCGCAGGTCGTGCGCGGCCATGCCGAGGAATTTGTTCTTCGCTTCGTTGGCCTTGCTGAGCTGGGCGACGAGCGACTTCTGCTGCTCGACGAGCTGGCGGTTGACGAGATGCGTGCGGATGCGCGCGAGCACTTCGCGGGCCTGAAACGGTTTCGGCAGGTAATCGAGTCCGCCGGCGGAGAGGCCTTCGACGATATCATCGGAGGCGGTCTTGGCAGTGATGAAAATGATCGGCGCGCAGTCCTCACCATGTTCGGCGCGCAATGCCCGGCACGTATCGAAACCGTTGATACCGGGCATCACCACGTCGAGCAGCACGAGATCCGGACGGATCTCCGGATAGGCCTTGATCGCCGCCTCGCCCGAGGATGCATCGGCGAGCACGTAGCCTTCGGTCTTCAGGATACCGCCCAGAATGCGGATATTCAGCCGATCATCGTCGACGATGAGGATCTTCCGACCTCGAAGGCTCGATAAGGGGGCGGTGACGCTGGGCTCCATGCGGTGGCTGCGAATGAGTGGAGATTCGGCTCAAAACGCGCCCGCCATAGGGAAATCTCGAAGAAAACTAGTAAAATCACCCTAGATCATGTGATGCATCACCGAATGCCAATGCGTTGATGTTTAATCTTGCTGCAAAACGGACCGAAGTGTTCCGTTCCTGCCACTTTCTACTATGGCCAACTCTTTTGTTTTCTCCTCCGAGTCCGTCGGCGAAGGCCATCCGGACAAGGTCGCCGATCTCATCTCGGACAGCGTGCTCGATGCCTGTCTCGCGCAGGATCGCACCAGCCGCGTCGCCTGCGAGACCATGGTGAAATCCAACATGGTGATCCTTGCCGGCGAGATCACCACCAAGGCCAAGCTCAACTACGAGGCCATCGTGCGCGACGCGATCCGCGAGATCGGCTACGTCAACGCCGACGACGTGTTTCACGCGGACACCGTTTTCATCAACAACTACCTCACGCGCCAGTCGCCCGACATCGCGCAAGGCGTCGATGCGAAGAAGGCGAAGGGCAAGAAGACGGCGGAGCAGGGCGCCGGCGATCAGGGCATCATGTTCGGCTATGCGTGCAACGAGACGCCCGAGCTCATGCCCACGCCGATCATGTTTGCGCATCGCCTCGGCCGCGAGCTGACGAAGCTCCGTAAAAGCGGCGCCGTGAACTGGCTCCGCCCCGACGCGAAGTCGCAGGTTTCGATCCGCTACGAAAACGACCGCCCGGTCGAAGTCGTTAACGTCGTCATCTCCACGCAGCACGCCGACGGCGTGTCGCACGCGCAGATCGAGAAGTTCATCGTCGAAAACGTCGTCCGCAAAGTGCTGCCGGCCGAGATGCTCACGAAGCGCACGGAATTTCTCATCAATCCGACCGGCCGTTTCGTCATCGGCGGACCGCAGGGTGACTCCGGTCTGACCGGCCGTAAGATCATTGTGGATACCTACGGTGGCTGGGGCCGCCACGGTGGCGGCGCTTTCTCGGGCAAGGATCCGTCCAAGGTCGACCGCTCCGCTGCCTACATGGGCCGCTGGGTCGCGAAAAACATCGTCGCCGCCGGCCTCGCGTCGCACGCGGAAATCCAATTCGCCTACGCGATCGGTCACCCGCATCCGGTGTCGGTGCGCGTCGAGACGTTTGGCACCGCCAAGCTCGGCATCTCCGACGAACAGATCACCGCGGCCGTCCAGAAAGTTTTCAGCTTCAAGCCGGCCGACATCGTTTCGCAGCTCGATCTGCTGCGCCCGATTTACCGCCGCACAACCAACTACGGACACTTCGGCAAGAGCGGTCTCCCTTGGGAAAAAACCGACAAAGCTGCCGCCCTCCGCGCCGCGATCAAGTGATCGCACCCTCCACGAACCCGCCGACCGCATCACTCATGGCTACTGCCACTGCTGACACCAAATCTCCCGATTATCTCGTCAAAGACATCTCGCTTGCCGACTGGGGCCGGAAAGAAATCTCCATCGCCGAACACGAAATGCCCGGTCTCATGGCCGTGCGCAAAAAGTTCGGTCCGTCCAAGCCGCTCGCCGGCGTGCGCATCACTGGATCGCTGCACATGACGATCCAGACCGCGGTCCTCATCGAGACGCTGAAGGAACTCGGTGCCGACGTGCGCTGGGCTTCCTGTAACATCTTCTCGACGCAGGACCATGCCGCCGCCGCGATCGCGCAGGCCGGCACGCCGGTCTTCGCATGGAAGGGCGAAACGCTCGAGGAATACTGGGATCTCACGCTTCGCGCGATTTCGTTCCCCGGCGGCAAGGGCCCGCAACTCGTCGTCGACGACGGCGGCGATGTCACGCTCCTCATTCACAAGGGCTGCGAACTCGAGGAAGGTAGTGACTGGGTGAATACACCGTCTGGCTCGCACGAAGAGCAGGTCATCAAAAACCTCCTCAAGCGCGTTTACGCAGAGAATCCCACGAAGTGGACCTCGCTCGTGAAAGAGTGGCGCGGCGTTTCCGAGGAAACGACCACCGGCGTGCACCGCCTCTACCAGATGCTCGAGAAGGGCAAGCTGCGCGTGCCCGCGATCAACGTGAACGACTCCGTCACGAAATCGAAATTCGACAATCTCTACGGCTGCCGCGAATCGCTCGCCGACGGTCTTAAGCGCGCCACTGACGTCATGATCGCCGGCAAGGTCGCCTGCGTCTGCGGTTACGGCGACGTCGGCAAAGGCTCCGCGCATTCGCTCCGCGGCTTCGGCGCCCGCGTCATCGTGACCGAAGTCGATCCGATCAACGCGCTTCAGGCCGCGATGGAAGGCTTCGAGGTCAACACCGTCGAAAGCACGCTCGGCATCGCCGACATCTACGTCACCACCACCGGCAATCGCGACATCATCACCCTCGAGCACATGCGTGGGATGAAAGACCAGGCGATCGTCTGCAACATCGGCCACTTCGACAACGAGATCCAGGTGGAGCGCCTCAACGCGTCCGACGCGAAACGCACCACGATCAAGCCGCAATACGACATGTATACCTTCCCCGACGGCCGGAGCATCTACCTGCTCGCCGAAGGGCGTCTCGTGAACCTCGGTTGCGCCACCGGCCACCCGTCGTTCGTCATGTCCAACAGCTTCACCAACCAGACCCTCGCGCAGATCGATCTTTGGAAAAACAAGGACAACTACGCGATCGGCGTCTATCGCCTGCCCAAGCACCTCGACGAGGAAGTTGCGCGCCTGCACCTCGAGAAGATCGGGGCCAAGCTCACCACCCTCACGCCCGCGCAGGCCGAGTATCTCGGCGTGCCGGTCGAAGGTCCTTACAAACCCGACCACTACCGCTACTGAGCGCGGTGTAGTGCTTTTCTGGAGACGCGGCGTGAATCCCACGCCGCGTTTTTTTGCGTCCACTTGTGCCTCGCCGCGCCACCTGCGCGCGAACCACCAGCCAAACCGCGCCTACCACCCACCGGAATTCATCCCGCAAAACGCCCCGTCGCCCGAGAAACACAATGTCAACCAATAGTAGACATGTTGTTTGGCGCCGCAGACGTGGATAAACGGAACTGGAGCCTGGGGCGCCACTGAGGCCGCAGCCGGTTAGCTCGGAATGAATTCGTTGCGAATGGCCCGAGCCATGGTCCGCACCGACTCGGAACCAAGTGCGGCTCGGGTTGGAGTGAGGTGCGTTCCGCGTCGGCCAGAGTGCGGGCATAGTCGAGCAAGGGTGCGGACAGCCGTGAGACACATCTCGCCTCGGGTTGGAACAAAGTGCGTCCCTCGTTGTGGCGTGTTGCGGCACGAGTCGAGCCATAGACCGGATCGAGTCGCGACTAAGTGTGTCCCGGGTCGAGCTCAGGTGCGCATTGAGTCTGGTCCGAGTGCCAACCGGCTGGAGCCACGGTGCGGATTGAGGCGAATCCTGGTGCGCATTGTTGGGTGCGAGCGTCCGGATCGGGTTCAGCCGTGTCGCGCTCTGCGTCGTGCAGATGCGGGCCTCGAATGGAGCTCCGCGATCAGCTGCACGAAAGTCCACACGTCAACTAATAGTAGACATGTGGGTTGGGCTTTTCTAGAGGAGGAGGGCGGTTGCGTTGCGGGGAGCGAGATGTTTGGAGTGGGGGCATGTCGACCGCCGAAATCTCCCGTCAGGCCGAGTTGTTGATCGCGGAAGTCGAGAAGTTGATTCCTGCATGCATGGAAAATCCCGCCGATCGCGACAACAGCCACGGAAATGGGACGCTCCACATCATTGCCGAAAACGGGCAGTTTTTCGGGCGCATGTTCGGGACGGATCGCCTGCGACAACGCGCGACATCGCGGATCGCGTGGCAGAAGTGCACGCAGGTCTGCCGACGAACATCGCGACCGGTCGCTACGAAGATCTGGTTTACGGGAAGAAAATCGATCCGGCGCAGTTCGGGATCGCGCATCCGGACTTCATTGGCTGGGACGGCGGTTTGCCGGTGAAGCTGGCGGACGGCACGAGGCTGGCGGTCGCGATGAGCGGCTTCACGGGCGAGACGGACTGCAGCATCATCCGGCAAGCGGTCGCACGGGTGCCGGGGATGTCGATGGCGGACTGAATTTCAGGTCCGAAAACGACGAAGCCCGCACGATAGACGTGCGGGCTTCATTGTGTCTCGAAGTGGCGGAGAGAGAGGGATTCGAACCCTCGGTAGGGGTTTAAATCCCTACAACGCTTTAGCAAAGCGCCGCTTTCGACCACTCAGCCATCTCTCCGTTTGTTCGAGGAAGTTCCGAGGCAAACGCGCGCCGAACAAAGTGCAAGGCGGATTTGCCGGAGAAAATCGCTTCGCGCGAGAGGCGTCAGTTTTCGCCGTCGGCGGGACGCTTCAGCTCTTGGCGACACTCGTTGATCACGCGAAGCCAGATCTCGCGCAGATCGAAGAGTCGGGGAAGCGATTCTTCGCGGTAGGTGCGAACGGCGCGGTGATCGAGGGCGGAAGTGTCGTTGAGCAGCGCGAGCGTGCTGTTGAGGGCACTGAGCGCGCGCTTAAAGAGCGAAACGGCCATCGCGTAATCGCCAAAATCCAGCGCGTGGATGGCGTGGACGGCCTGTTCTTCGCCGCGATGCAGCGAGGAGAGGAGTGAAAGCGCGAGAGGCTGGGGCACGCGGGTGGAATCACCGGCGGTGAGTTCCCAGTTCCGGCGGAGGCTCAGATAAAGGGCCTTGGTGGAGACGAAGATGGGGTTTTTGTGGAGCGTGTAGACTTCGCCCTGCGGGATGAAATCGTCCTCATCGTCATCCTCGTCGTCGGAGCCGGAAGCGTCGGCGCGGGCATCGTCGGCGGTGTCGTTGCCCCAGTGCATGAGTTCAGCGACATCGTCGATGCGGTCAGGGCTGGCCTTACACGCTTCGTAGAAGCCGAGATAGCGATGGATAGCGTCGTCTTGCTCGCGGAGGTAGCGCTCCCAATCGAACTCATTCCAGGCCAGATCGCCGCGCTCTTCCCACTCGTTCTCGGGGGCTCCGTCAGAATCGAAATTGCTCATTCGGATGTGCGGAAACTGAGCCCCGGGATACTCGAAAAGCAAACTAAATTCCCCGACAGGGGGTGGTCGGGGTTCGGGGGCAAAGACTTGGCGCGGGCCGGCTACTTGCGTGTTGATGCGCGGGGGGCGTCCGCAATTTCAGAAAC
This sequence comes from Opitutus sp., assembly GCA_024707325.1. Classification (GTDB taxonomy): domain Bacteria; phylum Verrucomicrobiota; class Verrucomicrobiia; order Opitutales; family Opitutaceae; genus Opitutus. Next base: position 418,672 of record JANPZY010000004.1, on the reverse strand, counting down.
ATGCCGGATGTGCACCACGAACTCGTATTCTTCAGCGGACACGTGCAGGGCGTCGGGTTTCGCTACTCGACAATGCAGGTGGCCAAGGAGTTCGAAGTTTCGGGCTACGTGAAAAACCTCGCAGACGGTCGCGTGCAGCTCGAAGTCGAGGGGGCGGCGAAGGAAGTGGAGGATTTTCTCTCGGCGCTCGACGAGCGCATGCATGGCTACATCCGGAAAACGGAGCGCGTGGCCGGCCGGCGCGCGCCGGAGTTCGTCGGTTTCACCATCAAGTGACATGATCCCCGCGACCGAGGTGGTGGAGGCGCGAGGGCTGATCAAAGACTACGCGACCGGGCTGACGGCGCAGAAAGTGCGCGCGTTGCACGGCGTCGATTTCCACGTGCGGCGGGGTGAAGTGGTGGCACTGCTCGGACCCAACGGCTCGGGCAAAAGCACGTTGATCAAAATTCTCCTAGGCCTGGTGCGGCCGACGAGCGGCTCGTGCTCCGTGCTGGGCGGGAAGCCGGGTGACATCGGCGTGCGGGCGCGGCTCGGTTATGTGCCGGATACGCCGGACTTCCCGGGCTATCTGACCGCGCGCGAACTCGTGGAATTTCACGGGCAGCTTTGCGGGCTGAGCGGCGAAAAACTGCGGCAGCGTGCGGCGGCGGTGCTCGAACTCGTGGGCTTGACCGCAGCGGCGTCGCGACCGGTGGCAGGTTACTCGCGCGGCATGCGGCAGCGCGCTGGACTCGCGCAGGCGCTGGTGCACGAACCGGAGTTTCTTGTCATGGATGAGCCGCTCGCCGGCGTGGATCCACACGGCGCGGAGGAAATCGTGCGGATCATCGACGCGATCAGGCGCGACCGGCGCACGGTGTTGATCACGTCGCATTTGATCGGACCGCTCGAAACCGTATGCGATCGCGTGGCGATTCTCGCCGCGGGACGAAAGCTGTGCGACGAGCCGGTGAGCCGGCTGATGCTTGGCGACGGATTTACGCCCAACCGCAGCGTGCTCGAGCAGGCGTATTGCCGCGTGCTCGACGAGGCGGCGCGAAAGGAGGTTGTGGAGAAATCATGAGCGGCGGCTTCTCGCTTTCACTTCATCGCGCCGTGCTGATCGGACGGCAGACGCTGCGCGGTCTCATGCGACAGCGCATAGCCAATGCGCTGGTGTTCCTCGGCGCGGTGCTCGTGGGTGGAGCGCGACTGCTCGGCGATTTCAACTTCGGCGTCTCGCCGCTGAAGTTCGTGGCTGATTTCGGTTTCGGCACGATCGGTTTGCTCGGCTCCGGTCTCGCGATCGCACTGGTGGCGCATGCGTATTTCTCGGAGATCGAGCAACGCACGGTCCTGACGCTCCTCGCGAAACCGGTGCGACACGGGGAGTTCATCGCGGGAAAATTTGGTGCCGCGGTGCTCGTGCTCGCGGCGTATTGTGCGCTGCTTACGGGTTTGCTCGCAGCGGTGTTGTGGACGCAAACGCTCGCGACCGACGCGGTCGTGAACTACGCTGCCGTGGCGCTGACAGGTTACGCACACGCGCTGAAATGTGCGGTGCTCGCGGCATTGACGCTGTTGCTGTGCACGTTGTCGCGTTCGCAGTTGCTGGCGATCGCGCTCTCGCTCGCTGCGTTGCTGATCTGTCACCTGCAACACGTGGCGCAGGAAGTCGCGCACCGCACCGACTCGTGGGCCACAAAAGCGGGGGCGTCGGCGCTCGCGCTGCTGTTTCCCAATTTTCAGGTGTTCAACTTCGAGGAAAAGTTCTCCGCGGGCGTTGCGCTTGGGGGCGGAGAAATCGTTGCGGTCACGTTATACGCCGCGGGCTACTGCATCGTGGCGGGCGCGCTGGCGACGTGGAGTTTTCGGCAGCGTGAATTCTAGTCCGTCGATCGTCTTGCGCGTGGTGCTCGCGATGATGCTCGCGGGTGCAGCGTTGCGCTGGCTCGAACCGCACGCCGGCCAACTTTCTCCCGTCAACCGAGCTACGGGTGCGAGCGCGATGACCATCGCGGCGCTCGGCGGCTATCGCACCTTCGCGGCCGATCTCGCATGGCTGCGCGCTTACGCGGCGTGGGAAGAGCGCGATGGCGCCGCGATGTCGAGATGGTTGCACGCGACGACGTCCCTCGATCCGGAGCCGCTCGCGTTCTGGCTCAACGGTGCGCGGATGCTGGCCTACGACATGCCGCGTTGGTCGGATGCGTCGGAGGCCGGGGGAGTCGCGTCCAGTGAATGGAGCAACGATCCGGCGCTCGCGTTGCGCTGGCTCGACGCGGCGGAGCGGGTGCACCCGGAATCGCCCGCCATCTGGACTGAACGCGCGATGATCCAGTGGCGTGCCTTGGGGGATGTAACCGCCGCCGCGGAAAGCTATCGTCGCGCGGCGGAGTTGCCGGCGGCGCCGTATTACGCGGCGCGCCTGCACGCGGAGTTGCTGCGACTCGACGGGCGTCCGCGTGATGCGTGGACGTTTTTGCGAGAACTGCACCCGCGGCTTTCCCCGAGCGATCCCGCGGCCATGCGAGACGTAGTGCTGGCGCGTATCCGTGAGTTGGAGACAGAACTGGATGTGGCCGAGGAGGACGCGTATCGGCCGCCGGCGCCGTAACAATGTTCTGATCTCGCCATCCCTGCGGAAAACGACACTGAAATCCCCGCGTGAAAATCGACCTGATCCAGTTTCTGTTTGCGCTTCTTCTGCTGTGGTTTCCCCGCCAGTGGCTGCGGCTTGGCGGCAAGGTGATCCGCTTCCGGAGCCGGAGAAACCGTCGCTACTCGGAGAGTGGTCGTTCGCGCGAGCCGGGCGATCAAAGCGTGCGCTTCAGTGAGGAGGTTCGAAAGGACAAAAACTTCATCGATTTCTTCCGCGCCGCGGTGGGTGGCGTGGCGTTGGTCGGATGGGAGGGGGCGGTGGATCCTTCGCTCCAAGCGTTGGAACTGCCGGTCGACGACTCGATCCACTGGATTTACTGGGTCATCCTGGGTGTGTTGCTCATCGGCGTGCTCGTGCAAACGTTTCGCTACGAAGGCCGATTCAGTCTTTTCCCCGCGCTATTTTATCTCAGTGGCCTGTCGATCGCGCTCTCCGGTTTGAGTGCCGCGCTGTTTGCGCTGATCCTCGTCTGGGCGATCAATCTGGCGCTGCCGAGCGCATTGGCGTTTCTGACCGTTTACGCGCTCCTGCTCATGGTGTTTGGCGTGCTGTTCGTCGGCATGCAGCCGCTTCCGGTGTTCGCAGCGCTGCTGTGCTTCCTGCCGGCGCTGCTCAGTCTGCTGCTGCGGCGTTCGCTGGTGCCGTTCACGAAAAAGTGGAAGGGCTGAGCCGGTGAGTGCGTCCGCACAAGTCTGGCTGTCCGCCGCTCGCCCGCGCACGTTGCCGGCTGCGGTCGCGCCGGTGCTCGTGGGTGCTGCGCTCGCGTGGCGCGACGGGGTGTTCGACGCAGGCGCGGCGAGCCTGTGCCTGGCGTTCGCGTTACTCGTGCAGATCGGGACGAATTTCGCCAACGACTACTACGATTATATCCACGGCGCGGATACAGTCGCGCGGGTGGGGCCGCGGCGGGCGGTCGCGGCGGGACTGGTTTCTCCGGCGGTGATGAAGCGCGCGATGTGGTTCGTGTTCGCAGCGGCGTTTCTGTCCGGACTCGGACTCATTGCGTGGGGCGGCCCGTGGCTGATCGTGATCGGTGTCGCGAGCATCCTGTGTGGCATCGCCTACACCGGAGGTCCGTGGCCGCTCGCTTACAACGGTCTCGGCGATCTGTTCGTGTTTATCTTTTTCGGGCTCGTGGCCGTGGCGGCGACCTACTTCGTGCAGGCGGGACGTGTCACCGTCGACGCACTGCTGCTCGGTGTGCCGATCGGTCTGCTGGCGGCGAATATTCTCGTCGTGAACAACTATCGCGACATCGACACCGATCGGGCGGCCGGGAAGAAAACGCTCGTCGTCCGCTTCGGTCGCGCGGCGGCGCGCTGGCAGCATTTCGTGTCGGCACTCGTTGCATTCGCGGTGCCGGTCGCGCTCGCGGCGCGCGACCAAAGTCCGACGCTGTTGCTGCCGTGGCTGGCGTGGCCGATGGCGTGGATTCACTGCCGGCGACTCCGGCGAGCGGAGCAGCCGGCCGAATTGATCGCGTTGCTGGGCGATACTGGAAAACTACTCGCGCTTTTCGCCGTGCTGCTCTCGGTCGGTCTGATCTGGAAATAAAAAAAGCCGCGTCGGCGTGACGCGGCTTTGGAAAGAGAGCGAAAAAGAGTCGAACTCAGACGTGCGCTTCGAGCTTCGTCTTGAGCGCCGCCTTCGGCATCATGCCGACGAGTTGCTCGACGACCTGGCCGCCCTTGAAGAGCAGCATCGTCGGGATGGCGCGGATGCCGTATTCCGCGGCGATCGAGTCGTGCTCGTCGATGTTCACCTTCGCGATCGAGAGCTTGCCGTCGAACTCGGTGGCGAGCTCGTCGAGGATCGGCGCGATGGCTTTGCAGGGCCCGCACCAAGGCGCCCAGAAATCAACGAGGACCGGCGTGCTGGAAGCGCTGACGGTGTTCTTGAAGGAGTCGGTGGTCAGATGCGTGATTTTTTTCGGACATACGGATGGCAGTTGGAGGGAACAGTAGAGTCGGAAACGGACGAGACGCAAACGGGCGTCAGCGCGGGGTGACGCGGTGCAAGATGTCGGCGAGCTCCTTCGGCTCGACTTGCTCGAGGGCTTTGCCGCGGTTTTTCAGCTCCTCGAAGGTCTTGATGACCGTCTCCGTCATGCGCCCGTGAGTTTCTTCGGAGCCGCCGACGATGGCGAATTGTTCACCGGTGGTGATCCGTTTGTGACCGTCGTCGTTGTCGAGTCCGACGCCCAAAAGTCCGGCGCGCGCGGGTTTCTTTTTCTTGCTCACGCGGTCACCGTGTCGGCGGGCGGGGGAGTTTCAAGCGGGATTTGCTCTTCGACAGCGGAGCAAACGATGTCGGCAAACGCTTCGTCCTGACGCACGCGCAACCGCTTGAGACGCGTGAGTTCGAGCACCGCCAAAAACGTGGCGACCAGCATGCGCAGCGTCACCCGCTCGGGGAAAAGGTGCGAAAAGATAAACGTCTTCTCCGTCTTCGTTTTCTCGAGGAGATACTCCATGCGGTCGGAAACGGTGACCTGTTCGTCGTGGATTTCACCGACCACGAGTTTTTCGGCGAGGCGGCGGAGCACGATGTTGAACGCGTTCCACAGCTCGATGCGATCGACGTTCTTCAGCGGACGATCCTGCTCGGAGCGCGTGATCGTCGGCACGAAGCGCGCCATGAGATCGTGGCGGCTCAAGGCCAGCTCGTTGAGCTTCTCCGCGGCTTCCTTGAATTTCTTGTATTGGAGGAGCTGGTGAACGAGGTCCCAGCGCGGATCGATCTCCTCCTCGTCGGCGTTGGGATCCACCGCGTGCAGACCCTTCGGGAGGAGCATACGGCTTTTGATCTCCATCAACGTCGCCGCCATCACGAAAAATTCTCCCGCAATCTCGAGATCGAGCTGCTGCATCGCGTGCAGCGCCTCGATGTATTGCTTCGTGACCGACTCGATCGGGATGTCGTAAATATCCAGCTCGTTCTTGCGGATCAAAAAGAGCAGCAGGTCCAGCGGTCCTTCGAAGACCTGGAGCTTGATACGATAGTCGGAGTCGGGAACCACGGTCGGGCGATGGTTGAGCCAGCCACTCTGCCGGCAACGAAAAACTCTCCGCTCAGCGCCGCCGGAAAACCGCGACGAAAAATCCGTCGGTGTCCCACCGCGAGGGCCAGATCGTCGTCCCGCCGCCGCGCAGGGGGAAACCGAGGTCCTTCGCTGGCGTTTCCGTCGCAAACTCCGGGTTTTCCGCGAGAAAAGCCGCCACGACATCCTCGTTTTCCCGCCGACTAAGCGAACAGGTGGCGTAAATGAGCCGACCGCCGGGAGCGACGCGTGCGGCGTGTTCGCGGAGGAGCGTGAGTTGCAAGGCCGCTGCTTCGCGAATCCGGGCGGACGTCGTCGTCCATTTCAAATGCGGCGAGCGCCGCCACGTGCCCGACCCGGAGCAAGGTGCGTCCACGATCACGCCATCATACGTTCCGAGTCGTGCCTCGGTGCGGATCGAGACGTTGCGCAGTGCGGCTCGAGTCGCGCGGCGTTGCAGCTCGTCGAGCGCGGCCGTGCGCACGTCGTAGGCTTCGACACGGCCGCGGTCGCCGAGCAGGTGCGCGAGTTGGAGCGTTTTGCCGCCGGCACCCGCGCAGGCGTCGAGCCAGACACCGGACGGCTCGTTCAGCGCGATTTCGAGCACGAGCTGCGAGCCGAGGTCCTGCACTTCGAAATTTCCTGCGGCGAAGCTCTCGGTCTTCGTGAGATCGACTTCGTCGTGCACGCGAAACGCGTGCGGCGTCGCTTCGGTCGCGGACCATTTCCAGCCGCGCTGCTCGAACTCCGCGAACACGCGTTCCGAATCGCGCTGCACGCGAATCCAAAGCGGTGCGCGACGCAGCTGCGCGGTGAGTTCTTCGCCGGAGAATATTTCCGGACAATGTTCGCGAAACCATGCGGGCAGCAGCTCAGCGCGGTCGCCTTTGGGCGCCTCACCGGTCGCGAAGCTCTCGCGAAACGCGCGCGTCGCGGGCGTCTCCGCGGCGAGCCACGCAACGCGACGCACCGCTTCGTCGGGCGCGGTGTCGAGCTGCGGCTCAATCCACGGCAGATGACGCAGCGTGGTGTAGATCAGCTCGCGATAGAGCCGGCGATCACGCGAACCGAACGAGCGTTCGCGTGCGAGTAGTTGCTGGATGCGCGCCGGGAGATTCTGGTCGCGATGCCAGTGCGGTCTGAGCGCGGCGAGCAGACGCAGGAACGTCCGCTGCTGGTTCCCGGCGACACTCATCGCGAACTCAGAAGCTGAGCGCCTGAATCTGCACGCTCAGGCCGAATTTGCTCTCGCGGCGCGGGCCATTGTAGAGCGTCACCAAATAATCAATACGCCAGGTCGTGCCGATTTTTCTGGCGGATGCCGTAGGATTGTTCGTCGAAGCGGCTGCGGCGCGCGTTGTAGCGGAGGTGCGCGACGCCCTCGAAGACTTCGTTGAAACGATAGCTGCCGTCGACGAGATAGTCCTCGAGTTCGTGACGGAGGAAGTTGTTCGAAAAACGCAGCGCCCAAACGTCGCCATCGCGGAACGTGATGCCCGTGTTGAGCTCGTCGAGATGGCCATCCTGCGGCGAGTAGCGCTGATAAAGTCCGAGCTGCAGCCAGCGTGCGGGCATGAGGCCGAGCTCGGCGTGAATCTCGGAGACATCGCGTTCGCCGGGGCGACGCTTGAAGCGGAAGTCGTTGGCGAGGTTGAACACCACGAGATCGCGCGAACCGTAGGTCTCGTCGCGCGTCTGCAGCGTGTTGTCGAGCTGGAGGCGGAGCGTGTTGGTGTCGCGCAGCACGTCGATGTTGCGCTGATCGCCGAGGCCGAGCGGCTGCAGATAAGTCGAAAACGCGAGGCGATCGATCGGCGGAATGTAGGGCGTGCCTTTGTCGCCTTTCGGGATGTAGCGATAGGAAACCTTGGGCGTGAAGAGGTGGCGCAGGCCGTCGATCTTCCAGCGCGGGTTCTTGTAGTCGAACGTGCCGCTGAAGCGCACGGCGCTGTCGAAGCCGACTTCGCCGAGTCCGCGTGTGTAGGTGCCGTCCTCAGCGGCGCCTTCGGTTTCAAAGTAGTGGGTCAGACGTCCGCCGACCACGGGCGTGAAGCTGAACCAGTCCTTGTAAGTGACGGGCCGGGTGAGCGCGTAGTAGGCGTCGAAACGATGGCTGCGCAGCTCGGGGCCGGTGAAGGGCGTTTCTTCATGGAGCGCGACGATGCTGGCGTTGAAGCGCTCGTAGAAACCCGCGCCGAGCGAGAGCGGAAGCAGGTCGAAACGAATCTCCGGCAAACGCTCCTGCACGACCTGCCACGAGTGCGGTGCGGCGCGGACGAAGGCCGACACGAAATAGTTTCCGCCCGAGTAAACCGACTCCACGTAGCTGTCGGGTTGCTGCACCGGGAAGAACTCGCGCGGACGGAAGTCGCGCAGCACTTCGGAGTCGCGCCAGTAGTTGAGCTGCGCGTTGAGCGAGAGATTTTCCGAAATTTTCTGCCGATGTTCCCAGGAGAAAAAGCCGCGATCGGACGGCACCGGATCGTTGTTGATGTCCACGCCGCGCGGACCGTGGTCGTGGATGTAGCCCGAACGAAAACTGCCCGCGATGCTCCGCTCGCCGTCCTGCGTTTCGTAGGTGCCGGCGGGACCGAAGAGCAGGCCGCGCCGAGTATAGTAACCGAGATCGCCGCCGAGACTGAACGTGTCGTTGACGGGCAATTGCAGGCCCACGAGCGCGAACACACCGAGCGAACCGCGATAGCCGCCGGTGAACGTGGCGTCGGCCGCGAACGGTTTCGAGAGATCGTGTTGGAACGAACCGAAGGGCAGCGGGCGCACCTTGCCGAGACCCGCGGCGGAACCTTCCGCGCGGAGCTTCTGTTCGGAGTTCACGGTGATCTTCGAAGCGCGCACGCTGGGCACGAGCGGACCGGGCTCGGGGACCGAGGCCTGGGCGTCTTCGATCACGATCGAGTTGCGATCACCCATCGCGGTCGCGCCCGCCACGTAGATCGGATGCTGGCCGAGACGGATGTGCGCGGCTTCGTAGGTGCCGGCGGTGAGATCGTATTTCAGCGTGTCGGCGACGAGTCGCTGCGCGCCCCGCGTGAGGACGACATTGCCGCGCGCGATGGCGCTGGTGGTCGAGGCGTTGTAACGGATCTCGTCGGCGGTCAGCAGAACGTCGCCGTAAACGAGCCGCGCATTGCCTGGGAAAACGGCTTCACGCGTCTGAAAGTCGAAGAACGACGTCGTATCGCTCTCGATCGAAGGGCGAACCTCCTCGGTGGCGACGTCATTGGCGCGGACGGCCGAGGCGAGGACGAGAGCGGGGAGCAGAAACGCGAAAAGAGAGCGACAGGTCACGGTCGGCGCAGCAAAGGCGGGGGCAGCCCGCCAAGCAAGCCTCGCGAACGAACCGTTGCACAGACTGAGCACGGGATTTGCGCACGGCATTGTTTTCGCTTTATGCCACCGAGTTCCACCACCACCGTCCCGCCCACATGCCACGCCCATCTGCTTCCCGTCCCACGTCTGCTTTGCGCGAGATCGATCGTTTGCGCGCCGAAGTGCGCGAACTGGGGAAATTGCTTGGACGCGTGATCGCGCAACTCGCCGGACCCGAAACGCTGACCCGCGTCGAGCGTCTGCGCAAACTGGCCAAAGCCAGTCGCGAGGGTGACGCGGCGGCGCGCCGCGCTCTCGAACGCGAAGTCCGGGCCTTGAATCCGGCCGAAGCCTTCGATCAGGCGATGGCGTTTACGTTGTATTTCGAACTGGTGAACCTCGCGGAGGAGAACTTCCGGATTCTGCTCCTCCGGAAACGCCGCACCGCGCGAGCCCGCGGACTGGTGTCGGACCCCAACCGCGAGAGCATCGAGGCGGCGATCGCCGAGCTGAAACGGCGGGGCGTATCCACGGAGTCGATGCAGGAGCTCGTGGACCGACTGCACATCGAGCTCGTTTTCACGGCGCATCCGACGGAGTCGAAGCGACGCACGCTTCTCACCAAGTTGCAGCGTCTGGCTGAATTGCTGCGCGGTCGCGATGTGGCGATTGGCTCCGGTTCCGCGAGCGAGGAACAGGAGCTGATGCGCGAGATCGCTTCACTCTGGCTCACGGATCGCAGCCGTGTGAACCGGCCCGAAGTGACCGACGAAGCACGCACGGGTCTCTGGTATTTCGAGACGACGTTGTTCGATGCGTGGCCGCGCCTGCAGGCGGACTTCACCGAGGCGCTCGCGAAACATTATCCCGAGGTGCGGCCGCCGAGCCGCTGGCTGACCTTTGGCTCATGGATCGGCGGCGATCGCGACGGAAATCCCAACGTCACCGCCGCGGTCACCGCGGAGGTGCTCGGGCGTCACCGTTATCTTGCATTGGAGAAACTCCGCGCCGCGGCGCACCGGCTTTCGCGATCGCTCACGGTCAGTGATCGCCGCGATGAAATCGCGCCGGATTTGTTGGCGCAGTTTGCGGACGACCTGCAGATGAATCGTCATCTCGCGAGTCTCGCGCAGCGGTATCCACACGAGCCCTACAGATTGCTGCTCGCGGCATTGCGCGAACGTCTGCAGCGCGCCGAACAGGAAAACGTGCGCGACGGTCTGCTCGCGTCCACCGAACCGGCCGAGCCGACGATAAAAACCGATGCGGTGGCGCGAACACTCGACGCGATCGCCTCGAGTCTGCGGGCAGGGAAGGGCGCTCTTCTGGCCGAGGGCGAACTGCGCGCGATGCAGCAGCAGGTCGAGGTTTTCGGTCTCCACACGGCGCGGCTGGATATCCGGCAACATTCGTCGCAGCACGAGAGTGCCGTCGCCGAACTTCTGGAGCGCCGCGATTATCCGAAACTTGCCGAAGCGGAAAAGCGCCAGGTGTTGTTGTCCGCCCTTTCGGACGCAAAGGCGCGTCCGGCCTCGGTGCTGGAGTCGGTTTCGTCAGAAACGCGTCATGTGCTCGAGCCGCTCTTCGTCGCGGCGCGGGCGGTGCAACATCTCGGACCGCAGGCGATCGGGATCTACATCATCAGCATGACCGACGATGTGTCGGACCTGCTCGAAGTGGAGTTTCTGCAACGTCTCGCGGGAGCCGCGCTTCCGATCGCGCCGCTCTTCGAAACGCTCGATGACCTCAACCGTGCGCCGGCGATTCTCACCGAGTATTTCACGCTGCCGGGGCGCGAACTGCCGCGTCACCAACACGTGATGATCGGCTACTCCGACAGCAACAAGGACTGCGGCTACATCACTTCGACCTGGGCGCTCTACAAGGCGCAGGAGGCAATCGCTGCGATGTGTCGCGAGCATGGCGTGGCGCTCACGCTTTTCCACGGTCGCGGCGGCAGCATCGCGCGCGGCGGCGGTCCCGCGGCAAAGGCGATTCTCGCGCAACCTGTCGGCCTGCGCGACGGTTCGATTCGCGTGACAGAGCAGGGCGAGGTGCTTTCGACACGTTATCACGATCCCGATCTCGCGCACCGTATTCTCGAGCAGATGGCCTACGGCGTTTTGCTCGGTGCGCACGCCGCGCAATCCGAGACGCATGTGCCCGAAGCGTGGCGCGATGCGATGGAGGAAATGAGTGCCGCGGGCTTTGCCGCCTACAAAGCCGTCGTGCACGACGATCCGGAGTTCCTGGAGTTCTGGCGCGAGGCGACGCCGATCGACGAAATCGGCAATCTCAAGCTCGGTTCGCGTCCGACCTTCCGCCGCGCCACGAAGAGCGTCGAAGACCTCCGCGCGATCCCGTGGGTGTTTTCGTGGATGCAGAGCCGGTTTAATTTCCCCGGCTGGTTCGGCCTCGGCACCGCGCTCGAAGCGGTGCTGAAGCGTGGACCGGCGGCGGTGAAACTCCTGCGCGAGATGCACGCGAACTGGACGTTTTTCCAGACGCTGATCGACAACGCGCAGCTCACCATGCGCAAAGCGGACATGACCATTGCGGCCATGTATGCGGGGCTGGTCACGAACCCCAAAATCCGTCGGCGTGTGCGCGGTCTGCTCGAGACCGAATTCGAGCGGACGGAGCGCGCGATCCTGGCAATCGCCGGCGGGCGGCAGCTTCTCTCGGCCGAGCCGGTGCTGCGGAAGTCCATCGCGCTGCGCAATCCCTACATCGATCCGCTCAACGCGATCCAAGTGGAAATGCTCCGTCGTCTGCGTGGCACCGAGAAGCTCAGTCCGGCCGAGATCGAAGCCACGCGCGCGGTCGTTGAGCTCACGATCAACGGCATTTCGGGCGGGTTGAAGAACACCGGTTGAGTCCGCCGGTCTGTTTTTGCCGGTGCGCTTCGGCGCATCGGACGCTCACATCCGTCACTCGCGTAAACTGGTTTCCGGCTAGACGGATGCGACGCTGTCGCGCAGAGTTTTACAAATTACAACCTCTTCTCGCGTGATCATTTCCAAGCTGGATCTCACCCCGCTCCTCCAAGGCCGCCATACGTCTCCGCATTCGGTGCTCGGCATGCATCCGCTCACGCGTTCGCGGCAAAAAGGCGTGGTCGTGCGCGCTTTCCTGCGCAACGCCATCGCGTGCACCGTCGTCGACGCGGGCACGGGCGAAAACTGGGAGATGAAACAGATCGCGCCCGAGGGGCTCTTCGAGGTTTTCATCGCGGGCCGTCCGATCGTGTTTCGTTACCAGCTGCGCCTCACCACGCCGACGGGGGAGATGCGTCAGTTCTTCGATCCTTATTCGTTCCTGCCGACGCTGGGCGATCAGGACTTGTATCTTTTCAACGAGGGCAACGAGCACCGCGTTTACGACAAACTCGGCGCGCATCTGCGCACGATCGACGGCGTGCATGGCGTGTCCTTCGCCGTGTGGGCTCCCGCCGCAAAACAGGTTTCGCTCGTCGGCAACTTCAATCACTGGGACGGGCGTTTTCACCAGATGCGTCCGCTCGGTTCGTCGGGCGTGTGGGAGCTGTTCGTGCCCGGCCTCGAAGAGGGCGAACTCTACAAATACGCGATCCGCGACCAGCACGGGCAGGTGCGGTTCAAAACCGATCCTTACGGCACGTATTTCGAAGGCCCGCCGAACAACGCCTCGATCGTTTACAACACGAAAGCCTTCCAGTGGAACGACGCCGCCTGGCTCGAGCGCCGCCGCGCCAACGCCGGAAAGCTCGATCAGCCGATTTCGATCTACGAAGTGCACCTCGGCTCGTGGCGCCGCAATCCCGAGGATGGCGGCCGTCCGCTCCAATACCGCGAACTCGCGCCGGAACTCGCCGACTACGTGCAGGAGATGGGCTTCACGCACGTCGAGTTCATGCCGCTCGCCGAGCATCCGTTCACCGGCTCATGGGGTTATCAGGTCACCGGTTTCTACGCGCCCACGCATCGCTACGGCTCGCCGGAGGATTTTGCGTGGATGATCGATTATCTGCACCAGCGCGGCATCGGCGTCATTCTCGATTGGGTGCCCGCGCATTTCCCGCGCGATAGTTTCGCGCTGGCGGAGTTCGATGGCTCGCATCTCTACGAGCACGCCGATCCGCGCCTCGGCGCGCACATGGATTGGGGCACGTTGATTTTCAACTACGGCCGCAACGAGGTCCGCTGTTTCCTTGTCGCCAACGCCCTCGCTTGGCTTGAGCGCTACCACATCGACGGCCTGCGTGTGGACGCCGTCGCGTCGATGCTCTACCTCGATTATTCGCGCAAGGAAGGGCAGTGGATCCCCAACAAGTTCGGCGGCCGCGAGAACCTCGAGGCGATCGATTTCCTGAAGACCGTCAACGACCTCGTGCACCACTATCACCCCGGTGCGATCATGATCGCCGAGGAGAGCACGTCGTTCCCCGGCGTCACCAAACCCACACACGAGGGCGGACTGGGTTTCGACTTCAAGTGGAACATGGGCTGGATGCACGACACGCTCCGCTACTTCCAGAAGGACCCGATTCACCGCAAGTGGCACCACAACGACCTCACGTTCGGCATGCTCTACCAATATGCCGAAAACTTCGTGACCGTTTTTTCCCACGACGAGGTCGTGCACGGCAAAGGCTCGATGCTCTTCAAGATGGGCGCGTGGCACATCCCGGAAAAAGCCGCGCACCTGCGTTCGCTCTACGGTCACATGTGGGGCTGGCCGGGCAAGAAACTGCTCTTCCAGGGCAGCGAATTCGCGCAGTCCGGCGAGTGGAACTACGACACGAGCCTCGACTGGCATCTCTGTCAGTATCCGGATCACGAAGGCGTGCGTCGCCTCGTCGGTGATCTCAATCGCCTCTACGCGTCCGAGCCGGTCTTCGGCCAAAACGATCTCAACCCGCATGGCTTCCGCTGGCTCGCTTGCGGCGATGCCGACGCGAGCGTGATTGCCTATCTCCGCAGCGACGCCGACGAGAAAACGCTCTTCGCGGTCGTCGGACATTTCTCCGGCGCCACGCGTTCGTATCGCATCGGCGTGCCGCGTCGCGGTCTCTGGCGCGAGGTGCTCAACACCAACAGCCAGTTCTACGGCGGCAGTGGCCTCGGCAACGAAGGCGCGCGCCACACCGAAGACAGCGAGTGCGACGGCTACGCGCAGTCGCTGCCGCTCACGCTTCCGCCGCACACCACGCTGATCTTCAAGTGGTCCGCCGAGAGCTGAGCGTCCGCGTGATGCTCAAAAAGTAGGGACGTCTCTCTGGGGCGTCCACGCGCCACCGCGCTGCGAGAATCAATTATCCCGCGGCAGCGGTTTCTTGCCCGCATACGCGAACTCGCTGCGCACGACCGTCATGTCGGCGTCCAGCGATTTCACCCAAAACGCGCGGCCGCGCAGCCGCGTCGTCACTTCGACCAACAAACTCGGACGCTCCTCATCCGGCAGACTGTAGCGCATCACCGTTTTCATCTCGGCGATCTTGACCGCCACGGCCGGCGAAAAGGGCCCGCGTGACACGATCTCGACTTCCTCAAATACGCCCGTCGCACGATCGAGGGTGAGTTTCACTTCGAGAAAATGCGCCACCGTATCGCCTTCGCCATCCGGTTTCAGCGCGCACGTGTAGCGTTTCTTTGCTTCGTCGGAGCCGACTTCCTTCAGCGTTTCGAAGTCCAGCTGATCCGTGAGCTTCGGTGCGTTGAACGGGCTCGAGCGACGCGATTGCTTTTCGCGATACTCGCGCACTTCCGCCTCGGTCGGCGCGCGGCCGTTCTGCTCGAGCAGCGTCCAGCGGTCGAACTCCGGACGCGCTGCATCGAAGCGCTCCAGCCGACTCTCGCCCGCGGCTTCCGTTCTTTGAACAAAGGACCAACCCGGCGCGCCTTCCGCGCGAAACCGCTTCAGCGCCGCCTCGAAATCGTCCGGCAACGAAGCCGCGAACAAGGAAGGCAGGGCGAGAAGAAAAAGAAGCCAGAACCGCAGACGCATCCCGCCCAAAAAGCGCAACGCTCCGGTCCGCGCAACGTTTCAATCGGCACGCGGTCGCGACCGAGTGCGGACATTGTCGCGGCCATGTGCGCACCACGTCGCGACCCGGTCCGGACCTGCGGTCGATTGTGTGCGCACATGGTCGCGATCGTGTCCGGACCTTGGCTCGACCTTGTCTGCACCGTGTCCCGAGTCGCGCCAGGGGGAACCCGCCGTCCCGGCGGGTTGTTCGACCTGCGCCGCGTTCTCAGCCCGGCGAGGACGCCGGGCTCCACCTTTTTAGCGCAATGTTTCGATTCGTCCTAAGAAACGCGCGGGGCGCACGTTGATCTTTTGTTGGCTCAACCCCGTTCACCCCATGACCACGCGCTATCTCATTCCGGCGACTGTCGCGGCCAGCGCTCATGCGCTGTTGTTCTTTCTCGCTCCTGACCGCGAGCCTGCCACCAGCCCGAAAAAGTCTCCGACTGAATTTGTGATCACTCACGCAATCGTCGTCCCGGAGCCGCCGCCCGTCGAACTCGACGAGATCGCTTCCACGCCGATGCCGCGTGGCAACACGCTCGAGCGTCCACCCGTGGGTGAAGATCACTCGGTGCCCGGCGACGCTGGTTTCGTGATCGATCGTCCGACCCCGCTCCCTGGCCCGCAGCCTCTCGTATCCACTCCGTTCATACCGGGAACATTCGGCGTGCCGAATGGCGACGAGGAATCCGTCCGGCTGAGCGGTCCGCGCATCCTCGATGCGAGTCAGCTCGACTCGACTCCGCGCACTCGTTCGCAGATGCCGCCGAAATATCCGGCCGAAGCCGCCCGCGAAGGTCGCAGCGGGGAAGTGTGGGTCGAGTTCGTGGTGATCGAAGACGGCACGGTGCGAAATCCGCGCGTGATCCGCGCTACGGACAGCGTGTTTGTCGAAGCCACACTCCGCGCGATCGAGCGCTGGCGTTTTGAGCCGGGTCGTCGCGATGGACGCATCGTGCGTTTTCGCCTGGCGGTGCCGGTGGTCTTCGAGCCGGCTGGACGAGAACTCTAGCGCTTTTCGCGGAATCGCCGCGGATTTGCGCGCTCAACTCACGATCACGAGACCGCGGTGATCGTGAGCTTGGCGGTGCCGCCGGGCGCGGGGACGGAGTCGCCCACGCGTTTACCGAGAAGTTGGCGGCCGAGCGGCGATTGCGGGGTGAGGACAAGAATCGAGGTGTCGTCGACCGTGACTTCCAAGCCGCCCGCGCGAGGCCCGAGGAAATACCACGTGGGGCGCGAGCGCAGTTCGACTTTCACCAACGCACCGACGGCGATGGGCGTCTCCGCTGAAAAATCGGGCAGGGGAAGCGTCGAGTAGAGGCTGATGTTGCCCGCGATCTCCGCGGCGAGCCGCGCCTGACCCTCTGCGAGATACGCGGCTTCCTGGCTGTGCGTGTCGTATTTGTTCTCCGGACGGCTTTCCTCGCTGATCGCTTCATCGCGCGCGAGTTGGGCCGCGGCCGTCTGGCGCGCGAGCTCGGCGCGCAACTCGGATACGATGGCGTCTCGGACGGAGGATTTGTTCATCGGCTGGGAGGCTCGTCACCCATCGTAACGGCGACGGTTGTCAACGCTGCATCTCCCGCGACCGGGCGAAAAGTCTGCGTTGACTGCGCCCGCGCCCGCCCGAATGTTTTCCGAAACATTTCGGGACGCTCCCCGTCCAACCGTCCGCTCTTACCCAATCCATGAAACAGTTCTGCCGCGCGGTGTTCGCGCTTTGCATTCTCTCCACGGTTGTGTCCGCCCAGCGGAGGGATGACGACGACGAGGAAGATTCGATGTGGGTCGATTCGTCGCCCGACTTCAGCGACCTGATCGTTTATCAGCCGAAGAACACGGTTACGATCGGTTTCCGCGCGATCTCGGGTGCGAAGACTTCGTTCGGCGGCGGCGGTCTCGTGGCCAGCGGACAGGATATCGGCGACATCGATACCAACGGCACGCACCGGTATCACGACGGCTATGTGCTGCCTGACCAGCGCACGATGGTCGATTCCGCCGGCAATATCGTGCCGATCGAACCCGACGGCCGCACCAACAACTGGTCCTACAACAATCTCAGCCAGATCACGTCCGATGGCCTGATGGCCATGCACGTCTACTCGGCGAGTTCGGACATCTCCTCGTTCTCGAGCGACCCCAAGGGCCGCTTCGGCGTCGAGGTCGTGCGCTCGAAGCAGATGGGCAAGCTCTTCAATACGCGCGTCACCTGGGATCTCACGATCGGCGCGAGCATCAACGATCTTTCTGCCACCAACAACAGCACCGCGCTCGGCACGCTGAGCACGACCACTGATTATTACGACCTCGAAGGACAGACGCCGCCGTCGCCGGGCTCACTCACGCTCGGCACGCTCTTGGGCAACACGCCGCTCGGTCGCGATACCGAGATCACCGAAGACGGCGTGGTCCTGCACAACAACTGGCGGCTCCGCGGTGCGTATCTCACGTTCCGCGCGGGTCCGACGCTCTCCATTCCGATCATCAAGCGAATCACCGCCACGGTGAGCGCCGGCGCCGTGCTCGTCTATGCCGGCACGAATTACTCCGTTACCCAGTCTTTCGATCCCACCGATCTTCTCGATACTGGTGAAGACGAGCGTGAGGACGACGATGTCGTCGGCACCGCGCAGGACGACATGGGCAAACTGCTTCCCGGCTTTTACGTCGACGCCAACCTGCAGTTCAACCTGACCGATTTCACCGGCTTCTACGTCGGCGCCATCTATCAGAGCAGCGGCAGCTACACGCACACGCTCACTGTGCTCGACGATGACGACAACGCGACGGCGACCTACGCCTCGAAGATCGACCTCGGCAGCCTGCAAGGTCTCCGCGCCGGCTTCTCGCTGAAGTTCTAAGCGGAAAAACTGCGTCATCTTTTTCAGCCCGCCCTGCGATCGCAGCGGCGGGCTTTTTTCGCCCTTTTCAAAAGAAGGCGCGTCGCTTTGCTCGCGACCGTGACCGCTGACGCACGTCCTTTGCGACCCATCGCCACACTGATCGCGCTGACTGGGCTCAACCTCCTGGACTACCTCGATCGTCAGCTCCTCGGAGCGGTGCTCACGCCGCTGAAGGAGGAAATGGGCTTTTCCGACCACCAGCTCGGCACGCTGCAAACCGCGTTCATGGTCGGCTACTTTCTCACCGCGCCGATCTTCGGTTATCTCGGCGACAAGTGCTCGCGCCGCACGCTGATCGCGGCCGGCGTGGTCGTGTGGAGTCTCGGCACGTTGCTGACCGGACACGGCAACGCATTCCTCTCGCTGCTGATTTTCCGCGTGCTCGTCGGACTCGGTGAAGCGAGTTTCGGCACGATCAGTCCGGGCTGGATCGCTGATTTGTTTCCGCCGGCGAAGCGCAACTTCGCGATCTCGATCTTCTATCTCGCGATCCCGGTCGGCTCGGCGATCGGCTATATCGTCGGCAGCGCGATCGCGGCGCACTACGGGTGGCGCGCGGCGTTTCTGTGGGCAGGTTATCCCGGATTGCTGCTCGCGTTCGTGCTCTACTTTTTTCCGCGAGCCGCCGCGCGGCGCGTCGGATGTCGTGGATGCGGCTCACGCGCGGCCCTCGGCCGGACTTAAAAACTATCTGCTGCTTTGGACGTATCCGCGCTACACGCTCGTTGTGGCCGGCTACACGGCGCAGACGTTTGCGCTCGGCGGCTTCGCGCTCTGGGCGCCGACGTTTCTCTATCGCGTGCACGGCATGAGCGTGGCCCAGGCCGGTTTGTTTTTCGGCGGCACGCTCGTCGTGACCGGACTTGTCGCGACGCTTGTCGGCGGCTGGCTCGCGACGCTTTGGCAGCGGAAAAATCCGACCGGTTACGCGCGCATGCTCGCGCTTGCGGCGATCCTTGCCGTGCCGGTGTCATTCGCGGCCTTCCTGCTCGATAACAAACTCGCGTCCCAGCTCTGCCTCGCGGCGTCGATGTTTCTTCTCTTTCTCCCCACCGGCCCGATCAACACGCTCATTCTCGAAACGGTGCCCGTCGCGTTTCGGGCGAGCGCGATGGCGGCATCGATCTTCACGATCCACCTGCTCGGTGATCTCTGGTCGCCGGCGATCGTCGGTTATCTCTCGGACCGCACGGGAAGTCTGCAACAAGCCGTGCTGATCCTTCCACTCGCGCTCGTGGTGAGTGCCGTGCTGTGGATCGCGCTCGCCAGACTGCGACCAATACCGCCCGCGCAACTTTGAAGGTGGAGCCCGGCGTCCCCGCCGGGCTGAAATGCAAAGTCTGTTTTACCACTGTCCTGTCATTCTGAGCGAAGCGAAGAATCCATTTGGAGTTTCGCTGCCGTGCACTGCAACGAAGCGCTCACTGGATTCTTCGCTGCGCTCAGAATGACAGCAGGGAGAGGTTCTCGCCATGGTCCGACTCTTCCGTGCTTCCGTGTTTCCGTGATGAGTGCCGATTCACGCCGCACTTGGTCGCGAGATGGTCCGCACTCGGTTGCGACACGGTGCGCACCTTGGCGCGACCGTGTCCGCACCTTTTCCCGACTCAGGACGCAATGAGTCCCGACTCGAGCCGCACACGGGCACAACTCGAGCCGGATAATGACGTGACTCAGGCCTTGAGGATTTCGGCGAGCTTGGAGGCGTCTTTGCCGCCGCCCATCGCGAAGTCGGGCTTGCCACCGCCTTTGCCACCGAGTTTGCCCGCGAGTTCGCCGATGAGTTTACCGGCTTGGAAACCGGCCTTGATCGCGGCGGGCGAGCAGAAGGCGACGAGGCTCGGGCGATCGCCGAACACGGCGCCGAGCGTGACGACGCCTTCGCCGATCTTCGCGAGCACTTGCGAACCGATGGAGCGGAGATCCTCGGGCGCACCGGCGGAAACGACGCCGGAAACGAATTTGAGCCCGTCGCGCTCGGTCGCTTTCGACGCGAGTTCGTCGGCGAGACCGGCGGCGGCTTTTTGCTGAAATGCCTTCAGCTGCTTCTCGGTCTCCTTCTGGTGGGCGAGGAGCGACTCGAGTTTTTTCGCGACATCGTTCGGGCCGGCGGAGAGTTGAGCGGCAACCGCGGCGAGCGCGGCCTCGCGCTGCGCGATGTGATCGAGCGCGGCCTGGCCGGCGACGGCTTCAATGCGGCGCGTGCCGGCAGCGATCGCCATCTCGGCCACGACTTTCACGACGCCGATTTCGCCTGCGGTGGCGACGTGCGTGCCGCCGCAGAGTTCGCGCGAGTAGCCGCCGATGTCGACGACGCGGACGATCTTGCCGTATTTGTCGCCGAAGAAGGCGAGGGTGCCTTCGGGCTTCTTGTCGAACTCGGTCTCGTAGGTTTCGACGCGCGCGTTATCGAGGATCTTCTCGTTGACGAGCTGCTCGACCTCGCGGATCTGCGCGGGCGTCATCGCCTCAAAGTGCGAGAAATCGAAACGCATGCGCTCGGGCGTCTTCGACGTGCCGGCCTGGCGGACGTGCGTGCCGAGGACTTTGCGCAGCGCCCAGTGAATGAGGTGCGCGGCGGAGTGGTGGCGCGAGATCGCGCGGCGACGCTGAATATCGACGGCGAGTTCGGCGGTGGCGCCGGGGCTGAGAGCTGAGAGTTGAGCGTTGAGAGACGAATCGACCTTGTGCAGATGGCGGCCGGATTTGTCCTTCACGGTGTCCGTGATGTGGACGAGCTGGCCGTTGATGAGCGCGGTGCCGGTGTCGCCCGCCTGACCGCCCATTTCCGCGTAGAACGGCGTCTGATCGAAAACGAGGAACGTGTCCTTCGCCGTCTTCACGACGTCGATCAGCTTCGCGGACGAAGAGAGATGATCGTAGCCGAGGAACTTCGTGGGCTGGAGATCGCCCGCGGCGTCGCCCTCGGTGGCGGCGACGATGATTTCCTTTTTCTGTGCAGCGCGCGCGCGCTCACGCTGTTGCTCCATGAGCTTTTCGAACTCGGCCGTGTCGACGGTGAGGCCGCGCTCGGTCGCGAGGAGCTGCGTCATGTCGAGCGGGAAGCCGTAGGTGTCGTAGAGTTGGAACGCTAGCTCTCCGGGAACCACCTTGGGCAAGCCTTCGACGTGAATTTGAATGTAACGCGTTAAATCGCGTGCAAAGTCCCGAATGTCCGATCGCGCCAGTTCCGAATGCTGAGCGATGATATGAAAGGTGCTTTCAATACTCGTCGGCTGAGCCTCGCACAAAGCGATGATTCCTTCGTTGGTGATCTTCTTCCCGTTGTTCGCGGCGCCCTGGCCGGGGGTGAAAATAGTGCGGCGAGTGAGGAGGGTCTCTTCGAGGGACTGAGGCTTGCGCGTTTCAGAAACGAAGATGCTCAAGCCTTTGTCTAGCGTGCGGCCAAACGACTCTTCTTCGCTGCGGATCACGCGGCGGATGATGTCCTGTTGCTGCACGAGCTCGGGGAAGACCGGGCCGAGCGATTCGACGACGGGGGCGACGAGTTGCTCGAAGAAGCCGGTCTGCAGGCCGAGTTTCTTTCCGTAGAGAATACCGCGGCGGAGGATGCGGCGGATGACGTAATTGCGGCCTTCGTTTCCGGGAAGAATGTTGTCGGCGATGGCGCACGAGATCGTGCGCGCGTGGTCGGCGAGCACGCGGAAGGCGACGTCGATGTTCTCCTGCTCGGTGAGGCCTTCGCGTTTCGTCGGAACGGTCGCCGTGTAGGTTTTGCCGGAGAGTTCGGCGACTTTTTTGAAGAGCGGAGCGAAGACGTCGGCGGCGTAGTTCGACGGATCTTTGGAGAAATCCTTGAAGCCGTTCGTCGTGGCGTGAATGCCGGCGACGCGTTCGAAGCCCATGCCGGTGTCGACGTGTTTCGCGGCGAGCGGCGAGAACGTGCCGTCGGCGTTGGCGTTGAACTGAATGAAAACGTGATTCCAGATCTCGATGCAGCGCGGGCTGGACGAGTTGACCAGCTTGCGACCCTCGGCCTCGTCGTCGGACGGGAGGAGGTTGAAGTGGATCTCGGAGCACGGGCCGCACGGGCCGGTGTCACCCATCATCCAGAAATTGTCCTTCTTGTTGCCGTGGACGATGTGGATCTTGGGATCGAGACCGGCGCGCGTGAAAATGCCCGCCCAGATATCGTAGGCCTCTTGGTCGAAATCGGCGGGATCACCCTTGGATTTGTCGGGCGAGTAGACGGTCGCGAAGAGACGCTTCGCCGGGATGCCCCAAACTTTGGTGATGAGTTCCCAGCCCCACTCGAGCGACTCCTTCTTGAAGTAATCGCCGAAGGACCAGTTGCCCAGCATCTCGAACATCGTGTGGTGGTAGGTATCGAAGCCGACGTCCTCGAGGTCGTTGTGTTTACCACCGGCGCGGATGCATTTCTGCGTGTCGGCTGCACGCGTGTCCTTCGCGGGACGGGCGCCGGCCCACTTGGAGACGTCGGGCGCGCGATCGCCGAGGAAGATCGGCACGAACTGGTTCATGCCGGCGTTGGTGAACAGCAGTCCGGGCGAGTCCGGCAGCAGCGACGACGATGGCACGATCGTGTGGCCCTGGGCGGCGAAGAAATCGAGGAAGCTCTGGCGGATCTCGGCGGAGGTCATGGAGAGAGTGAACGACTAACAAATAACACCGTCCCCACCGCGAAAAGGATTATTTCGAGTGCGCAGCGGGCGCAGGAGGCCGATTCGTTAAACGAGTGACAATCTCGCGTCTGAGCGGCCTCACGATGCACTTCAAGCTTGGTAGCGCGGAAGACTAGGGTATCTTATTGCAAAAAATGAGCATGGTTCTTCAACGCGGAGCTGGGAAAAGCGTGCGGGCAGGGTTCGAGGTGGGAAGCAGCAACGGATGAAAAAAACCGGCGCAAGAAGAACACCGGAGGACCAAAGAATTCGGCCGGGCAGCGAGCCGGGTGGCAGCTCGCGTGGCGATTCTTTACGCGGTTTTGGGCGCCCTCTGGATTCTCTTTTCCGACCAGCTGATGGCGGCGGCCATTCGCGACCCGGAGCTGCTGAAGCGGGCCGCTCTCGTGAAAGGCTGGTTCTTCATCGCGGTGACGTCGGTGATTCTTTACGGCCTGCTTCGTCGCGAGTGCCGTCGGTGGGAAGAGCAGGCGGAGAAGCGACGGATGGCCGAGTTGGCGCTGCGCGATCGCGACCGCGATTTGGAACGCGCGCACGAAATCGCGCGGCTGGGCCGGTGGACGCTCGATCTGCGCACGAATGTTTTTCAAACCGACGAGCGCGGTGGACGCGTGCTGGGCGTGACGGCCGGCGAGCATCCCAGCGCGGACCTGTTGGCGAAAGTTCATCCGGACGATCTTGAGCGCGTGAACCGCACGTGGGCGGCCGCGCTGGCCGATGGTGTTTACTTCACCGAGTATCGCTCGATCGTCGACCACGTCGTGCGCTGGGTTCACGTGCGCGCGGAATTTCAGCGGGACAAGGATGGCGTGGCGTATGCCGCCGCGGGCACCGTGCAGGATGTCACCGCCGTGAAAGCGTCGCAGACGGCGCTGCGCGAGTCGGAGGAACGGTTCCGCCAGGTCGTCGAAAACATCGACGAAGTTTTCTGGCTCATGGACGTCGCGAAGAGCCGCGTGCTCTACGTGAGTCCGCCTTTCGAGCAGGTGTGGGGACGTCCGCTGAGCGAGGCCTACGACTCCGCCTACGGGATGCTCAGCACGGTTTACCCGGCCGATCGCGCCCGCGTGAAAGCCGCGATGGAGGAGCGTTTCGATACCGGGAATTTTCGCGAAGAATATCGCATTGTGCGTCCGGACGGATCGATTCGCTGGGTGCGCAGCCGCGCATTTCCCGTGCGCGACGAGCGTGGTCGCGTCGTGAACTACGTGGGCATGACCGGCGATTTCACGGAGCGGAAAAATCTCGAGGAACAGTTCCTCCGCGCGCAGCGGCTCGAGGCGATCGGCACGCTCGCGGGCGGCGTGGCGCACGATCTGAACAACATCCTGTCTCCGATCCTGATGTCCGCCGGTCTGCTGCAGGATACCGCGCAGGACGAACGCGACATCCGCATGCTGAAGATGATCGAGCAGAGCGCGAATCGCGGCGCCGAGATCGTGAAGCAACTCCTCACGCTCAGTCGCGGAAACTTCGGTGACCGGGCGTCGCTGCAGCTGCGCGTGCTCGTGAAGGAAATGGCGGGCATCATGCGGGAGACGTTCCCTCGCAACATCGAGCTGGTCGTCGAGGTGCCGGCCGACCTGCCGCCGGTGATCGGCGACGCGACGCAGATCCATCAGGTGCTGATGAACCTCTGCGTGAACGCGCGCGATGCCATGCCGGAGGGCGGCCGCTTGGAAATCATCGGGAGCGAACGCACCTTCAAGGCCGGCGATCCGCCGGTATCGCCCGAACAGCGTCCGGGCCGTTTCGTTTGTCTTGCGGTGACGGATACAGGCGGCGGCATTTCGCCGGAAAATCTCTCGAAGATCTTCGATCCGTTTTTTACGACCAAACCGATCGGGCAGGGCACCGGCCTGGGACTTCCCGCCGTGCTCAGCATCGTCAAAGGCCACGACGGTTTCATCACGGTCGAAAGCCGCGAGGGGCAGGGCACCCGCTTCGCGGTTTATCTTCCCGCCGCCAAGACAACCGCGACCGCGGCGCCCGTGTCGGTCGATCGCGCGGCGCGCGGCTCGGGGCAACTGATCCTCCTGATCGACGACGAGCCGGCGATTCGAACCGCCGCGCGATCGTTGCTGGAGCGTCAGGGATATCTCGTCATCACCGCGGTCGACGGACGCGAAGCGCTCCAGCGTTTTGAGGAACGGTCACAGCAGATCGCACTCGTGCTCACCGACGTCATGATGCCGGTGATGGGCGGCACGGTTTTGGTGCAGGCGCTGCGCAAGCGTGCGCCGACTTTGCCGATCATCGCCACCACTGGGATGGCGACCGATCAGAGCCGGATGGAACTGCTCGCAATGGGCGTGCGGGAGATCCTGCAGAAACCCTGCACGCCTGCCGAACTGCTCGGTGCGGTCGGACGCGCGCTCGCGCCGGCCGCGGCCGCAACCTGAAAACTTAGAGGGCGGCGATGATCGCGTCGGCCATCGCCTTGGTGCCGACCGACGGGCGGCCAAAGGCGATATCGCCCGTGCGCGTGCCGCTGGTGACGGCTTTGCGCACCGCGGCTTCGATGCGAGCGGCGGATTTTTCGAGGCCGAAGCTGTAGCGCAGCATGAGCGCCCCGGACAAAACCTGCGCGCAGGGATTCGCGACACCTTTGCCCGCGATGTCAGGCGCGGTGCCGCCCGCGGGCTCGTAGAGACCGAAGGGCAGTCCGAGTGAGTTTTTGCCGGCGCCGAGCGACGCGGACGAAAGCATGCCGAGCGAACCGCAGATGACGGCCATCTCGTCGGAGAGGATGTCACCGAACATGTTTTCGGTGACGAACACGTCGAACTGGTTGGGATCGCGCGCGAGCTGCATCGCGGCGTTGTCGACATACATGTGGCTCAGCTCGATGTCGGGCGCGTTCTTCGCGATGTAGTCGACGACGGTCTTGCGCCAGAGCACGGAGGTCTCGAGCACGTTGGCCTTGTCGACCGAGCAGAGCTTGTTCTTGCGCGCGCGCGCGGTCGTGACCGCGGTGGCGAGGATACGTTCGATCTCGCTCTTGCGGTAAACCATCGTGTCGATCGCCTGCACGTCGCCGTCGGGCAGCGTGGTGGTTTGCTTCGGCTTGCCGAAATAGAGACCGCCGGTCAGTTCGCGGATGCAGACGATATCGATGCCGTTCGGGATGCGCTCGGTCTTGAGCGGAGAGGCATCGGTGAGCTCCGGATAGAGCAGACCCGGACGGATGTTCGCGAAGAGCGTGAAGTGTTTCCGCAGCGGCAGCAGCGCGGCGCGCTCGGGCTGCTCGGCCGGCGGGAGCTTTTCCCATTTCGGACCGCCGACGGAGCCGAAGAGGATCGCGTCGGACTTCTCGCACAGGGCGAGCGTGGAGTCGGGGAGGGCCTTGCCGTGGTTGTCGATGCCGGCACCGCCGACGTCGGCTTTCTGATACTCGAGGGAGAAACCATCCTGCTTTGCGACGTGCTCGAGCACGCGCAGGGCCTCGGTCATCACCTCGGGTCCAATGTAATCTCCGGCAAGAACGGCGAACTTCAGGGTCGACATGGGAAAGGGCGGAGCGTGGCAAGCGCGCCCGCGCCGTGGCAAGCCGCCTTTGCACGACCGTCCGCCCGTGTGTGTCAGCAGCGTTGCAAGTCGCGGGCACGAGCTCCGGCCCGTGGTTCGGGGTTGCCCGAGCGGAAAAAGCGTTTCGATTGGCTGCGTGAACCTGCACGTCCTGCCCGCCGGCCCGATCCAGACCAACGCCTATTTGCTCACCGATCCCGCGCGGGGCGAAGCCATCCTGATCGATGCGCCAGGCGAGGTCTGGCCGATGGTCGAGGCGCGTTTGCGCACCGATAAGTGCCGGTTGACCGAACTCTGGATCACGCACGGCCATTGGGATCACACGCAGGGGGCAGCGGAGGTTATCCGACAAAGCGGTGCGACCGTTCGTGCGCACCCGGACGATCGCGCGCTCATCGAAACGCCCGACGTGATGGAGCGCTTCATGGGCATGCAGCTCAACCTCGAGCCGGTTCACGTCGATCACTGGCTCGACCCGCGCCATCCGCTGGCGGCGCTCGGCACGCGCGTCGAGGTGCGCCACGTGCCGGGGCATTGTCCGGGCAATGTGCTCTTCTATTTCCCGCTCGCGCGCACTGCGTTTGTGGGCGACGCGCTTTTCGCCGGCAGCATTGGGCGCACGGATTTGCCGGGCGGCAGCTTCGAAACGCTCGAGAAATCGATCCGTGAGCAAATCTACACGCTGCCCGACGATACGGTGGTTTATCCCGGCCACGGCGGCGACACCACGGTGGGCGACGAGAAATCGACCAACCCCTACGTGTCGGCGTAAGGCCCGCATGGATACACGCGAATCTCCATCGACTTGCCGCTATCGGACCGATTTAGTTGCCGCGTCCACTCATGAGTGATCTGGCGACTCACGAAATGCACATGCGCCGCGCGCTTGCGCTGGCGCGCCAGGCCTGGGGCACGACGCATCCGAATCCGATGGTCGGCGCCGTCATCGTCGAAGACGGCAAAATCGTCGCGGAAGGTTTTCACGCGCAGGACGGCGGTCCGCACGCCGAACGTCTCGCACTGCTCGCGCGCGGCAAACCGCCGCGTCTGGGCGCGGTGCTTTACGTGACGCTGGAGCCGTGCTCCACGCATGGCCGCACCGGCGCCTGCACCGAGGCAATCATCGCATCCGGGATCAAACACGTCGTCGTCGGCGCGACCGATCCGAATCCCGCGCACGCGGGCAAAGGTCTCGATGTGCTCCGCGCCGCGGGCATCGAGGTGACGGCCGGCGTGCTCGCGCGCGAGTGCGAGGATCTCAATCTCATCTTCAATCACTGGATCACGCGCGATTCGCCGATGCTCGCCGCGAAACTCGCCGTCACGCTCGATGGCCGTATGGCCTGCCGCACGGGAGAATCGAAATGGATCACCGGCGAACCCGCGCGGGCCGACGTGCATCGCTGGCGTCGTCTGTTTCCTTCCATTGCGGTCGGCGCCGGCACGGTGCTGAAGGACAACCCGCGGCTCACGTCGCGTGTGCCGGGCGAACCGGAGTGGAGCCCGATCCGTTTCGTCTTCGACGGACTGCTCCGCACAGTTGTCGATAAAAACCTGCCCGCACTCTACACCGACGAGTTTCACGAGCGCACGATTGTCGTCACGACCCCGCACGGCGGCATGGGCTACGTGCGCAAACTCCGCGATCTTGGCGTCGGCGTGTGGATCGTCGATTCGCCTACGCAGCGCGTGTCATTTGCCGAGTTTCGCAAACGCTGCGTTGCCGAGAAAATCCCCGCCGTGCTCTTCGAGGGCGGGCCGCAACTCGTCAGCCAGATTACACGCGACCGGCAGCTCGATTATCTCTTCGTCTATCGCGCGCCGCTGCTTTTCGCCGACGATCGCGCGAAGCCGATGCTTAACGGTCTTCGCACCGAGCATGTCTCCAACGCGATCCGCCTCGCCGACGTGCGCAGCGAGACGCACGGCGACGATGTCCTCACGCGCGGCCGCGTCGTGTATCCCGAAAAAAATGTTTATCGATGAGACTATTTTTAGCCTCGGGTAACCGTCACAAAGCCGAGGAGCTGCAGGGCCTCGCGGCCGCCGCGCAGCTTCCGCTCGAAATCGTCTCCGCCGCCGAAGCCGGCGGCATGCCCGACGTCGAGGAAAACGCCGGCACGTTTGTCGGCAACGCGCGGCTCAAGGCGCAGGCGCTGCTCGCGAAACTACCCGCCGATTCGTGGGTGCTCGCCGACGACAGCGGCGTGTGCGTGGACGCGCTCGGCGGCGGCCCGGGCGTGGAGTCCGCTTACTTTGCCGGTCCGCAACACGACGCCGCAGCGAATCTCCAGAAGCTTGTCGACGTGATGCGCCCCGTCGCTGACGACCAACGCGGCGCCCAGTTTCGTTGCGTGCTGCTCGTGCTCGGCCCCGGGGAGAAGGAGTTCGTTTTCGAGGGCGAATGTCGCGGTCGCTTGCTCCGCGCACCGCGCGGTGGCGCTGGATTCGGTTACGATCCGCTCTTCGTGCCTGACGGCCACGAGCAAAGTTACGCCGAGTTGGGAGACGCGGTGAAAAGTCAGATCAGCCACCGCGCCCGCGCGTGGACGAAGCTCGCCGACTGGGCCCGCACCGAATCGAGCCGCACTTAGTCGCGACTCGATCCGCACCGTGGCACGACTCGAGCCGGACTGTGGCTCGACCCGGTGCGCACCTTGTCCCGACCCGGTCCGCACATCGCCGCGACTGAGGACGCACCTTGTCGCGACGTGGGACGGACCGAGGCACGACTCGGGACCACATCTGCCATAGGTAGGGCGAGGCGTCCCGCCGCGCCGTTTAGCCCCGGAACACACGGGTTCGATAAACCGTCAGCATCCTGTCATTCTGAGCGCAGCGAAGAATCCAGTTTGCGCTTCGCTGCGGCTATCAGCTGCGAAAGTCCAAGTGGATTCTTCGCTGCGCTCAGAATGACAAAGGGCATTCGATCCGTGCCCCTCCGTGGTTAACAACAATCCGACACGGATTCTCGTGGGCTCAGAGCGCCTCCAGTTTCGCGCAGACTTCGCTGATGAGAAACTCCGGCGTGGAGGCGCCGGCGGTGACGCCGACGACGGAATATTTCTTCATCTCTTCTTCGGAAATCTCGCGCGCGGTCTCGATGTGATAGGTCGGAAGATTTTGCAGGCGGGCGAGGGCGGCGAGTTTCACCGTGTTGGCGGAGTGGTGGCCGCCGATCACGACGATGGCTTGGGCGCCTTGCTGCGCGAGCGACACGACGTCGGTCTGACGGTCTTTCGTTGCCTGGCAGATCGTGTCGAAGACGAGCACTTCTTGAAACTTGGTGCGCGCGTAGGCCGAGAGTTCGGCAAACTCGTGCATGAACATCGTGGATTGCGAGACCATGCACACGCGGTCCATCGGCGGAAGCGCGTCGATCTCTTCCTTGCTCGTGATGCAGTGGCCGCGGCCTTCGGTGTAACCCATGAGGCCGATCGCTTCGGGATGGTTTTTGTCGCCGAAGATGATCGTGGAATATCCCTTGCGAGCGTAGAGCCGGATCTTGCCCGCGATGATGCCGACATCGGGGCAGGTGGCGTCCTTGAACTCCATGCCGAGGTTTTTCAGGTAAGTGCGGCGCTCGGGCGAGATGCCGTGGGCGCGGACGACCATCACAGGGTTCTGCCCGGCGGCGGCGGGCGCGACGTCGAGATCGGCCTTGCTCTGATAATCGCCGACTTCACGGATGCCTTCGGCCGAGAGCTTCTCCATCATCTGGCGGTTATGAATGAGCGGGCCGTCCGTGTAGACCGGGTGGTGGCCTTTGTTCGCGTAATCGCGCGCGATATCGATGGCGCGTTCCACGCCCCAGCAGAAACCAGCACTCTTGGCCCGTAGCACTTTCATGTGTGCCGGCACAATGCGTCCGCGACGGTGAGCGTCAAATCAGGAAGCGGGCGCTGCGGCCGAGTGGCCACGAGCCATCGTGAAAACGATGCGAGTGCCGCGGCCCGGCTGGCTCTCGACGCGCAAGTCGCCGCGGGCGCGCGCGGCGCGAGCCTTCATATTGGCAAGTCCATGGCCCGTCGCGACGAGGCGGTGGGGCTCGAATCCCTGACCGTCGTCCTGCACGAGAAGGCAGACTTCGTGTTCGATGGAGTGGAGTCGCACCGTGAGATGGCGGGCGCCACCGTGGCGCAAACTGTTGCTCATCGCTTCACGCGCGATCTGGAGAACTTCGGTGGTTTGCTCCGCGGAGAGCAGGGCCGCGGCGTCATCGTCGATCCGCGTGTCGAGCTCCGCGCCGCGCGCTTCGCCGAGTTCGGCAAAGACCTCGCGCAACGCCTGCGCAAAACCGGCCTGCCGCAAATGCTCGGGCGTGAGACCGGCGATGTAAGCGCGGATGTTGCGAATCGTGGTATTCAGATTCTGGCGACACTGATCGAGGCGGCGTGTGGCCTCGGCGGGATCCTGGGCGAGCATCGCTTGCGCCGAGTCGATCGTGAGGCCGGCGGCGTAGATCGATTGGATGATGCTGTCGTGCAGGTCGCGGCCGAGACGGATTTTTTCCTCGAGCGAGCGATTGAGCAGTTGCTGCTTCAGATGAGCGTCGGCCTCGGCGAACTGCCGGTCGGTGCGCTCGCGAGAGCGCGGCGTCCTGCTGGTGGTTGCGCTCGGCGAGTTGCGAGAGCGCTTCCATCTCGGCGCGGGCAAGCGGGAGTTTCGCGGAGGGTTCTTCATCGCTCGGCCGACGGGGACGGAATGTGAGGCTGACGACGAGGCCGGCGCTGAGGGCGAGCGCGGTCATCGCGAGTGGCAGCGCCAGACGGCGGGTGGCCTCGACGGAGCGTGGCGCCGGTCCGTCGGACTCCGATGATTTGGCGGGGAGTGCGAGCACGGCGCCGAGCAGCATCAGCACCGCGAAAAAGGCCGAGGGCGAGCAGCCGGGACAGCAGATTCATGCGACGGACGGCAGCGTGCCGGCCGGGCGGGGGAGGCGTCAAAACTTTCGACATTTCCCCGGCGCTCGCTTTCGTTCACCGATCCTATCCATGAAGTCGTTCTACATCACCACCGCGATCGATTACGTGAACGGTTCGCCGCACCTGGGCCATGCCTACGAGAAGGTGCTGACGGACGTTATTGCACGCTTTCGCCGGATGATGGGCGACCAGGTGCACTTTCTCACCGGCGTCGACGAACACGGCCAGAAGGTCCAGGCGAGCGCGCGCAAACGCGGCATCCCGCCGCAGCAGTTTTGCGATGAGGTGTCGCAGGAGTTTCGCGCACTGCTGCCGAAATTGAATATTTCCAACGACGACTTCATCCGCACGACCGAGGAGCGTCACAAGAAGGTCGTCCGCCAAGTGCTCCAGCAGCTCTTCGAAAAGGGCGACATCTACAAAGCCGAATACAAGGGCTTCTACTCGACGCGCCAGGAGCAGTTTCTCCAGGAAAAGGACCGCAATCCCGATGGCTCGTGGCCGGAGATTTTCGGCGACGTCACCGAGATCACGGAGACGAACTACTTCTTCAAGCTGCGTCAGTATCAGGACTGGTTGATCGAGTTTCTGACGAAGACGCCGGATTTCGTTTTCCCGAAATATCGCCAGACGCAGGTCCTCGAGTTCCTCAAGGAACCGCTCAACGACCTCTGCATCTCGCGTCCGCGTGAGCGACTCGAGTGGGGCATCCCGCTGCCGTTCGACGAAGACTACGTCACCTACGTGTGGTTCGACGCGCTGATCAATTACTACTCGGCTGTCGCCGAGCTGCCTGGCGTCTGGCCTGCGACGTATCACGTGATCGGCAAGGACATCCTCGTGCCGCCGCACGCGGTTTACTGGCCGATCATGCTTCATGCGGCCAACATTCCGCTGCCCAAGGGCATTGTCGCTCACGGCTGGTGGCTGCAACGCGGCGCCAAGATGTCGAAGAGCACCGGCAACGCGCTCAACCCGCTCGACCTCGTCACGGAGTTCGGCGCGGATGCGTTCCGCTACTTCCTGATCCGCGAGATGAATGTCGGTCAGGACAGCGATTTCACCCGCGAGCAATTCCTCGTCCGTTACAACAGCGAACTCGCGAACAACCTCGGCAACCTCGTCAACCGCACGCTCAACATGACGACGCGTTTCGCGGGTGGCGCGGTGCCGGAAGCCGGACTGGCGGGCGAGCTGGAAAAATCGCTGCAGGATCTTTGGGCGAAGACGCGCGACGAGTTCATCCCGCTCTGCGAGAACTTCCAGTTCCACCTCGCACTCGAACGCGCGATGGTCTTCCTCACCGAGACCAACGCCTACATCGAAAAGCGGGCGCCGTGGAAACTCGGCAAATCGACGGAGGCGGCGGATCAGGAAGCGCTGCGCACGTCGCTCGCGACGATGGCCGAGGCGCTGCGTCTCGCGGTCGCATTGATCCAGCACGTCATTCCGTCGGCCACCGAAAAGATCAACGCCGTGCTCGGTTACACGCCCGGCAAAGTCTGGCGCGACGAGCTCGTGTGGGACGCCCGTCTCGCCGGCTCGAAAGTCGCGCCGTCGCTCGTGCTCTTCCCGCGTCCCGAACCGCCGAAGCCGCCGGCGGGCGCAGCGAAACCCGCTCCCGCCAAGAAAGGCTAACGCATCGTTCTCTTTCTCGTCATCGTTCTCGTTCTCGAGGCTGCCCGGGCGCGAGAACGAGAAAGAGAATGAAGCACGAGAACGATTTTTTCTCATGACCATCCTCCCGCTCGATCCGCTGGCCAACGCCACTCGGGAATCGTTGCGGGCGTTTCTTGGTCAGTGTCAGCAAGCGGCGAAGCGCGATGGCCGCCCGAAGCTCGCGAGCATTTCCATTGCCGTCGACGCGCTCGATCCGCTCGCGGTGCTCGAGTCGATTTTCGAGTCGGGCGAAAAACACTTTTACGCCGAGCGTCCCTCGCTCGACAGTGCGATTGCTGGTGCGGAAGTCGTCACAGCCTGCGAAGTCGCGGGCCCGGATCGCTTCGCGGCCGCGCAGGATTTTGTGGATCGCACGCTCGCCGACACGATCGCGGTCGGCGACGTGAACGCACCGTTTGGCGGACCACATTTCTTCTGTGCGTTTGCATTTCTCGATCAGACGGAAGACGGCGAAGCGTTTCCCGCGGCGACGGTGTTTGTGCCGCGCTGGCAGGTTGCCCGAGCCGGCTCGCGCACGACGGCGGTCGCGAATGTCTTGGTCGCGCCTGACGCGCCGATCGAGCACGCGGCGGAGCGGATCTGGCGGGCGCACGAGAAGTTTCGCGGCTTCGAATATCCGGTCGCGGCCGCAGCGGAGGATGCGCCGGTCGAGTGGCACACCGCCGACGAAGGCGACTATCCGCAGGCCGTGCGCGATGCGCTCGCGTCGATCGGTCGCGGCGAGTTTCGGAAAATCGTGCTCGCGCGCCGACGTCTTGTGCGCGCCACGCGCGAACTGCATCCGCTGCGTATGCTCAATGGCCTGCGCCAGCGTTTCCCGGATTGCTACGCGTTCTCCGTCGCGAACGGACGCGGCCACAGTTTCATCGGTGCGACGCCGGAGCGTCTCGTGCGCGTGAGCAATGGAAATCTGGAGACGGAGGCGCTGGCGGGCTCCGCGCGTCGCGGTATTTCCGCCGCCGAGGACGCGCGTGAGGGCGGGGCGTTGCTGCGCAGCGAGAAGGACCGCCACGAACATCAGCTCGTGCTTGATTCGATCTGCCGACGACTCGCGCCGCTGGGGCTCGATCTGCAATTCGCCTCGGTGCCGACGCTCCGAAAGCTCGCCAACGTGCAGCATCTGCAAACCGAAATTCGCGCGACGCTGCCTGCGGGCGTGCGCGTGCTCGATGCGGTTGCGCGGCTGCATCCGACGCCCGCGGTCGGCGGCTCTCCGCGCGAGCAGGCAATCGGCCGCATTCGCGAACTGGAAGGGTTTCCGCGCGGACTCTATGCGGGCGCGCTCGGCTGGCTCAATGCCCGCGGCGGCGGGGAGTTCTTTGTCGGACTGCGCTCGGCGCTCGTCGAAGGTAGCTCGGCACGTCTCTTCGCGGGAGCCGGCATCGTCGAAGGTTCTTCGCCCGAAGCTGAGCTCGCGGAAACGGAGTTGAAATTTCGCGCGATGCAGGAGGCATTGCAGACATGATGCGCCGCGTCCTTGGTCTGGCTTGTTTTCTCTTGGTGTTGCTGCCTGCGATTTGGGCCGATCATCCGATCGTGTGGGACACGATGGAGATCACGCACGACGCGCAGCCGGACGAGCGCGAGGTGACGGTCACGTTCAATTTTCGCAATGCGTCGGATCAGCCGGTGGAGATCCACAACATCGTTACGTCGTGTCATTGCACGGTCGTGCGTCCGCATCCGAATCCCTGGGTCATTCCGCCGGGTGCATCGGAAAAGCTCGAAGCGGTCGTCGACGTGCGCAGCCGGCGCGGCGGACTGAGCAAGCGCATCTACGTCGGCAGCAGCGCGGGCGAGCAGAAGTTGGTTGTTCACGTGAACGTGCCGGTGCCACCCGCGGCCAAGCGCGAGATGAATCTGCAGCTCGCGCAACTCGACCGCCAGGTCGTGCTGACGGGTGATTGCGCGTCGTGTCACGTTACGCCTGCGCTCGGCAGGACGGGGCAGGAGCTTTTCGCCGCCGCGTGCTTGATCTGTCACACCGACGACACGCATCGCGCGACGTTTGTCCCCGACCTGCACGTCGCACGCGTGCGTCGCGATGCGGAGTATTGGCGTAAATGGATCAGCGATGGCGCGCCGGGCACCCTTATGCCGGGTTTTGCGAAAGAGCACGGAGGTTTCCTCGAGCGCGACGAGATCGATGCGCTCGTGGCGCATTTGCTCGCGACCTTGCCGACCGAACCGGTTTCGCCGTGACTTTCGCGATGGCCGCGCCCGCTCTCGATTTCCGCAATGTGAACTCCCTGTGGAGCAGTGTTGCCGCGGAAACGCTCGCGCGCTGCGGCGTGCGCCACGCGGTGATTTCGCCGGGCTCACGCTCGACTCCGCTCACGATCGCGCTGGCGAGTCATCCGGAGATCGAGGCGATCCCAGTGCTAGACGAGCGCTCGGCGGCGTTCTTGGCGCTCGGTCTCGCGAAGTGCACGGAGACGCCCGTGGTGCTGCTCTGCACGTCGGGTTCCGCAGGAGCGAATTATTTTCCCGCGGTTATCGAGGCGCACGAGTCCGGGGTGCCGTTGATCGTGATTACGGCGGATCGCCCGCCGGAGATGCGCGAATGCGCGTCGGGGCAGACGATCGATCAGCAAAAACTCTTCGGCGCGCACGTGAGTTTCTACCACGAGCTGGCCGTGGCGGAAGCTAGCCTCTCGTTGCTTGGCTATCTGCGCCAGACGCTCGCACACGCAGTCGATCGTGCACGCGGTCCTGTTCCCGGTCCGGTGCATTTGAACGCGCCGTTCCGCGATCCATTGCCACCGATCGAGGACGCGCAGGCGAAGGCGTTGGCCGGTAAGATCGACGCCGATTTCTTCTCTCATCTCGGTGCGCCAACGCCGGTCGTGACGCGCAGCACGCTCTGGCAACGTCCCACGACCGCACGCGGAATTATCGTGGCCGGGCCACTTCCTGCCACGAAGGATGCGGCGGAGTGGGTGAAGAAAGTGCGCGAGCTCTCAGACGCGCTCGGCTGGCCGGTGCTTGCGGATGGACTCTCACCGCTGCGGGCCGATTCGCAGGCGATCACGAGTTACGATGTGATTCTGCGAAACGCCGACGCTGCTCGCGAACTCACGCCCCGCACGGTGCTGTGCATCGGCGGTTGGCCGACCAGCAAGGTTCTTCGCGGCTGGCTGGAGGCGAGTGCCGCGGAGATTCTGCTCGTGTCGCAACACGCGGCCAATCGCGACGCGCTGCACGGCCGCACGCGTCAGATCACGGCTCCGCTCGATTCGATTTCTGTCTCCGGAGAACGGATACACGACGAAAGCTATCTCGCGGCCTGGCGCGCGCGGGAGCAGGCGGCACGCGGCGCGATCGAGTCGGCGTTGGAAAAGGAAACCGCGCTCGTGGAGCCGAAGGCGAGCTGGCTGCTGACGCGTGTCCTTCCGACCGGCACGCCGCTCGTGGTGGCCAACAGCATGCCCGTGCGCGATCTCGAATATTTCCGCGCGGCGGGCGGGCCGGCGATCGAGGTGTTTTTCAGCCGCGGCGCCAACGGCATCGACGGCACGCTTTCGACCGCGCTCGGCGTCGCGCATGCAGCAGACAAACCGGCGGTCCTGCTCACCGGCGATCTGGCGCTGCTGCACGACTCGAACGGTTTCCTGGCAGTGCCGCAGCTCTGCGGTGCGCTGACGATCGTGCTCATCAACAACCAGGGCGGCGGAATTTTCGAGCATCTGCCGGTCGCGCAATTCGAGCCGCCGTTCGAGAAGTTTTTCGCCACGCCGCAGCAGGTGGATTTCGCGACGCTCTGCGCGGCGCATCGCGTGGAGCACGTTGTCGTGAAAGATTGGATACACTTCGAGACGCTGCTGCGCGCGGAGTTTACGCGCGGCGTGCGTGTGCTCGAAGTTCGCACCGATCGCAAACACGACGCCGCGTGGCGGAAGCGACTCTTCGCTCAGGTCGCCGCGAGGCTGAACTGAGTGCGGCTTGAGTCGCGCCTGAGTGCGGACCGGGTCAAGCCAAGGTGCGGCCCGGGTCGGGACAAGGTGCGGGCTGCGTCGGGACTTATTGCGGCTCGGATTGAGCCTCAGGGCGCGCCGGACGCTGACCAGCGCGGGCGAGGATTTCCACGTAAACGGATTCGGCTCCGCTCGACGCGATCGGATCGAGCGCAGGGACGATTTCCTCCACGGTGACGTTCACGGCGGACTCGGCGGTCGCGCCGACTTTGCAATCGAACTCCCAGGCGGTGAAGCCTTCGGGCAGTGTTTTGCGGCGTTCGCGTTTCAGATATTTGCGAACGTCGTGCTTGATGCCCTCGAGGACGCGTGCGTCGGCCAGACCGGGAATCTGGAGCGGGAAAGTTTTTTCTCATGAAGCGCTCTGCATACAGGGCATCGGCGCGAGTGGAGAGAAGAAACTTCGAGTTCGTTGGTCGCGTGGCGCGCTTCAGTCCACGATCAATACGTGGTCGCCAGCGCGGACCTGTTCGTAGAGCTCGATGATATCGAGGTTGCGCATGAGCACGCAGCCGGCGCTGAGCGGTTCGCCGATGCGCGATTCGTGATTGGTGCCGTGGATGTAAACGTAGCGCTCGTAGGTATCGACATTGCCGCCGAGGTTCACGCCGGGCTCGAGTCCGCGGAGCCAAAGGATGCGCGTGGTGATGAGATTTTGTTCGTGCTCGCTGTTCGGGAGTTCGGAGAAGTGCTGGCCGGTGGGCTGTCGGCCGACGAAGACCATGCCGGGCGGCTGACCGGCGCCGATGCGCTCGGCGATCTCGTGGAGTCCGCGCGGCGTGCCGAGCGAGTTCTTTACGTTGCTCGGCGGACGCTTGGACGTGGAAATGGCGTAGCTTTTGACCAGCACACCCGCGCGGTAGAACTGCAGCGTCGCTGTGCCGATGCGCACGAGCATAAGCCGGTCTGCGGGCTTGATGCCGAGACGCTGATAAGTTTTCGTGACCAATTCCAACGGAGAATCCATGAGCAACACGCCATCCTATACGGTCGGTATCGTCGGCGCCACGGGCGTCGCCGGTCAAGAGCTGCTGAGGCTCTTGCACGAGCGGAATTTCCCGATGGGCACGCTGCGGCTTTTCGCCTCGGCGCGCTCGGCGGGCAAGGTCGTGGAGTATTCGGAAAAAAAATACACGGTCGAAGAGGCGAAGCCCGGTGTGTTTGCCGACATCGACGTGGCGTTTTTCGCGACCGAGGGCGCGATCACCAAAGGCGCTCGCACCGGATGCGGTGAAGGCCGGCTGCGTGGTCATCGACAAGAGCTCGGCGTATCGCATGGACCCGGACGTGCCGCTCGTGATTCCGGAGATCAATCCGGAGGCGCTGCGCAATCACAAGGGCATCATCGCGAATCCGAATTGCTCGACTGCGGTGCTGTTGATGGCGCTGTGGCCGCTGCACCAGGCGTTCGGTCTGAAGCGTTATTTCTCCGCGACGTATCAATCGGTGTCGGGCACCGGCGTGGAAGCGGTCGAGGAACTCGAGTCGCAGATCCAGTCCTACGTGAAGGGCGCGCCGCTCGAGAAGAAGGTTTATCCGTATCAGATCGCGTTTAACGTGATCCCGCAGGTCGATTCGTTCGGCCCGGATGGTTACACGGGCGAGGAGACCAAGATGTCGCAGGAAAGCCGCAAGATCATGGGCCTTCCGAACCTGAAGGTGTCGTCCACCTGCGTGCGCGTGCCCGTCGTGCAGGCGCACTCGATCGCGGTGAATGCCGAGTTCGAGAAGCCGGTGAGCGTCGAAGCCGCACGCGCGGCGATTGCGGCGTTCGAGGGCGCGGAGCTCGTGGACGATCCGGCGAACAAACGTTATCCGACGCCGCTCGATTTCACGCGCAAGGTGAAGTGCGGCGTGGGCCGCATCCGTATCGACAGCGCGCTGGACAACGGCCTCGCGCTCTGGGTCAGCGGCGACAATCTCTGGAAGGGCGCCGCGCTCAACGCTCTCCAAAACGCCGAGCTGATGGTGCGTGAAGGCTGGCTGAAGCCGAAGCGCGCTCTGGCGTCGGCTTGAAGCAGGCGAGGGCAGTCGAGTCTTCATAATCGGTCGTGCGCAACGACTCTTCCTGGAGGCTCGCAGCTGCCCGATCAGCCGCCCGTCATACCCGAATAATTCCTTGTCATAGTCTCTCACCAGACGTTTTCATGACCCCTCGGCTCGGACGCCTAGCTCAGTTGGTTAGAGCATCTCGTTTACACCGAGAGGGTCGGGGGTTCGAGTCCCTCGGCGTCCACCATTTCTCCATTTAATATCCCATGCGACACACGCTCTCCGTCCTCGTTGAGAACAAGTTCGGCGTCTTGGCGCGCGTGGCCGGAATGTTCTCCGGTCGCGGCTTCAACATCGACTCGCTCAACGTCGCTCCCACGCACGACGCTTCGCTCTCTCGGATCACGGTCGTGCTGCGCGGAGATGAGGCGCAGCTCGATCTCTGCATCAAGCAGCTGCGCAAACTGGTCAACGTAGTCGAGGTGCTCGATTTCAAGGAAGGTCAGGCCGTGTCGCGCGAGCTCGTGCTCGTGAAGGTGCGCGCCGACGCGAAGACGCGTTCCGAGGTGGTGCAGATCGCGGACATCTTCCGCGCGAAGATCGTCAATCTCTCGCACGAAGACCTCATCATCGAGCTCACCGGCGATGACGACAAGGTGAGCGCGTTGCTCGGCCTGCTCGAACCTTTCGGAATTCTCGAACTCGCGCGGACTGGTCGCCTCGCGCTGAAGCGCTGACGCGCGGAACGGCGCGAGTTGAAAGGTGAAGGTTGAAAGACCGATCCGGACCAACTCTCAGCCGCAGCGAATTAGCTCTTTCAACTTTCAATCTTCAACTTTCAACTAACCCATCCCATGCCCGCCAAAGTCTACACCGACAAAGACGCCGACCTCGGCGTGTTTAAGAATAAAACGCTCGCCGTCCTCGGCTACGGTTCGCAGGGCCACGCCCACGCGCTGAACCTCAAGGACAGCGGCTGCAAGGTCCTCATCGGCCTCTACGAAGGTTCGAAGTCGAAGCCGGTTGCCGAGCAGCACGGCTTCGAGGTCGTCTCCACGGGCGAGGCGGTTCGTCGCGCGGACGTTATCATGGTCGGTCTGCCCGACATGAAGCAGGCGGACATTTACGAGAGCGACATCCTCCCGAATCTCTCGAAGGGCAAGACGCTCCTCTTCTCGCACGGTCTCGCGATCCACTTCGGCCTGATCAAGCTGCCTAAGGGCGTTGATTGCATCATGGTCGCCCCGAAGGGCCCGGGCCACATGGTTCGCCGCCTCTACGCCGAAGGTAAGGGCATGCCGGCGCTGATCGCCGTCGCTCCGGGCAGCTCCAAGGCCGCCAAGGCGAAGGCCCTCGCCTGGGCCAAGGGCATCGGCTCGACCCGCGCGGGCGTGCTCCAGACGACTTTCAAGGAAGAGACCGAGACCGATCTCTTCGGCGAACAGGCCGTGCTTTGCGGTGGCGCCAGCGCCCTCGTGCAAGCCGGTTTCGAGACGCTGGTCGAGGCCGGTTACCAGCCCGAGATGGCTTACTTCGAGTGCCTCCACGAGCTGAAGCTCATCTGCGATCTCATGTATGAGAGCGGTATCGCCGGCATGCGTTTCTCGATCTCCGAGACCGCGAAGTATGGCGACATCACCCGCGGCCCGCGCGTCGTGAACAAGAAGACCAAGGCCGAGATGAAGAAGATCCTGAAGGAGATTCAGACCGGCAAGTTCACCAAGGAATGGGTCAAGGAGCACAAGGGTGGTCTCAAGAACTACAACAAGCTCCTCAAGGCCGGTGAAAAGCACCAGATCGAGAAGACCGGCGCTTACCTCCGCAGCATGATGCCATGGATGGCCAAGAAGCACATCAAGGGGGTCCAAGCCGCTTACTAAGAAAAACGTCTTAGTCACAGAGGCCACGGAGCCCTGAGAAGGTCACAGAGTTGTCCTTCTCGTCTCCGTGGCCTCTTGTTTTTTCCACCGTGTCTTCTGCCGCCAATAAAATCATCCTTGCGACGCGCAAGAGCCCGCTCGCGCTGACGCAGACGAATCTCGTCGCGGCCCATCTCGCCGCGCGCCTCGGCGTCGAAACCGAGCTGCTGAAAATCGTCACCACCGGCGATCGTCAGGCCGAGTGGTCACTCGAGAAGCAGGGCGGCAAAGGTCTTTTCACCAGCGAACTCGAACAGGCGCTGCTCCGCGGCGAAGCCGATGTCGCCGTGCACAGCACCAAGGATCTTCCCGGCGACATGGCCGAGGGACTCGCGATTGGTGGGTATTTGCCGCGCGAAGACACGCGCGACGTGCTTGTGCTGCGCGCGGGCGTGACCACGCCGAAAACGCTCGCGACCGGCAGCCCGCGCCGCCGCTTGCAGGCGACGATGCTTTTTCCCGATGTCGAGTTCATCGAGATCCGCGGCAACGTGGACACGCGTCTCAAAAAAGATCGGTGAACAACATCTCGCCGACGGCACGGTTCTCGCCGCGGCCGGTTTGAAACGTCTCGGCATCTCTTCGTGGCCTGGCGTTGAGTTTCACCCGCTCGGTTTCGAACACATGGTGCCGGCGATCGGGCAGGGCGCGATCGCGGTGCAGTGCCGCGCCGCGGACGCGGAGAAATTCGCTCCGGTCTTCGACGCGGCGACGAAGCGCGCGGTCGATCTCGAGCGCGCGTTCCAGCGCGCCATGGGCGGCGGATGCCAGACGGCATTTGCGGTCCACGCCACGCGCGACACGTTGTTTCTCTTCCACGAAAACGTCGGCCTCCGCAGCCTGCCGCTCGGCGACGCCGACTACGCGCAGCCCACGGAAACGGCCGCTAAAGTTCTTCAACAGCTCGGTCTCGGCTGAGCTGTTTCACTCGTCCTCATGGCAAAATCGTCGTCAGCAAAACCTCTCTCGGGCCGCCGTATCGCGGTCACTCGCGCGCGTGAACAGGCCTCGGAATTGGCGGGCAAGCTCACCGCGCTTGGCGCCGAAGTCATCGAGCTTCCGCTGATTCGCGTTTCGAAGCACATCGAGAAGGAGACGCTCGTCGACGTGTTGATGGAGCTCGGCGGCTACGACTGGATCGTCTTCACGAGCCCGAACGGTGTGCGGTTTTTCTTCGAGGAATTTCTCCGCATCTACGACGACATCCGTTCGCTTGGTCTGCTGCGTTTTGCGTGCGTCGGGGAAGGCACGGCGGCCGAGATTCGCGCGAGACACATTCGCGTCGAGTGCATGCCGAAGGTCGCCACGGCGGAGGCGCTCGCCGACGAGTTGATCGCGACCGACAGCCTCGACAACGCGAAGGTGCTCGTGATCA
Organism: Opitutus sp.; assembly: GCA_024707325.1. Classification (GTDB taxonomy): domain Bacteria; phylum Verrucomicrobiota; class Verrucomicrobiia; order Opitutales; family Opitutaceae; genus Opitutus. Next base: position 376,683 of record JANPZY010000004.1, on the reverse strand, counting down.
CCGGCAACCTGAACCGCGAAACGCTCGTGGAAAAACTCGAGGGCGCCCGTGCGATCGTGGATCGCCTCCAGGTTTACAAAACCGAGAAGACTGATCTCGGGGATGATCCGGCTGCAGCTGACTTCCGCGCGCGCGGCGCCGATGCGATTCTTTTTGCCAGTTCGTCCGCGGCGGACTCGTTCGTGAATCAGGCTGGTGCGCTGAAGTTGGAAACCGGCGCCACGCGCCCGCTCGCGGGCAGCATCGGCGAGCAGACCTCCGAAACGATGAAGAAGGTCGGCATCCCGGTGGATTTCGTCGCGAAGGAGCCGAGCCTCGACGCGCTCGTCGCGGCGCTGGTGAAGAAGCTCAGCGGTAAGTAAACACCAACAGACGCGAACGCAGAAGGCTTTCCATCCGCGGCGATTCGCGCGAGTTTACGGCCCTCCCTCATGAAAGTCCCGTTTCTCGATCTCAGCCTGCAGCATAAAGCTCTGCGTGAGCCGGCGCTCGCCGCGCTCGCGGCCACTTACGATGCGACGCGATTCTGTCTCGGGAAGGACGTGGAGGATTTCGAGAAGAACTTCGGCACGACCCTCGGCTATCCGCGCGTGCTCGGCATGAACAGCGGCACGGCCCCGCTGCACGTCGCGTGCATGATCGCGGGCTTCGGTCCGGGCGACGAAGTCATCGCGCCGCCGTTCACGTTCATTTCGACCGTGTGGGGCGTGAGCTACGTCGGAGCCACGCCGCGCTTCGTCGATATCGAAGAGGGCACGTTCAATCTCGATCCGGCCAAAGTCGAAGCCGCGATTACGCCGAAGACCAAAGGCATCATCGCCGTTCACCTTTTCGGCCAGCCGTGCCGGATCGACGAGATCGCGGCGATCGCGAAGAAGCACAATCTGTTTCTCATCGAAGACTGCGCCCAGGCGGCGGGAGCGAAGTTCAAGGATACGCCGGTCGGCCTCTTCGGCGACGCGGGCACATTCAGTTTTTATCCGACGAAAAACCTCGGCGGCTGCGGCGAGGGCGGAGCGTTCGTCTCGCGCGACGAAGCAGTGCAGACCAAGGCGCGACACATCCGGGTGCATGGTTCTGACCGCCGCTACTACCACGACATTGTCGGTGGAAACTTCCGCATGGATGGTTTTCAAGGCGCGATGCTCAACGTAAAGCTGCCGCACCTCGCGACGTGGACGAAGCGCCGTCAGGAGATCGCCGCCCGTTATCTCGCTGGCATCAAACTCGCCGACGTCCGCCTGCCGGATCAGCCCGCCTACGGGAAATCGGTGTTTCACCAGTTCACGATTCGCCATCCGCGTCGCGACGCCTTGCGCGAGCATCTCGCAAAGCACGAAGTCGGGACCGATCTGATTTATCCCGTGCCGCTGCACCTACAGAAGTGTTTTGCGCATCTCGGTCAGGTCGAAGGCTCGCTTCCGATCGCCGAAGCCGCGGCGAAGACGTGCGTGAGCCTCCCGATTTTCCCCGAGCTGACCGACGCGCAGGTCGATCACGTGATCGCGAGTATCAATTCGTTTTGAGAACCACGAAATCTACGAAACACACCAAAGGAATGGTTTCGTTTTCGTGAACTTCGTGTGTTTGGTGGTGAACCTATGATCGACGGCATTCGCTTCAAAGTCTGCGGCCTCTCGTCGCACGTGGACGCCGACTTTGCGGATCGGTGCGGCGCCGATTATCTGGGCTTCATTCTTTATCCGAAATCGCCGCGCTACATTCCGCTCGAAACGTTTCGCGCGATGGCGAAATTTCTTCCGGAGCGCCGTTGGGTCGCGGTCATGGTGGAGCCCTCGCTGGCCGAACTCAGCGCGGCACAGGACGCGGGGTTCGACTTCTTCCAGATCCATTTCAATCTCTCGATTGATCCGTCGCTGCTGCAGGGGTGGTCGCAGCTGGTGACGCGTGAGAAACTCTGGCTCGCGCCCAAGCTTCCGCCCGCGAGCGACGTGCCGGCGGAGCAACTTACGCTCGCGCGGCATTTTCTTTTGGACACGTTTCACGCGGACGGCTTCGGCGGCTCCGGCAAAACCGGCGACTGGTCAAAGTTCGCGCGGCATCGCACGGCGCATCCGGAGCACACCTGGATTTTGGCGGGCGGACTCAGCCCCGATAATATCGGCGAAGCGCTTCGTTCGAGCGGAACGAAGTTCGTCGACGTGAACAGTGGCGTCGAAGCCGCGCCCGGTGTGAAGGATCACGCGAAGCTGAAGCGCTTCGTGCTCGAGCTGCACCGCACCGCGGAGGCGATGCGCGGCTGACTACACGAGCGCGGGCGCGAGTGCGCCCTCGTGTTCCAGCAGGCGCTGTTTGATTTCCTCGCCAAACGCGAAGCCCGTCAGCGAACCGTTTGCGCCGATCACACGGTGACACGGCACGATCAGGCAGATCGGGTTCGTCGCGTTGGCCCGACCGACCGCTCGCGCGGCGGCGGGACGATTAAGCTGCGCCGCGATGGCGGCATACGTGCGCGTTTCGCCAAAGGGAATTTCCTGTAGCGTGCGCCATACCGCGCGTTGAAACGCGCTGCCGTGCGAAGCGAGCGGCAGATCGAAGGTTTGCCGTTCGCCTGAGAAATATTCCTCCACTTGCGACCGTGCGCGCTGCGCCGCTGAGCGCACCGCCGGGTTTGCTTCAGGCGCAGCGACAGGGACCAAAGTCCGTATCACGGTCTTTGGTTGGATGCGGGCGGTGAGGGTGGACGGGCCGCCGAAGGCGGTGGCGAGGAGCGTTCCGGATTCGTCGAATGCGATCGAGAAGTCGCCGGCGGGAGTTGGGAAGGTGTCGTGGAAAATTTTCATACGGGGATGGGTTGGTTGAGTTGCCACAGGTGCGCCGTCGCGAGGCTGCGATGCGGCGAAAACACCGTCATCAAGCGCCGAGTGGCGTCGAGGTCGGGACGTTTTTCGAGTTTGAGGAGAGACTGCAGGCCGCTCGTGACGCCGGTGTCGCCATAGGGGACGCAGTCCGCAAAACCGAATGCTCGCATCATGATGTAGTTCACTGACCAAGGGCCGAGTCCGCGCACCGCGAGCAACGTGCGCTCGGCGCGCGTTGCCGAGCCGGTGCGCAACGCTTCGAGATCGAGTTTTCCGTCGGCGATCAGGCGGGAAACTGAGATCACGTAATCAGCTTTTTGCCGCGAGAACTGCAGCGGGATCAGCTCGCGCGCATCGAGTCGCGCGACGTCGGCAGGCCGTGGCGGCGCGATCAATCGCGATTGCATGCGGGTGCCGGTGAGTTCGAAGAGGCGACGCTTCAACAGACACGCGAACGGGAAGTTAATCTGCTGTCCGATGATCGACCACAGCAGGCCGTCGTAGATCGAATGCGTGCGACTGATCCGCAGCTGCTCGCGGCCGGCGACGAGTCGGGTGAGACCGAGTTTTCGAGCGAGACGCGCGAACGCGGCTGCGTCTTCTTCGAGTCCGAACAAACCGCTCACGATTCGATGTGCCGCCACAAGTGGCATGGCGATAGACGAGGCGATTTCCGCGAGTTCGACCGTGACGCGTTCGGCGTGGAGCGTGAGGCGCAATACCGCGGGCTGGTCTTCGAGGCGAACCGCGGTGGTGTAGAGATCGCCGTCGAGCCGTTCGTTGACGCTGTGCACGTCGCGCGTGAGCGCCCGCCGCAGATAGCCGAGCAGATAGCCGGCCGGAAGCTGCAGTTCGAACCCCGTGCGACTGGGCTCGCGCAGGGCGCGATACGCGGCCGGCGTGAGCCCATGGATTCGTCGAAACTGCTCGTGAAAAACCGACGCCGATTCGAAGCCCGCCTCGCCGGCGATCTCGAGCAGAGGCGCGTCGGTTTCGAGCAAACGCCGCGCAGCCAGGGCGACGCGTGCGCGCGTGAGCAGATCCGCGGGCGTGGAGTGGAAATGTTGCCGAAACAACTCGAAAGAGCGTGTGGTGCCGAATCCCAGGCGCCGCACCACCGCTCTCGCGTCGGCGAACCGCGCGGGTTCTGCGCGCAACTCGTTCACGACCGTTTCGACGGATTCGAGCACGGCATCGGCTCCACGCGCGAAGTCGTCGGGGTGACATTTCTTGCAGGGGCGCAGACCCGCTGCGCGCGCGGCCTCGCATGACGGGAAGAACCGCACATTTTCCGGTTTGGGTTTCCGCGCGCTGCAAGAGGGCAGGCAGTAGATCCCGGTCGTCAGCACGCCGGTGAAAAAGCGACCGTTGTAAGTGCTGTCGCTCGCGACGAAGCGCTCATACATGCGCGCGGGCGACAAACGCGGAAAGCGGGACGGCGGGGATTCCACAGTGTCAACTGCGCCGAAACGGTGAAACGAGGCAACCATGGCGACACTCTAGCTGAATCTCGTGCGGTGGCCTCCGCCTGATTTCGGGGCAATTTTCCGCCGTTCCCCGGATTTTCGGCGACCTTATCGGCGGGTCCGGCTTATCCGCATTTATTGCTAAGTCAGTCCTGCCAAGGCGCCGTCCTTAAAAAAGCTGTTCCGCAACCACCGCAGTCACAGCAACAACACTCGGAGGCGGTTCTGCTGTCTTTACCTCACCAATAAGGTGCGCTCATGGTATCAGCCTCCTCGGGCCGATGTTGGAGTGCCTGCGTCAGGATGGTCACCTTGATACCCATAACCCCCAATTCATCCCTTTCCCATGGCCCGACCTGAGGAGAGCGGCTGGCTTCAGCATTCTTCCACGGCTGCTTATGCGACCGATGTGGAAGGACGCATCGTGAGCTTCAACGCTGCGGCGCTCGCGCTTTGGGGAAAAGAACCTGACCGCGAGCGGGATCGATGGACGGGTGGGGTGAGCTTGCGTGTTTCCGATGCGGGTGAGTTGCCGGCTGAGGCGTCGCCGATGGCGGTCGCATGTCGTGAAGCGCGATCGATCGCAGCGATCGATCTGGAAATCGGTCGGCCGGACGGCACGTGGCGCCGCGTCCTGGCCAACGTCGACCCGATTCGTGCCACCGATGGACGCTCCACCGGAGTCGTCGTGGTGCTGATCGATGTGTCCAACCACGGGCATCTTCGCGAAATGCAGACGTGGCTCGCGGCGATCGTTGAATCGTCGGAGGACGCCATCGTGAGCAAAGACCTCAACGGCGTGATCACGAGTTGGAACGCCGGTGCGGAAAAAATCTTCGGCTACTCCGCCGCTGAGGCAATCGGTCGCCCGATCACGATCCTGATCCCGGAAGATCGGCGGGATGAAGAGCCGCGGATTCTCGAGCGCATCCGCCGCTCCGAACGGGTCGCCCACTACGAGACCATTCGCCGGCGCAAGGACGGCGCGCTCATCCATATCTCGCTCTCCGTTTCTCCCGTGCGCGATGGCATGGGCCGGATCGTCGGCGCCTCGAAGATTGCCCGCGACATCACGGAATGGAAAAGGGCCATGCGCGAAGTCGAGCTCGCCCGCGATCGGGCTTTTGCGGCTTCGCGCGCCCGTGACGATTTTCTCGCGGCGCTTTCGCACGAACTTCGCACACCGCTCAATCCCGTGCTTCTGCTCGCGAGCAACGCGGCCGGCGATGACAGCCTGCCCGAGCAGGTGCGCGCGGATTTCGCGGCGATCTGCCGGCAAATCGAACTCGAAGCCAAACTCATCGATGACCTTTTGGATCTCACCCGCGTGATGCGCGGACAACTCACTTTGCAACGCCGTCCACTGGATCTGAATCGGCTCGTTTCCGAGGCGATCGCGCCGCTGCGCGCTGACGTGGACGCGAAACGACTCGCGCTCACCTGCGAACTCGCGCCGAACACCAAGTGCGTAAACGGCGACGATTCGAGGCTTCGCCAGGCACTCTGGAGCATCCTGCGCAATGCCATCCAATACACGCCCGCAGGCGGACATATTTCCGTCACCGTGAGCGATCTGCCTGGTGATCGAGTGGCAATCGACGTGGCGGACTCTGGCGTGGGCATGGACGGGCGCGAGTTGATGCGCGTGTTCGACGCGTTTGCGCGCAGCGAGCATCCTACCGAAGGAGAGCGTCATCGCTTCGGCGGTCTCGGCTTCAGCCTCGCGGTCGCCCGTCAGCTCGTGCAACTGCACGGCGGCACGTTGCGCGCCGCGAGCGAAGGCCCGGGCAAAGGCACGATTTTCACCATCGAGCTGCCGCTCTGCGACTGGCGAGAAGTGCGCACGCTGAGCACGGAGAAGAGTATCAACGACTCCGGCGAATCCCGCGGGCGTGTTCTCCTCGTCGAGGATCATGCCGCCACGCGCGCCGTGCTCGCCGGTTTGCTCGCGCGACGTAAATTCGAGGTGACGACGGCAGGCTCACTCGAAGAGGCCCGGCAGATGGTCTCGCAGCAGACGTTCGATCTTCTGCTCTCCGACATCGGCTTGCCCGACGGAAAAGGGCACGAACTCATGCGGGAGTTGCGCGAAACCGTGAAAGGCATCGCGATCACCGGCTACGGAGCGGAAAAAGACATCGCACAGAGCCGCGCCGCGGGCTTTGCCGTGCACCTGACCAAGCCTGTGGCGGCGACGGCGCTCGATCAGGCTTTGGCGACGGTTTTGGGCGAAGAAGCTGCAACGGCCCCCGCCTGAAATTTTAGGTTGGATTTTCTCGCGAGACGTTGCACGGTTTCCGGCCCTCGATTGCCAGAGTAGCTCAGTGGTAGAGCAGAGGACTCATAAGCCTTTGGTCGCCGGTTCAATCCCGGCCTCTGGCACCAAATCTCGAAGGCGTGGCTGAAGCCCCTTCGAGCACCGAGCCGGGATAAAGCGCGCACCACGTCGTGCCTGAATGCGGACCGACTCGAGACGAAGTGCGCACCGTGTCGGGACACAGTCCGGACCGGGTCGAGCCAAGGTGCGGACACGGTCGAGCCAAGGTCCGCACCGAGTCGGCACTGAGTGCGAACCGAGTCGTGGCCGTGTGCGGCGCTACCCGGAGCTCACGGCATCACGGTGAAGTTGTCGCAGATGAAGCGCACCTTTGTGCCGGAGGTAATGCCGAAGATCTCGCTGGAGGCGTGGGCAGTCTGAGTGCTCGTGTGCACCTGCACGCCATCGATGAAGAGCGTGATCGTGTTGCCCCGGCAGTCGGCCTTGAGCGTGTAGGCCTTGTTGAGCGCGAACGGCGTGTTGCCGCTCGCGATCGTGGTGGCGGTGCCGTTGGTCACGCGGGCGAACACCCAACCCGTGGTCTGGAAGCGGAAGAAGTAGAAATTCTTCGTGTCCACCGCGCGGAGCAGAGGCCGGCATAGCCGCCGGCGGCCGGAAGCGTGAACTTGGCCTGCACGGTGGCGTCGGAGTGACCGGCGTTGATCGTGGCGCGGACGTAGTCGTTGGTGCTCGTGGCGACGCCGTTGCTGATGTTCACCGCACCCTGACCAAGAATCCACTTCGAGGCGGCGTAGGTAGCGGAGTCGGGCGTGCGGCCGCTGATGCTACCGCTGCCGGTGAACGTGTCGGACACGAGCGGCAAGGGTTCCTTCGCCACGGGCGTTTCCGTTTCGGAAGCCGCGGCGGCGCCGACGGGGAGCGTGGAGGAAAACGGCTGCGCGAAGAAATCGTGCGTGCCGGGCGCGAGGTTGAAGAGCTTGGCGAGATCGAGACCGGACGAGGCGAGGGGCGAACCGCTCTGGAGACGATACGCGGTGATCGCCGGAAGCTGCAGCGGATCAGTGATCGCACCGCCTTGACCGGGCGCGCGCAGCTTGGGATCGACGCGAGAACCAACGGGTGCGCCGGAGAGCAACTCCTGACCGCCGGTGCGGAAGGCCGCCATGTCGTGTGATCCGCCGTAGTAGTTGTTTCCTTGATACAGGACCTTCGAGGTCACGTTCTTCACACCGGTGATGAGCGCGCCGTTGTGCGTCGCATGGAAGAGGTTGTTTCTCACGCGCACGCCGGAGACGAGTTTGTGATTTTCAATCTGGGCAAGCGCGGGTTTGAGACCCTTCGAGTTGGTCGAGACGTAGAAGGTATTGCCGTAGATGTCGGCGCCACTGACGCCGTATTTCGAAGAATACGCAGCGACGTAGAGAACGCCCTGCGGGCACTTGCGCGCGTCGTTTTCGGAAATGTTGTAGCGGACGATGTTCTGGGCGAGTGGAGAGGCGCCGCTGAACTGGATGAGGCCGATCGCGGGGCCTTCGTTGTTGTAGGAGTAGTTGTATTGGACGACGCAGTTGGAGCTGCCGCCGTCGAGGTCGTAGGCGCCGCCGTCGAGATTGCTCGAAGACTTTTGGTTGTAGACGAGGTTGTGCTGGAGCGTGAAGCCGTTGACTTCCCAGACCCAGATCCCGAACGGGCCGCCGCCGGTGGTGGGACCGCGTCCACCATTATCGTGAGCGACGCAGTATTCGATCGTGCCGCGATCGACGCCGGAAATCACGATGCCGCTGCCGGTGTGCGAAGTGTTCGCAGGGTCACCGCGATTGTCGTAAACGCGGCAGTCGGCGATGTAGAAATCGGAATGGGAATACTGGGTGCCGTCGTCGTTGGTGATCCAGGTGCCCCACGATTTGATGCCGTCGCTGCGGTTGCTGCACACCTCGAGTTCGAGGAGGGAAACATTGCGAAAGCCGGGGTAGGCAACCTTCGAGGTGCTATACCACGCCCAGATTTCGACGCCGGTCTTGAAGCCCGAAATCTTCATGCGCTCGAAGCGCAGGTGATCGAGTTTGCTGTTATCGGGCAGATACACGCCGGCTTCGAGACCGCTGGCGTTGTTGGTGTCGGCCCCGGAGCCGACGAGATTGAGATCGCGGATCGTGCAGCCCGCGGCGTTGTAGATTTTGAGCGCGGAGCCCGTGCCGCCGAGAATCGTGGCGCGGCCCGCGCCATAGCTCTTGATCACGATCGGCTGCGTGGACGTGCCGGCGTCTTCCGCTTCGAGAAGAATCGGGCCGGCGAACGACTCGCCACCTTGGAATGAAACGGTGTCGCCTGGACGCAGGACGAGCGCGTTGAGCGCAGCGATGTTGGCGACTGCGGTGCCGCCCTGCTTGGAGGCTTGGGAGCCGAGATAGTAATCCTTCGCGTGCAGCGGCCGCGAAGCGAACAACGCGGCGAGCACGAGAAAGGTGAAAACAGAAGTGAAACGACGACGTGGCATGGGAGAATCTCCGATGCCAAGAACTCGATCGTCACCGATTGCGCCTCAACCGGCTTTGTCACTCCTGCAGACGCTTCGCGTGGTGTTTACAAAAACACCGTCAAAGATCCGGCGACGCTGTAAGCGCCGCGTGAAAGTATCCGCAAAGTGGATGCAGTTGCGTCGCGCGGAACTCCGCGGACGAGCACGCGTGGTGCAGATTACTGGGCGCCGAGGTCGGCGAGAAGGGCGCGCAGTTCGCGTTCCGGATCTTCGTGATGCTGCTCGATCGCGAGCTCCAGCGCGCGCTCAAGGAGAGGGCGCGCGGCGTCACGGTCGCCACGTTGAAGAAGAATTTTCCCGAGCAGAATACGCGGAATCATCCAGTCGCTCTTTTTCGCGATGCAGAACTCGTAGTGCGGAATCGCGTCGATTGGACGGCCTTCGCTTTCCAATGCCTGTGCGAGGCTGAAGCGGAAAAGTTCATTGTCGGGCTGACGGCTGACGAGTGTCTGGAATTGCTCCGAACGGGAAGACATGGCGCGGTGAAAACGATGACGATGGTCAATCAACCATCAGCAACACGCCCGTGGCATTGTCGGGCCCGCCGCGTTGCAGCGCGACATCGACGATCTCCGCGAGGATTTCATCCGGGTCGAGCTTGTGACTGAGAAACGCGGCAAGCTCCGCATCGCGGACGACGCGGCAGATGCCATCGGTGCAGAAGAGATAGCGGTCGCCCTTGCGCAGCGGACGCTCGATGAGATCGACCTCGGGCGGAGTGGGCTGACCGATGCAGCGCGTGAGCGCGGCGCGGCTCGACTCGGGATAACTGACGACCTCACCGCGGGCGCGACGGAGGCGAGCTTCATTCTCCACCGAGTGGTCTTCGGTCAACTGGAGGAGTTCACGACCGTTAAGCACGTAGCAACGGGAATCACCGACATGCGCGATGCGAATGATATCCTTCGCGGTGACGTGGCCAAAGGTCAGCGTGCTGCCGATACCAAAGGTCGGGCTGAGCTGACTGCCGAGACGTTGCACACCGAAGCTCACGTGCTGCGTGATCGTCACCAAATCGGGCGTGGCGTCGGTGGACCCGCGCACACCCTCCGCGATCTGTTCGACCGTGTATTGCGCGGCCTCGGCTCCGCCAGGGAGCCCGCCTACGCCGTCCGCCACGCCGAAGAGACCCAGCTCCGGATCGTGCAGCGCGCGATCCTCGTTTTCGCGCCGGACGCGTCCGATGTCAGAGAGAGCGGCTGAGCGAAACGTGAACATGGCGGGTCAACGTAGCGCGCCGGGGTTCAGGCGAAAGGCTGAAATACGGATTCACGGCTGGTTTTCGTCATGCGCGAAAATTCGGGCTGCGGCAGGCTTTCGATGAACAACCGCCCATAGCTCTTGGCGAGAATGCGGGAATCCAAGATCGAGATGATGCCGCGGTCTGTCGCCGTGCGAATCAGCCGACCGACACCCTGGCGGAATTTGATCAACGCATCCGGCAACGTGAGCTCGTTGAACGGATTGCCGCCGCGATCGCGGATGTGTTCGCACTTGGCTTCGGTTACCGGATGTGTCGGGGGATCGAAGGGGAGGCGTGTCACGATTACCTGGGCGAGTGCGTCGCCCGGCACATCCACGCCGGTCCAAAAACTGTCGGTGCCGAAGAGCACGGCATTGCCGCTTTCGCGCATTTGGTTGGCGAGTTCGGTGCGAGAGAGGTCCGCGCCTTGAATAAGGAATGGACGCCCGGCTTCGCGAAAATCGCTCTCCAGCGAGGCCGCGACTGCGCGCATATCGGTGTAGCTCGTGAACAACACCAGCGAACCGCCGCGCACGCGCTCGACGCAGAACCGCACATAATCCGTCAGCACTGCGATCGCGAGCCGCGCTTCGGTCGGCGAGGGCAATGGCACGTCGGCGGCGATGAAGACGCGCATGTTGCGATCGTAGTCGAAGGGCGACTTCACCGCGATCGCACGCGCTTCCTCGGCGCCAATCCGCGCGGCAAACGGCTCGATGCTGCCACCCATGGCGAGCGTCGCGCTGGTGCATACGACGCTGGTCCCGCAGCCGAAAAGATGTTTCCGCAGCTCGGGGGCGACGTCGATCGGCGCACTGCGCAGCGTGACGATCGTTTGCTTTCTCCCCACCGCGCTCAGCCCAGTAAACGTGACCTTTGTCTCCGAGCGTGAGCCATTCGTTGAGTCCGGCCTGGATCGCTTTCACGCGCTGCTTTTGCTCGAGCAACTCGTCGCGTTCGCGGCCGTCCTCGAGCTTGTCGGCGAGTTTACCGAGCAGCCGATGCAGCGCGCCGAGCGGTCCTTCCAAGGTGGGCTCGGCAATGCCTTCCTCGCGCACTCGCACGATCGGCCGCGGTGTGAGGAGTTTCGTTTCGATGAAACCGAAAAACTGCTGCGACGCTTCCAGCGCATCGACGACGAGTTGCTGCGCTTCGGAACCGCCGGTCTTTCGAAAGAGGCCGCGTTTGGTGCGCGGATTGAAAAGATATTTCAGCGCGCGATCGACGCCGTAGCTCGAAAGCGAGAGCCCGAAGTTGTCGGTCGCGACTTCAGGAACCGTGTGCGCTTCGTCTAGGACGAGAAAATCGTCGGCAAAGAGCACGCCGCGTGAGTCGGTGGTGGCGCCGTTGGCTTGCGCGCCGCCAGCGTTGATGAGCGCGAAGAGCAGGGCGTGGTTGACGATGATGACGTGCGCGGTGCGCAGACGCGCGCGAGCGCGCTGATAGAAGCAGCGATCGCAATCGCAGTGCTTGCGCGAACACGACGAGGAATCGGCGTTGACGGCGTCCCAGACTTCCGCGCGCGGCGGCGGACGCAGCTCGTGACGCAATCCGGTATCGGTCGTCTCGGCCCACGCCGCGATGCGCTGCAGTTCATCGTAGTCGGCATCGGCAAAGAGACTCGCGCGATCAGCGAGCGCGTGCGCGAGACGCGTCGTGCACAGGTAATTGGATTTTCCGACCAGCACGGCCGAGCGGAAATCGGCGTAGGGTTTGAGCGACTCGCTCGTGTTGAACAGACGTCGGCAGATCGGAAGATCTTTCGACTCGAGCTGTTCCTGCAGCGAGATCGTGTGCGTGGAGACGATCATCTGCCGCGATTGATCGACGGCGTGGATGATCCCCGGAACGAGGTAGGCCAGCGATTTGCCGACGCCTGTGCCGGCCTCGAAGAGCAGGGGAACGTCGTGGGCGATCGCCGAGGCAACGGAGCGCGCCATTTGTTCCTGTTCGGGACGATGCTCGAGCGAGAGACCTTCGTGCAGCCATCCGCCCTCCGCGAAGATGTTCGCCGTCAACTCCGGGGCGCGACTCTCCGGTGGAGTAGGCACCGCTGAGTCGAGGTCGTCACGAAGTCCGATCATGAAGAGTCAGAGGTGACCACACTGGCGGGGAATTTCAATCGTTGGCTCGGCAGAATACCCCCGTGGGTGGAAAAAATAGCGCCATCGAGACGCCGCGATTCGCTCCTGCATGAACTGGCGCAACTTCGCATGGCATTGCGCGTCAGGTTGGAGCAGGTTTACTGAACTTGGCTTTTACCCCATGAATAACCTCATACGTCACTTCCGGCACGCCTTTGGCGTGGCCTTGTTTCTTCCGCTCATCGCCGCTGCGGCGCAGAGCTACACGTTCAAACGTGGCATCAACATTTCACACTGGCTTTCTCAGAACGTCGAAGCGCTGCCCTTCGCGGCGCCGTGGTTCGACGAAGAGGACGTGCAATGGATCGCCAGGCAGGGCTTCGATCACATCCGGTTGCCCGTGGATTTCCGCCTGTGCCTCGACGAAGAGGGTAAGGTCGATCCCTCCAAGCTGAAGCCGATCTGGCAGGCGATCGGTTGGGCGAAGGCGGAAGGTCTCGGACTCGTGCTCGACGCGCACTTCCTGCCGGGAGCGGATTTCAACAACGAAGCCGAGGGCGGCGATCGACGCGTTTACACCGATCCGGCGCTCATCGAACATGTCGCCACGGTGTGGCGCGACATGGCGGCCCAGTTCAAGGACGAAGGCCCGTGGCTTCGCTTTGAAATTCTCAACGAGCCGGTCGCCGACGAGAACGCGCACCTCAATCCCTTCCAGCACCGCATGCTCGCGGAGATTCGGAAGTCGAATCCCACGCGCATCGTGTATCTGACCTCCAACAAATGGGGCCAGTTTGCGAATGTGCCCGACGTGGTGCTGCCCGATGACCCGAACGTCGCGCTGACGATCCACAACTACGAGCCGATCATCTTCACGCATCAGCGCGCGTCCTGGGCTGGTTTGAAAGACACGCTGCCGCCCGTGACCTTTCCCGGCGAGGTGCCGGACGTGACCGGACATACGTTCCCCAATCATCCGCCGTATGGAAAAACTGGAGACAAACTCACGGTCGAGCAGATCCAGGAGTCCTTTGCGAAGGTCGACGCTTGGGTCCAGAAGACGCGTCCCGGGCTCGAAGTGTATGTCGGCGAGTTCGGCGTGTATCGTCCGGTCGACCGCCAATCGAAACTCAACTGGCTCGGCGCGATCGTGAGCGAATGCGAAAAGCGAGGCTGGGGCTGGGCCGTTTGGGATTATCAAGGCGGGTTCGCCGTGCGTAATCAGGACGGCACCGGCACCGCAGTTCTTGAAGGCGTGCTCGGCCACAAGGGGAAAGAAGTAATCCGAGCGAGCGGTCTTAGAATCACCGAGGCACAGAGGGCACAGAGCCGCGCCGCGAATCCGGCGTCTCTGTGGACTCTGTGCCTTTTGTGTTATTCGGACCTACGCCGCTTATTCGCGCGGCGGTTCGATCGGTGCGCTCTTGTTGACCACGAGACTTCCGTTGACGCGGACGAGCTTGATGTTGTCCGCATTGAATTGCTGACGCAGTGAGTTCACGTGGATGTCGATCGCGTTTACAAGCGGATCGTTGCGGTCCTGCAGTTTGGCGGGCTCGAGGTTCTTTAGCGGCTCCTGCAGTTGTTCGACCTCGGCCTTCAGTTTCTGGATTTCGAGCACCTGTTGGTAACGCGATAGCCCGAAGTCGAGCAGGTAGCCGACGACGATCAACGCGAGTGACCATTTCGGCAGCACCACCTGCACCGAGTCGGATTTCTCTCCGCGCGCCCGGCGCTCGATGTGGATTTTGGGCCAGTTGCCTTCGAAGCGGAAGCGCAGGTCAATCGACTCACCCGTGTGCACGGAGTCGACGTTGAGACTCGGCACGAAGCTGATGATGCCCGGAACGACTGCGATGCGCTCTGCCGGGAATAACTGGGCAACATTGTCGGTGAGTTCCGACAAGTGATAAAGAATCGTCGAAAGCTGCGTCGCCGGCAGGTGCGTGAACTTTAAATAAACCCCTAGCGTGGGATCCTCGTAGTTGATCTCCTGCGTAGGCATCGTGGGGTGGGGTGCGCGCAGCAGGGACCGGAGAGACGCGGGCGGTTCCGATCTGATGAACCATCGAAGCATCCCGTCTCTCTGTGGTTCGTAGAAACCCGACACGAAAAAGGCGCACTTGGAGGCGCGCCTTGGAAAAAGAATCGTTTGTCGAACGAGCGAGTTACCGCGCGATCAATTTGAGAAATTCCGCGTTCGTCTTGGTCTTCGAGAGACGCGCGATCATCGTGTCCGTGGCTTCCTCGATCTTCTGCTGCACGAGCGCGCGGCGGAAGAAGTGGATGCCATCGAGCGTCTTCGGATCGATGAGCAGCTCCTCTTTACGAGTGCCGCTCGCGGCGATGTTGATCGCCGGCCACAGGCGCATCTCGGCGCACTTGCGGTCGAGCACGAGCTCCATGTTACCCGTGCCTTTGAACTCCTGAAAGATCACGTCGTCCATGCGGCTGCCGGTTTCGACGAGCACGCTGGCGATGATGGTGAGCGACCCGGCTTCCTCCGTGCGACGGGCGGCGGCGAACATCTGGCGCGGCTTCTCGAGCGCGCGGACATCGAGACCGCCGGAGCCGGTGCGTCCGCTGTTGCGCGCGGTGTTGTGCGCGCGGGAGAGGCGAGTGATCGAGTCGACGAACAGCACGACATCACGACCGGTTTCAACGAGACGCTTTGCGCGTTCGATGCAGAGTTCGGCGATGCGGATGTGATTTTCGATCTGCTCGTCGTTGGACGACGCCCAGATCTCCGCGGGCACGCTGCGTTTGAAATCCGTCACTTCCTCCGGTCGCTCGTCCACGAGGAGAATCATCACGTGGCACTCGGGATTGTTTTCGATCACGCCGAGCGCCATGTCGCGCAGCAGCGTGGTCTTGCCCGTGCGCGGAGGCGCGACGATGAGACCGCGTGTGCCTTTGCCGATCGGGCAGAAAAGATCGACTGCGCGCGTGGTCATGCGGCCGTCCTTCATCTCCATCTTGAGATGCTGATTCGGCGAGATGGTGGTGAGCGTGGTGAACTCGAATTTGCCGCGGCGTTCCTCGAGCGGCACGCCATCGACCGTCTCGATGAAACGCATCTTCGGGTTCGGGAAGCGACCGTCCGGCGGAAAGGCCGTGCCGCCAATCAGCGAGCCCGCGCGCAGCTTGAAGCGGCGGATGAGTTCCTTGGGGACAAAGGGATCGGTGGGCCGGCGCTTGCCGCCCTTGCTCATGTCGAGCAACTGGCCGTTGCCGCCGCGCTGCGTATCAATATCAAGGATACCTTCGACGCGGATCGTCTCGACCGGAGCAGGAGCGGGCGCGGTCGCAGCGGGAGTCGCTTCGGGAGCGGGAGCTGCAGCGGACGCAGGGGTATCCGCAGACGCGGAAGTGGTTTTCTTTTCCATACGAATGTGTGTAACGAAGTCCCGCGCTTGACGCTCAAAACTCATGGGGGGATAAGTGCCGCGATTCGCGTTTCTTAACCCCACAACCCAACACACACGTGCCAGATCAGACGATTACCTCAGTGTCCCGGGAATCCCGGTTGTTCAGGCCTTCGGCCGAGTTCAAAGCCCAAGCCAATCTTGGGAGCGATGCGACTTACAAAAAGCTCTACGCCGAGTTCGTCAACTCCCCAGAAAAGTTCTGGGAGCGCCAAGCCAAGGAGCATCTTGTCTGGCGGAAACCATTTAAGAAAGTTCTCTCCTGGGACCCGCCGCACGCGAAGTGGTTTGTCGGCGGAAAGCTGAATGTCTCGGAGAACTGCCTCGATCGTCACCTCGGCACCCACCGCGAAAACAAGGCCGCGCTGATCTTCGAAGGTGAACCCGGCGACGTTCGCACGATCACCTACAAGCAGCTCCACTTCCACGTCTGCCGCCTCGCGCACATTTTCGAAAACATGGGCATCGGCAAAGGCGATCGCGTCGCGATCTACATGCCGATGATTCCCGAGGCCGTGATGGCGATGCTCGCGTGTGCGCGCGTCGGCGCCATCCACACGGTCGTCTTCGGCGGTTTCTCGCCCGAGGCGCTGAAGGACCGCATCAACGATTGCCAGGCGAAACTCGTGATCACCGCCGACGGCGGCTGGCGTCGCGGCAAGATCATCGAGCTCAAGGCCAACGTCGACAAAGCCGTCGAAGGCGCTCCGTGCGTGCAGACGGTAATGGTCGTCAAACGATGCGGCAACGAGGTCAACATGGTCGAAGGCCGCGACGTTTGGTGGAAGGAAGCCTGGCTCGGCGCGCCGAATCACCACGACGCGAAAGCCTTCGATTCCGAGCACCCGCTCTTCATTCTCTACACCAGCGGCTCCACCGGAAAACCGAAGGGCGTGCTGCACACCTCTGCCGGCTATCTTCTCGGTGCCAAGCTCAGCTCGCACTACGTTTTCGATCTGAAGGAAAACGACCGCTATTTCTGCTCGGCCGACATTGGCTGGATCACCGGCCACAGTTACGTTGTTTACGGTCTCCTCGCCAACGGCGCCACGATCTTCCTCTACGAAGGCGCGCCTAACCAGCCCGAGCCCGACCGGTTCTGGCAGATGATCGACCGCCACGGCATCACGATTCTCTACACCGCACCGACCGCAATCCGCGCGTTCATGCGCTGGGGCGACAACTACGTCCTGCGCCACCGACTCGACTCGCTGCGCCTGCTCGGTTCCGTCGGCGAGCCGATCAATCCCGAGGCGTGGATGTGGTATTACAAGACGATCGGCAAGAAACGCTGCCCGATCGTCGACACGTGGTGGCAGACCGAAACCGGCTCGATCATGATCGCGCCGCTGCCGGGCGTCACGCCGTGCAAACCCGGTTCGGCCACGCGGCCTTTCTTCGGCGTGCGCGCGATGATCGTCGACGACAACGGCAAGGAAGTGCCGCGCAACACCGGCGGCAAACTCGTCGTCGCGCAACCATGGCCTTCGATGCTTCGCACGCTCTGGGGCGACGATGAGCGCTTCAAACGGCAATACTTCTCCGAGTTCCCGAAGCAGCCCGGTTTCTATTTCACCGGCGACGGTGCGCGTCAGGACAAGGACGGTTACTTCTGGATCGTCGGCCGCATCGACGACGTGCTCAACGTCTCCGGTCACCGTATCGGCACGGCCGAAGTCGAGAGCGCGCTGGTCTCGCACCCGGCCGTCGCCGAGGCCGCCGCGGTGGGCAAGCCCGACGAACTCAAGGGCCAGTCGCTCGTCGTCTTCGTGACGCTGAAGACGGGGCACACCGCTTCCGACAAACTCAAGGAAGAGCTGCGCAACCACGTCGGCAAAGAAATCGGTTCGCTCGCGAAACCGGACGTGGTTCGTTTCGCCTCCGGTCTGCCGAAGACCCGCAGCGGAAAAATCATGCGCCGCATCCTGAAGGACGTCGCCGCCGGCACCGCGGTGAAAGGCGACACGAGCACGCTCGAGGATTTCAGCGTCGTCGCGAGCCTGCAGAGCGAAGAGTAAGCGCTGGCTCCGAATCGGAGCACAAAAAACGTCCCTGCCGACCTCGCGGTTGGCAGGGACGTTTTATTTGCGGCGCGCGTTAGCGGCGACCGCGGAAACCGCCCATGAGATAAATCACGAGCGCGATCAAAAGCACGAGGCCGAGGCCGCCACCGCCGTAAGCGGGGCCGCCGAGATAGAAACCGCCGCCGCCGAAGAGCAGCAGGAGGAGCAGGATAACTAGGAGCAGGTTCATGCTGTAATCGACCGGGCAGGGGAACCACCGTTCCGGGTCTGCCGGATGACGCAAACCTCAGTCGAACCTGCACGGCCTACCGGTCCGCTACCTGACGTTTCGTATCCACCCAACTGCGACACTCGCCCCTGTCATTCTGAGCGAAGCGAAGAATCCGGTTGGAGCTCTGATGCCGTGTGCCGTCGCGAAGCGCGCAATGGATTCTTCGCTTCGCTCGGAATGACAAAACGAAGCCGTCGCGCTTCGTTCGCCGTGTTTCTTCCGCGTCTCCGCGACGCTTTCCTCCGTGCTTCCGTGTTTCCGTGATCCCGACTCGGCGTGCACAGGGGCGCGAGTCGGTCCTCAACCGAGCGCGAGCCGGGCGGCGTCCAAGCCGCGCTGATACGCTTCGATCAGCCGGTCGTATTTCGCGTCGAGTTCGTGGTCGACCTGCCGGCGCGCGGGATCGGTGTCGAACCACGCGAGCGTGCGCGCAATGCCGTCGCGGAAACGGGTGGTCGCTACGTAGTCGGGCACGAAGCGTTTGATCTTCGTGTTGTCGAAGACGGCAGAGTGCGACTTGTCGCCGAGTAGCGAACCGATCTTTTCCGGCAGGCAGGCGCAGATGAAATCGGACGCGATGTGCACGAACTTCGGCTCGCTCACGCCCGCGGCTTCGGCGGTCGCAGCGTAAAGTTCATTCCACGTCGTGGCTTCGTCGGACGTAATGTGAAACGCGTGACCGAGCGCGCCGCGCTGGCCGAGCAAGCCGACGAGTCCTTTGGCGAAATCGGTGTTATGCGTGATCGTCCACAGCGAAAGTCCGTCGCCGGGGATGATAACGGGCGCGCCGCGACGCATGCGATCCACGACGGTGTAGCTTTTCCGCCACGAGTTTACCGCCAGCGGGATGACGGTGTCTCCGTAGGTGAGCGACGGACGCACGATCGTGACGGGAAATCCGTTCTCGCGATGCTCGGCGAGCAGCCGCTCCTCGCAGGCGATTTTGTTACGGCTGTAGTCCCACTGCGGGTTCGCGAGCGGCGTGGACTCGGTGATGAGGTAATGGCCGCGCAGCGGTTTCTGGTAGGCGCTCGCGGAGCTGATGAAAACGAACTGGCCCGTGCGTTTCGCGAACAGCGCGATCCGCTCTTCGATCTGCGCGGGCGTGAACGTGAGAAAATCGACGACCACGTCCCACGTGCGACCGCCAAGCGCGGCGGCGACCTGTGCGGGTTGATTGATATCGGCCGCGATGGCTTCGGCGCCGGAGATCTCGGCGCGGCCCGAGCGGTTGAGCAGGGTGACGCGGTGTCCGCGCTCCACGGCGAGTTCCGTGCACGCCGTGCTGATGATGCCGGTGCCGCCGATGAAGAGGACGTTCATGACGGAAAATGTATCCTCAGACCTGATACGATTGCAGCGGCACGGGATCGAGGAGCTTGGATTTCGGTGCCTGCGCCTCGAGTTGGGAAATGAACCAGGCGCGAGCCTCGGGATCGCCGTGCGTAAGCACGATGCTGCGCGCCTCGGTCTGGACGGCGAACTCGAGCAGCTCCTCGCGATCGGCATGGCCGCTCAGCTCGAAGCGCTCGATGTGCGCCTTGATCTTAACCTTCACGTGGTTCGCCTCGAAGAGGAACTGGTCACCCGGTTTCGCCAGGAGGAGCTGACCGCCGGGAGTGTCGGGATCGCAGTAGCCGACGAAGCCGATCGTGTTGCGGGCGTTGCCGACGAGTCCCGAGGCGAGCGTGTAGCTTGGCGTCTTTTCGACGAGCATGCCCGAACTCACGATGTAGAGCGCGTTTTGCTCGGGATCTTCGCCGGCCACGAGCTTGCGCGGCGTGGGCTTGATCTTGAGGTCTTTGATGATCGAGCGGTTGAACTGCACACCGCCCTTGGTCTTGCGGGTGATCTCGTCGAAGTAATCCGCGATATCCATGCCGAGGCCGGAGGCGAAGATCGGACAGTCGACGAGTTTTCCGAATTTTCGGGCGTCGTGAATGATCGCCAAAATCTCCTGCATGCGACCGAGCGCGAAGACCGGAATGAGATAAGAACCGCCGCGCTGGATCGTGTCGTTGATGCTCGTGATGAGCCGGGCGACCTCGTGCACGCGCTCCTTGCCGAGCGGGCGCTCGCTCACGCCGCGCGTCGTTTCCATGATGAGCGTATCGAAATGACCGGCGGGAAACTTTGCGCCTTGGAGCGTGCGCTGATCTTCGAAGAGGACGTCGCCCGTGAGGAAAATCGAGCGGTGCTTGTGCTTGATCTCGACCCCGGCCGCGCCGGCTACGTGACCAGCGTGGTGGAAAGTGATTTCGATTTCGTCGCGTGCGCCGCGGAATTTCTTGGGATGCCCGACCGGCAAGCCCGTGAGGCGTCCCGAGCAGCGATCGATCTCTTCGTGCGTGAAGAGCGGGTAGTCGGGGATGTTCTCCTCCTCCTTTTGCCGCACCATGACGTTGGCGGAATTGTGGAGCATGCGCTCGATGAGCATGCGACTCGCCTGCGTCATGATCACGGGCGTGTTTGGGTGTTCGCGCATCACCACGGGCAGACTGCCGATGTGATCCAGATGGCAGTGCGTGATGATGATCAGGTCGAGCGGGGCAGAGCGGAGAGGGGTGAGGTCGGGCGTGGCGGCGCGGCCGACTTTCTTCGGATGGAGGCCGCAATCCACGAGCACGCGCAAGTCGCCGATCTGCAAAAAGAGGGAATTTGCGCCGATGCCGCCGTCGCGGTTCAGGTCAATAAGCTTCATGTATCCGGCCGAAGGGAAACGAGAATGAGCGTGAGAACGAGAACGTTTTTCACGCCGGCGGCACCACCATCGCAAACGGCGGCAACATCACGTGGACCTTGCGGCCTTCCTCGTCCACACCGTGAAACGAACCGTGTGCCGTCGCATCGCAGCCGGTCACGTGGTAGCTGTTGTAGGAAAATTGCTCACCGGGCGCGAGGCGCGGAGTTTCGCCGACGATCTTGTCGCCCTCGATCACGAGCCGGCTGCCGTCGGCGTGCACGACGACCCATTTGCGGCCGAGCAGCGTGACCGTGCGGTCGGAGCCGTTGCGGATCGTGATGAAATAGATGAACGCGTGCGGCTTGTCTTCCGGCAGGCTCGGCCCGCCATGATGGTAGGCCAGCCGGTCGAGTCGCGCGGTCAATCCTGGGACTTCGCTGGAGTTCGAAGACACAGCGCAAAAAGAGCCGGGATTCTCGCGCGAGCAAGCGGGTTTCGGGCTTGCTGCGGAATTGCGCGACCGCAGAAACTGACGTTTTCCCCATGGCCAAACTCGCGCTTCTCTCTGTCAGCGACAAACGTGGTCTCGTCGATTTCGCTTCGGCGCTCGTCTCGAAACACGGTTACAAACTGCTCTCGACCGGTGGCACCGCCAAGCTGCTCGCCGAAAAGGGCCTGCCCGTCACCGAGGTGAGTCAGCACACGGGCTTCCCGGAAATCATGGAAGGCCGCGTGAAGACGCTGCACCCGAAGATCCACGGCGGCTTGCTCTGCCGTCGCGACAAAGAGGAACACCTCGCGCAGGCCGCGAAGAACGACATCGAGCTGATCGATCTCGTGGTGGTGAACCTGTATCCTTTCGAGGAAACCGTCGCGAAGCCCAACGTCTCTTTCGAGGAAGCGATCGAGAATATCGATATCGGCGGACCTTCGATGCTGCGCAGCGCGGCGAAGAATCACGAGAGCGTCACGGTCGTGTGCGATCCGGCCGACTACGATGACGTGATCGCAGCGTTCGACGCCGAGCAGACCGAGCCGGCGAAACTGCAGTCACTGCGCCGCAAGCTCGCGCTGAAAGTTTTCCAACGCACCGGCAGCTACGACACCGCGATCGCCAAATACCTCGCGGCCCAGGCGGAGGCTCCCGATCTCGACGCGCTCAGCGGTCTGCCCGCGGAGCTCACGCTGTCCTGGAAGAAGGCGCAGGCGCTTCGCTACGGTGAAAATCCGCACCAAAAGGCCGCGCTCTACGGCACGTTCCATGAGCACTTCGAGCAGCTGCAGGGCAAGGAACTCTCGTATAACAACATTCTCGATATCACGTCGGCGACCTACCTGATCGGCGAGTTCGAGCGCCCGACCGTCGCGATCCTCAAGCACACGAATCCGTGTGGCGTCGCGAGCGCCGACACGCTCGAGGAAGCGTGGGAAAAAGCCTACGCCACGGACCGCCAGGCACCGTTTGGCGGCATCATCATCGTCAATCAGACGCTCGGCGGTGAACTCGCGAAGACCATCGCCGAGATCTTCACCGAGGTAATCATCGCGCCTCGTTTCAGCGACGAAGCTCTCGCGATTTTCTCCAAGAAGAAGAACCTGCGCCTCATGATCGCCAAGGGCGGCATCGGCGCGGACGCGTTGCAGGAAATCCGCTCGGTCGTCGGTGGCGTGCTCGTGCAGGATCGAGATCGCAGCCAGGACAACGTGCGCAACTTCAAGGTCGTCACGAAGCGCGAGCCCACACCGGAAGAGTGGGCGGGGATGCTCTTTGGTTGGAAAGTCGGCAAGCACGTGAAGTCGAACTCCATCGTTTACGTGCGCGGCGAGCAGACGCTCGGCGTCGGCGCCGGTCAGATGGCGCGCGTGGACAGTTCGCGCATCGCCGTGTGGAAAGCCGGCGAAGCGGGCCTCGATCTCAAGGGTTCCGTCGTCGCCAGCGAAGCGCTCTTTCCGTTTGCAGACGGCCTCATCGCCGCGGCCGATGCGGGCGCGACGGCGGCGATTCAGCCGGGCGGCTCCGTGCGTGATGCCGAGGTGATCGCCGCTGCCGATGAGCGTGGCATGGCCATGGTGTTCACCGGCGTGCGTCACTTTAAGCATTGAACCGCCGCGGCGCCGGGCTGTCGTTTTCGCCAACCCCATTCCCCATGAAACGCTCCTACGTTCTCGGTCTCGTTGCGGCGGCCGCGGTTTTTGTCGCGGGTTGCTACACCAACCCCGTCACCGGCCGCCAGTCGCTCGTGCTGATTTCCGAAGGTCAGGAAACCCAGCTTGGTGAACAGTCGTTCCAAGAGATCCGCTCGCAGGAGAAAGTTTCCAAGGACGCTGCGCAAAACGCCCGCGTGAAGAAAGTGGGCGAGCGCATCGCGAAGGTCGTGGGCTCAGCGATGCCCAATGCGCAATGGGAGTTCGTGGTGTTCGATTCGGATCAGGTGAACGCCTTCGCGCTGCCGGGCGGCAAGGTCGGCGTTTACACCGGGCTCCTGAAACTCGCCACGAGCGACGATGAGCTCGCGATCGTGATGGGGCACGAGATCGGCCATGTGATCGCGCGGCACGGCGCCGAGCGCATGTCGGAGAGCATGGTGATTTCTGGCGTCGGCGCATTGGGCACCGCGATCGCGGAAACCCGTTACAGCCCGCAGGCGGTGCAGCTCTTCCAGCTCGCTTACGGCGGTGCGACGACCGTCGGTCGCGTGTTGCCGCATTCGCGTGGCAACGAGAGCGAAGCAGACCGGATGGGTGCGATCTATGCCGCGAAGGCCGGCTACGATCCGCGCGCCGCGATTTCGTTCTGGAAAAAGATGGCCGCGCAAAAGGGCGGCGGTGGCAGCAAACTCGAGGCGTTTCTCTCCACGCATCCTTCGGATTCGAAGCGTATCCAGGATCTGGAGGCGATGATGCCCGAGGTCGTGCCGATCTACGAACAGAACAAGAAACGCTCCTGATTTGTGGCGCATTTCGATTGGCGACCCGGCGTGAGTTGCGTCACGCTGCGGCATGTTTGACCCGATCGAAAAACTGAAGGAGTTCATCCGCCACCCCAGCATCTCGACCGATTCCGCCGCGAAGGAAGGCATGCGCGGCGCCCAGACGTTTGTGACCGATCTGCTGGGTTCGCTCGGCTTCGAAGTCGAAGCGGTGCACACCGAGCTGCACCCGATCATTTTCGCGCAGCGCAAAGGCGATCCCTCCTGGCCGCACGTGGTGATCTACGGCCACTACGACGTGCAGCCCGCCGATCCGCTGAATCTCTGGAAAACGCCGGCCTTCGAGCCGACGATCATCGGCAATCGCATCTACGGCCGCGGCGCGGCCGATAATAAGGGACCGCTGATGACGAACATCGCCGCGGTCGCGAAGCTGCTCGAAGAACAGCCGAACGTGCCGCTGCGAATCACCTTCCTCATCGAAGGCGAGGAAGAGATGGGCAGCCCGAGCTTTCCGAAGTTTCTCGAACGCTATGCGGACAAACTTCGTGAAGCCGATTTCGTTTTCCTCTCCGACACCGCGCTGCCCAATGAGCAGCAAGTCGTCATCACCGCCGGACTTCGTGGTCTCGCGCTCTTTGACGTGCACGTAACCGGCGCCAAGGGTGATCTGCACTCCGGCCTGCACGGCGGCGTTCTCCGCAATCCGATTCAGGCGCTCGCGGAGATTCTCGCCTCGCTGCACACGCCGGACGGTCGCGTGAACGTGCCCGGTTTCTACGACGACGTGCTCGATGTGCATCCCTGGGAGCGGGAGGAGCTGAAGAAGCTCGGTGGCGATGAAAAAGGCCTACAAAGAATTTCTCGGTATCGATGCGTTCTACACGCCGCCCGGTTTTTCGCCGTTCGAGGCCGTGCGTTTCCAGCCCACGCTCGAAATCAACGGCATCGGCGGCGGCTACCAGGGCGAGGGCACCAAGACGGTGATCCCGAGCAAGGCGTTCGCTAAGATCAGCTGCCGGCTCGTGCCCAATCAGAACCCCGACAGGATCAAGCAGCTCGTGATCGACGCGATCCGTGCGCGCACGCCGTCGGGTGTGAAGCTCGAGTTCGTCGATCAGCACAAGGGCGATCCCTACGTGGTTGTGCCGCCGGGCCGCTCCAACACGCCGAAGGATCAGTCGCCGGTGCTCGCGCGCGCGTTTCGCGCGACCGACGAGGCTGTATCCGAAGTTTGGGGACGCGCTCCGATCTATCTGCGCGAAGGCGGCAGCGTGCCGATCATCGCCGATATCAAGCGCGTCACGGGCCTCGATTCGGTGATGTTCGGTCTGTTCCTGCCTGAGGACAACCTGCACGCGCCCAACGAGAGCTTTAACCTCGATGTCATGAAGAAGGGCATCGAGACCACGAAGCGGATCCTCGAGCGCGTCGCGCGCGGCTAAGCCTCAAGTCGAGCCGCACCCGGACTCGACCTGGTGCGGACCTCGTCCCGACTCAAGCCGGACAGTGGCTCGACTCGGGACGGACCTTGGCTCGACCCTGTCCGCACCTTGTTCCGACTTGGTGCGGACACAGGCGCGACCGTGTGCGCACTTTGGGGCGACCCGGTTTGCGTGTATTCAGAATCTTGTGACCAAACAAAAAAGCCCCGGAGCAATCCGGGGCTTTTTAAGTTTCGAAAGAGGAAGAAAATTACTTCTTCAGGATCACGATCTCCGCGCGGCGATCCTTGGCGGCGGTGGCGTCGTCGGCGTTCGTGGCGGCGTCGAGGCTGCCCTTGGAAAGCGTTTCGATCTTCGCGGCGGGCACGCCGATGGAGAGGAGGTATTGACGAGCGGCGTTGGCGCGGCGGTCACCGAGGCCGAGGTTGTATTCGGCGGTGCCGCGCCAGTCGCAGTGGCCTTCGAGGAGGATGCGATACTGGGTGTTCTCGCTGAGATACTTCGAAGCGTCCTGCAGCTTCACGCGCTCGGTTTCCTTGATGTTGGATTTGTCGAAATCGAAATAGACCGGCTGGAAGAGGCCGATGATCTTGTCCTCGGTCTCGATCACGCCGTCGCGCAGTTGGAGGCCGCTGTCGAGGTCAGCCGTCACGCCAACATCGGTCGGAGTGAGGGAGCCGCTGCCGCCGCCGGGTTGCTGGCCGAGCACCGTGGCGCTCGGATCGGGGCGCTTCGGTTTCTTGGTGCAGCCCGCAAGGAGGAGCGCGGAACCGGCAATGGCGAGAAGGACAAGCTTCGAAACTTTGTTCATTGGGAGGGCGAAGATCGTGGGGAAGTAATTGGCTCAAGCCCGAGGGCGGGCAAGGTAATTACAGCGATTTCTTGGGCTCGATGAGGCCAACCTCCAAGGCGTAGCGGGTGAGGCTGGCGACGTCGTGCAGGTTGAGTTTCCGCATCAGATTGGTGCGGTGGTTGTCGACGGTCTTGATGCTGATGCCGAGCTTGGCGGCGATCTCGCGGGTGCTGTGGCTTTCCGCCACCAGTTGGAGAATCTCGCGTTCGCGATCGGTCAGGAAATCGGAGGTGTTGCTCGCCGAAGGATTGGCGACGACGTTGCGGAGCAGGGCAGCAACGGCCGGGCCGAAGTAGGTGCCGCCGTTGGCGACGGTCTCGAGGCCTTTCTTGAATTCGAAGAGGCCGGCGGTCTTTTCGACGAAGCCGTGCGCGCCGGCCTCGAGCATCTCGCGGATGAGAACCGGGTTTTCGTGGCCTGAAAAAACGAGCACGCGCATGTCGGGCAGTTTCTTGCTGATGCGGCGGAGCAGATCGACGCCGTTGAGGCCCGGGAGCTTGGCATCGAGGACGAGAAGGTCGGGCTTCACGTCGAGGCAGAGGGTGAGAGCGTTCTGGCCGTCGCCGCTCTCGCCGACGAGTTGATAATTCGCATCCAGTCGGAGGATTTCGACGAGCATTTCGCGAATGGCGGTCTGGTCCTCGACAATTACAAGTCGCTTCATGGCGTGCGGGTTAGAACGGAAATGACGCCTCGCGGGGCGAAGGGCAAGCACTGGTGGGTTGGCTGGGATTCGAACCCAGAACCAACGACTTAAAAGGACGCTGCTCTACCGTTGAGCTACCAACCCCCGAAGTGTGGAAGAAGCAAAATGGGTTTTGCGTTCCGACGATGGCAAGCAGTTTTTGGCTCGTATGCGCGAGGTTGCAATTCCGCGGACCAAATACACGGAGTTGGTGACTCACAAGCGCACTCAAGATCGTGGGAACAATCCAGAAATACACCCATCACACCGAGGCAGAACGTATGTCCTCCAAAGCCCAGGAAGTGGCCCTCGACCGTCTGCTGGTGGACCGTTTCAAGAATGGCGATCAGTCGGCGTTCGACGAAATGGTCAGCCGGTATTGGGACCGCATCTACTCGATGGTGCACCAACTTCTGCGCAACGCGCAGGATGCGGAGGAGGTCACGCAAGACGCTTTCATCCGCGCGCACCGGGGCTTGGTGAACTTTCGCGGGGAGTCGGCGTTTTCGACCTGGCTTTACCAGATCGCGACCAATCTCGCGCGCAACCGCTACTGGTATTGGTGGCGGCGAAAGCGGGATTTTTCAGTTTCACTCGACGCCCCGGTGAGCAGCGAAAACTCCACAACCCTGGCCGAGATCATCCCGGCCGAACTCGAGACTCCTGACGACATCGCTGTGACGCAGGAGTTTGTCTCGCGGATCAGTCGTGGCATGGATCGCCTTAGCGCGAAACACCGCGAAATCCTGATCTTGCGCAACGTGAAGAACATGGCCTACGAGGAAATTGCCGAGATTCTCGGCATCTCCGTAGGCACCGTTAAAAGCCGCATCGCGCGCGCTCGTGAGAGCCTCCGCAGCAAACTCGGCGAAGATTTCAAATTCAAGAGCTGACCCCTCTTGTCCCCCGACCGAACACCCGTCCCAAGCTAGCCATGAAAGAGTCAAAGTTTATAGAGCTGCTGAATCTCTACGTAGATCACGAGATCAGCGCCGAAGAGGCCGCCCTTCTTGAAGCCGAAGTGCAGCGCAATCCCGAGCGTCACCGGATCTACCGCGAATACTGCCAGATGCAGCGTGCGTGCACGATGCTCGCTGAATCGGGTGCGCTGACCGCGCCCGAGCCCGAAGTTTCCAAAGTCGTCGCGTTTCCCGCGCCGCAGCGCCGCGTGCCCGTGTGGGCGGCGTATACCGGTGGTCTCGCCGCGGCCGCGTGTTTGGCGCTCGTGTTCGTCGGTCGTCAGAGCGTCGAGCCTGTGGAGTCCGCTCCCGCGATCGCTGCGGTCGAGCAAACGCAGCCGGTTCAGGCTGCGACCGAGCGCGTCGAGTTGCAGCCGGCGTTCTCCGGACTTCTGCAGGAAATGAACGAGCCCAAGCCGCTGCTCGCCACGCGTGGCGCGGCGCCCGCGCTCGACTGGATGAAGCGCGTGCAATTGCAGACCGTGCCGGTCGACCAGCTCCGCTTCTCGACGCCGCCGGCGTTCCAGCCGTCGGATCTCTCGCTGCGCAAGCAAAGCGACGTTTCGCCGGAGGCCGAGATGACGGCCTTCCGTTTCCAGCGCTGATCAGTTCAGCGCTTTCTTGATCAATGCCTCGGTGGTCGCGCCACCACCGAGCGCCAGAGCGGCGCGGCGCACGGCTTGATCCGCGTCGGCCGCTTTATAGCCGAGGGCCACGAGGGCAGCGACCGCATCGCGGTGCGTGCTCTCACCGGCGGGTGCTTCTGCTTCCGAGCCTCCAACAGCGATCGAATCGCTGGATGAGGACGCGCCGACCTTGGCCTTCAACTCCACAACGAGCCGCTCGGCGGTTTTTTTGCCGATGCCGGGGCATTTCGCGAGCGTGGCCACATCGCCCATGCGAATCGCGCTTTCGAGCAACGGTAGTGAGAGGCGGCTCATGATCGTCAGCGCAGACTTCGGACCGATCCCGGTCACGTGCTCGATCATCAGACGGAAAAAATCGCGCTCCGCCGGCGTGGCGAAACCGTAGAGTGTCTGCGAGTCCTCGCGATAGATCACGAGGGTGTGCAGCTTCACCGTCGCGCCGGGATCGGGGAGTTTTTCCGCGGTCGTGACCGGGATGTTCACCTCGTAGCCGAGGCCGTTGAGTTCGATCACCGCGTGCAGCGGCGTGGCGGAGACGAGCGTGCCTTGTATCGAAGTAATCATTACTTCAACCCGAGCACATCCTGCATGTCGTAAACTCCGGCCGGCTGCGTGACGACCCACTGCGCGGCACGCAACGCACCGCGTGCGAAGATGCCGCGATCGCTGGCCTTGTGCGTGAGCTCCACGCGTTCCCCGAGCGCGGCGAAGAGCACCGTGTGATCGCCGACGACATCGCCGCCACGCAGCGAGTGGATGCCGACTTCGCTTTGCGTGCGCTCGCCGGTGATACCTTCGCGACCGTGACGAAGCGCGTCGGTCCCGAGGTTGCGCTCCTCGAGAATGATCTCGAGCAGACGCGCAGCGGTGCCGCTGGGGGCGTCTTTCTTGAAGCGATGGTGCATCTCGATCACTTCGGCGTCGTAGTCCGCGCCGAGCACGTTCGCAGCGCGACGCGTGAGAGCGTAGAGGAGATTCACGCCGACGGAATAGTTGCCGGCCCACACGCACGGAATCTGCGAGGCGAGGGCGAGGAGTTCCTTTTTCTCCTCGGCGGAGTGCCCCGTCGTTCCGATCACGACCGGTTTCTTCGCGGCGACTGCGGCTTCCAAAAGTCCGCGCGTGGCGCGATGCGAGCTGAAGTCGACGATGACGTCAGCCGAGGGCAGGGCGGACGCCAGATCGTCGCCGGCATCGAGCGCGGCAGCGACGGGCAGCGACATCGCTTGCGCGGACTCGAGAAGCGCGCGGCCCATGCGGCCCTTCGCGCCGTTGATGATGACTCGCGTGCTCATGGCTTATTTACGGAGAGCGGCCAGAGCCTTCGTGAGCGCCTGCAGATTGGCGGGCGAAATCTCGGAGAGCGGCGCGCGCACTTCGGCCGAGCGGATGATGCCGGCGCGCTGGAGCGCGACCTTGATCGGCACCGGATTCGGCTCGATGAAGAGCGACTTGAAAACGGGGTAGAGTTTGCGGTGCAGCTTCGCGGCCTTGGCGAACTCGTCGGCGCGCGCGAGCTTCACGAGCTGCGCGACTTCGCGGACAAAAAGATTCGAGGCCACACTCACCACGCCTTCCGCGCCGACCGCCATGAACGGCAGCGTCAACGCGTCGTCGCCGCACAGGACCACGATATCGTCGCCCATGGCCTGCTTCAGTTGATCGACGCGTTCCACGTTGCCGCCGGCTTCCTTGATCCAGCGCACGTGCTTGTATTTCGCGGCGAGTCGCTCGACGACCGGCACGCTGATCTCGATGCCGCAGCGGCCCGGGATCGAATAGAGAACGATCGGCTTGTCCGTCGCGTCCGCGACCGCGCAATAATGACGAAACAGGCCCTCCTGACTCGGCTTGTTATAGTAAGGCGCGACGACGAGCATCGCGTCTGCGCCGGCCGCGTGCGCGAGCTGCGTGAGTTCGACCGCTTCGTGCGTGGAGTTCGAACCCGTGCCGGCGATCACCGGCACGCGACCGCGCGCCTCGGCGACCACCGCGCGCACGACTTCCATGTGCTCCTCGTGGCTCAGCGTGGGCGACTCGCCTGTCGTGCCGACGGGCACGAGGCCGCTCACGCCTCCTTTGATTTGATACGCCACGAGTTTCGCGAGCTCGTCGAAGGCGATCTCGTGTTGATAAAAGGGTGTAACAAGCGCCGTGATGGTGCCGGTGAGCGGACGGAGTTTCATGTATGCGGGCAAAGTAGCCTTGCTAGGACAAAGCAGGGCGAATTAGGGAATCCGCAACGCTTTTTTGCCCATGCCAGCCCTCACACCTCACACCGAAATTATCAATGATCTGCTCAAGCTGGCGGTAGATAGCGGAGTGAGCGACGTGATCATCAAGTCCAACAAACCTGGATACGTCCGCCTCGCCGGAAAATTAAAGCCGGTGGAAATGGACCCGATCACTTCGCCCGAAGCGCAGGCTTTCGTCGAAGAGCACGTGCCGAAGGTTTTCGCGCAGCGCTGGGATGAAGAGGGCCAGGTCGACTTCGCCTACGCGGCCGACGGCATTGGCCGTTTCCGCGTCAACGCGTTTCACCAGCGCGGCCTCGTCAGCATCGTGCTCCGTCACATCAAGAGCATCGTGCCGACCTTCGAACAGCTCGGACTCGGGCAAACGTCCGACGCGTTGATCAAACTTTCGCAGGCCAAGGACGGCATCCTGCTCGTCTGCGGCGCCACCGGCTCCGGCAAGAGTTCGACGATGGCGGCCATGCTGAACTGGGTGAATCACAACCTCGACAAGCACATCGTTACCATCGAGGACCCGATCGAATACACCTTTCAGGACGAGAAATCGCTCTTCCAGCAACGCGAGATCGGACTCGATGTGCCGAGCTTCGACTTGGCGATCAAAGCCGTCCTGCGCCAGAACCCCGATATCATCCTCATCGGCGAAATGCGCGATCGCGAAACTTTCGAGACCGCGATCTCGGCGGCCGAAACGGGACACTTGGTTTTCTCGACGATGCACGCGGCGACCGTCGCGCAATCGCTCACGCGCCTCTTCGAGTTTTTCCCGCCAGAGGAGCAATTGCAGGCCCGCCGCGCAATCGCCGGGTCGCTCCGCGGATTTGTCTGCCAGAAGCTCATCCCTGCGCTCGAAGGCGGCGGCCGCGTGCCGTGCAACGAAATCCTCACCGCCGACGCCGTGGTGAAAAACCTCATCCTCGAAGGCCAGTTCGAGAAGATCCAAGGCATCCTCGACGGCAGCGGCGACTCAAACAGCTTCTCGTTCAACAAGGATCTCTACCGCCTCATCAAGGCCGGAAAGATCAGCAAGGCCGACGGTCTCCGTTTCTCCCCGAACCCTCAGGCGCTCGATATGAACCTGAAGGGCATCTTCATCAAATCCTGACCGCGTCCCGAGTCGGGACCGAGTGCGGACCGGGTCGAGCCTGTGTCCGCACCGGGTCGAGCCAAGGTCCGCACCGGGTCGAGCCAAGGTCCGGACCGGGTCGGGACAAAGTGCGTCCAAGGTCGAGACAAGGTGCGGACACGGTCGCGACTCGCTCAGGAATGAAGCGCGAGAAAAAGGCCTCCTGTTTGTCCTGCTGAGCGAAGCTCCAAGTGGATTCTTCGTTTTGCTCAGAATGACAGGCAGACCGGGGTGTTCGCCTCGGGAAGATGGCGCTCATGACGGCGCGGGGCGTCTGGAACCCGGCGGCTCAGCCGGGTTATTTTTTTCGGGCTTGGATTTCGCCAAGGCGGGCGATTGTCTGTTCCGTTTCCACCATGGCACTGGCACTTCTTTTCGCAGGACAGGGCGCCCAAAAAGTGGGCATGGGCAAATCGCTCTACGAGCAATCGGCTGCGGCGCGTGCGCTGTATGATCAGGCCAATACCGTGCTCGGTTGGGACCTGACGAAGATCTCGTTCGAGGGGCCCGAAGCGGAATTGACGCAGACGAAGGTCTGCCAGCCGGCGCTGTTCGTGCACGGCATGGCGCTGCTCGCGGCGTTGCAGGAGGCCGGAAAGGTGCCGGCGGGCGAGCCGAAGTTCGCGCTCGGCCTGAGCCTCGGCGAAGTGACGGCCTACACGGCCGCGGGTGTGTTTGATTTTGCCACCGGTCTTCGCGTCGTCGCGGAGCGCGGTCGGCTGATGCAGTTCGCGTGTGAAACGACCACGGGCGGCATGGCCGCGATCGTGGGCGAGGACCGCGAGAAGGTCGCGGAGCTGTGCCGCGAGTTCGATGTCGAGGCGGCGAATTTCAACGCGCCGGGCCAGATCGTGATCTCGGGCGAGAAGTCCAAGATCGACGCGGCGGTCGCGGGCGGAAAAGCGCGCGGCATGAAGAAGGTGATCCCGCTCGTCGTCGCGGGCGCGTATCACTCGCGCTTGATGGAACCGGCGCGTGCGGAGTTTGCAGCGTTTTTGGAAAACATCCCGTTCGCGGCGCCGAAGTTCACGGTGCTGACGAACACCACGGGGCAGGTGATCAGCGAGCCGGCGGCGATCAAGGCCGCGCTGGTGAAGCAGGTCGTGTCGTCGGTGTTGTGGGAAGACTGCATGCGCAGCGTGGCGGCGGCCGGCGCGACCGAGTTCTGGGAGCTCGGGCCGGGCGGCGTGCTCGCGGGTCTCGCGCGCCGCACGGAGAAATCATGGCCGGTGAAGAGTTTCTCGGAGTTTTCCGAGGTGATCGCTTGATTTGATGGATTCCACACACACACGAAATTTCTGCATCATCGCGCACGTCGACCACGGGAAGACGACGCTGTCGGATCGCTTGCTCGAGTTCACCAACACGGTCGAGCAGCGCGTCCTCACGGACCAGCATCTCGACGCGATGGACCTGGAGAAGGAGCGCGGCATCACCATCAAGTCGCACCCGGTCACGATGCGTTATCGGGCGAAGAACGGGCAGACCTACAAGCTGAACCTGATGGATACGCCCGGCCACGTGGACTTCTCCTACGAAGTCTCGCGCAGTCTCGCGGCGTGCGAAGGTGCGGTGCTCCTGATCGACGCCGCGCAAGGCGTGGAAGCGCAGACGGTGGCCAATGCGCACCTGGCGTTCAGCCAGCAGCTGAAGGTCATTCCGGTGATCAACAAGATCGACCTGCCGAGCGCGAATCTCGAGCTGTGCCTCCAGCAGCTCGAGGACATCCTCACGATCCCCGCCGAGGAAGCGATTCTCGCGAGCGGCAAGTCCGGCATCGGCATCGAAGACATTCTCGAAGCGGTGGTCGACCGCGTGCCGCCGCCGCGCTGGGCGGAGTATCCGCAGACCCGCGCGCTGGTGTTCGATTCGCTCTACGATTCATATCGCGGCGTCATCGCTTACGTGCGCGTGTTCTCCGGCTCGATCAAAGCCGGTGAGCACATGCTCCTGATGAGCAACGGCGTGAAGTCCGAAGTCAAAGAGGTCGGCGTCTTCATGCCGAAAATGGAAAAAAGTCGCGACGCTGGGCACCGGCGATGTCGGCTACATCGTTTCGACGGTGAAGGACACGGCTGACATCAAGACCGGTGACACGATTACGATTTCGTCGAAGCCGGCCTCCGACATGCTACCTGGTTACAAGGAAGTGCGGCCGATGGTGTTTTGCGGCCTCTATCCGGTCGAAACGTCGGACTACGAAAAACTGAAGGCGGCCCTCGGCCGTCTGCGCTTGAACGACGCGGCGTTTGTTTACTCGTCGGAAAGTTCGGTCGCGCTCGGTTTCGGTTTCCGCTGTGGCTTCCTCGGCCTGCTCCACATGGAGATCATCCAGGAGCGCGTGCGCCGCGAGCACGACGTCGACATCATCTCCACGTATCCGAGCGTCGTTTACCACGTGATCAAACACGGCGACGTGAAGATCGAGGTGGATAATCCCGTCAACCTGCCGGATCCGGGCGAGATCGTCGAAATCCAGGAACCCACGATCAAGGCGTCGATCCACATCCCGAACGATGCGATGGGCGACATCCTTTCGCTGATCATGGAAAAGCGCGGCGTGGTCGACCACACCGATACGCTCGACATGAACCGCGTGATGCTCACGTGCACGCTTCCGCTCAACGAAATCCTCGTCGATTTCAACGACCGCCTGAAGAGCATCACGCACGGCTACGGTTCGATGGATTACGAGCTCGGCGAGTATCGCGCCGCGGACCTCGTGAAGATGGAGATCCTCGTGAACGGCGACCCCGTCGACGCGTTTGCCAGCATCGTGCACCGCGACAAGGCGGAGGGGAAGGGCCGCGAACTTTGCGAGAAGCTCGCCGATATCATCCCGCCGCAGATGTTCAAAGTCGCGATCCAGGCCGCGATCGGCGGCAAGATCATCGCCCGCGACAACGTGAAGGAAATGCGGAAAGACGTGACCGCGAAGTGCTACGGCGGCGACATCAGCCGCAAGCGCAAGCTCCTCGACAAGCAGAAGGAGGGCAAAAAGAAGATGAAACAGTTTGGTCGCGTTTCGATCCCATCGGATGCCTTCATCAAGGTGCTGAAAACCAACTGATATGTTCGGCTTCTTTGCTTCGCAGGAGAAAAAGATGCGCGAGAACGCGGCCAACTGGCTCGAGCTCGCGGACAAGATCTGGCATTTCCGCCGTGATGTTCTCCCGTCGAAGCAGGTGGACGAGCTGCGTGCTCGCACCGACGAACTCCGCCATGCCTACAAGGCGAAAGCCGACGCCGCGAAGCTGAAGCTCTCCATCGAGGCGCTCGAACCGGTGCTCCGGCAGACGGGCGGAGCGATGTATCCGCGCAGCTCGCTTGCCGAGAACATCGAATTCTTCCTCGTCGCCGCGATCGTGATTTTGGGCATCCGCACGTTCTTCGTGCAGCCGTTCAAGATCCCCACCAACTCGATGTGGCCGACCTACAACGGCATGACGTCGGAGGTGTATCACGACGCCAAGGACGAGCCCGGACTTGTGGCCAAGGCCGGGCGTCTGGTCGCCTTTGGCGCGTGGCCGCATCGGCTCGATGCACCGGAAGACGGCGAAATCCTGATCCCGATCGGCGGTGCACAGAGCCGCGGCTTTGTGCATTCGCGTCTCGCCAAGGGACGCTCTTGGCTGGTGCTGCCGGCGACGGTGCGCGAATACACGCTGCTCGTCGGCAACTCGCCGGTTTCGGTCAAGCTGCCGCTCGACTTCGATTTCGACTGGACGATCTACGAGGCGTTTTTCGGCGCTCGTGGAGCCTATTCGCAGCAGCGATTCTCGGCGGCGATCCGCGAAGCGTTGGAAAA
Organism: Opitutus sp.; assembly: GCA_024707325.1. Taxonomy (GTDB): domain Bacteria; phylum Verrucomicrobiota; class Verrucomicrobiia; order Opitutales; family Opitutaceae; genus Opitutus. Next base: position 341,140 of record JANPZY010000004.1, on the reverse strand, counting down.
AAAATCAATTCGTCACCGTAAACTTGGGCGGCGAGCGCGTGCGCTGTATCCGCACCGGGCGCATCGTGAAAAAGGGCGAGCGCGTGCTGGCGTTCGATGAGCTCACGGGCGATCAACTCTTCGTCGATCGCATGAGCTACCATTTCGTGCGCCCCAAGGTCGGCAGCGGTTTCGTGTTTCGCACCGGAGAGATTCCGGACCTCGCCGCGCAGGAGGGCGATCAATACTACATCAAGCGCCTGGTTGGCGTGCCGGGCGACACGCTGCGCGTCGATCGCGGTTATCTGCTCCGTAACGGTCAGCCGATCGAAGGTTCGCCGGCGTTCGAGGCCAACGGCCGGAAACTCGGGCGTTACACGGGCTACGAGCCCATCGGGCTTTTGTCTCCAGGAAACGAATACAAGGTCGGCGAGGGGGCCTATTTCGCGATGGGCGACAACTCGTCAAACAGCAAGGACAGCCGCTACTGGGGCACTGTCCCGGACCGCAGTGTCGTGGGCCGTCCGATTTTCGTCTACTATCCGTTTACGAAGCACTGGGGGCCCGCGAAGTAGGCGCAGACGCCCCGGGGCGGGAGACTTCCCGCTGGGGCTCGAACGCCGCACGATGCGCCTGATCGGAGCGCGCCCCATGGCGGCGAGCCTGCTCGGCGGATATTGTCCGGAGCCGTGCGAATGAATCGCGTGGCTCAACCAAAGGACATTTCCATGGGAACCATTGAAACGATGCTGCGCCGTCATCCGCGCATAGACGAACATCACCTGCGCGATTTCGCCGAAACATTGGACGCGCTGACCTCCTGCGCGGAAGTCTGCTCGGCCTGCGCCGACGCGTGTCTGGCGGAGGAGCAGGTCGCCAAACTCCGGACGTGTATCAGCCTCAATCTCGACTGTGCGGAAGTCTGTGGAGCTACGGCCCGCCTGCTGGTCCGCCAGACCGAAATGCCGGGCCCGGTTGTCCATGCGCAACTTCATGCGTGCGTGGTTGCCTGCCAGGCGTGCGCGGACGAGTGCGAGAGTCATGCGGGCATGCACGACCACTGCCGGATCTGCGCCGAGACCTGTCATCGCTGTCAGGAGCAGTGCAACTACTTGCTCGGCGAGATCTCCGCGTCCGGCACGGCCGAGCGCGTGGATCCGCTCGAGAGTCCTCCTCTGTCCTGAGCGAGGGGCTCAGGCGCGTTGAACGAGGGCGCTTCGGCGCCCTTGTTTGTGTTCTCTCAGATGGGGCGAGAGCGAAACGCGTCAGACGTTTTCGCTCTTCACCCACTGAATCGCGTAGCGCACGAGATCGGCGCCGTTTTCGAGCGGGAGCTTGAGCTTCAGGTGCTCGCGATAGGAATCGATCGTTTTGACGCTCAGGTTGAGCTTCGCTGCGATCTGACGCGTGCTGAAGCCGTTGCCGATAAGTTGGAAAACCTCCATTTCGCGATCGCTCAGCCGATCGACGGAGAGGACGGTTTCGTCGTCCTTTTTGCTGCCGACCAAACGGTGCAGCATCTTCTCCTTCATCTTGTCGCTGAGATAGAGTTCGCCCGCGAGCACGCGGTGGATCGCCGACTGGATCTTTTCGGCGGCCTCGTTCTTCATCACGTAGCCGCGCGCGCCGGCGCGGAGTGCGCGTTCGGCGTAGAGGCTTTCGTCGTGCATCGACATGACGAGCACCGGCAGATCGGGCATGATCGCCTTGATGTTCTTCATGAGCTCGATGCCGCTCATGGTCTTCAACGAAATGTCGATGACGGCGAGATCGGGTGTGAGCTTGCTGATGAGGTCGAGCGCTTTCGGCGCGCTGTCGGCTTCGCCGCAAACGATCAAATTTCGCTCCTGATTGATGAGCGCCGCGATTCCTTGGCGCGTCACCGGATGGTCATCGACCAGCAGAACGCGGAATTTGGAATTGAGGTTCTTGTTCTTCGGAGGCGCGGATTTCATGTCAGTTGTCACGGGCGCAAATGGAATAGAGATAGAGATGGGACCGCCGGTGGCGGGATGGATGGGGCCGGGCGCGCGCCGTGGAAGCGGGTGAGTCGGCCCTCAAGCTATGGGAAGATTTCCACTGTTGGGCGGAAAACTCCTCAACTCCCCCGTTCACGAGCACGTCCGCAGAGTGTGCAGACCGAGGGTCATGCGTTTGGTGCGGCGGAAGGTAACAGAATTTTGAATACAGCATGCGCCGGGTGGGGGGAGGGAATGCGGGCGTTTGCCGGTGAAGAAAGCGTTCAAATCCTATAGTTTGCAACCGCACTTTACCGGTATCGCCACGGCCCTATGCAGCGACACAGGAAAACCCCGATACCTGCGTCCCGTAGACCATGATAGATAGATGTCGGTCGATACGGTCTCCTTGGAAGCCCTCTCGCACGATGCTGTTGCCCAATGATCATTCCTTGCCCGGTGCCTCCGCCCGTTTGTGCGGATCGCCGGATCCTCGCGCAGTCGAGGAGCGCGCGCGGGAGTTTGCGCGCGACGCGGGACGGCCGGAGGAAGTGAAACCAGAAGACCGCGCGCGGGCGTGGGCCGAAACACTCGAGGCGCAATGGCTGCAAGCCGCCGACACGATGCCGCTCGCGCAGTTTTTCCGAACGTTCTGCGCTCGCGCGATGCGCGGAATGGCTCGTGCGGAACGGCTTGTGTCGGTGTCGACATCCGCGCTCGGAAAGTGAAGCCCGCGCCAGCGGCTCACGAGGTGGTTTCGCGAACGACCTCCTTCGCCGGTTTGTCGGTCCGCTCGCCGAGAAACACCGGTTGGCGTAACAGTCCTTCGCTCGTCCATTCGGCAAATTTGATCTGTGCGACGAGTTTCGGCCGCACCCAATGCATCCGGGCCATCTCTGAGCGCGGCATGCCCTGGCCCCAGCGGCTGCGATGTTCCAAAGGCAGGTTGTCGAACGGGCAATCGGCGGTCTCGAGCGTCGTGAACTTGGCGTGAAGCGAGCGAAGCAGTTTGTGATCGAAACCTGTGCCGACTTTGCCCGCGTAGATCAGTCGCTTGCCCTCGTAATATCCCACGAGGATTGAGCCGAAGTATTTGCGCGAACCGCCGGGCGGACTGAAGCCGCCGATGACAAACTCTTGATCGCGCGAAAGGCGGCACTTGAGCCATGCGCCACTGCGGCGGCCTATTTCGTAATGCGAGCCGGCGGCTTTCGCGACGATGCCTTCGAGGCCGAGCTTCCGCGCATGCGCGAGCAACTCGTCCGGTGTCGAATCGAACACGGTGGACTGCCGCAGCGGATCCGAGGGGTTCGCGAGCAGTTTGGTCAGCACTTTCTGGCGCTCCTCGATGGGCGCGTCGATCAGGCGCTCGCCGTTCAGTTCGAGCAGATCGAAAAGATAATACAGCAGCGGCCCCGAATCGGCTTCGTTCGAACGGCGCTGGAGGCGCTGAAAACTCGGTCGACCTTCTTCGTCGAGCGCCACGATTTCGCCGTCGAGCGTTGCTGATCGGCAGGGCAGGCCGGCGAGCGCCTGTGCGACTTCGGGATAATCCTCGGTGAGAGAGTTTTCGTTGCGCGACCACAGCTCCACTTTTCCGTCGTCGACGACCGCGAGCGCGCGGTAACCATCGAATTTGATTTCTAGACGCCAATCTCCCGGTGGTATCTGTTGCACGCCGAGCGCCTTCATCGGTTCGACGAAACCGAGCGGGTTCGAGTTCGGCGGACTTTTTTTCCCCGAGCGAGGACGGGGCTTCGCTTTCGCCGGGGCAGACGAACTGCGAGGTGCGGACATGGCTCAAGCTGCCTTCCGTTTGGGCCGCGGCTTGGCTCTAGACGCGGATTTCTTGGGTTTCTTTTCGGAGGCCTGATCGAGGCTCTGGCGCAGCGCCGTCATGAGATCGATCACCTTGCCCGATCCCGAGGCTTTCTTCGCGGCCGGAGCCGCGCGTCCGCCCGATTCGACTTTCTTCTCAATGAGATCGAGCAGCGCGGTGCGATATTCATCGGTGTAGCGCGCGGGATCCCATTTGGCCGTCATCTGCTCGACGAGTGTTCGCGCCATCTCGAGCTCGCGTTTGTTGACCGTGCCTGGCTCGGGCACATTGATTTCCTCTGTGCCGATCAATTCGTCGGCGAAGTGCATGACTTCAAGCGCGAGCAGCTTTCCGTTGGGCTTGATCGCAGCGAGGTGCTGCCGCGTGCGTATCACAACTTTGGAGACGCCGATCTTGCCGGTCTGCGCGAGCGTTTCGCGCAGCAGATGATAAACGCGCGCGCTGCCTTTCTGCGGCTCGAGATAGTAGGGTTTGTGGAAGAAGATCGGGTTGATCTGCTTCACGTCGACGAAGTCCATGATGTCGATCGTCTGCGTGGCCTCGATGTCCACGCGCTTGAAGTCCTCCTCCTTCAGCACGACGAACTTTCCCTTCTCGTATTCGTAGCCTTTTACGATCTGGTCCCACGGCACTTCCTTGCCGTCCAGCTCGGCCACGCGTTTGTAGTTGATCGGGCTGAGGTCGGTGGATCGCAGCAGGCGAAATTTCAACTCCTCGCGATGTGTGGCGGGGAGGAGCGACACGGGCACGTTGACCAGACCGAAGGTGATGGAGCCTTTCCAGATAGCGCGCATCCCGGCATGGACAGCGTGCAGCGCGGAGCGTGCCCGGTCTGATGAGAGGCAAGCCGGCTATGTGTCAGTCTGAGCGCAGCGAAGATCCATCTGGAATTTTCGCGATAGCAGGCACGACGAAGCACGCACTGGATTCTTCGCTACGCCTAGACCGACAACCAAGAGGGACCAGAGGGATTTCAGCGTCTGGGCGCGCTGGCTGCCGGCGAGAGGTAGAAGTCGCGCAGGACGTAGAACGCCTTTTACGCGTGCCGTTTTCGGCGATGAGTCCTTTTCGATTCCATCCGTCCTGCACGTGCGGCAGCGGACGGCGCGGCGAACGGAAATCGCACAGGATCCACGGAGTCGCGCCGCGCCACGCGGGAATCTTCTGCAGCATCGCGAGCGTCTTCTGATAGAGATATTCCTGATACTCCTCGCTGAAGCGCGTGAGGCGATCTCCGTGCAAGCCTTGCAGTGCGTCCGCGCCAAATTCGCTGATCACGACAGGCTTCTCGTATTTCAGCGTCCAGCGAACCTGCGCGAGCTTGTCGGGTAGGCCGTCATACCAGCCGACGTATTGGTTGAAACTTAGCAGGTCGGTGTATTCGCCGAAGGGATCGTCGACGATCTTGTGGTTGCCGTCGCCTTCCTCGGCGTGGACTTCCATTGCGGCCGACACGAGCCGCGCGCTGTCGAGCGAGCGCGCGAGATCGACCAGGTTTTTCAGGAAACGCGTGCGCGGTTCGCTCACGGGCGTTTCGTTGGCGACGGACCACACGATCACGCTCGCGCGACTGCGGTCGCGGACGATGAGTTCGCGAAGCTGATTGCGCGCGTTCTCGAGCGTTTCGGGATTCTCCCACTGAATCGTCCAGTAAACCGGGATCTCCTCCCACAACAGCAGGCCCATTTCGTCGGCCACACGGGCCATGTGCTCGTTGTGCGGGTAATGGGCGAGGCGCACGAAATTGCAGCCGAGCTCCTTCGCCCAACCGAGCAGCAAACGTGCGTCTTCGGGCGAGTAGGCCCGCCCGCCGCGCAACGGATTCTCTTCGTGCAGCGAGATGCCGCGAAGGAAGATCGATTCGCCGTTCAGCCAAATATCGGTGCCGCGCGTCTCGATCGTGCGGAAACCGATCCGGTCAGCGATGCGATCAGCGCCACTCGAAATCTCCACGTCGTAGAGATGCGGATTCTCCGGGGACCAAAGTGCGAGACCCGGTGCGGCCAGCTCGAATTCGGCGGCGCCGTCGGGGCCGGTCTGCGCTTCGCCCTCGATGTTCGCGAAGGGGATCCTGACGCGCACACGCTGCGGTTCTTTGGCTCCGTCGAGTGCCACGCGCACGACGAGCTGATCGCGCGAGCCGCGTTTCAATTGCACGTGATAATCGCGGATAAACGTCGTGGGCGTTTCGAGGAGCAACACGTCGCGCGTGAGTCCGCCGTAGTTCCACCAGTCGGTGTTCACCGTGGGCACGGCTTCGGCACGTCGTGCGTTGTCGACCCGGATCACGAGCGAGTTGCCGTCGGTGCGAAGTTGTCCCGTGACCTCAAACGCGAACGGCGTGAAGCCGCCGATGTGGCGTCCGAGTTTTTTTCCGTTGAGATAGACGTCGGCGAGGTAGTTGGCCGCGCCCACGTAGACGAAGTAGCGGCGATCCTTGCGCAGTGAGGGCGCGTCGAACTTTTTTCGATACCAGACGGTGCCCTCGTAATAGAGAAGTTTGTCGTCCTGCGAATTCCAGTCGCCAGGAACGGTGAGCGTCGGGCTAGCGTCGAAATCGTATTCGATCAGCTCGGAACGATCAGCCGGTTTGCGATCGAGAAAATAGCCACCACCCGGATTCGGACGTGCGTCGAAGGGCTCGTGACGGTAGTCGTAGAAACCGTTTTCGTAGGGATCGACGATGACGTGCCACTTGCCGTTGAGGTTGAGGTGCACGCGGGCTCCCGGATTGAGCGGAGCGAGATCGGCTGAAGCCACGAGAGGCGCGAACAAAAGCGCCAGCAGAACGAGGGGGCGGGGTAGCATAGGCTAAACGGGTAGCCAGCTTGGACGTGCGCGAAAGTAAATAGTTGCTCGCCTGACTCGCGCCACAGAGCGGACCGAGCCGAGCCAATGTCCGCACCGCGTCGAGCCACGGTGCGGACAGGGTCGAGCCAAGGTCTGCCCACGGTCGAACCAAGGTGCGGACAGGGTCGAGACCGAGTGCGGGCCCGGTCGGGACGATGTTCGCATGGGGAAGCAAAAAGGCGCGGACCGGAGTCCGCGCCTTTGTATCCGAAAAATGGGGACGGATTACTTCTTTTTCTTGGCCGGCTTCTTCGACTCGATGCTCAGGTAGGTCTTGTTGAGCATCTGGCTTTCGTAGAGTTCAAGAAGGCGGACGCCTTCACGCGGCTTCACCATGTCCTTGCGGGTGGCGGCATCGATCTGCGCCTTCATGCGGCGGCAGAGATCCTCCTGCTGGTATTGCACGCCTTCGATCACGTCGGCGATGCGGGAACCGCTGAGCGCTTCTTCGATGTAGAAACCGTTGGGCTCATCTTCTTCGAGGAAGACGTGCACTTCGTTGACGCGACCGAAGAGGTTGTGGAGGTCGCCCATGATGTCCTGATACGCGCCGGTCAGGAACACGCCGAGGTAGTAGGGCTTGTTGTTGAGCGGGTGGAGCGTGATGTAGTCCTTCACGTCCTGAAGATCGATGAAGGACGAGATCTTGCCGTCGGAGTCGCAGGTGATGTCGACGAGGATCGCGTTGACGGAGGGTTTTTCGTTGAGGCGATGCAGCGGGGCGACGGGGAAGAGTTGCTTGAGCGCCCAGTGGTCGAGCAGCGACTGGAAGACGGAGAAATTGCAGACGTATTGGTCGGCGAGGAGCTTGTTGAGGTCGTGCAGTTCCTCGGGCTGGTAACCGGAGTCGCGGCCTTCCTTGGCGATGGTTTCGCAGATTTGCCAGTAGAGCGATTCCGCGGCGGCGCGGTTCTCGAGATCGAGGTAGCCGAGATTGAAGAGCGAAAATGCTTCTTCCTTTTTCTGAAGCGCGTCGTGGAAACGCTCGAGACGGCCGAGCTTGGTCTTGTTTTTGAGCAGCGTCTCGAGATCGGTGACGACCTTGTGCTTTTCCTTTGGCTGATGCTGCTGGCCGAGGGATTCGCGTTTGTTGATGCGCTCGAAAACTTCGACGACGAGAAGAGAGTGGGGTGCAACGATCGCGCGGCCGGACTCGCTGACGATGTCGGGCACGGGAACGTTGGAGGCGTTGCAGATTTCGCGGATGTTGAACACGACGTCGCGCGCGTATTCCTCCATCGAGTAATTCATCGAGCTCTCGAAGTTCGTGCGCGAGCCATCGTAGTCGATGCCGAGGCCGCCGCCGACGTCGAGGTAGCCCATCGGGAAACCCATCTTCGAGAGCTGGCAATAGAAGCGCGTGGCCTCGATGACGGCGTTCTTGATCGTGATGATGTTGGGGACCTGCGAGCCGATGTGGAAATGGACGAGGCGCAGCGCGGACGTGAGCTTCGCGGCCTTGAGCTTTTCGCAGGCGAAGAGGATTTCGGCGGTGTTGAGGCCGAATTTGGCGTTGTCGCCGGTGGACATGGCCCACTTGCCTTCGCCGCGGGTCTGCAGTTTCGCGCGGAAACCGATCATCGGTTTCACCCCGGTTTCTTCGGCGAGACGAATGATGTCGTCGAGTTCGGCGAGCTGTTCGACGACGATGATGATCTTCTTGCCGAGTTTGCGGCCCAGCAGGGCGAGGCGGATGTAATCGAGATCCTTGTAACCGTTGCAGATGATGAGACGCTGCGAGCCCTCGTGCATCGCAAGCGCGATCATGAGCTCCGGTTTCGAGCCGGCTTCGAGGCCGTAGTTGAACTCCTTGCCGGCGGCGACGATCTCGTCGACGACCTCGCGGAGCTGGTTGACCTTGATCGGGAAGACGCCGCGGTATTCGCCCTGGTAGTCCTCTTCCTTGATCGCCTTGGCGAACATCTCGTTGATCTGAATCACGCGATGGCGGAGCAGATCCTGAAAGCGGATCACCATGGGCGCCTTGAGGCCCATGCCGAGCGCTTCATGGACGACGTCGAGCACGCGGATGCCGCGGCCGTCAGCGCGGGGGCGGACCTGCACGAAACCCTCTTCATCGACAGCGATGTGGCCGGAGCCCCAACGCTTGAAACCATAATGTTCTTCGGACTTGGCGGCCGACCAGGCGGATGCGGATTTACTTTTCAACGCGAGGGAAGTGCGGGGACGTTATGGCTTGCTTTTGCAGAGGTGAAAACCGTTAGATGCGTGTTTTCTTTTTTCAAAACACACAACACGCAATGACGAAAATGCTCCTCCTCACCGACGCCGCTCCCGTTCTCGCTCAACAGCCTGCGCCCGGCGGCGGTGGCTCGCTCTTTTCGCTCCTGCCGATGGTGCTGTTGTTCGTGGCGATGTATTTCCTCATGATCGCCCCCCAGCGCAAGAAGCAGAAGGCGCATGAGAAGATGCTCTCGGAGCTGTCGTCGGGCGATGAGATCGTGACGTCGGGTGGCATCTATGGCGTGATCACGAACGTGAAGGACGATCGGTTCGTCGTGCGCATCGCCGACAACACGAAGATCGAGATCGGCAAGGGCTTCGTGAGCTCCCTCGTGAGCAAGTCCGGCGCGGAAAAGAAGTAATCGGTTTCCCGTCCGACCGCCCCCAGCTTTTTGCCCCACGCCCGCCGGGAAATGGCGGAGCGAACCCAATTTAAACCCAAACTACCCATGCTTAAACGCCACCTCTGGAAGCTCGTGCTTTCCCTCGCCATCGTGCTGTGGGCGGTCACGACGCTTCTCCCCCTGCAAGACCAGCCATTTGCGGACTATGCAAAGGAGCATGCCACCGCAAAGAAGGCGGAGTTCGTCGCGCTCGTGAACGAAGCGGCGGCGATGAAAGCGAAGGGGACCGCCCCCAGCGAATTCGTCGCTCTCAAGCAGATCGGCAAAGATCGGAAGCTCGACCTCACGCAGTATTTCCCGGACATCAACATCGAGTCCGGCCTCACCAACATCGAGAAGCGCAACGAGATCCTCCTCGGGGAAATCCTGCGTCGTTCGAAGAGCCGCCTGCAGCTTGGTCTGGACATCAAGGGCGGCGTGGCCGTCACGCTCGAAGTCGATGAGCGCGCGCTGTCGGCCGAGATGGCCCAGGACCGCGAAGAGAAACTCGCCAAGGCGGTCGACATCATCAGCACCCGCATTAACGCGCTGGGCGTCGCTGAGCCGATCATCCGTCCCGTCGGCAATAACCGCATCGAGATCCAGTTGCCGGGCGTCAACACGCGCGACAACCCCGAGATCGTCGACAACGTCAAAAAGCCGGCGCGTCTCGATTTCCGTCTCGTTCATACGACGCTGACTCCCGGCCCCGGCGTGGACACGCCTCCGGGTTACGAAATCATGGGCCTCGATTACGAAGGCCGCCGCGGTGAAACCGGCGTCGAAGAACTCTTCGTTAAGCGCATCCCGGAAATGACCGGCGAGGCGATCTCGAACTCCTTCGCTCGCCCGGACATCTACGGCAAACCCGAGGTCATCCTGCAATTTACCGCGGAAGGCCGGAAGCGTTTCGCAGACGTCACTCGCACGATCGCGACGGAAGGTCAGCAGACCGGCCGCACGGGCCGCCTTGCGATCGTTCTCGACGGCAAACTCTACTCGGCGCCGACGGTGCGTGAAGAGATCGACAGCGAGTCGGCTCAGATCACGGGCAGCTTCACGGACCGCGAAGCGATCAATCTCGCCAACGTCCTCAACAACCCGCTCGACCTCCCGCTCGTCGTCAAGGAGCAGTATGAGGTCGGCCCGTCGCTCGCGGAAGACGCGATCTCGGGCGGCATCCGCGCGACGGTGATCGGCACCGCGCTCGTCGCGGCGTTCATGATCACGTTCTACGCGACCGGCGGTGTCGTCGCCGTCATTTCGCTCGGCGTCAACTTGCTGATCATTCTCGGCGTCATGGGCAGTCTCGGTGCCACGCTGACGCTTCCCGGTCTCGCCGGTATCGTGCTCACCATCGGTATGGCGGTGGACGCGAACATCCTGATTTTCGAGCGCATGCGTGAAGAGCTCGCGCTCGGCAAGACGCTCGTCGCTTCGAATCAGTCCGGTTACATGAAGGCCCTGACGACGATCATGGACGCGCACATCGTGCAGCTCCTGATCTGCGGCATCATGATCTGGCTGGGCCAGGGCCCGATCAAGGGCTTCGGTGTCACGCTCGCGATCGGTGTGGTCTCCACGCTGATGTCGGTGCTCATCACCGGCCACTTGCTCATGGAGCTGCTGACCGAGTCCGGCTGGCTGAAGAAGATGACCATGCGTCGCATGCTCGGTGAGCTGAACGTCGACTTCGTCAAATACGGCAAGCCTGCCGCGATCGGCTCCGTGCTCATCGTCTTGCTGAGCGCCGGCTACGTCGTCTACCAGGGCCGCGCCGCGTTTGGTGTGGACTTCACGGGTGGTGACGTCGTCAGCGTCCAGTTCGAGCAACGCCTCGATACGGCCAAGGTTCGCCAGGTCGCCAACAGCGTCGGCGTGACGGAAGTCACCCCGACGTATGTCAGCCCGATCGGTGGCGGTCGCGAAACGCTGAACATCGAAACGCCCGAGGGCTACGGTGACACCGTTCTCGCCGCGCTGCAGAAGGAGTTCCCGTCCGCCGGCCTCGAGAAGGTCGGTCAGAACCACATCGGTGCCTCGATTGGTAAGGAAATCCTGTTCAACGCGCTCAAGGCGATCGGCATTTCGATGGTCGTGATTCTGATCTACATCGCGTTCCGCTTCGAATTCGGCTTCGGCATCGGCGCCATGGCGTCGACGTTGCACGACGTGCTGCTCAACATCGGCATCTTCGTTCTCTTTGGTCACCAGTTCTCGGCGCCCATGGTGGCGGCGATTCTGTGTATCGCGGGTTACTCGGTGAACGAAACCGTGGTCGTCTTCGACCGCATCCGCGAAGAGCTCAAATTGAACCCCACCGGCAGTCTGCGCGAAGTGATCAACGCTGCGATCCGCAAGGTTTTCGCCCGCACGATCATGACCGCGACGACGACGTTCCTCGCCGCGCTCGCACTCTTCATTTTCGGCACCGGCGTGTTGAAGGATATCTCCTTCACGTTCCTCGTCGGTATCGTTGCCTCCACGTTCTCCGCCATCTTCATCGCCGCCCAGGTGTTTTACTGGTGGCACAAGGGTGACCGGAAGCACGTCGAGGCTCACGCGGACGTCGCGCCGAAATACGAGTGGCAGGGCTCGAGCAAGGTCTCCGAATAATTCCGCGGGTAGGGCGCGATCCTATGCCGTCACCGGCCCGGTAATCTTCAAGAACCAGCCAACCCGGTTGCGACGGCGCAACCGGGCGACGGAAGCCGGACGTTCCGCCCTGCCAAGCCATCGGCATGCGCTGGACTTACACTCCGATCCCCTCCGATGCGGTGGAGGCGCTCAGCAAGAGCGTCGGCGTCAGCCGTGTGCTCGCTGAGTTGCTTCTGCGGGCCGGCGTCAAAGAGCCGGAGGCTTGCGCGCAGTTCTTGCGACCGACGCTCGCGGCGCTGAACGACCCGTTTCTGCTGCGCAATCTCGACCTCGCGACCGCGCGTCTGCGTCAGGCCATCGCGCAGCGCGAGCAGGTCGTTGTGCTCGGTGACTACGATGTGGATGGCGTGAGCAGCACCGCGCTGCTCGTCAGCATCCTGCGTCGCTTCGATCTGCAGCCGCGCTTCATCGTGCCACGTCGCTCTGAGGACGGCTACGGTCTGTCGCGCAGCGCGATCGATCGCGCACTCGAGGGCGGGCGTCCGAACCTGTTTATCGTGCTCGATTGCGGCACGAATTCGCACGAGGAAGTCGCTTATCTGCGCTCGCAGGGGATCGACGTGATCGTGCTCGACCATCACCGCTCGAAGGAGCGGCCGCTGGAAGACGGTATTCTCATCAACCCGCACGTGCACTGCGACGAGACTGCGGAAGAAGAGCCGTGGCGGCATCTCTGCACGGTCGGTCTCGTCTTCAAGCTCGCACATGGCTTGTTGAAACAACTGCGCGCGGAAAATCATCCGGTGGCATTTCGCATCAAGCTGAAGGATCACCTCGATTTCGTGGCGCTTGGCACGGTGGCGGACCTGGTGCCGCTGCACGGTGAAAATCGTATCCTCGCGCGACATGGACTTTCGATCTTGGAGCAAACCCGTCGACCCGGTCTGCGTGCGCTGATGTCGATTGCGGGCGTGAGGCCGGAGCATGGGTTGAATCCCGTGGATATCTCGTTCCGCATTGGACCGCGTATCAACGCTTCCGGCCGACTCGCGGATGCTGCGCTCTCGGTGGAGTTGTTGCTGAGCGAAGATCAGGCGTTCTGCGAAGACACCGCGCGTCAGCTCGATGTGTTCAATCGCGAGCGGCAGGATATCGAGCGCAAGATCACCGAAGAGGCCGAGCACATGATCGAGACGCAATACGCGGACATGCCCGGCATCGTGCTGTTCAGCGAGAATTGGCACCCCGGCGTAGTCGGTATCGTGGCCGGGCGTGTTTCGCGGAAATACAACCGGCCGTGCATCGTGCTCGGCAACGAAGGCGAGCTGGGCAAGGGCTCAGGGCGCAGTGTCGAAGGCGTGAATCTCGTGCAGGTGCTTGGCACGTGCTCCGAACATCTCACCAGCTGGGGCGGTCACCCGATGGCAGTCGGCATCGCGGTCCCGAAGATCCACGTGGACGCGTTTCGCGAGCAGTTTGCCCAGGCGGTGCGCACGCACCTCGGTGGTGATGCAACGGAGCGTCGGCTCGACATTGCGGCTTGGCTTATGCCGGAGCAGGTGACGAGTCGCTTCATGGAGGAACTCGACGCGCTGCATCCGTTTGGCCAGGGACATCCCGAGCCCGTGTTTGGTATTCGGGGCGTGGTGCTTCGCTCGCGGCCCGACGTTTTCAAGGAGCAGCACTTTCGTTTTCACTTCGACGACGCGCGCGGCCGCCGCCTTCACGGCGTGGCGTGGAAATTTGCACATCGCTTGCCGCCCGTCGGCCTGCCGATCGACCTCGCGGTGGAGTTGAAATGGAATCACTTCAACGACCGCAAACTGCTCCAACTGGGGCTGATCGACTGGCGTCTCACAGAAAGTTAAATTCTCGCTTGCACTCGCGCGCGGGAAATTGCTTTTTCTCATCTCCTTTCACGCAGCCGTAGCTCAATTGGATAGAGCATCTGACTACGGATCAGAAGGTTTGGGGTTCGACTCCCTACGGCTGCGCCACTCTAAAAAACCCGACTCTCGCGAGTCGGGTTTTTTGTTTGCGCGGAGCTGCCGCCGAAGCGTTCAGCTCGCGAGAATGCGTTCGATTTCGGCGAGCTCGGCGGGCTCGAAGGCGAGCTTCTGGATCGCGACGAGATTGTCCTCGATCTGGCTGACCTTGCTCGCGCCGATGAGCGCGGTCGTCACCACCTGATCGCGGAGCACCCACGCGAGCGCCATCTGGGCGAGCGACTGGCCGCGAGCCTTGGCGAGTGTATTCAGTTTTTGGATGCGTGCGACCGTCTCGGGCGTGATGCGGTCGGCCTTGAGGAAACCGTGGGCTTTGGCCGCACGAGCATCGGCGGGGATGCCGTTGAGATAGCGATCGGTGAGGAGCCCCTGTGCCAGCGGGCAGAACGGGATGCAGCCGATGCCTTCCTTGCGCAGGACTTCCGTGAGGCCGTCCTCGATCCACCGGTTGAACATGCTGTAGTTCGGCTGGTGGATGAGGCAGGGCGTGCCGAGTTCGCGGAGAATCTTCGCAGCGGCGGCGGTTTGTTCGGCGTTGTAGTTCGAGAGGCCGACGTAGAGCGCCTTGCCCGAGCGCACGGCGTGATCGAGTGCGCCCATCGTCTCCTCAGGGGGCGTCTCCGGATCGGGGCGATGCGAGTAAAAGATGTCGACGTAATCGAGGCCCATGCGCTTCAGGCTCTGGTCCAGCGAGGCGAGGAGATACTTGCGCGAACCCCAATCGCCATACGGACCTTCCCACATCGTGTAGCCGGCCTTCGAAGAGATGATCAGCTCGTCGCGATGGGCCGCGAGATCGAGGCGCAGGATCTTGCCGAAGTTCTCTTCGGCGGAGCCCGGCGGCGGGCCGTAATTGTTCGCGAGATCGAAGTGCGTGATGCCTAGGTCGAACGCACGACGGATCATCGCGCGGCCATTTTCGAATACGTCCACTCCACCGAAATTGTGCCAGAGTCCGAGCGAGATCGCCGGTAGTTTCAGTCCGCTGCGGCCGCAACGGCGGTAGAGCGAGGGATTGTCGTAGCGGGTGGGGGCGGGGAGGTGGCTCATGAGGACGGAAATAGTGCGCCGTTCTGGGTTGGCGGGTCAAGGGACCGCCCGCGCCGCGGCGATGAGCACATAAACAAAAGCGCCCGCCGGTGAGGGCGGGCGCTTGAGAAAAAGCCGGGATGTTCAGCCGGCGCGGCGAAGTTCGACCATCTCCTCGTCCGGCGCCGTGACGCGATGCCGGCGTGCTTTGTAGAGGTGGTGACGCTTGCTCAGCATGCGGTCGAGTTTGTTGACCAGGAGGGAAATGGCCTTGTGGCATTCGTCGGACGCGACGGTGGCATTCAGGTCGGGCCCGTTGATTTCGATGTGGCCTTTGGCTTTGAAGCGGTTCGCGACGTCCGCCGTCGAGTCACACTCCAGTTCGACTCGAATACGGATGATTCGCTCCGCGTGACGAAACAATCGTTCTGTCTTCTCTTGCACGTAGGTTTTGAGCGACGGGGTCAGCTCAAGGTGAATGCCAGAGACGATCAGTTCGTTCTTGTTTTGTCTGTTCATGATACTGCGTTTAGTTTGGGTTTCACCTGACCACAGCGGTGCCCCGCCGTGGTGAAATTCAAAACTCGATGCCGTGGCTTCGCTGAGCGAATCGCTCCAAACTTTCTCTGCCGTCGTCGTGACGGGAGGATCTTCCGGTATTGGAAAATCTTTCATCGAGCTCGGGGCGAAACTGGCTCCGGGCCTGCGCTTTTGCAACCTCTCCCGGCGCGCTCCGGCGGCAGAAGTTGATCCACTTATACTGCGGCATGTGCCCTGTGATCTTTCCTCACCGGCCGACATTGAGCGGGCGGCCGCCGAAGTGACGGGGTATCTGGGACGAGAAGTGCCGGGGCGCGTCCTGCTCATCAACAATAGTGGTTTCGGCGCATACGGCCGCTTTCCTGAGCCCAATCTTCCGCATCAGCTGGAAATGCTGGATGTTAATATCAGAGGATTGGTTCACTTCACGGGGTTGATGCTTCCGCTCCTCAAGGAACGGGGCGGCGCGGTCATGAACATCGCTTCTACGGCGGCCTTTCAGCCGACTCCTTTCATGGCGACCTACGGAGCCAGCAAGGCTTTCGTCCTGCACTGGAGTCTCGCGCTCAACGAAGAACTTCGCAGCTCGCGTGTGCGGGCGCTGGCGGTGTGCCCCGGCCCGACCTCCACGGAGTTCTTTCGCCGCGCCGGCCTGAAAAAGGGCAGTGTGGCGGATTCCCTCGGGATGACAGCCGAAGAGGTCGTTCTGCAATCGTATCGAGCGCTCGCGAAACACGGGGCGCAAGTGGTCACGGGTTGGAAAAACAAGCTCATGGCCGCCTTCAGCTCGCGCGTGCCCAAGCCGCTTGCGGCGGCCGGCGCTGCGCTCGTCCTCAAACGCTATCGCCTGATGCAGGTGAAACAGTGAGCCCGGCGGAATCCGATCTCCCCGCCGACGCGCCGCAGGGCTGGCGCGCGTTTCGACTCAAGCAAGGTCCGGTGCGCATGATCGCGCGCGAGGAGTTGGTTGGCTGGATCAATTTCGAGGACGATCGCGTGCTCGTGATCGATAAACCGGGCGACGTCGTGTGTCATCCGTCCAAGGCCGGTCCATGGTCGAGTCTCGTCGGCGCCGCCCGGGAATACACCGGACGCGACGTGATGCACCTCGTCTTTCGCCTCGATCGCGAGACCAGCGGCATCGTGGTTCTCGCCAAGGATCCGCCGATGGCGAGCCGTCTGCAGAAAGCGATGCAGCAGCGTCGCGTGAAAAAGGCCTACCTCGCGATTCTCACCGGCGAGTTGCGCGAGCGCGTCACGGTGGATCAGCCGCTAGGCGACGACACGGAGAGCCCGGTCGCGATCAAGTCGACGGTGCGTCCCGACGGACAACCCTCGGTAACGCACTTCGAACCGCTCTCTGCGGCGAACGGGTTCACGCTCGTGCGCGTCGTCACTGACACGGGGCGCAAACACCAGATTCGCGCGCACGCGCAGTGGCTCGGGTATCCACTTGTTGGAGACAAAATCTACGGTCCCGATGCGCGGCTGTTTCTGGATTTTGTGGAACATGGCTGGACCGATGCCTTGGCTGCGCGCCTTCTGCTTCCGCGCCAGGCGTTGCATTGCGCCGAAATCGATCTGCGCGAAACGGGCCTGCCATATATGTTCACGTCGCCGCTGCCGACGGATCTTCGCACGTTTTGCGCGGCGCGAGGCCTCAACCTGCCATCGTCCGCGCCGTCCGCGTAAACTCCGCGAGCGCGGCCTCGACCGCGGCCCGCAGCGCGGCGACGCGCACGTCCAGCGTGAGCGCTGACGGACTTTCGAGCGTGTAGCTCAGTGTCGTGTGGTGAGCGCGAAGATAAATCGCCTCCGGCCACATTTCGCGCAGGAGTGGATCGGCGATCGGACGGATGATGCCCGGTTCAGCCGACTCACGACCGTCGATGATTGCCGCCGTTTCGATCGGGCAAACTTTCCTCACCGCCGCGATCATCGCATCCGCGAGCGTGGGCTGGTTGGCGGGATTGAGTTCGTAGAGATAAAACCCCGCCGATTCCCAGTCCTCGTGCAGGCAGAGTGTCACGTCGAAGTTCGGCTGGCGCTGCAGCCATGCCCCGTGCGCGCGGATTTCCGCCGAGCGCAGATCCTTGTAGTCGCGGTTGAGATCCAGTCCTTCGGCGTTTTCCCGCGTCGCCCGCAGAAAGCCCGCCGGGTTGAGCAATGGGCACAGAAACCACGTCGCTCGCGCGTCGAACACGCCCGCTTTCAGCAGCTCCAGCAGCGCATGCGGTCCGGCTGGCTCGTCGCCGTGGATGCCCGTCGACAGATAAATCCGCGGCCGCATGCCGCGCGGCCGTTTCGTGGCTGCCACTAGCGGGCAGTTGGCGATTTCGCCGAAGCGTTCGAGCCGGAAACCTTGCGCCGCAGCGGCTTCGGAGAAGTCGCGGACAAACGCACTGGGATTGAGGGACGCGGCTTTGACAGCGGACACGCCTTGTTTCTTGCTGGTCCCTTTCGCCGTTCACAAGTCACAATCCGACGATCATGTCACACGTCCGCGTTCGTTTTGCGCCGAGTCCCACGGGCTTCTTCCACATCGGAAGTGCCCGCACCGCGCTGTTCAACTGGCTCTACGCCCGCCACACCGGCGGCACCTTCGTGCTGCGCATCGAGGACACCGACAAGGAGCGCAACAGCGAGGCCTTCCTCAATGTGATCTATGATTCACTCACGTGGCTCGGCATGACGTGGGACGAAGGTCCGAAAGTCGGCGGCAATTTCGGTCCGTATCGTCAGAGCGAGCGCACCGAAATCTATCGCGAGTATCTCGCCAAACTCACCGCGGCCGGCCGCACCTACGAGAAGGACGGCGCGATTTGGTTCAAACTTCTCGGCGAGCGCTACGAAGTCTTCGACGAGCACCGCAAGAAGACGGTCACGAAGGTGAAAACCGAGCCCACGGTCATCGACGATCAGATCCGCGGTCGCGTGGAGCGCGTCGAGGATGAGGACTTCGTGATCTTCCGCTCCGACGGCAATCCGGTCTTCCACTTCGTGAATGTCGTCGACGACATCGCCATGCAGATCACGCACGTGATCCGCGGCGAGGACCACCTTTCCAACACGAGCAAACACGTCGAGTTGTTCAAAGCCCTCGGCGCGCCCGTGCCGCAGTTCGCGCACATTCCGCTCATCCTGAAGCAGAATGGTCCGGGCAAGATGTCCAAGCGAGACCAGGGCGCACTGGTCGAAGAGTATCAGCGTCGTGGATACCTGCCTGAGGCGCTGGTCAACTTCCTCAGCCTCCTCGGCTGGAATCCCGGCGACGACCGCGAGAAGATGCCGATCGCCGAGATCATCCGCCTCTTCGATCTCCCCGGCGTCAACCAGAGCAACGCGCGCTTCGACGACAAGAAACTCGCGCACATGAACATGGCCTATCTGCTCGAGCAGCCGGCCGATCGCTTCGTGTCGCTCGCCCGGGATTACTTTTCACGCCAGACGGAAAATCCCGCCGCCCAAGCCGCGCTCGCTGCCGATCCGGCGTATTTCCGTGAGGTGATGCTGCTGAGCCAGCCGAAGATCAAAGGTGTCGAGGAGCTGCCCGCCTACACCGCGTATTTCTTCACCGAGGATTTCGCGATCGATGCGAAGGTTCGCGACAAGGTGCTTGGTAAAGGCGACCCCCAGGCGCGCCTGCGCGAATTGATCGAGGCGTTGCCTGCGTTCGATCTCTCCAGTGACACCGCGATCGAGGAGGGGATCAAATCGCTCGCCACCGCGAAATCGCTGGGTTTTGGCGATTACCAGTCGGTCGCGCGCCTCGCGCTCTCCGGCACCAACGTCGGTCCGAGCATCACGGGCATGATTCGCGTGCTCGGTCGCGATCGCACGCTTGCGCGTTTCGAGCGTTTCCTCGCTTCGGTCGGTTGAGCCGCAATCAGGCGCCATGACGTTGCGCGCCTTTCAGTGCCCTGACTTGCGGCTACTTTCGATTGGGCGTCAGCCGGTTCAGGAGATACAGCCGATTCATTAACCTGAGTTCGGCTGCGACGTCGGGACCCGTGGCGATGCCTTTCCCAAAGGTAATCGCCCGCATCGTCTTCAGGTTATGCATCAAAACGGCAGCCACGTTTTGCGCGTCATTGGCTGACAGCTCGGGTGCGCGGTGGCGCAGCACTTTGATGAGACGCTGAAGAAACAGCTCCGGAAATTTCGGCCGCTTGGTCCATTTGGCATTTGCTTCCAAAACGGATGCCAAGGCCTTGGTCTCGGTCTGGAGATTTACCATCAGCTCCAGCAGCGTGTCGGCCAGCGTCTCAACCGGCAGATCCGATGCGACGTGATCGATGGCATCAAAGGCTGCGTTGATCAGCACGGCGTAGCGATCGAGCAATGCGTTAGCCAGAATCTCCTTATTGGGAAAGAAGCGGTAGAGTGAGCCGATGGGGGATTTCGCGCGTTCGGCGATCTCCGCCATGGTGGCCCGGTCGTAACCCTTGTCCCCGATCACTTCGGCGGCTGCGACCAGAATGGTTTCCACCCGGGCTTTCCCATGACTGCGCTGGGGTTTCACGGCGCGGCGGACTTTTCTATTTGCGTTATTTGAGGACATCCTCGTGTTTGGTGTTATGCGAGGGCATTCTCAAATACGGGTTTGCCGATCGTCAACCGTAACTATTCCGAAGGAGGACCCATCAATGAAATACCGTCCACTAGGCCGAACCGGCATTAAAGTGAGCCCCTATTGTCTCGGCGCCATGATGTTTGGTGCTGGCGGCAACCCTGATCATGAGGAGACAACGCGGATCATCCACAAGGCGCTGGATGCCGGCATCAACTTCATCGACACCGCTGATGCGTATAGTCGCGGCGAGTCGGAGGAAATTGTTGGCAAAGCGATTAAAGATCGCCGCGACAGCGTCGTCCTGTCCACCAAAGGCTATCACGCCATGGGCAAGGATCCGAACCAGCAAGGTGGTTCGCGTCGTTGGTTAACGAAAGCCGTGGAGGATTCACTGCGACGTCTGCAGACGGACTACCTCGACCTTTACTACCTCCATCGCCCCGCTCCAGACACCGATCTCGAGGAGACCCTTTCGGTCCTCAGTGACCTGATGCGGGCCGGCAAGATTCGCGCGATTGGCACGTCCACTTTTCCTGCCTCGAACATCATCGAGGCACAATGGGTCGCTGAGCGCCGGAGCCTCAATCGCTTCCGAATCGAACAACAGCCGTATTCGATTTTGGATCGGGGCATCGAGCGGGAGGTCCTTCCTGCCTGCCAGCAATACGGAATGGGAGTTCTGGCCTGGAGCCCACTCGCGAAGGGCCTGCTGACCGGTAAATATAGGAAAGGACAACCGCCGCCGGACACATTGAGGTTGAAGTATTTCCCCTCCATGATGTCGGACGCGCCCACGCTCGAGGCCGTGGAGCAGCTCGTGGGATTGGCGAGAGAGGCGGGCATGCCCCTGACTCATCTCGCCATTGCGTTCGTTCTGGCGCATCCGGGGATCACCTCGGCGATCATCGGACCGCGAACCATGGGACACTTCGATGACTTGCTGGCCGGTGCGGGTGTGTCTCTCGACGATGCGCTTCTTGACCGCATCGACCGGATCGTGCCGCCCGGTCTCGATCTCGCGCCGCTCGGAGCCTCGGGCTATACTCCTCCTGCGATCAACAACGTCGATCTGCGGCGCCGTCCACTGGCTGAGCGAGCTGCAGCCTGATCGTGTGAACCGCCAGCTCGATTCAATCGGGCTCCAGCCGCAAACGCCTGAGCCGCAATTAGGCGGCATGAAGTCGCGCGCTGTGCGTCTCCTAACGCACGGCGCCACGCCTTTTGTTTTGCGAGCGCGCGCGGCTGGGAATTCCATCGCGGCATGCTGAAACCGACCTCCGTCAAGGACGCGCTCGCGAGCGCTTCGCCCCAAGACGCCATTCTCGTGCACGGCTGGGTGCGCACCCGCCGCGACGCGAAAACGTTTTCGTTCATCGAGCTCAACGACGGCTCGTGCCTGAAAAATATTCAGGTCATCGCTGACGCAAAACTGCCCAACTACGCCGCGATCCAGCACCTCACGACGGGCGCTTCCGTTTCCGTGCGCGGCAAACTCGTGCCGTCGCAAGGGCAGGGCCAGAAGTGGGAAATCACTGCCGAGGAAGTGACGATCGTCGGCACGGCTGACGCCACGTATCCGCTCCAAAAGAAAGGTCACACGCCCGAGTTTCTCCGTGAGATCGCGCACCTGCGTCCGCGCTCCAATCTCTTCGGTGCGGTCTTCCGCACGCGCAGTCGGCTCGCGTTCGCGATCCACCGTTTCTTCCAGGAAAAAGGTTTCGTTTACGTGCACACGCCGATCATCACCGGCAGCGACTGCGAAGGCGCGGGCGAACTTTTCCGCGTGACCACGCACGACCTCGCCAACCCGCCGAAGCGCGAGGACGGCACGATCGACGATGCCCAGGATTTCTTTGCGCGCCGCACTTACCTGACCGTCAGCGGCCAACTTGAAGCCGAGGCTTTCGCGTGCGCGCTGGGCAACGTTTACACGTTTGGTCCGACTTTCCGCGCGGAGAACTCCAACACCTCGCGCCACGCGAACGAATTTTGGATGATCGAGCCCGAGATGGCGTTCTGCGATCTCCACGCGAACATGGATCTCGCGGAGGAGTTCGTGAAATACCTCATTCGCGAAGTCCGCACGACGTGCGCGGAGGATCTCGAGCTGTTCGCCAAGTTCGTCGACAAGGAGCTGCTCTCGCGCCTCGATTTCGTGCTCGAGCGTCCGTTCCAGCGCGTGAGCTACACGGAGGCCGTCGAGCTGCTCAAGAAGAGCGGCAAGAGCTTCGAGTATCCTGTCGAATACGGCGTGAATCTTCAGGCCGAGCACGAGCGCTATCTCACCGAAGTGCTCTTCAAGTGCCCGACCACGGTCTACAATTATCCGAAGGAAATTAAGCCGTTCTACATGCGGCTGAACGACGACGATAAAACCGTCACCGCCATGGACGTGCTCGTCCCCGGCATCGGCGAGATCGTCGGCGGCAGCCAGCGCGAAGAGCGTCTCGATGTGCTCGAGGCCAACATGCAACGCCACGGGCTGAATCCCGCCGACTACAGTTGGTATCTCGATCTGCGCCGTTACGGCACCGTGCCGCACGCGGGCTTCGGTCTCGGCTTTGAGCGCATGCTGATGTTTGTGACCGGCGTGCCCAACATCCGCGACGTCATCCCGTTCGCCCGCACGCCCGGCAACGCGGCGTTCTGACGCGCCGCAATGCACGCACCACAAAGTCAACTATTGGTTGACTTTGTGGTTTGGCGTTTTCTCGGGTGCGGGGTTATTTCCGGTCGATGCGGACCTGGTAGTGCTCGGCGAGTAGCAGCACGCCGGGAATCAGCGCGAGCAAACCGAGCAGCCATGTGGGCAGTCCGATGCCGAAGAGCATGTTGACGCCAAACACGATGAGAAAAACGGCGAGGAAGATACGAGCCATGGAGAGAGGGGGTTCGCGCATGGACCGCGGAAACATCCGCCGGTGCGTCATTTGCCGCGAAGCCTGATAACGCATTCAGGGCTTCAGCGCATCAAGTCGTGCCCGAGTGCGGTCACGGTCGAGCCCAAGTCCGAACACGGTCGCGACAAGGTGCGCACCGCGTCGTGCCAAAGTCCGCACCGACTCGGGACAAGGTGCGAACACGATCGAGCCTACGTGCGCACCGGCTTGAGCCAAGGTGTGCAGCAGGTCGAGCCAAGGTGCGGATTGTGTCGCACCGACGTGCGGATCGAATCGAACCAAGGAGCGGCCTGCGTCGTGCAACAGCGCAGACGCCGCTGCACCCGCGATGATAACAGGCTCATCTTGTCATTCTGAGCGAAGCGAAGAATCCAGTGCGCGTTGGGTCACGGACCACGGCTGCGAATCTCGGAGTGGATTCTTCGCTTCGCTCAGAACGACAGCGAAACGGAGGCCCCCTTGAATCGTTCTCTGCCTCCCAGACCTCTGTGTCTGAGCGCTGTGTCCTCTGTGGCGCTTAACGCTACGCGAGGCCGCGTGACGTCACGCGTTCGGTGTGCGATCGAGCAACCGCGAGATGTAAGTCTGCTCGGGACCGACTTGGGCGAGTTGGAGGGCGCGACGGAAACTCTGCGCGGCGCCGGCGTAGTCCTTGAGTTGCCAGAGCAGTTCTCCGCGCACGGCGTGGAGGAGATAGTGTTTCTCCAAGCGGTCGCTCTGCGGAATCTCGTCGAGTGCGTCGAGGCCGGCTTGCGGGCCGTGCACATTGGAAACGGCGACGGCGCGGTTCATTGCGATGATGGGCGAGGGCTTCATCGCTTGCAGCGCGTCGTAGTGACGGAGAATGCGCGGCCAGTCAGTCGAAGCGTAATCGGCCGCCATGCAGTGGCAGGCGGCGATGCCGGCCTGGAGATGATACTCGGTGACCGAATCGCCGTGCGCCGCTGCAACGAGTTCGCCGAGTCCGCGCTCGATCAAGGTCCAGTTCCACTTCGAACGGTCCTGTCCGTCGAGGCGGAGGAGTTCGCCTTGTTCGTCGAGTCGCGACGGAAAACGTGCGGACGTAAGCAGCATGAGCGCGAGCAGCGCATGGCTTCGCGGTGTGTCGCCGACCGGGTGGGCCACGAGCAGCGTCATGAGCCGGATCGCTTCGGCGCAGAGATCTTCGCGAACGAGATTGTCGCCCGCGGAAGCTTTGTAGCCCTCGTTGAACAGCAGATAGAGCGCGGCGAGCACGCCATCGAGGCGCGGCGTCAAATCTTCGCCTTCGGGTAGGTCGAAACCGATGCCGGAATCCTGGATGCGCTGCTTGGTGCGCGTGAGTTGTTTCTCGATGGCGGCGTCGCTGCTGAGGAAGGCGCGCGCGATCTCGCCGGTGCTGAATCCGCAGAGCACTTTGAGCGCGAGCACGACTTGCGCGTCGGGCGCAATCGACGGGTGGCAGCAGACGAACATGAGCCGCAGCGCGTCGTCGCGGATCTCCATCTCGCTGTCGGCGATGCGCGGGCCGCGCGACGATGTCTGCTCGAGATGCGTGATGATCGCGCCTTCCTTCGACTCGGACATGCGGTTGTGGCGCAGCGCGTCGCGGGCGAGATTCATCGCGACTTTGGTGATCCACGCGGACGGATTCGGCGGGATGCCGCCCATGGACCAACTGCGGAGCGCGCGCAACATGGCCTCCTGCGCGACATCCTGGGCGAGCGAGAGATTGTGCACGCCGAGCAGGCGCACGAGTGCGCCGTGAAGGCGGCCTGTTTCGTGACGGAAAAAATGTTCGACGAGCTGCGTCGGCTGCGCGCCCGGCGGCGGCGGAGGCGTCGTTGTCGGAGCGGAATCGATCCGAAGCGAACCGGGAAGTGGTGGGCGCGGCACGGGCATGGCGCAGGAGCGGCGAGGTGCGCGTGAAAAGTCAGGATGCGCTGACCACGCTCGCTTTGGAGCGATAAGTTCCCGTGACGCCGAGGTGGCAGACTTCCATGAAGCGGCGCACTTCGATGATGAGCCCGTGCTCAAGACCCGGATGGCGCCGGGCGATTTCGGTGGCTTCCTCGAGATCGCGGACGAGGAGTTTTACGTAGCCGCCGACCGCTTCCTTGCTTTCGGCGAACGGACCGTCAGTCACGCGCTCGCCGCGAGGGCCGGAGACCAAACGCGTCTCCAGTTCGAGGGGCTGGCCTTCCACGGCCTTGCCGGACGCAACGAGATCGTCGAACCAGCGATTCCAGCGAAGCATGAGATCCTGGCGCTGATCGGCGGTGAGATGGCGGTGCGTTTCCGGACCGGAGTTGCGGAACAGAAGCAGAAACGGAGTCGGGGCAGGGGGGATTCCATGGCAGCGGGGAGGGCGAAGTGGTGGTGCATGCTATTAACCACAACGAGCGAGGACCGCCAAGCCGGACATTGTTTCCGCGGTTACGGTTTATTTTTGCGAGGTGTCCGGGACGGGCCGCCCGGATCGTGGAGAGGATGAACCTCAATCCTCCCATGAATAACAACAACACTGCTACTGACACCGCTCCCAACCCGTCCTCCGAGGCTCCCTCCTGCATGGAGATGCCGATGGAAAATCCGACGCCCGAGCATCGCTGGCTCGAACGCTTCGTCGGCACCTGGGACATCGAGATCGAAGTCTCGCCCGGTCCGGGCCAACCCACCCAAGTCATGCACGGCACCGAGATCGCGCAGATGGTCGGCCCCTTCTGGCTCGTCACGGAAGGATCGAACGAGGTGTTTCCGTATCGCTGCCGCCTGACGCTCGGCTACGACGCGACACGCGGCCGCTACGTCGGCTCATGGATCGACACGATGACGAGCCACTTCTGGCGCTACGACGGTCAGGTGGACGCGACCGGCCGTATCCTGAGCTTGGATACGGAAGGGCCGTTCCCCGGTGAATCGGGCCTCGTGAAATTCCGCGAAGTGACGGAGTTCATCACCGACGATCACCGCCGGTTCACGTCGAACCGCCAGAACGCCCAAGGCGGATGGGATGCTCTGTGCCGGATGACCTTCCGCCGGCGCGCCTGATAATGAGCCATTCGTCGTCATCGAGCCTTCTCGTGGAGGAACTCCAGCGCCTGCGACGCGACCTCGCGGAGCTGGCGTATGCGCTGGAGCGCCAGGGGGCGGCTCGATTCCGCCGATCTCGCCAATGCGGTGTCGCGTCAGTTGGCGGAACTCACCGCCGTCTATGACGCGAAGCGACCGGAATTGCGGACGCATCGTGAAGGGATCGCGGCGGACGCGGGGTTATGGCCCCCAACACCTGCTGCGACCCCGTGATCTCTTCGCCTTCGTTTCTGCGCCTTGGAAGATCCTGTTTTGCCGCCGGGATTGTTTTCTTCGGCCTCCAGCACCTCTTCTACGGAGAGTTTGTGACGCGGCTCCTGCCGTGGCCCAACACGATGCCGGCGCGCGAGGCGATTGCATGGATCGCCGGCGCCTTGCTGATGCTGGCAGGAGCAGCGATCGCGGCTGGGCTGCGGAGGGAAACGGTCGCGTTCGCGCTGGGCGGAGTGCTCTTCGCGAGCGCGCTGGTTTTCGCGATCCCTGCGGCGCTGAGAGACGCCAGTTTCGGCACCGCGTGGACCAACGCGGGCAAAGCGTGCACGCTTGCGGGTGGTGCCTGGATCGTGGCCGCAAGTGGCGATGGGCGTCGCACGGCCACACTCCGCTTCGCGGCGGGATTGGGCCGCTTCGCACTCGCGTGGTTTCTGGCGCAAAGCGGACTGCAACATTTTCGCTGGGCGGAGTTCGTGCAATATCTCGTGCCCGCGTGGGTGCCCGGCGCGATGT
Organism: Opitutus sp.; assembly: GCA_024707325.1. Lineage (GTDB taxonomy): Bacteria > Verrucomicrobiota > Verrucomicrobiia > Opitutales > Opitutaceae > Opitutus. Next base: position 314,442 of record JANPZY010000004.1, on the reverse strand, counting down.
TTTGGACGTATCTCACCGGTGTCGCGCTGGTGGCCGCGGGCGTGGGATTGTTGATTCCTCGCTTTGTCCGCATCACGGCCGCGGTCACCGCCGGCACGATCGGCGCGTGGGTGTTGCTGGTGCATCTGCCGCGGGCGCTCGGCGAACCGGGCGACCGCAATGAAGCGACCGCGCTCTTCGAAGCGATCGCGATCACGGGCGTGCTGCTGGTGATTTGGGCGCAGGGTCGCGAGCAGGGTTCGGAAAACCCGGAAGTTAGGGAACGCTCCCATCTGCGAAACGGCGTTTCGGCCCAGAGACCGAACGTTCCGGCGTGGCTATGTTGGCGCATGGCCAACTCCTCTGATTCTAAAAACGTTTCCGTGCCGCGCGACGCCCAAACCGACGCGGATCCCGCAGCGCGCAACGAACGCACGCCGACACCTGGTTGGGACAATCCGCCGGACGAATATTACACGGACAAAGAGAAACCGCTCCCGGCCGATTCCGCTGCCGGCGAGAAACTCCATCGCGATCCGCCGCATGCCAAGGGTGAGACCTCGGCGGGCGGCGGCGGCGATGCGGCCCGTCCCGGCAAGGAAGGTGTGTTCGGCAAACCCATCCCGCCGCGCGGGCAGATGTGATCGCGTGCGTCAGTCAGTGATCCCGGACTGCTTCGCAGGCGCCTTCTCGCAGTCGCTTTCCTGATCCGGGCGCTCGGCGCAGCAGGAACCGCGCGACTGCAAGCAGTCGCCGCACAACCAGGTGCCGTCGAAAAGATGCGCGTCGTAGCGGCCGCAATCTTCGCAGCGCGGCGGTGTCTTTGCGGCGACGGGTTTCGTATCCATGCGGCGGATATAAGGCGCGCGCAGCGTTTCCGCAACGACCTGATGCCGGCATGAAAGGAAAGAGGAGGCCGGGTGGTGAAGAGGTCGGCGCATCGGCGATGTCCCGATTCGCGCTGGTTCGTCGGCGATCCCGGAACAAAGCGCCGCCGTGTCGGTTGTGATACGCGAAAAGGCGTTACCCCGCCGCACCCCGTGAAACTCGTCGATTTTCTTCAAGGCAAATGGATGGGCCATCCGCTGCACGCGGCGATGGTGCACGTGCCGGTTGGCCTGTGGCTCGGCGCCGCGATCCTGGATCTGGCGGTCGTCGCGGGCGTCACGAACGAAGCGGTGCCGCGTCTCGCGTTGTATGCGGCGCTGATCGGCACGGTCGTGGCGTTGCTGGCGATTCCGCCCGGCGTCGCGGATTGGTCAGGCATCAAGCGCGAGAAGCCGGCGTGGAAACTCGGACTCTATCACATGGTGCTGAACAGCGCGGCGCTGCTCGTGTGGTTTGCCAATCTCGGACTGCGTTTCGGTGCCGACGCCGCGATCACAGGACCCGTGTGGATGACGTCGTGCGCGGGGGCGGTGCTGGTGATTGCATCGGGCTACATCGGCAGCCGCATGGTTTTCGATCAGGGAACATCCATCGCGCGCGAATCGAAAAAGAAGTGGCGCGCCATCGCGGAGCGTGAGGGCGCGACATTGCCGGAGGAGAAGTGACGATGCCGACCGCAAAAGATCTTTTGCAGGGAAAACCGCTGCGGTGTCCGGTGCACGTGGCGCTGGTGCATTTGCCCATCGCGTTGTTTGCGCTCGGCACGCTGCTCGATGTGGCGAGCTGGATCTGGGCGCGTCCGGAGTGGCGGCTCGTGCCCGCGGCGTTTCTGAGTCTGGTGCTCGGCGTGGCGGCCGCGCTGGTGGCGGCGATTCCGGGCTTCGTCGATTACTCGTCGATCCGCGGCGATCACCCGGGTAAAAAGAAGGCAACGTGGCACATGGTGCTGAACCTCGTCGCGGTCGGACTTTACGCTTTGAGCATCGGGTTGCGGTTCGAGTCACTCAACGGCCCCCGCACCGATCTGCTGGCGCTCATCGTATCGTTGATCGCGTTCGGTGTGATTGGCTTCTCCGGCTATCTTGGCGGATCGCTCGTTTACGAGGATGGGATTGGAGTGGGGCGTCACCGCCATGAGGGAGATTTGCCGCAGGACACTCGCGAGATCGGCGCTGGTGCGGCGCAGCCGGTTTGCATCGGCCGGGCGGACGAAATTCCGGAGGGCCAGACGGCACGCGTGAACGTCGAGGGCACGACCATTGTGGTGGCCCGGCAGGGCGGGCAATGGTTCGCGCTGCAGGAGTTTTGCACGCATCGTTACGGCCCGATGTCGGAAGGTCGCCTGGAGGCGGGCGAGATCGTCTGCCCGTGGCATAACTCGCGGTTCGAACTGGCGTCAGGAAAACCTTGTGGCGGTCCCGCGAAGCTCGCGCTCCGCCGCTACACGATCGAGGAACGCGACGGTCGTTTGTTCGTCCACGGGATGCCGCGCGACTCCACTGTATAGGAAAACAGGATACATGAGGCGGCGGTGCGCGTTCTTGTGCAAGACCGCTCCGGAGCTTGCGCCGCGCTCGCGGTGCTGATGGTTCGAGGGCGTCGTGACCAATCCGCGCGCTTCACTCTTCCTGCTCGTCATCATCTATCTCGGTTTCGTCAGTCTCGGACTGCCGGATGGCACTTTGGGCGTGGCGTGGCCGACGATTTATCCCGAGCTGAATCTGCCGATCGGCGTGGCGGGAGTGATCACGATTATCGGCACGCTGCTCGCGGGCATCGCTGGTTTTTCGAGCGGACGGATCATCGCGCGTTTCCGCACGGCGCCGGTGGTGTTGGTGAGTTGCGTGCTCACTGGGTCGGCCATGGTGCTGATTTCGCGTGCGTCGGGTCTGCCCGTGTTGTTGGTCGCCGCGGTGATGCTGGGCTTCGGCGCAGGTGCGGTGGACGCGGCGCTCAACGGATTCGTCGCGCGCCACTACAGCGGGCGGCACATGAACTGGCTGCACGCGTGCTGGGGACTCGGCGCGACCGGCGGTCCGTTGTTCATGGGTTACGCGCTGTCGAGTGCACTCGGCTGGCGCGGCGGCTACACGGTGCTCGGCAGCATCCAGCTTTCGCTCGCAGTGGTGTTCCTGCTCACGCTGAGCCTGTGGGCGCATGCACCCACCAAGACTCGTCACGACGCACAAGCGGACCGACAGGTGACGGTGCCCACGTTGCAGGCCAGTTCGTTTGCCGGGTGGTTGTCGCCCGCGATCTTCGCGATGTATGTGGCGGTGGAGATGACGACGGGATTGTGGGCGGGATCGATCCTAGCGGTCGGGCGCGGCTTCTCGCCCTCAGTGGCGGCGCTGTGCGCGTCGGCGTTTTATGCCTCGATCACCGGCGGGCGCATTCTGGTCGGCTTTGTTGTCGAACGCTGGGGAAACCGTCGGCTGATCGCGATCGGTTGCGGCGTCGCGGTGGTGGGCACGTTGCTCTTCGCGTTTGCGCATACGCCTGTGCTTGCCGGCCTCTCCCTCGTCTTGGTCGGATTGGGTTTCGCGCCCGTGTATCCGTGTCTCATGCACGAAGTGCCGAATCGTTTTGCGCCCGAATCCGTGCAAACCGTGATCGGCCGGCAGTCGGGCGCGGCGAATCTCGGCGGAGCGTTTCTTCCCGCGGCGGCGGGTGCGCTCGCGCAGTATTCGCTCGAGGGAATCCCGTGGGTGATCTTTGGCGGGATCGCGTTGATGATTGGTTCGATCCGGCTGCTTGACCGGATAACCGATCGTCAGCCACGCGTGCCGGCGGAGTCGTAAGTCAGTCTTCGTCGGCGCTGGCAAGGAGCTGCGGGCCCGGACCTTTCTCGGCGAGTTCGTCGTGAGGATTGCGGAGCGGGCAATCCTTCATCGAAAGGCAGCCGCAGCCGATGCAACCGGTCAGGTGGTCGCGCAGTTCGGTGAGACGTGCGATGCGTGCGTCGAGTTCGGCCTGCCAACGCGCGGAAAGTTTGCGCCAGTCTTTGTCTGTTGGCGTGCGTCCCTTCGGCAGCGAGTCGAGCGCTTCCTTGATGGAGGCGAGGGGAATGCCCAGGCGTTGTGCGACCTTGATGATGGAAACCCGTCGCAGCACCTCGCGCGCGTAGCGTCGCTGGTTGCCGGTGTTGCGCCAGCTCGAGATGAGACCTTTCGCCTCGTAGAAATGAATCGCGGACACGGCCACGCCGCTGCGCGCGCAGCCACGTCGCCCACGCTGAGTTCCCACGACAAGCCGGTTCGTTCGCAATTTTCCATGTGTGCCTCTTGACCTAAAGTTAACTTGAGGTCGTAGCGTGGCCGGCGTCAACCGATCAAACATGAACTCACCGACCACGTCTTCATCACACGACTATCACGTCGAAATGCTCTTCGATCCCGCCGGCTCGCTGCCGCGCGCGGAGCTGCTCCCTTATCTGGAGAATACCGTGATCCCCACGCTCGCGGCGTGCGAGCGCCTGCAAAGCGCAGGCCGTATCGTTGCCGGCGGTCCGCTGCTCGGCGCGATCGGGTTTTCGTTTGTAGCGCGCGTGGGCTCGGCCACGGAATTGGAAACCATGCTCGCGAGCCTGCCGCTTTGGAGTCGCGCGCGGACCCGCGTCGTGCCGCTCGGATCGTTTGCCACGCGCCACGCCACCGCGCGCGAGCGGCTGGCGGCGCTGAAGGCCGCAGCCTGATTTCAACCCTTCGCTTTCCCAATGATCACTATCGTTTCCTCCAGTCTGAACTCCGAAAGCAACAGCCGCCTGCTCGCACTCGAGGCGAAGCGCGTGCTCGAGAGCGAAGGTCATGCCGTGACCTGGCTCGACTTGCGCGACCTGCCGCTGCCGTTGTGCGACGGCGGCGCGGCCTACGGCCATCCCAACGTCGCCATCGCGGGAAAAATGCTCGCCGACGCCGACGCGGTGATCGTGGCCACCGCGATCTACAACTACGATGGCAATGCCGCCGTGAAAAACCTCATCGAGCTCACCGGCGCCTCATGGGAGAACAAGCCCGTGGGCTTCCTCTGCGCCGCCGGCGGCCTCAGCAGCTACATGTCGATCATGTCGCTCGCGAACAGCCTCATGCTCGATTTCCGCAGCGTGATCGTGCCGCGCTTCGTTTACGCGACCGGCTCGGACTTTGACGCGGACCGCATCTCCTCCGCGGACGTGGCCCGTCGCACCGCCGATCTGGCTCGCGCCACGGCGCGGTTCGGCTCGGCTCTCAAGGCGGCGTGAGTGCTGCCCCGGTAAATCTCCTACAGGGACGCGGTGCGGAATCCGGCAACAATTCGCCGGAGAGAACTGCGCTCGGGCGCCCGAACCGGCCCGGCGCGCCTGAGTCGGTGAGGGTGCTTATTACCAACCCTCAATCCTCACTCTCATGTCGAAACTCAATTCCGCCCGCGACCTCCTCATTCACGAACTCAAGGACCTTTACAGCGCCGAAACGCAGCTCGTAAAGGCTCTGCCCAAAATGGCGAAAGGCGCCAACTCCGACGAACTCAAGAAAGCTCTCGAACAGCATCTTGAGGAAACTCAGGAGCACGTTGCCCGTCTCGAACGCATCGGCGAGCAGCTCGGCGAATCGATGAAGGGCAAGAAGTGTAAGGCGATGGAAGGCCTCGTCGAAGAAGGCAAGGAAACCCTCGAAGAGGAAGGCGATCCGTCCGTTCTCGATCTCGCGATCATCGGCGCCGCCCAGAAGGTCGAGCACTACGAAATCGCCGGCTACGGCACTGCACGCACGCTCGCCGAACTGCTCGGCGAAGAGGACGTCGCAGAAATTCTCCAGGAAACGCTCGATGAGGAGGGCAACGCCGACAAAACCCTCACCGAGATCGCCATGGAGCTCAACGTCGAAGCCGGCGCGACCGCTGGCGAAGACGACGACGAGTAAGCGCGCGCCGTTTGCTCGCGATCGATTCAGCGCCCACCGCATTGCGGCGGGCGCTTTTTTTGTGCCGTCGCAACAGAGTCGAGTCTGCCCGCCCGGATCAGGCAGGCGAAGCCCGTTCTCACATTACCCACCATCCCGGGCGCTCGCGCATGGACACGCCCGATACCGAGGGACCACGCGGTGGATATGTTGCGAAGTTATGAACACAAAAACCCCTTCCTCGCGACACGTGCTGCGCCTCGCGCTCGTTACCGCCGTCGCGCTTCCTCTTCTGCCTGTCGCACAAGCGCAGTCGTCGGGCTCCGGCTCCTCCGGCTCGAATTCAACGTCGAATTCCACCTCATCCTCTACGCAGTCGCAGTCGTCTTCCGATTCAGGGACCACTGCCAACCAATCGGGTAGTGAAACTTCGGATACAGAACGTTCACGTTCTCCGGCCGCCGGTCGCGTGACGCCTGAACAGGTCGGTCCGGAGTCGGCGCAGGACATGGAGGCAGATGATCTCCGCACGTGGAGCGGCTCCGCGGCCGAGCCCACGCAACGTCCCGCCGCCAACGGGACCACCGGCACGACGGTGCAGCCCGGCACGAGTTCGACGTTGGCCACGCCGCCGACCGCCGGCCCGGTGGGCAGCCCCGAGGGCAGCAAAGCGGAACGCCGCGCACTGGCCGGTTCCGCGAACCGCGACGTCGTTTCCAGCGAGGAAATCGAACGTCGCGCGGAGCGTCAGCGTCGGGCGCTGGAGGCCGAGCGCAACGCGAACCAGGCCGCCGCCACACCGCCTGCCGCAAAGAGCGACGAGCGAAAGAAGAAGGAATCCGGCAAAGCCAACGACCCCACGAACACCGCGCCGCGTCGCGAAAAGCCCCCGACCGAATCGGATCAGACAAAGGAGCCGCGCAGCTCCACACGTGCGGCGGATTCGGACGCGAGTTCCAAGCCGCGCGACAACGGCTCGTCGTCGCAAAAGCAGAATTGACCGAAACTCGGTGCGCGATGGGTCAGGTTGCGCGCTCGATCAACCAGCCTTCCGCGTGTCGCGCGTAAGCGACGCTGGCCGCGGGAGCAAAACGCTCCCCGGCCCACGCGCGCACTTCGACCGTGATTTGATCCGGGTGCGTCACGATGCGGTTGTAGCCGTTGGGCTGGCCGCTGCGGACGCGTCTGGAAATCGCGGTGCCGGCCTGCCCAGAAACGATGGCACGACGCGCCGCCGGATACTGCGTGCGCGTATCGCCGGAGTAGGAGTGGTGCAGATGACCGGCGAGCAACAGATCGACTTCGCCGTCGTCTAGCACGCTCAACGCGCGCTCGGCGCGTCCGACCAGATCTATCTTGGCATCCGTGGAATCGGCGAGCGGCGGCGGGATGAAGGGATGATGCGTCACCACGATCGTCGTGGCTGCTTTGCGCGCGCGGAGGCCGAGCCGCAGCCGCTCGATCTGTTCGTCAGAGATTCGACCGCTTTTCCAGGTGAGCGAACGTGCGCTGTTGAGGGCCGCGACAAAAATCTCCTCGTCCTCGAACACCGGGTCGGTGTTTTCCGCGATCCAGCGTCGGTAGCGGGCAAGGGGAGCGAGAAAACGCCGCGCGACATCGTAGAGCGGGATGTCGTGATTTCCTGGGACTACGATCTGCGGCTGTGGCAGCGTCGCCAGATACTCCGCCGCCGCGCGAAACTGCGACGTTCGTGCACGTTGTGTCAGGTCGCCGCTCACGATCACGAGATCGGGCGCGAATTCCTCCAGTTCTGCGCGCAGGGCGATTGCGAGCTCCGCGCGCTCGGTGCCGAAATGCAGGTCGGAGATGTGCGCGATGCGTCTCATTTTTCGGAAGGTGCGAGCACGCGCAGTGCGCCCGCTCGGATCGAGAAGTGCAGCGGAGGCGCGAGGCGCACGAGTTCGCCATCGAGTGCAACTGGTGGCTCTCCGCGCAGCGAATGGATCGTGAAACGCTCGGCCGGTTCGGCGTCGAGCGCGTCGGTTTCGTCGAGTCGGCGAAAGAGCGCCTGCAGGACGAGACGCAGCACCGGCAAAAGTCGGTGCACGCGCACGGTGTAGATCCAGAGCCGGCCCTCATCGAGCCGCTCGCGCTTGCTGGTTTCGAGCAGCAATCCGGAGTAGCAGTTGTTCGCGATCACGACGAGCGGTGTGCGTTTCGCTTGCAGACCCTGACCGGTGTCGAACTGCAAACGCATCCGGCGCAGTCGAGTGAATGTCGTGAACGCCGCGCGCAGCATCGCCGACCACTTCGCCTGTCCGCGCGTGCGGCGCAGCGCATCGCGTCGGCGCACGGCTTCCGCGTAAGAACCGAGCGAGCAATTGTTCACGAAGATGCGGTCGTTGACTTCACCGACGTCGACAGTGGCCACCGTCGCTCGGCACAGCGCCGCTACGGTTTCCTCCCACGCGAGCGGCAACTTCAGATCCTTCGCGAAGTGGTTCAGCGTGCCGAGCGGCAACACGCCCAGCGCGATCTCGGTGCCGACGAGTCGCTCGGCTGCGCCACGCACGGTGCCGTCGCCGCCACCGACCACGATTGCATGGGGATGACTCGCGATCGCGTCGGTCAGCGCGTCGTCGAATTTCTCCGGTTCGACGAGGTGCACGGTCGCGGTGACGCCATGATTCGCGAACGCGCTCTTCAACGCGTCGGGCGTGAGCTCGCCATCGGCCGCTTGCACCGTGCCGGCGTGGGCGTTGAGAAGGACGACAAAGTTCATGCGCGCACGTTTCCCGACCGGAGAAAAGCGCCACGGTTGCGACTCGGGAGTGGAACTCTCGGCGCGCCACGGTCACCATCTCGCGCACATGAAAACGTGGATCGCGCGCTGGAAAAACCGTTTGGGCCAGGCCGGCTGGCTCGAGTGGGAGGTCTTGGCGGCGATGCTCGTCGTGTGCGCGGGCGCCTGGCTTTTCATCGCCCTTGCCGCGTGGGTGCGCGACGAGGGGACGCACGAACTCGAGCTGAGTTTTATGCGCTCGCTGCGGACGCCTGAGGATCCGCATGTGCCGATCGGACCGTTCTGGATCGCGGAAGTCATGCGCGACTTCACCGCGCTCGGCGGCGCCGTCGTCGTGATCATGCTTTCGCTGCTCGTGATTATCTACCTCGCGCTGCGTCGACGCTGGACGCGCGTGGTGTTGCTCGTCGTGACCGTCGCGGGCGGCTACGCGCTGAGCAACGGATTGAAAAACGTCATCGACCGTCCGCGGCCCGACATCGTGCCGCATCTCACGCACGTGAGTTCGGCGAGTTTTCCAAGCGGACACTCAATGATGGCGTCGATCGTTTATATCACGCTCGGCGCGCTGCTCGCGCAGGCGGCGGAGCGGCGCAGGGAAAAGGTATTCTTCCTCACCGTGGCGTTTCTGCTGAGCGGGATCATTGGTTTCAGCCGCGTGTATCTCGGCGTGCATTTTCCCACCGATGTGCTCGCCGGCTGGTGTGCGGGCACCGTGTGGGCGTTTGGCTGCTGGCTCGTCGCGCGATGGTCGCGGGCGCGCAGGGAAGCGGCGCGAGCCGCTCCTTGACGCGACTCGATCCGCACTCAGGCGCGACCTGGGACGCACCTTGGCTCGACTCGGTGCGCACGTTGTTCCGACTCGGTTCAGGCGTTGGTGACGAGCGAGAGCAGCGCGGAGAAAATCCAGAACGAAAGCGCCGCGATCGCCGCGAAGAAAAGAACCGCGCACACCGCGAAGGCGAACAACACGCCGCGCAGCGAACGCGGACGCCGTCGCGGATCGTAGTGTTTTTCGATCAGGCGGAGGTTACGGTAGTTGGCCTGCCATGCGGCGTCGAAGAGATCGCCGACGACAGGCACCGTGCCGACGAGCGCTTCGATGGCGATGTTGAGCCCCATGGCGGCGAGCACGCGGAGCGGCATGCCGAGCAGGATAGCCTGGTAGACGATCCAACTGGAAATCGCGGCACCGGCCCAATCGCCGACACCGGGGATGAGTCCGATCAACGGGTCGAGTCCGATGCTGCGTCCGCCGCCAATCGGGATCGAGCGATCCATCAAAAACGCGACTCGCCGCAAACGCGCGAGTCGCGCCGCCGCCTCCGGAGGGATCGGCGTGACCGGCTCGGGCGAAATGGTCGGAAACCGTGTCGGCATCGCAGCGTGGGCGTCAGGGACGTTTGAAGAGGGCGGCGTCGAGAATCGACCAGAGATGGATGATCCAGCCGAGCAGGAACCACCAAAGCACGGCGGCGAGGACGAACATGATCAGGGCCTTGAGCGGACGACCTTGGAGCAGTTGTCCGAGCCCCGGAATGAAGAAGCTGGCGAGAGCGGCGATGACATTGCCGGCGGAACCTTGGGAAGCCATGCCGCAACGTGCTGGCTGCGATCCCGCTCGCAACCGTAGAGCGCGAAACACGTTCCCGATGTTGGCGTCGGGCCGGTTACGGCGTGGGCTGCGCGATCGTCTCGGACAAATACAGCGGCGCGTTGATGCCGACTGGCCACCCGAGGGCGATCCAGATCACGAGCAGCAGTGTCCAGAACGCGAGAAACGCCATCGAGTAGGGCAGCATCGTTGCGATCATCGTGCCGATGCCGGCCGATTTGTCGTAGCGTTGCGCGAACGTCAGAACGAGCGGGAAGTAGCTCATCAGCGGCGTGATGATGTTGGTGCAGCTGTCGCCCACACGATACGCGGCCTGCACGAGTTCCGGCGAAAAGCCGACAAGCATGAACATCGGCACGAAGATCGGTGCGAGCAGCGCCCACTTGGCCGACGCGCTGCCCATGAAAAGATTGATGAACGCCGAGAACAGAATCAGCGCGATCATCAGCGGAATCGGCATGTCCTCGAGGCCGAGCGATTGGATGAGCGCGGCGCCTTCGATCGCCGTGATGATGCCGAGATTCGTCCAGTTGAAATACGCGATGAACTGCGAGGCGAAGAACGCGAGCACCAGATACGAGCCGAGCGTCGCCATGGATTTCTCCATGCCTTTGACGACCTCGCGATCGCGGCGGATCGTGCCGGCGCCGATACCGTAGGAGAGGCCGAAGCCCACGCCCGCGATGAAGATGAACGGCACCAGATGTCGCACGAAATACGAGCGCAGGATCGGGTTCTCCGTTTGCTGCGGATCGCGCAGAAAACCGCCCTCGGGCAGCAAGCCCACGAGCACCGCCGCCGCCGCGAGCAGCAGAAACCCCAGCGCGCACCACAGTCCGCGCTTTTCGTCGGCGGAGAGCGGGACGAGCGGTTCGGCTTTGGCCTCACCACGGTATTCGCCGAGCCGCGGTTCGACGAAACGATGCGTGACCCACGTGCCGCCGAGCACGATGATCGCCGTGGACACTGCCATGAAGTAGTAGTTGGCCAGTCCGGTCACCACATAGCCCGGCGACACGATCGCTGCCGCGCTTTGCGAGAGTCCCGCGAGCAGCACATCGATCGTGCTCACGAGCAGGTTCGCACTGAAGCCACCCGACACGCCGCAGAACGCCGCGGCGAGGCCCGCGAGCGGATGGCGACCGAGCGTGTGAAAAATCGCGGCGGAGAGCGGAATCAACAACACGTAGCCGACATCGCCGCCGGCGTTGGACATCACGCCGGCGAACACGACCATCGGCGTGACGAGCGAGCGTGGCGAAGCGAGCACAAGCAGTCGCACCACCGCACCGATCAATCCCGCGTGCTCTGCGACCGCGATGCCGAGCAGGCACACGATCACGACACCCAGCGGTGGGAAGTTGATGAAGTTCGGCAGCGTCTGCGCGACGATGCGATGAAAGCCCTCGAGATTGAGCAGGCTGATCGAACGCACCACCTCGCCAGTTGCGGGATTGACGACCTCCGTGCCGCGCGCCGCGAAGAACGCCGACAGCAACAGCACCGCGACCGCGAGACAGGCGAACAGCGTGGCGGGCTGCGGCAGGGCGTTGCCTACACGCTCGACGACCGCGAGAAACTGATTGAAGCGGGAAGGCCGCACAGCGGCAGAGTGAGTGGAAGGCATGCGTCGAGGGAAACGCCTGACGAGCCCGCGGCAAGCGCGACAGGCAGCGAAACCTGCCGCCCAACGAGCGCGTGGCGCCACGGTTCAGCGAACCGCCTGCTCCGCAGTCGCGGCCGTGTGGTGCGCGGCGACGCATGCGGGGCCGCAGCGAAGCGAATGGATTTGCCCGCGGGGACGAAATCCGCCGGTTTCGCTGCATGGGCGCCAAATATCTTCCCTCAATCAAAGACCAGAAGGCTGCGCAGCGCTTTCAGCAGAAGCAGTCTCCGATGCCGCAGTTCAAGAAGCCCGCGCCAAAAAAGCGCCGGAAGTAATTCGCGCGGAGGACAACGTCGCGCTCAGGTGCGAGCACCGTCCCAAGTCGTGCCGCAACGTGGCTCGACTCGAGCCGCACGCTGGCGCGGAACGGTCCGCATGGTGGCGCGACGCGGTGCGCACCTTGTCGCGACCTGGTCCGGACCTTGGCTCGACGTGGGACGCACTCAGGCACGGCTTGGTGCGCGCTCAGTCGAACGTTGGAACAAACGGAGCAAAAATCGGAGAGGACTTCGCGGCGACGAGGTGTTTAGTTTTTACCACCCCATGAAAACCTCTGTCGCTTCCTGTTTTGCTTTTCTCGCGGTGGCGCTCGCTTCGGTGGCGGGTGCTGCGACTGCTCCGAAATATCCACCTCACGCGATCGAAAACTCCGAGCTGCGCGTGCTGCCGAAGAATGCAGCGGGCCGGCAGTATCAGTTGCACGTGGGCCTGCCGCCGAGCTACGCGACCTCGCCCGACAAGCGCTATCCGGTCGTGTTTTGCACGGATGGTTATTGGGACTTCCAGAAGATCACGGCGATTCACGGGAGTCTGATCTACGACAAGGTCGCGCCGGAGTTCATCACGGTGGGCCTCGGCTACCCAGGCGAGAATCTGAACTACGGGCGGCTGCGCACGTGGGAGTTGATGCCGGTGCGCTGGGACAACGATCCCGAGACGGGCCACGCGGCGGAGTTTCTGAAGACGATCGCGGAAGAGATCATCCCGTTCATCGAGCGCGAGTATCGCGTGGACTCCGAGCATCGCGTGCTCGCGGGCGCGTCGTTGGGCGGACTGTTTACGCTCTACACGATGTATACGCAGCCGGATTTGTTCTACGGCTACGTCGCGGCGACGCCGGCGGTGTTGATCGAGAACGACTGGCTGCTCGGCTACGAGGAAGAGTTCGTGAAATCGGGCAAAAAGCTGCGCGCGCGTCTGCACGTGTCGGGCGGTGGCAACGAGTCGCCGGGTTTTCTGGGCGGCATCCTGCGCTACCATCAGCGCGTAAGCTCGCGCAAACATCCGGAGCTCGCGTATGAGTTTCGGATCATCGACGGCGAGCGGCACGCAGGCATGCAGTTCGAGGCTTACGTGCGCGGATTGCGGTTCGTGTTCGAACCGATCGCGCCCGAGCACGGGCCGGCGGCGGCTCCTTAAACCCGGGCGGGCGTCGCGTCAGGTTATCAGCGCAAACCTGACTGATGCAGCAGCGGGCGCCCGAATGGAGCCGCCGGGGGCGCAGTGTTAAACTCGCCCCGGCCCTGTCGGCCCCTTTCTGCCCGCCATGAAATTCTTCACTCTCTTTGCCGGCACGTCCGGCGTGTTTGCCCCTGTGTCCGCGCGCTTTGGCGCTGCGTTTTTGCTGGTCTGCTCGTCGGTGGTGTTCGCCGCGGTCCCCGAGACACTGACATGGCGCGATCTGGTGAATCAGCCGGAGCGCTGGCCCGAGTCGGTGCGCTTGAAGACTGACCAGAACTTTCAGCGCGAGGGACTGTTGAAGGCGGGAACCGAGGTGAAAGTTTACTCGGTCAATGCGCGTCAGGCCGAACTGCTCGCGCCCGCCGGTTTCGTTTTCCTCACGAATCCGGAAGATTCTGATCTGCTCGAAGCGGCGAATGCGCGGTGGGCCTCGTATACGCCGGACCAGCGCGCGCTGACGCTGCGATCGCTCGAACGGGACATGACGCTGTGGCCCGGAAAGGCGACGATCACCGTGAACCAGAGCTTTGGAGGTTTCGTGCTCAAGGCCGGCGAAACTCACCGGCTAATGCGGGTCGAAAACGGCCACGCGGTCTTTTGGGTGCCCGGAAAAAACGGGACTTATCAGGTGCGGGCGTCGGATACGGATGTGTTTGCTCGCGCCCGCGAAATAGCCGCGATCCCGCAGGAGCAGCGGCCCGGTCGCATGATCGAGGTGCTCGACGGTCTCATGGTCGACGCCGACGGAAAGCCGGCGGCGATGGAGCCGGCTGAAGTTTACGTGCAATACCTCTCGGCGAGCACGTGCCCGCGCTGTGCCTATTTCACGCCGAAGTTCGTGGAGCACTACAATCAGGTGCTCGCCGGTCGCGACCGCGTGGCGTTTTTCGGCTCGGCGACAGATGCAACGATGCCGCCGTATTTCGCCTACGTGAAAGCGAGCTCGATGCCGTGGCCGACGCTGCCCAACGAGAGCAAGCACGTGTTGTCCGCACTCGGACTCAAGGGCGTCATTCAGATCCCCGGAATCGTCGTCTTCGACAAGCACGGCAATGTGCTGCTCTCGACGAATCGCTTGACCGGAACTCCGATCGCCGCAGCCGAGAACGCGCTCGCGCAACTCGACGAACGGCTCAAGCCGGCGCAGCTCGCGATCTCGGAGTAGCGCGCGAGCTGGTTGGCGTTAGTCGCCGCGTATCAGCGCGGCGAATACGCGCCGGGGAAGGTCTTCGCGCCCGGCTCGAGTCGCATCAAGGTGCGGACCTTTCCCGGGAGCTCTGCACCGACATTTGCGCCCGGGAACCCGGCGAGCAGCTCGAGATGCTCGAGCACCTCGCTGCGGAACAGCGGGCCCCAGTAATCGGGGAACTCTTTTCCGGCCGTTTCAAACTTCGGGAAGGTGTCGCGCAGAGCGGCGAGGGTGGCGAAGGTTTGGTTCGCAGTTTCCGTCTGCGCCGGGCTCCAACCGATGAGCGGTTGGGCAACGGCGGCCGCCCGGCGCACGTAAACGTTGCCGTCGAGCGTGGAGAGCTGCGACTCGGTGAGGCGGCCGCGCAGCGCGGGCGTCTGCACGAGATTGAGGAGCGGTCCTTGGAACGTTTCGTCGGCCGCGAGGAGATTGTTCACGAAGACGTGGCTGTGACGTTCGTGGACGTCGGGGCCGGCGCTCGTGTGCCAGCCGAAGTGATCACCCTGCGAGCTGCGCTCGGTGCGCTCGAACCATGCGACACTGTTGTAAAACGTGTTTTGGTAGATCTGCACCTCCGAGCTGTTGAGGATGAAGATGCCGCGGTTGCAGTTGACGAAGATGTTGCCGGCGCAGATCGCGCGCTTGGAAATCTCGTAGAAGAATCCGTCGTTGGTGCGCTCGATCCAGTTGTCGACGACCACCGCGTCGATGTTGCCGACGTCATACCAGATGCCGCTCGAGTGGGGATTATCGATGATGAGGTTGTCGCGGCAGGTGACGCGGTAGGACTGGTTGAAGATCTTCACGGCCGACGCGTAGTAGCCGGAAAAGCGCTCGGCACTGTTGGTGCGCGTGACGATGTTGCGTTCGAGCAACACGTCGGCGGAGTCCACGATGTAGAGACCTTCGCTCCCGCAATCGGCGACGAGGCAGTGGCGGATGACGAGGCCATCGCCGCGGAAATAGCCAGCCACGCGCGAGCAGAACGAAATCGTGAGATGCTCGAGCACGGCGCCGACGATCTCCTTGCCGAACTCCGAGGGATCCATGTGGCGGTGCGGTTCGGTGCCCTCGACCTCGAGCGCGCGATAAGCGTATTGCGTGAACGTGAGGCCGCGGAGCACGTAGCCCTTGCCGTCGTTCTTCTTGCCATGGACGTCGGCGAGTGTGCGGATGATCGCGCTGTCGTGTGCGGTGATTTCGACGAGGCGATTCGTCGGATCGACGCCGAGGTAAACCTGACCGTTGGGATAATCGATGTAGTAGGTGTCGGCCGTGACCTCGTGCTCGGACGCAACCGCAGCGAGCAGGCGTCCATCGACGAACACCATGTCGTTGTTAAAAAGATGGAGCGGCGTGCGTGCGGCTTCGCGCTCGCGGCGCCACCAATCGGCGGGTTTGGCCGGGAAGAGTTTTTTCCAACTCGTGCGCCAGAGGCCGTTGGCCTGCGCTTTCCACTCGGTGGCGATGCGCGTGCCTTTGAGCACGGGGCGCTCGTCGGCGTAGGGCTGGAGCGTGATGGCCTGATTGGTTTTCAGGCTGCCGACGCGATAGGTGCCGCCGCGAAGGACGATCACGTCGTCGGTCACGGCCTGCGCGATCGCTTTCTCCAGCGTCGTGGGCTGCTCGATCGATTGTCCGCTGCCAGAGGGAGACGCGTCTGGCGCGACGTAAATCACCCGGCGACCAGAGGGAATCTCGTAGCGCTGCTGCAACGGCCCGTAAGGACCACCCGAAGGCGCAGCCTGCAATGCGGGAAACGCGAGCAACGCACACGCGACCAGCGTGAAGATACGGAAAAGCGGGGAGTAACGAGGTGTCGTCTTCATCGGGGGTGAAAGGCTCGTCAACGAAGTGCGCTTCGGTGGGATTTTGAAAGCCAAACCTCAGCACGCGGCGCAGAAAATCTCCGTGCGACTTTTTTGCGTAACGCGCGGCGAAGATTTCTGGATCGACCAAACGATCGAGTTCATCGTTCGTTTTCTCATGCCCCGAATCTATCGTCTCCTGGTTGCCCTTTCTCTCGGTGTGTCTCTGTCGGCCGGAATCCGCGCAGAATCTCTCGATGGCGGTCTGCCCGCCGCGGCCGGTTTGCTGGTGTTGGGCCGTGTGCCTTCGGCTGACGAGATTGCTGCCGCAGAACGCGAGGGCGCGAAGACGGCTGCGCAGCTGCGGGAACATTTCTCGAAGAAACTCAGCGCCGAGAAAAATGCGCGGACGCTCGCGGCGAAGCAGGCGTGGCGCGATGCGTTCGGTCGCGATCCGTCTCAGGCGGAACTCGACGCCGGCGCGAAGGAGGCGAGCTATGTCGGCTTGCTCCGTGCGCACGTAAAGGCGCTCGGCGAAAACGCGGCCGACTACGATGCGGTCGTGGAGCGCGTGTATCAGCAGGTGATTCGTCGCGAGCCTTACGATCGCGAGATGACCTACTGGCGCGAACGCGGGCCGCTGCCGTATTTTCTCGTCGCGTCGGCGCTCGAAAACTGGGCGCAGCGCAATCAGCCGGGCCTCATGGTCACGGGCGGCACAGCGACGGTTTCGATCAACAGCAACTTTCTCCGCGGCGTCGTGCTGATGCCGGACGAAGCGGCGGCACTTCGTGCGGTGTTCGCGCTGCAGCCGGAAGGTCACGAAGCGATCGCGAATGCCGGAAGCCGCACGATCGTCGCGCCCGGCGCGGCGGAGTTGGTTTCCAACGGACCGATTTTCTTCGCCGCGGCAGGCGTGTCGGTCGGCGAAGCGCAGTAAGCGAGTCGTTCACGCCCGCACAAAAAGAAAGCCGCCCGACGCGAATCGGGCGGCTGGCGAGGAAAACCTGAAGGAGGGCGAGGGCGTCAGCGATTGGCGCGCTCGAGCGTCATCGGATGCTCCGAGTCCTCGCCGACGGTGACGAGCAGCTTGGTCGTCGCGCCGCTCTTCACGAACTCGACCTGCACGTCGGTCGTGAGCGCGTAGAACTTCGTGTTGGATTCCGCGTGCAGCACGAGATCGGCACCGGCCATCTTCATGCCCAGCAGGCCGTCGGGTCGACGCGTGATGACGGCGGTGTTCCACTGGCCCTGGCCATAGCTGCCGACATATGATTCGAGCAGCGCATCGGCCGGATAAATCTCAACTTTGCGCGGGTTGCCGAGTTCACGCACCCAGACATTGCGATAACGCACGGGGTTGCCGTGGTCCTGGAACGCGATCGGCAGACGAGTCGGATGCGCAGAGTAGGGAGCGCGGCCGATCCATGCGGTCGGGCCGGTGAGTTCGACGTCGTTCTGCACGAGCACGCCGTTGTGGAAAACGGTGAGGCGCGCCTTGGAGACGAGTTTGCCCTCATCGTCGAAGCGGGGCGCAGTCCAGATGATGTCGTAGGTCTGCCACTGCCCGGGCGGCAGCGAGGCGTTCACCAGCGGGGGATATTGATTGTAGACGGAAGCGGCGGAGCCGTCGGCGTAGGTTTTATTCTGATACGAATCGAGGACCTGCACTTCGTAGCGGCCGAGGCCGAAGAAAACGCCGCTGTTGCCGCGGCCCTGGCTGTTGCCCTGCACCGGAGTCGGCGCGGCCCACTCGACGTGCAACTGGCAATCTCCGAACGACTGCAGCGTGCGCACGTAGCCGCTGCCGGGCACGCACTCGAGAGCGCCGTCGCGCACAATCCATTTGGTCGGGCTGCCGTCCATCGCGACCCATCCGGAGGTGTTGGTGCCGTCGAACAACACCGTGGCGTCCGACGGCGCGCGTCCCGGTTTCTCCTGCGTGCTCGGCGTGCCGGGCGTGATGACGGGCGGAAGCGGGCGCTGGCGATCGTGACCGAGCCAGTTGGGATCAGGTGCGGCAAACGACGTGAGTGCCGTCGACGCCGCAACGAGAAGAGAGAGCGAAATCGGGGAGGTTTTCATGGGGACGAGAGGAGGAGCTTCGTGTCGGGCGCGCGAAGGGTTCAACTGAAATTCCAGCGCGCGAACCTGCGGAATGACGTTACCGGCCGGGCAAACGATGCGCCGCATTTTACGAGCGCAAGCGCACGCAGCGGGAGAATTTTATTCGCCGCCGGCGGGCGCGAGAGCTTCGAGTTCGCTGGTCGTTTCGTGTTCAATCGCCTGGAGCTTTTGCATCAGCGGACCCATGCGCGCCTGCACCGACGCCATCGATCGCTGCACGAGATTGGGCAGTTTCGCGATGACCGACTGGCCGATCGGGGTGCGATAAAATGCGATCATGCCATCGACCTCCTCCTGAGTGAGCGACTCCGCGTAGATCTTGATATAAATCGGCTCAATCACCGGCCAGTCGATCTCCTGCTGCAGGAGTTCGGTCACGCGATTCCGCATGCGCGCGAGCACAGCCTCCGCTTCGGGCGAGTGCTCTCGGTCGGCCAGGGCTTGGTCGTGGGCAGATTGCATGAGCGCGTGGATCTGCGCCTTCATTCGGTCGAGCACGTCGCGCGAGTGCGTGACTTCGAGCAGTTCGCGAAGCGACTCATCGCTGGGCGGAGTCGTTTGCGCGCGGAGCGGGACGAGGCAGAGCAGGGCAACGAGGCCGAGGTGTTTGAGCATGGGGAAAACGGGGAATCGGGTCCGCGCCTCACGCGAGCGCGACGACGCGGCGAACAAACACCTTCACCGAAGCGAAGCCGAGGGAAATCCCCGCCAGGGAGCGGAGGCTGTGTTCGCGCGCCGAGTGGTTTTGCTCTGGCCATATGACACATCGCCAAGAAAGCTCGGCCATGCGTTGTCTCACCCTCCTCACGCTGGCCGTGCTCGGCACAGCTGGCGCGCACGCCAACCCGGCGAGCGAAAACTTCACTTACGAAGCCGATCGTTTCGCAGACATCCAAGTTCTGCGGTATCAGGTTCCTGGATTCGAGCAGCTCTCGCTCCAGCAAAAGAAACTCGCCTATTACCTCACTCAGGCCGGCCTCGCCGGGCGCGATATTTTCTGGGATCAGAAATACCGCAACAACCTCGTCATCCGCAAAACGCTCGAGGCCGTCCTTCAATCCTACCAGGGCGAGCGCAGTGGCGCGGAGTGGGATGCGTTCGTCGTCTACGCGAAGCAGGTGTTCTTCGCCAACGGCATCCACCACCACTACGCGAGCAACAAGATCCTCCCGAAATTCCCCGAGCCATATCTCGCGAAACTCCTCGCCCAGTCCGATGCGAAGTTGCTGCCCCTCGAGGGCAAATCCGTCGCCGCGTTCGCACGCGAGCTGACGCCGATCCTCTTCGATCCGACGATCGCGGCGAAGACCACCAATCTCGACGACGGCGTGGACCACGTCGCCGCCTCCGCGAATAATTTCTACCGCGACGTCACCGCCGAGGAAGTGGACGCCTTCTACAAGGACCTCGCGCAGAAGTCCGGCAACCCGCGCCTCTCTTACGGCCTCAATTCCCAGCTCGCCAAAATCGACGGCAAGATCGTCGAGCGCGTCTGGAAGATCGGCGGCATGTATGGTCCCGCGATCGAGCGCATCGTCGGTTGGCTCGAGAAGGCCGCGACCGTGGCCGAAACCGAAACGCAGCGCCGCAGCATCGAACACCTGATCCGCCATTATCGCACCGGCGACATTGCCGAGTTTGACGAGCACTGCATCGCGTGGGTCACCGACACCACGCCGACGATCGATTTCGTTAATGGCTTCATCGAGACCTACGTCGACGCCGTCGGCAAGAAGGGCTCCTTTGAATCCGTCGTGTCGATGCGCGACGTCGAAGCGACCAAGCGCATTGCCGCGATCTCCGATCAGGCGCAGTGGTTTGAGGACAATTCTCCGATCCAGTCCGGTCACAAGAAAGCCAACGTCACCGGCATTTCCGCCAAGGTCATCACTGTGATCGGCGAAGTCGGCGACGCCGCTCCCTCGACTCCGATCGGCATCAATCTACCCAACGCGGAGTGGATTCGCGAGCAGCACGGTTCCAAGTCCGTTTCGCTCGGCAACATCATCGAAGCCTACAACGTCGTGAGCTCGAAGAGCCCGGCGACCGAGGAGTTCGCCGCGAGCCCGGAGATCGCCGCCCGCCTCAAGAAGTGGGGCGCGCTCGCGAGCGATCTGCACACCGACATGCACGAAGTCATCGGTCACGCCTCGGGCCAGCTCAACCCGGGCGTCGCTCCCGTTGACCAGACGCTGAAGAACTACGCCGGCACGCTCGAGGAAGCGCGCGCCGATCTCGTCGCACTCTACTTCAGCCTCGATCCGAAACTCGTCGAAATCGGCGTCATGCCTTCGCTCGACGTCGGCAAGGCCGAATACGACAAATACATCACCAACGGTCTGCTCACGCAGCTGTTTCGCGTGCAGCCCGGTCACAACCTCGAGGAAGCGCACATGCGCAACCGTCAGCTCGTCGCCGCGTGGGCCTTCGAGAAGGGCAAAGCTGACAACGTGATCGAACGCTTCACGCGCGACGGAAAAACCTTCTTCCGCGTCAACGACTACGAGAAGCTCCGCGTGCTCTTCGGCCAGTTGCTGCGCGAGATCCAGCGCATCAAATCCGAAGGCGATTTCGAAGCCGGCAAGAACCTCGTCGAAAACTACGGCGTGAAAGTGGACCAGACGCTCCTCGCCGAAGTGCACCGCCGCTACGCGCCGCTCAACATCGCGCCGTTCATGGGCTTCATCCAACCGAAGCTCGTGCCGGTGAAGAAGGACGGCGACATCGTCGACGTGAAGATCGAGTATCCCACGGACTTCCTCGGGCAGATGCTCGAGTATGGCCGCGAACACTCGTTCCTCCCGGTCATCAACTGAGCAGATCGTTGAGCCAACTCGGGACGAAGTGCGTCCCGAGTCGAGCCAAGGTCCGGACCACGTCGCGCCACAGTGCGCACCCTGTCGCACCCGAGTGCGAACACGGTCGCGACAAGGTGCGGACCGGGTCGAGCCCGAGTGCGGCTCGAGTCGAGCCACGATGCGGACCGCATCGGACCGCACTCCGCATCAGGGCGCCATTTGGCGCCCTTTTCTTTTCGCGGAGCAAAACGCGACCAAAAGCGAAGGCGCAGTGAATTTGCAGACTCGACGGTGCGACGGGATTGGGATTTTCGTGACCGCATGGCTGATTCCCACGCACCCGAGTCGCGGCCTTTCATGCTGTTGTTTCGCAACGCAGGAGAAGAGTCGCATCGTCATCTCACGGCGGAAGAGCGCGTCGCGCTCGCGAAGAAATGGAACGATTGGTATGACGGCCTCGCGGCCGCCGGAAAAGTGCAGCACGGGCGTCCGTTGGAGCTCGGCGGACGCGTCGTGTCGGGCGCACGCGGCGAGCGCATCACCGACGGTCCTTTCGCGGAAGCGAAGGAAGTTGTCGGCGGCTACATCTTTCTCACGGTGCGCGATCTCGACGAAGCGACGGCGATCGCGCAGCAGTGCCCGGGTTTGCCGCTCGGCCTCATCGTCGAGGTGCGACCGGTGGCCGACGTGAGCCCGGTGCTCAAGGACGTGACCGGGCGCCCGCCGCGGTAGCGTGTGGGTTTACTCGACTGGTAGAGCGATTCGATGACTCGGGGGCCGCTTGCGCTGCAAGTGCGTTGCGGCAACGTGCGGGCAGCTTTCCCCAAAAACATGAAACGTCTCCTCCTGATCCTCGGCTTTGTTTTCACCGCGACCTCCTGGTTGTCGGCTCAATCGCTCACCGCTGAAGACCGCGCGCGCGGTGTGGCGCATCTCGAACGCACGCGCGAAGCGTTTCTAGCGGAGGTGAAAGGTCTCTCGGCCGAGCAGCTCGCGTTCAAAGCCGCGCCCGAGCGTTGGTCGATCGCGCAGGTCGCGGAGCACATTGCAGCGTCGGAGGATTTTCTGCGCGAGATGGTGGAAAAGCAGGTGTTTCCAGCGCCGGCGCGCACGGAGGAAGTGAATCTGCACGAGCTGGACGAGTTTGTGACCACGGCGATCGCGGATCGCTCGCACAAGGTGCAGGCGCCCGAGCCGCTGGCGCCGACGAATCGCTTCGGCGACGCGAAGGAGAGCGTGGCGCATTTCAAAGAGAGCCGGGCGAAGACGCTCGCTCTGATGACGGACAAGGCGGATCTGCGCGAACACGCGACGGACAGCCCGCTCGGCAAGAAGCTCGATGCGTATCAGTGGCTCCTCTTCATCTCCGCGCACTGCGAGCGGCACACGAAGCAGATCGCCGAAGTGAAGGCCGCGCCCGATTACCCGAAGAGTTGAGCCGGCGCGTGTGCCGGTGAGTCGCGCGGTGTCGCTTGCGTTTCGGAGGAAGTCTCCTCCCTTGCGCGGCGTTCAGTTTCTCAACTCATGCCGCACGACACTCTTTTTCACGCCGGTCGCTCTCGGAGCGATCTCGTTGCCCAACCGTTTCGTCATGGCGCCGCTCACGCGGTGCCGGGCGGATGCGAATCACGTGCCGACCGATCTCATGGTCGACTACTACGCACAGCGCGCGAGTGCAGGTTTGATTGTCGCCGAGGCCACGATGGCGATCGAGGGCAACTCCGCTTTCGGCGGACGCGAACCCGGCATTTATTGCGAGGCGCAGGTCGCGGCCTGGCGAAAGATCACCGATGCGGTGCACGCAAAAAGGTGGCCGGATCGTTTCGCAGCTCTGGCATGGCGGTCGCGCCTGCCACTCGTTGTTGAACAACGGCGCGCAGCCGGTGGCGCCGAGTCCGCTGCGCATCGAGAACGACGAGACGCACACGCCGCTGGGGAAGAAGCCCTACGAAGTGCCGCGTGAGCTGCGCGACGACGAGTTGCCCGGCATTGTGGCGGGCTTCAAACGCGCGGCGGAAAACGCGAAGGCGGCGGGTTTCGACGGCGTGGAAATCCATGGCGCCAACGGTTACTTGCTCGACGAGTTTCTCCGCGACGGCAGCAACCGCCGCAGTGGTCCGTATGGTGGGCCGATCGAGAATCGCGCGCGGCTCTTGTTGGAAGTGACCGACGTGGCGATCGAGGTGTGGGGCGCGGATCGCGTCGGCGTGCGCATCTCGCCGCTCAACAGCTATAATTTCATGCAGGACAGCGATCCGGTCGCGCTGACACGCTATGTCGCGGAGCAGCTCGATCGTCGCGGCGTGGCGTTTCTCGATTTGATGCGCGGCGATTTTTACGGCGTGCAGAAGGCCGACGTCGTCAGCGCGGCGCGCGGCGCGTTCAAAGGCGCGCTGCTGGTCGGCATGGGTTTCACGCCCGATGAGGCAGATCAAACGGTCGCGAACGGCAGGGCGGCGGCGATCGTGTTTGGCCACCATTACGTGAGCAACCCGGACCTCGTGGAACGCGTCCGTCGCGGCGTGCCGCTCGTCGAACCGAATCCGCAGACGCTCTACACGCAGAGCGCCGAGGGCTACACGGATTATCCGATGCTCGCCGACTGAGGGGGCTGAGCGCGCGCCGCGAGCTTAGCGATCGAGCGGGCGAAGGCGGATATTGCGGAACCACACGGGCTGCGAC
This sequence comes from Opitutus sp., assembly GCA_024707325.1. GTDB lineage: Bacteria > Verrucomicrobiota > Verrucomicrobiia > Opitutales > Opitutaceae > Opitutus. The sequence continues at coordinate 290,585 of JANPZY010000004.1, read as the reverse complement.
TCGGCCTGCAGTGCGAGGTGGCCGCTCGCGAGTTCCAACGGCGCGCCGAGCGCGAGCAGGCGCTGCGCGTCGGGATCCTGCGGATCGAGCTGCGGATGCTGGTAGCGGAGCACTTCGACGCCGTTGATGCGGTGGATGATTTCGTCGTGACCGTGCACTTCGACTTCGACGGAGACCCACTCGTCGAGCGGAGAGAGCGAGCCAACGGCGTCGATGATGTGATCGTGGGTGAGTTGCCCGTTGAGGACGAGATTGGTGCCCGGCGTGCAGGCGTTGCCGGTTTGGGTGCCGTCGGTGTAGCCGGCCCCGAGAAACTGCACTTCCATCGATACCGGCCAGAGCTGCTCCACGCGCATCGAGAGCGGCGATTGCGAGTGAACCATCACACCGCTGTTGAGCTTGGCCCAATGCGGCGCGTCTTCCATCGCGCGACCGACGAAGCGATACTCGAGCTGCAGCACGTAATGGCTGTAGGGAAGAAGTGAATACAGGTGAGCGAATTGCTGATCGAAGCGATCGTAGTCGTCGTAGCTGACCTTGATGATGCCGTCTTCGACGCGGAACGTGTTGGCGTAGTTTTCGCCGAGCGGATGCTTGGCGACTTTTACGACCCAGCCATCGAGATCGCGACCGTTGAACAGCGAGATCCAGCCGGACTCATCGGCTGGCGTGGCGGCGCGAGTCAGCGACAGGAGCGAGAGAAAAAGGCCGACGGCGAGCCAGCGGGAGATTGGGGAGGGGAGGAAGTTCATCGGGCGAAACGGTAGGAATGCGCGGGGAAACGCTGCTGACGGGACGTTGTCAGTGGGCGGGTTCATACTCGTGGCTGAACTCTCCGCAAACCCTGAAATCCCATGACCACCTCAGAAATTGCCGAACGTCTCGTCGCTCACTGCCGCAAAGCCCACTGGGAAGCGGCGCAAACTGAACTCTACGCGGACAACGCCGTGAGTCTCGAACCATTCGAATCCCCCATGTTCGCGCAGGAAACTCGCGGCCTCGCGGCCATCATCGAGAAAGGTCGCAAGTTCGACTCGATGATCGAGACGGTGCACACGATCGAAGTGTCGGAGCCGCTCGTCGCGAAAAATTCGTTCGCGTGCATCATGCGGATGGACGTCACGATGAAGGGCGAGGGGCGCATGGATATGAAGGAACTCTGCGTCTACGAAGTCGCCGATGGGAAGATCGTGAAAGAGCAGTTTCACGTCTGAGCCGAAAGCGCTGCCGGAAACACGAGTGACCAGGTGCCTGTTAATCACCTGCTCGGCGCTGGCGGGACCAGGCGCCTTTGACTCGCCTGGGCTCTCGCGGCGGCGTTGGCCGATGCCGCCGCGCGGGACTGCTGAGGTTTGCGTTTTCCTTTCTCGGGACGATCTGCACCTTGAGCTCCGATGAACTACCCCGCTCGTCTTTGCCTCGCCGCTGTTCTCTCGTGTTCTGCGCTCGCCGCCAAGCCGCTCGAAGTGCCGGACTGGGCGCGACCTGGTTCGGCCACGCACCAACAGGTGCCGCCGCCCGCCGGCCACCAACAGCCCACGGTGACGTTTGCCGAGCCGATCGGAATCTTCGACGGACAGGCGGATGTGGGCGGACCGATTTTGTCGGGAAGCGCGAGTTTCGACGCGGCCACGAAGTCGTATCGCATCGATGCGGCGGGCTATAACATCTGGTATTTCCGGGACGAGTTTCGCTTCCTCTGGAAAAAGCTGTCGGGTGACGTCTCGCTCGCGGCCGATATCTCCTTTCCCAACGCGGAGGGTTACGGCGACCGCAAGACGGTGTTGATCGTGCGTCAGGATCTCGACGACAACGCGAAGGAAATCATGGCCGCGCTCCATGGCGTCGGCTTGATCCACCTGGCGCAACGTCCCGAAAAAGGCGCTGACCTCAAGGAAGACGGCCGCATCGAGGCCGCCGAAGTGCCGATGAACGGGCCCAAGCCGGTGCGCCTCGGCATCGAGAAACGGGGCGACCAATTCACGCTGTGGGTGAGTGTCGCGGGCGAACCCATGCGGCAGGTCGGAGCGCCGGTGACGCTGAAGTTCGATGCGCCGTTTTACGTCGGCATCGGTTTCACCTCGCATGTCCCGGACCAGATGGACGCAACGGTGGTGTCCAACGTGATCCTCGAAAACAGCGCGGGCCAGGTGCGCTGACGCCCGCGCACGACTCGCTATTTCGCGAGTTGGCGCAGCTTGAGCGCGGTGGCGACGCCGTGCTTCGCGGGATGTCGCACGGCGTGGCGGATCAGCCACTTTCGCTCGGCGGATGCGCCTTTGAGCCATTTGTGGCAAAGCTCGAAGGCGAGCTCGGGGTGATCCTTGGCGATGTCGCCAACGTGGTTAGCGACGCTCCGCCGCACGTAGAGTTCGGGATCGTCTTTCAGTGATTCGAGAATCGGCAACGCCGGTCGCGGATCGCGCACGAACGCTGGGATTCGTTGCGCCCAAGGAAGACGCGGTCGCGAACCTTCCGAGCAAAGTCGCCGCACATGCGGATCGGGATGGCGCGTCCATTCCATCAGTCGCGCGAGGGTGCGTTCCGGCCAGCGGATCAAAAACGCGCGGATCGAAAACTCGGCGCTGAAGCGCCGCGTGAGTTCAAACTGCGCGCGCATGGACGTTTCGAACGGGTCGTCGCCTCCATTACCTGCGGGATCGAGACCGTAGTTGGAAACAAAGCTGACGTGCGGCAGATAGAAGAAACCGCTCAGCGTGAAATCGCTCGTTTCCTGCAGCGGCGGCGTGAGCGAGCCCAGCAGGATTTCGATCCCGTCGGAGTAGCGCGGCGGCAGGTGATCGCGAAGGACCTTTGCGAGGAAGTGGCCGCGTTGGAGAATGCTCAGTCCTTCTAAACCGGCGAGCGCGGTGCGCTGGAACGTATCGGCATCGAATCGCCGGTGCGTGACGCGGAGATTATGCGCGAGGCAGTCCACCGCCTCGCGATCGAGCAACGTGGTGAGCGTGCTGCCTTTTTGGATACCGGTCGGCGCCGAGGGCAGCCGGAGGCGGGGAGAGGAGAGGGGCGCGGCAAAGTGGAACGCGGCATCGCAGCATACTTTCACAACAGAGTGACAACCTGCTGTCAGGAGACAATTCCGCCGCTCGCGACTCGTTGACCAAAGAAGCGAGACGGGCCGGCGCGCCACCCGTTTCTTTGCCTCAATCCGCGCGTAACGCCTCCAAGGGATCGAGCCGGGCCGCACGCTGTGCCGGCAACCAGCACGCCACAATCGCGGCGATGCCCACCGCCAAGGCGGCGAGTGCGAGCGGTCCGAACTGGATGCTTTCGACGCCATAGGCGATCGCGCGCACGGCCGAACTCAGCGCGAGGCTGCCGACCAAGCCGATCGCCAACCCAACCATGACCCAGCGACCGCCCTGGCCGAAGACGAGGCGCAGGATTTCCGAACGGCCCGCGCCGATCGCGACGCGGACGCCGATCTCCCGCGTGCGTTGTTGCACGTGATACGAAAGCGTGCCGTAGAGGCCGACGGCCACGAGGCCAAGCGCGGTGAGCATGAAAAAGTTCACCAATCCCGCGAGCACCCGCTGACCCTGCGTGGAACCCTGCACCACCTGGCGCATCGTGCGGAGATCGCGGAACGCGAGTTCGCTGTCGATCGCGGCGAGTTCGCGTCGGAGGAGCGGCGCCAGTTGCTGCATCGGCAGCTCGGTGCGCACGATCAGAAACGCGTTGTTACCCCAGTGACCTTCCGGCGTGAAATACATCTCCGGCTGCACCTCCTGGTCCGGACCCCACTGGCGGACATCCTCGACCACGCCGACCACCCGGGCCTTGAACCACGGATCTCCGGCGTTGTTGGCGCGGATGAGTTCTCCGAGCGGTTCCTTGTCGGGCCACGCTTTCGCGACCAGCGTCTGGTTTACGAGCACGCCACGGATGTCGCCGACCCGGTCCTCTGACTGGAGCAGGCGGCCCTTGATCAACCGCAGGCCCATGGCCGTATGATAACTCTCAGTGACCGACGTGCGTTCGACCAGCATGCGACGCTGGGTGGGATCGTAAACCTCATCGTTGAAGAGCGCACTCGTGTTGCTGCCACCTTCAAGCGGCAGCTTCGAACTCACCGCGGCCTCGGTCACGCCGGGCAACGTTCTCATCCGCTCCGCGAGTTCATACCAGAAGCGCACGCGGGCGGCCTCATCCTTGTAGCGATCGCTGTGCAGCGCAACTTGCGCGGTGACCACGGCGTCCGTGGAGAGGAGCCGGTTGTCCTCGACGAGTTTCAAATAACTCCGCGCAAACAGCACCGCGCTGTTGGCGAGCACGAAGGCGACGGCGACCTGTGCAATCACCAACCCGCGCAGCATCCGATGACGCGAGCGCGAACCGACCGCACCACGCGCATCGCTGCGAATTACGCCCGCGATCGAGGTGCGCCGTGCGGCAAGCGCGGGGGCAATCCCGCGAGCAACGCGGTCACCAGCGTGGCTCCGAGCGCGAAGAGCAGCGCCATGCCGTCGAGCGTGATCGCGGCTTTGCGCGCCTCGCTGATCGGCGTGATCGCGCGGATGATCTCGAGTCCGCCAAGCGCCAGCGCGAGACCGACGATCGCTCCTCCGAACGCGAGGACCAGTGCCTCCGACAGAGTCAGCTGGACGAGATGAAGCGGGGATGCGCCCAGCGCGACGCGCACACCGAACTCGCCCTGGCGCCGCGCGCCCCGTGCGAGCAGCATGCTGGCGATATTCCCGCACGCGACGAGCAGCATGAGCGTCACCGCGGCGAACAGCGTCCAAACCTGTCCGCGGATGTCGCGGGTCATCTCGAAGTGCAGCGAACGGACGAGAAACTCCTTCCGTGTATTGGAATCCGGATACAGTTCGCTCAGTCGTTTGCCGATCGTCTTCACCTCGGCATCGGCGGTCGCGATCGAAACTCCGTCGCGCAGTCGTGCCAGTCCGAGCAGAAAATGGCTGTCGCGCATCGTGCGGGTTTCCTCGAGCGAAAGCGGAGCCCACAACTCGCACGTCTCCGTCCGGAGCCACGGAGAGGCGAACTCGAACGTGCGCGGCATCACGCCCACGATTTCCGCTTCGGAACCGTCGAGCCAGAGCTTGCGGCCGATCACACCGGGATCGCCGCCGAAGCGCTGCTGCCAGAGCGCGTGGCTGAGGATGACCACGCGTGCGGCGCCAGTCGCCTCGTCCTCAGCCGTGAAGTAGCGCCCAAGCAGCGGCGGCACACCAAACGCGCGCAGCACGTCCGCGGTCGTGCGTGAGCCGAGAATCGATTGCGCGTTCTCGCTGCCGACGTTGAACGTGTGCGGCTGGTAAACTCCGAAGGCGGTGAAACTCGAGGATTGCTCGCGAATGTCGAAGTAGTCGGCCGGTGAAAACGGCCAGCGATCGCCCGACCACACGTGCACGAGTTGATCCGACTTGGGATACTGAAACGGTTCGATCACGAGCGCACGGAGTGCGCTGAAAATCACTGTCGAGGCGCCGATGCCGACGCCGAGCGTGAGAATGGCGATGAACGTAAATCCGCGGGCCTTGGCCAGCGCGCGGAACGTGAGGCGAAAGTCGGAGAACATCTTGGCGGAAAGAACCCCGCTCGCGTCGAAACGTTACAAAAGTCTTTTGGAAAATTTGGAGACACTGCGCAGTCGTGACTTTGTGCGAACTGTGCAGGTGGGGAGAGCGTTGCGACTGGCGTTCGCGCGGTCCTCGCCAAACTGGCTGTAACCCCGCTGCAAAATGTCTGACGCCGAAATCGCTGCGTTGCTCCCCGGACTCACCACGCCGCACCTCGCCGATGCGTGTATCCGAAAAGGCGTGGAAGTGCGTTGTGCTCCGCCAGAGCTCGTGCCGCTCGATCGCGCCCGCTCGCGTTTTGTCGGACGTGCCCGGCCGGTTCGGCACTACGGCAGCGTGGATGTTTTCCTCGAAGCGATTGCCGACGCGGAGCCGGGCGACGTGCTCGTCATCGATAATCAAGGGCGGACCGACGAAGCCTGTGTCGGTGATCTCGTGGCCCTCGAAGCGAAGGCTGCCGGAATCGCCGGCCTGATCGTAGGGGGCTTGCATCGCGATACCGCGGAGTTGCTCGAGATCGGACTGCCGTTGTTCAGCGCGGGAGCGCTTCCGACGGGACCGCAGAGTCTGCGTCCGCGGGAAAACGACGCGTTCGCGACGGCGCGCGTGGGCAGGTGGTGGATCTCGCGAGAGGACATCGTGGTAGCTGATCTCGATGGGGTGCTCTTTTTACCGGTGATACGAGTCGCTGAACTGGCAGACACCGCGCAGCGCATTCGCGATACCGAGCGCGAACAGGCGGCGCGGGTGCGCCGGGGCACGAGTTTGCGGGAGCAGCTTCGCTTCGCGGAGTATCTCGCGGCGCGAGTCGCTGATCCTGCGACGACTTTTCGTGCGCATCTCCGCCGCTTCGGAGGGGCGGTCGAGGAGTAGGTGAGCTTAAGGCTCGCTTCGAGTCGGGAAACGTCCGCTAGGATCGCGGCATGCTCCGCCACCTCACGTTTGCTCTCGTTGCGCTGCTTTGCTCCGTCGGTCACGCCCGCGATCACGTCGCGCTGATCGGCACGTATACCGATACAAGCAGCCGCGGCATCTACGCGGTGAAACTCGACGCGGAAACCGGCGCGCTTTCGTCCGCGGAGCTGGTGGCGGAGTTGCCGAACCCGGAGTTTCTCGCGCTCCACCCGAATGGACGTTTCGTTTACGCGCTGACCGACGTGCGGGGAGAGGATGGCCAATCGCACGGGGCGGTCGTGGCGTTTTCGGTCGATGCGTCCACCGGGCACCTCAGGCGTTTGAATGTCGAGTCCACGCAGCGACCGACGCTCTGCCACATCGCAGTCGATGCGACAGGGCGCATGTTGGTGGTGGCGGCGTATGGCGGCGGCTATGTGGCGTCGTATCCAATTTTCGAGGACGGACGCGTCGGTCCCGTCGCCAGCGTGATCGAACACCGTGGTCCGCTCGGCCCCAACACGGGCCGACAGGAAGCGCCGCATCCGCACTCGGTGACGATCTCGCCGGACAATCGCTTCGCCTTCGTCGCCGATCTCGGCCTCGACCGCATCTTCGCGTATCGGCTTTCGCCGGAAAACGGCACGATCAGTGCGCATGAGCCGGCATTTGTTCAAGTCGCGCCGGGAGCAGGACCGCGGCACACCGTATTTTCGCGCGACGGAAAATCCTTCTACGCGGTCGACGAACTCCAGAACCAGGTGACAGCGTTCCGCTACGACGCCGAGCGTGGTGCGCTGCAGATCGCCGAACGCACGCCGACCTTGCCGGACGATTTCACGGGTTCGAGCACCACGTCGGAAATTCGGGTGCATCCGCACGGCCGCTTCCTCTATGCCGGCAATCGCGGGCATAACAGCATCGCGGTGTTTGCGCGCGACGATGCCACCGGCGCGCTCACGCGTGTGCAAATCGAACCCAGCGGCGGAAACAATCCGCGGAATTTTGCGCTCACGCCCGACGGCAAATGGCTCGTGTCGGCGCAGCAGATCGATGGCAACCTGACCGTCTTCAGCGTGGACGCAGAAAAGGGTGTGCTCACGCGCACGCCGCATGGCACCCCGGCGATCCGACCGGTGTGCGTGTTGTTCCTGCGCTGATCGTGCCCGGAAGCATGGCTCGTCGTCGTCGTTCCGGTTCGTCTCGCTCGCGCGCTCGTCGCCCGCGCTTTCTCGCTCGCTGGCTGGTTTACGCCAACGTTGCGGTGGCGTTGCTGCTCGGCGGCTGGTATTTTGTTCAACCGGAAAACCGTCAGACCGAAGTCCGGCGACTTGTCGGCGCGGCTTTCGATCGCGGCCGTAATGTTTCACCGCTCGAGGTCGCGTGGGACATCTGGCAGCTCTACTATGCGAATCCGGCGAGCGCGCGGATTCCAGCGGGCGACAAGACGCACGTTTACGGCGGCGAACCCATCGCCACGCCGGGCTCACGTGCGGCGCTGCTGCGAACGCTGGTGAACCGTGGCTACGTCGTCGGCTACGACGACGCGCGCGGGAATCCCGCGTGGGCCGCGTATCGCGTGAAGGACATCGCGAAAACAGGTGAGCCGCCGCCGCGACCGGAGAAATTTTCCGTGGATCGTCGCACGGTGGCGCGTGTGACGCCCGACAGCTACACCGGCAGCGGCTACGATCGCGGCCACATGGCTCCGAACTACGCAATCGCCACGCGCTATGGCGCGGCGGCGCAGGAGGAGACGTTTCTGATGTCGAACATCACGCCGCAGAAACACAGCCTCAATGCCGGGCTTTGGAAGGAGCTGGAGCTGAAGATCGCGACCAACTACGCGACGCGCTACGAGGAGGTCTGGGTGCTTACCGGCCCGATCTTCGGCGAGCGTCCGCAAGCGCTTCGCGGCGGAGTGCAGATTCCCGAGGCGTTTTTCCTCATCGTGGTGGACGAGCACGAAGGACGGCTTCGCACCCTGTCGTTCATCATTCCGCAGGATGCACCGGCGTCCGCGCGCGCCGGAGACTTTCTCGTCTCGATCGACGAGATCGAGCGGCGCACGCAGCTCGATTTTCTTAGCGCGCTCGAGGATGCAGCGGAAGAACAGTTCGAGAGCCAGACGCCGTCGCGCGTGTGGTGACCGCGCGCCTGCCGACGCGGCAGCCCGCTGCTTTTCGCCTTTGCGATTTCGGGCGAGACTTCTTCGTTGAAGCGTCGCGCACCCAAAACGCTCCCGGTGCGTCACGCTCGGCAACTTTCCGTTTCCCCCAAAATCCATGAACACACCGCCGTCGATCCCCTCATGGCAGCCCTCGCGCCGCCGTTTCGTTCAAACCCTCACGCTCGGCACCGGCGCGCTGTTGTTGCCGTCGCTTCCTTCGGCGCTGCTTGGCGCCGCCGCCGACAAGACGAAAACGCCCGACGGCCGGCGCAAACTCGGCGTCGCGCTCGTCGGCCTCGGTGGTTACGCGCGCGGTCAACTCGCGCCCGCACTGCAGGAAACGGAGTGGTGCCGTCTCGCGGGCATCGTGACCGGCACGCCGTCGAAGGCCGAGGAGTGGAAGCGCCGCTACGACCTCGCCGAGGGAAACGTTTACAGCTACGACACGTTCGAGCGCATCGCGGACAATACCGACATCGACATCGTTTACGTAGTCGTCCCGAACGGACTGCACGCGGAGTTTGCGGTTCGCGCGGCCAAAGCCGGCAAGCACGTGATCTGCGAAAAACCGATGGCGACGACGGTCGAGGACTGCGACCGGATCATGGCCGCGTGCAAGGCCGCGAAGAAGAAACTCTCCATCGGCTACCGGCTGCATTTCGAACCGCATAATCTTGAGGTGATGCGTCTCGCGCAGGCGAAGGACTTTGGCGCGATCAAGCGCGTCGAGGCGCACGATGGTTATGTCTCCGGCGGAGGCACATGGCGTCACGATCCGAAACTCGCGGGTGGTCCGCTCATGGATCTCGGCGTCTATTGCGTGCAGGCCGGCTGCTATGCAACCGGCGAAGAGCCGATCGCGATCACGGCGCGCGAGGAGAAGACCGACTTCGAGCGTTTTGCGAAGGTCGAGGAAACGATCACCTGGACGATGGAGTTTCCGAGCGGCGCAAAAGCGGAGTGCCTAATGAGCTACAACAAGAACGCCAACAAGCTCCGCGTCGAAGCCGAGAACGGTTGGTATGAACTCTCGCCTGCGTATGCCTATCGTGGGATCGCCGGTCGAACGTCGAAAGGCCCGATGGATCTGCCGCAGGTGAATCAGCAGGCGCGGCAAATGGATGCGTTTGCACGCAACATTCTTGATGACACCGAGACGATCGTGCCCGGCGACATGGGCCGTCGCGACGTGAAGATCATGCTCGCGATTTACGAATCCGCCCGCACCGGCAAACGCGTCACGCTGTAGGACGCGACCGAAAGCGGGCCGCGCCGTCGTCTTGGCCGAGCGCTATTCCTCGTTTTCCCAATGAGGGGTTTGCACGCTCTTCGACTCCGGGGAGTTCGTTTCCCGGAGGAAGATCGACAGCACCACCATCGCGGCGATGGCGAGGAATTCGCTCTGCCAGTTTTGGAACGACTCGAACCAAAAACGCGACGAGGCGAGATACCCGGCCCAGGAAAGCGCGGCCTCTCCGTTGTGCAGACGCTCTTCGTTGTAGAGGCGGCATCCGCCGATCGAGTGCAGCAGGAAGGCCCCTGCAAAGACCGCAAATAACGCGATCGACAGCGAATGCTCGTAGATTCGAAGCACCCATCCTCCGCGCCGTGCGGGCCACGGTGAGTCGGGCGTGACACTCCGAGTTGAGCGAGACTGGCGCCGCTTGCGCGGATCACGCGACTCCGCGGATCCCTTCTGATACAACCAGGCTGTGGCCAGCACGTAAGTGCCCATCTGGAGAAACTCGCTCTCCCAATTTTCCGTGGCGGCTTCGAGGAAGTGCGCGCTTTGGAGATAACCTCCGAGACTGAGGGGGGCCTCGTGCTCTTGCTCGCGCTCGTGGTTGTAGTCGGCCTGTTCCGTCAGGTTCTGACCGAGGAAGGTGACGAGGAAGATTCCCAGCAACGCGATCGACAGACCATGATTGCGGAGGAGGCTGCGCATGGGGTGATGGCTCAGCTAACAGTCGCCCGCACGAAGCGGTGGTTCCCTCGGCCAAAAGGGAATGCTCGGCGCCGATCGACCGCGGAGCCGCCGGACGAAGCTTACGCAATCGGATACTCGTAACCGCTGCGGTAGTTGCGGCGGAGGAGTTTATTTGCGGCTTCGTCGCCGATCACGCGTTCGGCTTTGGCGTCCCACTCGATGCTGCGGCCGTGTTTCCAAGAGAGCATGCCGAGCAGCGCGAGATTGGTGGAGTAGTGGAGGTCTTCGATGTCGCAGACCGGCGGACGGTCGTGGCGGATTGCGTCGATGAAATCCGCCCAGAGCTCCTTGATGTTCTGGTCGTCGGGCTGGCCGAGTTGCGCGGGTTGGGAGACGACGGGCTCATCGGAATCGAGCGGATAAAACGTCCAGCCCTGCTGCCAGCCGAGGTGGAGCACGCCTTTGGATCCGTGGAAATGGCAGCCGACATTTTCGCCTTTCTCGGCGCCGTGTCCCCCGAAGAGGCGGTGCTCCCATTGCACGTCGAAGCGGCCGAAAAAATACGTGGCGAGCTGGTGGTCGGGCGCGTCGGAGGTTTGCAGGTCGTCGGTCAACACCGGCGCACCGGCGACGCTGCGGCCGCCGGTCGAGTAGATGCGCGTGGCGTGATTTTCGCCGGTGATCCAGCGCACTTGGTCGAGCCAGTGCACGCCCCAGTCGCCGAGCATGCCGTTCGCATAGTCGAGATATTGGCGAAAGCCGATCGGGTGAATGCCGCTGTGAAACGGACGCAGCGGCGCCGGGCCGCACCAGCGTTCCCAATCGAGTCCCTTCGGAATCGGTTCGGCGGCGCGCGGCTCTTCGGGACCGTCGACGAACGAGTAGTTCACGAAACAACGCACCATGCCGAGATCGCCGATGCCGCCATTGCGGATGAACTCGCGGGCACTGATGTTGTGCGGCGAGATGCGGCGATGCGTGCCGACCTGCACGATCCGACCGGCCGCGCGCGCGGCGTTCACCATCGCACGACCTTCGAGAATCGTGTGTGCGATCGGTTTCTCGACGTAAACGTGCGCGCCGGATTTCACCGCGTCGATCGTGGGCAGCGCGTGCCAGTGATCGGGCGTGGCAACGATCACGATCGCCGGCTTCGTCTCCGTGAGCATGTCGCGATAGTCGGTGAACGTTTTGGGCGTGTCGCCCGTGCCGCGTCGCACGCGCGCGAGCGTCGCCGGCAACGGACGCGCGTCGACGTCGGCCAGGCCCACGATCTGGCACGCGCCGCTCGCCATGGCTTCACGCAGAATGTTGTTGCCCCACCAACCGCAACCGATGAGCGCGGTGCGAAAGCGGGGGCCCGACGAAAGGGGCGAACTGGCGGCGCGCGCGAAACGTGGCAGCGAGGCAAGCGCGAGCGCGGCGGCGGAGGACTGAATAAAGCGGCGGCGGTTCATGGGGAGGGTAACGTAGGGACAAGTAAACGAGCCCGACCGCGGAAGCGAAGCCTGGATGCGGAAGCTCGCTGGAAAAGCGCGGGTTTGTGTGCAAAATCCGAACTCAATTCCCCATGAAGCTCTTTCTTCGAATCGTTTTCGTGTTCGCCGGTTTGTGCAGTGTTGGCCTGGCGTCGGTGGTGGCGGCGACGGACGCATCGGCGCTCGGCGCGTGGCGATTGCAGGGTGGTCGCGCGGAGCACGTGCTGATCGTGACCGATGGCTACTGGTCGCGCACGGTCTACGACCGCGAGGCGCGCCAGTTTTTGCGCACGTTCGGCGGCACGTATTGGGCGAGCGGCGACAACGTCGAGGGAAAGATCGAGTTCGATTCGCAGGACCGCGCGCGCGTCGGCGAGTTTTTCCGCACCACGGTGAACGTCGATGGCGACGTGCTCCGCATGCCGCGTGAAGAAGGCGGCGAGGAGGTGTGGGAGCGCATCGACGACGGCCGGCGGGCGCTCGCGGGCACGTGGCGCATCACCGGTCGCATGGTGGATGGGACGTTTTCCGAGATGCCGCTGCGCGCGCGCCGGACATTGAAGATTCTGTCCGGCACGCGGTTTCAGTGGGTCGCGATCAACGTGGAGACCGGAGAGTTTTCCGGCACCGGGGGCGGCACCTACACGTTCGAAAGCGGCCGCTATACGGAGAACATCGAGTTCTTCTCGCGCGACAGCTCGCGCGTCGGAGCACAGCTCGCCTTCGACGGCGAGGTGAACGGCGACACGTGGCGGCACCGCGGACGCAGCTCGCGGGGAGATCCGATCGACGAGACGTGGGAGCGGTTCGCGACGGCGAGCAACTAGCGTTGGCTAGCGGGAGGACTGGCGACGCTTCGCCGGCGTTTTCCGCGCGGTCGATTTGCGGGCCGTAGATTTCCGCGCGGGCGACTTCTTCGTGGCCGTCTTCCGAGCGGATGATGAGCGCGATTTTGCGGAGGAGGATTTTCGCGTCGCGCTTTTCTTGGAGGCTTTCTTCGTTTCGCCAGATTTCCGGCGTTGCTTGTTGACGATGCGCGAGGCGACCTCCTCCTCGCGGCCTTTGTAGCGTTTTTCCTTTTTGAACTTCGATTTCAGTTCCTTGTATTCGCGTTCGCGTTTCGGACTGGCTCCAGCAGGCATGGTATTCGGGGGTTGAGTTCAGGGCGGCTGCCGGCGGCGACGAAGCTGGAGCAAGCAAATTTCCGGCGCCTGAGTAACAAGTGTCTAGACCGGCGCGGTGTGGCGCGGTTCAAACAATCGCTCGAAGCGGAGCGCACGTCGGCGCGACCGGGTGCGCACCGTGTTGCGACCCGGTGCGCTCCCAGGCACGACTCGAACCGCACTCGGGCGTGTAGTGGGTTTTCCACTACACGCGGGAAATCACTTCTTCGCGTCTGTCGCCGGACGCGGCGGCGGACCGAAGTTCGTGCTGCGCGGCTGGCGGTTGAGATGCGCGGCGACTTGTTTCGCGGCGTAGGTTTCGACGCCGGGTTTTTCGAGGAAGCCGAGATCGCGGAACCACTCGAGGAATCGCTCGGACCACGTGCCGAAGGCAAGACCGCCCATGTTCGCGAGACCACCGGTGGCGGGAGGTTCGCCGGGCTCGGTTTTGTCACCCGGATGTTTGCCGCGCGCGTAGAGGTGCATCTCGAGATTGGGCACGCCGTCGCGATGGAGCGCGTTGTAGTATTCCTGCGACCACACCGCGTGAATCCAGCTGCCCCAGCTCGGACTCGCGATGAACGCGGGCGGCACGTTGCGCGGGATCGCGGGCGTTTGTCCACGCGCGAACGGCGATGGTCCGGTGTAGATGAGCGCGGCGAAATCGGGACGCGAGGTGATCTTGGCGAGTGGATTGCCGGGAATGTCGTTCTTGCGATCGAACTCCTCGAAGAAAATGGACGCGTAGGAGGCGAGTTCGCCGCCGGCGGAGAAACCCATGATGCCGATTTTCGCGGGATCGAGGTTCCACTCCTTCGCGTAGGCGCGGACGAGTTTGAGGGCCTGGAGCGCGTCGTTCACCCCGTCGACGTGCGGCTCGTAGCCATCGCTGCGGAGCCGGTTGCGCAGAATCACGGTGCTGATGCCGTGATGCGCGAAGAACGACACGAACGGCGCGGCCTCGCTGCCGACGTTGAGCGAGTTGTGACCGCCGCCGGCGGCGAGAATGATGCATGCGCCCGTGTTGAGCTGGCTGTTCCCGGCATGAAATTCGATGGACGGATTGTGGATGCTGACGACGGCGCCCAGCGTGACCGGCCCCCAGAATTGATAGACCTCGGGTTCGCGGATCTTGTCGCGGTTCAGATACGACGAATCCGCCGGGTAGAGCGGGATGACGACGCCGCCGGGAAGAATCGGCTGCGGCGCGTAGGGCGCGTCGGTTTTCGGTCCGGGCGCGGGAACGCCGAGCGGGGCGGGCGGCGGGGGAAGCAGGTCAGCGCGGGCGGAGCAGGCGAGAAGACCGGCGAGAACGAGGGGCAGGAGTTTCATGGTGGGGAAAAACCAGCGTCGCTCAGTTGGTGGGCGATGCCGGGTGTGTGGTTCTACGGGCGCGCCTGACGCACGGCTAGATGTCGTCGATGCACGTTTCGTGTGCGAGCCAGCGAAGTTCCGTGTCATGCATGAAGCGCGTCGGCCATGCGGCGTCTGCGGCTCCGAAATCCACTCCAATAAAGGCCAGCAGGTCACGGACGTGGCGATCGACGGTTTCCCAGGGAGGAAACGTCAGCAAAGCCTCGAGCGCCGCGAGAACCCCCTCCGGTTTTCGAGGCGCGGAATCGAGGACGCGCAACATCCACTTGTGGTAGGGGAAAAGAAGTTCGTTTTCGTTGAGCACGAGTCGCGTGCTGAAGAGGACGAGCTTCTGCAATGCGAGGAAGGAAAGGTAGCGATTCCGCTGGCGGAGCGACTCGCTGTAATACCAGCGCCACGCGAGGAGCTGGGCGGCGAAGCGTTCGCGGCGCTCTTGTTTTTGCTCGAGGGGAAACCGCGTGATGCTTGCGAGCAGCGCTTCGAGCCCGTCGATGCGGGAGAACAAAACGCGATTCCCCTCGTAAGCGTAGCGGATGGGATCGCCGCCGCGCGCCGCGACCTGCTCGAGGAAGGGAACGTCGACGTATTTGCCATCGATGTAGCCGTCGTAGGTGCAGAGCGCGCGGTTGTTGTAGTGCAGGCGGCCCTCCGAGCGGCGCCGATTCAGTTCGTCGGTCGAAACGACCAGCGTGACGTCGATGTCGGAGTCCGGTCGCGCGAAGCCGTGAGCCAGCGAACCACCCAAAATCAAAGCAAGGATGGACGGATCGCCGGCGAGGGTCGTGGTGAGGTTTTCGATCGAGCGGGCGTGATGCGGTAGCATGGGGTAAATGCGCCCAGCCGGGCTGGCTAGCGGTGCGAGTCCGCGAGCGGTGGCGGCGGAAGATCAAGCGCGGCGAGCGCGGGATTGCTCGACGCGGGAACGAAACGATTCGCGAGAAGCTGGAGATCGTGCCCGACCGGTTGTTGGAAAACGCGCAGGCCAAACTGCGGGAGCACGGCGAGCAGGTGATCGAAGATGTCGGCTTGCACGCTTTCGTGCACGACCCAGCGCGTGTCCTTGGTGAACAAATACAGTTCGAGCGGAAGGCCGTGCTCGCCGGGAGCCAGCTGGCGAACGAGCAGGAGCATGTCCTGATGCACGCCGGGATGATTGCGCAGATAGGCCACGCAGTAGGCGCGGAACGTGCCGAGATTGGTCAGGCGACGACCATTGCCGAGGACGCCGAGATCTTCGCCGATCTGGCGATTCTCCGCTTCGATCTCGGCGAGTTTCTCTGCGAGATAGGTGCGGAGCAGTCGGAATTTCTTCCAGTGTTCGAGCATCGCTTCGTCGGCGAAGCGGACGGACTGCATGTCGATGTTGATCGCGCGTTTGATACGGCGACCACCGGACTCGAACATACCGCGCCAGTTCTTGAACGACTCAGAGATGAGCGCGTAGGTCGGGATCGTGGTGATGGTCTTGTCCCAGTTCTGCACCTTCACGGTGGTGAGCGAGACATCGATGACGAAACCGTCGGCGCCGGCCTTGGGCATTTCGATCCAGTCGCCGGTCTGCACCATCTGGTTGACGGAGATCTGAATGCCCGCGACGAAACCGAGGAGCGCGTCCTTGAAAATGAGGAGCAGGACTGCGGTGAGCGCGCCCATGCCGGAGAAGATGTAGATGGGCGATTTATCGAGGAGCAGTGCGAGGACGTAGATCGCACCGACGATGGCGCCGATCAGCTTGAGCGCCTGGACGAAGCCTTTGACCGGAACTCGGCTGCCGAACTCCGTTTTGAGGACGATCGACTGGGCGCCATTCAGGATCGCGCTGCCGACGGACAAACCGACCAGGACGAGATAAATGGTGATGAACGTATCGAGCGCGGACTTCACCGTAGGCGTGTCGCCAAAGATGTCGTCGCCGAAGATGTGGAAGACCAGCGCCGGCGCGAGGTGCGAGAGCCGCGTGAAGACGCCGGCCTCGAGCATGGCGTCGTCCCACGTGCCCGAGGTGCGTTGGATGATGCCGGTGATCGCGCGCAGGATCACGCGCTTGGTCACTAAATCGATCAGCCAGGCGAGCAGGATCAGCGCGACAAACGCGATCGCGCGAGCGCCCAAGCTTGAGATGTCCGAGGTGAGCCCCGCGCGACTGAACGTGGATTGAAGCAGTTCGATGAAGCCGTGCATCCGACCATTTGAAAACGTGGAGAGGCGTGCGCCAGTCTCAATCGAGTGGAAAGGGCAGAATTGTGACGCAATGGGGGCGCAAAAGGCCGGGAGACTCGCGAGCGGATGAAGACAAAAGGGAGGCTCGTGCCCGGTTTGAACTCATGGAGAGCTCATTTTCGCGCAGACTGTGCTCCGCACCGATGCGTGCAGGTGTGGAGCGATGAAATCATTTCGCGATTGGGGTTCGCGCGCAGGTGCGTAGGTTGCGCCACCTTTCCCATGTCCACGCTCCCGATCCGTCATTTGCTCGTCGCCTTGCTCGTCGTGGCGATCTGGGGCGCGAACTTCGTCGCGATCAAAATAGCGCTGCGCGAGCTGCCGCCGTTTCTATTGTGTGCGATCCGGTTCATCCTCGTGGCGGTGCCGCTCGTGTTCGTGTTGCCGCGACCGGCGGTGCCGGTCCGGCAGCTGGCGCTTTACGGCTTCACGATGTTCGCGCTGCACTTCGGTTTTCTGTTTCTCGGGATGAAGCTCGGCATGTCGGCGGGCCTCGCCTCGCTGACGCTGCAGTTTCAGGTGTTTGTGACGCTGGCACTGGCCGCGTTTGTCTTGAAAGAGCGGATACAGCCCGTGCAGATCGCGGGCGCGCTCACGGCCGCCGCTGGTTTTGCGGTGGTGGCGCTTCACACGGGAGGCGACGTCAGCGTGGCCGGTCTTTTCTGCGTCTTGCTTGGCGCGTCCTCGTGGGGCTATGCGAATGTTCTCTCGAAGCGCTTCGGGCGCGTGAATCCGCTCGGGCTTGTCGTGTGGAGCAGCCTGGCGGTGCCATTGCCGATGTTGGCGGCGTCGTTCGTGTTCGAGGGATCCGCACTGATCGTGCAGAGCCTGAGTTCGGTGAGCACGACGACTGTGCTCTCCGTCGGGTTCATCGTGTATGCGTCGACGCACGTGGCGTATTCGCTCTGGAGCTGGCTGCTCTCGCAGCATCCGGCGGCAACGATTGCGCCGTTCACGCTGCTTGTGCCGGTGCTGGGCATGATGAGTTCGGCGATCGCGTTGCGAGAGTCGCTGCCGGGATGGAAATTTCAGGCGGCGGTGCTCGTGCTCACAGGCCTCGTGCTGAACGTCTTCGGTCCGCGCTTCCTCGCTCACTGGCAAACGCGCTGGCGCGCGGCGCGGCAGGAGGCGCCGCTTCCTTGAGCCGCGGGCAAGAATGGAAGTGACGGAGAGCGTCGGGCTTCGAAGAATAGCCCGATGCTGCCGGAAAACATTCTCGAAGAGGTCGTCGCCATCGCTCGTGGAGCGGGCGAAATCGTCATGCGCCATTTCGCGGCGCCGATTCCGACGACCACGAAAAGCAATCGCATCGACATCGTCACCGCGGCCGACACCGAGGCCGAGGCGTTTATCGTCGATACGTTGCTGAAACGTTTCCCGACGCACCACATCGTGGGCGAGGAGGGCGGCGGGCAGGGCGCACCCGCAGAGGCGGCGCCGTATCACTGGTTCGTCGATCCGATCGACGGCACCGTGAACTTCGCGAGCAAGTTCCCGCATTTCTGCACCAGCATCGCGCTCGCGACGCCTGACCGCGTGCCGCTGCTCGGCGTGATCTACGATCCCACGCGGCGCGAGATGTTTACGGCGGTGCGCGGGCAGGGCGCGTTTTTGAACGGACAGAAGCTGCGCGTCACACAGACCGCGGAACTCGTGGACGCAGTGATCACGAGCGGTTTTCCCTACGACAAACACACGAACCCCGACAACAACCTGAAGCAGTGGTCGGCGTTTCTGGTGAAGATTCGCGGCGAACGTCGGCTCGGCTCCGCGGCACTCGACCTCTCGTATGTCGCCGCGGGACGGCTCGACGGTTATTGGGAAAAAGACCTGAAGCCGTGGGACGGCATGGCGGGTGTGCTGCTCGTCGAGGAAGCCGGCGGCAAAGTCACCGATTACGACGGTGCGCCAAATCCGCAACGCGCCGATCGCGGACGCTTTGTCGCGAGCAACGGCCCGCTGCATCCCGCGATGCTCGAGGTGTTGCGCAGCGTTCGCTGAAGGATTGCGCGCGGACGCGGTGCCGGCACCGCGGAAATTTCTGCGCGGAGTGTAACTTTCTTTCGTAAGTCGGGTTTTTCCGACGACTGCATCGTCACGGCACAACACGGCGGCGCCGCAGCAAACTCGATCAACTCACATGAAAACACTTCCGCTCCTGGTCGCCGTGGCTGGATTGGTTCTCGCCTCGGCTCCGGCTTCCTACGCCGCCGCGCACACTGCGCCGCGTGACTCCGCGTCCGTCACGCTTCCGAAACCGTTGCAGGTGGTGAAACCCACCAAGATCCCGCATCGGTTCGTCGATGCGACAATCGAACTGCGCATGACCATCACGCCTGACGGCCGCGCCGTTGGCGTTTCCGGCGTGGGCGAGCTTCCGAAAGATCTCGCGAAACGGCTCATTCCCGCCGTGGAGCAATGGACGTTCTCGCCTCCGTTGCGCGATGGTCAGCCGACCGCGATGGAAATCATTCTCCCGCTCAAGCTGGTCGATCGGTCAGCGTAGTTTGCGCGCGGTCCGCGCCATCGCTCAAAACACGAAGTGCACGGTCCCTGAGGAACCGTGCACTTCAACGCGCGACGAGAAATCTGCGCGACTTAGACCGCCGCGAGGATGCTGTTGAGCGTCTTGCTCGGACGCAGCGCGGCGGAGGCTTTCGCGTCGTCGGGCTGGTAATAACCGCCGATGTCGGTCGGCTTGCCCTGAACAGCGATAAGTTCCTCGACGATCGTCTTCTCGGCGGCGGCGAGTTTCTCGGCGACAGGCGCGAAGGTCTTCTTGAGATCCGCGTCCGCATCCTGCGCCGCCAGCGCCTGCGCCCAGTAGAGCGCGAGGTAGAAGTGGCTGCCGCGGTTGTCGATCGTGCCGAGTTTGCGACCGGGCGACTTGTCGTTCTCGAGGAACTTTCCGTTCGCCTGATCGAGCGTGTCGGCGAGCACCTTGGCCTTGGCGTGCTTCATCACGATGCTCAGGTGCTCGAACGACGCGGCGAGCGCGAAGAATTCACCGAGGCTGTCCCACCGCAGGTAGTTTTCCTGCAGGAACTGCTCGACGTGCTTCGGCGCCGAACCGCCCGCGCCGGTTTCAAAGAGACCGCCGCCGTTCATCAACGGGACGATCGAGAGCATCTTGGCGGAGGTGCCGACTTCGAGGATCGGGAAGAGGTCGGTGAGATAATCGCGGAGCACGTTGCCCGTGACGCTGATCGTGTCCTGACCGGCTTTGATGCGCTCGAGGGAGAACTTACACGCTTCGGCCGGCGGCAGGATGCGAAGATCGAGGCCGGTCGTGTCGTGGTTTTTCAAATACGTGTTCACCTTCGCGATGATCTCGCGGTCGTGCGCGCGTTTTTCGTCGAGCCAGAACACCGCGGGCGTGCTGGAGAGACGGGCGCGGTTGACCGCGAGCTTCACCCAATCCTGCACGGGAGCGTCCTTGGTCTGGCAGGCGCGCCAGACATCGCCGTCCTCGACTTGGTGTTCGAGCAGCACCTTGCCGCTGGCGTCGACGACGCGCACGGTGCCGTTGCCGGAAATCTGGAAGGTCTTGTTGTGTGAACCGTATTCCTCGGCGGCCTGCGCCATGAGGCCGACGTTCGGGACGGAGCCCATCGTCTTGGGATCGAACGCACCGTGCTGTTTGCAGAACTCGACCGTGGCCTGGTAAACGCCGGCGTAGGAGCTGTCGGGGATCACGGCGAGCGTGTCCTGCAGCTTGCCCTCGGCGTCATACATCTTGCCGCCGGCGCGGATCATCGCGGGCATCGAGGCATCGACGATCACGTCGCTCGGCACGTGGAGATTGGTGATACCCTTGTCGGAGTTCACCATGGCGACGCCGGGGCCGTTCTTATACGCCGTCTGGATGTCGGCTTCGATCGCGGCCTTCTTGTCGGCGGGCAGCTTCTCGAGCTTTTCGACGAGATCGCCGAAGCCGTTGTTCAGATCGACGCCGAGCTCGGCAAACGTCGCCGCGTGCTTCGCGAGGAGATCCTTGAAATACGTGCGCACCGCGTGGCCGAAGAGAATCGGGTCGGAGACCTTCATCATCGTGGCCTTGAGGTGGAGCGAGAAGAGCACGCCGTCGGCCTTGGCCTTCGCGATCTGCTGTTCGTAGAACGCGACCAGCGCTTTCTTGTTCATCTTGGTCGCGTCGAGAATCTCGCCGGCCTTCAGCGCGAGCTTCGGCAGCAACACCTTCGTGGACCCATCGGCACCGACGAATTCGATGCGCGCCTCGGTCGCGGCGGAAAGCGTGACCGACTTCTCGTTGGAGAAGAAGTCGTCCTTGCCCATCGTGACGACGCTCGTCTTCGACTCGGGAGACCATTTGCCCATCGAGTGGGGATGAGCCTTCGCGTAATCCTTCACGGCCTTCGGGGCGCGGCGGTCGGAGTTGCCCTCGCGAAGCACCGGATTCACGGCGGAACCCTTCACCTTGTCGTAGCGGGCCTTGATTTCCTTCTCCGCGTCGTCCTTCGGCGTCTCGGGATAATCCGGCACCGCGTAGCCGTGCGATTGGAGTTCGGCGATCGCTTCCTTCAGCTGCGGCACCGAGGCCGAGATGTTGGGCAGCTTGATGATGTTGGCCTCGGGCTTGAGGGTGAGTGCGCCGAGTTCCGCGAGGTGATCGCCGATGCGCTGTGCTTCAGGAAGCTTGTCGGCAAACGTGGCCAAAATGCGGCCCGCCAGCGAAATGTCGCGCGTCTCCACGTTGATGCCCGCGTGCTTCGTGAACGCCTGCACGATCGGCAGCAGCGAGTAGGTCGCGAGGGCGGGAGCTTCGTCGGTCTTGGTGTAGAGGATGGTCGGGTTCGCGGACATGGCGTGGAAGATGAGAATAAAGGGTCGCAGCTAACGCACCCGAAACGGCGCGGTCAAAAGCAATTCTCGGCCGACCCGCGCCAATGTTCGGACCGTCCCGGGACCGAGTGCGGACCGGGTCGGGACAAGGTCCGGCTTGGGTCGAGCCACGGTGCGTCCACGGTCGAGCCAAGGTCCGCACCTGGTCGGGACGAAGTGCGGCTCGATTTGGGACCGAGCGCGGAACCTCGTGCCACCAAGTGCGTCACGCCTGTGCAGCGGCGTGTTGTCGCCGGAAAGTCCCGAACCTCCCAACCCCATGAAGAACAAATCCCTGTTTCGCTGCGCTCTCTTGTTGGCGGCCGTTTCGCCGCTCGTTTCGAACCTCTCCCACGCCCAGAAGGGCGATCCGGAAAAGATGAAGACCGGCCAGAACTTCATCGCGACGCAGACGTATCCGCTGGAGGAGGACAGAAAGATTCTCGCAGCGTTCGACGGATTGCGCACGGCCGATGTGGTGGACGGCATGGACGCGGTCGGCCTGTTTGGCCGCGGCTTGATGGATCACGAAGTGAAGCCGCTGTGGCGCGACACGAAGGAGTTCAAGCATCGCATTATCGGCATCGCGGTGACCGCGCGCTACGTGCCCACGCAGGAGCCGCCGCCCGGCATCATGGACGAAGCCGCCTACGATGCGTGGGCGGGAAAATGGTATAACGAGCGCTCGAGCGAGCCGTTCATCCCCATGCTGCGCGAAGGTTCGGTGCTTGTGATGGAAGACGCGCCGCTCGCCGACGTGGGCTCGATCGGCTCGGCCAACATCATGATCTGGAAATCGCAAGGCTGCGTGGGCGTCGTGACCGATGCGGCGACGCGCGACAGCGACGAAATCATCACGCAGGAAGTGCCGCTTTATTCGCGCGGCGTGAGTCGCGGGATTCGTCCCGGTCGCAACGAACTCGAGTCGGTGAACCGTCCCGTGGTCGTCGGCGGCGTGTTGGTGAAGCCAGGCGACGTCGTCGTGGCCGATGGCGACGGCGTGATCGTCGTGCCGCGCGCGTATGCACTGCGTGTGGCCGCCTATGCGCACAAGATTCTCGAAGGCGACAAGAACGCGCGTCGCGATCTCTACAAACAGCTCGGCCGCCAGCCCGACAAATCGGTGCAGTGACGCGCGACTGCGCGCTCAGCCGACGATCGTAAGGATGATTCCGAGCAGCACGCCGATCACGGCGGGCAGTTTTTGACGCCAGTTGAGTTCGCCAAAGAGCAGGATGCCGCCCGCGAACGCGACGAGCGTGCTGCCGCGGCGGAAGCTGGAGACGACGGAGATGAGCGCGTCGGGGTTTCGCAGCGCGTCGAAGTAAAGGAAGTCCGCGATCAGCAGCATGAACGACATCGCGATGATGCTGCCGCGCCAGTGAAACTCCTGGCGCGGCCACCAGCGGAGTTTCCAGCCGATCGCGAGCGGCAGAAACAGCAGCGCGAGATAGATCGAGAACCACGCCTGCGTCGTCGCGGCATCGAAGCCGTAGCGGCCGAGGAGAAACTTGTCGTAGAGCGCGCTGACGCCGTTGAGCAGCGTGCCGATGACGAGCATCCAAATCCAGCGGTTGCGCGAGAAATGGATGCCTTCTTTTCCGCCGGCGGCCGCGAGTCCGAAAAACGAGCCCAGCGTGATGAGAATACCGATCGTCTCGAGCCAGCTCGGACGCTCCGCGAGCAGGAGCAGCGCGCCCATCAGCGTCCACATCGGTCCCGTGGCGCGAATCGGCGCGGCGAGCGAAACGGGCAGATGTTTGATCGCGAAATAGCTGATCGTCCACACGACCGCGACGAGCGCGGATTTCGCGAAAAGCAGCGCGTGTTGCTCCCACGAAAGCGACGCGACCACGAAGAGCGGCGGCAGCGAATCGGGAGAGAATTTTTCCCACGCCATGAGGCTCAGCCAGACGCACGCGCTGCAGACGTTGGCGAAGAAGAGCACGGGCAGCACGGCGTTCTCACGCACCGCGTGTTTGGTGCTGAGATCGTAGAGTCCGAGGAAAAAGGCCGACGCCAGACTGGCGATGATCCAAGTCATGAAACCGTCGAGCATGCTCCTCACTGGCGGAGTCGCGCAACGGCGAAACCTCCGGCGCGCACTGCATCACGGCGACGGTAGACGCATTGGGGCGAGGCCCCACAGCGCGCATGCAGCGGCGACGCTAGAGTATGGCATGAAACCCGACGCAAGCACCCCCAGCGGCCAAGGCCGCGGCAACGAAATCAAGAAGACCGGCAACACCGTCGCCGAAGACCAGATTCCGAAGGACAACCGGGCGTTTGCGAACGCGGATAGTGATGTCACCGAAGGCGCGTTGCCTGAGGGCCAGACCGCGCCGCACACCAGCCGGCTCAACGATCGACCGTCGCGCGGCATCAACCGCGGACTCCACTCCTGAACGACTCGTTTCCAGTTTAGCATTTAAGTTTTCACGGGAACGCGGAAGGTAGCGGGCTCACATGGAGCCCGTATCCTTCGTTGTTCCGGAAAACAGCCGTCCCGCGCGCGCCGACAAGGCGCTGGCTGCGGCCTTTCCCGAGCACAGCCGCGCGGCGTTTCAGCGCGCCCTCGATGCCGGCCTCGTGACGCGTCGTGGAGTGGCACTCGGTCGCGATTCGGAGTTGCGAGCAGGCGACGCGATCGAGATCGCGTTTCCCGACACGCGGCCGGCGGAGTTGAGGGCGGTCGACATTCCGCTCGAGGTGCTTTTCGAGGACCGGCACATGCTCGCGGTCAACAAAACCGCCGGCATGGTCGTGCATCCGGGCGCGGCCACGGGTGAGGACACGCTCGTGCATGCGCTGCTCGCACATTGCAAAGGCAGCTTGAGTGGTGTGGGCGGCGTGGAGCGTCCCGGCATCGTGCACCGCCTCGATCGCGAGACCTCGGGCATCATCGTCGTGGCGAAAAACGACCAGGCGCACCGTGGGCTCGCTGAACAGTTTTCCGAGCGTTCGCTACAAAAGGAATACCTGGCGCTCGTCGCCGGCGCTCCGCAGCTCCTCAGCGGCAGCATTCGCAAACCGATCGGTCGCAATCCGCATCAGCGTCACAAAATGGCGGTCGTCGAGGAAGCGCAGGGCGGGCGCGACGCGCACACGGATTGGGAAGTCGTCGAAAAGTTCGGCGATCTGGCGGCGCTCGTGCGCTGCACGATTCACACCGGCCGCACGCACCAGATTCGTGTGCACATGAAGTCGCTCGGGCACGTGTTGATGGGCGACGTGGTGTATGGCTGGAAATCCGACGCGCGCCTGACCGAGCCGCCGAAACGCGTGATGCTCCACGCCGAGCACCTCGTGGTGCGTCATCCGATCACCGGCAAAACGCTCGATCTGCGCGCGCCGCTCCCGGCTGATTTCGAGGAACAGATCAAGCGACTCCGCGCGCTCTTCGCTCCCGCTCCCGCGCCGAAAAAGGCGGCAGTGAAAAAGAAGTCCAAGCCCGCGTCGAAAACGCCTGTGCGGAAGACGGCGACGAAAAAGAAAACGTCGCGAAAGTCGTAAGCAGAAGGAGGGCAGTGGTGCGATGCCCACGTGTTCTGTCATTCTGAGCGAAGCGAAGAATCCACTTGTAGCTTAGCAGCCGTGCTCCGCAACGAAGCGCACACTGGATTCTTCGCTTCGCTCAGAATGACAATTCCGGTAGATGACAGGCATGCCGGCGACGCATCGGAGCTATTGGGTCTACATCGTGACCAATCGGCCGCACGGCACGCTCTACATTGGGGTGACCGGTTCGTTGAAACGGCATATCTTATTTAAATTTCGTCGGCTTCGCGCGCGGCGACGAGCACCTTGATGGAGTTGCTCCCGATATCGATGACGGCGACGCGCGAGGGATTCATCGGCGGCTCACAAAACGAAATCGGCCGGCGCGATCAAGAGGACGAACTCGCCCTTGAGACTCGTCTTTGCGAGCCGCGCCTGCACTTCGCTGGCCGGACCGGTGAGAAACGTCTCGTGCAGTTTCGTGACTTCTTTGGCCACGCAGATCACGCGAGTCGGGCCCAGCGTGGCGACGATCTCGTCGACCGCCTTGTCGATCCGGTGGCAGCTCTCGTAGAGCGCGAGCGTGTAGTCGAACTCCCGATACTTCTCGAAAAACGCAATTCGCGCGGCGCTCTTCGGCGGCAGGAAACCGACAAACAAAAAACCATTCGTCGGCAGTCCGCTCGCGCTGAGCACCGACACGACCGCGCACGCGCCCGGCACCGGCACAACCGGCAAACCGCGACGACGACACGCACGCACGACGCGAAAGCCTGGATCGCTCAACGCCGGCGTGCCGGCGTCGCTGACGACTGCGACGGATTTTCCCGCGGCGATCTGCTCGGCGAGCCGCTCTGCGACCTCGGTTTCATTGTGCTCGTGATAAGCGACCAGATCGCGGCGCAGCCCGAGTCGCGTGAGCATGGCGCCGGTTGTGCGCGTGTCCTCACAGGCGACTAGATCGACTCCGCCGAGGATTGCACGCGCCCGCTCCGTGAGATCGGCCAGATTGCCGATCGGCGTCGCGACCACGTAGAGGTGGCGGGGCTGGGCGAACAGGGAGGAGTTGGTCGGTGGCGTTTCGCTCATAAAAAAATCCGGCACGCGGCCGGATTTTGAAAAATCAGACTGAGCGCGCGCTTAGCGGCCGCCCATGCCGGAACCCATGCCGGGGATCTGGCCTTCCCAATCAGCGGGACGGCTCCACGGAATCGAGGAGTCCTGCTGGTTGGCGGCGCAGCCGGCAAACAGAGCGGCGAAGAGGAGAGCAAGGAGACCGAGCACCGGTTTCTTCAGGGAGTTCATGAATCACTGGGTTAAAATGGCGAAATCGCCCTTCTGCAAGACGCCATGCAAGGAATCGGGCTGGACCTGCGCGACCGAAAACGCCGGCCGCGCGTCGCTGATGAGAACCTTGGCGAGCACGTCGGTTCCGCGCTGGATCGTAAGTGTCTGTCCCGCGGCGGCTCCGCGGTCGCTGCCGTAGTTGAGAATCACGAACGAGCTCGAAGGACCGACGCTCAGGACGAGCGCGCGAGGGCGACTCGAGAAAACAGCGGTCGCGCTCGCCGTGTCGCTGGCGGCCGCGCCGTGCTTCGCTTCCGCGAGCTGGCGTTCGAGCTGTGCGATCGTGGCGCGGGCGTCCTCGAGTTCTTCGGCGGATGCGGCCTGGGCGCGGGCCTCGGTGAGTTCGTCGCGGAGCGTTTGGATCTGCCGGCCGAGTTCGGCCGAAGCGAGTTCGCGCGCGGCGAGGAGATTCTTCGTCTGCGTGAGCTCGTGTCCGAGCTGCGCGTTTTTCGTCTCGGAAAACGTGAGCTTCGACTTCGTCTCGCCGAGATCGGCATCGAGCGCGGTGAGACGCGTATTGAGATCCTCGATACTCTCGTGGGCGGTGGTGAGCTGGCGCTGAAGATCGTTCGCGCGGCCGGTGGCGCTGACCAGTTGCGTTTGTAGATGCGCGCGCGTTTCGACGAGCCGCCAGTAGAGCGCGGCCGCAATAGCCGCGCCGGCGAGAACGAGCACACTCAGCACAAGCGAGAGACGGTTCATCGAGCTGGACGCTCCGGTTCTGCGCGCGCGCTGCCGCGGTGGGAAGCGCAAAATGCCGCGGCCCGGTGTCGACCTTGGCTCGACCGTGTCCGCACCTTGGCGCGACCCGGTGCGCACCGTGTTCCGACTCGGGACAGACACGGGCGCGATATGGTGCGCCACGGCTCCAGATCTGTCATTCTGAGCGAAGCGAAGAATCCAGTGGGCGCTTCGCCGTCGGCTGAACTTCGCTTCGCTCAGAGGGACAAGAGGGTGGAAGCAAAAAGCCCGGCGCGTGGCGGCGCCGGGCTGGGAGAGAAACAGACTGCGGGGCGAATCACTTCACGCCGTAGCGTGAGTTGAACCACGGAGTCTTCGCGCGTTTCTTCACGCCGGTGTTTTTGTTCGCGGCGAGGTGCTCGAGGATCTTGAACGTGAGTTCGGGCGACGTTTCCGGGCTGATCTTCGCGGCGATTTCCTCGGCGGTAAGGAACTCGCCCGGCGCGGCGGTAAGCGTGGCGACGATTTGCTTCTTGAGCACGATCACGCCGGTCGCGGCCTTCTTGCCGGCTTCGACACCGGGCTGGTGGTAGGCGTTGATGCCGACGAGCGTGGCGTAGAAACCGACCGCGCGTTCGTAGAGTGCGATGAGCTGGCCGACCGTGCGCGGCGAGACGTCCTGCACCGTGACGGTGAGCGAGGAACGATCTTTTTCGGAAAGCGCGTCGCGTGTGCCGAGGTAGAAACCTTGGAGGTAATCGCCGGTGGTGATGCCGGGCTCGACTTCGAGGGCTGTCTTCGCGTCGCGGTCTTTGAGGACCTCGATGAACGTCACGAAGAAGTTGTTCACGCCTTCGCGGAGCTGCTGCACGTAGGCGTGCTGGTCGGTCGAACCCTTGTTGCCGTAGACGGCGATGCCTTGGTTGACGACGTTGCCCTTGAGATCGAATTCCTTGCCGAGCGACTCCATGACGAGCTGCTGGAGGTAGCGCGAGAAGAGGAGCAGGCGGTCCTTGTAAGGGAGCACGACCATGTCCTTCGCGCCGCGTCCGTCGGTGGCGAAATACCACGTGAGCGCGAGCAGCGCGGCGGGATTTTCCTTGGTGACGTTGCTGCGTGTGACGACGTCGACCGCGGCAGCGCCATCGAGCATCGCCTGGATGTCGATGCCTTGGAGCGCGGCGGGCAGGAGGCCGACGGCGGAGAGTTCGGACGTGCGACCGCCGACCCAATCCCACATCGGGAAACGAGCGAGCCAGCCTTCGTTGATTGCGGTCTGCTCGAGCTTCGAGCCGGCGCCGGTCACGGCGACGAAGTGTTTCGGATAATCGAGGCCCGCGGCTTTGAACGCGGCGGCGACTTCGAGCATGCCGTTGCGCGTTTCGACCGTGCCGCCGGATTTCGAAATCACGACGACAAGCGTCTTCGCGAGATCGCGGCGGAGCTGCGCGAGCACGTAGTCGATGCCATCGGGGTCGGTGTTGTCGACGAAGGCGACGGAGAGCTTGTCCTTGCGCGGGTTGCCGAGCGCGTGGTTGACGAGCTGCGGTCCGAGCGCGGAGCCGCCGATGCCGACGACGAGGACGGTTTTGAATTTACCCTTGGGGCCGGAGATCTCGCCGGAGTGGACCTTGGCGGCGAAATCCTTGATCGCGGCGACGGTGGACGTGATTTCCTGCGTCAGCGCGGCGGTCGGCGCGAGCTGCGGTGCGCGGAGCCAGTAGTGGCCGACCATGCGGTTTTCGTCGGGATTGGCGATGGCGCCCTTCTCGAGTTCAGCCATCGCGGAGAACGCTTCCTGGATGCGCGGCTCCATCGAGGAGAAGAAATCGTCGGGGAACGGGATGCGGCTGAGATCGAGCGCGAGCCCGAGTTCCGGATTGGGATAGAAATGGGTTTTGAAGCGATTCCAGGTCATAAGCAAAGGAGGCACGGTAACGCGTAGCGGAAACGGCGCGAAGTTAAAAGACCTCCAGAATCAGAAATGCGCACCGCGAAAGCGCGTCATGAGATTTGCTGAAAAGCGATTGTCGGGGAAAATCGCAGGCGAATGAAACTGCACCTTGGCCTCGGCAGTTGGGCGGACCCGGAGTATCGCGCGTTGCTCACGTCGCCGCCGGGGGTGAAGGCGAGCGAGCGGCTGAAGGCGTATGCGGCGTGGTTCAACCACGTGGAAGTGAACGCGACTTTCTACGCGTTGCCGAAAGCGAGTGCGACGGCCGAGTGGGTGAAGCAGACGCCGGACGGATTCACGTTCGACGTGAAACTGCACCGCGTGTTTTCGCAGAATCCGCAGCGTGCTTCGGCGGAGAGCGGATGGATCGAGAAACTGCTCGCGGGCGTGCAGCCGCTGATCGAGGCGGGACGGCTCGGCGCGTTTCTGATCGTGATGCCGCCGACGTTTGGGCCGGTGAAGCACACGTTGGACGAACTCGTGCCGCTCGCGGAAAAACTGCGGCCGCACGCGCTCGCGGTGGAGTTGCGCGATCGCGCGTGGGTCGAGGGCGCGGCACGCGCGGACACGCTGGCATTTTTCCGCCAGCACGAACTCGTGTGGGTCGCGGTGGACATGCCGGATATCGCGGCCAGCGCGCTCATGCCGGCAGTGGACGAAGTCACGCATCCGAGAATCGGCTATCTGCGTTTGCACGGGCGAAATCCAAAGTATCTCGAGGCGGACTCTGCCGCGGAGCGACACGCACACGCCTACACCGAGGCGGAGCTGCGGCAGATCGCGAAACGCGTGCGCGCGCTCGGCGCACGGGCGGACGAACTTCATGTGATCGCGAACAATCACGCGCACGACTACGCGCCGAAAGCAGCGCTGGCGTTGCAGACGCTGCTTGGCGGGAAACGCGCATAAAAAAGGACGGCTGCGGGAGCCGTCCTTCGAAGAGACTTGCGAGCGGTTGGCGGACGTCCCGGAGAGGCGTCCCTGCCGCGCGTCTGGCGTCAGAGATATTTATCCGTCACCGCGCCTTCGGAAGCGGTGCTGACGAGCTTGGCGTATTTGGCGAGCACGCCACGCGTTTCACGCGGAGGAGGCGGCGTGTAGGCGGCGAGGCGTGCGGTGTATTCCTCGTCGGGGATGAGGAGGCTGATCGTGTTTTTCACCGCATCGATTTCGATGATGTCGCCATTGCGCACGATGCCGATCGGGCCGCCCTTCGCGGCTTCGGGCGTGATGTGGCCGACGTCGAACCCGTGGCTGCCGCCGGAGAAGCGACCGTCGGTGATGAGCGCGACATCTTTGATCAGACCGCGACCCGCCACGGCGCTGGTGGGAGAGAGCATCTCGCGCATGCCGGGGCCGCCGACAGGGCCTTCGTTGCGGATCACGACCACGTCGCCTTTCACGACGTCGCCGCGGAGGATGCCCTTCAACGCGTCCTCTTCGCCCTCGTAAACCTTGGCGGTGCCCTTGAAGTAGAGACCTTCCTTGCCGGTGATTTTACCAACTGCGCCGCCGGGCGCGAGGTTGCCGTGGAGCACGCGGAGGTGGGTGGTGGACTTGATCGGGTTGTCCCACGGACGGATGATGTCCTGCTCGGTTGGATACACACCGTAGGGCTTTTCGTCCTTCAGCGTTTCGGCAATGGTTTCGCCGGTGACCGTGAGGCAATCGCCGTGCAACAGACCGCGATCGAGCAGCATCTTCATCATCGGACGGATGCCGCCGATGCGGATGAGATGGCTCATGTTGTATTTGCCGAACGGCTTGAGGTCCGCGAGCAGCGGGATGCGGTCGCCGATGACCTTGAAATCCTCGATCGTGAGCGGGACTTCCGCGGCGTGCGCGATCGCGAGCAAGTGGAGGATGAGGTTCGTCGAGCCGCCGAGCGCGGTGCAGACCGTGATCGCGTTCTCGAATGCCTTGCGCGTGAGAATATCGCGCGGGCGGATGCCGCGGCGCAGCATTTCCATCACGGCGGCGCCGGCGCGTTCGCAGTCGTCGCGCTTTTCCTTGCTGATCGCGAGCTGCGCGCTGCTGTGCGGGAGGCTCATGCCGAGCACTTCGATCGCGCTCGCCATCGTGTTGGCGGTATACATACCGCCGCAGGAACCGGGGCCCGGAATGGCGGATTCCTCGACCTCTTTCAGGCCGGCGTCGTCGAGTTCGCCCTTGGCGTGTTTACCGACAGCCTCGAAAACGGAGACGATATCGAGCGGCTTTTTCTTGTCGCAATCCCCGGGCGTGAAGCCGGGGAGGATGGTGCCGCCATAGATGAACACCGCGGGGCGGTTGAGGCGCGCGATCGCGATCATCGCGCCGGGCATGTTCTTGTCGCAGCCGCCGATCGCGATCAGGCCGTCGAAACCCTCGGCCGCGACGGCAGTCTCGATCGAGTCGGCGATCACTTCGCGCGACACGAGCGAGTAGCGCATGCCTTGCGTGCCCATGCTGATGCCGTCGGTGACGGTGATGGTATTGAAATAGACCGGACGGCCGCCCGCGGCCGCGATGCCCTTTTGCGCGTGCTGGCTGAGTTCGCCCAAATGGACATTGCACGGCGTCATGTCGCTCGCCGACGAAGCCACGGCGATTTGGGGCTTGCGGAAGTCGTCGTCCTTGAAGCCGACCGCGCGGAGCATGGAACGGGCAGGGGCGCGGTCGTTGCCGTCGACCACCACAGAGGAGTAGGGGCGCGGTGTTTCGTTGGTGGGCTGGGTGCTCATTGGGAAAAAGGGGTTCGGAGAACACCAAACGCCATCGGCGCGGGCAAGCGAGATTGGTGGACGGTTGATGAGCGAAAATTGCGGAGCGGTTTTTCACCGAAGGCGCTTTCCAACTTCAAGGTTGCGTGCGCCGAACGCTGCCTCATTCACTGTCGCGCTTTTCCCTGCATGGCTTTCAATCTGAAAAAGGTGCTCAAAGCGCTGCTGTATTCCACCAGCGAGCCGCTGACGATCAAGGACATCCAAGCGGCTTTCTCGCGCTTCCACGATCAGGCTACGTTGCCGGTCGAGACGGAGGCGGACGATGCGCCGCCGCCCGCGGAGCCTGCGCCGGAGACGCCCGAGGCCGCGCCTGCGACCGACGCCGCCGAAGTCGTCGCCGAGCCGCAAGACACAGCCGACGACGAACTTTATCGCGATGTGCCCTCATTGATCACGGCCACGCAGGTGCGTGAGGCGATGGATCAGATTGCGGCGGAGCTGCAGGCGTCGGATGACGGATTGCTGCTGGTCGAAAACGCCGCCGGCTACCGCATCGTGACGCATCCGCGTTTCGCGCGCTGGATTCGCATTCTGCGCGCCGAGCCGCCGCCGGTGAAACTCAGCCAGTCGTCAATCGAAACGCTCGCGATCATCGCGTATCGGCAGCCGGTCAC
Organism: Opitutus sp.; assembly: GCA_024707325.1. Lineage (GTDB taxonomy): Bacteria > Verrucomicrobiota > Verrucomicrobiia > Opitutales > Opitutaceae > Opitutus. The sequence goes on along the minus strand of JANPZY010000004.1, from coordinate 258,094 downwards.
GCGCGGCGAGATCGAGACGATCCGCGGCGTCTCCGCCGAAGCCGGCATCAACAAGCTTCTCGAGCGCGAACTCATTTACGTGGTCGGCCGCGCGGATCTGCCGGGCCGTCCGCTTCAATACGGCACCACCGATGCATTCCTCGAGTTCGTGGGCGTGAAGTCGCTCGACGAGTTGCCCGCATCCGACGTGCTCTCGTCGCGCCAGATCGACGAATGGCTGAAGAGCGCGACCGACGGTAACAAGATTTCGGATACGGACATGGGCTTGGCGGACGAACAACTGCCGCTCGAAGCCGCCAACAGCGAAACGTCCGAACAATCCGCCGCTCCCGCGGAAGAGTCCGCGCCGGTCGAGCCCATCGAACCTGCGTCCGAATCGGCCGAAGACTCCGACAAACCCGCGTCCGCCTGATCATGGACCTTCAATCGATCCGCGAAAAAATCGACGCGCTCGACCGCCAGCTGGTCGATATCCTCAACCAACGCCTCGCACTCGCGGCGGAGATCGGGAAACTGAAGCGTAGCGCAGGCGGCGAAATCTACGTGCCCGAGCGCGAAGACGCCGTTTTCCGCAAGGTGTGCGGCCAGAACCAGGGCCCGATCAAGAACGAGGCACTGCGTGCGATCTATCGCGAGATCATGTCGGCCGCGATCGCGCTCGAGAAGCCGCTGATGGTCGCGTATCTCGGCCCCGAGGCGAGCAACACGCACGCGGCCGCGATCAAGAAGTTTGGCGCGAGCGTGGACTACCACGCGATGGCCTCGATCGAGGACATCTTCACTGCGGTGGAGAAGGGCGAGGCCGATCTCGCGGTGATTCCGATCGAGAATTCCACCGAGGGCAGCGTGCGCGAGACGCTGGATAGTTTCGTCGAGAGCGACCTGAAGATCGTCGCGCAAATCTACATGGAGATTTCGCACGCGCTGATCTCCCGCTCGCCGCTCGAGAAGATCACGAAGGTTTACTCCAAGGATCAGGCGCTCGCGCAGTGCCGTCACTGGCTGCAGCGTCACCTGCCGCACGCGCAGCTCATCGATGCGCCGAGCACCTCGCGCGCGGTGCAGATCGCAAAGGACGATCCGACCGTCGCCGCCATCGCCGGCGAACTCGCGGCTTCACACTACGAGATGCCGATCGTGGTCCGCAACATTCAGGACAAGGCGGACAACACGACGCGCTTCTTCGTGCTGGGTCGCAAACCGGCCGGATCGGTGGGTGTGGGCAAGGATGTGACGAGTTTCATCGTCTCGCTGGGAGATGAGGCTGCGTCGCACTCCGGCGCGCTCCTGAAGATGCTCATGCCGCTCGCCGAACGCGGGATCAATCTCTCGAAGATCGAGTCGCGTCCGAGCAAGAAGCGTCCCTGGGATTACTACTTCTTCATCGACGTGACCGGTCACTACGACGACCCCGCGATGAAGCAGGCCATCAGCGAACTGAAGAAGTTCTGCCCGATGGTGAAGTGGCTCGGCAGCTATCCGCCGGTCGCCGACTGAGCGATCGCCGCATAAAAAATCAAAAGGCCGGAAATTCGTTTCCGGCCTTTGTTGTTGGCGGAGGATGCGAAGCGCCTCAGCCGAGCAGGACCTGCCACTGGTTTTCGCGGGCGGCGCGGGCGGCCTTCAGCGCGCCGAGTGCGACGTAGCGCTTGTAGTCCTGGCCGGCGAGTTTCACGCGCGGCGATTCGTAGCCGTCGTCGGTGAGCCGCTTCTGCAACACCGTATCGATGCCTTTGATCTGCGAACCGCCGCCCGTGATGATGATGTTCTGCAGCAGCGTGACGACGGAATCCGAGGGCGCGCGCTGGATGAGTGATGTAAGCGCGGGATAGATTTTATCGATCAGCTCGTTGCCGGCGTTGCCGAGCACGTCGCCGAGTTCGAGCACGTGCGATTTGCCGCCCATCACGACCTTCACCTCGAGCGGCTTGCGGCTCGGGCCGACGTAACCGTTCTGCTCCTTGATCTCGCGCACGCGATGGCGCGAGAGGCCGTTGTTGGGATAAATGCGATCAAGGTCGCGGTGAATGAGTTCGTCGATCGCGTCGCCGGCGAAGGGGATGCTGATCTGATCCTCTGCGGTCGGAAAATAACCCTGCACGAGACACAGGTCGCTCGTGCCGCCGCCGATATCGACGAACAGCGAGTTGACCACCGGATCGATGTAGCCCGGCTGGCCGAGGCGCGAATCGTCGCGAAAACCGAGCGCCGAAAGAAACGGTTCCGGAATAAGGAGAATGCGATCGAAGATCCCGAACGCCGCGCGCCGGATATCGTCGCGCGATTGCTGGTCGGCGTTGGCCGGCACGCCGACGACGGCGCGAATCTCCGCAGTGCCTGCGGGATCCACGAGCGAACGAATATGCTTCAGAAAATCGCGCGCCGCTTCGGGGTGCGCGACCACACCGCGCTCGAGCGGAGCGACCAGACGCACGTGCAGCATGTTGCGCAGCGCTTCTTCACCGAAGATGATCGGACTGTTGCCCGCGACGATTCCGTCGACGATGCCTTCCTTCACGTAACCGACGACCGTCGGCACGACTTTGCTCACGCCGATATCGGTGCTGTTGGGCTGGCCCGCGAGCACGCACGACTTGTTCGTGCCGAGGTCGAAACCGACCAAAATGGTTTTCGTCTTCGTGCTGCGATTTTGCGGCGCGATGGTGACGTTGGGGGCGTTGGCGGGAACAGCGGCGGAAGTGACGGGTTTGTCGGTGGCTACAGGAGTCATGATGGGTTCGAGGGGAGGGCGGGACTAGCGGGCGGCGGTTTCGAGCGACAACATGCCGTCGATGAGATCGGTGATGTTGGGCGGAGTCGCCGGACGTTCCTTGGCCGATTCGGGCCGCACCGCGGAAACGGTGCGCGTGGAAGGCGCGTCCGCTTTTGCGGCGGTGTTGGTGGCGACGAACTGGAGTTCGTCGCGCAGACATTCCGCGAGCAAAGGCGCAACGATTTCTGCGAGCAGGCACGCGGTGGAGACGCGCTCCGCTTCGGCCGCGAGCACGCGAGCTTCCTCGGTGCCGTTGCGCGAAGCGGCTCGTGCGGCCGCGAGCGAGCGGGAGAGTTCGCTGCTCTCGAGTGACGCGGCTTCCGCGGTCTTGCCCTGTTCACGGAGCAGACAGATGCGACGGTAGATTCGACGCACGTCGTCCCAGTGTGAAGACTCGGCGGAGCCGGCAGGGATTTGGGAGGAATCGGCGCTACTCAAGATGCGGCGTTCGACCCACGTGTCCTGCTCATGTTCGCGGAAAAAACCGGAGCCAAACTCAAGCCGTTCATCATCACGCACCGGCGTGAAAACGGAGGAAAAATGGGAGATGAGTTTAGTAACACGGAGAGCACGAGTCGCGTAGTGCGATCACTTCCATCGAGGAACGCGTAGCCTCTGCTCGGGACATTTTCGAAGTCGTTGCCGCTCTCTGTGCTCTCTGCGTGCGCGCTCCGTGCCCGCTGTGGCTAAGCAAAAACAAAAGAGCCCGGATTTCTCCGGGCTCTCGGTTGGTTTGGCTAAAAACGTTGCGCTTACGCAGCGAGCTTCGGCGTCTCGGCGAGTGCGGCGTCGAAGGCCTTGAGCATCGCGGCGATGGTCTCCAGGCGTTTCGTCGCCCATGTTCGAGATGCGGAAGGTCTTGCCCTTGAGCTTGCCGTAGCCGCCGTCGATCACGAGGCCATGCTTGGACTTCAGGATCTTGTTCAGCGCGGCGAGATCGTAGCCGAGGTTGTTGGCGAAGCAGTTGAGCGTGACGGAGCCGTAGCCTTCCTTGGGGAAGAGCTTGAAGCCTTTCGCGAGCACGTGATCGCGCACCGTGTTGTTGAGGTGCACGTGGCGGGCGTAGCGGTTCTCGATGCCCTCGGCCTTGATGTCCTCGATCTTCGACTTGAGCGCGTAGATGAGCGGAATCACCGGCGTGCTCGGCGTCATGCCGGCCTCGTGGTTCTTTTGGAACTCGAGGAAATCGAAATAGTAGCCGCGGCCCGGCGTCTTGGCGGCGCGCTCGAGCGCGCGCTTCGACACGGAGAGCAACGAGAGGCCGGGAGGCAGCGCGAGCGCCTTCTGCGAACCGGTGATGAGCACGTCGATACCAAGCTCGTCCTTCTTGATCGGCAGCGCGCTGAACGAGCTGACGGTGTCGACGATCGAAATGACATCGGGGAACTCGCGCACGACCTTCATGACGGCGGCGAGATCGGTCATGCAGCCGCACGAGGTCTCGTTGTGAATGATCGTAATCGCGTCGTAGCCGCCCTTCGAGAGTTCGGCGCGGACGGCCTCGGGATCGACCGGCTGGCCCCACTCGAACTTGAGCGCGGTGGCCTGAAGTCCGTCGCGGAGGGAGACGTCGTTCCACTTGTCCGAAAAAGCGCCGTTCATGCAGTTGAGCACTTTCTTCTGCACGACGTTGCGCAACGAGCCTTCCATGGAGCCCCACGCACTGCTCGTGGAGATGTAGACCGGGTCCGTCGTATACATCAGCGCCTGCAGATCGGGCTGGATGGATTGATAGAGCGCGACGAAATCCGTGCTGCGATGCCCAATCATGGGCTGCGACATGGCGCGGAGCGTTTTTTCCGAAACGGCGATGGGACCGGGGATGAACAGTTTGTAGCTCATGGGTGAGTGCCCGTAGGCACCACGGAAAACAGTTTACGCGGTGAGATGGGTCAACCTTCATTCGCGAATCACGCGATGTCGCAGTCCTGGATCAAGAAACAGTTCACCACGTTCGAACTCTACACGGCCGACGTGATTCTGGGCCGGCGGGCGGACACGGGCGCCACAGTTTACGGCGCGTTTTTGCAGGTGCTGTCGTGGTTGTTCAACCTCATCGCGCAGGCCCGCTTCTGGCTTTACCGTAAACGTATCCTGCACGACCAGCCGCTCGGCTGCCTTGTCGTCGTGGTCGGTAATCTCACCGTCGGCGGCACGGGCAAGACACCCGTCGTGGAGAAATTCGCGCGCGCGCTCCGCGATCGCGGGCGCAAGGTCGCGATCCTCAGTCGCGGCTACAAAAGCAAGAAAGCGCCGTTCTGGCAGAAGTGGGCGCGCGCGTTCACCGGTGCCGCCGAGCCGCCGCCGCGCATCGTGAGTGATGGCAAAAGTGTGCTGCTCGACAGCGAGCAGGCGGGCGACGAGCCGTTCATGCTCGCGCGCAATCTCCCCGGCGTGCTCGTGCTCGTGGACAAGAACCGCGTGAAGGCCGGCGCGTATGCGATCAAGAAATTCGGCTGCGACACGCTGATCCTCGACGACGGGTTCCAATACCTGCCGCTGAAGGGCAGTCTCAACCTGCTGCTCGTCGACAAGACCAATCCCTTTGGCAACGGCCACCTGCTGCCGCGCGGCATTTTGCGAGAACCGATCAAGCACCTGCGGCGCGCGAGCTACGTGTTCCTCACAAAGTCCAACGGCGAACGCGATCCCGAGCTCGAGGCGCTGATCAAACGTCACAATCCCGAGGTCGACATCATCGAGTGCGCGCATCGCCCGCAGTATCTGCAGCGTTTCGGCGTGCCGTCGGATTCCGCCGAGGGACGCCAGCCGCTCACGTGGCTGCAGGGTCGTCGCGTGATGGCGTTTTCCGGCATCGCGACGCCGGAGAGTTTTGAGAAATTTCTCCGCGATCTTGGCGCCAAGCTCGTCGCGCGTGAGCGCTTCCTCGATCACTACCGCTACCACGAAGATGACTTCGCGAATCTCGCGAAGATCGCGCGCGAAAATGGCGCCGAGTGTCTTGTGACCACCGAAAAGGACGCCGTGCGCATCCCCGACGATTTTGCGTGGGAACTGCCGCTCTATTACCTCCGCCTCGAGATCGACATCATTCGCGGAGCAGGGGACTTCGACGAAGCGGTGAGCCGCGTGTGTTTTCCGCAGAGCGGACGCCCGGCGCCACTTGACTGAACAATAACAAACCGCGCCGCCGGCCGCGGCCACGCGCCACTCGCGGTGGACATCGCGACGACCTCACGGCAAGTCCTTTCCCATGCAGCCCCTCTGTTTCCCCGCCCGGTTGCTCGCACTGGTTTCCGCGAGCGCGCTTTTCGCCGTCACATCTGCCGCCGTCGAGATTCGTGTCGATGTCGACCGGCCCGGCGCCGCGATCCAGCCCACGATGTGGGGTGTGTTTTACGAGGACATCAACTTCGGCGCCGACGGCGGTCTCTACGCCGAGCTGGTGAAGAATCGGTCGTTTGAGTTTCCCGAATCGCTCGCCGGCTGGCACGTGCCCGCGGCCGACGCGAGCAGCACGCGGGTGACTGTGCAACGCGATCCGCAACGTCATGCGGCCAACGCGCACTTCGCGCGCGTCGTTTCCACGGATGGACGCGCCGTGATCGAGAACGAGGGCTTTCGCGGCATCGGCGTGAAGGAGGGCGAGGTTTACGATTTCAGCGTCGATGTGCGCGGCGGCGCGGGACTGCTCGTGAGTGCGGAACTCGTCGCGCCGTCCGGCCTCGTGCTCGCTTCCGCCGAAGTGTCCAGCGGCGCGAGCACCACATGGGCGAAGCGCGAAGTCTCGCTTACGCCGACTCACACCGAAGCACGTGCGCGCTTGCGTCTGGTGTTTTCCGGACGCGGCGAGATCGACGTCGATTTCGTTTCGCTCTTTCCGCGCAACACCTGGAAGAACCGCAAGGGCGGTCTGCGCGCCGACATGGTGCAGGCGCTCGCCGACATGAAGCCCGGCTTCTTCCGCTTTCCCGGTGGCTGCATCGTCGAGGGCAGCCGGCTCGAACTGCGCTATCAGTGGAAGAAAACCATCGGTCCGGTTGAAGAGCGCGAACTGCTCATCAATCGCTGGAACGCCGAGTTCAAACATCGCGCGGCACCCGATTACTACCAGAGTTTCGGCGTCGGGTTTTATGAGTATTTCCTGCTCTGCGAAGATATCGGCGCGGCCCCGCTGCCGATCATCAACTGCGGTATGGCGTGTCAGTTCAACTCCGGCGAGCTTCGTGCCGCTCGACCAGCTCGATCCCTTCATTCAGGACGCGCTCGATTTGATCGAGTTCGCCAACGGTCCGGTCACGAGCGAGTGGGGCGCGAAGCGCGCGGCGATGGGGCATCCCGAGCCGTTCAATCTGCGTCACCTCGGCATCGGCAACGAGCAGTGGGGCCCGGAATACGTGGAGCGTTACGCGCGCTTCGCTGCGGTGCTGCGCGAGAAACATCCCGAGATTCAACTCGTCGGTGCAGCGGGTCCGTCGCCCGAGGACGAGCGTTTTCACTACCTCTGGAAGGAGCTGCCGGCGCACAAGGTCGATATCATCGACGAACACTCCTACGCGTCGCCCGAGTGGTTCTTCGATCAGGCGAAACGCTACGACAACTACGACCGCAATGGTCCGAAAGTCTGCATGGGCGAATACGCCGCGCACGATCGCGACATCCCGTTTCCTCCGGCGCGCAATCACTGGCGCGCTGCGCTCGCCGAGGCCGCGTTCATGACCGGCATGGAGCGCAACGCCGACATCGTGCACATGGCCGCCTACGCGCCGCTTTTCTCGCACGCCGACGCGTGGCAGTGGGCACCCGATCTGATCTGGGTCGACAATCTCAGCCTCGTAAAAACGCCGAGCTATCACGTCCAATCGCTTTTCGCGCTGAATCGCGGCGATCGCGTCGTCCCGCTCCAGCTCGGCGCGCTGAGCGAGAGCGAAGAGAAACGCTTCTACGGTTCCGCGGTGCTCGACGAGCAAAAGGGCGAAGTGGTCCTCAAACTCGTCAATGCCACCGGTGCCGCTTCGTCCGCGCAGGTGCGTCTTGGCGGCGCGCGCGTCAAAGGCGCCGGCACGCTCACGCGGCTCAGCGCCGATTCGCCGACGGCGATCAACACCTTCAATTCGTCCGATCGCGTGCAGCCGGTCACGTCGCCGTTCGAGGCGAAAGGAGATGCGTTCGAGCTCACGATTCCCGCCGATTCGGTGCTCGTGCTGCGCCTGCCGGTGGAAACGCAAACGCGCTGAATTATCGCCCGCGGTGCGAAGCCGCGGGCGAATTCCCCACTTGCGCGAGGGCGTCCGCACGGCGTTAGTTGCCCCTCATGCTGATCGACCCTCGTTTTAACGAGCTCGCCGCCGGGCTCACCGGATTCTCGACTGCGCTCAAGAAAGGCGAGCGCGTCCTCATCGATGCGTTCGACGTGCCCGACGCGATGGTGATCGCTCTGATCCGCGCCGTTCGCGCGCGCGGCGCGCATCCGCTGGTCAATCTCAATCACGCTCGTGTCACGCGCGAGCTCGCGCTCGGTGCCGAAGAGGCCCAATACGCGCCGCACGCCGCGGTCGAACTCGCGCGTATGCAAAAAATGGATGCCTACATCGCGCTGCGCGGCTCCGACAATATCTTCGAGTCAAGCGACGTGCCGGCTTCGAAGGTCCAGCTCATCGCGCGGCTCATGAAACCCGTGCTCGATTATCGCGTGGGCAAGACGAAGTGGGTCGTGCTCCGCTGGCCGTCGTCCGCGATGGCGCAGCAGGCGGCCATGAGCACGGAGGCGTTCGAGGATTTTTACTTCCGCGTCTGCACGCTCGACTACAGCCGCATGATCCCCGGCATGAAGGCCCTGAAGGCGCTCATGGATCGCACGGATCGCGTGCACATCAAAGGCCCAGGCACCGATCTGCGCTTCTCGATCAAGGGCATTCCCGCGTGCCCGTGCGGCGGTCAGCGCAACATCCCCGACGGCGAAGTGTTTTCCTGCCCGGTGAAGGACTCCGTCGAAGGCGTGATCCAATACAACGCGCCCACGGTTTATCTCGGCACCTCGTTCGACAACATCCGCCTCGTCTTCAAAGCCGGCAAGATCGTCGAGGCCACGTCGAACAACACCAAACGCCTCAACGAGATTCTCGATAGCGATCCCGGCGCGCGCTACATCGGCGAGTTCGCCCTCGGCTTCAATCCGCACATTCTGCAGCCGATGCGCGACATTCTCTTCGACGAGAAGATCGCCGGCTCCTTCCACTTCACTCCGGGCCAGGCCTACGACACCTACGGCAATGGCAACAAATCCCAGGTGCACTGGGACATGGTCTGCATCCAGCGCCCAGAATACGGCGGCGGCGAAATTTACTTCGACGGCAAACTCGTCCGCAAAGACGGCCTCTTCGTCCCGACGGCGCTGCAGAAACTGAATCCCGATTACCTGCTCGGGAAGTCGAAGAAGTAAGACGCCACACCAAGCGACAGGTGGAACCCAGCGACAGGTGGAACCCGCCGTCCCCGGCGGGTTTTTTATGCACGCGCAGGCCGAGGAGCATGCGCCCACGGAACAGCCCGACGAGGACGCCGGGCTCCACCACAAAGTAACCTATTGGGTTACTTTGTGGAACTCCGATGGCCCTAGAGCCGCGGCGTCCGACGTCGCGCCAAGGTGCGTCCCACGTCGCACGACGGTCCGGACCTGATCACGACCACATCCGCACACGATCGCACGAAGGTCCGGACACGATCGCGCCCATGTTCGTGCAAGGTCGCACGCATGTTCAGCCATGGATGCACGAAGGTCCGTCCCATGTCGCGCCACGATCCGCAGCGTGTCGCGTCCGTGTGCGGCTCGAGTCGGTTCACTCGTTAGCATGCTTTTCGTTTTGCCGCCGGGGCGGGGGCTTTCCATCGTGGGCGCTTTCACCCCATGAGCCTCTTCATCGGTATCGATTCCGGCACTCAGAGCGTCAAAGCGGTCGTCGTCGACCTTGACACCAATACCGTCGTCGCGGAAGCGCGCGCGCCGCACAAGTTGATCGACGGTTTGCCCGTCGGCCACATGGAGCAGCACCCGCACGACTGGACTGCGGCGCTCGACGCGGTGCTCTCCGATGTCGCGGGCAAGATCGACGGTTCGCGCGTGCGCGGCATCGGCGTCTCCGGCCAGCAGCACGGTTTCGTGCCGCTCGATGAAAACGGCGACGTGATTCGTCCCGCCAAACTCTGGTGCGACACGAGCACGACCGAGGAGTGCGCGATCATCACGAAGAAGCTCGGCGGCGAAAAGGCGGCGATCCGCAAGACGGGCAATCTCATCCTCCCCGGTTTCACCGCCCCGAAGATTCTGTGGCTCAAGCGCAACGAGCCGGCGAACTTCAAGAAGCTGCGCCACGTGCTGCTGCCGCACGACTACCTGAACTTTTTCCTCACCGGAAACTACTTCATGGAGTTCGGCGACGCGTCGGGCACCGCGCTGATGGACGTGCGCAAGCGCACGTGGTCCAAGGACGTCATCAAGGCAATCGATCCGAAGCTTGCCGACTGGCTGCCGCCGATCTCGCAATCGCACGAGGCCGCGGGCGTGCTGCGCCCCGAACTCGCGGAGCGCTATGGCTTCACCGGCGAAGTCGTGGTCAGCGCCGGCGGCGGTGACAACATGATGGGCGCGATCGGCACGGGCAACGTGTCGCCGGGCGTCGTCACCGCGAGCTTCGGCACGAGCGGCACGATCTACGCGTTTGCGTCGAAGCCGGTCATCGATCCGCAGGGCGAGATCGCGGCGTTCTGCTCGTCCACGGGCGGCTGGCTGCCGCTCCTGTGCACGATGAACGTGACCACGGTCACCGAGCAGATTCGTGCGCTCTTCGGCCAGGATCACCTCGCCCTCAACGCCGCGGTTTCGGCCGCTCCGGCGGGAGCGGGCGGACTCGTGTGCCTCCCGTATCTCGCGGGCGAACGCACGCCGAATGTGCCGGCGGGCTCGGGCGTGTTGCTCGGCCTCACCCAGAAGACTTTCAACTCCGGCTACATCGCGCGCGCCGCGATGGAAGGCGTGACGATGGGGATGAACTACGGTCTGCGCCGTCTCGCCGCACTCGGCGTGAAGGCCAAGGAAATCCGCGTGACCGGCGGCGGCGCCAAGTCGTCGGTGTGGCGCCAGATCATGGCCGACGTGTTTGGCGTGCCCGTCGTCGCGATGATGGAAGACGAAGGCGCGGCGCTCGGCGGCGCGCTTCAGGCCGCCTGGTGCGTGGCGCTGCGCGAGGGCAAGAAGAAGACCAAGCTGAGCGACCTCACGAAGAAGGTCGTCGCCGTCAACGAGGCCACGCGCACGCAACCGATCAAGGCCAACGTCGCGAAATACCGCGAGCTGCAGGCGCTGCAGGATCAGCTCAGTCTCGCGCTGCGCCCGGTCTTCCCCGCGCAACGCAAGCTCGCCTGAGTTTTCGCTTCGGCGAAATGTAGGTGGAACCCGCCGTCCCCGGCGGGTTTTTTGTGCATGCGCACACGGAAGCGACAGTGCGTGCGCGCATACCGGACAGCCCGGCGGGGACGCCGGGCTCCACCACAAAGTAACCTATTAGGTTACTTTGCTGAATCCGCTCGGTTCTGGGGCCGCGGCGCCCTCGCTGCGGTTGGAGCGCATGTCGCGACGAAGAGCGTCGCGTCCCCAGTGCGGATGGCCCGGAGAGCCGTCCACACCGCGTAACGCGCGACGCGCCTCTTGTCGTTCTGAGCGCAGCGAAGAATCAATACAGCGGTCTCCGAAGCCGCTGACGCGGAGTGCATCCTGGCAGGGCACCGCAAAAACGCTGCCGACGCGCTCAGCTCGCGATCCGTTTGCCGACGATGATCAAATCGCGCTCGTTGCCGTCGAGCGTCGCGACGCGCGGCAGGTGTGCCCAGCGCTCGAAGCCGAACGCGGCGAAGAGTTTCAGGCTCGGTTCGTTGTGCGCAAAAATGTAGCCGAGCAGCGTGTGCAATCCGAGTTGCGGCGCGCGCGCGATCGCGTCGGTGAGCAAATGGCGTCCGATGCCGTGCCGACGGTGGTTTTCGTCGACGTAGATCGCGATCATCGCGGTGCCGTCGTAAGCGGCGCGCGGATAAAACGTGTCGAAACTCAGCCACGCGATGACGGCGCCGGACGCGTCCTCGAGCACGAACACCGGACGTTTCGCGGGGGCGTGCGCCTGCAGCCACGGCCGCCGGCTTTCGACGGTCACGGGCTCGAGATCGGCGGTGACCATGCGACCGGGAATGGTGGCGTTGTAGATCGCGACGATTGCAGGCAGATCGCGCTCTTCGGCGGGACGAAGCTTCATGGCGTGGGCGGCGGAGGCGTGTCGCCCTGATCGGGCTTCGGCGCGAACTCCATTTTGCCGAGCATCTCGACGAGGCGGCGACGCAGGATGTCGTTTTCCTCCTCCTTCGTGAGCGAGTAGGTGCGGCGCTCGAGCACGCGTTCAACGATCTCGGTGCTCAGGATGAAAATGTAGCCCTCGCGCACGACGACGAGGTTGCCGCGCTTCGCGTCGGGAATCGTTTCGTTGGGGCTCACGAACGTGAGCTTGTGGCTGAACATCGAGCCGCCGGGCAGCAGCGTGTAGACGAGCAGCGCGGCGTCGTAGATGCCGGGCGCGTAGCGGGCGCTCTCCGCCTGCGCGCCGCGAAACGCCGCCTGAAAATCCGGCATGACCTGATTCGCGAAGAACGTGGTGAGAAACTCGCGCATCGAACCGGTCTCGAGCTCGCGCTTTCGCTCCGGCGAGATTTCCACCCACGCGATCGTGAAGACGTAGTTGAAGTCGTCGATGAAGGTCACCGAGTTCGCCGTGTCGGTGATGCGCCCGCCGAGTTCGGCGAGCACCGGCAGCGGCACGCGAAACAGGCCCTCGGGCGCGACGTAGGTGTGGCCCTGCACGCGACCGTTGAGCGGACCCGGCGCGAGAGGCGTTTGCGCGTCAGCGATCGCGGCCGCGGAAACCGCGAGCACCGGGAGCAAGCGCCGAACAAAATTCATCACTGCTGCGAACACCACGGTGAAATGGATACGAGGCTCGGTGTCGGTTCAAACCCGCAGCGATTGCCAAAGTTCCGTGGGGATCGCTTCGGGACGCGTCTGCGGCGGCAGTCCCGCGCGTGCCAGCACCTCGAGCCATGCTGCGCCGCCGTCGGCGAGACGACCGCGCAACAAGCCGGCGATCTGTTTGCGACGCTGCTGGAAGCACGCCCGAATCACGGACTTGGTTTCAGCCGAGAACACAAACGGTTCGGGTTTCCGCACGAGGTGGAGCAGATACGATTCGACGTCGGGCTTCGGAAAGAAACAGCTGCCATCGACGCGATGACCCGGTGCGACGGCGTAGGCCGATTGGAGAAAGATCGAGATGGCGCCGAACGACTTCGTGCCCGGCTGGGCCACGTAGCGCTGCGCGGCTTCCTGCTGGAGCATGAGCACCATGCGCTCGGGCAGCGGACCGGCGAGAATCTCGTCGAGCCACGGCGTGGCGATGGCGTAGGGGAGATTCGCGACGATCTTGAAGCCAGCCGACGCGCGCGCGTCGGGCAGAGCGGCGCGCGGACTCTCCACGGCGTCGCCTTCCAGCAGATGAAATTTCTCAGGAAACCGTGGCGCGAGCGATTCGCCGAGATGCGCATGCAGCGTGCGGTCCTTTTCGACCGCCCAAACCTCGGCGCCCGTTTCGAGCAACGCAGACGTGAGCGTGCCGAGTCCGGGGCCGACCTCGACGATCGTGTCGCCCGCGCGCACGTCGGCGAGTTCGAGCGATTTTCGGACGATGTTGCCATCGACCAGAAAATTTTGCCCGAGGAAACGCTTCGGCTGGTGACCGAGTTTCGCGAGCAGATCGCGCGTGGCGGACGGCGTGAGCGGCATGGACGAAAAATCGCGAACGATCAGACGCGGCGAAACTCCGCGATCAAAGCCGCGGGATCCGGCGCCTTCATGAGCGCTTCGCCCACCAGCACGGCGTGTGCCCCGGAGGCGCGGGCGCGCGCGGCATCGGCGGCGGTGAAGATGCCGCTTTCGCTCACGGCGATCACATCTTCGGGAAATTGCGGGATCAGGCGCTCGGACAGACCGAGGTCGGTCTTGAAGATCGCGAGATCGCGATTGTTCACGCCGATGATACGCGCGCCGTGGCGGACGGCGCGCTCGAGTTCGCTCTCGTTGTGAATCTCGAAAAGCGCATCGAGGCCCGCGGCCTGCGCGCCGGCGTAGAGGACCTTGATCTCTTCATCATCGAGCGCGCGCACGATGATCAGGATGGCGCTCGCTCCGTTTTCACGCGCCTGCGCGATCTGGAGCGGATGGACCATGAAGTCTTTGCGCAAACAGGGCACCGCGGGCGGCTGCTCACGAAACAGGTCGGTCACGCCGCGCAGGTCGGCGAGGGTGCCGCCGAAATATTTTTCGTCGGTCAGCACCGAAAGACAGTCGGCCCCGGCCGCCCGGTAGCGCAGCGCCTGCTCGGTGGAGGATGCGCCGGCCTTGATGTCGCCGGCCGAGGGCGAACGGCGCTTGATCTCGGAGATCACCGCGAGCCGGCCGTCCGACCGGCGCAGCGCCTCCGCAAACGAGGGCGGGCGCGGCAATTGCGCGTTGAGGGCGCTCAGTTCGGCTTCGGACACCGGACGGAGCAGCGGGGCGATCTCGCGCCGCTTGTGGGCCATGATCTCGTTGAGCTTGTCGGACATGGAGGCACCACGAGAGACGCGAAGCGCGTTTGCGTAAACCTGTTTTTCCATTCCCGGCCCGGACAGTCGGGGAAACACTGATTCGGCCCACGAGCTCTTGTCGGCGGAGAACGAGTCTGCCTTGGGTGGTCTTACTCGCAAAAGTATGGCTGAAAAACTACGCAATCGTCACGGAGTCGCGGGGCGCGTATCTGCATGAGCGCTTCCTCTGATCATCGCCCTGCGGCTGCAGCCGGCCGGCCCGACATGCCGCGTGCAGTCGCGAAACACCGCAATGCCACCGTGGACATCCTGCGCGGCATCGCGGCCGTGATGGTGTGCTTCTGCCACTTTCGCTACGCGTTTCCCTCGGTGTGGCGCGACGAACTCGAGACCTACGGTGAGCTCGGCGTGCAGGTGTTTTTTGTGATCTCGGGCTTCATCATCCCCTTCAGTCTGATCAAAGGAAATTACCGCGTGCGCGACTTTGGGCGCTTCTGGCTCAAACGTCTCATCCGGCTGCATCCCACGTATCTCGTTGCGCTCGGCTTTACGTTTGTGGCGTCGCACGCGGTGGCGGTGGTGAGGTCGAGCGCGGCGCCGTTCACGTGGATGGAACTGTTCAAGGGCTCGTTCTACCTGCACATTCCCGAAGAGAACCCCGTGTTCTGGACCCTGATCGTGGAGCTGAAATACTACCTCTTCATCTCACTCCTGTTTCCGCTGCTCTTCGCCCGGTCGGAGTGGGGACGGAGAGTGTCGTTCGCGCTCGCGATTGGCGCCGCGGCCGCCGGACACGCGCACTTCGATCTGCTGCACCACCTCCCGTATTTTCTGCTCGGTTTCTGCGGTTGCTATCTCGCGACCGCGCGCGCGTCGCGACTCGAGTGCACGGCATGGGCGATCGTGGTGCTCTCGCTTGGCGCCGCGGTCGGTTCGACGCTGCCGCAACTCTTGGCGGGCGCGGTGGCGCTGGTGGTGATCGTGTATCGACCGTTTCGCAACTGGCGGGTGGGCGTGTTTCTCGGCGCCATCTCGTATTCGTTGTATGTCATCCATTTTCCGTTCGGCGTGAAACTGCTGAATCTCCTGCTTCCGCACGCGCCGGCGTGGTTGGATCCCGTGGTCGGCCTCGTGGTCTTCGGAGCGAGTCTCGGCATCGCTTATCTGCTCGCGCGAGCGATCGAGGAGCCTTCGGCCGAGTGGTCGCAGGCGATCAAACTTTCCGGCCTGCGCGGCTCGGGCCTGCGCGTGCGGCTGCACCAGAAACGCGCGGAGTTTCGCGAGCGCTGGCGCAGCCGCGGACGCTTCGTCGCGTCGCTCCTGCGTCCGACACGGGTGTTCGGTGCGCGGTCGCCGTCCTGAAATTGTGCTGCTTTTTGGCGTGAAGTGACGCCGCGGAACTTCTTTGCTCCGCGGCCATGAGCGCGATCGACGACCTCCGCCAAACCATGGCCCGCCTGCGGGCGCCCGACGGCTGTCCGTGGGATCAGGAACAAACGCACGCCTCGCTCGTGCGCTGCCTCATCGACGAGGTGAGCGAGTTGATCGACACGATCGATCGCGACGACATGAACCACATGCGCGAGGAACTGGGCGACGTGTTGATCCAGGTCGTCTTCCACGCGCAGATCGCTTCGGAAAAAGGTTTTTTCAACTTCGACGACGTCGCGCGCGACATCAACGAGAAGCTCATCCGCCGCCATCCGCACGTTTTCGGCACGAGCAAACTCGAAACCTCCGAGCAGGTGCTCGTCGAGTGGGAGAAGATCAAGGCGCAGGAAAAGAAAAACGGTCCGGTCAAGCCCGCCGGCGTCTTCAAGGACCTGCCGCCGCGGCTGCCTGCGCTGATGTTTGCCGAGGCGATTTGGAAACAGATCGAAAAGAAATCGCTGCCGGTCGACGGCGTGGTGGACGCCGCCCAAGTCAGCGCGCTTTCGCAACACCTCGACGAAGCGACGCTCGGCCGGATGTTGTTCGAACTCACCGCTGCGGCCCGCGCCAAGGGACTCGATCCCGAGGGTGCGCTGCGGCTCCACGCGACGCGTGTGATGCAAGCGGTCGAGTCCAAGGTCGGCTCGACTCAAGCCTGAGTGCGGACCGAGTCATGCCAAGGTGCGCACCAAGTCGGGACAGGTTGCGGACCGGGTCGCGCCACGGTGCGTCCAAGGTCGGGACACAGTGCGCACCGAATCGCGCCATGAAGCGGCATGAGTGACGACGCACCTTTAGCCGTGCCGCCGGAAGTGATGGCGGAGTGGTGGACGCCGTTTGAGACGTTTCTCGCCCACGAGCGCCGTTACTCCGGCTACACCGTGCGCAACTACCGGCAGGCGTTTGAGGATTTCTATCGTTGGATGAAACAGTCCGGTCGCGACGAGGGGGATTTCGAGTCGCTCGAATCCCGCGAGCTGCGCGATTTCGTCATCGAAGCGCAGCGGCGGTTCAGCCGGCGCACGCTGCACAATCACGTGTCGGGTCTGCGCGCGTTGTTCAAATTCTGGCTGCGGCGTGGACGCGTGCAGCGTAATCCGTGGGTGGGTGTGCCGCTGCCGAAACTGGAAAAACGGCTGCCGAAGTTTCTCACCGAAGAGCAAATGAAGCGGCTGCTCGCGGGCCCGCAGCGTCTGCTCGAAAACGAAGCGATCGATCCCTTCACGGCGTGGCGCGATCGCCTGGTGATGGAGTTGATCTACGGCGGCGGCTTGCGCGTGAGCGAAGTCACCGGCCTCAACTACGGACACATCGAGTTCGATAGCGGCGTGGCGCGCGTGCTCGGCAAAGGCCGCAAGGAGCGGCTGTGTCCGCTGGGCAAAGTCGCGCTGCAGGTGCTGCAGAAATTTCGCGCCGAGTTCGCGCGCGACGCCGGTCCGTCAGCTCCGGTTGTGGTCAACGAAAAGCGTGAACGACTCGCCGTGCGTCAGGTGCAGTTGTTGTTGAAGCGTTATCTCGCGCTCGCGGAGCTGCCGATGGACCTGACGCCGCACAAGTTGCGTCATTCGTATGCGACGCATCTGCTGAACGCCGGCGCAGATCTGCGCCTCGTGCAGGAACTGCTTGGTCACGCGCAGCTCGCGACGACGCAGGTTTACACGCACGTGAGCATCGCGCGGCTCAAGGAAGTCCACGCCAAGGCGCACCCGCGAGCCTAACGCGCGAAAGGGGATCGCGCCCCCTTTGGTTTGTCATTCTGAGCGAAGCGAAGAATCCGGTTTACGCTGCGTAACCGCTGCGTGCGACGAGACTCCAAATGGACTCTTCGCTTCGCTCAGAATGACGATGAACGGGCG
Organism: Opitutus sp.; assembly: GCA_024707325.1. GTDB lineage: Bacteria > Verrucomicrobiota > Verrucomicrobiia > Opitutales > Opitutaceae > Opitutus. The sequence goes on along the minus strand of JANPZY010000004.1, from coordinate 240,394 downwards.
CAAAGGCCCTTCTACAACTTCAACCGGCGGCTGACGGCGTTGCCCGCGGCGTCGTAGAGTGTGACTTCCACCGACGTGGCGTTGCTGACGCGCGCGAGGGGAACTTCGAAGACGAAAGTCTCCTCCCGGCTGTCGCGAATCCCGTCGGACGGTTGTTCGGATTGCACACGGAAACCGTTGTTGAACGTCAGCTCGGCGGCTTCGAGGAGCGAGAGCGCGTCGCGCCCGCGCACGGTGACCACGACATGCGCCTCGCGGCGCTCCGCGGTGGTGTCGATCAAACTGGGCGGCGTGTGATCGACGACGAGATTGTCGGTCTCGAACGTCGCTTCGAGTCGCTCGTTCGCCGGACGCGGATCGGTTTCGCGGATCACAAGGCGCGAGAGATAAACGCCATCGGGCAGGTGCGAGGTGTCGAACTGGACGAAGGATTCCGGGGTGTCCACGACCAGGTCCGTCCAGCTGTCTTCGCCGTCACGGCGTATTGAAAAACTGGTGACAAGCGTGTCGCCGTCGGGATCTCCGGCCGTCCAGAAAACGGCCTGCATGCCCGGTGAGGGCAGGACGGCACTGCTGAGCAGCGCGCTGCGGCGGCGGTCGGCGTCGCGTTCGCGGGAGCCCTGCATGAGCTGGCCGAGCGTGGTCGTGAACGGCATCGGCGAGTCCGAGGGCGGCACGATCGCGAAGTTGGGCGAGAGCACGCGGAAATCCTGCAGTTGCGGACGACGGTTTTGCGGGAGCGAGAAGAGCGCGGCTTTGTCGAGCTGCGCCTCCGTCGCCGACGCGGGCAGCGAAAAGCGGAACCGGACGAAGCGTCCGCGAAGATCGGGCAGCGCCCAACCGCCGTCGTGGTGACGCAACGCCGTCCACGCAGACCAGCCTTCGACGGCGTCGCTGCCGTTGCTCGTGCGGATCTCGACCGAGAGTTGTCCGGGCTCGAGATGGCGCAGGCGATCAAAGCGCAACGCGCCGATCCGCGCGGGACCGCCAAGATCGAGGCGGCGCGTCTCGGCCGTGCGCGCGACGCGCGTGTTGAAGTCGAGCAGCGCGAAGCCGGGGGCGTTGTTGTGCAAAACGAGAAAACTGTCGGCGTGGTTGGGATCAGCGGCAATGCCGTTGAGCTGCGACGACGGGCTGCCCGCGAACGTAAGCGAAAGTCGCTGGGCGAGATCGAAGCCGAGGAGTTCGCCTTGTTCGCCGCCCGCGATGAGGAGCGTGTCCTGTTGGCGAGCGAGGCCGTAGACGGCGGTGTTGCCGCGCGAGGTGAGTGTTTCGGGAAACCCGTTCCACGGAATCCAGATCACGGAGGCACGGCCGCTGAAACGCTCGCCGCCGCTGAACGCGGACGTGAAGAGCGCCTCGGCTTCGTCCTTCGTGGGCTTCTGCGGAGGCGCCATGCGCATCTCACTCGCTTGCGCGGTGAACGTGAGCGCGGCGTAGAGATCGCCGTTGGGTTGGACGAGCAGATCGGTGACTTCCGCGTCGCGGTTCTCCTGAAGGATCGAGGGCGCGCCACCGAGCTCGGGGAAAACGTAGATGTTACCGCGCGGCGCGGAGCCCGCGACCACGCGACCATCCGGAAAACGCGCGAGACGGCGGACGTTGCGATCGCGGATTTCGCCAAAGAGCGTGATGCCGTGGCTCTCGAGTTCGGCTTTGTCGGTGATGCGCTCGGTGATGACGCCGGCTGCCGCAAACTCCGAGAGGCTGACGCGGTAAATGCGGCCGGGATTGCCCGTGGCGACGAGCGCGGTGCGGCCGTCGAGCAGCAGGATGTCGAAGATCGAATCCGCCGGCAGCGGGATGCGCGCGACCAGTTTATCGTCGTTGATCAAGGAAATCGCGCTGCCCGGCGAGGTGCCGGCGAGGATGGATCCGCCGGGCAGTCGCTTGAGCGCGAAGACGTGCGAGCCTTCGAGTTTGATGATCTCGCGGGTCGAGTAGGTGAGCGCGCCGCGATCGACCGTGACTTCGAAAATTTTTGCGTCCGGTCCCGTGCCGAGCAGCCAGCGATCCGGTTCGCCGGCGGGTGCGATCGTCCAGAGCAGATCGGCGGGCGCCGGACCGCGCAGTTCGGAAAGCGAAGGACCGGCGACGAGGCGCCCATCGGAGCGCGTCGCGAGGCCCTTCAGATCGCGGCTCGGCACTTCGGCAAAGAAGTCGAGATCGGTGCGCTTCGAGAGCGGCTCAGCGCCGGCGAGGGCGGCGACGGCGAAAAAGCACGTGAGGAGGCGACGACCTCCGACGGGGAGAGAAAGAGCCATGAGAGAAATCAACTCCGCGCAGCGACGGAGCCAAACACGAATTACTCGACGATCGTCAGCGACCGGCGAAGCGTGGCCGAAGAGAGTTTGCCCGGCAGCACGTGCGTCTCCCAAAGGGCGGCGACGGCCTCGACCTGGCGGAAGCGGGCTTCATCGGCCGTGCGTGCGATGCGCTCGATGGAATCGGGTGCATCGGGCGTGGCGCTCGTCTGATCGGTGAAAAGGCTCGTGCGCTCGACCACCGCGAGCGAGAGGCCGTCCGGTGCGCGTTCGCTGCGCAGCGCGGCGAGATACGCGTCGAAGCTGCGAAGCTGCGCGGCGGAAATCGTGCGCGGACGTCCGGAAAGTTCGTCAAGCACCGGGCCGGGCGCGAGCACCACATCAACCGTGCGGCCGACCCACGCGGGATCCACCGGGATGTCGATCACCTGCCGATGCGAGCCACCTTGGTAATCGCGCCAGGCGAGCGTGGCCTGCACGATGTCTCCGCCACGCGCGGTCGTGCGCGAGAGCTGGAACATGTCGAGCGTCACGATCGGGCTCTGCTCGAGCGCCTCGACCGTGAACACGACCCGGTGCGGAAACGTTTTCTCGTAGGGATTCTGCAGGTTCTGCGCGAGGTCCTGCACGAACTGGTTGAGTCCCTGCTGGAAACCCTGTGGGCCGGAATACAGCGCCCGCGTGGCGAGCAGCGGCTTCGACGGGAAGCTGATGTCGCTGCTGAGAAGAAAGCCCTTGCTCAGGCCGGCTTCGTTGGAGCCGAGGATCGCCTGGCTGACGCCGGTGGCGACGAGCACGGGCGTGAGAAACTCCTGGCGCGCGACCGAGAATTTCAGCGTGCGTTGCTCTGCGCCGCTCGATTTCACGATCACTTCGACATCCGTCATTTCCGGACCGGCGCCCAGCGTGCCCGAAACCGCGGAAAGCCGGTCCTGGCTGATCGTGCCGATCACGGGGCCGGTGTTGGCCACCTTGATCGACTGCATGTTCGACGGCAGAATCGTAACGATCTCCGCGGCGCACATCGGCAGCGCGACGTGACCGAGCGACATCATCGGGTGGCCGAACGCCGTCATGTTCTCACCGTCGATCGTCGAGACCGTGCCGGTGCCGGCGAGCGTGATGTCGCCCGTGGCCAGTGCGACCGCGACCGCGCCACCCGGACGAAGCGGCGGTGCTTGAAAATTGGATACGCCGTCGCCGTCCGACGAGAGGCTGCCACCGAGCGACGTGGTCGTGAGGCCGAGCGCCGCGAGTTTCGGCGCGAAAAGCTCCGCGACCGCCGGACTCAAACCGCTCAAGGTGAACACCGGACGCAGCGGCTGCATGCCAGTGGACGCGATGACCGAGGATTCACCGGACGGCGCCGCGGCGGACGCGATGGCCTTGGCCTCGACTTCGGCGAGATCGGCGGCCGGCGTAAAACCCGCGTAGCGGACGGTTTCGAAACGCTGCACCTGATAGCTGAGCGCGCCCGCGAGTTTGCCGTTCACGTAGAGCGGGCTGCCGCTCATGCCCGCGACCGCGCCCATTTTTTGGACGCGCTCATCGGTGAGCTCCGCGAGGATCAGCGACTTGCCGGGACCGAGCGCGTTTTGCACCACGCCCGTGATCTCGACCGTAAACGGTTCCGGCTCGGTGCCGCGAAACACCGTCCAGACCTCGCCCTTTTGGCCGGCGCGCAACTCGCTCAGCGGAAGAATCTCCCGGGTGGTCGGTTGCGTTGCCGACACGGCCGAAACAACGATGCAGAAGAACGCGGCGAGACGGGCGAGAGTGCGGACGGCCATGATCGTGATAACGGCTAAACTGAGCTAAACTTTGAAAGTTTCCGCCAACTCAAAGTTGGCCGATGGCAGAGGAGAGCACAGCGCATGCCCGGTCGATGTCGGCGCCCTCGTGCGCGGTGCTGAGGAAGCCCGCTTCATAAGCGCTTGGTGCCAAGTAAACGCCGTCCTTCAAACACGCGTGGAAAAAGCGTCCGAACAGCGCTGCGTCGCCCGTCAGCGCCGTTGCGTAATCCCTTACTGGAGTGGGCGTGAAGAAGATGCTAAACATCGAGCCGCATTGCGGCACCTGCACGGAAATCCCTTTCGCCCGGGCCGCGGCGAGCACGACATCGCGGAGCTGGCGGCCGAGCCGGTCGAGTCGTTCGTAGGGATTTTCCTCCTTCAACAATCGCAGCGACGCGATGCCTGCGGCCATCGCGAGCGGATTACCGCTGAGCGTGCCGGCTTGGTAAACGGGCCCGAGCGGTGCGAGGTGATCCATGATGTCCGTGCGTCCGCCAAACGCGCCGACCGGCAGACCGCCGCCGATGATTTTTCCGAGACAGGTGAGATCGGGGACGATCTTTTCGCGCTCCTGCACACCGCCGCGCGCGATGCGGAAACCGGTCATCACTTCATCGAAGATCAACACCGTCCCATGCTTCGCGGTGATCTCGCGCACGTAGGCGAGATAGCCCTCGTCGGGCATGATGAAACCCACGTTGCCGCAATACGGCTCGAGGATCACGCACGCGATCTGTCCGGGATTGGCCGCAAACGCTGCGTCGAGCGCCGCGCGGTCGTTGTAGGGCAGCACGATCGTTTCCTGCGCAAACGACGCCGGCACGCCCGCGCTGTCGGGGTGACCGTGCGTGAGCGCGCCCGAACCGGCCTTGATCAGCAGCGAGTCGGAGTGACCGTGGTAGCAACCGGCGAACTTCACGATCTTGTCGCGCCGCGTGAAACCGCGCGCGAGCCGGATCGCAGACATCGTGGCCTCGGTGCCGCTGTTGCACATGCGGACCTTCTGGATCGACGGGAAAAACTCCACGATCAGCTCGGCCATCTCGACCTCGTAGGGATTCGGCGTGCCGAACGACGTGCCGGATTCGAGCGCGCGCGCGATCGCCTCGCGGATACGCGGATGATTGTGACCGTGAATCGCCGGCCCCCACGTGCACACGAAATCGATCAGCTCGCGATCGTCGGCCGTCACCAGCCGGGCGCCGCGGGCGGCTTTCACGAAAAACGGTGCGCCGCCGACGGAGCGAAAAGCGCGGACGGGCGAGTTGACGCCGCCGGGCATCAATTGTTTGGCGCGTTCGAAGAGTTGTTCCGAAGTCATCGTCGAATGAGAAGAGTATGGGCTAAACAGGCCGCGCCGGCGATTGCGCAGATCAATGCGCAGGTGCCTTGCGTGTAAACGGCCAGCAAAAATCGCGTGCGGTTTTGCTCGCGAAAGATGCGACGGTGTTTCGGTCCGGTGAAACCGCGCATCTGATCGCGCACCATGCCCCAGCGCAGCAGAAACGCACTGAGAAGAAGAAGAGCGCCGAAGATTTTGATGGGCATGAGGGAGAAATCAGCGGCCCCATTTGAGCCGCGCTACGTGCCGTGACGCAAAACCCGATTCGTCGCGCGAACAGAATTAATCGCGGAAACACGGAAGCAGGGAGGCGGAATTTCCGGCCACAGAGTGCACGGAGAAAACGCCTCTGAGCTTCCTCGTTCTCTTCTGTGTTTCGGTGCTTCCGTGAGCAATTCCGGCCCGGTGCGCACCTTGGCTCGACGCCTGCCGCACCTGGTCGCGACGTGGGACGCTCCTTGTCCCGACTCGGTGCGGACCTTGGCTCGACTCGGGACGCACTCGGGCTCGAGCCGGTGCGCCATGTGGCTCGGGTCAGCTCACGTAGCGTTGGACGATCGGGATGCGACGGCCGACGCCGAAGGCGAGGGGCGTGGTTTTCAAACCGGGCGCGGCTTGTTTTCGTTTGTATTCGTTGAGGTCGACCTTGCGCGCGACGTCGTTGACCACCGCTTCGGAGAAACCTTGCGCAACGAGATCGCGGCGCGAGGAGACCTTCCTCGACGTAGCCGCGCAGGAGCGCGTCGAGCACGTCGTAGGGCGGCAGGCTGTCCTGATCGACCTGGCCGGGACGCAACTCGGCGGACGGCGGTTTTTCGATCGTGTTGTGCGGGATGATCTCGCGCTCGCGATTGATCCAGCGGGAGAGGGCGTAAACCTGCGTTTTGAAAACGTCGGAGATCACGGCGAGGCCGCCGGCCATGTCGCCGTAAAGCGTGCAGTAACCGACCGCGATCTCGCTCTTGTTGCCGGTGGTGAGAAGCAGCGCGCCGAACTTGTTCGAGAGCGCCATCATGATGACGCCGCGGATGCGCGCTTGGATGTTTTCCTCGGTCACGTCCTTGGTGTGTCCGGCGAAGATCGGTTCGAGCGACTTCTCCGTGGCAGCGACGGCATCGGCGATCGCGATCGTTTCGAAACGGATGCCGAGATTTTCGGCGAGCTTGCGCGCATCGTCGCGCGAGTGTTGCGACGAAATCGCCGACGGCAGCGACACGCCGATCACGTTTTCCGCGCCGAGGGCGTGCACGGCGATCACCGCCACGAGCGCGGAATCGATGCCGCCCGAGAGGGCGATGAGCGCGCGTTTGAAACCGCTTTTGTGCGCGTAATCGCGCAGACCGAGCACGAGCGCGTCGAAGAGATCGCGGCATTCGTCCTGTTCGGGCACCGGAACCGCGCTCGCGGATTCGTCGTTCACCTCGACCACGCGAAACTCCTCGGCGAAGGCGGCGAGGCTCGCGCGAATGTTGCCGTTTTTATCGAACGCGAGACTGCGTCCGTCGAAGATCAGCTCGTCGTTGCCGCCGACGGCGTTGACGTAAACCACCGGGCTGCGGAGCGCGCGCGCGCGGCGTCGGCGATGAGCGTGTGGCGTAGGTTGCTCTTGTCGGAATGCCACGGGCTCGCGGACAGGTTGAGCATCAGATCGCAGCGCTGCGCGGCGAGTTGTTCGACCGGATTCACGCCGCGGTAGAGCCGGCGCGTGCTGATCGACGGATGCGTCCAGATGTCCTCGCAGATCGTGACGCCGATGCGAAGGCCGCCGTGTTCGATCACGAGCGGACTCGCGGCGGGTTCGAAATAGCGGTCCTCGTCGAACACGTCGTAGGTCGGCAGCAGGCACTTGTGCGCGGTGGCGACGACGCGACCGCGATGGCAGAACGCCGCAGCGTTGAACGCAGGGCGGCCGTGGCCCGTGTGGTTTTGCTCGACGGTGCCGATGAGCGCAGGGATTTCGCCGATGGCAGCGGCGATCTCGCGCAGCGACTCCTCGCAATCGGGCACGAAGCGACGCTTGAAGAGCAGGTCGCGCGGCGGGTAGCCGCAGATGGCGAGTTCGGGAAACACCACCAGCTCGGCGCCGTTGTCGACGAGACGGGTGTAAGCCTCGAGGATTTTCCGGCGGTTGCCGGGAAGATCGCCGACGATGGGATTGAGTTGGGCGAGGCCGATGCGCATGGATCGGGCGCACGCTGCATAGGATTGCACCGCGTGACAACTCCGTGGTGGCGATCATCGTTCGCACGGGCGAGGCGGCTGCGAATCGCCGCGCCCGGCGAAGATGAGATCAGTTTGCCGCGACCGACTCGACACCGACGCGAGTGAGCAGATCGGAATCGATGCGCACCTCCTCGGTTTCGGTCGCTGCGGTGAGCTCGCGCAAATCGAGCGGCGTCAGGCGGAGCTGCGACGCGCGGGCGAGCTCCTGCATCTCGGCGCCGGAGCGCACGCCCACGAGCGCGGACGTGACGGTGGGATTCTGCAACACCCACGCGAGCGCGACCTCCGCCAGGCTGGCTTCGTGTCGCGCCGCGACTTCGGCCACCGCGGACAAAGCGACGTCGCCATAGATGCTGCGGAAACGCTGCGCCCACCGATCGCGCAGCAAAGGCGTGGCTTCGGCAGTGCGTTTGCGGGTTGTGAGGAATCCGCCGGCGAGCGGCGACGTGGCGATGAAGCCAAGACGCTGTTCAGCGCAGAGCGACATCGCTTCCGGTTCGAAGCGCGCACGTGTCATGAGCGAATAGTCCGCCTGCAGCGCCTCCATGCGCGGCTGGTTGCGCTGGAACGCGAGGGAAATGCAGTCCGCCACGCGCCACGCTGCGAAATTCGACGCGCCAACGTAGCGCACGAAACACTGACGCAGCGCGACATCGAAGGCCTCGAGCACCTCGCTCGTGGGGAGCATCAGCTCGTTCCACTCGAACATCAGCAGATCGAGATAATCGGTGTTGAGGCGCTGCATCGACGCGCGGACGCTTTGGGCGGTCAACTGCGCGAGATTTACGCCGGCACCCGGCGACGGATGCAGGCTGAGGCGCGTGCCGAGCACGAGTTTCTCGCGCGGAATGAGACGTGAGGTCATCCAGCGGCCGATGACTTCTTCGGTCGCGGCCGTGGAGGCGGAGGGCAGGGCGAAGGTGGGCGTGATGGCAGCGCCTTGGATGAAATTTCCCCCGGCGGCGTAAAACGCGTCGAAGATTTCGAAGGAGGTGGCTTCATCGGTTTTCCAACCGAAGTTGAGCGTGCCGAGGCAGAGTTCGGAAACTTTGAGGTCAGTGCGACCGAGCGTGCGTTGTTTGATCATGACGTGGAGGGAGGTTTCGCGCAGGGCGCAGTGGAGGAAGGCGCACGCCGGGCGTGCGCAAGGAAGCGTCACCGACGCGTGGCCGGTGACGCCGTAAGCCGAAAAGCGCTGAAACGAATCAGCGGAGGGCGTCCGTCATTTCCGGCTCGGCCGGATGGACGCGGATGTCGTCGCGGTGCCGCGTGCGGCGGTGAGCCGTCGCGCGTTTGCGGAGCATGCGGTCGAGCTTGGTGATCAGCAGCGACATCGCAGCGTAGGCGTCGTCGTGATAAGTCGACGCCGCGAGATCGGGGCCTGCGATGTCCACGTAGCCTTTGGCCACAAAACGGCGCCGCGAAAGCGTGTTGTCCACGCCCACATCGATGCGCAGGCGGAGGATGCCAGGTTCATGGCGAAACAACCGTTCCGCTTTCGTCGTGAGCGAAGCCTTCATGGCTTCGGTGAGGTCGACGTGAATACCACGCAGGACGAGTTTCGAGCTGAGATCAGGGATCGTGACGGACATGGTTCTCCAGGGACTTGCGCGTCAGGGTGACGCGCGGGGTTTGGGTTTTGAGGCCTGACGAACGGACGCGCTCCAAGCGGAGAGACCGATCGTCGTTTTCTGGATCAGGCGGGCGCCAGAAACTGGCCCCGCGGAGGGTGGTGCATCACGTTGCACCAAAGGTTTGGATCGCCGGCTGTGCGAGCTCCGTGAGCCGCCGGCATCAAGCCGCGCTAGCTCGTCACGCCGGCATCCGCCTGGCAGATGCTGGCGAGGAAACACGAAAGAAAGCGCTGGAGGAAAACGAAAGCCATCGGGAACGCTTCTCTTGATATAGCCCGGGAAACGGATGTCAAACGCGAGGGCGCGCTCGTGGGAAAATCCGTTCGAATTCTACGCGTTTATGGCGAAGGCCTGCTGTAAATCGGCCTGGAGATCCTCGACCGCTTCCAGTCCCGCGGCGAAGCGTATCAAGCCATCGGATACGCCGGCCTGACGACGCGCTTCCGGCGTCATGCCGCGGTGACTCGATCGGGCGGGTCGCGTCGCGAGGCTTTCAGGACCGCCCAAACTGACGGCGTGCACGATCAGTTTCAGGCGATTGAAAAAGCGATCCACGGCCTCGGAGCCGCCGGAGAGTTCGAAAGAGAGCAGCCCGCCGCCGTGCGACATCTGACGCCGAAACAACTCCGCCTGCGGGTGCGTGGGCAGGCCGGGGTAGTAAACGCGCGCAACTTCCGGGCGACTTTCCAGCCAGTGCGCGATCGCCTCGGCGTTGCAATTGTGCGCCGCCATGCGCAACGCGAAGGTCTTCAGTCCGCGCAGGACGAGCCAGGCCTCAAGCGCGTTCACGGTTCCGCCGAGGTTTTTGTGAATGCTCCGATGAGTGTTGTTGAGCGGCTCGCGGGAAATGACGCAGCCTCCGACCAGATCCGCGTGGCCGTTCAGATATTTGGTCGTCGAATGCACGATCCAGTCCGCACCCAGTTCGAAGGGACGCTGGTTGAAGGGCGTGGCGACCGTGTTGTCGACGATCACGGGCGCGTCCACCGATCTAGCTCGCTGGGTCGTCGCCGTTAGATCGATGAGCCGCATCAGCGGATTCGACGGTGTTTCGACCAGAACGGCACCGGCGCGTCCGACCGCGTCCAGCCAACGCTCTTCGTCGCTCGAATCGACGGCTTCGATTTCAAGGCGATAGACCGTTTGCAGCACGCGCAGGAGTTCGAAGCTGCCGCCGTAGATATCGTGATGTGTGACGAGCGGCCCCGTGCGTCCTTGTATCGCGCACGTGATCGCGCAGAGCGTCGCGGCATTGCCGGAGCTGGTGACTAAGCCTTCGGCGCCGCCTTCGAGGTCGGCGAGAGCTGCGCCGACCGTCGCGACGGTGGGATTGCCGAAACGCGAATACGCGAAGCCCTTTCGTTCGCCGGAGAAAATCGCTTCGGCGTCTTCGGCGCTTCCGAGATCGAAAATCGCGCTCTGCGCGATCGTCGGCTGCACCGGTTGATTGTCGCGATGGCGCGATAGCGAGCCGGCGCGGGCGCAACGCGTGGCGAAGCCGAAGGAAGGTGAGTCGGGGTTCATGGTTTCGTAGGCGAGAAGGGACAGCGTCTTTACAGGTGATCGGGTGAGGGGAATCAGTCTTCCAGTTCCGGCATCGAGCACGGCGAGCTGGCGACAGCGACGCGCGGCGGAATCCGCGAGGCGGCTTTTTGCAACAAGGTCGTGAGCTGCGAGCCGCACGAGCGCAGCTCATCGCGGTGCACACGGTAGAGTTTTTCGAGGAGCTTGCGGCCCTTCGCAGTGAGGGTGACCTGCACGCGGCGGCGGTCGTCCTTGGCGGATCGCCGGCGCACGAGCTTCATTGACTCCATGCGATCGACCAAGCCAACGGCGCTGTGGTGCGCGACGCGCATCTGCTCGGCCAACTCCCCGATCGTCACCCAGTTTCGTCCGGGGAAGCCTTCGATCGCGAGCAAGGCCTGGTATTGCTGCGGTGTGACGCCGTGCTCCTTGGCGGCTTCCTCGCTAAACCCGAGAAACTTTCTCAGCGCGTAGCGAAACTCGGCCAGCGCCTCGTAGTCGCTCTTCGTCAACGGTTCGTCCTGGACACTCATGACATGTTGTGGATGGGGCAGCGAAGCAGAGTGGCGAACGAAATATCGCGTTACGATCTAAATTCGGCAAGCGTGGCACGACCTTTAAAGCCAGCGCGAGTAATATCCGGAAAGTGCTTGCGAGCGGAAACCGGATAGGATGGCTGATCCCATGTCGACTTCCTCGCATAAATGCCCGATATGCAACGGCGGCAGGTTCATCGTTTACCGCCATCGGGAGCTGGGGCAGTGCGAGAGCTGTGGAGCTAATGAAAGAACGCGTGTGACCGCGCTGTTTCTTAAAAAACACATCCGGCTTGGTCCCGGCCAGCGGGTGCTGCATCTGGCCCCGGAAAAACAGCTCGCTCCGTATCTCATCGAGAAGGTCGGGGCGGGCTATGAGCTCTGCGATTTTGATCCTGCGCGATATCAGGGAAAGATTCCTGTGCCGGTCCGCCGACTGGACCTTTGCACGGATCTGAAGGCACTCGAATCAGAGACCTATGACCTCGTGCTCCACAACCACGTGATGGAGCACGTTCCTTGTAACTGGACCTTGGTTCTGCAGGGCCTTCAGCGAGTCGTAAAGAAAGGTGGAGTGCACCTGTTCTCTATTCCGATCCTCAAGAACCGCTATTTTGCCGAGGACCTTAATCCCGCGTTGACTGAAGCCCAACGGGAAGAGCGGTTCCGTCAGCGCGATCATGTGCGTATGTTCGGTAAATTGGATTTCGCTTCCGTGGTCGCTCCGATTTTCGATCTCCCGACTGACTATTCGCTCGAGCGCTATTTTTCGGCCGAGGAGTTGAAGCAGGCCGGCATACGTGCGGCGCTTTGGACCGTTGGAAGCACGAGTGTCTTCCTGGTGAAGAAAGCTGTTTGAACGCAGCAATCTTTTCCTCGCAATCAGACCCCGTGCCCGATTCCTCCAAACTGATCCTCGCTTCCGCTTCGCCGCGCCGTCGCGAACTGCTCGCGCAGCTCGGCGTGCCGTTTGACATCGTGGTCGCGCACGTGACCGAACACGAGGCGACCGACGCCGATCCGCGCGCGCTCGTGTCGCACAATGCCGCGCTCAAGGCCGATCACGTGGCCGCGCTGCATCCCGATCGCTTCGTGCTTGGCGCCGACACGACGGTTTTTGTGGACGGCACGGTGCTCAACAAGCCGCGCGATCTCGATGATGCGCGCTCGATGCTGCGTCGGCTCTCCGGGCGGACGCACTATGTCTTCACGGGCATTGCGCTGCGTCACGTGTCGCGCGGGGTGAGAATCGATGATGGCGTAACCACCGAGGTCGTGTTTCGTCCTTTGAGCGATGCGCAGATCGACGACTATCTCTCCCGGACCAACCCGCTCGACAAAGCCGGTGGCTACGGAATTCAGGATCACGGCGACCTGATCGTGGCGGAAACGCGTGGCTCCTTCACCAACATCGTCGGACTCCCGATCGAAGCGACGAAACAAATTTTGACGCAGGCCGGTCTCCTCCGCTGACTTTTTCTCCAGCCCGGCACTTCATGAGCCATTCCGCCGTCTCGTCTCCGCCACCGCTCGCGTCGCTGCGTCGCACGTTTGCACGCCTGTGGGACGAACCAGACTCCCGTTCGGTCCTTATCGGTCTCGCGGGCGTGGTGCTTGTGCATTTGCTGCTGTTTGTCACGACGCCGCACCTCCTGAATTTCGACGGCTCCGCGAGTGTGCTGCGGCCGCACTCCTCCTCGCGTGAATTCAGCATCGAGATCGCGCCGGATGCTTTTGTTTCGAAACAGGAAACGCGTCAGCCGCCGCCTCCGGCCAATTTCGTCGAAACCAATCCCGATGCGCCGGAAAACATCCCCGACCGCACCAACAACTTCGGCGCGCACAACCAGCAGGCTGCCCAGGAGATTCCCGATCCGACCGGCACCAACGACCGTCCCGCAATCGAAGGCCAGACCGAGATCCAGACTTCCCAGATCGTCACCGGTAGCCTCACGCAACCGCTCGATCTTCAACCCGCGCCGGCAGTGCCGGCGGAGACGCAACCCCCGACCGAGGCCGCCGACGCTCCGCAGCGCGAGCAGAACCCGTTGCCCGGCATCGCGAAAATGGAGGGCCAAGACGCGAACGGCTTCGGCACCAACATCGCTGAGACCACCGAGGACGCGACCGACGTCGCGGAGCGCGTGGAGGGCCAGAAAAATGTGCCGCTCATCCAAGGCGCCACCGGCACGCGGCCCGTGGTCGATCCGCAGCGTCCGCGTCCGCGTCCGCAAATCGTGCGACAGCAGCAGGTGCGCCCCGCGATCTTTACCGAAAACAAGCTCGGCACGAAGAACATCGGCCCCGCGGCCTACGACGCGCGCTGGAGCAATTACGGGCAGTATCTGCAGCGCATGATCGAATCCGTGCAGATTCAATGGGAGCGCATCCTGATCGAGAGCCGCGTTTATCCGACGTCGGGCACGAGCGTTTCGGTGAAGTTCCGCATCAACACGAAGGGCGAGATCTACGAAATCGTCTCGGTCGAGGGCACGGCGGGAAAGCAGGCGGAAAAAAGCATGCATCTCGGCGATCACCTCGCGCTCGCCCTACGGCATCTGGACCGAAGACATGGTCGCAGTCCTGGGTGAGTCCCAGGAGATGACGTTTAATTTCTTCTATCAGTGAGCGCGCTGCCTTCCGGCTTTTGGGAAACCCTGCCGCTGGGTCGGGATGTGCGGCTTCTCACGCACGATGCCAATGGCCTCGCCGCGCTCGCGAAACCCGCGGGCACGCTGTCGCACCCCAACGAATCCCGCGACCGCTCCCGTGCGCTGCTGACCGCGCACTACGACAACGAAACCGAGTGTTTCCAGTGGCCCGTCGACGGCGCGCTCCGTCGACTCTGGCTGCTCAACCGTCTCGATTCCGGCACTTCGGGCGTGATCCTTGTCGCCGCTGATGCCGCGCTCGCGGCGGCGATCCGCGCGCATTTTCGCGAGAAACGCGTGCACAAGGTTTACCAGGCGGTCGTCTTCGGCCGTCCGCGCATGCCGGTCGAAACCTGGCGCGATTTGCTGGCTGTATCCAAAAAAGGCGGACGCATCCGCACGGCCACGAAAGCGGGCAACATACCCGCGGAAAGCCGCATGCAGGTCGTGCATGCGCGTCCGGACGGCGGACTTACGTTGCTCCAACTCGAGCCGCGCACAGGCCGCAGCCATCAACTCCGCGTGCAATGCGCGAAGCGCAATCTGCCGATCGTCGGCGACCAGACCTACGGCGACTTCAAGCGCAACCGCACGTTCGCCAAGGAGAGCAGGGAAAAGCGCCTTTTTCTTCACTCGCTGGAAACGCGCTTCGATTACGAATGGGGCGGCCGCACCCACGCGTTTGCCGCGCGCGCTCCGCTGCCCGAAGCCTTCGAGCGCGTCCTGCGCTGAACAGATCGATCCCTTGAGCCACAGAGGCCTCGGAACTCAGACACAGAGAGCACAGAGGCTGAGAAGTTGGACGGGGAAGCCGGACCGGGAGCACCTTCCCGTTCAGATCAATGAGTCGAAAATTGAGCGTCCGCTGCCGACTAGCAATCGAAGCAAGAACAGTCTCTCCGTGACCTCGGTGTCCGAGCTCCGTGCCCTCTGTGACTCAATTCGATTCTGTCTGCACTTCACTCCGCGTCGGGCCGAAGGGAGAGCTTCCAGTAACTGGCGACGGTGCGTAGCGTTTTCTCCAGTTCGGCGAGCGAGACGGGTTTCACCATGTAGCCGCGGGCGCCGAGTTCGAAGGCGAGGGCGACATCGCTCGGCGCGCTGGACGACGTGAGCACGACGGTCGGCAACGAGCGAAAACTCGGATGGTCGCGCAGCCAGCGCAGGAGCTCCAGTCCGCCCATTTGCGGCATTTTCAGATCCGTGAGAATCATGCTCGGCAGCGGATAGTGGTCACGGTCGGCATACGGCGGCGTGCCCGACAGATAGGCGATCGCGTCTTCGCCGTTGGACGCGACGAACACCGGCGCCTCGATCCCGGCGCGTTCGAGCGCGAGCTGGATCAGCTCCACGTCGTGAGCCTCATCCTCGACGATCAGGATGGTGTGCCGGGGCGACGTCATGACGAAGCAAGAGGAAGCTCGAACCAAAAGGTGCTGCCCACGCCGGGCTCCGAGCGAACGCCGATCTCTCCGCCCATGCGCTCGATCGCCCGCCGCGCAAGGGCGAGGCCCATGCCGGTCCCGGGCAGCGAGCCGGCGTCACGCAGGCGTTCGAACACCTGAAAAATGCGCTTTTGATAGGGCGCGGCGATGCCGATGCCGTTATCGGTGATTTCGATTCGCGCGCGCCCCGGCGACGCCGAAAGAGCCTCGATGCGAATGTGCGGCCTGGTGTCCGACGCGACGAACTTGAGCGCGTTCGAAATCAAGGCAGTCAAGACCTCGCGCAACAGCCCCGGTTCGCCGCGCACGATCGGGAGCGGGGACGGAACTTCAAAGGTGCTTTTCGGGGCTCGAAGATCGGGATGCAGCGCCTTGATCGCCTGATCGAGCAGGGGGGCGAGGGCAACGTCCTGCAGCTCCAGCGCAACTTCCGTAACGCGCGCGAACGCGACGAGATCGTGGATGAGTGAATCGAGTCGTTGGGCCGAGCTACGGATCTTGGCGAGATGTCCAGCTGCGTCGGGAGCGATCGGCTCCGGGAGCGAATGCTGGAGAATCTCGGCGTAACCATCGATCGCCCGCAGGGGCGAACGAAGATCGTGGGCCATGCTGTAGCAGAATTCCTCGAGTTGCCGCGTCTTGCTCTCGAGCGCGGCGGTGCGCTGTTCGACTTCGCGTTGGAGCGCCGTGTTGAACTCGAGTTCGCTCGTCACGTCGCGCACCGAGCCCACCAGCCGCGCACGGGGACCATCGCTGGTGACGACGGTGAAACGACGGAGCAGCGCGCGAAGGTAGTGCACCGATCGATCGTCCCAAACGACGCGATAATCCAGCGCGAGATGAGTGTGCGACTCGTCTTCGATGCAGTCGAAAATCTGGCGTTTGATACGTCCGAGATCGTCGGGGTGGAGGCGGGTGAAAAAGAGGTCGAGAGAGGCTGTGGCCTCGCGCGGCAGGCCCAGGAGCTGTTTCAGCCGGTCGCTCCACTCGTTGTGCGTTTCGTGAATGTAGGAGAAGGTGCCCAGCCCCGCGGTCTCCACGGCAAGCTGGAGTTGCCAGCGGTGCTCCAGGAGCTCGGCTTCGCCCACTTTCCGCGCTGTGATGTCGTGCACGATGCTCAGCTGGCGGTGCGGCTGACCGTCGTGCTGGCGGAGGATCGTGCTGGTAAGATGCACCCACACGATCGTGCCATCGGACCGCACGTAACGTTTTTCCGCGATCACGACGGGGAGTTCGCCGCGATGCAGTCGCTTGAAACGCTCCTCTTCGGCTTTGCGATCATCCGGATGCGTGAGATCGATGAAGCGCATCCCGCCGACCAGTTGCTCAGCCGGGTAACCGGTGATTTCACAGTAGCGGGGATTCACGTGGAGAAAGCGTCCCGTCTGCGGATCGACGATGGCGTTACCCGTGGCCGAAAGCTCAAAGAACGTCTGGAACCGCGCCTCGGTGGTCGTCAGTTCGGCCTGCGTGCGCTTCTGCTCCGTGATGTCGGTAAAAAGATCCAACGCGCCGGCGAAGCGGCCGTTTTCGAAACGCGGTGCGGCGGACATCAGCAGCCAGACGGCGCGTCCGTCGCGATGGCGGAGGCGGAGTTCGACGATGGCCTTGTGTCCCTGGCGTCGTTGTTGAAACCACCGCTGGTGCTGCGGCAGATCCTCGGGCCAGACGAACTCCCATTGCCGGTGACCGATCAGATCGCGCGTCGAAACCCCCAGCAGTTCGGCGATGCGCGTATTGGCGAACTCGATACGCGCATGTTCGTCGATCAGCCAGATGCCTTCGTAAGCGGTTTCGAAGATGTCGCGGAATTTTCCCTCGCTGGCCGCGATGCTCTGCTCGAGCAGCACGCGTTCGTGGATGTCGGTGCTCGTGCCGAACCAGCGGACGACGCGTCCGCCTTCGTCCTTCACGGGCACGACTTGGGACAGAAACCAGCGATAACTGCCGCCGCGGCCACGGATCAGAAACGTTTCCTCCCAACCTTCGCCGCTGGCGGCGGCCGCCGCCACGAGCTCATCGAAGTGAGCAAGCTGGTCCGGATGGTAGGTGCGGCGAAAACCTTCGCCGAGTGCCTCCTCCCGCGCAAACCCGGTGTAGTCCAGCCACCGTTGATTGACCCACGTGCGCTCGCCCGCTCCGTTGGCCGTCCAGGCGAGCTGCGACATGTTGTCCGCGAGCATTTCGAAACGCTCCAGCGAGTCGCGGAGCCGCAGCTCGGTCTGCTTGGCCTCGGTGGTGTCACGGAGGACTTTTGCGAAACCGACGACATCGTTGGCCTCGTTGAGCAATGCGACGAGTCGCCCCGAGGCGTAAAAGCGGCGACCGTCGCTCCGCAGGTGCCAGCGTTCATCGATCGCCTGACCGTGAAGCCGCGCATGCTCGATTTCCGTTTCAGGCACTTTCGCCGCGCGGTCCTCCGGCGTGAAGATGATGTCGGCGTGTTGTCCCAACATTTCCTCTGGAGTGAAGCCGAGCACGTGCTGCGCGCTCGTGGTCCATTCGACCACGCGACCGCCGGGATCGAGAAAGAAGATCGCGTAGTCCGACGCCATGTCCATCAGCAGCCGGAAACGCTCGCGCTGACGCGCCAACTCGCGCTCGCCGGTGGGACCCAAGTTCGCCCGGTAGAGGAGGAGGGCGCTATCCACTTTCAGGGCCACGAGCCGGGGATCGCACGGTGTCGGCACGAAATCCACCGGGCGGAGCAGGTTGGACATTTGCACGACCTGTTCGGCGACCGCCGCC
Source organism: Opitutus sp. (assembly GCA_024707325.1). Classification (GTDB taxonomy): domain Bacteria; phylum Verrucomicrobiota; class Verrucomicrobiia; order Opitutales; family Opitutaceae; genus Opitutus. The sequence goes on along the minus strand of JANPZY010000004.1, from coordinate 222,234 downwards.
GGACCGACGATCACGAGCGGCAGAGTTTCGAGGCCTGGCGTCTGGCGCAAATGCCAGGCGAGATCCAGCCGCGCCGCGGGATCGCGTCCCGTGGTGACGATCGCCAGCGCCAGCACGCTTTGCGAAGCGTGGGAGAGCGCCGTGGCGGGCGTGGTTACGCGAATGCGCGGCACACCGGTCGACGAAAGGGCCTCGTCGAGAGCCCGATATTCGCCTCCATCTTCGGCCACGATCATGATTTGAGCGCGTGGGACCTTCATCCTCCGTCGCATGGACACGACTGCGGCGAGGAGGTGACACCGGCGGGCGGCGGCGTTGACAACCGGGCGATTGCCGGACAGTCCTCTGGGCGTGATCCGCTACTGGCAGTTCTTCACCTCGGTCCTGTTTTCGGGCTTTTACTTCCGAAACGGCGTGGTCGGCTGCGGCGAATCCTGAGTCTCACAATTATTCTCAACTCTGCCGAAGCCGCCTCACAAGGGCGGCTTTTTCTGTTTCACCATGATCCTCCCTAAAACCAACCGTCTCACGCCTGAGCAACTCGCGACCGTCACCGACATCGTGACCGAGTTTGGCTGCAAGATTCAGCCCATCATTGGTGCGGTGCGCACGATCTACGCGATCGTCGGCGATGAGCGAGACGAGTTGATGATCAACCGGCTGGAGGGTCTGGACTACATCGAGCGGATCGACCGGATCCAGTCTCCGTTCAAGCTGATGGATCGTCGCTCCGACCTGTCCACCCACCGCATCCAGCTCGGCGGCGTGACGCTCGGCGAGGAGCTCCTCGTGATCGCCGGCGCGTGCACGATCGATCCGAAGAACCCCAATTATTTCTACGAAACCGCCCACGCCGTAAAGGAGGCTGGCGCGCACGTCATCCGTGGTGGCGTGTGGAAACCGCGCACCAATCCCTACACGTTCCAGGGCGATGTGAAGTCACTCGACATCCTCATGGAGGCGTCTCGCCGCACCGGTCTGCCGGTCGACACGGAGGTGATGGAGGAGTCGCACATCCAGCTCGCGCTCGATGCCGGCGTGCACTCGCTGCAAGTCGGCGCGCGCAACGCGCTCAACTACTCGCTGCTGCGCTCCATCGGCCGCGCGATCGCGCAGAAGAACACCTGCGTGTTGCTCAAGCGCAGCATCCACATGGGCCCGCTCAACGAGTTCATCTCCGCGGCCGAATACATCGCCGCTTTTGGGAATCCCAATGTGATCCTGTGCCCGCGCGGCACCACGCCGACGCTCGACGGCTACCGCAACCATCCGGACGAAAGCATCACGCCGCTCCTCAAGGAAAAGACTTGGGCGCCGGTCGTCGTCGATCCGTCTCACTCGGTCGGCAAGGCCAACTACGTCCCGGCGGCCGCACTCGCCGCGGTTGCGTATGGTGCCGATGGTCTCTGCATCGAGTCGCACGTCGAACCCGCCAAGGGCATCGGCGACGATCCGAAGCAATCGATCACGCCCGACGTCCTGAAGAAAACCATCGCGCAAGCGAAGGCGCTTTGGGCGCTGCAACGCGGGTGATTGATCGTCCGGAGCGGATCGGCGCGGATCGGAATTAAGCGCAAAGGCGCAAAGACGCGAAGAGAGGCGAAGAAGTTGGAATTTGAGACTGTCCCTCCTTGAGGGCGCGGTGCCCCTACCGCGCCCACATTGGCAAATCTGGTGAGCAGTCACTCAGCAGTGAAAAGACGCGGATGAGCGAAAGGTCTTCGCGAACTTCGCGGCTCTTCGCGTCTTTGCGCTTAACTCCGAAATCCTAACGGCGCTCGCCTAGCCGGACTAACTCGCCGGCTGCGGCTCGGCCTTGAGATTCGCCAAGGCCGAAGGCGCTCCGGTGTCGTTCACCCGCACCATGCGTGCGACTGCGATGCTCAGCAGCCCCGCAGCGACGGCGATCCAGCCGAGCCAGTTGAAATGAAGCAGGTGTCCGTTCGGCTGTTTGACCACGACCCAGCCGCCCAATGTCGAACTGATGCCTGACGCGAGATCGCGCGCGCAACTCGTGAGACTCAGGAACGCACCGCGTCGCGACGACGGCACGGCGAGGGTGATGATCGCCTGCGCGGGAACGAAGCGCCCGCTGCCGAAAATGAAAAACAAACCCGCCAGCCCCAAGGTCACCCAGACCGGCAGCGGTCCGGCATTCGCGATCGTGAGAATCACCGCGCACGCCGCGATCACCATGTAGGTGAAGACGCGCTGGCGTCCGAGGCAATCGGCGATGCGTCCGACGCGCGGAGCGGTCAGGACGCTCGCGACGCCGCCGACGAAATAGACGAGCGAGAGATATTTTTCCGGCAGCGCCAGATCGCCGACCAGATGCGGAGAGAGCAGGGGGATGATGCTGAAATGGCCGAGCACCATGACCGCCATGAAAAGAATCCCGCGCCCCGCATTGCCGTCGCGCAACAAGGCTCGAAACGCCTGCCCCTTGTGGACGCCACTCTGCAGGTGCCCGCGCACCGGCGGCATCAGGCGATACATCAAACTCCACACCACGGCGGCAAACGCCGCGATGACGGTGAACGGCGAACGCCACCCGAAATACAGCGCGAGTTGCAAACCGACCGGCACGCCGATGGCTGCGGCAAACGCAAACGCCGTCATGACGATGCCGATCCCGGCCGCGCGACGCTCCGGCGGAATGAGGTCGCTCACGATCGCGAGACACAGCGAACCGGACACGCCGCCAAACGCGCCGCCGAGGATGCGGGCGAGCAGGAGCGTGTGAGCATTGGACGCGAGCCCGCAGAGCAGCGTCGCGATCGTGAAACCGGCATACATCCACAGCAGCAACGTCCGGCGATCGAAACGATCGATGAACGGCGCGCTCAACAAACCGACGACTCCCGCCGCAATCGAGTAGGCCGCGACCAACGCGCTGAATTGCCCAGCCCCGAGGTCGAGCTGGCGCATCAACTGCGGCGCCAGCGGCATCATGACCATGAAGTCCATGATGTGGGTGAACTGAATCGCAGCGAGAATCAGGAGAAGGACGCGTTCGGACGGACGGCTAGGCATAGATCGGCGCCCACTGTCACGATCGCGCCGCCGGTAGCAACTCGCCGAACGAATCAACGGGTAGGCTGCACTCGCATTTTTTGAGCAGGAACTGTTTAGAAAGCGGTGGCGTGGAGTCCGTCAGAGATCGCCTGGGCGAGGAGAGGTAGGTTGTTTGTGGCCCCGAAGGTCACTGAACTGTTGACGTGGCCAAAATGGCCACCATCGTGGCGGCACAAGGTCTCGACACAACGAACCCTCAACCAATGGGAGCATGAGAGTGAACGCTACGAATCCGAATTCGAACCCGCATGCGCATCATCACGCTCAAGCGTCTCGTTGAGTCAGCCGCTAAGCACGCAGCCCTCAGGCCGAAGGTCGAGTTTTGGTATTCCGTCGCGAAAGCTGCGCGCTGGAGGACGCTCGCCGAGACGAGGGCCTCGTTTCGACATGCGGATCAAGTTACGGTCGAGAGCGGGCGAACAGTGACTGTTTTCAATCTCGGTGACGCCTACCGGCTTATAACGGCCATCCACTACAACAAGGAACGGATCTACATTCTCCGCGTCCTAACCCACGCGGAATACGACAAGGGCACTTGGAAAGACACGTTATGACTACCACCAACCCAGGAGCGCTGCCGAAGAAGCTGCCGAAGACCTATGAAGGTCTGGTCGCGCTGCACGTCCCACGACCCATTCACGACGAAGTCAGCTACCAGAACACGGTCCAAGTGGTGGATGCGCTCGCGGGAATGAAGCTCAACAGTGACCAGGAAGATTTTCTCGAGATCCTTAGTCAGCAGATCGAGGCTTACGAGGCGGAGCATCTGCAGATGCCGAAGCAAAAGACGGGACTGGAACTCGTTCGGCTGCTTTTGGAAGAGAACGAACTGAGTGGCGACGATCTCGCAGAGCTGCTCGAAGTCGACCGCTCGGTGGCCTACAAGATTTTGAAAGGCACGCGCAACCTGACGGTCGACCACGTGCGGCGTCTGGCCGAGCGGTTCGCAATTTCCGCGGACGCGATTCTCGGACGGAAAGCGGGCTGAATCCAGAGCCGCAAAGAAGCGCAAAAGGCGTAAAGAAGGTCCTTCGCCAACGAGAAGAACCGGCTGCTTTTTGAATCCGCAGTTGGGGTTGGCGGTTGTGGAACGAATGCGCGGGAGGGACCGCCGCTACAAACGAGGACTTGGCGATCAAAACAATTTTCCGGAAATGGCGCGGTTCTGTCACAGCCGCAGGCGTGGAATTGTCCAATCCGGCATATGGATACTGAAATCATCGAGGACACGGCGGCGAAGACGCTGGCGGGTGCGATCTCCTTTCCCGAGGTCGTCGGCAATCTGCTCCGCGCAGGCGTCGAGTTTTATCACGTGGATTACGTGGCGCGGCAGAAGTCGTTCTACTCGGTCAACGGTTCGGCGGTGGTCGTGATCGCGATCTCTTACGAAGGTCTGCCCGACGTGGCGCCGGAGTTCGATGCGGCCGCGGTCAAGGCGGCGATCGTCGATAGCCAGCGGCATGGGCAACGCTACCGCGATTTCACGCGACGCGTCATGGCCGCGGGCGTGCAGGGATACTTCGCGTTTCTGCAGGGGAAGCGCGTCACCTATCTGGGACGCCGCGGCGACCAGCACACCGAGTGGTTTCCCGGGGCCGGGCCCGAAGCTCGCCAATAGCTCCGCACTTTGTTGGAGTAGGATCATGCCGGCTTCTCCGTCCGCTGCGCTGCGTCCGCCGTTGTCATCCGTCCCGGAGGAGCATGGCTGGATCGAGGCCGCGCGGGCGGGCGACCTCGAAGCGCTCGACTGCCTGCTTCGGCGGCACGAACCGTGGATCTTCAATCTGGCGCTGCGGATGGTGTGGCGGCGCGATGTCGCGCAAGACGCGACGCAGGAGATCCTGCTGAAGGCCATGACGCATCTCGGTTCCTTCGAAGGTCGGAGCAAATTCTCGACGTGGCTCTCTCGCATCGCCGTGAACCACCTGCTGAACGTCCGGAAGTCGGAGATGGAGGAGCGGCGAATGACGTTCGTCGATATGGCGCGTTCGTTGGACGAATGTGAGGATTCCGAACTGCCGGACGAATCGCTTTTGCCTATCGGGCACGGGCTGCTGGTCGAAGAAGCAAAGCTCGGGTGCATCACGGCGATGCTGATGTGCCTTGATCGCAGGCAGCGCCTGGCGTTTGTGCTCGGCGAGGTTTTTGGCGTCACGAGCGATGAAGGCGCAGAGATCATGGAGGTGTCTTCTGCGAATTTCCGGCAACTGCTCACGCGCGCGCGACAGGACCTGTATCAGTTCATGCACGACAAGTGCGGGCTGGTGAACGCGGCGAATCCGTGTCGGTGCACGAAGAAAGCGGGAGCCTTCATGCGCAACGGCTGGCTCGATCCGCACCGGCGTCAGTTCACGCCCGAACGACTGGCCAGCGTGCGAGAGGTGGCGCCCGGCCGTCTCGAAGAATTACAAGCCGCGCAGCGGGCCTACGCTGAGGTGTATCGCGACGCGCCGCTGACGCATGCGCCGGCAATCCTGGAGCGCATTCGCGCGAGTTTTGCGGGGCCGGATCGTTGAGGGTCGTTCCGCCGTTCACGTCCTGCTCTGACGTGTGAGGCGCCGAGCGATCGTTCATAATTCAAGGACGCGCCGCGGGCTCGAACAGCCCGGTGGGATTTCCGAGCATTGCCGGTGTAGGCGTCGGCGTCGAAGACCTTACGTCGCGCCTCGTGGCACGTGGCCGGCGGCAGCCGTATCCGCGCAATGGGGACAACTGACGTCCGGCACGTAGCGAGGGTCCTGCTGTTCGGCTTCCGTGAGAGGCATCTGGCAGTTGAAGCACAGCACGGAGTTCGTCTCGCGCAGCGCGGGATCGACGCCGACGCGTTGATCGAAAACGAAACACTCGCCCTCGTAGTGCGCGCCGCCGCACTCCTCGAAATATTTTAGGATACCGCCGTCGAGTTGATGCACGTTTTTGAAGCCGGCCTGCTCGAGAAACGGTCCGGCCTTTTCGCAGCGGATGCCGCCCGTGCAAAACATCACGACCGGACGCTCCTTCATTTCCTCCGGCAGTTTTTTTGCGGCGGCGGGAAACTCGCGGAAGCTCTCGATCCCGGCGGGGACGGCGCCGCGAAAAGTGCCGAGGCGGATTTCGTAGTCGTTGCGTGTGTCGAGGAGCGTGATCGGCCGGCCTTCGTCGAGCCACTGCTTCAACGTGCGCGCGGGGAATTTCGGACTCGGGCGGCGCGCGGGATCGATGCCGGGAATACCGAACGTGATGATTTCTTTTTTGATCTTCACCAGCATCCGATTGAACGGCTGTTCCGCACTGAAACTTTCCTTGGGCGTGAAATCGGCCAGGCCCGGCATGCTGCGCACCGTGGCGAGCAGCGCATCGATCCCGCTCCGCGTGCCGGCGACGAACAGGTTGATGCCCTCCACGCTCAACAGGATGGTCCCGCGCAGATCGCCCGCGCGACACACCTCCAGCAACCGCTCACGCCAGACGGGAAGCTCGTCGAGCGGAGTGAATTTGTAGGCGGAGACGTTGACGAACGAGGGCACGATCAAAGGGGCTTACGACAACGGTCGGACGACAGGAAAACTCAAGACCGTGGCGTGCGTCGGGCACTCGAGGTCGCAATCAAGGGGCACCCATGACCCTTTGCCTGTTTCCTCGGGCAGCAGTAGCTATAGTGATGTTTGCCAAGCCGGCCCGAGATGGGCAAGGCGAGTAGTGTGACGCACTGTGCGCCGATTCCGGGAAGGGGAGGAGTGAAGAGACGCCCGTTCAAGTCAGTGCTGTCAAACGTTCAGACATGACCCCTTTGCCGTGCCCCATGACCACTTTGGTCCCTCCCGTCGGATCCGTCCCTCTGGATTTTCCCGGCGGGCGCCCGACAGATGCCGATCGATCCCTTTCACGCCGTCGTCCGGACGGTGTGAAGGGTGATTTGAAAGTGATGGTGTTCCCGGGTGCGGCGCAGGCCGAGGCGTGTCGCCAGAACGTGCATGGCGCGATTCCGGTTCAGATTCGTGGTGAGTCGAAAACTGTCGTAGGGCACGGTCGGGGTTCCATAAGCGACGAAGCGCCGGAGCAGCAGCGCCGTTGCGAGACCCCAGCGTTCGGGATGGCGGGGATGCCCGCAGATGAACTCCAACCCGGCGGCACGCTCTCGCCGGGCGGCGACGAGAAGCCCTGCAGGGCCGTCCGGGTGCTGGGCCCACCAGGACAGGTCGGGGGCGTGGTGACGTTTCAATTTTTCGAAATGCTCCGCGCTGAAATAATTTTTTCGCCACGCCCCATTGCTGGACGAAATCCCAGTCTCCGGCCACCAGGGGACGAACGGTCCAACCCGATTTCAACGCGGACACCTCCGCGGAATCGTAGCGGCACAGGCGCTCCCGCAGAAGCAGCGGATCGCCGATCCAATCCTCGTCGGTCCACGCCTTGATCTGCGGGAAATGGTGGCGCAATCCGCGTTCCCATTCCCCCGCTTCGTGGGTTGTCACCACGATTTGGTGCGCGCCGGTGTCTTGGATCTCGCTGAGCACGGGGCGCAACAATTCCCGGGCGAACGCTTCCACGCGGACCCGCGGTGCCAGCGTGACGAAAAAGATGGACGGTGGAAAGATCCCCGGGCGCGGGTCGCCACCGCGCGCAACCGACAAACCGCGCAGCGGGGCCCGACGTTTCCCAGACGCGAGAGTGCCAGTCCGAAGGATGCGCCAACGCGGGCGCGAGCGATCCGAGTCGAGGGGCCTCGTGAAGCCGCGGGGGCCGAAAAACGAAGGATTCAGGCCGACGATGGGGAACCCTCGCGATCACGACGACCGTCGAACCGGACGAAACATCGACGCTGTCCGCCGAAACATCTTCCAGTTCGGCGGCATCGTCCCCGGAGAATGCCGGAACCGCTGGCGGAGGAAGGGCGGACGGCGACCAGCTCAGCTCGCCGACCAGCGTGGGATCCAACTCATGCACGACGGTGCGCACCTCGGCGAAATGCGGAGCGAGGCGGTGCGCTTCCCTGAGGGCGTCGCGCGCCTCTTCCTGGCGATTCTGGCCGACCAGCGCATGGGCGAGATGAATATGGGCGAAAGCCAATCCGGGGTTGTCTGCGATCGCATGACGCGCGGCTTTCTCCGCATCCTGATATCGATGCAGGTGCAGATAACAGCGCGCGAGTCCCAACCAGATGTCGTTTGTCGGTCGCAGCGGCAGATGATCGCGGAGCAGGGCAAATGCGTCGGCCCAGCGATTTGCGGCCATCAATGCTTTCGCCAGACAACCGACGGCGATCGGCGGCAGTTTGCCGGGCTCCACGGGAAACGGCAGAAATTCGAGCACCCGTCCGGGTTGTCCCGCCTGTTCAGCGAGGAGCGCGAGGCGCGCCGCGACGTCCAGCCGCTCGGGTGAGAGGTGGTCCCGGAGGACGTCCGCTGTTTTCCATGCCGCGTCGAGCTGGCCGAGACGCGCTTGGCAGCAAGCGAGCCAGAACGCGAAAATCGGATTCTCGGGACGTAGACGGTGCGCCCGTTGCAGTGGCAACCGCGCTTCCTCGAAGCGCGTGGCTTCGATCAGATCGAGTCCGAGACGGAAGCAGGCGGACGCATCCGACAGTGGAAGCGGTGCGAGCTCCGCCGCACGTCCGCCCCACGACTCCACGGGCGTGAGCGTCACCGGAGGATCGAAGATCTCGACCAAAGGCCGGCCGTCTTGGTCCCGTGCTCCCGGCAGATCAAGCGAGCGCAGCACTGTCGGCGCCAGATCGAGCAGATGGATCGAGCCTAGGCGCAGGCCTTGGCGCATCCCCGGCCCGGCGGCGGCGAAGAGTCCGGCGCCTGCCGGTTGCAGCGGATAATCCATGCCGGCACCGGGGCTGAGGACAGCGCGTCCTCGGGTCGAGGCGATGAAGATGCGGGTGTCGGCGCCGGCGGCGGTGAGCAGCTCGCGCAGGAGCAGGTCCAGCAGACGGCACGCGTTTTCGGTGACGCCTTCATACCGGGTTTGCACAGCTCGCGGCGTGGAGGAGTGAGGGAGCGAGCCGAAGGAGGAGAGGATCGAAGCGAAGAACGAATGATGCACGATCCCGAGCTGCCACGTTTCGGTCTCCAGCAGGCTCGAGGCGACATTATGAACCGAATACAAATGGCACACGGCAACGGCCAGTTGGAGGGCGAGCGGATCGTGCAACGCGATCTCCGGCTCCAAGCGGGGACACAGCAGTCTGATCGCTCCGGGCGCGAGGGAGCTCAAGTCCACACGTAAAGGCGCCAACTCTTCGGATAATGCCCGCGGATGCACCGCGACTTCGGCCCCTCCGGATTGAAAAAACGCCTCCGGAACCAACACGCCGTCGAACGCGTGGTCTGGGATCCAGTCCTGTCCCCCGACGACGATCGAGCGAAGTCCCGCTTGACCGGCGATGTCCCAGAGCGCGGCCGTCCGCGGAGGCGTTGTTGCGCGGACCGGGCCGGCGATGACGCCGTGACGCCACGCGCGTTGCCCCGTCACCGCGCTGGCCAGGAGCATAGGCGCCGCAAACGGAGGCAGGCTTATCATGTCCGCCGACACGCCGCGAGAGACGAGGGTCTGGATGGTGGGGAGGAGCCCGCGAGCGACCAAGGGCTGAACGAAGGACCAGTCGGTCCCTTCGAGAAAAACAACCAGCGTTTTCATCGAGCCGTTCCCGGCAGCCGCATAGTCCGCGGTCGCGGAGAAACGAAAGGAGCCGGAAAAACATTCTCCGGCTCCGGGTGGGGAAACTGGGAAGAACTCAGACGGCCGCGAGCTGGGCCTTTCGGCGGCGGCGGACTGCGAAGGCGGCGGCCGAACCGGCGAGGAGGCCGGCGATCGCAGTGGTGGTCGTCGGTTCGGGGACCGCGGAAATGGCACCGGCCGTGATGGCCGCGCCGGTATTGTCGTAGGCGAAACCGTAGAGGGTCAGGTTGGCATCAAAAACATTCTCCGCATCTGGATCCACCCCGAAAAGAGCCCACCCATAGTAGGTGGAATCATCGACTGTAAATTGGAAGCCTGCGTAGCCCGGCTCGCTGCTGCTCGGCCAAGAGGAAGTATAGGCGTAGTCGAAGGTTAGTTGATCGTCGATCAGGTCTCCGAAACTGAGAAGCGAGACCTGTCCTTCGCTGCTGGCGATACCGCCACCGTAGGCAGAGACCATAAGCCCACCTTTCCACATCAGATTGACGGATCCAGGCGTCCATGATCCGCCAATCGTTTTGTCAACGAAGTTGAAGTCGATGGAGAAGTTGCGGCTCGCTCCTGAGGATTCCTGCCAGTAAATGATCTCAGCGGAGGCGGAATTCGCACCGATGATAACAGGCAAAGCGGCGATGATTTTGCGCGAGTGGGACGGAAGCGGGAGGTTCATGATAGTTGAAGGGATGTGGTGTTTGTAGGTTCGTTAAGGAGATGGCGCGGTCAAGCGACGAATCGAATGCCTGTATTATTCATTTCACGACGGGTTCGTGTTTTGCGCGCGATTGCCCGGCCGATGCTTAATCATGCCCCCACGGCGCCCGCTTTCCGGATCGGACACGCGCGCTTGTTCGCCGAAAAGGGCCATGAACGGCGCCGCCCGACGCGATCTTTGAGTGAGAGGACCGCGGATGCTGTGCTCGACGCCGGTGCCCTTATGGGGGCGCGGCGAACCGAAAGAGCTGGAGAAGGACATGCCCCGGCTGCGGGTGGGAAAACTAGGCGGAACTCAAACGGCGCGACTGGGCCTTCTGCCGATCGGACAAGCGGTGACGATGGCGGCGTTCGCCCGGCGGGAAGGGATCAAATATGCGACGTTTGCCGGTTGGATGGCGGAGCCATCGATCCGATTTGCCGAGATGCGACTGGCCGCTGGAAGCGGCGGCGCGAAATGCGCAGAGCGAGTTTGTTGGGGTGCGATTGCCGGACGGGACGACGGTGCGCGGGCGCGTCGTAGCGGAGGTGTCGCGATGGTGGGGACTCTGCGGAGCTGAAACGATACTGGCGTTTCCTGCGGCGAACCGGATCTACGTGGCAGTGCAGCCGGTGGACAAGGAAGTTGTCGATTGGTCCAGTTATCACCACGGCGGGGGCGGGGGCCACGGAATGAGCGTGCAGGTCGTGGACGTAAGAGATGGATATTCGGGGATGCGCCACGCGGCGCACCGGCGGGTGCAAGCGGCCAAACTACGAGGCTCGTCCGGTCGCCAAAGAAGTCGGAGCGGTCCGTAGTAGCGACAAAGGCGGTAACGACGCTGGAGCGAAGGGGCCGCACTCGGTCGAAGGGGCGAGACGAAATCATGGCCGCCGACCTCAGCGACTACTTCGGAACGATTCTGCTCGCCGCTTTATTTAGTTGGTGGCTCGCCGCGTGAGCGACAGCAGTGTGCTGTGTGGCTGAAAGCTTCCATTGTAGAGGAGAAATCAGGACGCAGGACCATCACGCCGAACGAGCGCTACACGCCGCAAGGCGGTCCGCTCTCACGGCTCACCTCCAACGTGTATGTGAACAACTTGGATCACGGGGTGAACGACCAGTCGGACGGGTTGACGCGCGGGCGCCGCGCAGTGCGTTACCGTGGAAGGCGAACGGGTGCCATTGACGTTTACCGACCGATGAACATCGGGTTTGCATGCCAGTGCTGACCATAGTGCCGCCGATGCCGGGAGCGGAGCGGCGGTTTCGACCTTTCACGGAGTTCGTCCACGCCTCGGGCTGGGAGACGGAATTTGTTCAACTGGATTGGAGCGGGCCGCAGCCGAACTTTGGGTCGGCTGCGGTGTTTGAGCAGGTCGGTGCGCAAACGGCAGGGAAGATCGTGATGGGGTTCTCTCTCGATGCTCTCTACTCGCATCTGGGTGCGCTCCGGGCCCGGCATCTGATCCTCGGTTCGATCTCGCCGTTTTTCCTGGAGGACGACGATGAGCCGGAGCGGTGGATGATTTCCTACCAGGGGGCAATGCCGATACGCCGGCCGACGTGCTCGTGGGCGCCAAGGAAGACGGCCAGATGCACCGACGCGCCGAGGCCGTGCGCGATTTCTACCGCCAGTGCACCTACACCGTCGTGCCCGAAGCCGATCACGAGCTCTGGCATCCGAATTATCTGCAAGCGATCAAAGCGGCGCTCGACCGCCTCGCGCCACGGGCTGAGCCGGCTCATTGAGTGGAACCACGAAAGGACACGAAATACACGAAAGATGAACCCGCCAAGGCGGCGGTGAAACGCAGGGCCTAAGCTGCGAAGTTAAAATAAAGCGCAGGTTAAAAAACGGCGTCCCTGGAGCAGAAGCGGGGGTATTCGTTTGAACTACTAATCGACACGAAGGACGAATCCGCCAAACGGCGCGGGCAGCGTGAGTCACTGAATGGAGATCAGGACTGGGAACCTTCCTAACCCGCCTTTCCCTTTCGTGTGTTTCGTCCTTTTCGTGGTTCTACTTACCTCCAACCGAGCCCGGGCGCGAGGTGGGTGAGGATCGATTCGAGGACGTGGACGTTATACTCGACGCCGAGCTGGTTCGGGATCGTGAAGAGGATCGTGTCGGCTTCAGCAATCGCTTCGTCTTTTTTCAACTGCTCGATCAGGACGTCGGGCTCCGCCGCGTAGCCGCGACCGAAAACGGCGCGCGCGGAGTCGATGATGCCGAACTGATCCTCTTCGTCGTCACTGCCGCCGAAGTAGGCGCGGTCGCGATCGTCGATGAGCGGGAAAATGCTCCGACTCACGGAAACGCGTGGCGTGCGGGTATGGCCGGCCTCCTTCCACGCTTGGCGGAAGGCGCGGATTTGCGCGGCTTGCTGCACGTGCAGCGGCTCGCCCGTTTCGTCGAACTTGAGCGTCGAGCTCTGGAGATTCATGCCGAGCTTCGCGGCCCAGATCGCCGTGGCGTTGGTGGCGGATCCCCACCAGATGCGCTCGCGCAGGGTGGGAGAGAAAGGCTCGAGCCGGAGAAGTCCCGGGGGATTGGGAAACATCGGACGCGGGTGCGGCTGGGCGAAGCCTTTTCCGCTTAAAAGTTCGAGAAACACCTGCGCGTGGCGTCGGCCCATCGTGGCGTCGTCTTCGCCGTCCGCGGGGGCGTAGCCGAAATGACGCCAACCATCGATGACTTGCTCGGGCGAGCCGCGGCTGATGCCGAGTTGCAGACGCGAGCCGGCGATCAGATCCGCGGCGCCGGCGTCCTCGGCCATGTAGTGCGGATTCTCGTAGCGCATGTCGATCACCCCGGTGCCGATCTCGATTTTGCGCGTGCGTGCACCGATGGCGGCGAGCAGCGGAAACGGCGAGGCGAGCTGGCGTGCGAAGTGATGCACGCGGAAATAAGCGCCATCCCAGCCGAGGCGTTCGGCTTCGACCGCGAGATCGATCGACTGCAACAACACGTCCGACGCGGAGCGTGCCGCCGAGTGAGGCGAGGTGGACCAGTGGCCGAAGGACAGGAAGCCGAGCTTTTTCATGGAGTGGAATTACGGGCACTAAACGCGAAGGCGCCACGAAGGCAAAGCAGCGCAAAGAGGTCAGAGGATCTTCGCGAACTTCGAGGTTCTTTGCGTCTTTGCGTTTACCGCTCGTTTTTCCGGTCGGACCTTTGGCCGACTGCGGACGATTGCGTCTCCGGCTTTGCGTCCGGGTTGGCCTTCGCGGAAAGTCTGCGGTTCGTTTCCCTGTGCCCCGTTCCGAGTCCACTTCCAAGCCGCGCCGACGTCGCTCCAAGCCCCGCACGATCGCGGCGCCGACGACCGCGTTGATGCTGATCGACGATCGGCCGCTGCGGGACGAAGTCTGGCAGACCTATCAGGAACTGCGGCGGCGACTCGAGGAAGCCACGCGCGAACTGCACCAGCATGAGGAAGTCGATGTGCCGGCGTTCGAAGCGTGGAAGCATCGCACGTTCCCGCTCCATTTGACGGCGCTGCGCGAGCTCGAGCGCGAGGTGTTCACCAAAGCGCGGCGCGTGCAGGAGGCTGAGGCTCGCTCGGCGCACACGGGCCGCTCGGTGAAACGAGTCTGGCAGGAGGTGCAGGACGCCCACGGCAGTTCGGCGGGAAACAAGTCCCGTCCCGCCTCCGAAGAGGAGGAAAACACGTCGCGCCGGCGGCAGGCGCGGATCGAAGATTTTTTTCCCCAACCGGGACCGAAACCGGTGCGCGCGGCGCGTGATATTTACCGCCGTCTCGTGCAGCGTCTTCATCCCGACCACGGTGGCGAGTGGACGCCCGCGCGACAAAAGCTCTGGCATCAAGTCCAGGCGGCGTGGGATGCCGGCGACGTGGACTGGTTGGCGCGACTTGAGGTCGAGTGGGAAGCCGCGCACGACGTGCTGAGCGTGCAATCACCGCTGAGTCGGTTGCAAAACGCGGTGGAGGAATTGCGCGCGGCGGAACGCGACCTCGAGCACAAGTTCGATCTCTATCAACGCTCGCCGGCCTGGCATTTCACGCAGTCGGAGGCCGACCGCAAAAAACTCGAGCGGCGCGTCGAAACGGAGCTCGGGCGCGACTATCGCGGATTGCGCGCCCAGCTGCGCGAGCTCAATGCGAAGATCGAATTGTGGGAGGAAGACTGGACGCGGCCACGTCCCCGCGAGCGACGTCCGCGGGCCGAGCCGGCGCCTTATCACGAGGTGTTTCGCCGCACGCACCGCGCGAGCTAAGAAGCAGATTAATCACGGAAACACGGAAGCACGGAAACCGGAGGAAGGAGTTTCAGATCGGTTTCGATCGAGCCGTGGCAACGAGGTCTGTTGTCCGAGACGAAGGGGCCGTTCCGCGTTTCCGCTCTTTCGCGTTTCCGCGATTCCCGTCCCTTCCGTGTTTCTGTGCTTCCGTGATTAACTCCTCCCGATCACAGCAGGCTGAGCTGCGCGTCGTCGGCTGGCGTGACCGAGATTTTTTTCTTCGGTTTCGCCTGCGGCGTCGCGGCGGGAAGAGAGACGCTCGTGTCGTCGCTCTCGAGTTTCGCGAGAATCGTTTTCGCGCGGTCGATGACGGTGAGCGGAAGGCCGGCGAGGCGGGCCACCTGGATACCGTAGCTGCGGTCGGCGGCGCCGGAAACGACGCGGCGCACGAACACGATTTCGTCGTTCCACTCCTTCACGGCGACGGAGTAATTGCGCAGACGCGGCAAGTGTTTCTCGAGCTGCGTGAGTTCCTGGTAATGCGTCGCGAAGAGCGTGCGCGGGCCGTTCGTGGGATCGCGATGCAGATGCTCCACGACCGCCCACGCGATCGAAAGTCCGTCGTAGGTCGACGTGCCGCGGCCGATTTCGTCGAGGATGATGAGTGAGCGGTTCGTCGCGTTGTTCAGGATGTTCGCGGTCTCGTTCATCTCGACCATGAAGGTCGAGTTGCCGCGCGCGAGGTCGTCGCTCGCGCCGACGCGCGAGAAAATGCGATCCACGAGGCCGACGCGGCAGGATTTCGCAGGCACCCAGCAACCGATCTGCGCGAGCAGCGTAATGAGTGCGACCTGGCGAATGTAGGTCGATTTACCGGCCATGTTGGGACCGGTGAGCAACGCGATCTGCGCGTCGTCGCAGGAGAGAAGCGTGTCATTGGGCACGAAGCCCGCCGAGCTGCCGCGCGCGGGCGAAACTTCGGGCGAGCGGAGCATCTGCTCCACGACGGGGTGACGTCCCTCGATGATTTCGAGCACGTTGCCGTCGTCGAGCGTCGGGCAGGTGTAATCCCACTCGCGCGCGAGCACGGCCCAGCCCGCGAGCACGTCGAGCTCCGCGAGCGCGTCGGCGGTGTGCGCGAGCGCGATCGAGTGATCGAGCACCTTCGCGACGAGATCGTTGAACAACTCCAACTCGCGCGCCTGCGCGTTCTCCTCGGCGTGGAAGATTTCCTTTTCCTTCTGTCGCAGCGCCTCGGTCACGTAGCGCTCGCCGCCGACCGTCGTCTGCCGACGGATGTAATCCGACGGCACGAGGTGGAGGTTGGCCTTGGTGACCTCGATGTAGTAACCGAAATTATTCGTGAACCTGACCTTCAGGCTGCGAATGCCCGTGCGTTCCTGCTCGGCGCGCTCGAGTTCCGAGAGCCAGTTCTTGTTGCCGCTCGTGAGCGCGCGCAGTTCGTCGAGCTTCGCGTCGTAACCGCCGCGGATGAAATTCCCGTCGGCGAGATCGTTCGGCAACTCGTCCGCGAGCGAGGACGCGAGGAGCTGTCGCAGCTCGGGAAGCTCGTGCAGTTGAGCGTTGAGGGCGGAGAGTTGAGAGCCGGCGAACGCGGCCAGTTCGGCGCGGATGAGCGGAATCTGCGCGAGCGTGTCGCGCACGCCACCGAGTTCGCGCGGATTGCGCAGACGGTTTTGCAGCCGACCGAGAATGCGCGGGATGTCACGCACGAGCGCGAGCGATTCGCGCAAGGCCGCGAGCCGGCTCGGCTGTTCGCGCAGTTCGCCGACGATCTGCTGACGACGACGAATCTCGTCGAGGTCGAGCGTGGGCGCGGCGAGCCATTGTTCGAGACGGCGCGCGCCGGCGGCGGTGGACGTGCGATTGATCGCCTGGATCAGCGAGCCTTCGCGACCGCCGCGCGCGGACTCGAAGATCTCCAGATTGCGCAGCGTGGCCGGATCGAGCAGGAGCGATTTCGCGCTGCGATACTCCTGCAGGCCACGAAGGTTTTCCGGTTTCGCACAGAGATTTTCCGTCGCATAGTAAACAAGCGCGCCCGCCGGACCGAGCGCCGGATGCGTGTGCGAGAGACCGAAGCCTTCGAGGTTCAGGACTCCGAGGGTATCCATCACCGTCTTCGCCCCGGTGCCGGTTTCGAAATGATAACCCGACAACTCCGAGACGAGTCGGCCGCCCGCAAACGAAGCGAGGGCGTGCAACGCGGTCTGCTCGTGCGGCGCCGCCTGCCAGCGTTCGCGTTCGCCCTCGATCAGCAAGAGCTCCGCCGGATCGAGCGCGGTGAGGACGGGCAACAAATTCGCGATCGAGGCATCGGTCGCGACGCGAAACTCCGCCGTGGAAAGATCGAGCCACGCCGCGTGCAGTCCGGCTTTGTCCACCGCGAGCGCGCAGAGGTAGTGATTACGCGAAGCGTCGAGCTGGCTCGCGGCTAGTGTCGTGCCGGGCGACAGGATGCGCGTGAGCTGGCGACGCACGAGCTTGCCGGCCTTGGCCGGTTCGGCCTGATCGCAGATCGCGACCTTTTTGCCCGCGGCGAGCAGTTTGTTGACGTAATTGTCCAGCGCGTGCGCCGGCAGACCCGCCATCGGATGATCCTGCCGCTTCGTGAGCGTGAGTCCCAGCAGGCGCGAAGCGACCACCGCGTCGTCGAAGAAAAGCTCGAAGAAATCGCCGAGGCGAAACAGCAGGAGCGTGTCTTTCGAGAGTTCGCGCCGAACCTCGAAATACTGTTGCATCATCGGGGTCTGTTTCGCGGTGACGGAGGCCATGAAGCGGGAAGGGAGTAGCGAGGAGCGTGAAGTGAGAGCGAGGACAAAAAACAGGGCAAGCCACAGCTCCGCGAAAGGGATTTCTCCTCGCTAGTCGCGATGCGGTGGGCACACCTTTTGGCGTGGACTTGTTTCATCGCGATCTCGGGGGCGCTGGGCTCCCTCCCATGATCATTTTGCACGGACTGCTAGGCTCGTCGCGCAACTGGCAGACGACCGGGCGCGATTTGGCGGCGCGGTATCACGTGCTCGCGCTCGACCTGCGAAATCACGGCAATTCGCCGCACGCGCCCGAGATGAACTACGAAGTGCTCGTCGCCGACGTGATCGCGTGGATGGATCGCCAGAACATCGCGCGCGCCACAATCCTCGGCCACAGCATGGGCGGAAAGACGGCGATGCTCCTCGCGTGCCGTCATCCGGAGCGTGTCGAGCGTCTGATCGTGGTCGATATCGCGCCCAAGGATTATCAATGGATCGCGCACCGCGCGGAGTTTGCGGCGATGCACGAACTCGATCTCGAACATCTGAAATCGCGCGCGGAAGCCGAGCTGCGTTTCGAGGCGCGCGTGACCGATTGGGCGATGCGGAAGTTTCTGGTGACGAATCTCGAGCGCGTGGATGGCGGCGGTTGGAAATGGCAGATCAATCTGCCCGCGCTCACGCAGGCGCTGCCCGTGCTTGAGGCGACTCCGCTCAAGGAAACCGACCGCTTTGACGGGCCGACGCAGTTCATCGTCGGTGGCCGCTCGCACTACGTGTATTCAGAAGATCACGACACGATCCGCCGCTATTTCCCCGCGGCCCAGATCGCGACCGTCGCGGATTCCGGTCACAATCCGCACATGGAAACGCGCGAGGAGTTTGTGCGGACCGTATTCGCGCAATCGTAGAACTCGGGAGTTCTTCGCCACAACCTGCACAACAGCGCTCTCCATAACGTCAACTATTGGTTGACATTGTGGAGAGGGTGCGCCGGGCGTGTCCGGACCTCGTCCCGACCTGGGACACGCCGCCTGATCTTTCTCTTTCTTCTTTCTCTTACTCTTTCTCTCGGCGCGAAAGCCTCAGGTGGGCGCGCGGGGAACGGGGAGAAAGAGAAAGAAGAAAGAGTAAAAGAAAGATCGAGGGCGGACATGGGGGCGCGGCGGTTTGGGAATTCGCGAGGCTCCGTGTGGACTTGCGCAAAAGGTAGGGCGAGACGCCCCGCCGAGCCGTTTTCTGGGCACCGCTCGCTGCGGACATTGGCTCGACGTAGTCCGCACGCGGGCCCGACACGAGCCGCACCATGGCACGGCTCGGTGCGCACATTGGCATGATCTCGTCCGCACGGTGGCGCGACGTGGGATGGACCGTGGCTCGACCGTGTCCGGACCTCGTCCCGACTTGGGACGCGCTGCCTGATCTTTCTTCTTTCTTCTTTCTCTTACTCTTTCTCTCGGTCTTGGGCTGATGCGCTGGGCGGAGAAAGAGAAAGAAGAAAGAGTAAGAGAAAGATTGAGCGACTCAGACCGCGGCGGGTTCGGGGTCGGGGCCGGGGACGATGTGGGCGCGGCTGCGTTGGGCGTGGGGGAGCCAATCGCGGCGTTTCCAGCGGCGATACATGAGGACGCCGCGGAGCCATTCGTCGATGATCATGGCGATCCACATGCCGGCGATGCCGATGTGAAGTTGCAGGCCAAGCAGCCACGCGAGCGGCACCCAGACGCACCACATCGAGAGCACGGCCATTTTGATCGGAAATCCGACGTCGCCGGTGGCGCGAAGGGAATTGATCACGACGACGTTGAAGACGCGTCCGGGTTCGAGCAGCACGGACATCCAGAGCAGCATCGTGCCGGTCGCGATGATCGAAGAGTTTTCCGTGAAGAGGCCCATGAGCCACGGTGCGGCCGCCGCCACGGCGAGGATCACGCCCGTCGCGATGATGAAACCCGTGCGCAGGCTGCGCAGGAGTTCGCGGTAGGCTTCCTCAAACTCACCGGCGCCGATGAGGTGGCCGATGAGAATCTCGGTGCCGAGACCGATCGAAATGCTGAAGAGCATGACGAGGCGCTGGATGTTGAGCGCGTAGGATTGGACCGCGAGGTTGTCACCACCGAGTCGCGCGGTGAACGTCGTCACGACCATGAACGCGGTCCAGTAGCACATGTTTTCGCCGGCGGCCGGAAGGCCGATGCGGAGAACGCGCCCGACCTTGGTCCACGAAATGCGAATGAAATCCAGTGCGCGAAGCCGCAGGTGTGTGCGGTAATCCAAAAGAATCCACGAAGCGACGCAGGCGCAGGCGCGACTGAACACGCTGGCGAGCGCGACGCCGACGACGCCCATTTTCGGCGCACCAAAAAGACCGAAGAGCAGGATGCTCGCGCCGATGACGTTGATGATGTTCTGGCCGATCGCGACATACATGGCGTCGCGCGTGTGCTTGTGCGCACGCAGCACGGCGGCGATCGACATGTTCATCGACTCCATGAACAGCGTGCCGCCCATGAGGCCGAGAAACGGCAGCGCGTAATCCATGAGCTCCGGCGGAAGCTGCATGAGCCGCAGCATCGGCGCGGCGAAGAGAAAAACGGAAACGCTGCAGATGAGTCCGAGCCAGGTGTTGATCGCGATCGCGTTCCTTGCGATCTGCTCCGCGCCCTGGCGATCACGCCCGCCGAGATAGTGCGTGATGACGACGCTCGTGCCGACGCCGACGAAATTAAACGCGATCAGGAAGAACACCACGATCTGGTGCGCGACGCTGAGACCCGCGACCGCGCCGTCGGAAATGTGGCTCACGAGAAACGTGTCCACCGTGCCGATGAGCATGCGCAGCGCCTGCTCAACGAAGATCGGCCACGCGATAGCGAGAAGCTTGGCGGAAGGTTTTACGGCGGAGAGAGGCATGGACCAAAGCCGGCGACTCTACCGGATTCGGCCTCTCGGGTGTCAACGAGCCGCCGGAGAGGTGCTCTCCTTACCGTTGGCTGGCGGGCACTTCCGTCCGTTTTCGTGTCGCGCGCAAATCAGCGGCGGGACCACAAACGAAGCGAGCTGAGCAGAAAATGCTCGAGCGCGGCGGACTCGTTCAAGTTCAGGCGCAACAGTCCCGCATCGTGCTCGAGCTGCTCGATCGCGGCCACGAGCGCGCGGCGCGTGGGCTCCGCGGTGGCGCCCTCGAGCTTCGGAAGAGCGAACGCGCGCGTGGCGGACTCGATGTCCGCAAACAGGTGAGCGCGAATGCCGTTGGCGATGCCGGTCTGGATCGCGTCGATCTCCGCGTCGTCGAGATCGTCGGGGATCTTTTCCTTCTGCTCCTTCCAGCTTTGCTCGGTGGCAAAATCGAGGACCGCCGCGAAGCGCGCGCAAAGTCCGTAGAGCGTGAAAACGTGATCGGCGACGACCTTGCGATCGGTCGCGACAGCCGTCGTGAGTCGATCGAGCCACGCGCGGTAGTCGTCGAGCCACGCGGCCCAGCCGTCGGCTTGAACGGGAGTCGCGATCGACGGAAAACGGAAATGCAGCACGCGACTCAGAATCGTCGGCAGCAGCGCGTAAGGGCGTGTGGTGAGGAGAATGAGCGTGGTGTTGCCCGGCGGCTCCTCGAGCGTCTTGAGAAACGCGTTGGACGACTCGGTGTTCATCCGGTCGGCTTCGTAGAGAATCGCAACCTTGCGCGGAGCGACCGCGGGTGTGACGTAGAGTTTCGGGAGAAACTCGCGCATCGTGCCGGGCTCGGGTGAGTCGGCTTTGCCGATCGGAATGATGCGGGTTTTGCCCTTGGGGCGAAGCGCGAGGTAGTCGGGGTGCTCCTTGACCGGAAACTTCGCGGGCGCGCTCGCGGGATTGAGCAGTCGATCCGCGATCGCGTGCGCCACGCCGACGAGCAGGCCGAGATCGCCACCGTGCAGAAGCAGACTGTGCGAGAGGCGCTGCCGTTCGATGGCGCGCTCGAGGACGGACACGGTGGGCGTGCCTTCAAGAGCGGTGGGCCAGGGAAGCGGAGAGGACATCGCGAAATAAAAAAGGCGCGGCCAGGGAAGGGCGCGCCGGAAGGGAGACGCGGTTTATTTCAGGCGCGCCGAAACCGCGTTCCAGATTTCCTTCGCGATGGCATCCTGACTCTTCGTGCCGTCAACGACGACGAAGCGATCAGACATGCTCTTCGCGAGGACGAGGTAGCCGTCGCGCACCTTGTTGTAGAAATCGATGTTCTCGCGCTCCATGCGATCGGGAAGATCCGAGGCGCGCTGCTTGAGACGCGCGAGACTCACCTCGGTCGGCACGTCGATGACGATGGTGATATCGGGCATGACGTTACCGACGGCGAAACGGTTGATCTCGTTGACCGGCCCGGCCCCGAGGCTGCGACCAATCCCCTGATAAACCGTGGACGAATCGAGGAAGCGGTCGCTGAGCACGATCGCGCCGCGCATGAGCGCGGGAGCGATCACCTCGCGGACAAGCTGGGCGCGAGCCGCGGCGAACAGCAGGAGCTCGGTCTCCGCGCACATCTCATCGCCCTTGGAGTTGTGGACGATGATGTTGCGAACCTGTTCTCCGATTTCCGTGCCGCCGGGTTCGCGCGTGGATACGACATCGAGGCCCGATTTCTGGATGTGGGCCGCGAGCAGCGCAATCTGGGTCGACTTGCCGCTGCCCTCGGAGCCTTCGAACGAGATGAGTTTTCCGGTCTTGTGGTTTTTCTTCAAGGGCATGGCAGGACGAGGGCGATTAGTTCCAGTTGGTGAGGAAGGTTTCGAGATCGGCGTGAGTGGGGCTCTGCGCCGTGCGGACGTAATGACCGCTGGTGCAGACACCGACCGCCAAACACGCTTCTGGTGACAGACCAATCAGTTGGCCCGCGGTGAAGCCGGCGTTGAAGTGGTCGCCGGCGCCGGTCGTGATGAGCGGCTTGGCGGCATACGGTCCGGGGACCCACCAGGTGCCGTCTCGCGTGGCGCAGGCGGCGGACTCCTTCGGGGTGAATGACGACGGTGGTGAGATCGAGGTGCTTGCGGATCTTCTCGGCCATCGTGCGGAGGCCGGTCTCGCTCTCGGGCTCGGAGCCGTAACCAAGAGCCGGATACACCTGCTGGGCTTCCTTGAGATTGAGGCCGAGCGTGACCTGGCCGAACTGCTCGAACTTCGCGATCGTCTCGAGCGCGTAGACGAGATCGGACGTGGAGCGTTTTTCCGGATCGGCGAGATCGAAGAAGAACACGCGGCCGGGCTTCGCGGGAATCTGCGGGAGGACACGCGAGACGAGATCATTGAAGATCGCCGTCATGTTCGGGATCATCGTCCAGTTGACGAGGGCGACGAGATCGGAAGCAGCGAGGGTCTGTTTCCACTCGTTGGAGCCCATGACCTCATCGATCTTGTCAGCGGTGATCTCGTCCAGACTCTTCATCTGACCGAGCATGATCTTGCCGTCATTGAACTCGGCGGCGGTCGTCGAGGCAGCGGCGCAGAGCGAGACGACTTTGGCGCGCTTCGCGAGATCCTGGAAAACCGGATGGACGGTCGGCGAGCCGAGCGCGCCGATGTAGGTGACCTGCGCGCCTTGCGCGAGGATGGCGTTGGCCATGATCGGGCCGTTGCCGCCGAGTTTATCCATGCGCGGGAAGAGCTCGATGTTCGTGCTCTTGCCGGCCGCACCGAGAATACGCTGGCCGAACTCGGAGATCGTCGCGATCGGAGTGAAATTTTCGCCTTGGCCGGCGCGGAGGCCGACGGGCGTCACGATCGTGTCGACGAAACCGTCGAGACCGAGGATCGCCTGCTTGGAAGAAAGAGCACCGCGGCGGGCGCGAAGCTCTTGGAGGGTGCGGGTTTTGAAGTCCATGGTAACTTGCAAACGTCAGCGAAAATCCGCGGGCATCGCGTCGCAAACAGATTCGCATGCACCAATGTCGGAATTTCAATTGAAGGCGCGGAGTAAACGCTCCAACTGTTGCGATCACCTCATGGCTGCTGCGCTCTCCCTCGCGCCCGTATTGGGCACCGTCAATATCATCACGGTCTTTTTGCAGTGCGATCTCGTCGGCCAGATCATCACGGTCGGCCTTTGCTTCTTCAGCTTGATCGCCTGGACGATCATGTTCGGGAAGCACTTTGAACTGAAGCGCATGCGGGAGCTCAACCACGCGTTCGAGTCCCACCTGCGCGATCAACGGACGCTGCTGGATCTGCCCGAGTCCTATCGCAACCGCCGCTCGATTCCGTATGCGGACGTGTTTGCCGACGCGGTCGAGAGCTACTGGCGCGCGGCCGCGATCGGTCGCGAAAAGGGCGACGACAACATGCGCGCGAAGCTCGAGCACGCGGAAAACGCCATCCAGCGCGCGCTCGCGCGTCAGACGCTCCGCTATGAATCGAGCATGATTTTCCTCGCCTCGATCGTGACGGGTGCGCCGTTCCTCGGACTGCTCGGCACCGTGTGGGGCGTCATGGAATCGTTCAGCGCCGTCTCGGTGCAACAGACCGCGAGCATTCAGACTCTGGCGCCCGGCGTCTCGGCGGCCTTGCTCACGACGATCGCCGGCCTCGTGGTCGCGATTCCGTCGGTGTTCGGCTACAACTATCTGCTCGCGAGCACGCGCCGCCTGATCACGGAGCTCGAGAACTACGCCAGCGCGCTCGCCGACCGCCTGGAACTCGAGAGCAACTAATCGGATCGCACCGCCATGGCCCGGACTTTTCGACGTCGCGCGCAACAGCATCCGATTTCGGAGCTGAACGTCACCAACCTTATCGACGTGGCGTTCACGCTGCTGATCATTTTCATGATCGCGACGCCGCTCATCCAGCAGGAGCAGTCGATTCAGGTGAACCTGCCGACGGAGTCGAAGCGTGCACAGGAAACGCCCGACAAAGACCTGACGTTTCAGACGATCTCGATCGACAAGCGTGGACGCTACTTTTTCGGCAACACGCCCGTGGAGTTCGCCGAACTCGGTCCGCGACTCGCCGAACTCGCGCGGCGCCCCAAGCCGCCGGTGATCCGCATCCGCGCCGATTTCTCGCTCCAGTATCAGCAGATCGTCCGACTGATGGACGAGATCAAGAAGCACGAGCTCACGAAGATCACGTTCGATACCCAGACGATGGAGTAAGCGGTGGCGCGCATGCAGGCGAATTCACCCGGCGCATTTTTTCTCTCTGCCACGCTGCATGGCGCGGTCGCGATCGCTGTGTTGCTGTTTACGTTCGTGTTTCGCGATCGACCGAAGGAGCAACCGAAGATCTTCGAATTGGTGGCGGGCGAGGGCGACAATTACGCCGCCACGGAAGCGCCTGCACTCGGCACGCCCGCGGGCATCAATATGTCCGTGGTGCCGGTGATTCCGGACATCAAGGTCGCTCCGCAACCCGAGCCAACTCCGCCGGCGAAATCCGAACCGGTGATCGAACGCGCTCCGGTGCCGAAACCGCCGCCGGAAGAGAAAATCCGGGACTTCTCGAAGGATGTGGAACGCATTTCGAAGAAGCGGCAGGCGAATCTCGAAAAGAAATACAAGAAGCAGCGCGAAGAGGAGGAGCGGCGCGCCAAGAAGGAAGCCGAGATCAAGGCCAAGCGGCTGACGAAGGAGGAATTCGACCGCCTCAACAAAGCCAACAAGTCCACGCCGACGCAGACAAAGGTCGCGAAAGTCGACGGCGCCGGCATCGCAAAAGGCGTCGTGGGCGGATCGACGAACAACAAGACCGGCGGCGCGGGCGGCAAAGCGCTTCAGCGCGACGACAGCCCGGTGATGGACGCGTATTTCGCCTTCCTGAAACAGAAACTCTACGAGGCGCTGGAGAAACCTCCCGGTTTGGCCGAGAGCCTCGTGGCGGAAGCGGAGATGCGCATCGCGGCCGACGGCACGCTCTCGGCCGCCCGGATCGTGAAGTCGTCGGGCAGCGCCGAATTCGATCGCGCCGTGCTCGAGGCGATCGCGCGCGTTCGCTCGATCGGGCCGCGCCCCGACAAGAAATCCGAGCTGATCGCGGTGACCTTCCGCATGCGCGAAATCGAGGGCTGAGGCCTTCCGCGAGAGCGATTCGCGCCTCCATCGGGGCAGCAAAAAGCCGCATCCCTCAAAGAGATGCGGCTTAAAAATTGGTGGACCCTAGCGGGTTCGAACCGCTGACCTCCTCAATGCCATTGAGGCGCTCTACCAACTGAGCTAAGAGCCCTTCGCGTGTGCGAGAGGGGAGGAAAATCGAAGTTCCGCCGCCGAAGGCAAGGACTTTTTGCACCGAACTCCACGCTCATCTCACACGATGTTTTGCCCGCCGACCATTTGCGCGAGAACCCGAGCACTTCTGCGTGTTTCAGGCTGCGGTTGGTCGTGAGCCGTAACGCGTTTGGAGCGCCGCTACGTAGTCGTCGACGGACATTTTCAGGACGTTGGAGAGCACCGCGTCGGCTTCGATGAGGCCGTGGGCGTGAGCCCGCTGCATGAAAACGAAATTGCTGATCGCGTCGTGGCGCACGAGGTCACGGTAGGTGAATTTCTGCGTGTGCTTGTAGTCGGGCGCGACGTCGTTGGAGATCCAAAGGTTGCTGTTGAAGACCTTGATCCGGCCGGTCTCGAAGCGCATCAAATCGAACAGCACCCGCTGCACGCCGTTGGGCGTTCCCTTCAGGAACGGATTCGCGGGAGCGGCGCCGATCGGGTGACGTTTTCGCAGCGGCACTTTGACCCGCTTCAGCAAAGCGGCGTGCTGCTTCATGGCTGCGTTGGAGTCCACGTTGACGAGCTTCAGTTGGTTCATCGCGCGTTCGAACGCCGCATAGTTGGGCCGCGAGATGCCGGTTCGCACGTAATACCCGATGTCGGTGCGACGGCCAAAGCGCTCCGTCGCGTAGGTCGCCAAGCCGCGGTAGTTGAATCGAATGACGAGGTCGAACGAATCGATCTCGTCGCCGTGATCGAGGCCCACGTCCACGGGCCCGACGATCGCGATGCTCTTGCCCTTGACGATTTTTCGCAGGAGCCGATCGCCGGATGAGACTGTGCGTGCAGTCCAGCGCACGCATGCGTCCCGCTCACCGAAATAGAGCGCCGCCGCGCGAACGTTCGCGCAGTTCTTGGGACCGAACTGCGCCTCGAGTCGATCGTAACGCTCACGAAGAGCGGAAAATAGTTTCTCATCGCCCGACTCTGCGGCGAGGCGTGTCACACGTCGCAGGTTGTTCAGGGTGAACGGCGCGCCTGATTTGATTTTTGCGTCAGCAAACCGGCGCTCCAGATCGAAAGCGTGGCTTCGGCAGCGATGATAGAGATCGAAGCGCCCTCCGGCCAAAGCCAGCGTGGACAATGTGAGCCAGCCGCCCGTCGGGAGCCACTTCGATCGCGTTTCGGTCTGATCGAGAACCGTGCTGAATCGCTGAATCGCGCGATGCAGTTCTGAGCCGGGCATGAGCTGGATAAGCTCGGCGGTGACGCCGCAGACGTGGGCGATGGATTGAAGCGTTTGCGCCAGCTCGCGGACGGCTTCGTTGCCGTTTCGCTCGAAGTGCGCGAGAAGCAGTTCCGGCAGGCCAACAAGATCGCCGACGCGGCAGCCGGCGGGGGAAGGGCGCGTGATGCTGGCGCTGATTTTTCGGATGCGTTTGGCCGGGTCGGTGAGACCGGCGAGTGCGGCGTGCAGCTTGGCGGACTTCTCCACATGCTTCGTCGCACAGGGGAAGTGCTTCGGCCACGGCTGGGCGGCGAGTCGCTTCAGATGTTGCATGGCGTCCGCATATTTCTGCGCGCCGAGCTCCTGCATGACTTCGCCAAAGGCGATGCGCGTCTCGAGACTCGGATCTTTTTTCGCGCCGCGACCGCGGCCTTGATCGTCTCGCGCTGACGATCCCATTGCCCCAGCATTTCACAGGTGTGTGCGAATGCATGCACTTCCCGCGGAGAAAACAGCGAGACGTCGCCCGCTTTTTGCCAGAGTTCGAGCGCGGCACGCCATTCGCCCGCCGCCATCTCGAGCAGTGCCCATTCGACGAGGATCGGACGCGAATCGGGGAAGCGACGCAGTCCTTCTTCCGCCACGCGACGCGCAGTCGCGAAGTCGACGAGATTGCGCCGAGCTTCGCAAAGGGCGGCGTGCGCCCGATCGGCCCCCTGGAAGTTGTCGATCGCCATCTGCCAGAGATTCGCCGCGAGCGGCCAGTGCTGGTCCTTGGAAGCTGCTGTCGCTGCGGCGAGGAGCGTTTCGTGTGTTTGCCACAGAACGGGTTTGTTCGCATCAGCCGCGATCTCGGACGCGCTCTTCCCTGGGGCAACGCCTGGAGCCGCTTTCGGTTCAACCAAACTCATCTCCGCCGGCTGGCCGATTTTTTGGCAGATGCGTGCGAGCCGCTCGTTCCACTTGGGCCGATGAGTCGATCGGGCGATTGCATTTCGCAACGCGTCCGCTGCGGCGGGAAGATTTCCCAACCGCTCCTGCGTGTTGCCGAGCACGTGGAACCACTCCGCCGGCGCATCCGCCGACCGAGTGGCACGTTCGAAATCGACGACGGCACGTCGTGGACGCCCGATCTTCAGAAAAACGATTCCACGCGCAAAGTGCGCTGCGGGAAAAATCCGGCACGCGCTCCAACGCCGCGGAGAGACATTGCTCTGCCTCTTTCCAGCGGCTGGTGCTGAATGCATCGTCGGCGCGCGCAAGCAGATGCGTCGTCAGTCGATCGCGTCGAAACTCGCGTCCGCCGAGCAAGCTCGCGATCGAAACGAGCAGATCGTGCGCGAGGCCCGGCGGTTTCGTCCGGGCCTGGTCGAGCAGCGTCGCCGCGATGCGCGAACGCCGGGAAGGCAGGGGGAAATCGAAGCTTTTAAGCGAGAACGACCACATGAGATCTCACGCGCGGCGGGCAGGGGGTGCGGGCCATGGCATCGAGAGTCAGATGCCGCAGCGGGAAATATGTTCGTTACAATGCGGTGACGATTCTCCCACACGGCCGAGAACTTCGCTCGTGTCCCGCGCCTAAGTTTTGTCCGCGAGTTAACAGGTTCCTGCGGGTCGTGCGATTTGTCCGAGAGGCACACGTGCGCACGCTTTTCACGAACCCCGTTCCCCGATGCTCCTTCGTTTTCGCTCCTGCCTCGTCGCGTCGTTTCTTGCTGCGTTGCTGGTCGTGCCGCTTCGTGCGGTGGAGCCGGTGCAGATTTGCGCCGGTCTGCCGGCAGTGGGCGTGCCCGACTGGATGCGGCACGAGATCATTTACGAGGTCAACGTGCGCCAATACTCCGACGCGGGCACGTTCGCCGCCGTGGAGGCAGATCTGCCGCGGCTGCGCGAACTCGGCGTCGGCGTGCTGTGGTTCATGCCGATCCATCCGATCGGCGAGAAAAACCGCAAGGGCACGCTCGGCAGCTACTACGCGATCCGCGACTACGCCGCGATCAATCCCGAGTTCGGCACCGAGGACGATTTCAGGCGCCTGGTGAAATCCGCGCACGATCAGGGTTTCCGCATCATTCTCGATTGGGTGGGTAATCACACCGCGTGGGACAACCCGCTCGCGACCTCGCATCCCGAGTATTTTCTGCGCGACGCAAGCGGACATTTTCAGCCGCCGACCGGCTTCGATTGGACCGATGTGATCCAGCTCGATTTCACGCAGCCCGGCGTGCTCGCGTATCAATTCGAGACGATGGCGCGCTGGGTGCGCGAGTTCGGCATCGATGGTTTTCGCTGCGACTACGCGACGGGCGTGCCCACGCTGTTTTGGGACGAACTCTCGCGACGGCTCCGCGAGATTCGTCCCGATCTTTATCTACTCTCCGAAAGCGAACTGCCGCAGCACCAACTCCGCGCGTTCAACACCTCGTATTCGTTCGAGATGATGCACACCTTCAATCACGTCGCGGCCGGAGAAGCGCCGCTGAGTGCCATCGACGCCACACTCGCACGCACGCGCGTGCGGTTCCCCGAAGGCGGCTCGCTCATCTACTATACGAGCAATCACGACGAGAACAGCTGGCAGGGCACCGAGATGGAGCGGCTCGGTGTCACCGCCGACGCCTTCGCAGTGCTCACGTTCGTGCTCGATGGCATTCCGCTGATCTACAACGGACAGGAGATCGGACTGAATCGACGTCTCGAATTCTTCGAACGCGATCCGATCCAGTGGACCGCGGGTGGCGACAAAATGGAATTTTATCGAAACCTCTGCGCGTTAAAGCGCAGTCACCCCGCGCTCGCTGTCGGCGCACCGCAGCGACGGATTCTCACGACAAAAAACGAGTCCATTTACGCGCTCTTCCGTGGCGCCGACGAAGCCGCGGCCGTGGTGGCGTTCCTCAATCTCACCAAGGAGAACGCGCACGCCGACGCCTACGATCCCGCGCTCGCCGGACGTTGGCGCGATCTCTTCACCGGTGAAGTGGTGGACATCGTGCGCACGTTCCCGGTCGAACTCGAAGCCGGCGCCTACCGCGTCCTGGTCCGCGCCGAGTCGCGCCCGTGAGCGAACCGACCCGTGCCTGAATCCGGACTGCGTCGAACCACCATCCGCGCCGACTCGGGACCGAGTGCGTCCCGAGTCGGGACAAGGTGCGCACCGGGTCGGGCGAAGGTGCGGCGTGATTCGGAGTAGGCTGAGGGACGCGCGTGTAACTCGCGGATTATCCGGGATATTTTCCCGGTAAATCGGCTCGTCGCTCAGGGCCGATGTGCTTGTATCGTTGCATCAGTTACCCTGCATGAAACGCGTTTCAGTCGGTCTGGCTCTGTGCGTGTTGTTGGTGACGCTGGCGACGCTCCGTCGTGGCGAGCCTTCGGAGCTTCCTCAGGAAGAAGGGCGGCTGCATGAGCAGCAGAGTGCGGCGACATCGCCAACACCGGAGTCGACGGATCGCGACGAAGAGAAACACTCGTCCGCGAAGACGGCGATTGGCGGAGTGAAGAGCGCGTTGAGTTCGGAAACGGCGCTCGCCAAGGACCTGCGCACTCTGGACATCGCGACCCGTGAACGCGTCTTTGCCGCCATCGCGCGGCGCGAGATTCCTGAGCAGGACTACCAAAGCCTCCGCGTCACGGCTTCAGGGCAGCTTTATTACGTGTGTCGGATTCCGAAACTGGATGCGGTTCGGGGCGGCGAGCCGCACAACGTTCGGGCGGTTGCGGCGTCAGCGGCGACGACTGACACGGGTTCGAAAACATCGCGGGGCGCGGTGCCTATTTCCAAGCCACCGTTGTATCACTCCCGGCCAGGAGCTAAAAACGTCCTCTATCTGAATTTCAGCGGCGCGACGTTGAAGAAGACAGGGTGGAACGAGATTGCCGGCGTAAAGACGCTCACCGCCATTGCGTTCTCGCTTGATGCGGATATCAAGAACTTCAGCGACGCGGAGCAGAAAGCGATACACTCGGTTTGGGAGCGCGTGGCCGAGGATTTCTCGCCTTTCGACATCGATGTGACGACGGAAGCGCCGAAGAAGATCACCAAACGCACCGCACAGGTCTTGATCACGAGCAGCGTGATGACGAACGGCGCATCGATGCCGTTATCGGACGACGCGGCAGGTTTGTCGTTTCTCGATACGTTCGGAGAAAGTGGAGCACCCGCCTACTACACGCCTGCGTTGGTTTTTCACGACCAAGTCAACTCGTTGGCGGAACACATCACGGAAGCGGTCAGCCACGAAGCCGGGCACCTGTTTGGGCTCTCACACGACGGCACGATCTACAAAGAATATTACGCGGGACACGCGGCGGGCATGTCGTGGTGGGCGCCGATCATGGGAGTCGGTTACTATGGCGATCGCACGCAGTGGTCGCAGGGCGAGTATTACCAAGCCAACAATTTCCAGGACGACCTCGCTATCATCGCCGCTCACACAGGGTGGGCGAAGGACGAGGCCGGCAACGGTGCAAACACTGCCAACATCAAGGCAGCAAAGGCGGACGGAAAAATGGAGGTCAAAGGCGTGCTGAGCACGGAAGACGATTCTGACTGGTATGCGTTTTCTACCGGAAAGACCCGCGTCACTTTTACTGCATCTCCTCACATTGGCTCGGATTGGGCCCGGTGGGCCAATGGCGACGTGCGCTTGGAACTGCTGGATCGCAACGGCAAGGTGCTGGCGAAGGACGATCCCACCGACAGCACGGACGCTACGCTCATACGTTCCGTGGAGGCGGGTATGTATTTTATTCGTGTGAGCTCAAGCGGCACTGGAACACCGCTCGCCTATCCCCCGAGCGGCTACACGCCTTATGGGAGTGTCGGTCAATATAGGTTAAGTAGTAACATCCTCTCCGGGGCGCCAGCAATCGTAGGGTCCGACAAGGTTTCCGTGGGCGTGCTCAACAAGGTCACATACAAACTGCGCCTCACCAATCGCGCCCAGAAGGTCACCGTTTCGGGGCTCCCAAAATGGCTCAAATACAACGCCAAAACGGGCACCTTTACGGGAACGCCGAAGGCGACAGGAACGTTTGTCGTCACCGTGCGCGCGACAAATAGCCACGGCACGGCCAATCTACCGCTGACTTTCATCGTTCATCAGGCCTCACCGGTCATCTCTTCTCAGAGCAAAGGACTGCTCCGCACCAAGAAGGGCGCGACGCTCAAACTTTCCGTCTCGGCCAAGAGCGCGAACGGAGCGATCTCGTATCAGTGGAAGCGCAACGGCGTGCCGATCTCCGGCGCCAAATCCAAGACGCTGAAACTCTCCAAGGCAAAGCTCTCCGACAGCGGGTTCTACTCGGTGGACATGCGCAACAAGATCGGGACGACCACGAGCGCGCTGATGTATGTGCGCGTGATGCCGAAGCGCACGCAGGCCGTGCTTTGGGACGGCAACGCGAAGTTCCTGAAGGGACTCGAAAGTTATTCCGATGTCGCCGACATCGCGATTCATTTCAACCAAGGCGTCGCAGTTCGCGCCAAGGGATCACTCGTATTTTTCCGGGAAAACAAACAGTCTACGCAGCGCCCGGAAAAGGTGCCCACTTCCGTGGCGAAGGTTGTCGCGCACGAAGGACGTTTTGCCGCGATCAAGACGGATGGCACCGTCACTTTTTGGCATCTCCCCAATACGGGCGAATGGCCGACGCCGCCCTCGCTCAAGAGAGTCGTCGATGTGGCGCTTGGAGCGAGCCATGGACTCGCCTTGCACGAGAACGGAACCGTGACGGCGTGGGGGATCGCTGGATCCAAGGCGGCGAAGGTTCCGAAAAAGGCCAAGAACGTCCGAGCGATCACGGCCACGCGAAATGCGTCGTTTGCACTGCTCTCGACCGGAAAGGTAATTGGTTGGGGCGATGGCTACGGCGCCCCTTGGTGCCGAGTGGCCTGAAGAACGTGGTCAAGCTCGCCGCCAGTGATGGCACTGTGTTTGCCCTGCGTTCCAACGGCACGATCCGCTGCTGGACGGTGGGATACACCTCCAGCACGCAACGCATCGAAAAGCTAAAGAAGGTCACTGAGCTGGCCGCGGGCCCTTCCTATGTGGTCGGACGGACCACGAACGGGGAACTCGTGAATGCGAGTTTCGACGATCCGGGGCCGAAAAGCCCGAAAGGTATTACCGATGTTGTCGCTCTTTATACCGATGGCCTGGGCGTCCAAGTGGCCCTTCGCGACGCGAGCGGGGACACGAAGCCAGTGATCAAGAAACAGCCGGCACCGGTCGCCACCATCGAAGGCAAGAAGGTCACGCTCTCTGTCACCGCCTCGGGCAGCCCGCGCCTGACTTACCAATGGCGTCACCTCGGCAAAGCGATCTCCGGCGCAACGTCGTCCTCGCTCGTGCTCGATCCCGTGAAATCCACGTCGGCGGGCGACTACGATGTCGTCGTCACCAACTATCTCGGCAAGACGACCAGCAAGAAGGCGAAACTCACGGTCGCGCCGCTGCCGAAGGTGAAAAATCTCTCGTCGAGTCGGCTCGTGTTGAAGCCAGGCGACGCGCTCAAGCTGCAGGTGACGGCCACCGGTGCCGGCACCTTGAAATTCCAATGGTATTATCGTGGCGTGGCGATCGTCGGTGCGAAGTCCGCCACGCTTGAAATCAACAGCCTCACGGAAGCTGAGGCCGGCGCTTACTGGGTGGCCGTCACGAATGACAACGGCACCAAGCACAGTGCGCCGTTCTTCGTCCTGATTCCACCGGCGGAAACCGAGGTGGTGGCGTGGACCTTCAATCCCCACGAAACCGGGTTCTCCGCGCCGACGATCAAGGAACGCGTGCTGCAGGTCGCCGCGGGCACACATCGCGCACTCGCGTTGAAGGCAGACGGCACGCTCGTGAGCTGGGGCGACGCAGAGAAATTTGCGAAGCCGCCGTCGGGATTAAGCAATGTCGTCGCGATCGCGGCCGCGGCGAATGCGTATATCGCTTTGCTGGGCGACGGCACCGTGCGCCAATGGGGTGTTGCGACCAACGAATACGGTAAACTTCCCGCGGCCCCGGCTGATTTGAGCGACGTAGTGGCCATTGCTACCGGCGGCGATCATTTCCTGGCGTTGCGTAGCAACGGCACCGTGGTCGCGTGGGGGCCGAAAGACAACGCGGCAGCCTCGGTTCCCTCCGGCTTGAAAAACGTCGTGGCCATTGCAGCAAACAGGGAGGGCTCCTATGCGCTGAAGTCGGATGGCTCGGTCGTGGGTTGGGGCAACAGCGGGGTTTCGCCGTGGCTGCTTAAGGCCCGGAAGATCGCCGCGGGCAGTTCGGCCGCGGTGATAGTCCAGCGGGACGGAGAGGTGACCGAAGTCGGTGGAAGCGCGTGGGAATTTGGGATCCTCGAAGACGTCACGAAGATCGCCGTGTTTGGGTATTCGTGGATGGCGCTCGAGGGCGACGGCGAACTACACACGAGCGGAGACATCTCAGTGCCCTCGCATGCCAACAGCCCCTACGATTTCGCGTTAACGAATGACTACGCCGTCGTGGTGCGCGATGCGACGTTGGACCTCCGTCCGGCGATCACCAAGCAGCCCTCCCATCAAACAGCGAAGGAGGGAGAGGCCGTTTCCTTCTGGGTCGGGGCTGAGGGTGGCACTGCGGCGCTTTCCTATCAGTGGCGCAAAGACGGCGTGAACATTCCCGGCGCCAATGGTTCGTCACTCGACTTGGCGGAAATCACGCCGGCCGATGCGGGCAATTACTCCGGTTGTCGTGAGCAATCGACTTGGTTCCGTGACCAGCCAGGCTGGGAAACTCACTGTTACGCCGCTGGCCGCTATCTTGAACATCTCGGCGCCGCGGCAGCTCCTCGCTTCAGGTTCGACAACGACCTTGAGCGTCGAGGCGACCGGCACGGGCACTTTGTCTTATCAGTGGTTCCACAACGGTGACCCGTTGGCAGGCCAGACCGGCGCCTCAGCAACGGTTAGCAAGGCGGGACACTACTGGGTGGAAATTACTGACGATGTCGGCACCAAGCGCAGCCCGTTGATCTTTGTGCTCGAATCCTACGGTGCCACCGAGGTGAAGAGCTGGGGTTCCAACGGACTCGCCGGTCCCGCGGTGCCAAAGAACTTGCCCGCTCTC
Source organism: Opitutus sp. (assembly GCA_024707325.1). Lineage (GTDB taxonomy): Bacteria > Verrucomicrobiota > Verrucomicrobiia > Opitutales > Opitutaceae > Opitutus. The sequence continues at coordinate 187,320 of JANPZY010000004.1, read as the reverse complement.
ATTGCGGTCGCCGGCGGCAGGGATTATTCACTCGGTCTGACCGAGGAAGGGAAAGTTATCCTGTGGTCGTGGAGTCTATGGGACAGCGTTCCGACGAACATTCCCACCGCGGCGCTCACCAACGTCGTGGCCATCGCCGCGGGTGACAATTTTGCGCTCGCGCTCAGATCGGACGGGCGCGTGGTCGCGTGGGGAAAGACGGGCTACGGCGTCGACAAAGTCCCCGCTGATCTTCGAGACGTGGTCGCGATTTCCGCCGGCGGATCCCACGCCCTGGCCCTCACGCGCAGCGGAAGAGTCTATGCTTGGGGAGCCAGTTACGCGGAACAGACCACCGTGCCTGACTGGGCGCTCAGCGATATCAAAGGCATCGCAGCCGGATCATATTTCTCCGTGGTGCTCACAACCTCCGGGAAGCCGCGATTCCTGAACAACAAATCCATCATCGCGCAGCAGACACCCGAGTCACTTCCGCCGCTCACCCAGCTTGCCGCAGGCAACGACGTCGTGCTCGGACTGACTGAAGCGGGCAAGGTGATTGCGTGGGGGGATTGGGGTGTTGAAGCGGTTAACGTGCCCTCGTCGCTATCTGGCGTAAAACAGATCGCGGCCAGAGCAGACCACGCGGTCGCACTCAAAACCAACGGCACTGTCGTGGTGTGGGGAAACAAATCCTACCAGCAGGACAAGGTGCCCACCGCCCTCACCAATGTGGCTCAAGTGGCCGCAGGCGAGTCGCACTTCGTTGCATTGAGGAAGGCGGAGTAATCCCCAGCTCCCGTGTGCATCTTGGCTTATTTACCGCCGCTCGCGCACGATCCTGCGCAAGCAAACCTCACAGCAGCGTCGAGAGTTTCTCGGTGAGCTTCCGCTCGAAGGCATGACCTCGCGCAGAAAACGAGTGTCGCGGGCGATGCCAGATGTATCCCTTCAGCGGATACGGCGCAATAATCTGCTGACAGAAACCTAGGTCACCCATCCAGGACTTCTCGTTATTCTCGAAGGGTGGAGTGTGAATCCAAATGCAGTGGGTGGGCCGATTCGCCCGTAAGGTCCTAATCTGTCCGAAAAGCCGCTCCACCTCGGCTGCAAGCGCAGGGGTGGAAACTTTGGTATGATGAATGAAATGGATCGGCCTCTCGCCGCCTATCAGCGCGCGAAAATTCTGCATCCGGCGGGTGTAGCGAGTCTTGAGTTCCTGATAGTCGTTTTCAGCGAAGCGTCGTCCCTTGTCATGATTGAACTGGATGTTCAGTGCGGGATTAACGACACAGTCGAGCTCCTCCGAAAACTCCAAGCCGGTGAAGTAGTTTGCGAAGTCGGAGGCCAGCAACTCGGTCACAGCTGCCGTGGGGTGCACCGCGAGATCGAACGGGCATGACAGTTCGCCCATCGCGGCTGTTTTCTTCATGCCCCAACGAGTCAGAACCGTGCGGACAAAACAGTCGCCGCCGAGCGAAACGAAAGTGTAGTCGCGAAAGCGGGTGAGGTTCTGTCGACGCGTTTCAGCGTTGTAGATGATGTTGCTGAAGTGTTTTTCGACCAGCTTCTGGACCGACCCTTTAGCGCGGATGAGCGCATCCACATCGGTCCGTGAACTCGCAAAGCGGATTTTGCCTACTTGAGCGGCGACATTCACCAGGAAGGAGTAGGCACTCCCGTTGATCTGCGATGCGGGAATCCCAGTGGACGGCACGTCGGTTGGTGCGCTGTTGCCTTTGGGGGCGGCGGAGTCGCCGGCTGCAGGCCGGGCGTTGATGGATTCTGCCATACCGAAATCTAGATCTTCTTCGCCACGAGGCGGGCAACCCGGGGGTCTTCGTCGCGGAAGGGAGCGAGCCCGTTGCCGGATTGCTCGATCTCCACGGCGAAGCCGAGCTTGGTCAGGGCGGCGATGAAATCCGAGGTCTTGATGAAACGCCGCCGGTGTTTGCCGGAGAAGTGCTTCTTGCACTTTTCGTCTTCGAGCGTGCGAAACTCTGCGGCAAAGATGTCGCCCGGTCGTGCAAACGACGCGATCGTTTTAAGCACGATCTGCTCCGTCTGCGACGACACGGCGTGGAAAAAGAAACGCGCGTAGAAGAACACTTTCTCGTTCCCCGTCCGCACCACGTGCTGGTTTAACGCCGCGTTCAGCGCCGCCTCGTCGCCCATATCGCAGAGCACGGCCGAGTGCTTGTCGGCAACGCCGGCGGCGCGCGCGCGCTCTTGGGCTTTGGCGATCGCTTCAGTCGATTTGTCGAAACCAACGACACGGCTGCCTGCGCCGATGAAGGCCGCCGCGTCCACGCCGTTGGCGCGCCGCAGCGGCGGATTCTCACGACAAAAAACGAATCCATTTACGCGCTCTTCCGCGGCGCCGACGAAGGCGCGGCCGTCGTGGCGTTCCTCAATCTCACCAAGGAAAACGCGCACGCCGACGCCTACGATCCCGCGCTCGCCGGACGTTGGCGCGATCTCTTCACCGGCGAAGTGGTGGACATCGTGCGCACGTTCCCGGTCGAACTCGAAGCCGGCGCCTACCGCGTCCTGGTCCGCGTCGAGTCGCGCCCGTGAGCGCACCGGCTCACGCCTGAATCGGTTCCATGATTTACGCCGGGGCGGTTAAAAGCGCAGCCTGTGGTATCAAATCATCGGATACGAGCTCCAATGATGTGTAGCTTATTTGCGTGGAAGATAGTCACCCGATCCTGTCTGCTGCAAAGCAGTGCGGAGGGCTTCGGAGGATGCATCGAGTTCACACGCGCGCTTTAGGTGATTGAGCGATTCCGAACTCTTGCCTTGGGCCCGCAGGAATTGAGCAACCGCGTAGTGAGCAAACGCACTACCGGCTTCCGCACCCGCTTGCAGATTGGGAATCCATTGCTCGCAGTTGAACTTGCCGAGAGTCTTTCCGGTGATGACTCGATCGAAGGGAAGGGGGCGTTCAGACGAACTCTGGGCTTCGCTCTCGATTACTGCTTTCAGCATCGAATTCCCTCCGGAGATATCCTGTCGGGGTGAAGCGGAGGGCCGCGATGACAATGGCGTAAAGTTGGTTTTCGGGATCTAGCTCGTAAGCGCGCTCAACGAGAGACAATGATTGCTCTACGGTGAGGTGCCCGCGCGAGTAGAAGTAGCTAAACCAATAGGCAAAGGCTGCCTGCAACGGAGGATAGTCCGCAGCATTCTGTGCAAGATCTTCTCGGCTCAGTTCGAATTGTTCGAGATGCTTAAAAAGCTTAAAGCCAACCTGAACTGTTTTGCCTCCAATCCACGAGGCGAGCTTAGCAAATCCACTCGAACCAGCGATGATGGTCTTACATCGCGACATCAGCACGATTTCGAAGATGGCCCTTTGAACATTCGAATGTTCACCAGGAGGAAGAAGGTCATAAGCGAGGATAGCCCCGGACGCTTCTTTCAAATAGTTGAGCACCCACCCATCCTGCCCAAAGAGTAGTATGGAATAGCCGTCGCGTTGGAGCCTGGCAATAATGGCTTTCGCAATAGGAAGGCTTAACCCCTTATAGGTATAGTAAACGCGTTTCCGGTAGTCGCCGTAGAACACGTCCCCACTGCGTAGATGAAGTGCCGCCGTCTTGAGTGGGAGAGGCACCTGCCGGCCCTGCGTAACCATCGCCTGAACAGTCGGCGTGAAGCGAATCTGATCGAACGCCCAGCACAGATCAAATTCCGGGCTTTTAATCAGCGAGGGAGCGAGAAACTCGTCCAAATGGAGCCGGGGCGCTAACCAGCCCTTCAAGTGACGTGCGTCGGCACCATGAATCAGCTTTTCCGCAGTGAGGTCTTTTTCTTGAATCTCTACATACGCTCCCTTCTCGAGGGCAGGTAGTGAAAATGAATTTATAAAGCTTGAATCGAAGACCTCTCGCTCGGGTTCGATTGCGTGACCGACTATTACGCCGGTGCCAGCTTTCGCATTCGCGCTAAAGTTGGCAGCGTCGTCGATCACCGAGTTGCGCCAATGGTAGCGAAACGGAAGGCCGGTAAGACGGCTGAGGAGCACTGCATTGACCATCGCATTTAGCCGCTCACCGAGCCCGTCCGCACGTCCAGCCACTATGAAGGGGACGCTCGTAATGACTGACCGGAATTGTCGGAGAGCCTGAGCGCCATACTCTTCGGGGCTGAACGATCCCATCGAGGGTTCGCCTCGTAAAAAGGCTTTCATCCCGTTGGCGAGACCTTCAATGGAGTTCTCGACCAATCGCCCATATTCACCTCGCAGAAGGCCTCGGTTGCCAGCGATATCGGTGGCAATAATTGGTTTACCGAGCGTCATAGCCTCCAGCAACACCATGGGTTGACCTTCATGGTTCGAGGAAAGGACAAAGCACGTTGCCCGCTTCAGCGCAGGAAATGGATTTTCTCTCGGGCCAGCCAGATTGACGATATTTTCGAGACCAAGCTTGCGGATGCGCCGCTTGAGCGACGATTCCAGCGGGCCACCACCCAAGATCAGTAGGCGAGCCCCGGGGAACTCCGCTCGCGCCAAATCGAATGCAGCAAGCAGCTTCCGTTGATCCCTTTTCGGGAGAGAGGCGCGCTATATTGATAAATACAGGTCCGGAAGATGTATTCATCCACTCCGCGAGGTCGTTGTCCAGTTGTTGATCGGCTTTTTGCCGAATACCGTCTGCCACGATCATGTTGTGACAGTAGTGGAACCGGTGCGGATCAATTCCGAATTTCGAGGACAACGAGTCGCGGTTCACATCGCGCATTGTCTCCGAAACGGAGACGAGAGCATGATATGTTCGATAAATCCCAAACAGTGCTCGCAATGCAGGGAAGCGCAGCTTCCACTCTTCCAGCATATCGTTATGAAGGTAGACAACGTGGCGTGAAAAGGAGCCTGCCCGTGGGGCTAAAACGGAACTCCAAACTCGATTGTAGCCCTCGAAATCGATTTGGACATCCCACTGTGCGGCGCCAAAAATTCGTCTGAACTCACGAGCGTGCGTTTTGCGATAAACAGCCCACATGTCCTGCGACTGCAGGTCGCGGCGTTTTTCGAGTTTCGCACGCACCCATGTTTCCTCAGGAGTTAACAGCGTTGAACCGATCCGGCCAATGGACCGGACTGCCGGGGGGAGCTGAGAAAACCGTTCGTAGCGTTCGGGGTTCTTGGCAATGCCTTCCACATCTACCGCCACCGTTACGTTGAATTCGGCCGGATCTAGGCCCTTAAGAAGATTGAGCAAGGATGCCGTAATCCCGTTTGGCATAAATGCGCCACCGTAGAACAGGAGCGATCTCCCTTGTGACCACGGTAGCTGAACATCCCATTTCTTCCGATCTTCAAAGAAAACTGGACTGCTCGGTTCGTCGCATCTCCGTCTTCTGTAGGACAGAACGTCCTCACGGCGTTCAGGTATCGAGCCGTTTGTGATGCACTGCTGTCAGCAAGGACGGATGGCAAGCGAGCCATCAAGTCATCGATATCGTGAGCCACAACCCCAGGCAGCTCAGCGGGGGAAAGGTAGAACTTTCCGCGCTTTTGCTGGTATTCTTCGAGATCATACACGTAGTGTATGATGGGACGGCGGGTTGCTAAGAAGTCGAAGAATATACTCGAGTAATCGGTTATCAGAACGTCAACGATGGCGAGCAGCTCGTAGGTGTCGATTTCCGGCGGCGCTACTTTGACACCATCAAGACTGTTTTTAAGCGCCTGTTCTTCGAAATGATGGCCCCTGAATATAAACTGACAAGGGGCTGTCGCTAAACGTGAGCAATCAGCCTGAATACGTTCCACGTTTGTCAAAGGACGACTGGCCGTGCCGCGCCAGGTGGGGGCATAGAGAACAACGGGGGTATTCTCATCCAGCTCGAGTTTCCGGCGAAGCAGTCGCTTGCGCTCGGCAGTCATTCGAAGCGTGGTATCGATGCGCGGATATCCGGTTTGCGCGACTCGCCCCGTAAATGCTCCGACGAGATCATAGCGGTCGATGAGCACGCGAGTGGTGTGTTCGTTGGGCGAAAGCAGGTGTGTCGCGTGGAGAAAATTGCGTGCCGAGTTGGCGTGAACCATGAACTCCGTAGAGCTGCTCATATCCTTACCCATAGCCTTGAGCGGGGTGCCGTGCCACGTGTTAAGATATCTTTGTTCGGGCCTCCGGATGAAATAGTAAGGAAATGTGGTGTTATTTATCAGCCACTTGGCTGTAGCTAGGTATCGTAAATACAGATCGCTTTCGCGCGCGACGAATACGACGTTGGGCATCCGCAATAGCTCGGACGGGATGGGAGTGCCTTTGATGACACTCCAGACGTGAAGATAATTGCGATACTTTGAATCCTGCAGCAGATGGAGGAAGATCGAGTATGGATTGCAGTTTATGGATCGCCCGAGATAGCTTTCGTAAAGAATAACATTATCCCTGATGGGAAGCGTCTCGCTATATTCCAAATAGCTCGTGGTGACGAGGCGTCGGCGATCTTTCTTCCAGTCTTTGAGCGGCACACCGAAGGGGCGACGCAGAATGCGTGTGTTGAGGAGGGCTTCTGTCGCCTCCGCATGTTTTCCCGCCTTCGTCAGGGTAAACCCGAGACGATAGTAAAGCTCCGCTCGGAAGGCGTTTGTCCGGGCAACGGCGAGCGTATACGCCTCTGCAGCTTCTTCCCATCGTTCCATGCGCTCCAAGACGAAGGCGAGCCGCGCATGCCATGCGCCGCGTGTATAATCGCGGGTTATGGCCTCCTGATAGTTTTTCGCCGCTTCTTTCCAATGATAGCAGCGGTCGTGCGCCATCCCCAAGCGATAAAAAAGCTCGGCTTCCGCTTCGTCAGTAATCCGCGCGCTATATGCCGCTGCCGACAGCTCCCAAAGACCTCGTTTTTGGTGGAAAACACCGATGCCGAACCGCTGTGCCAACCCCGTTGTGTCACGGGCGATTGCTTCAGCATACGCCGTGTTGGCCTTTTCGAGTTCCCCGGCTTGTTCCCATGCATAACCGAGTCGGTAGTGCCACATCGCGGAGCTTGGATCCAACTGAATGGCCGCTTTGAAAGCCTCAGCACCCTCCGCATGGCGCCCCATCTGCTCTTCGGCATCGCCTAGGCGAAAAAACCATTGAGCATTCGAGGGATCTGCTTCGACCGCCGCCCTGAACTCACTGGCTGCTTGCCACACTTTTCCTGTCTTCATTAGCGCGACACCCGCTTCATAGTGCTCTGTGGCGGGGGAGCGGGCTTCCGTGGGGCTTACGCTTAACGCTGCCGGTCTGTCCGATGTCTCGGTCTTGGCAGACGTCAGTCTCGTCCAAAACACGCGAACAACGTGTTGCAGCCACGATGGGGCGCCTGCAGGGCGGGGCGGCGGACAATCGCTGGTAGGGATGAAATTGGGATTACGTTCGGACGAGGGAGGCGGTTTCACGAGATGAAGCAGGCAATAGGTGACTAGCATCGTGCGCATCGGGCCGGATGGTTCCAGCGCAATTATCTAGCAGGGTTGAGCAGCATTGATCTCAACATGTTCTGAAGTTTGGGCAGATACGGCCGCAATCCTGCCGTTCCGCATCTCACGTATAAACAATATCAAACGACATATGAGGATCGCGTGGAGACGTCCGTGTGAGCCCTCCGCATCGGGACGCTCCTAAGTTCAAAATACAGAAATCCGGGATATTTTCCCGATTGTGAGCGGCGGAAGGCGCTCGCATCCAGTTGGTCGTTCCCCTAATGGATCCCATCTGCTTGTGGACCAAACTCCGTCCGCGAGCGTCCACCCCGCTTCAATCATGCCCACGTGTCGTGTTTCTACGGCGACGCGCTTCAGCTCCACGCATTGCGTGTTTCGGCTTCTGCACCTTGGTGTGCTTATCGCCTGTTTGGTTTCCGCAGCTTTTGCTGCTCCAGATTACTCCCAACCATATCGGTTCACGGTGTGGGCCGGTGACATCGGCCTGGGGACGACCGATGGTTCGGGAGCCAGCGCACGCTTCACCAACCCCAGCGGGCTGGCATTGGACGCCGCGGGGAATGTGTATGTCGCCGACACGCAGAACCACACGATCCGCAGGATCTCGGCCAGCGGAGCGGTGACTACGCTCGCGGGCAAAGCGCGAGAGTGGGGCGCCAAGGACGCGACCGGAGCCGCTGCCCGTTTCAATTCGCCGAGTAGCGTCGCCGTTGATGCCAAGGGCAACATTTTCGTGGCGGACACCAACAATCACGCCATCCGCAAAATCACTCCGAGTGGCGTGGTGTCGACGGTCGCGGGTCAGCTTGGCGTTTCCGGTTTCGCGAACGGCAACGGCACGAAGGCCAAGTTCCTTCGTCCGACGGACGTTGCGGTCACCGCGAGCGGGGTGCTCTACGTAGCCGATTCGGGCAACAAAGTGGTGCGTCGAATCTCCGAAGCTGGCGCGGTGACAACGTATGCGGGTTTGGCCGGTGCTGACTCTGGCAACACGGACGGGATCGGCGAAGCGGCCCGCTTCGTGGAGCCGTATGGAGTTTGCGTAGACGCGAATGGCGTCGTGTTTGTGGCGGACCGTCTGGGCTCGAGCATTCGCAAGATAGCGACCGATCGGATGGTGACGACCTTGGTCGACACGACAGGCCTGTCGGAAGTGGCGTTTTCCCCCAAGGCCATCGCTGTCGATCAAACGGGAGCGCTATACGTGGCGGGCGGTTCCACGATCCGCCGCTTTTCCAGCTCGGGTGAGTCGACTCTGTTTGCCGGCATAGCGGATACGCCTGGAAATCTCGACGGGCCTGCGGCGAGCGCGACGTTTAGCTCTCCGGCTGGCGTCGCCGTTTCCAGCGCGGGGGTTGTGTATGTTGCCAACAACGGAACGCATACCGTCCGCCGGATCTCAGCGGATGGAACCGTCAGCACGATTGCAGGCATCGTGTCCGCCGGCAGCACCGATGGGGCGCGGACCACCGCGCGTTTCCGCGCGCCGTCCGGCATCGCGCGCGATGCCGCGGGTAATTTCTTCATGACGGACACCGGTAATCATACGGTGCGAAAGATCTCAGCAGCCGGCGTGGTGAGCACGTTTGCAGGCGCTCCTGGAGAATCAGGCATGGTCGATGGTTCGGCCGACGTAGCGCGCTTTTCCGCGCCGGCAGGGATTGCGGTGGACGAAGCCGACACGCTCTACGTGGTGGACACTCGAAACTATGTCATCCGCAAGATCACCGCAAAAGGTGTCGTCAGCACCTTGGCCGGCACGCCTGGCGTGCAGGGCACGAGCGATGGAAAAAAAGGTGTCGGCAAGTTCTGGGCGCCGACCGGGGTGACTTTCTGGAAGGGGGCGCTCTACGTGACCGATTCGGGATGGTCCACCTTGCGCAAGGTGTCGCTCACCGGCGAGATCACCACGGTCGCAGGTGGAGAGTTTCCCACCGGGATGTCGCAGGACGGCACCGGACGCTTCGCTCAGTTTTCGAATCCCCTCGGCCTCACGGTCGATGGTGCGGGCCGCTTGGTCATTGCCGACAACTGGTCGGGATTGATCCGCCGGGTGAACTCCAGCTACGAGGTGACCACGATCCTCGGCCAAGCTTACAGTTTTGTCGTCGACGACGGGGAAGGCACGGCCGCCCGCTTTGTTTCGCCCACGGCACTGGCAACCGACACGAGCGGGAATGTGCTGGTCGTGCAGTCGGTGATGCCGAGCGTGCGGCGCTTCGATTCGAAACTCGTTTCGCGCACATTGGCCGGCGGTTTTGCCAATCTGCCTTCTGAGTCGGGAACCGGCGGATTCGCGTCCTTTGGCGACTTGACGGGAGTCAGCGCAGCACCGGATGGGGCTGTCTACGTCGTCGATTCGACGCTGAATGCGATTTGGAAAGGCGTGTCCGTTCCGAACACCGCTCCGAAGATCAGCAAGTTTGTCGATAAAACGATCAAGGAAGACAAAAGCCTGCCTCCGGTGCCCTTCACCGTCAGCGATGCAGAGACGCCGAGTTATGATCTGACGGTATCGGCCACCAGCTCGAACACCAAGCTCCTGGCGTCTAGCGCCATCACGCTCACTCAGACGGCGGGAGCATGGCAACTGACCGCCACGCCCAAGCCCAATACCAACGGGAAGACCACCGTCAGTGTGACGGTAACCGACGGAGGTGCGTCTTCGACGGAGAAATTCGTTTTGAAGGTGAAGGCGGTGAACGATCCTCCGGTGCTGGGCGAAATTGGGTCTTTCGTGATCGCAGCCGGCGACACATCTGAGACGCGTTCGTTTACCGTTTCGATCCGGACGGAGATAAGTTGACCCTCAAGGTCAGCTCGTCGAACGCCGCCCTCGTGTCTGCTTCAGGGATCGTTTTCGACGGAAAGGGAAACACGCGCACCGTGACAGTGAAACCCAAGTCCGGAAAAACCGGCACGGCCAAAATCACGGTGAAGTTGAGTGACGGAAAACTGTCGGTCAGCCGCACGTTCACCGTGAAGGTCGTGCGCAACACGCCTCCGACCATTTCCAAACTCAAGGACATGGGCACGCGCATCGGGGTGAAAACCGCGAAGCAATCGTTCACCGTTCGCGATGCCGAACGCGATGCGAGCCGGCTGCAGGTCACCGCCTCGAGCAGCAATCCGTCGCTCATTCCCGATTCCAGTATCGAACTCAGCGGCACGGGTGAAAAGCGAAGCATCGCCGCCAAGCCCAAAGCGGGCGTGTCCGGCTCCGCGGTGATCACGGTGGCAGTGAGCGATGGCAAGCTGAGCGCACGCGAGCGCTTCACCGTGTTAGTGGATCCACCACCGCCCAAAGTCTCGACGAAGTCGAAAACACGTTACGCAGTTTCCCCGGCGGGAAAACTAGAACTGGCGGTGACCGCCAAAGGCCCCGGCAAACTTCGCTACCAGTGGTATCACAACGGCCTGCCCTTGAAAGGGGAGACCAAGGCGAAGTTGTCGCGCAGCAAATTCACCCGCGAGATGGCCGGCTACTACTGGGTCGATGTGTCTGACGAATGGAACACCACGCGGAGCGATCCGTTCTTCGCGCTGTATGCGCCGAAGGCAACCGGGGTGCACGTGCTCGGGGACGGCGGATATAAAATCGAAAAAGTCCCGACCATCAAATCGCCCGTGGTCGCGGTGGTGACACTTCCCACTGCAGCCTACGCGCTGACCAAGGAGGGCACCATCGTCGCATGGGGCGATGTCACCAAAACGGACTCCGTTCGCGATAAGCTAAAGGATGTCGTCGCCCTTGCGGCCGGCGACAAGCACGTCGTCGCACTGCGCGCCAACGGAACCGTCGCGGTCTTCGGCAACACCGAAAGATTCGAAAAAATCCCCGCCGCGGCGACAGGCATCGTAGCGGTCGCAGCCGGCGACATGCGCTGCTACGCGCTCCGCAAGGACGGACGCGTCATCACCTGGGGTGTGCCCAGGTATAAGCCGACCTCCATTCCCTCCGCCGCGAAGAAAGACGTGATTGGTTTGAGTGCGAAGGACCGTGCGGTGCTGGCCTTGAAGACGAACGGCAAGGTGGTCGGATGGAACCAGAAAGGCTCGCTCTCGATCCCCAAGTCTCTCCCGAAGGCCACTCGCGTTTTTGCGCTCAGCGGCTGCATGGCAGTTTTGAACAGCAAGGGCGCCATCACCGCGTGGGGAGATTACGCTGGCGAGCTGCAAGATGCGATTCAGGCAGGACCGGGCTTCCTCAGCATCTCGAGATACAACGGAAGGGGAGTTGCGCTGAAAAACGACGGTTCGCTCTACGCGAGTGGATATCTTTCATTCCCGGCTTCCGAGCTCACAAAATATAACTCTGTCACCGTGGCCGAGGCTGCCTCGCAGCACGTCATACTCGTGCGCGACAAGTCGGGCGATAAAGCTCCCAAAATCAAAACCCAGCCGGTTTCGATCACCGCCATGGAGACGGGCAGCGCCACCTTCGCGGTCGTCGCCACGGCCGGCACGGCGCCCTTGAACTACCAGTGGTATAAAGGCTCGACCAAGATCAAAGGCGCCACGGGCGCCACGCTCCGTCTCACCAATCTCACGAGCAAAGATGCCGCAAAATATTCGGTGAAGGTGAGCAACCACCTCGGCTCCGTGACGAGCGCCGCAGCGCCCCTGCAAGTCGTGGCGCTTCCCACCGCCAGTCTCTCGAGTTCCGGACGTCATTTGATAAACCCGACCGGCAGCTTCAAGCTGACCGCAACGGTCAAGGGCACGGGAACGCTGAGTTACCAATGGTATCGCAACGGGCTTCCGATTCCGAATGCGACATCCAGCAGCTACACCGTGCCCGCCGGCGCCGTCGACCTCAAGGCGACCTACTGGCTTCGCGTCACCTCGAAATCGGGCCAACTCACCGGCTCCAACACGAGTGCCGCTGTCTTCCTCGTTGCCGACCGGGCCACTGAGGTCGTCACGTGGGGCGGTTCCGCTTTTTCGATGCCCGCTGGTCTAGAGAATCCGGTCGCGATCTCCGCCAACGACGATGTGGCCGCGGCCGTGCAAGCCAACGGCAAGCTCGTCGTCTGGAATCAGAAGGGCAACGCCCTGTCTCTCTGGCACGGAGATCCTACCTTCGACGCAGTGGATGTTGCGGTCGGCCGCTATTCGGTCTTCGTCCTGCGCGCCAATGGCACCGTGCGCCACTACGCGATTGCTGGCGACGGTCTGAGGCAAAAGGATCTGTCTGATTTGGGGACTGCGAGTGGGGTTGGTGCCATCGCTGCTCCCACTTATGCGCTGAAGCGAGATGGAAGTGTCATTTCCTGGGGCATGTTTGAAGATCCCGAGGAGACCATCACCCCGTGGCATGATATCGCTGCGCTCGCGGAAGGCTCCGGTTATACGCTCCTGTTGAAAAAGGACGGCTCGGTCGCTGCCGAAGGATGGGGTAGCCCTGAAATGCCTGCGGCATTGGGCTCCGTGATCGGCGTGGCGGCGGGCGACGGTGTTTCCTTCGTGCTGAAACAGAACGGGACCATCGCGGCGTGGGCCACATATCCTGAGCACCCGGCGCTCGCGGTTCCGGACGGATTGACGGAGGTCGTTTCCGTCGGGGCCGGAGCCCGCCACGCGCTCGCGCTACGGCAGGATGGCGCGGTTGTCGCCTGGGGAGCCAACGAAAGCGGCCAAGCCGATGTGCCTATCGATCTCCCGCGCGTCTATCGCGTGGCCGCGAGCGAAAGTCGCTCCTTCGTGATCTGCGAAAAGGCCGAGTAAGCCGCGATCGTGAACCGACTCGGGACCAAGCGCGTCCCGAGTCGAGCCAAGGTGCGCACCTTGTCAGGACCGGGTGCGTCCCGGGGCGTGCCAAGGTGCGCACCGCGTCGGGACACGGTGCGGCTTGAGTCGGGACTGAGTGCGGAGCGGGTCGAGCCAAAGCGCGGATCGACCCGGCACCGTGTCACGAGATTTCGGATACAGTCACTTCGGTGCGTTTGCCGTTTACCGTGAGGGCGAAGCGGCGGGTGGCGCCGGTGGCTGCCGCGGCGGCGGGCTGCGGGGCGGCGCTCGAAACGGTCGCGGGCGCCGGAGCGGGGGCTGCGGGCTTCTTGTGCAGCTTGGCGAACTCGACGGGGAACATCGCGTGCAGCACGCAAGCTTCGTCGTCGGTCGGCAGATTGGCGGCGGCGAGTTCGGCGCGGAGCTTGTCCATGCGCGGCGCGAGCGCGTCAGCGGGGCGGCCTTCAACGGGTTTCTGGCCGGACTTCTGAATCGCGAGCGCGAGCACGTCCTTGTCGATCGGACCGGGCGTGCGGCCGTATTTGCCGAGCGCGATGTCCATCGCGGGCGCGGAGAAGTTTTTCCAACGGCCGAACTTCACGTTGAGCATCGCCTGCGTGCCGACGATCTGGGAGGTCGGCGTAACGAGCGGAATCCAGCCGAGGCAGGATCGCACGTAGGGAATCTCGGCCATGACCTGCTCGAACTTGTCCGACATGTTCTGCTCTTTGAGCTGATTGCGGAAATTCGAGAGCATACCGCCGGGGACCTGGTAGCAAAGCGTGTCGGAATCGACGCGCTCGTTGGCGGGCGAGGTGAACTTGCCGAGCTCGGCGTAGACGCCGGTGAAATACTCGCGGAGCTGCTGGAGTTTCGCGGGATCGAATTGCGGGCAGCGCGGGTGGCCTTCGAGGAGCGCGATCATGCGCACGGTGTCGGGCTGCGAGGTGCCGTTGGCGAAAGGCACGATCGAGGTTTCAACCGCATCCACGCCCGCATCGATCGCGGCGAGATACGCGGAGGCACCGAGGCCGGCCGTGTCGTGCGTGTGCAGTGTGATGGGCAGGCCGACGCGTTTCTTGAGTTCCTTGACGAGATCGTAGGCGATGCGCGGCGCGATGACGCCGGACATGTCTTTGATGCCGATCGAGTGGCAGCCCATCTTCTCGAGCTCGATGCCCATCGCGACAAACGCGTCGATCGTGTGCACGGGGCTCGTGGTGTAGCAGATCTCACCGCGCGCGTGTTTGCCGCAGGCGCGCACGGTCTTGATTGCGGTGGCGAGATTGCGCGTGTCGTTGAGCGCGTCGAAAATGCGGAAGATGTCCTGGCCCGCGGCGGCGTCGGCCTTCACGAACGCTTCAACGACGTCGTCCGGGAACGAGGTGTATTGAACGATGTTCTGACCGCGGAGCAGCATGAGCTGCGGCGTTTTCGGCGCGGCCTTCTTGAGCGCACGCAGGCGGTCGAACGGATTTTCGCCGAGGAAACGCAAGCACGAATCGATCGTGGCGCCGCCCCACGTCTCGAGGCCGGCGAAGCCCATCTCGTCGAGGATCGGCGCGGCCGGCAGCATTTGCGCCGTCGTCATGCGAGTGGCGGCGAGTGACTGGTGGCCGTCGCGGAGGACGGTGTTGTTGAAGGCTACGGGTTTCATGGGCGAGAGAGATGGGGTTGGGTTATTCGAGTTCGCGCAGGAGCTCGATTTGCGTGGGATCGTAGAGTTGGAAACCTTCGCGCGGCGTCGCGAGTTGGAGACGTCCGTGTGAATCGATGCCGTGAAATTGCCCGGAAAATGTCTCGTCGCGGCCGGTGAGCGTGACGCACACCAAGCGCGGTTTGCCCCAGCGGTGGTTGAGTTCGTCGGCGATCACGGCGAAGCCCTTTTCGAGCAACGTCGCGTGCGCGGCGCGGAGCGAATGCAGCAACACCTGCGTGATGTCATCGAGCGTGTAGTTGCCTTCGAGCAGATCGGCGAGACGCGCAGTCGCGCCACTGAGTTCGGGTTCGCCGCGCTCGGGATGATTGAAGACGTTGACCCCGATGCCGACGACCGCGGTTTGCTCCGTGTAGCGCTCCACGAGGAGCCCCGCGAGTTTACGGCGTCCAACCATGATGTCGTTGGGCCAGCGGAGACGGAGATTCTTCACTCCCAATTTCTCGAGCGCCGTGATGAACGCCCAACCTGCGGCGAGCGGAAGGATGGACCACTTCGCGCGCTCGCCGGGGCAGGGGACGACCGCCGAGAGCCACAAGCCGCCTTCGTCGGAAACCCAGTAGCGTCCGGTGCGGCCGCGGCCGTCGGTTTGCACCCGCGCGCGGACCGCGGTCCAGGGCGGAAGGCGGCCCGCGATGGAGTTGGTGGAGCGAAGTTCGTCTGCGACGCGAATCGTCCAGCCCTCGTTCACATACGAGGTCGTTTCCTCAGTGAAGGATTCGACGAGTGGCATCATGGTTCGGAGGTTACCATGGTTCACACGATCGGGCTGCGCATGCTTTGGCAAAGACTGGGCGACTGCGGCGCGCGGCTGATTTCTTCGCGGATCAGTTGCTGAACGCGGAGAGGAAATACCCCGCAGCGACCGCGGTGCCGATGACGCCCGCGACATTGGGTCCCATGGCGTGCATCAACAGGTAATTGCTGCGATCGTATTTCTGTCCCTCGTTGTGCGAGACACGCGCGGCCATCGGCACGGCCGAGACGCCGGCGGAACCGATCAACGGATTCACCGGATTCTTCGAGAAAACGTTCATGAGCTTCGCGGCGAGAATGCCGCCCGCGGTGGAGCACGCGAAGGCGACGACGCCGAGCACGATGATCTTCAACGTGCCGCCGGCGAGGAAGCTCTCAGCGCGCATCGTCAGACCGACGGTCGTGCCGAGGAAGATCGTGAGGACGTTGATGATCTCGTTCTGCGCGGATTTCACGAGACGCTCGGTGACGCCGCACTCGCGGAGGAAGTTGCCGAGCATGAGCATAGCGATCAGCGCCGACGCGTCCGGCACGAGCAGGATACAGATCATCATGACGAGGACGCCGAAGATGAGTTTCTCCAACTTCGAAACCTGACGCAGCGACTGCATGCGAATCACGCGCTCCTTCTTCGTCGTGAGCAGGCGCATGATCGGCGGCTGGATCAACGGCACGAGCGACATGTAGCTGTAGGCGGCGACGGCAATCGCGCCGAGCAGCTCAGGGGAAAGTTTGTTGGCGAGGAAGATTGCGGTCGGACCGTCCGCGCCACCGATGATGCCGATGCTCGCGCTCTGCTTGGCGGTGAAGCCCATGAGATTCGCGCCCATGAAAGTGATGAACAATCCGAGCTGGGCCGCGGCGCCGAGCAGCAGCGTTCGTGGCATCGCGATGAGTGGCCCGAAGTCGGTGAGCGCACCGACGCCGAGGAAGATCAGCGGCGGGAACAGCTCCAGTTTCACACCTTGCGAAATGAAATCGTAGAGCCCGCCCTCGACGCGTTCGACGCGCATCGTCTGACGCGGGCCGTGCGGCGACGTCGCGGTTTCGGGTGTTTCCGAAGCGACGATCTGACCTTCGACTTTGAAGATCGCGCTCTCGACCGTGCCGTTCGGCAAAACTTCGGAAGTGATCACGCCGCGCGTGGGCAGATTCGCAACGAGCGCGCCAAACGCGATCGGCACGAGCAGGAGAGGCTCGAAGCCCTTGGCCACCGCCAGATAGAGCAGCACGGCGGCGACGACCCACATCACCACCATCTGCCAGGTGATGAACTGGAAGCCCGTGGTGGAAAAGAAATCCATTAAACCTTGGATCATGGCGGGTAGGGGTCAGCGGGTTTTGTGAGAAAGGAAAATGTGGCGGCGACCTTCGCGCGCCCAATCGAGGTTTTCCGTCGCAACGGGAGCGATCGCGTGGATGCGGTGACGCGCTCCGCACACCAGGTGCACGGCAGCCGCGATGACCGCGGTGATTTCGGGGCTCGGACCATCGCTTGGGGCCGCGGCCGCAACGGGTGCCGGTGCGGCGGATGTCACGACGGGAGCGGCGGGAGCCGGGGTCGCCTGCGTTTTCTTCTTCGCGGCGTCGATTGCGGCTTGGCGACGTTTGAAGAACGCGCCGACCATTTCCATCATGCCCCAGATCGCACCCAGCACGATGAAGACCACGGCCAGCCCGACGAGCTGAAACCTTAACGACTCACCCACGGATGGAAATTCAGCCAATGCGAACAGCGGTAATGGAAACGCGGCGGTGGACATGGTGGGAACGGGTTCTGGGTTTTTCGTTGGGGTGAGGTGAAAAATCGTGGGGTCCGCATCGGCGTCAGCCGCGCGGCGGGGCAACTTCTGGCGAGGAAAACAGCAGCCGCGGGGCGAGACTCCACCGGGCTCCGTTGTGTTTGATGATGAAAGCGGCGATGTGCATGGCGGCGGGCGATTCAGGTGGCGTCGTTGCTTGCGGCTGACGCCGCCGCCACGCGACGGCGAACACCGATCGCGATGATCAGGAGACCGGTCAGCGCGAAAAGCTCTCCGCCGATGGTCCATGCGAGCCGCGCCGTGCCTTCGAAACCAGGCGCAATCCAGCGGGCCGCGATCACGCCAAGACCCGCGATCGCGAATCCCGAGGCCCAATACCGGAGGTTGGCGGCGACGTTCTTCATTTCAGCAGCGGGATAAGCGTCACGTAGATGCCGGTGAGGATCGCGCTGGTGATCACGCCGCTGATGTTCGCGCCCAGCGCTTCGGGGAGGATGATCGAATCCGGACGGACTTTGGAGACTTCCTTCTGCGCGACCTTCGCGGTGGACGGCACGCAGCTCACGCCGGCGATGCCGATCACGGGATTGATTTTTCGTCCGCTGAAGAAGTAGGCGAGGTAACCGCCGATGATGCCGCCGATGCCCGACAGCAGCAGCGCGAGAATGCCGAGGACGAGCAGCACGAGCACCTTCGGATCGAGAATCACCGACGCTTCGCACAGCACGCCGAGCAACAGGCCGAGGAACATTGTCGCGCCGTAGAGCAACGGACCATCGATCACCGACACGAAGTAACTCAGGCCTGCCTCACGCACCGCCACGCCGACGAAGAGCGAGAGGAAAAGCGGCGCCGCCGAGGGAAACAGCAGGCACAGCACCGTGCAGGCGACGACCGCGAACGTGAGTTTCTCGTCGGCCGTGACCTTGAGCGACTTCTTCGCCGGCATCTTGATCGCGCGCAGCTTGGCGGGAATCAGGAGGCGGATCAGATACGGATAACCGCCGTAGGTGAGTCCGAGGTAGAGATACGCGACGACCGTGATCGGCACGAACATGTGCTTCGCGAGCGTGAGCGAGGTGAACAACACCATCGGACCATCGGCGCAACCGACCATCGCGATCGACGCGGCCTCGCGATAATCGAAGCCCATCGCGACCGCGATCGGGAAGGTTGCCACCGTGCCGAGCTCGGCGCACAGCGCGAGGAACATGCTGAGGAACGGTCGGGCGAGCACAAAACCGACATCGAGCAGCACACCGATGCCCATGAACACGAAGCACGCGATCAGACCGTTGCTGAAAGCGAACGTGTAGATCGGCTGCAGAAAATCGATCTGCAGGATATACATCAGATTGTCCGTGTTCTGCACCATCGGCGCCATGAACAACGTGCCGTGCGTCGCCGCATCGGCGGCCACGGGCGCCTCGTTGACGGCGGCGGCCGTGGTGGGATCCAGGAACAACACACCCGCGTTCACGGCGGACATGCCGAGTCCCATCGGGATCATCAGCAACGGCTCCAGCGTGCCTTTCTTGCCGAGATAGACGAGGAGCATGCCCAGCAGCATCAGAAAGATGCGGGCGAGCATGATCGACCAGCTCGACTCGAGGAGCGAGGTGATGCCCTGAAAGATGTTCAACAAGTCCGAAAAGTGCATTGAAGCGATCGGGGAATCCGCGGCGCGAACGGGCGCGGACTATTTTCCTTTGTTCAGTCGGCGAACGACGGTGAAGAGGCCCTTGATCAGGGCCGCGACACCCATCGAAATCACGACGGCCAAACCGAAGGAGGTGAGGGCGGTGATGATGGCGGTTTTCATGGCATCGCTCAGACGATGCGCATCAGCACGTGGCCTTCTTCGATGCCGTCACCGGGGTTGCCGAAGACCGCTTCAACGCGGCCGGCTTTGGGCGCGAAGATGTAGGTGTTCATCTTCATGGCCTCGACGGTCGCGACCTGCGCGCCCTCGTTGACCTGATCGCCGACCTTCACGTCGATCGAGACGAGTTTGCCGGAGAGAGGACTGCGCACTTCGCCCGGGCCACCGGTGGCAGCTGGTGCAGTCGGAGCCGGAGCGGGAGCGGGGGCGGCAGCAGGAGCTGCGGCCGCGACGCTGCGCACGGGAGCCGTCGGGGCGGCGATGGGGGTGGACGCACCTTCGTCGAGAATCTCGACGAGGACTTCGTAGGCTTTGCCCTCAACGGTAACGCGGAGTTTTTTCATGACGTGTAGATGGATAGTGGGGTGGAATCAGCGGACTTGGTGGGAAGAATAGATCTGGCGGCGGCCCTCGATGGACCATTGCTGCATCAGCATCTCGACGGACGGCGCGGGAGGCTTCGCGGGCGTGATCGGTTTCACGGCGACGATTTTCGCACGTTCGCCGAGTGCGACAACGACGGACGACGAGATCACCGCGGCCAGCTCGGAATTTGACGAAGCCATCGGCGCGGCGGTCGTCGGCAACGCGCCCGCGGGGGCGACTGTCTCAACCACGACAGGATCGGGGTGAGTTGCAGCGAGCCAACGGCCGACGAAGATGACCGCGACCATGAGCACGGCGACCCCGAGGAGGGCAGCGCCCAGCGCGAGCCAGGCGTTGCCGAACATCGGTGCCGGCGCATCCGCGAGAAGAAGCGGGAGTGCGCTGCTCATAGCGGGATGTTGCCGTGCTTCTTCGGCGGACGCGCTTCACGCTTCGAGAGCGTGTTGCGGAGCGCCATGGCGACCATGCCGCGCGTCTGGGCGGGCTCGATCACGTCGGTGATCATCGCTTTGCCGGCAGCTTCGTAGGGCGAGCAGAACTTCTGACGATATTCCTCGGTGAGTTCCTTTTCGCGCGCCTTCGGATCGGCGGCGGCAGCGATCTCCTTTTGAAGAGAACCTTCACCGCGCCCTCGGCGCCCATCACCGCGATCTCGGCGGTGGGCCAGGCGAGCACGATGTCGGCGCCCATGTCGGCACTGCACATCGCGAGGTAGGCGCCGCCGTAGGCTTTGCGCATGATCACGGTGATCTTTGGCACCGTGGCGGAGGCGTAGGCGAAGAGCATCTTCGCACCGTGGCGAATGATGCCGCCGCGCTCCTGCGCGAGACCGGGCATGAAGCCGGGGATGTCGACCAGCGTCACGAGCGGAATGTTGAAGACATTGCAGAAGCGGATGAAACGCGCGCCCTTGTCGGACGAGTCGATGTCGAGCGTGCCGGCCTTCACCGAGGGCTGATTGGCGATCACGCCGACCACGAGGCCCTGGATGCGACCGAAGCCGACCACGATGTTCTTCGCGAAATCCTTGTGGACTTCGAGGAAGTCGCCGTCGTCGACGAGGCGGTTGATCACGCCAAGCACGTCGAACGGAGTCTTCGAGTCGGCGGGCACGAGTTCGTTCATGCCAGGATCGCTGTCCAACGTCAGCGTGGGCGTCGGCCGGTGCGGCGGATCCATGATGTTGTTCGACGGTAGGAAGGAGAAAAGCTTCCGCGCGATCTCGAGCGCGTGCTGTTCGTCCTCGGCGATGAAGTGCACGTTGCCGCTCACCGACGCATGCGCATCGGCCGTGGCGAATTGATCGAGCGAAGCGCTCTGACCGGTGGACGCCTTGATGACCTCGGGACCGCAGATGAACATCTGCGCGTTCTTCCGCGTCATGATGAGGAAGTCGGTCAACGCGGGCGAATAGGCCGCGCCACCGGCGCAGGGGCCGGCGATGACCGAGACCTGCGGGACAACCCCCGAGGCGAGCACGTTGCGGTAGAAGACCTGGCCGTAACCCGAGAGCGATTCGTCGCCTTCCTGAATGCGCGCGCCGCCGGAGTCGTTGATGCCGATGACGGGCATGCCGGCCTGCATCGCGTAGTCGAGCAGGTCGCTGATCTTCTTGGCGTGAATGCGACCGAGTGCGCCGCCGCCGACCGTGAAGTCCTGGCTGAACGCCGCGACCGGGCGGCCGTCGACGTAGCCGACGCCCGTGATCACGCCGTCACCGGGGAAGGATTTTCCCGCGAGGCCGAAGTCCTCGCACGCGTGTTGCGCGTGGAGACCGAACTCCATGAACGTGCCGGGCTGGAAGAGCGCCTCGAGCCGCTCGCGAGCGGACAGGAGACCCTTCTTTTTGCGTTCGGCCAGTTTTTCGGCGCCGCCGGCCGCGTAGGCGACCTTGCGCTTTTCTTCGAGCTCTTTGAGCAGTTGGGGTGCGATAGCCATGGTGGTAGGCTGGGGATGAACTCAGTTGGTTTTGGGAGCGCAGAATTCCGTCAGCACGCCGTGCGTGGACTTCGGATGGAGAAACGCGACGAGTTTGCCCGCGGCGCCCTCGAAGGGGATTTCGTGAATCAATTTGCAGCCGCTGTCCGCGGCCTGCTTGAGCTGGCCGACGATGTCGGTCGTGCCGAAAGCGACGTGGTGCACGCCCTCGCCATTTTTCTCCAGGAACTTGGCGACGGGACTGTCGGGCGAGGTCGGCTCGAGCAGCTCCAGGTGGACTTCGCCCACGGTGAAAAACGCTGTGCGCACTTTCTGCGCGGGCACTTCTTCGCGGTGCTCGCACTTCAGACCGAGCGTCTTCTCGTAGTAGGGGATCGTCTCGTCGAGGGACCGAACGGCGATTCCGAGGTGGTCGATTTTCGTGATCATGGGCGTGAAAGTTTCCGCACCTTGGCGGGGATTACGCCCCTGACTATGCCCGAGATGGCGCTGCGGTTCTTCGCATCGTTTGGCCATTTATAAGCATCCCTTGGCAAAATCTGCGGAGCAGCAAAACCGCCCAAAAGCTAGAGTCATGGACGTTCGATCGCTCATTTTTTTCCATGACTGCTTCCCCCTCCTCACTGGCCCCGGATGACGCGCTCGCGGCTTCTTTTCTCTGTGGAAGAAGACCGTCGAGGCAGAGCTAAAAGGCGTGCCCTTCGAGAAAAAACTCGTGACGCGCACTTTTGAGGGCATCGCCCTCCAGCCGCTCTATACGCGGGCTGACACGTGCGATCTGCCGGGCCTCGAAACAGCGCCCGGAGAAGCTCCGTTTATGCGCGGCACAAAGCCGACCGGATATAAGAAATCTGCATGGCAAGTCGCGCAGATCATCGCGGCGCACACGCCGGCGGCGTTCAATTCCGCGCTGCTCGCGGATCTCAACGCCGGTCAAGACTCCGTCGTGATCGTGCCCGACCGCGCGACGCTCGATGGTTTCGATCCCGATGAGGCGCCGATCGCCGCGGTGGGCGAGGGCGGCGTCAACCTCGCCGACCTCGAAGATCTCGATCGCGCGCTCAAGAACGTCGATCTCACCGCGGTGCCCGTGCATCTGCGCGCCGGTGCGGATCCGCTGCCGCTCGCGGCGCTGTTCCTCGAGATGGCGCGCTCACGCAAGGTCGCGCTGAAATCGCTTCGCGGCAGTCTCACCGCCGACCCGCTCACGACCTGGATCGAAACCGGTTCGCTTCCGGTCACGCTCGACACCGCGCTCGATGTGCTCGCCGGCTGGACCAAGTGGGCTGCTGAAAACGCTCCCAATCTCCGCACCGTGCGCATCAACAGCGCGCTCTGGGGCGATGCGGGCGCCAGCGCGGTGCAGGAACTCGCCTTCGCGCTCGCGCAGGCCGCCGAATATCTCCGCGCGCTCGGCTCCCGCGAGCTCACCGCCGAGCAACTCGCCTCGCGGATTCGCTTCGAGTTTGCGATCGGTCCGCAGTTCTTCACCGAGATCGCGAAGTTCCGCGCGTTTCGCTCGCTGTGGACGCGCGTGCTGGTCGCGTTTGGCGC
This sequence comes from Opitutus sp., assembly GCA_024707325.1. Lineage (GTDB taxonomy): Bacteria > Verrucomicrobiota > Verrucomicrobiia > Opitutales > Opitutaceae > Opitutus. The sequence goes on along the minus strand of JANPZY010000004.1, from coordinate 164,164 downwards.
CAAACCCGAGGCAGCGGCGAAGTGCTTCGTGCACGCCTCGACGACGCGCTGGGACAAGACGCTGCTCGATCCGCACGTCAACATGCTCCGCGTCACCACCGAGGCGCTCTCCGCCGTGCTCGGCAGCGTCGACAGCCTGCACATCGCGCCGTTCGACGAAGTGAAGGGCGCGACCGACGACTTCTCGCGCCGCATCGCGCGCAACGTTCACACGCTGCTCGCCGAGGAATTCTCGTTCACCGAGACGGCCGATCCCGCCGGCGGTTCGTGGTATGTCGAAAAACTTACCGATGAACTCGCGCGCAAAGCGTGGACGCTCTTCCAGGAGATCGAAGGCCGCGGCGGTTTCATCGCCTCCGTGCGCGCCGGCTACCTGCAGGAACTCGCGGAGAAATCGGCGAACGAGAAATCCGACGCGATCGCCAAGCGTCGCCTCGGTCTCGTCGGCACGAACCTTTTCCCGAATCTAAAGGAAAAGCCCCTCACGCCGGTCGTCCGCGATGGTGCCGCGCTCCAGGCCGCTCGCGCTCGCGAAGTCCGCGCCCGTCGTCACCCGGCCTTCCCGCCGAGCGACAACGGCTGGAACACACGCTTCACGGCCGCGCTCGCCGCTGCCGCACACGGCGCCACGATCGCGCAGCTGACACGCATCGGTCGGCCGTCGAGCCAAGCCGAAGCCGCGATCAAACCGGTCACGCTCCGTCGCGCCTCCGAGGAGATCGAAACGCTCCGCCGCGCCGCCGACGCGTTTGCCGCCAAGACCGGCGCGCGTCCCAAGGTCTTCCTCGCGAAGATGGGCCCCGCGCTGCAGCACAAGGCGCGCGCCGATTTCTCGGCCGGCTTCTTCGCCGTCGCCGGCTTCGAGGCCATCGGCAAGCAGTCGTTCGAAACCGCCGAGGAAGCCGCCAAAGCCGCCGCTGAATCCGGCGCGCCGATCGCGGTCCTTTGCTCGACCGACGACACGTATCCGGCGCTCGTTCCGGCCTTCACCGCCGCAGCGAAAGCCGCCAAACCCGGCATCAAGCTCGTGCTCGCCGGTCTGCCGGCCGACACCGCCACGGTCGATAGCTTCCGCGCCGCGGGCATCGACGAGTTCATTCACGTCCGCGCCAACGTCACCGCCATGCTCGCCAACTTCCTCCGTCAGATTGGAGCCCTCTCATGAACAACGCCCCCGATTTCACGAAGCTCGCTTACGATTCGTTCGCGTTCGGCGAAAAGAAATCCGCCGCACCCTCGGTGCCGGCGAGCGATCTCTGGCAGACGTATGAGCAGATTCCCGTGAAGCCCGTTTACACGGGCGCGGATCTGCCGCCGCCGTCGCAGCTCGACACGATGCCGGGCCTGGCGCCGTTCACGCGCGGACCCTACGCGACGATGTATGTCGCGAAGCCGTGGACGGTCCGCCAATACGCGGGCTTCTCCACCGCGGAGGAATCCAATGCGTTTTATAAGCGCAACCTTGCCGCCGGTCAGGCCGGTCTCTCGGTCGCGTTCGACCTCGCGACGCACCGCGGCTACGACAGCGATCACCCGCGCGTCGTCGGCGATGTCGGCAAGGCCGGTGTCGCGATCGACTCGGTCTGGGACATGCAGACGCTGTTCAAGGACATCCCGCTCAACAAGGTCTCGGTCTCGATGACCATGAACGGCGCGGTGCTCCCCGTGATGGCGTTCTACATCTGCGCCGCGCTCGAGCAGGGCGCGAAGCTCGAAGAACTCTCCGGCACGATCCAGAACGACATCCTCAAAGAGTTCATGGTGCGGAATACCTACATCTATCCGCCCACGCCCTCGATGAAGATCATCGCGGACATCTTCGCCTACACGTCGAAGAACATGCCGAAGTTCAACTCGATCTCGATCTCCGGCTACCACATGCAGGAGGCGGGAGCCACGGCCGACCTCGAGCTCGCTTACACGCTCGCCGACGGTCTCGAATATCTGAAGACCGGCGTCGCCGCCGGCCTCTCGGTCGACGCGTTCGCGCCGCGCCTCTCGTTCTTCTGGGCCATCGGCAAGAACTTCTTCATGGAAGTCGCGAAGATGCGCGCCGCGCGCACGCTCTGGTCCGAGATCGTCGCGCAGTTCAATCCGAAGAACCCGAAGTCACTCGCACTCCGCACGCACTCGCAGACGTCCGGCTGGTCGCTCACCGAGCAGGATCCGTTCAACAACGTTGCGCGCACCTGCCTCGAAGCGCTGGCGTCCGCCACGGGTCACACGCAGTCGTTGCACACCAACGCGCTCGACGAAGCGATCGCGCTGCCGACCGACTTCTCGGCTCGCATCGCGCGCAACACCCAGCTGCACCTGCAGCAGGAAACCGGCATCTGCAACGTCGTCGATCCGTGGGGCGGCAGCTACTACGTCGAATATCTCACCAACGAGCTGATCAAGAAGGCCCGCGAGCACCTCGCGGAAGTCGAGAAGCTCGGCGGCATGACGAAGGCCATCGAGGCCGGCATCCCGAAGCTCCGCATCGAGGAAGCCGCTGCGCGTCGTCAGGCCAAGATCGACTCCGGCAAGGAAACGATCGTCGGCCTCAACAAGTATCGCCTCCCGAAGGAAGCGCCGCTCGACATCCTCGAAGTTGACAACACCGCGGTCCGCGAAGCGCAGATCAAGCGCCTCAAGGAACTCCGCGCCACGCGCGACGAAGCCAAGACCAAGGCTGCGCTCGCCGCGCTCACCGCGTGCGCGAAGACCGGGCAGGGCAACTTGCTCGAGCTCGCCGTCGCCGCCGCGCAGGCCCGCGCCACGCTCGGCGAGATCTCCGACGCGTGCGAAATCGTCTTCGGTCGCTACCAGGCGCAGATCCGCTCGATCTCCGGCGTGTATCGTCAGGAGTTCGGCGATGACACCACGGTTGCGAAGGTGAAGGAAAAGATCGCCCTGTTTGAATCTCGCGAAGGCCGCCGTCCGCGCGTGCTCATCGCGAAGCTCGGTCAGGATGGTCACGACCGCGGCGCGAAAGTCGTCGCCACTGCGATGGCCGATCTCGGTTTCGACATCGACATCGGGCCGCTCTTCCAGACGCCGGAGGAAGCCGCTCGTCAGGCCGTGGAAAACGACGTGCACGTGGTCGCGATGAGTTCGCTCGCCGCCGGTCACAAAACGTTGCTTCCCGCGCTGCGCGATGCGCTCAAGGCTCTCGGCCGCGAGGACATCATGCTCGTGTGCGGCGGTGTGATCCCCGCGCAGGACTACGACTTCCTCCTCGCCAATGGCGCCAGCGCGATCTTCGGGCCCGGCACGGTGATTCCGAAATCTTCGCTGCGCACGATCGAGCTGCTCCTCGAGCGTCTCGAGCCCGCGACCGCCTGATCTGTTTCAGCCATAGTATCAGGGACGCGGTCGCGAGGCCGCGTCCCTTTTTTGTCCGAACTTCTCTTGTCATTCTGAGCGAAGCGAAGAATCCACTTCGCTCAGAATGACAGACCGTAAGCCGAAAGGCTGAATTCATTCGCATCGATTCGCGTTCATTCGCGGTTACAACATTCCCCGTTTCACATGGCTTCCACCGACACGCTCCACGACGGCTGCCCGCAGCCGCGTCCCGACTGGAGTTCCCGACAACGCCGGCTCCGGCTTTGCCACGTGGATTCTCCAAGGCGCGAGTCCGTCGGGCATCACGGCGCGCCCACCCGTCGTGCCGCGGCGCCGCACGCTCACGCTCAACGATTACGTGGAGGGCGTGCTGAAGCACGATCCGAGCATTGTCGGACGCGCGATCACGCTCGTGGAGAGCAACGCGCCCGCGCACCAGGAACTCGCGCAACAACTGCTCGCGCGACTTCTGCCGCACACCGGCAAATCGCAGCGCATCGGCATCACGGGCATTCCCGGCGCAGGCAAAAGCACGTTCATCGAAGCGTTCGGCTGCCATCTCACGTCGCTCGGCCACAAGGTCGCCGTGCTCGCGATCGATCCGTCGAGCAGCGTTTCCGGCGGCAGTATTTTGGCGGACAAAATCCGCATGGAGAAACTCGCCCGCGAACCGCGCGCGTTCATCCGCCCGTCGCCGTCCGGCGGCTCGCTGGGCGGCGTCACGCGCAAGACGCGCGAGGCGATTCTCGTCTGCGAAGCCGCGGGCTACGATGTCGTGATCGTGGAGACCGTGGGCGTCGGCCAAAACGAAGTCACGGTGCGCGCGATGGTGGACTTTTTCCTCGTGCTCATGATCGCCGGCGCGGGCGACGAAATGCAGGGCATCAAGAAGGGCGTGATCGAACTCGCCGACACGCTGGTCATCAACAAAGCCGACGGCGACAATCGCCCGCGCGCGCTCGCCGCACAGGCCGAGATGAAGCGCGTGCTGCGTTACCTCCAGTCCACGACCGCCGGCTGGTCCACACAGGCGCTCGTTGCATCTGCACTCACCGGCGAAGGCGTGCCGCAGGTGTGGGATACCACGCTCGAGTATTTCCGCACCGGGAAAAAGACCGGCGAGATCGAGCGCCGCCGCCGCGCGCAAGCCGTCGAATGGATGCACGCACTGATAGGCGAAAGTCTCCGCACACGCTTCTACGGTTCGCCGAAGATCCAGAATTTGCTGCCGAAGTTTGAGCACGCCGTCGCGCACGGCGAAAAGCCTGCACTCGCCGCCGCGCTCGAGTTGCTCGAGTCCGTTTGACGCGACTCGAGCCGCACCGTGGCGCGACCTGGTGCGCACCTTGTCGCGACTCGAGCCGCACCTTGGCTCGACCTCGTCCGCACTTTGTCCCGACTCGGTGCGCATCGTGTCCCGAGTCGAGCCGCACTCAGGCACGACTCACGCCGGACTTTGGCGTGACCTAGACAAAACGCCGCGCACGCTCACGTTTCAGCATGGGCATGGACGTAAAAGCGCGCGACTTGATTGCGGCGGGTTGGACCAACGAAAAACAACTCGGCGCCGTGCTGAAGCGCGCCCGCGAACTGCAGGCCACCGGCTTGGATTTGCCGGGAGTGTTTGCCGTGCTCGAAGCGGATTTCCCGAAGGGCAGGGAGACGCTGCAGCTTCGCCCGAAACCGAATCCGTTTACCGAAGCCGTCGAAGCGGAAACTCCCGCGGAAATCGCGAGTGTCGCGGCCTCGCGTGCGCGACTCACAGAGCTCTTGCACGTGCCCGTGGTAAAGCGCGGCGCGCTCATGCCCGACACGTGTCCGGCGGGTGTCGGTCCCGCTACGATTCCCGTCGGCGGTGCGATCGAAGTGGAGAACGCGATTCTGCCCGGCGCGCACTCGGCGGACATTTGCTGTTCGATGTTCGCGACGTTCTTCGCGGACAACCATCCAGTCGCGGAGTTGATGGATCAACTGCAGCGGTCCACGCATTTCGGCGCGGGCGGGCGTCCGCGCGGGAAACAACTCTACTCGTCGGTGCTCGAGGAGCCCGTTTGGGAGAACCCGTTTTTGTCCGGGCTCGAACATCGCGCGCGCGAGTTTCTCGGCACGCAGGGTGACGGAAATCATTTCGCCTACATCGGCCGCGTGACGTTTTCGCCGGAGCAGCAGCGCGCCATCGCGCAGGCCGGACACGCCGAAATGGCGGAAGCGATTGAGCGGCGAGACGGCGCGTTTCACGTGCTGGTCACGCATCACGGATCACGCGCGCTCGGCGCGGATGTTTACAAGCGCGGCATGATCGCGGCCGACGAATGGACGCGACAGCACACCGCGGGCGTGCCGGCTGCGGCGGCATGGTTGCCGGGAGATTCGCGGGAAGGGCGCGACTATTGGGAGGCGTTGCAATATGTGGCGCGCTGGACGCGCATGAACCACGCGCTCATCCACGACGAGTTTCTGCACCGCATCGGACAGCGACCGCTGCTGCAATGGGGCAACGAGCATAACTTCGTGTGGAAGCGCGGCGATTCGTTTTATCACGGCAAAGGCGCGACTCCCGCGTGGCGCGATGCGGAGGGACGTCCGTTGCTCGGCCTCATCCCGCTCAACATGGCGCGCGAAATCCTGATCGTGCTCGGCGGCGACAATGATGAGTTTTTGTCGTTCGCGCCGCACGGCGCCGGGCGGAATCTTTCGCGCAAGGCGATGCTCGCGCCATATCGCGATGCCGAGGGAGAAATCGATCCCGCGCGCGTGCGCGAGGTGCTCGGCGAAACGACCGCGGGACTCGACATCCGCTGGTATAACGGTTCGCCGGATTTGTCGGAGTCGCCGCTCGGCTACAAAGACGCCACGAAAGTGAAGGCGCAGATCGAGCGTTTCGGCTTGGCGCGGGTGGTCGGCGAAATTCAACCGCTCGGCTGCATCATGGCCGGACAGGAAGCCGAGCCCGCGTGGCAGCGGAAGCGACGCGAAAAACGCGCGGCCTCGAAAGCCGCGCGTCGCGAGTGGGTGGCGAACAACGAGGAGTAGTTCGCCGCGCTAGATGAAGATTCCCATGCCGAGCAGGAGAATCGGCAGCAGGATCGGCAGACTGAATTTCACGATGTAGCCGAAGAAAGTCGGCGTGTGACAACCGGTGCTGTCGGCGATCGATTTCACCATGAAGTTCGGACCGTTGCCGATGTAGGTCATCGCCCCGAAGAAAACCGCACCGAGACTCACGGCGACGACGAGCCGCGCGTAGTCGGGTTTTTCTAGCATCACGCGCACGACCTCAGGTTCGGTCGTGAGGCCCGCGAAGTCCGCAGGGTGCTGGGCTTGCGCGGTGGTTTCCGCGAGGCGGAGAAACGTCGCGTAGGTCGGCGCGTTGTCGAGGACGGCGGAGAGCGAGCCGGTCGCGAGGTAGTATTGCTGCGACAGTTTCACGCCAAAGCGCTCTCCGTGTTGGTCGATATAACCGAGCGCGGGCATCATCGTGGCAAAGATGCCGGCAAAGAGAAACGCGACCTCTTTGATCGGGCCGAAGGAAAACTGGTTTTGCTCGTGAACGATTTTGGGCGTGAGCAGATACGACGCGGTGGCCGCGCTGAGCATGACGATCTCACGCATGAACCATTTCTCCGGGAGAAACACCGCGCCGATGATGGCGGCGAGGAAGAGCAGGTTGAGTTTGCCGTCGAGCTTCATGCCCTCGGACGGCAGGTCGATATCGGCCCGCACCTGCAAGGGCGTGCGCAGGTAGCTGCGGCGATCGAAGACGTAGAAAAGCACGAGCAACGCGCCGACGGTGAACAGCCATTGCGGCACCGCGTGACCCAGCAACCAGAAGAACGGCACGCCGCGCAGGAAACCGAGGAAGAGCGGGGGATCGCCGATCGGTGTGAGCGCACCGCCGACATTGGAGACGACGAAGATGAAGAAAACGATGTGATACGGGCTGATCCGGATTTTGTTCATCCGAATCCAAGGCCGGATCATCACCATCGAGGCGCCGGTGGTGCCGATGAAGTTCGCAAGCACCGCACCGATGGCGAGAAAGGTGACGTTGGCGAGCGGAGTCGCCTCATCCTTCACCCGGATGTGTATCCCCCCGGCCACTACAAACAGTGATCCAATGAGACAGATGAAGGAGAAATACTCCGCGAGGGTGTGATGCACGGTTTCCCCGCCGTGCGGCACGCTCAGCAGGTAGTAAGCGATCACCGCGAGCCCCAAGCCGATCGCGATGTGCGGATAGTAGTGCTCCCACAGGTGCTTAATGCGCGGCCCGGTGAGCGGCATGACCGCAATGAGCAGCAGCAGCAGGCCAAACGGGACCACGAGCCACAGCGGAATTTCCGAACCAGACGACGATGTCGCGAGGACGAACCAGGAGTTCATAGGGAGAAGCAGAGCTCCCGATCACAGCGGGAATGCGGGAACTTCACAATCTCGCAGCGGAAAAAGACTGCGCGTTTTCTGCCTGCGCGCCGCCAAGCCCTGCGGCAATCGGCGGCGAATTTTGCCGCCCTCAGGCGTCGGCAAAGCGATCGAGCGAACCGCGAATCGCGCGCCGATCGTGTTCGTGACGCGCGACGCTCTCGGCCAGCACACGCTCACGCTCGCGGACGGCGGCGCGATCTCGCTCGAGGCGGGTCTCGCGTTGCTGCAACTCGGCCGCGCGCTCGCGCAAGTCGAGTTCGCGACGGCGAAGCGTGGCTTCCCAGTCCTCCAGTTCGCGGCGGCGCGAGTCGATCACCTCGGAATCGACCGTTTCCATCGCCGAAGGCACGGCGCTAGACACCGCCGCTTCCGCGTGGGAAGCGGTGTTGACAGGCGAAACCTGTTCAGCGTTGGGATCGAAATCGGGCAAATAAAGTCGCGCCACTTTCTCGAAGCGTTGGGCGGAAATCCGCACGCGGGCGACGCGGTGCCACCAACCGGAGCCGTTGGACTGCCAGTAAAAATCGCGCAGCTGCGCCCGGATGGCCGCCATCGATGTCGCCTCTGCGGCCGAAGCGATCAGTCCGGCTTCGGGTAGAAAGTGGTTTTCCGACACCAGAAGAAACCAAGGCGCCAACAGCCGGGCGTGCCAGGGTAACGTGCGCCAGAACAGCCGTTTCTCGAACGTCTGCGGGGTGCAGTGGCGGCGGGCACAGTAAACCTCTCGAAAGGATTTCATGCAGGGGGACTAATCCGCTCCCTGATAGACCATAGGTGTAGCGGGTGGTTCGGCGTCCGCCAGTATCCGTTGCAAAATGCCTGCGCGACTTCAGCGCGGATCGACCTTCGTGACTGTCGAGGGAAACTGCCCCTCGGGCAGATACTCGGCGGCGAGCTGCTTCATCCGCTGGCCCGACGTGCGCAGATAGCATTTTTGCCGCAGCCAGCCGGGGTTGCCGGAATCGTAATAGTATTCGCGACTCGCGATCCGGATGTCCTTCATCGTGCACGCCTGACCGGCCAGATCGACGAAGCGGTGGTCGGCCGCGAAAAAGTTCGGTTCCAGCCACTCGATCAAGCGCGCGAAGATCCGAGCGTGCGGGTAGAGCGTCTTTCGAAAGACCTCCTCCGCGAACTCTCGGTCGGAGCACGCATGGCGTGCCCGATAGATCTCGGCAAACGTGTGCATGCTGGAGCGTTCCGACTACGTCCGCACGACGACCGGATCAAGTGCTTTGTCCGTTTTCTAGTTGCACTAGCGCCGCGCGCGCTCGCCTCTCGGGCGCGCTTCACGGCGATCGCTCACCACTATCGTCCGGCAGCAGAGGCAGATGCGGCGGTTCGCTGCCGACGCTCGGCACGGCCGCCATGCTCCGCGCCAAAATCTCGCGCCAGTGCGCTTCTTCCAGTTCGCGCCTGAGCACACTGCGGTATTCAGCCTCGCCGGCGAAGAAGATGAAAATGAACAACGCGGCGAGCAGCCACGCTGGACCATCGAACCAATCGATGCCGAAACGATACCCGACCACCGCGATCGCTGCGCCGATCACGCACAGCGCTTTGCCGACGATCGACGCGATGCGGGTCGCACGCAGATAGGGCAGGCGCGTCGCGAGCAGCGCGCGCAGGATGCGTCCGCCGTCCATGGGAAACGCGGGCAACAGGTTGAAGGTGCCCATCATCAGGTTCGCCCAAAACAGCAACAGCACGAGATGGCCGATGGAGTAGTAGAGCACTTCGTTCTCCGGCAGCACGAACCACAGCACACCAACGATCACGAAGTTCACCGCCGGTCCCGCGATCGTGATGACGAACTCCTGCATCGGCCGCCGCGGGATCGAGTCAAACTCCGCCATCCCGCCGATCGGCATCAGCAAAATCCGCCGCACGTGCACGCCGTAGCGTCGCGCCGTGAGCGAGTGACCGAGCTCGTGGAGCACCACGCAGGTAAAAAACGCGAGCAGCGTGAGCGAGTTCCACCACATGCCGCGCGAGCCGGCGTCCTGCCAGCCGGTCCAGGCCGCATAACCGAGCAGAAGGAGAAAGCTCCCGTGCAACGCGAGTTGGATACCGCGGATGTGGAACAGAGGGATCGACCAGCTGCGCATGGCCGCTCACTCAATGCCGAGCCGGCGAAAGCGCCAGTCGCAAACCGTGCGGGCAACGATTTGCCCGCGCTATTTACAAGCGCCCCACGCTCCGTTTCGCTCGGCGCTCATGTCCGAACCCGCCAAACCAGCCACGATCCTCGTCATCGATGACGATGCCGAGATTCGCTACTCGCTCTCCCGCGTGCTTTCCACCCGCGGTTATCAGATCATCGAAGCGGCGAGCGGTGAAGAAGGTGTCGCCCTGGTCAAAAAAGGTCCCGCGCCCGATCTCGTGCTGCTCGATGTCCGCATGAGCGGCATGGGCGGCATTGAAGCACTTCAGCTCATCCGCTCGGCCAACCCGCGGCAGCTTGTCATCCTCATGACCGCGTTCGGCACCGCGCAGACCGCGATCGAGGCGATGAAATACGGCGCCTTCGATTACATGATGAAGCCGTTCGATCCGCAGAAGGTGCTCGCCCTTGCGGAAAACGCGCTGAAAACTCGCGCCGATCTCCACGCCGTCAGCGACTACAAACCCTCCATCAACGCCGACGATTACCGCGAAGGCATCGTCGGCAGTTCGCCGGTGATGCAGGATGTCTTCAAGGTCATCGGCCAGGTCACCGCGAGCGATGTCACCGTGATGATCACGGGCGAAAGCGGCACCGGCAAGGAGCTCGTGGCCCGCTCGATCTGGAAGCACAGCCACCGCTCCAGCAAACCGTTCATCGCGGTCAACTGCGCGGCGATCCCCGACAATCTCATCGAGAGCGAACTCTTCGGTCACGAGAAAGGTTCCTTCACCGGCGCGACCGGACAGCGCATCGGCAAGTTCGAACTCTGCGACGGCGGCACGATCTTCCTCGACGAGATCGGCGACATGGCGCTCGCCACGCAGACGAAGATTCTCCGCGTCCTTCAGCAGGGCGAGATCCAGCGCGTCGGCGGCGTCGAGACGATCAAAGTCGACGTGCGCGTGATCGCCGCGACCAACAAGGACCTCGAGGAAATGGTGAAGGCCAAAACCTTCCGCGAGGACCTTTACTACCGCCTCAACGTCGTCCGCATCAAGATGCCGCCGCTGCGCGAGCGCCCGGAGGACATCCCGCAGATCGTCGACTTCTGCCTCCAGAATCTCGTGAAGCAGAAGAAAGCGCGCGTGACGAAAGTCTCGCCCGAAGCGATGGCGATCATCTGCCGCCACCGCTGGCCCGGCAATGTGCGCGAGTTGGAAAACGTCGTTTACCGCAGCGCCGTGATCGCGCAGGGCGACGCGATTCTCGTCAAAGATTTGCCCGCGGAAATTCGCGAAGCCGTGGCCGCCAGCCCGGAAACGCCGGCTGCGCTCGCGACTGAATCCGCCGCCGTCCCCGCGGCTCCAGCCGTTGAGCCGACCGCACTCGCCGCCTCGGTGAGCACCGCGCCTTTTGTCGCGCCTGCGACCGATGTCGCGACCAAGTCGGAGACGTCGCTCGACGACCTCTACGACGCGCTTTTCGAAAAACTACGCACGGGCGAAGAGCCGATTCTCTCCCAGATCGAACGCGCGATGATCGATCGTGTGATCGCCGCAGAACCTGATTTGGCCAAGGCCGCGAAACTCCTCGGTCTCACCAAAGCCGCGCTCCAAAAGAAGCGCGAAAAGTAAGCACCACATAATTTCGCCAAGTGGAGCCCGCCATCCCTGGCGGGCCTTTTTGTGCGGCGATGCGTTTCAACCCGCGAGGACGGCGGGTTCCTCCACGTCGTGCGTCGCGACCGAGTCCGCACCTTTGCTCACTCGGGTGCGCACCTGCGCACAAGCGTGTCCGGACCTTCGCTCGACCGAGTCCGGACATGCGTTCGATCATGTCCGCACTTCTGGTCGACGAGGTGCGAACATCGTCGCGACCATGTTCGCACCTTCGGTCGACCGTGCACGCACCTCGTCGCGACCGAGGCGTGCATTGGTTTCGTGCCGCGTTTCCGACCTGCCGCGTTTCTGCGATCACTCGCATGCGCGCCTCGGACGTCGGGTGCATTTTGCCTCCCTGACGGGGAGTCTTTTCGGGGAGCATGGAGCTTCTTTCGAACGCCACCATCGGGGCGTCCCTGACACGTTGATCGTCGGTTTTGTAAGCCACAGCCGCGAGGAGAGAAGGGCGAGTGCGGGTCTGTGGGCGGTGCTCGGCAACCCCTGCCGGGCTTCACACAAAACACATGATCTCACGTATTCGTTCAGTAGCTCTGCTCCTGTTAGTGGCAGCGGCTGCCGCGATCCCCTCGGCTCGCGCGCAGCTTTATCTCACGGGCAATATCTACGGCGCCTTCCAGGACCCCGGATTGCCCCACACGACGGTCACGAATGGACCGGTCGTTTCCACGTTCGAGTCGGGTGACCCGTATCGTCCGTATCCGCCCTACAACGACACCAAGACGTCGATCACCTTCACCGGTGCGTCGTTCACGGATCTGGGCAGCGGCGATCCGCTCGTGCTCCAGTCGATCAAGTTCAAGAACGGCATCACGCTGCTTGGCACCACCGCGACCAACGCGACGCTGGATCTGTTCGTGAACGTCTCGAATCTCGGCATCAGCGATCTCAAGGTCACGACGCTGACGTTCGATATCGACAACACCGACAACTCCGGCGTCAGCGACATCCCGGATCTCTTCAAGATCGGCTACTCGCCGCTCGCGGAGTTCACGTATGGCGACTACCTCGTGAAGTTCACGATCGACTTCAGCGATCCGGCCTGGGTGACCGACGGCGTCGGCATTCCGGAAGGCAAGAAGGGACTCACCGGCGACATCTACGTCACGATGTCGTTTACGCCGATCCCTGAGCCTTCGACCTACGCGATCGCCGGTGCCGCGCTGCTCGGAGGCGTGGTGCTGCTCCGTCGCTTCAAGAAAGGTTCCGTCGCCGCACACACGGCCTGATTTCAACCTCAAAACCAAAGGCGTTCTTTTCGCGAGCCAGCCCGCAGTCGGGCTGGCTTTTTTCTTTTCCCGGGAAAGGCGAAAACCCCGGCGGCGTTTTCCACGCCACGCACGGCACGCCCACCTCCGTCCGCGTCGTCACCAAGAAATGGATACACGAAAAGCCCGCCGGGAATGGCGGGCTCCACCTGCAGAAAGGCTGCGGGCGATGGACGACTCAGCGCTGGCGATCGCCGTAGCCGTTGGGGTGGGCGGAGTGCCACTTCCAGGCAGTCGCCACGATCGACTCGATGTCGGCGAACTTCACCTTCCAGTTCAGTTCGCGCTGCGCCTTTGACGAGTCGGCGTAGAGCGCCGGCGGATCGCCAGGACGGCGCGGGCTCTCGACGACTTTGACCGGCTTGCCGGTGACTTTCTCGACCGCGCGGATGACTTCGCGGTTGGAGGTCGGTTTGCCGGTGCCGAGATTGTAGAAGAACTGCGCGCCGGGCGTGGCGAGTTTGTTGAACACCGCGATGTGCGCGCGGCTGAGATCGTCGACGTGCACGTAGTCGCGAAGGCAGGTGCCGTCCGGAGTGGGGTAGTCGGTGCCGAAAAGTTGGATGTGCGGGCGCTTGCCCACCGCGACGTCGATCGCGACCGGGATGAGATGCGTTTCCGGATCGTGGTCTTCGCCGATCGAGCCGTCCTCGGCCGCGCCGGCGGCGTTGAAATAACGAAACGCCGCGAAGCTGAGTCCGTTGGCGTGGGCGAGAGCTTTCAGCGCGTTTTCGATATCGAGCTTGGTTTGGCCGTAGGGATTGATCGGCGCCTGCGGCAGGTTCTCGTGAATCGGGAGCGTTTCGGGCACGCCAAAGGTCGCGCAGGTCGAGGAGAACACGAATTTCTTCACGCCGGCCGCGAGCATCGCGTTGAGCAGGTGCAGCGTGGCGGAGACGTTGTTGAAGTAGTATTTCAGCGGCTCGGTAACCGATTCGCCGACGTAGCAATACGCGGCGAAGTGCATCACGAGCTCGATCTGCTCGTCGCGCAGGATTTTGCCCACGGCGGCTTCGTCGCCGAGATTCGCCTCGTAGAACGGCACTCCGTCCGCAAGCGCGGCGCGGTGGCCGTAGACGAGATTGTCGAGCACCACGGGCTTGTGCCCCGCGGCGATCAGTTGGCGGACGCAGTGACTGCCGATGTAGCCGGCACCTCCGACGACGAGAACATTCATGGGAAACGATATAAGTGGCTCGTGAGCTGTTTTCTAGCGAGCCGGAAATCCGGCTGGAGCGCCCCACTGGACAGCGATTTATCCCGGTTGCTCCGCACTGCCGCCGTGATGGCGTCGCCGACGCTTCGCAAAAGTCCGTAATACGGACTTTCGCCGGTCGCGGTGGAGAGGGCGACATCCGCTGCATCGCAAACGACCGGCAGGGCAGGACGGAGAAGTGTGGCGCGGCGGCAGCGTGGTGTTGCTTTCGGCGGCCAGTTGTCTAGCCATGACCGCTTCCTTTTACATGACGCCGTCTCGAATCGTGATCACTGGCATCGGCCTCACGGCCCCCAATGGCAACTCGCTGGCCGAATTCCGCCAGAACCTCCTCAACGGTGTCGCCGGAGTCGAGCGGATGGAGATTCGCTACATGGGCACGCAGCTCGCGGGCGTATGCCATTTCGATCCGCTGAAGTATCAGAAGAAAAAGGAGGTTCGCGTGGGCACGCGCGCCGGCAGCATTTCGATCTACTGCGCCCGCGAGGCGCTGGCGGATTCCGGCGTGGCGTGGGATTCGATCCCGAAGGACCGCGTCGGCATCTACATCGGCTGCACGGAACACGGTAACGTCGAAACCGAGAACGAGATCTACAACGTCTCGAAGTTTAACTACGACACGAAGTTCTGGTCGCACTACCACAACCCGCGCACCGTGGCCAACAACCCCGCAGGCGAGGCATCCCTCAACCTCGGCGTGACCGGTCCGGCCTACACGATCGGCGCCGCCTGCGCCGCGGGCAACATGGGCCTCATCCACGCAGCACAGATGCTGCGGCTCGGCGAAGTCGATTTCGCGATCTGCGGTGGCGTGAGCGAGAGCATTCACACGTTCGGCATTTTCGCCGGCTTCAAATCGCAGAACGCGCTCGCCACGCACGAGGATCCGCAGAAGGCCTCGCGCCCGTTCGACCTCGCACGCAACGGCATCGTCATCTCCGAGGGCGGCGCGCTCTACACGCTGGAGCGTCTGGAGGACGCGCAGGCTCGCGGCGCGAAGATTTACGGCGAGATCGCCGGCTACCACGTCAACAGCGACGCCAGCGACTACGTGCTCCCGAATCCGACCCGCCAGGCCGAGTGCGTCCGCGCCGCGATCAAGCGCGCCGGTCTCGAGCCGCACGATATCCACATCGTGAATACGCACGCCACGGCCACGCCGCTCGGCGACATCCAGGAGTGCGAGGCGATCCGCTCGGTGTTCGGCGAAGGCTGCCCCGACACCTACATCAACAACACCAAGAGCTTCATCGGCCACGCCATGGGCGCCGCCGGCGCGCTCGAGCTCGCGGGCAATCTCCCGTCGTTCGACGACAAGGTCGTGCACCCCACGATCAACGTCGACAACCTCGACCCGCAGTGCGCGTTGCCGAATCTGGTTTTGAACCAGTCGAAGCAGGTCGCCAGGGTCGACACGATCCTCAACAACTCCTTCGGCATGCTCGGCATAAATTCCACGTTGATTGTTCGTCGGTTTGCCGCCTAATTCGACCGTTTAGCTCGATCCCATGACCAAAGACGAATGCAAGAAGGTGGTGCTCGATATCATCGCCGACATCGCCCCCGACGAAGACCTGAGCAACGTCAAACCCGACGTTCGCCTGCGCGACCAGCTGCAGCTGGATTCGATGGACTTCCTGGACATCGTCATGGAGCTCCGCAAACAGCACGGCATCGAGGTGCCGGAGAAGGACTACATCCAGCTCGCGTCTCTCGACAGCTGCGCGGAATACCTGACGCCGAAGTTCACCGCGCTCGGCAAATAATCGCCGCTGCGGGCCGCACGAATTGCGAAGGCCGGGAAACCCTCCCGGCCTTTTTCGTGTCGCGGCCACAGCAGCAACACACGGCAACGCGGCCTTTGCTCCTTGGGCGCCAGCGCCTGTCATTCTGAGCACAGCGAAGAATCCAGCTGGATCCTCGATGCCACACTCCGCGGCGAAACGCACACTGGGTTCTTCGCTGCGCTCAGAATGACAAAACGAGGGGAGTGATCCGCCAGTCTCCGAGCAGCCGGATCGGTCTCCAAACCTTTTCCGTGTTTCCGTCCTTCCGTGCTTCCGTGATAAGAAACTTCCGCGCTTCCGTCTTTCCGCGTTTCCGCGATTCTCTCCAGTCTCAGTCTTCTGCTTTTCCTTTCGCTTTCGTTCGATGAACACCCGCAGCCACTACGACGTCGTCATCATCGGCGCCGGCATGTCCGGACTCGCCGCGGGCATCCGTCTCGCGCACTTCGGCAAGTCCGTGTGCATTTTCGAACGCCACAACGCGATCGGCGGACTCAACAGCTTCTACAGCATCGACGGCCGCAAATACGACGTGGGCCTGCACGCGATGACCAATTTCGTGAAGCCGGGCGTGCGCGGCACGCCGCTCACGAAATTGCTGCGCCAGCTCCGCATCGATCGCGAGGAGTTCGCGCTCTGCGAACAGAAGCGCTCGCGCGTCGCCTTCGGTCCGCGCGGTGAAACCTCGCTCACGTTCACCAACGATTTTTCGGTCTTCGAGTCCGAGGTCGCCGCGAAGTTTCCTGCGCAGATCGACGGCTTCCGTCGGCTCGTTGCCGTGATCAAATCTTTCGACGACGTCTCGCTCGACGCGAAGCCGGTTTCCGCGCGCGAGATCGTGCGACAACACATCACCGATCCGCTGCTCGAGGACATGCTGTTTTGCCCCGTGATGTATTACGGCAGCGCGCAAGAGCGCGACATGGAGTTCGGGCAGTTCGTGATCATGTTCAAGGCGCTCTTCCTCGAAGGTTTCGCCCGCCCGTTCGAAGGCGTGCGCGTGATCCTGCGCGTCTTGCTCGAAAAATATCGCGCCGCCGGCGGCGAGCGTCGCATGAAGTGCGGCGTGCGTCGCATCATCGCCCGCGAAGGCCGCGCGTCGGCGCTCGTGCTCGACGACGGCACCGAAATCACCGCCGATCACGTGATCTCCTCGATCGGCGCGCCGGAAACCGAAGCGTTGCTCTCCGATCCCGATGACGCGCCCGTGACGGAGCCGAAAAACGTCGGCGGCCATTCGTTTATCGAAACAATCACGATCCTCAACCGCCAGCCCGCGGAGCTCGGCTGGGCTGACGACACAATCGTGTTTTTCAACAGCGGCGAACGCTTCGACTACGCGTGCCCGCCCGATCTCGTCGACGTGCGCAGCGGCGTGATCTGCCTGCCGAATAATTTCGAGTTCGGCCCCGACCTCGCGCTGCCCGAAGGCATCTTCCGCGTGACTTGTCTCGCGAATCCCAAGCTCTGGGCACAGCTCGAGGCGGAGCGCTACGCCGATGAAAAACGCTCGTGGTTCAAAGCCACGCAGCTCAGCGCACGACGTTTTCTTTCCCCCGTGGACGACGCGACGCTCGAGGCCGCGAAGATCGCGACCGACATGTTTACGCCGCGCACGATCACGAAGTTCACCGGTCACTTCAACGGCGCGATCTACGGCGCCCCGCACAAGGTCCGCGACGGCCGCACGGCGCTCTCGAA
The DNA here is from genome assembly GCA_024707325.1 of Opitutus sp. Lineage (GTDB taxonomy): Bacteria > Verrucomicrobiota > Verrucomicrobiia > Opitutales > Opitutaceae > Opitutus. The sequence continues at coordinate 146,651 of JANPZY010000004.1, read as the reverse complement.
TCTCTATCTCTGCGGCACGGATCAGGGATTTCTGGGCATTGTCGGCGCCATGCTGAGCGGCATCTCGATGGCGAATTTCCACATCCTGCAAAAATCCGCCGCCGGCGCCTAAAGCGAAGGAGGCGCGCGCGAAGAACGTGTATTTTATGGAGCCGCGGCGCCCCCGCCGCGGCCGAAACGCACCCAACGCGCTTTGCCCCGGTGCGCGGCTACGAAACTCATTCTGGATTCTTCGCTTCGCTCAGAATGACAATAAGAGAAACCGCGAGCCAGGTTGTGACCAGGTGCGGCTCGAGTCGAGCCACAGTCCGGCCCATGTCGTGCCAAAGTGCGCACACGGTCGCGACCATGTCCGGACCGGGTCGAGCCAAGGTGCGTCCGAGGTTGAGCCAAGGTGCGGGCCGAGTCGTCGCGGAGTGTGACTTGCAAAACCTTTCCGGCGCGGGAACGTCTTGCCGCGAACCCTATGAAAACCCCGCTACTCCGATTGTTTCTTTCGCTCGTGACGGCCACGGCGTGCTTTGCCGCCGCGAAGTCGAAAGTGAATTACCAGGACCACATCGGCATCCAGATGTGGAGCCTGCGCGACACCGCCAAGGAAGACATGCCCGCGGCGCTCGATCTCGTGAAGAATACCTACGGCCTCGTCGAAATCGAGACGGCCGGCACGGGCAATCTGTCGTTCGAGCAATTCAAGGCCGAAGTCGAGAAGCGTGGCCTGAAGCCGGTCGGCATTCACGCCGGCTACGAGGCTCTGGCCAAGGAACTCGACAAGCAGATCGCGACCGCGAAGGCGCTCGGCGCGACCTATATTGTTTGCCCGTGGATTCCGCACGATCGCGAAAAAGGGCTTCACCGAGGAACTCGCGCGCGAAGTCGCGGCGAACTTCAACAAGTGGGGCAAGATCGTGAGCGAAGCCGGCCTGAAACTCGGCTGGCACCCGCACGGTTTCGAGTTCGTGCCGCTGAAGTCGGGCAACGGCGAAACGCTGTTCGACTTCGTCGCGAAAGAGACGAAGCCCGAGTATCTGGTTTTTGAAATGGATGTGTTCTGGGTTTTCCACGCCGGACAGGATCCGGTGACGCTGCTCAAGCGCTACGGCGACCGCTGGGCGCTGATGCACGTGAAAGACATTCGCAAAGGCGCGGTGACCGGCCTGACGACAGGTGGCGCGCCTCCGACCGACAACGTGCCGGTGGGCACGGGGCAGATCGATTGGAAGAGCGTGCTCCGCACCGCGCAGGAAGTCGGCACGCAGCACTTCTTTATCGAAGACGAAACGCCCGCGCCGCTGCAGTGCATCCCGCAGAGCCTCGAGTATCTGCGCGCGCTGAAGCTCTGAGCGCACAAGCATTTGACTCGCGCGAAGCCGGCCTCGAATCGGGGTCGGCTTTTTCGTTTTTACGAGGGCAGGGAAGGGCGGAGAAAAGCCCCTTGCGCTGGACGCGGCGGGCCCTTCACTCGTCCGTTTCCATGGCTTACGACTGGCTCAAAGGAGTTGCCGACGAGTATGATGTCATCGTGATCGGCAGCGGTCTCGGCGGCCTCACGGGCGCCAACGTGCTCGCGAAGGCGGGCCATCGCGTGCTGTTGCTCGAGCACCATTATCAGTTCGGCGGACTCGCCACGTGGTTCACGCGCAAGGGCGGACACATTTTCGACATCTCGCTGCACGGTTTCCCGAGCGGGATGATCAAGAGCTGCCGCAAGTATTGGACGAAGGAGATCGCGGACTCGATCGTGCAACTGAAGGACATCCGTTTCGTGAATCCGCAGATGGACGTCTGGACGACGTTCACGCGCGAGGATTACACGCGGGTGCTGGTCGAGCAGTTCAAGCTCCCGCAGGAGAAGGTCGAGGCGTTCTACGACTATCTCCGGTCGATGAACTACTACGACAACAACCCGGAGACGACGGGCGAGATGTTCAACCGGTTCTTCCCCGGCCGGCCCGATGTGCATCGTCTGCTGATGGAGCCGATCTCGTATGCGAACGGATCGAACTTCGACGACCCGGCGATCACGTTCGGCATCGTGTTTTCGAACTTCATGGGCGCAGGTGTCTACACGTTCCGCGGTGGCTCGGATCTGCTCATCGAAAAGATGGTCGCCGAGCTGAAGAAGAACGGTGTCGAGATGCGCAAAAAGGTGCTCGTGGACCGCATTCTCGTCGAAGAGCGCGAGGGCAAAAAAGTCGCGTGCGGCATCGTGGCCTCGAGCGGCCGTGTGATTCGTGCGAAAGCGATCCTCTCGAACGCGAACATCAAGAACACGATCTTCCGCATGGCCGGAGAGGAGAATTTTCCGCGCGAGTTTGTGGAGCAGGCGAAGGCCGTGCGCATCAACACCAGCTCGTGCCAAGTTTATCTCGGTATCCGAAAAGATGAGACGATCCCGCACATCGGAGATCTCGTTTTCACCTCGGCCGCGCCGGAATACAGCAATCAGGAGCTGACCGATCTGCACACCACGAGCCGCACGTTCTCGGTCTATTACCCCGACACGCGTCCGGGCTCCGATCGCTACACCGTCGTCGTGTCGCTCAACGGCCGCTATCCGGATTGGGCCGCGATGGACGAAGCGACCTACGAGCAACACAAGGAGCGACTGATCGAGGAATCGATCGGGGCGCTGGAGAAGTTCATCCCCGACGTGCGCGCGAAGATCGATTGGAAGGAAGCCGCGACGCCGCGCACGATCGAGCGCTACACGACGCATCTCAACGGCACGTCATTTGGCACCAAGTTCGAAGGTCTGCCGGTCTCGATGAATCTGTCGGACGCTTTGCCTGGACTCTATCACGCGGGCAGCGTGGGCATCATCATGTCGGGGTGGCTCGGCACGATTAACTACGGCGTTATCACCGCCAACAAGATCGACAAGGCGCTGCACGCGCTGAAAACGGCCGGCACCGCCTGAAGAGCGGAGCGTCGTTGATCGTTACACAGAGGGCACAAGAGGAGACATGAGGTCACAGAGCCGACCGATTTTTTCCCCTCGAAATTACTCTGTGTTCTCTGTGACGCCTCCGTGCACTCTGTGTAACTTTATCACCATCGCCTCATGAACTCCGTCACCGACCTCATTCCGCATCGTCCGCCGTTTCTGTTTGTCGACGAGATCGTCAGCGAGACGCCGGAAAGTCTGACGGCGCGTCGCACCTGGCGCGCGGAGGAAGATTTTTATAAGGGCCACTATCCGGGCGCGCCGATCACGCCGGGCGTGCTGCTGTGTGAGTCGGTTTTCCAAACCGGCGCGCTCTACATGGCGCGTCAGGCGCAGGCGGCCGGTGCCAAACCGGGCGAGGGCGTGCCGCTGCTGGCGAAGATCAGCGACGTGCGTTTCCGCAACCCCGTGTATCCCGGCGACGAAGTGCTCATCGAGGTAAAGAAGAAGGAAGAGATGGGCGGCTTCACGATGATGAGCGGCGCCATCAAGAAAGCCGACGGCACACGCGTGCTGACGGTCGATTTCGCGGTCGCGTGGAAGACGCCCGAAGGGCAGAAGTAACGCTGACCATGGCCGATTTCCTCCAGCTTTCCGGCAAACGTTTCCTCGTCTGCGGCGTCGCCAACAAGAAGAGCGTCGCGTGGCTCATCGCGCGCACACTCGAAGAACAGGGCGCGACGGTGATCTACAGCGTGCGCTCGGACGCGCGGAAGAAATCGCTCGAGAGTTTGCTGGCGGATCGGCCGGTCTTCGTGTGCGACGTCGAAAAAGACGGCGCGGCCGCAGCGCTCGCGGCGGAAGTCGCGGCCGCGGGGCACGCGCCGCTGCACGGCATCGTGCACTCGATCGCCTTCGCCAACTACAGCGAAGGTTTCAAAGCGTTTCACGAAACGAAGCGCGCGGACTTTTTGCAGGCCACCGCGATCTCGGCGTTCTCGCTCGTGGAGCTCGCGAATGCGTTCAAGCCGCACCTCGCGCGCAACGCGTCGGTGGTGACGATTGGTATTTCGTCGCTGCTCGTGACGCCCGACAACTACGGCTACATGGGCCCGATCAAGGCCGCGCTTGAATCGGCCACCCGCTTTCTCGCGAAGTCGTTCAGTGCCGATTCTGAAGTGCGCTTCAACGTGATCGGCTCCGGACCGCTCAAGACCAGCGCGTCGGCGGGCATTCCCGGCTATCTCGAGAGCTATCTTTACGCGGAGAAACTGACGTTCCGCAAACGCGCGCTCTCAACCCAAGAGGTCGCGGACGCCGCGGTGTTTTTGCTCAGCGAACGCAGCAGCGGCATCAACGGCGGCACGGTTGTCGTCGATGCCGGACTCGGCTCGAACTATTTCGACAAGGAAATCATCCGCCTCGCGATGCGTCCGGAGGCGAAAAGCTGACCATGCGCTTCGAAAACGTCTGCATCGAATCAATCGCGGTCGCGCTCCCGGAGGAGATCTGGACCTCTGCGCAAATCGAGGAACGGCTGCGTCCGCTCTACGAACGCCTGAAGCTGCCGGAAGGTCGTCTCGAACTGATGACCGGCATCCGCGAGCGCCGCATGTGGCCGGAAGGCACGCGTCCATCCGACGCGAGCGCGGCCGCCGGCAAGGCCGTGCTGGCGAAGTCGGCGCTGAATGCGGAACAGGTCGAACTGTTCGTGCACGCGGCGGTGAGCCGCGACATGCTCGAACCGGCGACCGCGTCGTTTGCTCACCGAAAGATCGGTTTGCCCGGAACAGCGCAGATCCTCGACGTCTCGAACGCGTGCCTCGGATTTCTCAACGCGTTGACGCTCGCTGCGGGCATGATCGAAAGCGGCCAGATCAAGTGCGCACTCGTCGCTTCGGGCGAGAACGGACGACCGCTGGTCGACCAAACGCTGCGCACGCTCGTGGAGCGCCCGCTGTCGCGAAACGAGATCAAACCCTATTTCGCAAATCTCACAATCGGGTCCGGCGCAGTCGCCGCGGTTGTGTGCCATCGCTCGCTGGTGAAAGGTCGCGCGCATCGTTTGCTCGGAGGCCGCGCCCGTGCGGCAACTCAGCACAGCGAACTTTGCCAGGGCGACACCTACGGTGCCGAGTCACTGGCGATGCAGACCGATTCCGAACAGTTGCTGATCGCCGGTGTGAACCTGGCGCAGGAGACCTGGCGCGAATTCACCGCGCTGCAGGGCACGAATTTCGATCGTTTCATCTGCCACCAGGTGGGCAGTGTGCATCGTCGCAAACTCTACGAGACGCTCGGCCTCGACCTGGCGAAGGACTTTTCCACGTTCGAAACGCTCGGAAACACCGGCTCGGTCGCGCTCCCCGCGACGCTCGCCCTCGCCATCGAGCAGGGCGCCGTGACGGAAGGTCAGCGAATCGGCCTGCTTGGAATCGGCAGCGGTTTAAACTGCCTGATGCTGGCGCTGGAGTGGTGAGCATGAGTGCCCCGACACGCATTCCAGCCTGGCTGGCGCAGCTGTATCCATTTTCTCCGCACAGCCTGACGACGCCCGCGGGAGCGCGGATGAGCTATCTCGACGAAGGTCCGCGCAACGACGAGGCGGTGTTGATGCTGCACGGAAATCCGACGTGGTCGTTTTACTACCGTGAGCTGGTGCAGGCATTATCGCCGCGCGTGCGGTGCGTGGCGCCGGATCACATCGGCATGGGACTCTCTGAAAAGCCGCAGGACTACGATTACTCGCTCGAGCGACGCATCGCGGACGTCGAGCATCTCGTCGCCGAACTGGATCTCCGCAAAATCCATCTCGTGGTTCACGACTGGGGCGGTGCGATCGGTTTCGGCTTTGCCGCACGGCACCCGGAATTGATCGGGCGTATCGTCGTTTTGAATACCGCCGCGTTTGCGTCCGAGCACATCCCCGGGCGGATCGCTCTGTGCAAGGCGCCGGTGATCGGTCCGTTGCTCGTGCGCGGCTTCAATGGCTTCGCCTGGCCGGCGACGTGGATGTCGATGCACCGCCGCGCTCTCTCGGCCGATGAGAAACGCGGCTTTCTGTTTCCCTACGATTCGTGGGCAAACCGCGTCGCGGTAAGCGCGTTCGTGCAGGACATCCCGATGTCGCCGCAGCACCGGAGCTGGCGAACGCTGCAGGGAGTCGAGCAGGGGCTGCTGCGTTTCCGCGCGCACTCGGCGCTCGTGATCTGGGGCGGTCGCGACTTCTGCTTCAACGACCACTTTCTGGAGCGCTGGCGCACGGCGCTGCCGGCCGCCGACGTGCACCGGATCGCCGATGCGGGCCACTACGTGCTGGCCGACGCCAACACGGAAGTGATCCCGAAGATCGTCAGCTTTCTGGCGGGCTAAGCTTCGGCAAACCCTCGCGGCCGTAGAGCGCGGCAAGATCGCGCAGGTAGGTCGCTGAATTTCGGCGCAGTTCCTCGAGCTGATCGGCGCGATAGCGCCAGCTCCAGTTTCGATCGCTGGACGTGCCAGGGAGATTGAAGCGCGCCTCCGTGCCGAGGCTCATCAGATCCTGAAGTGGAACGATGGCGAGATTGCAGACCGAGGCATACGCCGAACGGATCAGATCCCAGCCGATCTCGCGTCCATCGATGCGGAAATAGCGCCGCACGTGATCGCGCGTTTTCTCGTCGGTCGAGGCATACCAGCCGAGCGTGGTATCGTTGTCGTGCGTTCCTGGATACACGACGCAGTTGGCGCGGTGGTTGTGGGGAAGATAGAAATTGTCCGCGCCGCCGCCGAACGCGAACTGCAGCACGGCCATGCCGGGGAGGCCGGTGGAGTCGCGCAGATCGAGCACGCCCTGGGTGAGAACGCCGAGATCCTCGGCGATCAGTTTCGCCTCGGGCATCGCATGCTTGATCGCTTCGAAAAAGTCGAGGCCCGGACCTTTTACCCAATGGCCGGGACGCGCCGTGGGGGCGTCCGCAGGAATCGACCAGTAAGCTTCGAAGCCGCGGAAGTGATCGATGCGGACGATATCGCAGAGCGAGAACTGAGCGCGGAGCCGCGCAAGCCACCACGCGTAATCTTCTTTCGCGTGCGCGTCCCAATCGTAGAGCGGATTGCCCCAAAGCTGACCGTCTTCCGAGAAGTAATCCGGCGGACAACCGGCGACCGCGAGCGGACGTCCGTTGCGATCCAGTTGGAACAGGTGCGGGTGCGACCACGTGTCGGCGCTATCGAGCGCGGTGAAGATCGGAATGTCGCCGATGATTGAGATGCCAAGTTCAGTGGCACGTTCGCGCAAACGCGTCCATTGGCCGGAGAACACATACTGCACGAACTCGTAGGCTTCGATGGTTGCGGCGAGTTGAGTCGCGAGCGGAGATTTCGTGGCCGCGGCGAAACTGCGAACTTCGCTGGGCCAGTCCCACCAAGGCTGCCCCTTGAAATGACCTTTGAGTGCGGAATAGAGCGCGTAAGGTTTCAGCCACTCCGCGTGATCCGTGCGGAAGCGGGCGAAGTCGCCGTAGGGTTGATTCGTGCGGCCGCCAGCGACGAACGTGCGATGCGCTTCAAAAAGCGCCGGCCATTTCTGTTCGAAAAGACGACCGAAACTCACGCGCGATTGGTCTCCGTTTCGCAGCGGTTGCACCGACGCCGATTTCAGCAGACCGGCGCTCACGAGCGCGTCGAGATCGATCAGATAGGGATTGCCCGCGAAGGCGGAAAAACACGCGTAAGGAGAATCGCCGAAGCCCGTGGGGCCGAGCGGGCAGATCTGCCACGCCTTGAATCCCGCCGCCGCAAGGAAATCGAGAAACGCAAACGCGTTTGCGTCGAGTGTTCCGACGCCTTGATCGCCGGGCAGCGAAGTCGGGTGCAGAAGCACGCCGGCAAATCGAGTGTCGAGCCAGTTGAACAGGGGCGCGGAGGTCATCAGGAGGAAGGAAGACCCTCAGCAAAGGGTCCGGTGCGAGAAGCGCAAATTTTCAGCGACCCGCGCGGAGAGACGAACGGGAAGCGTGGAAAATGCATGGGCAGGGCACGCTAGCAGATCGTGCGCCCATTCGTGCACGCATGCGGTTGGGATTCAGTTTCCCGCCTCAACCAGATGGTCGGCGGCCCATCGTTCGAGCTGGAGCACAATCTCCCAAAGTTTTTCACCGGATTCCGTCAGCGCATACTCGACGCGCGGCGGCACGCCGGCGTGAACGGTGCGGCGCACCACGCGGTCGGCTTCCAGCTGGCGGAGCTGCAGCGTCAACGTCTGCGCGGTGATGCCCGGCAGCTTCTCGAAGAGTTCGGTGAAACGCTGCGGCCGCTGGCTGAGGAAAAACAGAATCGACGGTTTCCAGCGGCCACGCACGACATCCACCGCAGCCCGCAGCGGGCATCCGTTGCGGAGTTGATCGATTTTAGGCCGGAAACGAGCGAGAGGATCAGTGGTGGTGGCGTCGAGATTGAGCGCTGGTTTCACGAGCGCAGGATAGGGCGACTCGGAAGCCAGCGCAAAGGGTGGGCGCATCTTTGTCATCGGCTGCATTCGGCGATCGTCACGCCAGCGGCTTCGGGATTTTGCGCGACCGTATCTCCGACTGCTTTCGGCAACCACGCGTCGATTTCGCGCTCAGCGACGGCGAGAGCGCGCGCGATGTGCGCGGAGTCTTCTTGCTGGCCGCGGAAAGCGACGAGCGTCACGTCGCGAATTCCCATCAGTTCGAGGGTGGTGAGCAACTGGGGCTCCAGGTAGCTCGTTTCCGGACCGCTGCTCGTGGCGACCACACGGGACGCGCCCGATGAGGTGATCAGCAGCGTCGGCTTGTTTCCCACGAGCCCGAGGTAGGGATCTTTTCCGTCGCGGTTGAACTCGAAGGTGCGGCCGACCCGCACGACCTGTTCGATGTAGGCTTTGAGCTGCGCGGGCATGCCGAAGTTATAGAGCGGGGCGCCGATCGCGATCGCATCGGCCGCGAGCAACTGGTCCACGTAGCGATCGCTGGCAGCGAGCGCCGCGTGCATTTCGGGGGTGCGTTGACCAGCCGGTGTGTAAGCGGCGGCAATCCAGTTTTCGTCGATTGCCGGCGGTGGATGGCGGCCTACGTCGAGGTGCTGCACGGAGCCGGTCGGATAAAGTCGGAGCCAGTTGGCGGCGACGCGCTGCGTGAGATGACGGGTGACAGAGCGGTTCAGTCGCGCACTGGCGTCGATGACGAGGAGAGTTTTCATGCGCCGCGAATCTACCCGCGACAGGGCGCTCATGCTTCATCTCAAAAATGTGAGTGTGGGAGAATCAAACCCCAAGCCGGATTCCGACTATGTAAGTTATGCGCCAGCCAATCTGGTAGGCGGGAACCAGCTGCAGGAAAGACGCAGCAATTATGCAGCGCAGAGGTGGAGTGCAGAGAGGGGCGAAATGTGCCGTTCGTTACTTAACATAATGTTTATTGTGCGATTCCTTACGCAGGGACGCGTCTTTTTCCGGACGTGCACCATGACTGCAAAAACAGGCTCGCCGGTGCAACGACGAGCCTGGAGCGATTCGAAATCTAGCCGCTTGGCTGCACGCTAGAGCCGTCTACGGCGTTTCTCGTTTTCGTCGCGCCGCCAACATCAGGTCGTGCTGAGCTTCGTCGGCACCTTCGATGACCAAGCGCTCCGGCACTGCCTCCTCATTGTCGTCTTCTTGAGTCGGCGCTGCACTGCCCGTGTTGGACACGGGCTCGCTGGGATCCCGGGAAACACTCCGGTTGGCATCGCGATCCCTCGTGACGGGATCCGGCAATGTTTCGCCGCGCAGTTCACGTTCGGCTTGCGTCCGATCCTCATCGGTTTCCACATGCCGACCATCGATCCGAGCCAATTCTCGGGCGCGGCGTTCGATTTCGGCTTCAGTGATTTCGCCCGCGCCTTGCCGATGCAGCAACACGCGGCCCGCAGAATCGGGAGAATTTGAGGTCGTGTTCATAATGGGAATCTCCGTTAGAAGTTGAAGCCCACCCCGACGTTCCAGTTCCACTGGCCGTCGTCGAAGCGGTTATCTATGCCGTCCGAATGCTGGAAAAACCAGCCATACTCGACCATCGCCAGGATGAAGGTCCGCGGCTGCACGTAGTATTTGATGCCCGCTTCCAATCCAGCCGCCCACGTGTCGCGGACCGCATCGCCGTAAATGCGTCCAAAGTTGGCGCCGATAAACGGACGGACCGCGCCGCGCTGCGTGAGATGTTGATCGATCGCCAGACGCGTGGCGCCATTCCACGACTGGCCGGCATCGTTGGGATTGCTGTAGTTGATGGTCTGGCGCACCACGCCCTCGAGCGTGTCCGTGAAATAGACACCGTAGGCGAAACTCACGCCACCGAGGGAATCGTCCAGGTCCTTGTTCGTGGCGCCAGAGCCGCCGATCATGAATTCATGGTCGCCTTTACGGGCGCCGAATTCGCTGAAGTCCACTGCCCCGCTGGTCCGTTGCGTGGTCTGCGTGCTTTCTTGCGCGTGCAAGATTGCCGCTCCACCGAGAAGGCCCGCTGCGAGGCCGATGCGAAGCGCGTGGGAGATGAGGGAAGTTTTCATGGTAGTCTTGGGTAGTCGGTTGGTTTGGAAGAGCACTGGACGAAGGAACGTCGCGCCGCGCTTTCCATCCGCCAAGAGGCGCGCGGCTTATTTCGCTCCCATCATGCGGTGGGGCCCCGGTCCCAGGGTGCATCAGGTTTCTGGATACACGTTTGGCCCACGGATCACCCACCGTAGGCCGCCGGGGATCAACACGGGGACGGCACCGGATGGCGCGCGTCAGCTTTGCATCGCACAGTATTTCCGTGATCCACATCGGCATATCCGGATGGCGCTACGCTCCCTGGCGCGGAACGTTCTTCCCGGATGACCTGCCACAGCGCAGCGAACTGGCCTTTGCGAGTGCGCGGTTTTCCTCAATCGAGATAAACGGGACGTTCTACTCGCTGCAGCGTCTCTCGAGTTTTCGCGCGTGGGCGGCGGAGACGCCGGACAACTTCGTGTTCTCGGTGAAAGCACCGCGTTTCATCACGCATCTCAAACGCCTGAAGGACGTGGAGGCTCCGCTCGCGAATTTCTTCGCCTCCGGCCTGCTTGCACTCGGCCCCAAACTCGGGCCGATCCTGTGGCAACTGCCGCCGAATTTCCGCTTCGATGCCGATCGTCTCGATGCGTTTTTCACGTTGCTTCCCCGGTCAACCCGCGCCGCGGCCCGGCTGGCTCGAAAGCACGATCACCGCGTCCGGGAACCGTGGATCAAAACCGATTTTGATCGGAAGGTCCGGCACGCCCTCGAGGTCCGGCACGATTCATTTGTGACGCCGGAATTTCTCACTCTGCTACAGAAGCACGACGTCGCCGTCGTGGTAGCCGACACCGCGGGACGGTGGCCACTCTTCGACGAGCCCACGACGGATTTCGTCTACGTGCGTCTGCATGGCGACGAAGAACTCTACGCCAGCGGCTACACGCCAGAGAGCCTGGACCGCTGGGCAGCTTCATTGCGGCGGTGGACACGAACGCGTTCGGGCTCTCCACGCGACGCGTTCGTTTACTTCGATAACGACATCAAGACCCACGCGCCTTTCGATGCGATGGCCCTGGCGCAGCGGCTCCATGTTGAAACGCCCGTGGCTGCTGCGGATAATGCCGCGGGACTGACTGCACCGCGCGAGCCGAAGAAGAAACGTCCTGCGCGAGCGGCAGCCCGGCGGTCCCCGTTTGCCCGCAAGCGTGCTGCCTAGTCAGTGGCGGTCGTATCCAGATTTCCGCTACGGCGTTACGACCTACCGACCGGGAAGCGTGTCACCGCCCTGCACTTCCTCTTCCACGTGCTGCGGCGAGCGTTCCGACAACACCCACACCGTCGCAAAGCCGGCGAGCAGGAAAAGCACGACGCCGATGACGACGGTCACGTTTACTTTGGTGGTTCGTTTGGTCAGGGCGACCGGGCGATCGGGTTGGTCTTGATCGAAACGCATGGAGGAAAGTGGCGACGGTTAAGCGGGCGGTGTGCGTTGCCGGGCGGCTTCGTTTTCCGCCTCAGACGTTATGGCCGACGCACCCGGCGTGGTTTCCGAAGCCGAAGGCTCTTTCACCGTGACATCGTGCCGAGGTGCAGTGCGTCCGACCGGCCGACTCCGCCCGCGACCAAAGGCCACAAACAAGAGCACCAGCGCGATAGCGGCGATAATGACAGCGATGATATAGCCCATGTCTCAACATAGCGCTCCCGCCACGCTCCCGCCATGGGGCCGCCTTCCGAGCTGATCGCCGGAGCTTCAGGGCAAAGTCGCCAGATTCCGGCAGCGTCACGCGAGACGAATATGGGGGAATCACCTATACCGCGAACAGGTTGCCACCCGGTAGCTGCCATCGGGGAAACAAGCGATAGTCAGGAACACGCATCCAGCCCGTGATCTACGATTTCCGAGATTTTGAAGGCTTTGCCACGCCCCGCGCCTGCGAGCCGGCGGCATCTTCACACTCACTCCTTCGTCGGAAGCGAAATCCAAAAACAAGCACCCTCGCCAGGCGTCGATGTGCAACCGATCTTGCCCCCCATCGCTTCGATCAGCTGACGCGCAATACTGAGCCCAAGACCCGTGCTGGACTCTCCACCGGTCGGCTGCGCGCTGAGGCGGCGGTAGGGCTCAAAAAGATGAGCCTGGTCCTCTGCCGTCAGTCCGGGGCCTTGATCGCGAATCTCGATCCGCGCGGCGTCACCCTCTCGCTTGCTTTCGATCCAGACGTTGCCACCGCTCGCCGTGAATTTCACCGCGTTGGAGACGAGGTTGTCGATCACCTGCACGAGCGCGAGATAGTCGGCGGCGACTTTGATGCCGACTCCGCCATCGCCGACCACGTCGAGCTGGATTTCCTTCGCCGTCGCGGCTTGGGAGTTCTGCTGCATCACCGGCACGAGCACGTCGGCCAACTGAATTTCCTCCACGCTCAATCGCGCGAGACCGAGCTCGCGGGCGTTCTTCTCGAGTCGGGCGTTGATGAACGCGAGACTGTCGTCGCAGGCCGAAATGATGCTTTCGACGAGTTCGGTGTGCGTGCTCTCCGAGCCGCCGCCTTCCTTGAGCAACAAGGCACTCATCCGGATCGTCCCGAGTGGATTCTTCAGATCGTGTGCGACGACGCTCATCAGATCGTTTTTCTGCGCAATGATGCGGCGCAGCTCGTCGCGAGTATCCTTGAGTTCGAGGTGGGTCCGCACGCGGGCCATCAACTCCGCCGGATTGAAGGGTTTCACCACATAGTCGACCGCTCCCAGATCGAGCGCCTTGGTGACGAGTTTCTTCTCGTCCGCGGCCGTAAGGAAAATGATCGGGATGTCCTGCGTGCCCGCGTGCGCCTTCAGCTGTCGGCAGACTTCGAGTCCGTCCATGACCGGCATCATGAGGTCGAGCAGGATGATATCGGGGAGATGTTCGTGCACCTGCTTCAGAGCCTCCGCTCCACTCGTGGCCGTAAAGACGTCAAAATCCCGCGCCGCGAGCGTCTCCTTCACCACCCGGAGATTCCGGGGATAGTCGTCCACCGCCAGGATGCGCGGCTTGCGGTCGCGCAAATGCAGCAGAGAAAGATGAGGGAGAATCATGGGTTTGGCCGAAATACTAACGATGAACGTAACTCGGTCACCGCTGGCGGCGTGCCGTATGCTGTGCGCGTAAGCCTCGATTCCGTCGAATCGGCCCGGTTGAGCAAGCCTCTCCTTCTCCGAAATACCAATCGCGTTTTCCGCATGAAGTCCGGCTCGCGTGATTTCTACCAGAACTCCGGTCCCGATGTGCGGCGGTTTGCATACGCCGCAGGCCGGACATACTCGTCCTTGGCTCTTCCATTCTTGGTCCCATGATCACCCTTCACCTCGTCGGTCTCAATCCCGCCACGAAAGCCATCGCACATTCGGCCTTCGGCATCGCCTGCCAATCGGGAGAAATCAAAAACCACGCCGATGTGTCCGCGGCCCAAACCGCCAAAGGCGCTTCCGACACCGAGGTGATTTTGCTGCACGACCCTTCGGCCCGAGACCTCGCCGTCGTGACATCCGCGATGGACTCGAGCGCGCTGCCGCGCTGGGCCGTGGTCGTCATTGGCGAGGAATGGGCAGAGGAATGGGCGGAAGTGGTTCCGCCGGAGACCGACGCCGCATTGCTCGCACGCGCCATCAAATCCGCACTGACGCGGCATCGTCTCCAACGTGAACGCGATCGCGCTCGCGGCGATCTTTGGACCATGGCGCGGCGCCTCACTCACGACATGCGCACGCCGATCGGTTGTGTGCTCACCGCTGCCGAGGCGATGCAGGAAAGCCTGCCTCCGGGCGACGAGGACATCGGCCCGCTGGTGCAGTCGGTGCACGACTCCGCGCTGGAAATGGCCCGGCTTGTCGAACGCGTGAGCGTGGTGGCCAAAGCCGGAGCCGATGCGATGCCGCGCGAACGTGTGGACATGGCCGTTGTTTTCTCCGTGGCGCGCGATCGGCTGAGCGATCAAGCCAACGCCAAAAACGCCACGATCTCGGAGCCCGAGGATTGGCCGGTCGTCCGCGGCGTTTCGACGTGGTGCGAAACGATCTGGCGCGATCTTCTCGCCAATGCGATCGAGCACGCCGGCGATTCGCCCAAGATCGAGGCCGGGTGGAGTCGCGAAACCGGCGAATGCCGCTTCTGGGTGCGAGACGATGGTGTGGGCGTTCCCGTCGAGCTGCGTTCGCGGTTGTTTCAACCGTTTCATCTTTTGCATGAACTCAACGCCGGCCAGGGCCTCGGACTCGCGATCGTCCGGCGGCTGGTCGAGCTGCAAGGCGGGCGCGTCGGCTACGAAGCGTTGCCCGAAGGTGGTTCGCTCTTTTATTTCGCGTTGCCGTCGCTCGATTCCGTCGTGCGGCCCAATGGCTCGGTCGATAATATAAACGCTCACGCTTCCACCTAGACGCGCATGATCTCCGGCATCCTGTCGCTTCCAGCCGCGGCGGCATCGGATCGCACCGTCCCAACCCGTGCGGATGAACTCATGCCGACTGGCATGGGGCCGCCACGCCTTTTGGTGCTCGCATCGTCGCCCAACAGCCGGACCGCGATGGACGAAGCGTTGGCCGAGCATGTCGTAGAGCACGCCCAGGACGCGGACGGCGCGATTTCTCGGCTGCGCGCGGAGATTTTCCATCTTTTCATTTTCGAGGTCGCCGAACGAGGCACCAGCGCTGTGTCCGTGCTGCGCGAAATCCGAGCGGATCCGGGATTGAGTTCCCTCCCGATCGTTCTCGTGCTGCCAGGCGAAGAAAACGATCACGCCGCACTCCTGGATTTGGCCGACGACTATGTCCGCGCTCCCCTTCGCGCGCGCGACTTGCAGACACGCATCAAGGTGCAACTCGAGCTCGCCCGGGCCAGGCAGCGTGCAGCGGAACTTGCTTCAAATCTCGACGGAGAGTTCGCGCGCCACATCACGGCACTCGAACGCTTGCACGAGGTGACGCTCAGCGTAGCGCGCGCCGGCAGCCGCGAAGAAGCGCTTCGCCTGTTGCTCGCGGCAGCCGCGGAAGCAGCGGGAGCGGATCGCGCGCTCGTTTCCCTGGCAGCGTCGGACCGCTCTCATTTGGTGGTAGGAGCGACGTGCGGCTTCAGTCCGGAGTTTATCCGGGATCTCAAAACAATTCCCGCCGGCGCCGGACCGTGCGGGACGGCGCTTGTGAGCCGTGCCCGCGTGGTGATCGAGGACGTGATGACCGATCCCAACTTCGTCGATTTCCGCCCCATTGCGCAGGCAGGCGGCTTTCGCAGCTCGCACAGCGTGCCGATCGTCACGCGAGCCAACCAAATCCTTGGCGTGTTGACCGTGCATTACGTGCAATGGCACCGGCCCACGGAGCGCGAGACGCAATTACTCGATCGCTATGCGCACATGGCGGCGGATCTGCTCGACCACGTGCGGAACTACGAGGGCCTGCGCGCCAGCGAGCACCATCTCGATGCCATGCTCGCGCTCATGCCCGCCGGCGTTTATGCCTGCGATGCGCAGGGCCGGCTGACGTTTTTCAATCGTCGCGCCGCTGAGCTCTGGGGTCGCGAGCCCGCGCTCAACGACGACCACGACCGGTTCTGCGGATGCCTTCGCGCGTTCACCCCGGAGGGAGTTTTCATCGAGCCTACCGCGACTCCGATGGCGACCGCACTTCGGGATGGTTGCAGTTATCGGGATGTCGAAATGCTCGTGGAGCAACCCGACGGCACGCGCGTCGCGATCACGATCAATATCGACGTTTTGCGCAGCGCAGACGGACGTGTGATCGGCGCGATCAACGTGTTTGTCGACGCGACGGCGCGGCGCCGCGCCGAGCAGGACTTGCGTGAGAGCGAGCGTCGGCTCCGCATCGCCACGGACACCGGCAAGGTCGGCGTGTGGGACTGGGACATCGAGACGAATAAAATCACCTGGACCGATTCGCTCTACGCCATGGCCGGGGTTCCCCGTGGTGAAACTCCGTTGTCGGTCGATGAGTTCATGGAGCTCGTGCACCCCGACGACCGCGCGCCGATCACGGAAGCGCTTCGGGGCGCTCTTGAGGACGATCTCCCTTACGAGGTCGAGCTGCGCGTCATTCGACGGGACGGCACGATTTCGTGGCTGTTCAGCAATGCGACCGTGCTGCGCAACGCAGCGGGCAAACCGGTGCGTATGCTCGGTGCTTCCGTCGACATCACTGAACGCAAATGCATCGAGATCGCCCTCCACGCGAGCGAGCGCGAAGCAGCGGAGCGTTTTCGCTTCATGGCCAATTCGGCGCCCGCGCTCGTCTGGCAGGCGGATACGATGGAGAACGCCGTCTGGTTCAACGAACGCTGGCTGACCTTCGTCGGCCGCGCGATGGGCGACGTTCTGGGACTGGGATGGATGGAGGACGTCCACCCGGAAGATCGCGAACCCTACTCTGCCATTTATCGCAACGCCTTCGCCGCCCGAACGGAGTTCGAGGCTGACTTCCGCCTGCGCCGGGCCGACGGCGCTTATCGCTGGGTGCTGGCGCGTGGCATTCCGCTCACGGAGGCGGACGGCACGTTTACCGGTTACATCGGTTCCTGCATCGACATCACCGAGCGCAAACGCGCCGAGGAAACGGTGCAACGCCTGGCAGCGATCGTGGAGTCCACCGACGACGCCATCATCGGTCAGGATCTCAGCGGGTGCGTGACGAGCTGGAACAAAGGCGCGGAGCAAATCTTCGGTTACACGGCCGAGGAAGTCATGGGGCACCCGATCTCCGTCCTCATTCCCGAGGAGCGTCGCGGAGAGGAGTTGAAGATCCTCCAGCGTCTGCACGAGGGGGCATCACGTGCGCCACTACGAGACGGTGCGGCAGCGGCGCGATGGCAGCTTGATCGACGTTTCGCTCACCATCTCGCCGATCTTCGACAGCGAGAATCGCGTGATCGGCATGTCAAAGATCGCGCGCGATGTGACGCCGCGAAAACGCCACGAGGCCGAGCTGCGCCGGCAGGATCTCGCGTTGCGCGAAAGCGAGAGCCGCTTCCGCATCCTCGCCGACAACATCGCGCAGCTCGCGTGGATGGCCGATATCACGGGAGCGTGTTTCTGGTTCAACCAGCGCTGGCTCGACTACACCGGATTTCCCGCCGAACAGGCCATCGGCTGGGGCTGGCAGAAGGCCCACCACCCCGACTACGCCGAGCGTGTGAACCGCCGTTACCAGCAGCAGATTGCGGGCGGCAATGTCTGGGAGGACACGTATCTGCTTCGCTCGAAGGACGGCAGCTATCGCTGGTTCCTCACCCGTGCGACACCGATCCGCGATGAGTCCGGACAGATTCTGCGCTGGCTCGGCACAAACACCGACATCACCAACTGGAAAAACGCCCAGGAGGCGCTGCGCGCGAGCGAGCGCCAGCTTCGTCTCGTCACCGACAACGCGCCCGTCTACCTGACGCAGATCGATCACCAGCATCGCTTCAAATTCGCGAATCAGACGTATGCACGCCGCTACGGTCGCGAGGTGCATCAGATCATCGGCGCACATGCGTCCGAGGTGGTGGGTCGTCGCGCCTACGAGAGCATCCGATCGCACATCGAGACGGCGCTGCGCGGCGAGCGCGTCGAATTCGAAATGGAGGTTCCCTACGAGCTGCTGGGGCCGCGATGGATGCACGCGGTGTATGTGCCCGAGCGCAACAGCGAGGGTGAAGTCATGGGCCTCGTCGCGGTGCTTTCCGATGTCACCGATCGTCGCAACGCCGAACGCGAGATCGAGATCGCGCGTGACCGCGCGGTCGCGGCCTCTCGCGCCAAGGACGATTTTCTCGCCGCGCTTTCGCACGAACTCCGCACACCGCTCAATCCCGTGCTGCTGCTCGCCAGCGAAGCGGCCGAAGACATGGAGCTGCCCGAGCGCGTGCGCGCCGATTTCGCGACGATTCGGAAAAACGTCGAACTCGAGGCGAGGCTCATCGACGACTTGCTCGACCTCACGCGCATCACGCGCGGCAAGCTGCCGCTCGATGTGCGTCCGCACGACATCCACTCGATTCTCCAGGACGCCGTTTCGACGGTTCGCGCCGAGATGGAGCAAAAGGGCATCGTCCTCCGTTTCGAACTCGGCGCGCGTCGCACCGTCGTGCGCGGCGATGCGGTCCGGCTCCAGCAGTTGCTCTGGAATCTTCTTCGCAACGCCGTGAAATTCACCCCGGAGGGCGGACGCATCACCATCCGCACCAGCGCGGCGGGCCGCGATCGCATCGCCGTCGCCGTTTCCGACACAGGCATCGGCCTCACCCAATCTGAAATCGGGCGAATCTTCGACGCCTTCTCGCAGGGCGATCACGCCGGCGGCAGCGGCTCGCATCGATTTGGCGGCGTTGGTCTGGGACTCGCGATCTCCCGCATGCTGGTCGAGATGCATTTCGGAACCATCTCCGTGCACAGCGAAGGTCGCGACCGCGGCTCGACGTTCGTCGTCGAGCTCCCGCTCGCACCGGAAAGCGCCGAAAGCATCGATCAGGCGCAGCCACATCAACCGCCGCTCGCCGAACCGTTCACTCGGCCCGTCATCGAGCCTGCTCATCGCGGCCGCATCTTGCTGGTCGACGATCACGAGCCGACGCGCTCCGCCCTCGCCCATTTGTTAACGCGCAGAAAATTCGAAGTCGTTACCGCCGGAACCGCCGCCGACGCGATCGCCATCGCGAATGCTGGTGGCATCGACTACGTCGTTTCCGACATCGGCCTGCCCGACGCGAGCGGCTACGAGCTCATGGAGCGGCTGAGGAAAAGCCATGGGCTCAACGGCGTCGCACTCTCCGGCTACGGCATGGAACACGATGTCGCGCGCAGCCAAGCCGCAGGTTTCGCCGCGCACCTCACGAAGCCGGTGCGCATCCAGATGCTCGATCAGGCGCTCGGGTTGCTGACAAAACCCGGCAGCCAGCGTTAGCCCGCTTCGGCGACGCCCGTGGTGCTGGAGAACGCAGTCACGTTTCCACCGAGTCGCTTCAGTCGCCGATACAACGTCGCCTTGTCGATCCCGAGCACTTCGGCCGCCTGCCGATACGTTGCGGTGCGCGCGAGCACCTTGCGCATGTGCGCGGTCTGAAGTGCTTCGAGCGTCACAAAATCGCCGACCTGCGGACAAGGGTCTTCTCCGTCGGAAACGAGCTCCGGAAGATCTTCGCATTCGATCAAATCGCCCTCCGCGAGAATCGCCGCGCGCTCGATCACGTTGTGCAGCTCCCGCAGATTTCCCGGCCAGCTGTGCTGCTGCAACCGCGCGAGCACAGTCGGTGCGAGCTTCCGTTTTTGCGGAAGTGAGGCATTGATCTCCTCCAGGAAATACTCCGCCGCCGCTTCGATGTCCTCCACGCGATTTCGCAGCGGAGGAATCTCCAGCGAGATCACGTTAAGGCGGTAATAGAGGTCCTCGCGAAAACGTCCGGCCTCGACCTCCTTCTTCAGATCGCGATTGGTGGCGGCGATGATGCGCAGATCCGCGGTGCGCGTCACGGTGTCGCCGACGCGCTCGTAGACATTGTCCTGCAACAACCGCAGCAGCTTCGGCTGCACTTCGCGTGGCAGTTCACCCAGTTCATCAAGAAACAACGTGCCGCCCTCCGCTGCGGCCACTTTGCCCTGCGAATCGTTGACCGCGCCGGTAAAGGAACCCCGCACGTGTCCGAACAGTTCGCTCTCCAGCAATTGCGGCTGCAGGCAGGGACAATTCACCGTCACGAATGGCTTCGCCGCGCGTGGACTGCGTCGATGGATCGCGCGGGCCAGCATCGTTTTTCCCGTGCCGCTTTCCCCAAGCAGCAGAACCGTCGTGCGTGTGGGCGCGACGCGTTCGGCGAGCGAAAGCAGAGGCTGCAGCGACGGACTCCGCGTGAGGAAAAGTGGCGTATCCCCCGACGCCAATCCGGTTGCATTCGCGTCGGACGCCTGAGTGCTGGGGGTGACACGCAAGGATTTCACGCCTTTCGCGATCGCCGTCATCGCGCAACCTTTCGCCTGAGGCCGGATTTCGAGAACATAGACGCAAAATACACGGCGTAGCTTCATGCCGAAATCGGGCGTCCTGCGTGCGCTACGCTAGGGTTATCCCCGGACAACGCCGCACCCTTTCACGGACCTCATCGGGCCGCAGTGCGGACCGAGTCGCGCCAACGTCCGGCCCGAGTCGGGACCAAGTGCGTCCCGTGTCGCGCCAAGGTGCGTCCCACGTCGGACCAAGGTCCGGCTTGGGTCGAGCCAAGGTGCGCACCACGTCGCGCCAAGGTGCGGCTCGAGTCGGGCGCAGGTTTTCACTTGGAGGACCGAGCGACAGAAATCAGTTTCCACGGCATGAGTTCTCCTCTCGCGCTGCTCTGTGTGGACATGCAACCGGCTTTCCTCGCCGCCATGCACCGGGGGGCCGAGGTGTCGAAACGCTGCGCGTTCGCGCTGCAGGCCTCGGTTGGTCTCGGCGTTCCGGTCGTGTTTACCGAGCAAGTTCCGAGAAACTCGGCGCGACAGCGCCCGAACTCCTCCAGCTCGCGCCCGACGCGAAGGTTTTTCCGAAACGCACGTTTTCCGCGCTGGCCGACGAGCCCACGCTCGCCTGGCTGCGCGACAACGGCACCGAGCACATCCTTCTGTGCGGCCTGGAAACACCGGTGTGCGTTTACCAAACCGCGCTCGATGCGTTGCAGCTCGGCTGGCAGGTCACGGTGTTGAGTGATGCTGTCGCAGCGCGCCGGCCCGACGATGCAACCAGCTGTTTCGCAGCGCTGCGTCACGCGGGCGTCGCCGTGTTGCCCTCCGAAACGGTCTTCTACGCGATGCTGCGCGAGACGACGCATCCGTTTTTCCGTGAGTTTACGCGGCTCGTGAAACAGCACGCGTGAGCAGCGGCACGGGGAGCTTTACGCGCGGCGCGGAGCCGCCATAACCCAACGCAAGCCATGGCCGATCCTCTCCCGCTTCTCACCGTCCGCGAACTCAAGGCTTTCGAAACCGGCGACACCGGACGCGTCTTCACGAGCGTGCTGGTGATCAAACGCCTCGCGACCAAGACCGCCTCGAATGGAAATCCGTTTCTCACCGCGGATCTCGGTGATCGCGGCGGCTCGTTTGGCTCGACGGTGTTTGGCGACAGTCCGGTGTTCGAAGTGCTGAAGAGCGCCGGTGAAGGCGCAGCGGTGCGCGTGGAGGGCAAGGTGGATTTCTATCAGGGGCGCCTCTCGCCGCGGCTGAACAAGGCCGCGCTCATCTCGGAGGAGGAACTCGCCGCCATGCCGGGCGCGCTGGAGAATCTCGTCGAAACCGCGCCGGAGAATGCGGACGCGCTGTGGACGGAGTTGAACGCGTTTGTCGATTCGATCGGACACGACGAACTCCGGATGACGGTGCGCGGTGTTTTCGAGGAAATCGGCGAGTCCTTTCGGTGGTCGCCCGCGGCGGTGTCGATGCACCACGCGTATCGTCACGGCCTGCTCGAGCACACGATCCACATGGCGCGGTGCTGCAAGGCCCTGCTGCCGCTCTACCCGGAAGTCGATGGCGACCTCGCGCTCGCCGGTATCCTGCTTCATGATACAGGCAAGGTCATCGAGTATGAGGGCACGCTCTCAGTGAAGCGCAGCCGCCGCGGAATTTTGCAGGGCCACGTCGTGCTCGGCTATCAGCTCGCGCGCAAAGCCGGGATCAAGGCAAAGCTCGATCCTGACCGGCTCGAGCGTCTCGAACACATCGTGCTCAGCCATCAGGGCGAACCCGAATGGGGCGCGGCGGTTTACGCGGCGACGCCAGAGGCGGTGTTCGTTTCGATGATCGACAATCTCGATGCAAAGATGGGCATGGTGCAGCGCGCGCTACGTCAGGCGCCCGAAGGCGTCGAGTTTTCCGAGCGGCTCGCGGGACTGAATTCGCCGTTACTGCTGACCAAGCTTCCTCCGAATCAGCAGGCTTGAATGGCCGGCGCGCGAGACCGCGTCGCGCACTACTGCAGATACTGGATGATCGACACGATCGGCAGGAAGAGCGCGATCACGATGGTGCCGACGAGCAGTGCGAGAAACACGATCATGAGCGGCTCGATGATCGAGGTGAGCGCCGCGACGGCATTGTCCACTTCTTCGTCGTAACTGTCGGCGATGCGTGAGAGCATTTCGGGCAGCGCGCCGGTCTCCTCTCCTACTTCGATCATGCTCGTGACCATCGAAGGGAAAACGCCCGTCGCCTGAAGCGGCGCAGCGACGTTGTCGCCTTCCTTCACGCGGTCGTGCACGACGTCGAGCGCGTCGGCGAGATGAACGTTGCCGCAGGTGTCGCGCGTAATAAGTAGCGCCTGCAGGATCGGCACGCCGCTCGCGAGCAAGGTGCCGAACGTCCGCGTGAAGCGCGCGATGCTCGCCTTGAGATACAAGTCGCCGGTGACCGGCGCGTGAAACAACAGCCAGTCCCACCCGCGCGCCCCGCGCTTCGTGCGACGCACAACCTGAAACAGAATCACGAGCGCAATCACGATGCCGAGCGTGGCCGCGATGTGATTCGTGACGAAGTAGCTCAAGCCGAGCACCCACTGCGTGAGCAGCGGCAGCGGCTGCCCTTTCAGAAGTCCGGCAAAGATCTGCTCGAACTTCGGCACCACAAAAACCATCAGCGCTGAAACGATCCCGACCGCGAGCGTGATGACGATCAGCGGATAGGTCATCGCCGATTTGACCTTACCCTTGATCTGCTCGGCCTTCTCCATGAAGCGCGCGATGCGCTCCAGCACGGTGTCGAGCACGCCGCCCGCTTCGCCGGCTTTCACCATGTTGACGTAGAGCCGGTCGAAAATCTTTGGATGTTGCTGAAGTCCGTCGGAGAAGTTTCCACCCGAGCGAATCGTCTCAGCCACGGATTCAAGCACCGCCCGAAGCGCTGGCTGACGTTCCTGCCGCGCGAGCACTTCGAGACAGCGCAGCAACGGCATGCCGGCTTTGATGAGCGTCGCGAGTTGCCGCGTGAAAACCGTGAGCGCCTTGAGCGAAATCGCACGACCGATTTGCCAACGCGCAGCGCGCGGTCTCGTCGCAGTTGGAGCCGAAGCGGTGGTCGCAGACGTGGCGCGACGCGTGCGTGTTTTGGCCGGCTCGACCGCGGTGCGAGTGATTGCACCGTCGAGTTGCAGCGAGGTCGGCGCGAGGCCGCGCGATTTCAGTTCCAATGCCGCTTGCTCGGCACTCGCGCTTTCGATCGTGCCCTGACAATCGCGTCCGGTGCGAGCTTCGATGGCAGTGTAGAGAAAACGTGGCATCGCTCCGGTCTCAGGTGTATTTGACGACTTCCTCGATCGTGGTCGCGCCGTTGAAGATCGCGCGCAGGCCGTCGTCGCGCAGCGTGCGCATGCCCTGCTCGATCGCGCGGCGACGGATGCGAAGCGTCGGAGCGCGCGCGACGACGAGTTCGCGCAACGACTCCGTCATGCGCAGCCACTCGTAGATACCGAGCCGTCCGCGGTAGCCTGAACGGCTGCAGTGCGGGCAACCTTCGCCGTAGAAAAACTGCCGGCCTTCCGCGCCTACCGCGGAGAGATCGAGCTGCGCCAGCAAGTCCGGCGTCGGGTGAAACGGCGTGCGGCAACGCGAGCACACGCGGCGCACCAGTCGCTGCGCGAGCACGGCCTCGAGCGTCGAGGCGATGAGAAACGGCTCCACGCCCATGTCGACGAGCCGCGTGACGGCACCGGCGGCGTCGTTGGTGTGAAGGGTCGAAAGGACCAAGTGGCCGGTGAGTGACGCTTGGATCGCGATCTGCGCGGTCTCGAGGTCGCGAATTTCGCCCACCATGATCACGTCGGGGTCTTGGCGGAGAAACGACCGCAGCGCCGACGCAAAGGTCAGCCCGATCTGCGGATTCACCGGCACCTGCATGATGCCCTCGATCTCGTATTCCACGGGATCTTCCGCGGTGAGCAGCTTCAGGTCCGGATGATTGATCAACCGCAAGCCGCTGTAGAGCGTGGTGGTTTTTCCGGAGCCGGTCGGACCGGTGACGATAAAAATGCCGTTGGGGCGCCGCACGATCTCCTGCACACCTTCGAGCACGTCGGGCGGCATCCCAAGCTGCGTGATATCGAGCTGCACCGCCGATTGATCGAGCACGCGCAGCACCACGCTCTCGCCAAACTGCGTGGGCAAAGTGGACACGCGCAAATCCACCGGGCGTCCGGCGACGGTGAGCTTGATGCGCCCATCCTGCGGCACGCGTCGCTCGGCGATGTTGAGATTCGCGAGCACCTTGACGCGTGAGGTAATCGGCAGCGCGAGTGCGCGCGGCGGCGGCGCCATTTCGTAGAGCGCACCGTCGATCCGGTAGCGGATTTTGAACTCGTGTTCGAACGGCTCGAAGTGAACGTCGCTCGCCTTGTCGCGGATCGCCTGCGCGAGCACAAGATTCACGAACCGCACGATCGGCGTCTGGCCGGCGAGCGCTTCGAGATCGTCGAGGGAGATGT
Organism: Opitutus sp.; assembly: GCA_024707325.1. Lineage (GTDB taxonomy): Bacteria > Verrucomicrobiota > Verrucomicrobiia > Opitutales > Opitutaceae > Opitutus. Next base: position 121,779 of record JANPZY010000004.1, on the reverse strand, counting down.
TCTGCTCCTTTTCGGCGAACTCCGTGGTGGAAAACTCGCGCAGCAGATCGTCGATGCTCGTGCTGTCCTCGCCGTAGTGCTGCTTGATCAACGCCTGCACGCGTTCGGGCTCGGTGACGGCGATACGGATGTCGCGACTGAGCGCGAACGTCAGATCGTCGATCACCTGGCTATTGAACGGATCGACTGCGGCTAGAACGAGTGCCGGACCTTCGGCGCGGAGCGGAAACACACCGTAGTCGCGCGCGAGATGCGCGGGCAGCGTTTCGATGAGCGATGACGGAAAGTGTGTCGGCAGATTGGCGACGTGCTCACAACCGAGCAGCGCCGCGACGCGCTCGAGAAATGCATCACGTCCGATCAGGCCGAGATCGAGCACGAGATCGGCGAGCGGTTTGCCGGTGACGCGATGCTCCTCAAAGAGGGACTCGACCTGATCACGCGGCAGCACCGCCTGCTCGCGGAGCATCTCGTAAACCGCCTGATCGTGGCCCTCGAACATCGTGGAGGCGGCGGTGACGTGAGATCAGAGAGGTTTCAGTTGCGCGCCCATGCCGACGAGCTTTTCGCGCATCGCGACCGGATCCTGCGCTTTTTCCACGCATTCGTCGGCCGTGATGAGCTCCCGGTTGAAGAGGCTCAGCAGGTGAGTATCCATGGTGATCATACCGAGGTGCGCGCCGGTCTGAATGTCCGAAGGAATGCGGAAGGTTTTGTTTTCGCGAATGAGCGACGCGATCGAGGTCGTGCTGACCATGATCTCGTAACCCGCGATGCGGCCGCCGCCGACTTTCTTGCAGAGCACTTGGGAAATCACGGCCTGCACCGAGGACGCGAGCTGCGTGCGGATCATATCCTTCATGTTCGCCGGAAACGCATCGACGATACGGTCGATCGTCTTGGCCGCGCTGTTGGTGTGCAGCGTGCCGAAAACAAGGTGACCGGTTTCGGCCGCGCTGATCGCCGCCTCGATCGTCTCGAGGTCGCGCATTTCGCCGACGAGGATGATGTCGGGGTCCTGACGCAGCGCGCGACGGATCGCCTCCGCGAAGCTCGGCACATCGGAGCCGATCTCGCGTTGAGTCACGACGCAGCGTTTGTGCGGATGGTAATACTCGATCGGATCCTCGATCGTGATGATGTGCCCGTCGCGGTTTTCGTTAATGTAGTTGATCATCGACGCGAGCGTCGTCGATTTGCCGGAACCGGTCGGACCTGTGACGAGAATCAGACCGCGCGGACGATAGAGCAGCTCACGGATCTTGTCGGGCAGGCCAATGTCCCGCAGTCCAAACATTTTGTAAGGGATCTGGCGGAGCACCATGCCGTAGTTGCCCTTGGCCTTCAGCACGGAGACGCGGAAGCGGGCCTTCTCGCCGAACGCGAAACCGAAGTCGGCGCCGCCGTTCAGCTTCACATTGGAAATATGCGTGTCCGGCGTGATCGAGAGCATGAGGTTCTCGGTGTCCGTCGGCGTGAGATTCGGACCGTCGATCGGCGTCATGCTGCCGCTCAAGCGCAACGTGGGCGGCTGGCCGACCTGCAAGTGAAGATCCGAGGCGTTTTGCTCGACGACGAGATCGAGCAGTTCGTTCATTTCATAGCTCATGGAACCGCGGGTTGTTAGCTGGAATCGCCGACGGTGATCGAGACGACTTCGTCGATGGTGGTCAAACCAGCGATAGCCTTGCGGGCACCGTCTTCGCGCATGGTCCGCATGCCAAGAGCCCGGGCACGCTCGCGCAGACGCGCCGAACTGGCGTGCTCGTAGATCATCCGCTGCAGCTCCTCGTTGACGGAGAAGATCTCGAAAATGCCCATTCTCCCTCGGAAACCGGTGCCATTGCACTCCGGGCAGCCGTGTCCTCGCTGGAAACGCGCGCCCTCGAGTTGCGCGGAGCTGAGGTTGAGCGCGCACAGTTCCGTTGGGCTGGGCTGATACTCGCGCCGACATTTTAGACAGATTTTTCGCACGAGCCGCTGGGCCATCGCGGCGCGCAGCGACGTGGACACGAGGAACGGTTTCACGCCGATGTCGATGAGACGCGTCACCGCCCCCGGCGCGTCGTTGGTGTGGAGCGTCGAGAACACCATGTGGCCGGTCAGCGAGGCGTTGATCGCGATCTCGGCCGTCTCGGCGTCACGGATTTCACCGATCATCACGATATTCGGAGCCTGGCGAAGCATGGCGCGGAGCGCCGAGGCAAACGTCATTCCGACCTCGTGCCGCACCGGCACCTGATTGATGCCCGTGAGTTGATACTCCACCGGATCCTCGACCGTGATGATCTTCCGATCCGATTTGTTGAGATAGTGGAGGCAGCCGTAGAGCGTGGTCGTCTTGCCGGAACCCGTCGGGCCGGTCACGAGCACGATGCCATCGGGCAACGCGATGAGTTTCTCGAACGTCGCCTGGTCGTCGCTCAGAAAACCCAGTTCGGGCAAGCCGAGCTGCAGGCCTTCCTTGTCGAGAATACGCATCACGATGCTCTCGCCGTGAACTGTGGGCAGCGAGGAAACGCGCAGATCGATGGAGCGGCCCGTAAGCGAAATCTGGATACGCCCGTCCTGCGGGATGCGTTTCTCCGCGATCGAGATGTTCGCCATCAACTTCAGGCGGGAAACGATCGCGAGCTGGAGTCGCTTCGGCGGGTTCTCGACCTCGAGCAACACGCCGTCGATGCGGTAGCGCACACGCAGGCGTTTCTCCAGCGGCTCGACGTGAATATCCGACGCACGGCGCTGGATCGCCTCGAGAATCAGCGCATGGACCCAGCGAACGATCGGCGCATCGGGATCGCCCTCGTCCGCGGTTTCGTTTTGAGCCGAGGCAGCGGCTAGGTTTTCGCCGATCGCGGCCGCACCCGCCGACTCGAGCGTGCCGAGCAGCGAATCGAGCGAGGACTCTTCCTTGCCGTAGAGCCGGTCGATCGCGGCGAGAATTTCTTCACGCGAGGCGACGCACGGTTCGACCTCGAATTTCAGCAGATGCGCCAGGCTATCCACGCCCTCGGTCTCGATCGGATCAGCAATCGCAACTTTGAGAAGCCGGCCGGTCAGCGTGAGCGGCACGAGCGTGTGCCGCACGGCGAGCGCGCGCGGGACTAGTCGCAGAAGCTCCGCGCCTGACGCGAAGGCCGTCCAACTCCGCGACGGGCATGTGAAACGCCTCAGCGAGCAAACGCGCGATCTGCTCGCGCGTGAGCACGCCCTGCTCCACCAGCAGATCAATCGTGCTCGGAGGCGCCGTCAGGTCTCCGTGCCCGGCCAGGACTTCGCGCGCGGCTTCGAGATGCTCATCGCGCACGAGATTTCGCTCGCGCGCGATTTTGAGCACGAAGTCGTCAGCCGGCGAGATCACGGAGACTGCGCCGGCTATTGCTTGCCGAGAGCGAGCAGGAACTCGGCGTTCGAAGCGGTCTTCTTGAGCCGCGTGATAAGCATCTCCATCGACTCGATCGGGCCAAGGCCCTGCATCGCGCGCCGCAGCCCGTAGATGCGCTGCAACTCTTCCGGGTGGTAAATGAGTTCTTCCTTACGGGTGCCGGAGCGATCGATGTTGATCGCGGGGAAAATGCGCCGCTCCACCAGACCGCGGTCGAGGTGGACTTCGCAATTTCCGGTGCCCTTGAACTCTTCGAAGATGATTTCGTCCATGCGGCTGCCGGTGTCGATCAGCGCACTGGCGATGATCGTGAGGCTGCCGCCGCCTTCGATATTGCGGGCCGAGCCGAAGAAGCGCTTGGGCTTTTGCAGCGCGTTCGACTCGAGACCGCCGGACATCGTTTTGCCCTGGTTGCCGGTGAGCGCGTTGTAGGCGCGTGCGAGACGCGTGATGGAATCGAGCAGGATGACGACGTGCTCGCCCATCTCGACGCGACGGCGCGCATTCTCGATCACCATTTCGGCGCAGTGCACGTGACTCTCGGGCGTCTCGTCGAACGTCGAGGAAACAACCTCGCCTTTCGTGTGACGTTTGAAGTCGGTGACTTCTTCGGGGCGCTCGTCGATCAGCAAAAGAATCAGTTTCGCGTGCGGACTGTTTTCGGTGATCGAGTTGGCGATATTCTGCAGCAGCACGGTCTTGCCGGTGCGCGGCGGCGCCACGATCAACGCGCGCTGGCCGAAGCCGATCGGCGTAAGGATGTCGATGGCGCGCATCGAAACATCCTTCTGGGGCTCGGAGCGCTCGAGCAGAATGCGCTTCAGCGGATAATAAGGCACCAGTTCCTCGAACGGCGTGATCTTCGAGATCTCCGCCGCGGGCAGGCCCATCACGGTGTCGACGCGCACGACCGACGGGCAGCGCTCGCCGGGCTGCGGCGCCTGCAGGAGCACCTCGACGCGATGGCCACGCTTCAAGCCGTAGAGCTTGATGAGGCTTTCCGGCAGGTATGCATCTTCTGGATACAACCGATAGTTGACGTGCTCATGCACCACGAACGCGCCGCGATCGGTCACATCGATGTAACCACGGTCACGCAACGGGCGCTTCTGCTCGGCGACGGTCGCCAGCACCTGCGTGAGCAACTGACGGCGGTTCGGCGCACCCTCGATCGTCACGCCGAGACCGCGCGCGTATTGCGTCAGATCGGCCAGCGTGCGGGCGTAGAGCTCGTGGAGATAAACCGGCTCGCCGCCGCCGGAGGAAATCTCCGTGGCTAGCGTTTCGAGCGCAGCGAGATCGTTGAAGCGCGAGGGATTGGGAAGTTCGCCCGTGACCGGCGCATTGCTCGGCGGAGGTGGTTGTGGCGGGTGCTGTTCGCGACCGCCCTGCGCTCCACCTTGCCAGTGTCCGCCGCCGCCACCGTGGCGACCGCGTTTGCGTTTGTTGCGCTTCCAAAAATCTCGGCCACCACCACCGCCGCCACCGCGGTCCTGCCACTCGCCACGGCCGCCTTGGTTATCGTCGCGACGCGGTTGTTCGCCTTCGGACGGTTGAGCATTGGAGTCGGAAGCTTGCGGGGCCTCCTGCGCCGGAGCTGTGGGAGCTTCGCTCGACGGTGCTTCCTCTGCGCGCGGCTTTCGCTCTTCGCGCGGAGCACGTTCCTCAGCCGCGGGGGCCGGCGCCGACGCGGGTTCGTGGCGTTCCGGTTTCGGTTCGGATTTGGGCTCCGACGAGGGTTCGGGGCGCGCTTCCGTGAGAGGGAGCTCAGCTTCGGCCGAGGCGGCGGTCTTCGCCTTCCGGGGACCGCGAGGAGCGCGGGTGGTCTTGCGCTTCGCCGTCTTCTTCGGCGTGGCGCCTTCGCTATCGGCGGCGGCGGACGCAGTCTCGTCGTCGTTCTTAGGAGGGAGTTCCATGGTGGATTGCGGGCGTGGAAAATGAAGCGACGGGAGCCGCCACCGCGGGCGAACTTCTTAGCGGATGACCGTCAGCGCTTCGATGAGTTGCCGGATTTCCGCTTGGAGGAACTCCGGCGTGCCGTCGTTCCATAAAACAAAATCGGCCTGTTCGATCTTACGCGCGAGGGGCAGTTGCTTGGATATTCGTTGCTCGGCGAGCGCGCGTGGCAAACCGCGCTGCTCCAGTCGGGCTAGTTGTCGCTCCGGAGAACACGCGACGCATACTGTGAAATCAAACCAATTCTCCAAGCCTTTCTCGAAAAGGAGCGGCACTTCCACAGCCCACGCTGCCTTGGGATCTTCGGCAAACGCCTTGCGCCACAACGCGAACAGTCGCGGGTGCGTCACGCTTTCCAACCACGCCAGCGCAGCCGAGTCCGAAAACACCGCCGCACCGAGCCGGGCTCGATCGACCGCTCCCTCGGCGGTCAGCACCTCCTGACCGAAACGCTCGCGTAACAACCCGCGCACCTCCGCGTCTGCGAGCACGTGCTCGCGGATCAAGCGATCGGAATCGAGCATGCGAAAGCCCGCCTTCGCGAACATCGCGACCGCGCTCGATTTACCGCAACCTATCCCGCCTGTGACACCGAGGATCATGCCTATCTCCGCGCCAGATTTCGGCTTGCGCGTGAACTTCGCAAATTCTTAATGGCCGCGTCCACTCGCGACCGGACGCACGTCGGCGCGCTTTCCAGCCCACTCTCCCATGTTGCCGCCCGTCGACACCAAGAATTCCCGTGCCGTTGCAGACCATCTGGGAGAGATTTTCCGTCGCACCTATCCTGGTAAACAGCCCGCGCTGATCGACCGGGTGGCGACCACCGTCATCGATATGTTTACCGGGGCGCACCCGGACTATCATCCGATCGATCTGGCGTATCACGATCTTGAGCACACCCTGCAGGCCACCCTCTGCATGGCGTTGCTCCTCGAGGGAAATTACCGCGCCACCGATGGCTGGCCGCTCTCGCCACGCCAGTTCGAGTTGGGCATCGTGTCCGCCCTGCTCCACGACGTCGGATATTTGAAGCTGCGCTCCGATACCGAGGGCACCGGCGCCAAATACACTTATTGCCACGTTCTCCGTAGCGCAGCGTTTGCCGCTTCGTATCTTCCCTCCGCCGGCGTGGACGAAGGTGAAATCAGCGGCGTGCTTGGCGCGATCAACTGCACGGGCGCGGCGAAGCAGATCGGACGTCTCCATTTTCGCGACGATACCGAGCGGTTCATCGGCTGCGCTCTCGCGACGGCCGATTACCTCGGGCAAATGGCCGCGCCGGATTATCCCGACGAACTCGAGATCCTCTACCGCGAGTTCTGCGAGTCCGACGACTACGCACACGTTCCGGCCGAACGCCGGATCTTCCGCTCGGCGTCCGATCTGCAGGCGCGCACGCCCGATTTTTGGCGCAAGCTCGTGCTGCCAAAACTCACCCACGATTTTCAGGCCGTCTACCGCTTCCTCGGCCTGCCCGACGGCACCAATCCCTATCTCGACGCCGTCGCGCGCAACATCGCCATCATCGAGGGCCGGTCCATTGCGGCCACTTCGGCCGTCGCGTAGCCCACGAACCTCGCCCGGCGCATGCTTGCCACGATCCCATCAGCGGCCCTCAACGGCATCGATGCGGAGTTGGTTTTCGTGGAGGTCAACGCAGGTGAAGCCGGCGAGCCGAAATTGATTCTCGTCGGGTTGCCCGACGCGGCGGTGAAGGAATCGGACGACCGCGTGTTTTCCGCGCTCAGCAACAGCGGCTTTCGCCCGCCGCGCACGCGCACCACGATCAACCTCGCACCCGGTCACCTCAGAAAAGAAGGTCCGTTTTATGACCTGCCAATCGCGCTCGGCATTCTCGCCGCCACGGAGCAACTGAAGGCTGACTCGCTTTCCGACTGGCTCATCGCCGGCGAGCTAAGTTTGTCCGGCGCCACGCGGCCCGTGCGCGGCGCGCTCGCGATGGCAAGACTCGCGCGAAAGCTCGGTAAACGCGGTCTGCTTCTGCCACCGGTGTCCGCCCAGGAAGCCGCCAATGTTGAGGGCGTCACCGTGCACGCAGTGCCGTCGCTCGACGCGGCCGTGCGTTTTCTCACGGGCGAACGGCCGCTTCCGCCGGTGGTGGCGGAGCGACACAACCGAAACACTGTATCGTTCGCCTCCGCTGGCGACTTTTCCGAAGTCAAAGGCCAGCACGCCTTGCGTCGCGCGATCGAAGTCGCGGTGGCCGGTGGACACAATGTCATGATGATCGGCCCGCCCGGCGCGGGAAAATCGATGATCGCGAAACGCGTGCCCGGAATCATGCCGGCGCCGACGATCGACGAGGAGCTGGAGATCGTCAGCATCCACTCCGCAGCGGGCCGCACGTTGAGCGGCGAACTCTCCTGGGGCACGCGGCCGTTTCGCAGTCCGCATCACACGATCTCGGATGTCGGTCTGCTCGGAGGCGGCGCGATCCCCGGGCCTGGAGAAATCTCGCTCGCCCACCACGGCGTGCTGTTTCTCGACGAGTTGCCTGAGTTCAAACGCTCGGCCCTCGAAGTGCTGCGCCAGCCGCTTGAGGATGGCACCGTCACGATCAGCCGCAGCGCAGGTAAAATCACGCTGCCGTGCGCCTTCATGCTCGTCGCGGCGATGAACCCATGCCCGTGCGGCTATCTCGGTGACACGCGTCGCGAGTGCCGTTGCTCGCCCACGCAAATCCAGCGTTACCGCTCGCGCATCAGCGGACCGTTACTCGACCGCATCGACATTCATGTGGACGCTCCCGCCCTGACGTTGACCGAACTGCGCTCGTCGCAACCCGGCGAGGATTCAGCGACCATCCGCAACCGCGTCGAATCCGCGCGCGCCCGTCAGCACGAGCGCTACCACGGCACCAAAACCGTCGCCAACGCGCGCATGACCCACGCGCAGATCGCGAAACATTGTGCGATCGATCCCGCACTCGGCGATCTCCTCCAGCGCGCGATGGAGCAACTGAATCTCTCCGCCCGCGCCTACGACCGCGTGCTCAAGGTCGCGCGCACGATCGCCGATCTCGCTGGCAGCGACCGCATCGAGTCACCGCATCTGCTCGAAGCGATCCAGTATCGTTCGCTCGATCGCGCGCTGTTCTTCTAGCGCAGCACGTGGAGAGCTGCGCAGGCCGCATGTGCGGTGCACCGGCGTGCCGACGGTCTCTGTTTCTACACCGAGGTTCCTGACAGCGACGTTTCGCCACGTTGGCTGTGCGCAGCCGCGCGTCGCAACCATCCCGCCATCGCCCGCTCGCGCCGGTGCCCGTTCAACACCAAGCCCGCCCACGTCGAGCGCACGAACAAATCATACGTCACCAGCGCAAGACCGACGGTTGCAGCCGACACGACTCCGAGTTTCACCGACCAGCGCAACGCGACCTCCGCGATCGCCACCTGCAACCACACCACGATCGGCAGGTGCACGAGATACATCCAATACGACGAATCGGCGATATAGCGGATCCACCGGCGCTCCTCCGCACAGATTTTCCGAAACATGCCCATCGTCAGAAACACCAGCGACCACATGGTCGCTGCATAGCTGAGCGCGAAGCCCGCCTTCAACGCTGCGTAGTGCGGATGCGCCAGATCACCTTGCAGGCGTCCCAGCCACAACACGCCTGAGATGCCCACCGTCGCACACAGCCAGCGATCCACGCTCAAGCGCGACAGTTCTTCGATCAGAGTGCCTCGCCCGCGACCAACCAGCCAGCCAAGTCCAAAAATCCCATATACACGGCAAGCACCAGCCAGTGCGGCGCGAGCGACTGATCCGGCGTGTCCATTCCCCAGAAGCGCATGAACCAAAGCGCCACGGCCGTCGGCACCGCCAGCACCGGAATCGCCAGCGATGACTTCGCCACCCAGCGCGTCGCAACGTCCGCACCGCGCATGATCGCATCACCCATCGTCCCCGTCGCGCCAATCAACGCCCGGACCGCGAGCGCCAAGCCCGTCAGCAATGTCAGGTAATACAGAAACCACAGGTGCGTTCCCGTGAAAATTCCCGCCGGGAGCGTTTCGAGCGTTTTGAAACCCGCGACGATGTTCGGCCAGAACGCGTAGTCGCCGCGCAGGCTCGCGCTGCCCATGAGCCAACCGGACACCAACAGCGGCCGCAGCAGAAACCAGCCGACGACAAACGGCACCACGATCCGCACGAAGCGCCCGCGCACGAACTCGCCCACGCTTTTTCGCTGCAAGGTCACGCAGCCGAAAAATCCCGCCAGCAGGAAAAACAGCTCCATGCGAAACGAATGGCTGATCGTCACGAAGGTCGCGACCGCCGTTCCCGTCGAGATGTCCTGCACCGCCCAGCCCATGAAGATCGGCATGAACGACAGACTCGCATGAAACACGACGCCGAGCACCAGCGCGAATGCGCGCGTCGCATCGAGATAATCCAACCGCGCCGGAGAAACTGCTGACGGGCTCATGGGAAGAAAGTCGTGCGCGCTCAGTAGAAGCCGATTTCGTCCACTTCGTAGGAGAACGCATCCTTCGCCATGCCGAAGGCCACGAGATTCACGCTCGTGATCGTCTTCAGATTCAGCCGGGTCTGCTCCGACCAGCCACGTTTCATGTCTTTGAACGCCAGCCGGACTTCTTGAAACTCGCCGCGCTTCGCCACCACCGGGCCGCCCGTGTGATAATCGAAATTCGTCACTTCCGAACTCGCGACCTGCACCGACAAGATGCCTTTGTTCACCTTCACGCGCAGCCGCACGCCTTCATAGGCGCTCAGATCTTGCGGCTGCATGTCCGCCGTCAGAATCAATGGCACGCTGATAAACGCCGGCACGCCGCGGCCCGGCACCAGCTCGCCTTCGATTTTCAGCACGCCATCCGCGCACATCTGCGTCGCGTGCGACTGACTACCGAGATCCTTGTCGTTGAACAAAAGCCGCTGGGCGCCGTGCCGCATCGGATCGGAGAAATCATCGATCAGCGCCGGCGCGCCGGCTTTCGCATACGGATGCAGCGCGCAGAAGACGACGCCGACGATGATCGTGACCTTGGTCCAGCGCCAGAGGAACGAAACAGTGGGAGTTTTCATGGGAGATGTGAGTTGGGTTCAAACGTGTGTTCGCCCATCAGTGCCCAAACCCGCTCCTCCGGTGACAAGTCTCCCCAAAAAACCTTTCTCCACCGTCGCCGGAAGCGCGATGATGCCGCCCCGATCTCCGGTCACTCGCCAGTTTTCCAAGCGAGGGAATCTAGATTCCTTGTCACCTCTTCCCCCTTCCCGGGCACGTAAAAGCATTCCATAACATGCACGCGCCCGATCCCATGACTCCCGTCGTCGCTCCCTCCGACGCAGAACTCGTCGCCGCCACGCTCGCAGGCGATCGCCGCGCTTTCGGCCAGATCGTCGAACGTTATCAGCGTCTGCTTTGCTCCCTCGCCTATTCCGCGACGGGGCAACTGAGTCAAAGCGAGGACCTCGCCCAAGACGCGTTCATCGATGCCTGGCGCCAGCTCGCCACTTTGCGCGAACCCGAAAAACTCCGCGCGTGGCTCTGCGGAATTTTGCGTTTCAAAATCAGCCGCCTGCGCCGCGCCGATGGACGCGAGCCCGTCCGCCACGCCGAGTCGATCGAAGATTCCGCCGATTTCCTTCCGTCCAACGATCAACCCACGCCTGATGTTGCCGCACACAAGGAGGAACAGGCCCTCATGTGGAGCGCGCTGGAGCGCGTGCCGGAGAATTACCGCGAGCCACTCATTCTCTACTATCGCGAACACCGCTCCATCGAACACGTCGCCGCCGCCCTCGACCTGACGGAAGACACCGTCAAGCAACGGCTCTCCCGCGGTCGCAAGATTCTGCAGGAACAAGTTCTCGCCTTCGTCGAGGGCGCGCTCGAGCGCAGCACGCCAGGCCGCGTGTTCACGCTCGGCGTGCTCGCGGCACTGCCGGAACTCGCCGCGCCCGCGAAAGCCGCGGGCCTCGGCGCTGCGGCCGCGCATGGAGGGATGCTCGCCAAGACAACCACGCTAGCGACCATCATCACGTCGACGTCCGGACTCGTCTCCGCCGTTCTCACTCTTCGCACGAATCTCGATCAATCACGCACGCCGCGCGAGCGCCGCGCCGTCGTGAAAATTACCATCGCCGCTCTGGTCTCGACGCTCGGAGTGATGGCCGCGATTCTCCTGCTTCGCTTCGCGTCGTTTCGCTGGTGGGAACACCGCATCGTTTTCACCGCCGTCGCGCAGGTGATCGCGCTCGCGTTCATCGTTCTCTGGCCGATGGGACTGGCGGGCGTGATGAAGCGCATGCGCGCACTCCGCACGGCCGAGCGTCGCGCTCACCCGGAGTATTTCACCCACGCAATCGACCAGGTCGGATCGTCCGCGAGCGAATACAAAAGTCGCGTGCGCCTTTTCGGCGTGCCGCTGGTGCACGTCCGTTTCTCTTCGCCCGATGCAGGAGCGGGGCCGGTATTCGGCTGGTTCGCCGGGGGCGATCGTGCTTACGGATTGATCATGGCTTGGGGCGGTTTCGCGGTGGCTCCGTTTAGCATTGGAGCCATTTCGATCGGCGCGTTTTCCCTCGGCAGCATCGGACTCGGCTTGTTTTCCTTCGGCAACTTCGTCGTGGGTTACCTCGTGATCGGCGCTGCCTCTTTCGGGGTGAAAGCGTATGGCTGGCTCAGCGCCGCCGGCTGGGAAACGGCGCAGGCCGGCAGCTTCGCCGTCGCACGGATCGCCGCCGAAGGTCCGATCGCGTTCGCTCAACACGCCAACGACCCGATCGCTCGCTCGATCCTCGCCGATCCGCAGGCCGAGCAATATCAGATGCTCGTCGTCGCGAGCCTGTCCTTGATTGCGCTGGCTCCGGTCATCGCCTACTCGCGCGCCGTTCGTCGCCGGTTCGGAAAGTCTGCGCGAGATGCGTGAGGCTGTTTTCCCCCGCGCCGAGGATCGTCACAGGCCGGCCGGCACTGCGCGCTCACGAGCTGCAGGGCGGAGTGGCACGTTCTGTGCGAACATCGTAAACCTCTGGTGCAGAGCCAAAACAATCCGTTCGCAAAGGCATGATTTAATTGCCACAGCTTTGAGCCGATTTCTAGGGTGTTTCCCTCGTGTTCATGTCTTCCCCTCGAGCCATTCCACAGCGCGGCGCGGACGCGTATTCGCTGGTCGAGGTGATCATCGCGATCGTGCTGATCGCGTTCATCCTGGCGCCGACGTTTGCGGTTTTGAAGATCGGCAATCGTCTGGCGACCTCTGCCCGTCTCGAAACGCTCGCCTCGCAGATCATCACCACCCAGGTCGAAAATCTCCGCTCGCAGACCTACAGCTCCATCAAGTCCGAGTATCTGGATAAGCCGCAGCCGGTGGACATCACCAATCTCGCCACCGAAGGTTTTACCGATCTGCCGACCAACTTCACCGTCCAGGCCGCATTCACCGTGCTCGAGCCCTTTGGCGACGGCAATCCGCCCTACGGCAAGGCCGAGGCGCTCATCACGGTCAGCTACGTGGACGCGTTCGGTAAGACCAAGACTCCCTCCACCTACGTGCGCCTCAGCGAGCGAGGCCTCAGCGATTATGTTTTCGCGGGTTTCTAGAAAATCCGACCGCCGTGCGGCGTTCACGCTCACCGAAGTGCTCATCAGCATGGCGCTGATGCTCGTGCTTAGCGTCGCTTCTCTCACCGGCATCGTCGCGATCGCTCGCGGCAATCACGCCCTCGGCAATTACACGGTGATGAACGCGGAGAGCCGTTTGATTCTCGAGCAAGTCGGCCAGGACGTCCGCCAGTTCACCACCCTCACCAGCGCCTCCGTCTCCGAACTCGGCGGCACGCTGCCCGCCGCCAGCGGCGCCGGCGTTCAATCCGTGGTCTATACCTACGACGCGGCCACCCAGACGCTCACGCGCTCCGTCGACGGCGTCGCGCAACGCACGTTTCGCGATATCGACACCCTCGCTTTCAATTTCACCAAAGCCGACGGCAGCTCCACGACCACGCTCAGCATGGTCAAACAGGTTCAGCTCAACGGCCGGATCAAACTCAAGCTCGGCGGCACCGGCCACAACACCGCGCGCATTCTCACCGCGCAGTTCACGCTCCGATCGATCTGATGCTCCGTTCGCAAAGAGGCTCCGCCCTGATCTTCACGTTGATCCTCGCGATCATCGTCTGCAGCGCGGCCGCCGCTTATCTGCGCACGGTCATGCTGGAAACGCGGCTCAGCACCAGCTCGCTCAACATGAACCGCGCGCTCCATCTCGCCGAAGCTGGCATCGACGAAGCCTTGCTCGCACTCAACAACGCCACGAGCGACAGCTGGAGTTCAGCCGGCATCGATGCCATTTCGCGGACGATCGAACACCGCTCCGACGGCACGCCGATCCAGCTCGGCGGCGGTGCGACCGGCACCATCAAAATCCGCATCGACGATCCCACCGGCGAACATCCGGTCGTGATTGCCGAAGGCATCGTCGATCATCCGATCGCGGGTAAGGTCAAGCGACAGGTCAAAGTCGAGATCACGCGCTCGACCGAGAGCGGCGCAGGCATTTCCGCGTCCGACGACGGCGGCGGTGTCGGCATGGGGCTCGTTTCGAAAAACAACATCGTGATGAACAACTCCGCCTACGTGGACTCGTTCGATTCCGACGTGGGTCGCTTGGAATCTGAATACAAACCGCGGCGACAAGATCCTCGTCGCGTCCGTCAGCGGCAACATCCAGATCCAGAACTCCAACATTTTCGGACAGACTGCCGTCGGCGGCGGCTCGAAAAGCGCCGTCTCCGTCACGCAGGGCAGCCTCACCAACGGCGAGACGTCAGCCGGCACGCGCTTCGACCAAAATCTCATCACCACCAACGTCTCGATCAACCTGCCGGCCGCACCCGCCTCGCCCACCAACAGCGGCGCCACCGCGGGACAGGCGCTCCCGCAAAACATCCCGAACGGGGTCACCACCCTCGGTTCCCCCGGTGCCACGACGCCGACTTACTACTACACCACCGGCCAGAACGTGAATCTCAGCGGCAACGCCGCCTTCAAGATCGTCGGCCCGGTCGTGCTCGTCGTGAACGGACAGCTCTCCCTCAACGGCGATGGCATCCAGGTCGAAGACTCCGGCAACGCCTCACTCCGGCTTTACGTCAGCGGCAACATCAACGCCAACGGCAACGGCAACACGCCCGCATTCAACAACAAGACGGGCAAGGCCAACAACCTCGTCATCATCGCCAACGGCGCAGCCGGCCAGAATCTCGCCGTCAACGGCGCCGGCAACTCCACCTTCGCGTTCTACGGCCCGAACTACAACGTGAACGTCAACGGCAACGGCCACATCAGCGGTTCGATCGTCGCCAACTACATCAGCCTCGGCGGCTCGTTTCACTACGATCACCGCGTCGATCCGCTCGCTCCCGGCACCCGGCGCGAAAACGCGCTCACGTCCGAGGATATCGTGCGCTATCACGTCACCACCTGGCGCGAGCTTACCGGCCGCGGCGCCAACTACGCACGCGACACCGCCGCCCCGTTCAACTGAGCGCGCACTTCGGCTCGACTCGAGCCGCACCTTGTCGCGACTCGGTCCGGACCTTGCGTCGACCGTGTCCGCACCTTGGCCCGACCCGGTGCGCACATTGTCCCGAGTCGGTCCGCACTCAGTCCCGACTCACGCCGCACTCACGCGCGACTCGTCGCGTGCCGGGGCTGGTTGCGGTGTGGCGATAACCGGATGCCCGAGGTGATACCCTCGCCACCAGCGTTGGTAGTGGTAAACGCGCACCAGCCATTCCGGACTGATGTGCCTTAACCAACGACGCCGATGCTCGCGACTGCGCCACGTGCTCACTTGCGGCAATCCGCGCGCGCAGCAAAACGCGTTATAGAACGTGCGGTTCATCGAGACCTGCTCGTAAACGCTCGTTTTCCGCACGACCGTGTGTGACGCCGCGTGACGCCGCCACCACGTGAAAGGCTGATCGAGCGTCACGATCTTCCCGAAGTGCGGCGCGATCAGGCTGAGGCGGGCATCGGGCCACAACGCGAGGCCGTCGCCCACCTCCAGCGGCAAACGCTGTTGCAGATAGCTCCGGCGAAACGCGAGCGAGCTCGTCGGATAGTAGATGTTCACCTCGTGCGTCTCGGCGATGTGCCGCAGGTAGTCCGAGGCGTGGCGGCGCACGTCGTATTCGATGCCCGTGTAGACGCCGTCGTCGTCGATTTTCCACAGGGGCGACTGCACCATCACGACCGATTCGTCGGCTGCGAACACAGGCAGATATGCCGCGATCTTTCCCGACGCGAACGCGTCGTCTGAATCGAGCAGAAACACGATGTCGCCACTGCACGCGCGAAACGCGTGCTCGATCGCTTTCGCCTGATTGTTCCAGGGCAGACCGGCCTGCCGCTCGCCGCGGATCACGCGGATCGCCTCACCGTATGTCTCCAGAATCCGGATACTATCGTCCGTGCTGCCGTCGTCGTAGACGATAATCTCGTCCGGCGTCCTCGTCTGCCCGAGCACCGAATCGATGCACGTGCGGAGGAAGCGCGCGTTGTTGAAATTGTTAACGAGAACTGATGTTCGCATCGGAGCCTCCCTCCCCGGCGCCGGACGTTACCGCGGCCAGTTGCAGCGACCGAAACTCGATGACGTTGATCGAGCCGATCCGCTTCTCCAATGCGATCGCATGCGTCATCCGCAACCACTCTTCCTGTGGCGCGGGTTCACCCACATCGTGCAATCGCACGAACACGATCCGATCCCGTCCGGCGGCCAGTTGCTCGATACTCGTCGGCATCTGCCGCTGACCAAGCTGGCCCGTCCACGCCACAATGGGCGTCGACGGATCCGCGTAGCGCGCGATGCCGAGCACGCCCGACGGAATGGAGTGCACGACCAGCAGTTCGTCTGGGCCTGCGAGTCGGCTGGCGAGTTGCGCCGCTTCACGAACCGGAGAACCGCTGCGCGCGCGATTGCGGTAGATGTTCGCCAGACTCGGGCTCCAGGAGATCAACAGCAGCACCAGCCACACCGCGCGCGGAATCCGGCCCAGCGCAGCCGCAGCACCGCCCGCGAGCAGGCAAACTGCCGGCAGCGCCGTCGCCGCATAACGCGAATACGTGTGCGTGTAGGTGCCGCGCCAAAGATCGAACACCACCGGTCCCGCACATGCCGCCACGAACCAGAGCCACACGAACAAACGCGGGCCGGAGAAAACACGCAGTCTCACGCGCCAAAGCGCGGCGATCGCCACCGCCGTGCAGGCGAGCAGCGCGAGTTTTTCCGCGGTGCGATCCGAGGCCCACAGCATCGACGATCGTCCGGTAAAGAACTGCATCACCAGATCGCGCAGCGCGACGAGACGTTGGTAACCGGGCGGCGCCCACTCGAGCCAGCTGCCGGTGACGCGCCATTGACGCAGACTCTCTGGCACATGCCAGAACCACGGAAGCAGAAGCGTAGCGACGACCACCAACCGCAGACCGAGCAACCAGCGTCGATCCGCGCCCGGTTGCAGAAAGAGAAACGCTACGCTCGCAGCCCATGGGAAAACGAAGAAGTAGTGCGTAAGCATGCCTGCCGCCGACGTAAGCAGCCACGCGAGCGAACTGCGCGGCGCTCCGCTTTCATGCACGCGCAAGGTCGTCCAACCATGCGCGCAGACGAGCAGCCAGAGTAGCCCATACATGCGGCCCTCGCCCGAGTAATAGACGGCCAGCGGTGCACACGCGAAAAGGACCGCCGGCAGCAGCGCATTGTCAGAGGGAGAAATGCGTCGCGCGATCGCGACCAGAAACGGCAGCGCCGCGAGCGAGCATACGATCGAGAAACCTCGCAGCGCCCAATCGCTCGTGCCGAAGACACGCGTCCATCCGTAGAGCCCGACGTAATAAAGCGGCGGGCTCGTATCCGACAGAAACACCGCGCGGACCACTTGACCGATACCCGCGGAAGAATCGCCGTGGGCGAGATATTGCCGGTAGTGACGCGCGGTCGCCGGGCCCTCGCGCTCAACATAATCGCCGAACTCCGGTTGAGCCGCAGCAGCTGGATGTTCGAGACTGTGTCCCGTCGCCATCGCGAGGGAAAAGATTTCGTCGGGCCACAAGCCCTGCCGCGCCGCGCCGCCAATCTGCAGCACCGCCGCGAGAACAACCACCGCCGGCAACGCCCACGAAATCAGGGAGCGTTCTCGGACGCGCGCGGACGACACGCGATCGGTCAGGACTGGGGCGAACGCGGTTTGCATCCAAGGTCTCGATACGGTCCGGTTTGAAAAAGCCGTTTCCACCAAAGTCCGGCCAGAACGCGCCAGTAGCCGCCGCCCACGCGAACGAGCCGGAAAGACGACGTGCCCATGCCCGGCGTGCGGTTAATCCACGAGATCGGCATCTCCCGGACCTTGCAGCCGAGGACGACCGGCTGCAGTCCGGTCTCCGCGTTCACCGCAAAGCCAGGCTGCTGCAGGATGAGCGCGTCCACCACCTCGCGCTTCATCAGCTTCAAGTTGTTGGTGACATCGCGGATCGTGTAACCGAGCAGAATGCGCGCGAGACCGTGAAACGTGCGGTTCGCCACAATCTTCATGAACGGATAATTCAGCAGCACGCTGTGTCGGGAAAACCGGCTGCCCATCACCACGTCGTAGCCGCCCTGCGCGCCCGCGTCGAAGAGGTCGCGAAGCTCCGGCAACAGATGCTCGAAATCGCAATCCATCGTGAGCACGTAGCGTCCACGCGCCGCGCGTAGTCCGGCCGCGATCGCATGTCCCACTCCGTGCGGCGGCGTGCGATGCAGCGGTTTTACGCGAGCATCCTCGGCTGCGAGTGCCGCCATGACCTCGCGTGTGCGATCGGTGCTGCCGTCATCGACGGGGATCACTTCGTGCACGTAGCCGCCGTAAAGCTCGAGGATCTTTCGGACGAGCACGCCGATGTTCATTTCCTCGTTGCGACACGGGATCACCACGGACACCGCGCCTCGCAGCACCTCGTGTTCGAAGAGATTTACGCCGACGATCTCACGCTTCCGCGGAGGTTTTTGCGCGTGCAACAGAATCGAGCCGGCAAGCGCGGAAACAACTGGCGCATTCTCGAGGAGAATCGAGAGATTGCGGAACCACCAGATCGCGCGTCGCGGGAGCGGCGCAAAAACGAAGTCGTTGTAGACCGCGTAAACGCGGATGAAACCGATCTCCGAGATCAACTCGTAGAGCTTCTTGCGGTTCAACAGGCGCCGCGGATCACGTCCGCCGAAAAGTTGTGCCGTCGCCGCCCGCAGACTGCGCACCGGATTCCAGGGATTGCTCTCGTAGAACACCACCTCGCCTCCCGGAGCGAGCAGGTCATGCACGATCTGCAAAAGATCCGCCGAGTTCTGGTCATCGAGCAGATCCATCGCGACGATGCAGTCGAACTTGCGACCCGCGAGCGGCCCGGGCAGTTGGCGCGCCCGCACGTGTTCGACGCCGCCATGCAGATCAAACGTTGCCGCCTCCTCCTGTTGAAAAGTGACCGTGGTGAGCGGATTTTCGCCTTTGGTGAGACGTTGCAGCACGCGGGTGAAACGTCCCCGCCCTCCGCCCAGCTCGAGAATCGTCTGACCGGGCAGCAGGTGCACGGTGTGGCGAAACGTCTGGGCGCGCCACAGCAGTCGATCGTCGATGATCGGATCGCGGCGCTCCCAGTAGTCGTCGCGAAACGCCTCGCGTAGCGCGAGGGTCGCAATGAGCGGATCAGGCATTGCCGCCTCCGCCTGCGATGCGCCAAGGGGCGCAAGCGCATGTGCTGAAAAAGTGGATACGGAGTGACTCATGGCTGCTTGCCCTCGCCTGCGATCCGCTGAAACACCCGCGTGCCGCCGACGCGGTGAACCAAGGCCCAGCTTGCCGGATCGCTCTCGACTGCAGGCAAGGCGTAGCGCCGCGCGATATCGAGAAAGTCCATTTCATCGACAATCAGATAGTCGATCGGCACGCGCTGCATGAGAGCGTTGGCCCGCGCCGGATCGGCTTCCATCGGCGGCATCACTGCGGGATGCCCGGTGCGAAGATTCAGCAGATGCGGCGACGTTGTCGCGACCACGGCGCCGGCAGGCGCGTGGGTTGCAAGCCACGAAACCGCCGCGCCCCAGTGATGCCACGGACGCTCATGATAAAACCAGCGCGGACTGTTCCACCGGCGCGTTTCCCCTTCGACCAATGACGGCGAGTAGTGACGCACCCGGAAACTGTTCATCAGCGTGTAGGCTTGCACGGCCAACGAACACACCATTGTAGCGACGCCCGCGCCCAGAAGGGCGCGTCGAATCAAGGTCGATCGCACGGTGAGGATCTCTCGGCTGAAGCGCACCGCAGCCAGCATGGCAGCGATCGCGAGGAACGGAACGAGAGGCGCTAGATAGCGGAGAAATTGTCCGGGCCACGGCGTCGTGCAGACGAGCAGGATGGACGATCCGACAAACAGCGCCGCAAACC
This sequence comes from Opitutus sp., assembly GCA_024707325.1. Classification (GTDB taxonomy): domain Bacteria; phylum Verrucomicrobiota; class Verrucomicrobiia; order Opitutales; family Opitutaceae; genus Opitutus. Next base: position 101,954 of record JANPZY010000004.1, on the reverse strand, counting down.
ACAGTCGCGCGCGAACCAGTTCCCAAAGTCCCCATGTCGCGACAAACGCCGCGAGCACAAACGGCAGCGTGACCAGCAACGTCGGCCAACGCGGACCGAGCACGGGCGCCAACATCGCATCGCCCGTGGCGACCCAGAAACCGCGAGTCTCACTCACCGCCTCGCCGAAGTTCAGCGGACTTTGCCAGAGATTCGACAACACACGGCTGCCGAGCACTGCGGAGCTCACCGGACCGAGTTCCGGTGCGAACGGATCGGTGAGCTTCATGTTGTCCGAGTAGCTCACGTTGTAGAACTGGTAGGGCGCGCGCTGATATTCGTAGGCCGGCGAGCGATAGTCCTCGCTCGACTGCACGCGAGCGACATGCGCCTGCCAGGCGAGAAACGGCACGGCCGCGAGGGCTGCACGGAGCAGTGCGAGACGGAAGCGACGGCGAATCGCCGCCTCGCCCACCCACGCAAACAACACCGCGATTCCGGCCGACCGGAGCGCAAAGGTCAGCGTCGCCAGCAACCAGCCGACGAGTTCGCTCTGCGCGCTGCCCTCGCGCTCCCGCTGATTGTGCAACCACATCGCGAGCAGCACGGTGACGAGTGCGAACGGCAGCTCGGTGAAGAGCATGTCCGAAAGCAGATAGGTGTTTACCTGTAACAGACAGAGCACGGTGGCCGCCGCACCGGCCCACTCTCCCACCCAGCGCCTCGCCAGCGCATAGAGCGCGAGCGACAACGCGACAAACATCAGCGCATAGGTCAGCCGCAAAAATTGACCGACCACCGCAGGATCGCTGGTGCCGAGCACGAGCTGGTGCAGCGCGACCAGCGCCGGCAAACCAGGCGGATACTGAATACCTTCAGGTGCACCAGGCTCGCTGATGATGCGGTAGCCTTCTCCGTGGGCGAGCGAAGTGCCCAACACGTAATACACTCCGGCGTCGTAACGCAGGTCGATCGGTCCCTTGAGCCGCGGCAGCCAGAGCAGGATCGCGAGGCAAGCCACCCCGATGCCCAAGCCGATCCGCAACAAGTCGCGACTCGGTGCGCTCCAACGCTCGAGTCGAGCCGCAGCGAGCCACGACCCGGTGCGCTCCAAGGCATGATCCGCGCCCGCGATGGATGAGGACGTGTTCATGCTTCGGAGCGGATGGCGGTAAAGGTGGAATCAGTCGTTCGCGAAACTGCGCTGCGTTCACGGCGGACGCGTTCCTCGGTCTTCTGCTCCCGACGATCGGCGAGCAGATTGATCATGCCGGACAGACAGCCGGCCAGCGCCGTTTGTCCGCCGAGGATGAGCAGGAGCACCGAACAGACCACGAGACGGATCGTGTCGGCCGGCAGTAGGTTGCCGAAGTGGGCGGCGGCCCATTGTTGCGTGGCGAAGAGCCCCAACACGATGCCGGCTGCGCCGAGGATGCCTCCCGCGATCAGCAGCCGCTCGAACATCGCGCGCGATTCGAGAAACCAAAGCTTTGTCACGGGCGGATGCAGTCCGGCTTCGACCGCGATCAGTTTCGCGAACGCGCCTGCGATGATCGCTTGATATCCGAGCACGAACACCGCAGCGCCATAGATCAAGGTATGATAATCGAAGCGCACGCCACCGATCGAAACCGGACCGGACAACAATGCGCCGATCACGATGGCACCGAGCGCCAGCAGCGAAAATCCCGGCACGGCAAAAAACCACCGCGGGCTCATCAACAGATAAAGCCGCAAGCTCCTCCATCCATCCCGATAGCTGCGCAGATGCGGCGGACGGTCGCGTCCATCTGGCGAAAGCGTCGTCGGCACCTCCGTGATGCGCAGGCCGTTCATGCCGGCCTTGATCAGCATCTCGAGAGCGAACTCCATGCCGCGGCTCTGCAGATCGAGTCGTTGAATCGCGCGTTTTTCGAAGCCCCGCAGCCCGCAGTAGAAATCACCGCACGTCTTGCAGTTGAAAAAGAGACGACCCACCCACGTGAGCATTGGATTGCCGAAATAGCGGTGCGACGGCGGCATCGCACCGGGCGCGATTCCACCGCGGAAACGATTGCCCATGACGAGCTCGTAGCCCTCACGCAGTTTCTCGACGAAAGGTAGCAGGGCAGAAAAATCGTAGCTGTCGTCCGAGTCGCCCATGATGACGAAGCGACCACGAGCAGACTCGATACCTGCAGCGAGCGCAGCGCCGTAGCCGCGCACGGGCACAGGCACCACGCGCGCGCCCAGCTCCGTGGCGAGTTCGCGCGAGCCATCCGTGCTGCCGTTGTCGGCGACCACCACCTCTCCCTCGATTTGGTGATCGCGAAGAAAGACCTGCGCCTTTTTCACACACGCGGGAATCGTAAGCGCCTCGTTGAGGCACGGCATGAGAATCGTAAGTTCCAAGCTCATGGGCGCGGAGTCGCGAGATGCGCGACGTGTGGTTTACACTGGCGGTTTTCCGAAGGCACGGCTGCCGCCGCGGCGGTGAGCGAGGTGCACGAGCGTCGGGTGGCGTGTGGCGGATGAATCACCGGATACTGGAGATTCCCCCAGCAGACACCGGGACCGCCCGCGGGTTTGACTGAGCGCAACCTGAGCTGCCACTCAGGAGAAAGCCGATACCCCACTAGCCGCTCCCCAAGAGTGGCTCACATGGAGGTTTCCCGAATCTACCGGTCGGCAGCGAGTTCGAGGAATAATCGACCGACAGGATAAACGCTGCAGCCCCGGCTCAAGAGCTCCGAGCCTTTCGCAGCAGCAACACAAGCTAGGTCCGCAGGATTTTCTCCATCGGCCGCCCCTTCGCCAGTTCGTCGATCATCTTGTCGAGGTAACGAACTTCTCGCATCAGCGGATCTTGGATCTCCTCGATGCGAACACCGCAGATCACGCCTTTGATGGCAGTTCTCGCGGGGTTCAGTTTTGGGGCCTCCTTGAAAAACGTTTCGAAGTCCGTCTGCGCCTTCAGCTGCGTCTCAAGCTCGCGCTGGCTGTAGCCGGTCAACCAGCAAACGATGGTGTCGACCTCCGCTTTCGTGCGCCCCTTTTTCTCCGCCTTCTCGATGTAGAAGGGATACACCTTCGCGACAGCCATGGTATAGATGCGGTGTTTCTCGGGCATACGGGTTGGCTCCTGCACTAGAGTTTTTCAGCCGGTCGTGCGTGAACCAGCAGTGAAGCGTCATTTGGCAAATTATCCGCACTCAAGACTTGATCACACGTTAGGGACATCTTTTGCATTTACAAATCCCGCTACACACACCGTCCATGAAGAAACTACTGTCCCTCACTCTCCTGCTTTTCGTAGCAATCCCTGCCGGTCGCACCCAGGTGCTCGAGCTGAACGTAACTGCGACGACGACCTCGCATACGTTCGATAATGACGTTTTCGCCAGCACCACAGATTGGGTTTGGGGTGGATTCTGGGGAGCGACTCCGGTTGAGTCCTTCACGGCCGATCTGTCAGCCTATCAAAAACTCCGGCTCACGATTTCTGCCCCGACGGGCGGATACTTCAACGTGCAAACGCCGCCGGACTCGACAGGAGGTTATCTTAGTTTTGGCCTGACGCTTTTTTTCCGCAGACGGGTGGTCCGTGATCGGAAACGACACACCGCTCACTACCACCGTATCTTTCACCGATTTTAACGGAAGTCTTTGGGATAGCATCGATCAGAAACTTGCCGTCTCCGGGGACGGCAAGGCCCTCATATTTGACGGCGGCATTTGGTGGTTTGGTCAGCGCCCGATCTTCTCATTCACCTCTCTAATCCTCGAAGCCGATCTGTCGGCATTGAATGGCATGGGCTTCGGCGAATTGCTGTATACCCCCGACTTGATCACGGGCTTGTATTTCCAAGGAATGTTTGGCGGAGAACTTGGTGGAGATCCCGGCCCAGCACTTGAAATCGTCGCCGTGCCCGAACCTTCCACCTACGCGATCATCTGTGGCGCGGCGGCCGGCCTCCTGGTGCTTTTCCGAAAGAAGAGCCGCCAGATCGCCAGCAAGCGCGCCTGAGCTCGCGCGAGCAATCCGCATCTCCGCACGGTGGCCTGGCGCACAGTCCGCGCCGCCGTGCATTGCCTTCATTTAGCTTAGCTCGTCCAGCAGCGACTCGAGATCGAGTGCCCGCGTATACATCGCCAGTTTTCCGTCCGGCGTGTGAGGCCACTCGGCGCGCGGACGATCCCAATACAACTCCACGCCATTCTGATCCGGATCGCGCAAGTAAAGCGCTTCGCTGACGCCGTGATCGCTGGCGCCGTCGAGCGGGACTCTCGCTTCGATCAGGCGTCGCAGCGCATCGGCGAGCGCTGCGCGCGTCGGATAAAGAATCGCCACGTGAAACAATCCCGTGGTGCCCGGAGGCGGCGGCGAGCCTCCCCTGCTCTCCCACGTGTTCAGGCCGATGTGGTGATGATAACCGCCCGCGGAAACAAAAGCCGCTTCGCGCCCGTAGCGTTGAGTCAGTTGGAAACCGAGCACGCCGCAGTAGAAGCCAAGCGCACGTTCGAGGTCCGCGACCTTGAGATGCACGTGACCGATCGAAACCCTCGCATCAATGGAAGAACCGCTCATGAGAACCGCTGCACGCTGCGTCACCGCGGCGAGGTGTCAAAGAGCTCAGGGCTGCGAGTTCGGATCCGTCTTTGACTTACGCCAGATTTCCACGATGCGAACGATCACGAACGCGACGAGCGCGACCACGAAGTAAACGAGCAGCACCCACGCGATGCCTTGGAGGGTTTCGATGATCGTTCGATAGACTTCGAGCGTCCATCGCTCGGCATTCAGCGGCAAAACTTGTCCCTCTTTCTTCCCGTCCTGCGGGCTGATGTATTGCTCGAGTTGATAGATGCGAACGCCCGCCGAGATACCGACAACGTAGAGGGCGAACTTCAGGTAAGTCAGCCACGAGCGGTAAATGTCGTCCTGAATGATGCGCTTCAGAATGACGTCGGCCGGTTTCGAGAAGATCCGCACCGACAGCCACGAGACAGCGGTCGCTACCACAAACGTCACCAACAAGAGTGCGTAGAACATGTTTTTCGGAGGGTTGAAGCGACGTCATCGCACCCGTGATGTGGCTGCAACACTCACACTCGGTGAAGGTGAGTGTCTTTGAAATTGCTGGGATATTTGAGGCCGTAGCCGAGCAGACGATCAAAACCGATGTGGGCGATCCACACCACGGCCACCGAGAGGAGTCCTGCATATTGGGCCGCATACGCGACGACTGCCAGAAGCGCGGGGCCGAAGTAAGTGTGCGCGGCATTGTAGCTCCACGCTCCCGCCCGTGTGCCGGCAGCGTAGGCCACCATCGAAATATCCGGCACGAAAAACAAGAGCGCAAAGTAGCCCCACGAGGCCCCGAGCTTTGCATACGCGAACACGGCCGCAACGAGCACGACCGCACCTTCCACATGCAGGAGTAACTTGGGTCCAGAATGCGTCATTTCGGGCGACGCTAGCATCGTCGCCTGCGTTGGCGATACCGCTGAGCTGCCGCGTCGTGCACAGCGGGCACACCTCAACCCCGCGGGTAAACAGAGGCGATACAAACGAACCGATCAGCGGAGCTTTCTTCGGTTCTTCCTCCCAGCGTCTGGCGAGGAATTGGCGCCCCCACGGGGAATCGAACCCCGCTTTGAAGATTGAGAATCTCCTGTCCTAACCGATAGACGATGAGGGCGTCTGTTGGAAGGTGAGACGCTTTCGATTTCGCGGCGCGCGTCAAGTGCGAGTTTGTGCCGAACGACTGCGGCTGTGCGGTGACACGACCGGTATCGCCGCACGTAAACGGAAAACAAAAACCGGCCGCTCCTCGTCGGCCGGTTTCCGTAGCGAGCTACGTTGGCGAACCGCTCAGTATTTTACCGCGCAGCCGTAGGGCTGGGTGGAAGCGTCCTCGACAGGCTTGCCAGCTTTGACGGCATCGAGTGCCGCGGCGACGTAGTTCTTGGCCTTGGCAATGTCTTTTGTGTCGGCCGAGCGAATGCTGTCGATAGCGCCTTGGTAAACCACCAGGCCGTCGGGCGAAACGACGTAGAGATGAGGCGTCGTCTTGGCCGCGTAAGAGCGGCCGACTTGCCCATCGGCGTCACGGAGATACGCCACCGCGGCGGAGCCGTTTCGCGCTGCCAGCTCTTCACTTTATCGGCAGCGCGGTTGGATCCCGTTTCCACGACCAGCCACACGACGCCTTCTTGCGCCGCGGCTTTCTGGAGTTTGGGAATGTTTCCACTCTGATAGTGCTTCTGCACGAACGGGCAGTCGGGATTCGTCCACTCGATCACGACAATTTTGCCTTTCAGCCCGGAGAGCTGGTGCGCTTTGCCGTCCAAATCGGTGAGACTGAAATCGGGTGCCGGCTGACCGATTTTGACGGCGGAATGTCCCGAAGAAACAGCGGCCACCAGAGTCGCCGCGAAGACAATGAGCATTTTCTTTAGGGTATTCATGGTAACGCGCGCCGAATATCGGACCTTTCCCGCAAGTTGCCAGCGTCTGCACTCAGTTTTCACTTTCCGGCTTAGGGGACTCTCCCTAGGTTGCGCGGCGTGACTGGCTGGCTCGCCGACTTTTTCCGCTTCGCGTGGGGGCTGCTCTACTGGAACACGCGCAAATCGTGGTTCCGCTGGCGCCGCGGGCGTGTGGCCTGTCCTTGCCAGAGCCCCAGCGATTCCGGCCGTGCGTTCGAAACGCAGTGCGAAGCGTCGATGTCGTGGAACGAGCAACTACGCTTTCGGCGCGTGTGCCCGCTGTTGGTAAAAACAGAAAACGGTCTGCGGTGCTCCGCCAACACGGCCGACGTGCGGCCATTCTGGGGGCGGACGTTCGGCTACTACGGCGGAACGGCCGCGACGATCTATCTGGTGCTGGTGCTGGGCACATTCGCATTTCTCCGCACGGTCGGTTATCCGGTCAGCGTGCTGCACGTGATGTGGCCGGGCTCCTGGCATCGCATCACAGAGGTGCGAGGCTGGTATTTCATGAGTCGCGCCGAAAAGGCATTCGCTGCGGGCCAGCCCGCCGAGGGCATGCTTTATCTGACGAACGCCTATCAGTTCGATCCGCACAATTACCAAATCGCGATCGCCTTTGCGCAGAAGACTCAACTCAGCAGTCCGGTTCTCGCCGATCAGGTTTATCAGCGTTTGCTGGCGCAGTTTCCCTCCGAGCGCGCAGCAACGGCCCAGCTTTGGTTTCGCGCGCTTTTGGCCCGAGGTGACTTTTCGCAGATCGAGAAGTTAGCCGCCGATCAGATCCTCGGCGATTCACCCGACGCTCCCGTGTGGATGCGCGCGCTGATATTCGCGAGTCGCCAGACCGGAAGCACGGAGGCGCTCGAACGCATCCGTGATGACTCCACTCCCCGCGCCGCTCCATGGCGTCAGGTGATGCAGTGCGAGTTGCTCCTCCGCGCGCAAGAGACGGCGCAAGCGCGAGCCTTGCTCGAACGCCGCTGGGACGACGCGCCCGCTTACGCTTGGTTTTATCAAGTCTCCTCCTTGATCGAACTCGGCGATACCTACAACGGGCTCGATCTACTGGAGTCCTATGGTCGCACTCTCGACGATATCGCGCGTGCGACGCTGCATCTTCGCGCTTATGCCGTCTCGGACGCACGCCAGTCGCTCGAACGCTACGTGGACCTGATTCTCTCCACGCCTCTGGGCGCGCCAGCGATCACCCTGTTGTCCGCCCACCTGATCCGCTATCAATCGCCCGCGATCCTCGACCGATTTTATCGCAAGTTCATCGAGGCGCGGATCCCACTCACGGGCGACACGCTCGGCCTTTATCTCTCAGTGTATGCCGCTGTGGGCGCAGGCAAAGACATCGAAAAAAATGCGAACGATCGCCGACATGATCCGCGCCGAGAGCGGCGGCTCACCGCAGATTCTCGAAGTCGTGCGTTTGTTCTTTCTGGGAGAATCCGGCCAGGCTCGCGCCGCGGGATTGCTGGGCACGCTCCCCACTCCGATGGAAGTGCACTACGCGCTTCTGGAGAAATATCCAGGCAAGCGCCGCGGCCCTGCGACGGTCGAGCTGCGAAAATGAAATCGCTCCCGCTCTCGTGGTATACGGCCGGTGCCGCAATAGCGGTGTTACTGACCGTGCAGATCGCGCTGCTGTGGCCACACTGGGTCTCGAATCCGGATCTGTCGCATGGCTTCTTCACCCCGCTTGTTTTCGCGTTGCTGATCGCGGAAAGCGTGCGCCACGGCACGCAGCGTTTTCTCCGTCCGAATATCGCCACGTGCGTCTGTGCCGCCGCACTGCTCGCGGGATTGGTGTTACTCGGTTTCGGCGGATTGTTCGCGGCCGCCGTCGGCTGGTCGCACACGATGGTGGTGTTTGTGCTCAGCTGTGCACTCGTGAGCTTTTTGCTCGCGGCGCTCGCGACCGCATCTGCGCGCGAGGTGCGCCTTGTGCCGTTCAATTGGAGCTCGCTGGTGGCCGTCGCGCTTTGGTTGTTAACGGCCCCGATGCCGCCGGGCACCTACACGCGTTTGACGCTCGGGCTGCAGCTGGCGGTTTCCGAAAACGTCGTGCGTGCGCTGCACCTTCTCGGCATCGCCGCCACGCGTGACGGCAACGTCATCAATCTCGCGCATGCTGTCGTGGGGGTCGAAGACGCCTGCAGCGGTGTGCGCTCCCTGATCTCGTGCGTGTTCGTCGGGTTCTTTTTTCTGCTACGCTCGTGCGTCGCAGTTGGGCACGCGCGGTGATTTTGCTAGCGGCGCCGATTCTGGCACTCGCGATGAACTTTGCTCGTTCGCTCCTGCTCACATTGCTCGCGAACGCCGACGTCGATATCACGGGACCTTGGCACGACTGGACGGGATTTGCCGTGCTCGGTCTCACGGCTGCGGTCCTGTTTGGTTTGGCGCGGTTGATCGAAAAACCGGACGGTGAAGACTCAACACCGCACGCTCGCGGAAGCACGGCGAGGTCCACCACTGCGAGCCGATTTCTCGCGAACGGTTTGGCCGTGGCGGTCGCGGTTGCACTGCTCTTTCACTTCAAGACGGCGCCGTCCCCGCGGAACAACTCCGTCGTTCCCGATCTCGAGCGAGTTCTCCCGACCAGCGCACCGGGTTGGAGCGTGACCACCGACGCTTCGATCTACCAATTTCGCTCCACGCTGCAGACCGACACGCTGCTACAGCGCACTTATCTGAAACATACGCCGACGGGCATCCATCAGGTCACAGTCTATCTCGCCTATTGGCGCGCAGGACAGGCCTCCGTGAGCTCCGTCTCGACTCACACGCCCGACGCTTGCTGGCCGGGCAGCGGTTGGGTGCTGGAGTCACAGCCCGTCACCCGCGAAGTGCTTGCGACGCCCGGCGGTCCGCTGCCTGCGGCGGAAGCCCGGTTGTTCCGCAATCAACATTTCCCGCAATACGTCTGGTTCTGGCATTTCTACGACGGCCGACTGCTCGCGCATCTCGATCCCCGCTCGCCGGGCGCGCTGCTAAAACTCGCGTGGAACCACGGCTTCAGCCGCGAGGGCGATCAACTTTTCGTGCGCATCTCTTCCAACCGTCCTTGGAGCGATTTCGCAAACGATCCTCTCGCGCAAACGATCCTCTCCTCGCTGCGTCCTCTCGGCTTTTGACCATGCCACTCCCGCTCACCTCTCGCGAACGCACCATCCTCGTCCTGCTTGCCGCGCTGTTGATCCTCGGCCTCGTCGGGATGGCGGTGCTGTAGTTTCGCTTTGGTCCGTCGCGAAGAGATCACCGGACGAATTTCGTTCGTGTCGCCGCGGCTGAGCTTCTCCAAACTGCAACGTTTCTGATGCCGCCCGACGCTCCCACCTCGTCCCCCAATTCCGCACCGCAGGACGCGGAATCGTCCCGCACGACGAGCCATTTCTCGCTCGTGCGCTGGGTTCCTTGGGTGCTGACCGCCGGATTCGCGGCGCTCGGTCTCGCGCTCACCCAGCTCTACTTCGGCGCACGCGTCGAACTCGCCCGCTTGCGCGACGAACTCACACTCACGGAGCTGGAGGCCCGCACCTTTCGCCATCAAGTCGAAGCCGGCGCGATTCTTTCCGCCCGCGAACAGGAACTCGCGCGCGCCGCGCAAACGAGCGCGGCTGCACGTCTCGCGGAACGCGACGTGCGCATCGCGCAACTCGAGTCGCAAACGACCGCGCAACCAGATCTGTCGCGGTTGAAAATCGTCGCGCTGCAATCGCAGCTCGACCACGCCCCGCGCGCCCATGCGATCGTGGTTTGGGATTCGAACCGCAGCGAAGGCGTGCTTCACGCATCCCGCCTTCCCGCGATCTCAGACGATCGAGATTATCAACTGTGGCTCATCGACGCCGGTGAACCGAAGCCGGTCGAGGGCGGAGTTTTTCACGTGAGCGCGGAAAGCGGAAACACGCAGGTGATTTTTAGGTCCGCGCAGACCTTCTCTGCGGGTGCCGTCCGTTTTATCGTAAGCCGCGAACGGCGCGGCGGCGCGACGACACGCGAGGGTCCGGTCGTGCTTGCGAGCGAGTAGCGCACGACGCGCATCGCCAGCCCGAACGCCGGTTTTGCTGCCCCGTAAATGAGCCTTGTCACGTTTCCGCCGGCCCGAATTCTTAGTTTTCTATGATCATCAAACCCAAGGTTCGCGGCTTTGTGTGTGTGACTTCCCATCCCACGGGTTGCGCGGCCCATGTTCAGGAATGGATCGACTACGTGAAGTCGAAGGGGCCGATCAAGGACGGCCCAAAGAAAGTTCTCGTTCTCGGCTCCTCGACCGGCTTCGGCCTCGCTTCGCGGATCACCGCCGCGTTCGGCACCGGCGCTGCCACCCTGGGTGTGTTTTTCGAGCGTCCGTCGGAAGAAGGTCGCCCCGCGACGCCCGGCTGGTATAACACCATCGCGTTCACCAACGCCGCCCGCGCCGCCGGCCTTTACGCGAAGAACATCAATGGCGACGCGTTCTCCGACGAGATCAAGAAACAGACGCTGGATACCATCCGTGCCGACCTCGGTCAGGTCGACCTCGTTGTTTACTCCCTCGCTTCCCCTCGCCGCACGCATCCGAAAACCGGTGCCGTCCACAAGTCCGTGCTGAAGCCGGTCGGAGCGTCCTACACCAACAAGACGGTCGACACCGACAAGGGCATCGTCACCGACATCACGATCGAGCCCGCTTCCGAAGCCGAGATCGCCGACACGAGCGCCGTCATGGGCGGCGAAGATTGGGAGATGTGGATCCACGCGCTGCGCGACGCCAATCTCCTGGCGCCGGGCGCGCAAACGATCGCCTATTCCTACATCGGGCCGGAAGTCACCTGGCCGATCTACAAGAACGGCACCATCGGCCTCGCCAAAAACGACCTCGAGCGCGCCGCCAAGTCGCTTGATGCGCTCCTCAAGGCCCACGGCGGCGGACGCGCCTTCATCTCGGTCAACAAGGCACTCGTCACCCAAGCCAGCTCCGCGATTCCCGTCGTCCCGCTCTACATCTCGATTCTCTACAAGATCATGAAAGCGAAGGGCACGCACGAGGGCTGCATCGAGCAAATCCAGCGCCTGTTCGCGACGCACATGTATAACGGCCAAACGCCGCGCTTCGACGAAGCCGGTCGTGTCCGCATCGACGATCTCGAAATGGCGCCGGATGTCCAAGCCGCAGTCCGCGAGATCTGGCCGATCGTCACCACGGAAAACCTCGCCGCGCAGACGGACATCGCTGGTTACCGCTCGGAGTTCTTGAAGCTTTTCGGCTTCGGGCTCACCGGCGTGGACTACGAGGCGGACGTCGAACCGCACGTGCCCATGGTCTGACCGACGCGCGGCCGGCGATCTTCGCCGGCCGTTTCTTTTTTCCGCATCACTTTTTCGTGCGCGTTGTCATCCAGCGAGTGTCTTCGGCTCAGGTTGCCGTGGCCGGTGAAACCATTGCCGCCATCGGCGCTGGCCTGCTGGTGCTCGTCGGTATTCAAAATGGTGATACAACAACTGACATCGACTGGCTCGCCGGAAAGATCGCGGGGCTCCGCATCTTCGAGGACGAAGCCGGGCGCATGAACCGCTCGGTGCGCGAGCTTCCCTCCCCGGCGGTGTTGGCGGTGAGTCAGTTCACTCTGATCGCCAGCACGCGCAAAGGCCAGCGCCCCTCGTTCAACGACGCAGCGAAACCGCCGGAAGCACTCGCGCTCTACGAGGCGTTCGTCGCGGCGCTCGAACGCGCGGTGGGCGTGCCGGTTTCCACCGGTCGCTTTGGGGCAAACATGGCCGTCTCCCTCGTCAACGACGGCCCCGTCACGCTGATCATCGACTCGCGTCTGCGCGAGTGACGTCCGCGCTCAGAAGCGACGGATACGCGAGCGCCAGGACGGCGCAACGCGCTCGTATTCGGTTCGGCCTTCGCCCCGCGGAACGTAACGCACGGCCGCAGCCTCCTGCTCCTGCTTTTCGGCGTCTTTGGCGGCTTCCTTCGCCGCTTCGACCACGGGGCTGAAATCGATCTGACGTCCCGCATCATCGCCGCTTCCCGGCGGCGGCGTCCACGCAACGACCAATCCGCGGAAGAGCACGACCTCCGCCCCGCGATCATAGATGAAAACTTCGAAGCCGCGGCCCTTCGTCGTCACGAGAGGTTCTCCCACCGTTTCGACCACTTCGCCCGTTTTCATTCCTACGTGGACTTTTTCCCATCCCTCCTCCTCGGCTGAAGCCGCGCTCAACCACAGCAGGAAAATACCTGCGGAAAAGAGACGTCGGACATGGCTGGACATGGCGGAAATGAATCGTCCGTTTCCCTCTCGCTAAAGGCAAAGGGCGCGCCGCCGCGTGCTTTAGCCGGCTTTTGACAAAGCAACGCAAGTGTTGCGCAGAATCCTCCGCGAACCCTGCGGCCGTTGCATTGATTTTGCGCCAAAAGCCCGAATGGTCCGGCGTGAGATTTTCCTGCGTCGTTGTTCTCCTTGCGATCGTCGCGCCGTGCCTGGCTGCATCGAGCGTTCCCGCAGGGCTCACGCTCGAAATCACCGCCACCCGAGTGGAACGCCGCACGTTCGATCCGAAGTCACCTCCACCGGACATGCCTCCGCTCCGTCCGCCCGAGGTGGGCCAGTGCGTGTATCGATTTTCTTGTGACATGGAGACACGCGTCACTCGCGAGGCAGGCGCCAGATCGCCAAGTCGCGCCCTTGTGCAAGGCGTGAAAATCACCACCCGGCTGAAAATCGTGCTGTGGACACCGAATGATGGCCGGCCCGCGGTCATCGAGCACGAGGAAGCTCATCGCGAGATCTGCGAACACTACTACGGAAACGCGCACGCCATCGCCTCGGATCTTGGGCACCGCATGATCGGTCAATCGCTTGCCTTGGCGTCAACCGACTCCGCCGCCGTGCAGCAGAGCGTCAAGCGCTTCCAGCAGACGTTCATCGCCGAGTATATGGAGAGAACGATGGGCCGCTGCTCCATCGCTCAAACGCACTTCGATCAGATCACGGATCACAGTCGAAAGCGTTTGGATGTGCGCGCGGCGATCACTCAAGCCATCGCCGCGGAAACAAGATCTCGCCGTGATGCCGATTCACGGCCGGTGCGTGCAGCGCCGCGGCGTCCGGCACCGAACCGCTAACGGAGATGCTCCACCGCTTGCGTGAACATCCGCCAATCGAGCTCGCCAGTGGATTCGGCATGCACCCCACTCCCGGTCACGGGATGCAGTCGACTATCGAGGCGATACTCGATTTTTGAGCCCGCCGCCCACATCCGGATTTTTCCAAGCATGGAGAGATTCTCAACGTAGAGCGGCACGCGTTGCGTGGCCGTGCTGAAAGGCGCGACCTCGAGCGCTTCGTCGGAGAGTCCGCGGCCGACAAACACGCCATTGACGTAGAGGCGATAGACACTGCCGCGCAGCGCGAGTGGCGTTTCCGATTCGTTCGCGATGCGCACGGTGAGGGCCACACCGGTCTCGAACACCGACGCGTTGACGGCCTCCACATCGGCAAGCGATACCGAGATTTGACGCGAGGACCACGTCGCACAGGAGCAGAGAAGAAACGTCAGCAAGACCGCGACGACTGGCAGCTTTCGATTGTTCATCACAGGAACGAACTCACCAGCGCGCAGAGCGCAATCGCGAGTCCGCCGCCCGCGACTGCTCGATTAACGCAAATCACGAGCGACACCCCTACGTGATTTTACGTGAAAAATCGCCGCGCGAAACGAGCGGTTCGCTGAACGCTCAAAGCATTGCCGGCGCCGCTGGCGGTCCACCTATGAATCTCAAACAGAATCAAGCTCTCCTGACTCGCATGCTCGGCGCGTGGGCACTCCTGCGGCCATCCAAGCCGTTCGGCGGGCTGACGCTGAGCCAGTTCAACGAAGCGATTCAGCCGAGTCTCGATTCGCGCACGGTGATCGCCCGGCTTGAGGCGCAGCTCGCGGAGGAAAAACGAAAGTGCGAGATGGCCGATCAGATTTCGCTCGGACTCATGGCCCACGTGATCGCTTCGATCGAGGCCGATCCGTGCGAAGGAAAAAACGGCGAACTCATCGAAACGATGGGCTTCGGCAGTTCCGAAGTCTCGTTGCCGTTTGGCACCTCAGCGCGCTCGCTGCATTTCGCGGAGCTCGCCAGCCTTTCGTAGGCTAGTTCGTTTTCCGGTCGTCGGCGTTTCCCGAAGTTTCGCTGCCGGGAGTTTGGGTCCCGCCGGAGCTGTCGCTCGGCCGCCGCGTCAACTCGTTCTCAGGCTGCGAATCCTGACTACCCTTCGCCTCATCCCCGGTCGATTGCCGCTGGCCTTCCGGATACATCGTCTGCCGATCCGTTTCTTTTACCTTCGGATCGCCATCGTGCGGACGACAACCGGCAGTCATCGTGGCAGCGACAAACGCAGCGATTACGACAGAGCGGGCGACAGGACTCTTGAGAGTTTTCATAACGCGAATTGAACGTGCACCGAACTTACTTCCCGCTCGCGTCGTCGACCATGGGGCAAACCGAGAGCCGTCGACTCATCGTCTTTCTTCACTCGACCGCCGTTCCGACATCGCAGACTTCGCGAGCGACGGAGGGTTGGGTCGGGACACGGCCCGATGGCAGTGCTCCACCACTCTGCGTAAGGTGGCGCCATGAAGACTCGCGAAATGATGACCAAGGGCACGCACTCCGTCGCGCCGACCTCGACCGTGGTGGAAGCTGCGGGGTTGATGCGCCTCCATGACATCGGCGTGGTGCCGGTGGTGGATAACGGCGTGATCGTCGGAATGCTCACCGACCGGGATATCGTGGTCCAAGCGGTCGCCGACGGTGCGGATCTTTCGCGCACACTCGTGCGCGACGTAATGTCCACCGGATCGATTTCCGTGCGAGAGGATCAGGAGGTCGAGGAAGCGGTGGCGCTCATGCAGCGCTACCAGGTGCGCCGCTTGCCGGTGCTCGATCGTGCGGGGAAACTTGTCGGCATCATTTCTCTCGGAGACATCGCAGTGGACGTTCACGCCGGCCTGTCTGGCACCGTGCTGAAAGACGTCTCGCAGCCAGCCGAGCCGCTGCCCTGAGGGACCGCATTTGGCTTCATTGTCACACGGAGCCACCGCCGTCTGAACTGGTCCAAACTCGTGTGACCTTCTCGATTGCGCTCCTGCTCTGCCTGGTGGTGGTGGCGCTCGTCTTGTTTGCTTTCGAATGGATCCCGAGCGACGTGGTCGCGCTGGGATTGCTGCTCACGCTGGTGATCTCGGGGCTGGTGCCTGCGAACACAGCGTTCGCAGGTTTCGGCAGCGATACCGTGATCATGATTCTCGGCCTGCTGATCATGACCACGGCGTTGATTCGCACCGGTGTCGTCGATCTCGCGTCGCGTTTTATTCTCCGCCACGCCGGCAGCAGCATGAACACGCTGCTTGCCGCGGTGATGCTGGCGGTGGCCACGTTGAGCGCGTTCATCAGCAACACCGCAGCTGCGGCGTTATTCTTGCCGATTGTCACCGGCCTCGCGGCGAAGGCCAAAGTCTCGCCCTCCAGTCTGCTGATGCCGGTCGCCTTCGCGTCCATCCTCACGAGCTCCGTCACGCTCATCAGCACGTCCACCAATCTGGTGGTGAGCGGACTCATGACCCGTTCCGGCTTGGAGCCGCTCGGCATGTTCGAGCTCACGCCTGTTGGGTTGCCCATCGCGGTGGCTGGGCTGATCTACATGTTTTTCATCGGACGCCGGTTGATTCCGCAGCGTGCTCCGGTCGAGTTGGTCGAGCAGTTCGACTTGCGACACTATGTGACGGAGGTCGTCGTCCTGGACGACTCTCCGCTCATCGGAGAAACACTCGCGAAGGCAAACCTGGGGCGAGAAATGGATCTGCAGGTCGTGCGCGTTGTCCGCAAACCCGACGTGCATCTCTGGCCCCGGCGCGATCTGAAACTGCAGGCGCGCGACATCCTGCTCGTGAAAGGCGCGCGCAAGGACGTGCTGAAAGTGAAGGACACCGTCGGTCTCGAAATCCGGCCCGATCTCGAACTCTCCGATCCGGATCTGCGCGATGAAGACACGAAGCTGGTCGAGGCGCTTATCGTTCCGCGCTCACGACTCGTCGGCCGGACACTCAGCGCGATCGGCGTCCGCGAGCGCTACAACGTGCAGGTGCTCGGACTCAATCGGCACGGTCGCAACCAACCCGGCAAGCTCGGTCGCACGGTGTTTCGCGTGGGCGACGTGCTCCTGCTCCAAGGCAGCTCCCGCTCGATCACCCAGCTCGCCGAGGATCGATTGATCAGCGTGCTGAATCAGGTCGAGGAGAAGCGCGTGGATCGCACGCGCGCGTGGCGGGCCATCTTGATCTTCGTCGGAGCGCTCGCTCTCGCAGCCACGGGCGTGTTGCCGCTCCCCGTCTCCGTTTTGTCCGGCGCCTTTCTCGTGCTGGCGACACGCTGCATCGACCCGGCGGAAGCCTACCGCGAAGTGGAGTGGCGCGCCGTGATCCTCGTGGCCTGCATGCTCACCTTGGGCGAAGCCATGATGAGCACCGGCACGGCGGAATACCTCGCCGGTCACGTCGCCGCGTGGACGGGCGGAATCTCGCCGCTCGGTCTGCTGGGTGGATTCTTCGCTCTTACTGTCGCGCTCACCCAACCGATGTCGAACCAAGCCGCGGCGGCGGTGTTGCTGCCGATCGCAGTGCAGACAGCGACGCAATCCGGGCTGAATCCACGCCCGTTCGCGCTGATGATCGCCATTGCAGCGAGCTGCTCGTATCTGACGCCACTCGAGCCAGCGTGCCTCATGGTCTATGGACCGGGACGCTACCGCTTCGCCGATTTCATGCGGGTCGGCGGACTGCTGACCGTGGTGATCTTCGCCCTCGCTCTGTGGCTCGTGCCGACCTTGTGGTCGCTGCAACCGGCTCAGTAGGCCGTTCGAGCTGCGTGGCGGAATTTCCCCTGGAAACTAACAGCGGCGCGAGCGCCGCGCGAGATTGCCTGCGTCTCTCTTCGCCGGCCAGGGGTCGCCGAGCGAAGAGAGACGAAGCGAGTCGATTACTTCTTGGAGCGCTTCTTGGCAGCGACCTTCTTCTTCGGCGCAGCCTTCTTAGCGGTCTTCTTAGCAGTCTTCTTAGCGGGTTTTGAGGATTTCTTAGCCATGTGTTTTTTCGTTTGTCTTTGGTTGTGCTCACCGGGCGGAGCCATTCCGCGCCGGCGCGTCACCATAACGAAAAGTTTTCCGGCGTTTGTAAACTCTAGACGTGCGCGATCTCACGCGACGTGAATTTGCGCAAAGACCGCGTTTCTTCACGTCGCGAGCCCGCTTTTCCCGACTGTATCCAGTTTCTGGTTACAGCTTCTCGTCGGCTTTACCTCGGAGAGCGCGCGGTTTCTCACGATCCACACCGACCTCGCGGGCCTCGGTGAGACCGGCGAGAAACTCGACGAGATCGCGCAGTTCGGAGCCGCTCAAAACCGCACCATAAATTTCCGGCATCGATGACGGCACGCTCTCACGGCGCGCGATGTCGGCCTTTTTCACCTCTACGATTCCGCCGTCGGCGTCACGCAGTTGGAGTGTGGTGGGAGTTTCACCGGTCACGACGCCACCGACGGACGCGCCCGATTTCAGCGTGACGACTGCGGTGTCGAAACCAGGCGCGATCGTCGCGCTGGGCTTCACGACCGCTTCGAGAAGATATTCGCGCGAGTGCTTCGCTCCGATCGTGCTCAGGTCGGGCCCTGCATCGCCGCCGTCAGGACCGGCACGATGACAACGCACGCAGGCGAGCACGGGCTGCGTGTAAAACACCCGCAGTCCGCGGCGCGCCTCGCCGCCTTCCAGGGCAATGCGGTAGCGAGCGAGAGGATCAGACGAGCTGGCGAGCTGCGCTTCGCGGCGCGCCACGGCTTCTTTCACCGCTGCCGATTCGCGCTTGGCCGCCGCCTCCACCAACTCGAGTTGCACCGCGGCAGGCACCTCGCCGCGTTCCAGTTTCGCCAGCGACGAAATCAACAATTCATCCACCGTGGAATGCTCGAACGATCCCAGCGCGGCATAGGCGGCTTTCTGCTCCGCGACTGTTCCGCTCTCCACCAATCGAGCGAGCAACGGCGCAGCCGTATCGGGCGAGAGATGTGCCGCGATCGGCAGCGCCGCGAGACGGAGCGCCTCCACATTCGATTCGCTCGCGAACTTCACCGCCTCAGCGGTGCGGGGATCCTCAAAGAAACTGAGCGCATCGAGCGCCGCCGCGCGGGTCTGCGCAGGAAGTTTCGCGTTGGCCACAGCGGCCGCCAGCAACTCGCCGGCGGTCTTCAGCTGCAACGCACGCACTGCTTCGATCGCGGCAAGCTGGACTGTTTCCGGGGCGGACTCGCCGAGAAGATCCACGAGGACATTCTGCACGGCGCCAGACGCGGCCGCTTCGTCCCGACTTCCCGCTTCAAGCGGTCGAAAAACGCCGACGATGCGATCGCGTTGCGGCGGCTTGGGCCAGAGTGCGAGTTGCTTCAGCGCTTCCGCGCGCAATTCGTCGGAGCCGTGCGCTTGCGCGGCATAGGCGGCAAGATCGGCGGCGTGCTTCGCCTGTCCGAGACGGAAGCTGGCGTTGATCGCGCGCAGCGCCACGGCGGGCTCGGCGCTCTTTGCCTCAACCAGCGCCGCGAGCGCTGGAAGCGCCTCGGCAATCGGTTCGTCATTGATCGCGACTGCCGCTTCCCGCACCAGCGTCGGATCCGGATCGCGCAGAAACTCTGCGATCGCAGCAGACTTCAGACGGCGCATCGCAAGCAACGCGCTGAGCCGAACGGCACGCGAGTCGTCCGTGACGGCTTTCCGCAAGGCCGCCTCGTCGTTGGCCCCGACCAAACCCATCACAATGGCGTGGCGAACGTAGAGATCGCGGTCGTTGTTTTCCCGCGCCGCCTCGATGAGCGCCGACGCCGCGTCCTTTTTCCCCAGGCGACTCAACCCCATCGCCGCGAAGAACCGCACGCGCGGATTTTCATCCCGCAGACTGCGGATCATGTCCTCCCCGGCCGAGGCAAGCTTCGCATCGCCACAAACGCGGAGATACTGGGCGCGCACTTCCGCATCCGCGTCGCCGAGCAACGCCTGCAATCCGCCCAGCGCCGTCGCATCCTTGCGCGCGAGTTGTCCAAGCGCCCACAGCGCATGGCGGCGTGCCAACTCCGGAGCGCCGGTGTCGAGCGCGACTTTTTTCAGACCGGCGATCGAAGCGCTGCCTCGTTCCGCCAAGGTATACTGTGCTTCGAGGCGAACACGCCAGTCGGCATGGCCGAGCAGCGTTGTAAGTTCCCCCGCCGATTTGCGGGTGAAATCCGATGCGATGAGACGCTGCACTTCCTTCGCGGTGGTGTCGGCCGCGTGATTTTCAGGCGCGATCGCGTAGATGCGGCCGCGCTTCGACTTCGGCCATCCTTCCGCCCAGTCGGAATAGTAGAGTCGTCCATCCGGACCAAAGCGGACGTCGGTCGGCAGCGCCGAGGTGAGGAACGGCACCGCGTCCGTAACGCGATAGGATGCGCCGTCGGGCTTCAGCTCGTAAGCGTAGATACCGCTGCTCGAGATGCTGCCTTTGAAATGCGTAACAAAGATGTGGCTCTGGTAAGCGCCACCGAACGCGGTGCCTGGATTGTAGGCGATGCCGGACGGACCATCCTCGATGTTGCAGATCGGCGGAAGCATGAAGGCCGGCTGCTCGGCGTTGCGGGGATGCCACATCTTTTCGGAATTCCACGGCCCCGCGTTGTCCAACGGCGCAAACTGATAGCCCACGCGCCATCCGCTGTCGCCGCCTTCCACCACGTGCACGAGGCGTTCCTCGTCGCCCTGGTCGGAATCGTTTTCGCCGGTGAACAAGTCGCCGTATTCATTAAAGAGGAGGCTCTGCGGATTGCGGAGGCCGCTCGCGAACAGTTCGAGCTCCGAGCCGTCGGGATTGCAGCGAAACACCGCTCCGGTGTCGGGCGTCGCGACGACACCACCCTCTTTCGTCGGCACGTGCGCGCCGCGATCGCCGATACTAAAGTAGATTTTCCCGTCCGGTCCGAAGACCAAGCCGTGCAGGTCGTGCCCGGTGAAGTTGAAGCGCACGCCGTAGCCACGGCTGATTTCGGTGCGTTTCTCCGCGCGGTCTTTTCCGGTCAGGAGCCAGAGACTCGGAATGTTGGTGAACCACACTTGGCCGCGTCGCGCCAACACGCCGGACGCGATGCCATCCAGCGCGCTGTTGAAGCCGGTCGCGTAAACGGACGAGTGATCCGCCACTCCATCGCCATCACGGTCTTCGACGAGGCGGATCAATTCGCTCTCGATCGAAAGTTCCTTTTCGCCCTCTTCGCCGAAGCTTTTCCGGATGAGAGCCGCACGATCCTCGATCGTGCGTGAGGCGAGATCGTCCTCGAGCATCCAGAGATACTCGCGGATATCGAGAACGCTCGTGCGGTAACGATAGGTTTCGGAAACGAAAACGCGGCCGTGTTCGTCGATATTGAACGCCACCGGATTCGCCAGCATCGGCTCGGCCGCCCAAAGCGAGGCCTTGAAGCCCGCCGGCAGCTTCATCCGGCGCAGCGCCTGCATCGCCTCATCCGAGGCGCCTTCCACCTCGGGCTCCGCGCGTCGCGAGCCGGGATCCGTGAGCGTATGCGGCGGAGTGTTGTCCGTGTAATGGTCACCTTCGGCCGCGAAGACCGAGCTGACACAGATTGAACCAACGACGGCGACAGCCGCCGCGAGAGACGGTAGGGGGAAGCGCATGGGGGTGTGGAGCGTAGAAGGACGCACCCCCAAGGCAACGGTTGCGACGTAAAATCGCGCGCGGCGTTAGAAATTAAAATTAAACGGATCCGGTCCCGCCCGCTGTCCGCGATCCAGCCCCGCGATCGCGCGCATCTCCGCCTCCGAAAGCGTAAAGTCGAAGACGTTTGCATTCGCCGCGAGCCGCTCGGCCCGCGCCGACTTCGGAATCGTCGCCACGCCCATTTGCAAATCCCAGCGCAGGATGATCTGAGCCGGAGTCTTTCCGTGCGCACGAGCGATGTCCTCCAAAACCGGATTCTGCAGCAACGGACCGCCCTGCATGAGCGGGCTCCACGCCTCGAGCTGGATGTTTTTTCCTCGGCAATAGTTCAGCAACGCGCGGCTCTGCAGGTAGGGATGAAACTCGATCTGGTTCACCGCCGGCACGACCCGGGTCGAGCTCAACAGATCCTCGAGATGCGGGATCATGAAGTTGCTCACGCCGATCGCGCGCACACGGCCCTCGCGGTAAAGACGCTCGAGCGCCTGCCAGGCAGGAATGATCTTTCCGCTCACCGGCCAGTGCAGCAGATAGAGATCGACGTAATCGAAGCCGAGCTTCTGCAGGCTTTTCTCGAGAGCTTCCTCGATGCGTCCCGTCCGCATGTCGTCGTTCCACACTTTGGTGGTGACGAAGATCTGGTCGCGCGCGACGCCGCTCTGGCGAATCCCCTCTCCCACGCCGCGTTCGTTGCCATACAGGCTGGCGGTGTCGATGCGGCGATAGCCGGCCGCGATTGCAGCCTGCACCACGCGACTCGTCTCGTCGTCGCTATTGATCTGCCAGACGCCCGCGCCCATCCACGGCATCTTCACGCCATTGTTCAACGTCGTGGTCGCCGCCAGCCCCTCCGCCGGAGACGAAAACGTGTCCATCAATCCATGCTGTTTCATGCGAGGCGCCGACGGTGCGCGCAAACCGAGGTTCGTCAACCCGAGCCTTCGCCGATCGTGCAAACGCCTCGGCAAGGTGTAACCAAAATCTGGTTACAGGTGCTCAGCCGCGTGCCGCCTTCGCGCTGATCGATGGCGCTGGAGGCGCGTTGTTTTCCAGCGTGTCCTCGACGTAGAGGTGCTTGACCAGCTCCACCACCACCACCGCGATCGGCGTCGCAAAAATGATGCCGATCACGCCGAAGATGTAGCCACAGGCCAGCACCGAAAGCAGGCCCACGACCGGCGCGAGTTTCACCGCCCAGCGCTGCACGAGCGGCGTGATGAGATTGCTCTCGATTTGCTGCACCACCACGTAGGCGCCTGCCGTGTAAACCAGCGTCGAAGGTCCATGCGCAAACGCCAGCAGCAGCGCCGGAATCGCGGCAAAGATCGGTCCGACGATCGGCACAAATTCCAAAAGCCCGGCCAGCACCGCGAGCGCGAACGCCATCGGCACACCGATGATCGTCAGCGCCACTCCGGTTAGCACGCCAACGGCCACCATCGCGGCCAACTGCGCCAGCACCCACTTGCGCAGCGCCTCGGCCGCATCATCGAGCGCACTTCGCACCTGTGCGCGCCGCTTCGGTGGCAGCAGTCGTAGCGCGCCGCTCCGGTAGAGTTTCGGATCCACGGCGAAGTAAACGCCGAGAAACAAGAGCAGGATGAGATCCGCGGTCAGTGACAACGCTGCCCCCGCGGCCAGTCCGAATCCCGACCACGTCGTCCCCTCGGTCATCGATTTCTCAAACGAGTCCAACATCATCGCCCCCATGTCGGATTTACCGATGGAGTTGGTGAACTCCTCCAGCGCAACGGGGAGTTTCTCGCGCAGCTCGCCGACCTGGCCCATGACGAGATTGCCAAACACCATCGTGAGCACGCACGCGGACAACAGCAGAATCAACAACACCACCACGAGGCTCCAGCGATCTGACAGCCGCGTGTTGCGACTCAGAGGCTCCGACATCGAACGCACAACAGTCGCCAACACGATGCCGCCGAACGCCACCACGAACACGTGCGAGATGCGCCAGCTCAACACCGCGACTGCGGTCAACGTGAGCCCGATCACGATGTAACTGGTGATGGTGCGGGTCTCTATCGACGGGGGTGCAGGCGGTGCCACGGCCATTTGGTAGCATCGGCTCGCGCGCGGTTCCCCACACCCGCCCGAAATCCTGCGGAAGCAAACTTCGGGGAAAACTCCATTACCGTGGCAGGCTCCGTCCCCAGTGACGTGCCTTCACGTCGGCACTACTGTGCGGCCCCAGCGCCGGCACACGGCCGACGCGCAGAAAACCAAACCCTCACTCTTCATTCCCATGGCGTCTCTCGAAAACCTCAACGACCTCTTCGTCGAAGAACTCCGCGATTTGTATAACGCAGGGAATCAACTCACCGAAGCACTCCCGCTCATGGCGCAAGCCGCCCACTCGCCCACCCTGCGCGACGGTTTCCAAACCCATCTGAAAGAAACCAAGGAGCACATCCACCGGCTCGATAAAATCTTCCAGGCACTTGGCCTCTCACCCGAGGGTAAGACGTGCAAGGCGATGAAAGGACTCATCGCCGAAGCCCGCGAGACGATCGAGGAAGATGCCGACCCCGAAGTGATGGACGCCGCTCTCATCGTCGCCGCGCAGAAAGTGGAGCACTACGAAATCTCCGGCTACGGCAGCATGCGCACGTTCGCAAAGCTGCTCGACTACAAGGACGCCGCCAAACTCCTCGAGACCACGCTCAAGGAAGAGTCGGCGACCGACGAAAAACTCACGCAGCTCGCCGAGCGAATTAATCCGCGCGCCGAGTCAGCAGACACGGCTGAAGCGGTGGACTGATCTGCCACACCGGGCGGGCCACGTGCCCGCCCTTTTTTTGCTTCAACCGAGGAGGAAAAACAGCGCGGTCACCAGCGTGCCGTGAGGCGAAGGCCCGCGGCGTGCCGGCTCGCGTGGGCGCGGCTTACTGCTTGTCGGTAGTCTCCGTTGTGACGGGGGCCTGATCGCGGGCATCTTTTTCGAAGTCATAATCCACCGTGCAGCTATACGTGCCGAGCTGCTCATGACTGAGCAGCTCCTCCACTTGCGCGTCGTTCAGCTCGAACTCGCGACGGTGGGCCGGTGCGGTGAACATATCAGGCAGCGCCACTTCCACCCACACGCGTCGCGACTCATGATCCACGCGGATCGTGCCACGCAGCGCGGTCGGCGGATCGCGTCGATCCTTGCTGGATTTCACCAGCACGATCCTGCCATTCAACGAATCTCGTCCTGCAGTCGTCATGGCTGCATTCATCGTGCAGCGAATGCCGAAAATGTTCCTCGCGAGCCGTGAATCGCGCCGCGCAGTGTCGCAACCTGAGCCGCACTTTGTCCCGACCTGGTCCGCACCTCGGCTCGACCTGGTTCACACCTTGGCTCGACCGTGTGCGCACTTGAGCCCGACTCGGTGCGGACACAGGCGCGACCCGATGCGGATTAATCCTCGAACGAGGACACGCTGAGCGAACGTCCGTTATCTTTCGGGCCGAAACCGAGAATGAACGCTGCCGCGGTCTTGGCCCACGCTTGGGCTTTGGGGTAGCTGCCGGCATCATCGCCCCAGCAACTGCGAAGCATTTCCGTGTCGATGACGCCCGGATTGAGCGCGATCGCAGCCACGCCTTCCGGCAGCTCCTGCGCCATCGCGTGCGTGAGGCCTTCGATGGCGTATTTGGAAGCGCAATACGGCGCGACGTTGGGCGACGTGGACCTTCCCCAGCCCGAACTCAGATTCACGATCACGCCGCGTTTTTGCTTCACCATCGCGGGCACGAAGTGGCGGATGACGTTGGCCACGCCGCGGATGTTGACGTCGGTCACGCGCGTGAAATCGCGATCGGAAATTTCCCAAAGCGGCGCGAGCGGATTCATCACGCCGGCGTTGTTGATCAGCAGATCCGGCGCGCTGTCGCTCTCGAGCACCTTGGCCGCCCAGATCGCGACTTTGTTGTCGAGCGCGACGTCGACGACCGAAAAATCGTGCGGCGCCTGGTAGTCCATGCGCAGATCGAAGATCGCATCGCCGCTGCGGCCGCAACCGATGACGGTGTGGCCGAGCCGAATGAACTCCATCGCGAGCGCGCGACCGAGACCGCGCGTGACTCCAGTGAGGACGATCTTCATCCGCTCAGATTGAAACGCGCCTGCAGCCAGCGCAACCCGACGCGTCGATAGCCATGCAGGCTTAACGACTCTGGAGGCTAAACCGATTGAGACCGGCCTTGCGGCACGCATCCATGACGAACGCCAGTTTCTTCAACTGCGTCGTCTCATCAGCCTGAATCAGCACCGGGATCTCGCGGTCCACTTGCTTCACCCGATCGAGCAGCGCCAATAGCTGCTCATCGCTCACCGCTTGGCCGTTGAAGGAAACCGCGCCGTCCTTGTCGATCGTGATGGTGACCGTGCCCTTGAACTCGTTTTTGCCGGCGGTCTCGACCTTCGGCAGCGTGATGTTGAGCGTCGCCGCGGATTTGAACTGCATCGTGACGAACGCGAAGAACACGAGCATCACGAGCACGTCGATCAAAGGCACGAGATTCATCTCGGGCCGCTTGCGACGCTTTGGATAGAGGCTGCTCATTAACGGCTGCGCTGGAGGATTCGCTCGAGCAACACGTCGAGCTGCGCCGCGTAGTTTTCGATTTTCCGCTGCAGGTAGCCGCTGCCGACCAGCGACGGAATCGCAATGCAAAGACCGATCACGGTCGCCGAGAGTGCGAGCGCCACGCCCGAGGTGAATGCCACCGGATCCGGCAGACCGGTGTCCGGAGAAATTTGCGAGAACACCCGCAACAAACCCATGACCGTGCCGGTGAGACCGATGAGCGGCGCGGCCGCGTAAATGACGTCGAGGTAAGGCACGCCGCGCTCCATGCGGTTGATCTCGAGACGGGCGAAGGCTTTCACGGCGCCTTCGTCGTTTTTGTGCTGCTCGGCGAACTCGACGATGCGCGCAAGCACCGTGTGCTTGCCGCCGACCAGCGGGCGTCCGCTCACGACGGCATCCACCAAGTCCTGCGGCATCACCGCGGCTTTTCGGAGAGCGAACGCTCGCTCGCAGATGATGAACACCGCGGCTGCCGAGCAGACCGCGAGTGGATAAATCAGAAGGCCCGCGCCTTCGAACACCCTGATCATGGCGAGAAGCATAGGAAAAGTGGTCACGGTCTGACGAGGGACCTCAGCAAATGTTCATTAAAAAAGCGCAGCAAGCTAGAAGCTTGCTGCGCCCAAGTAGACGTCTCCAACCGTGCTCAGGTAGCAGAATAATGCAGTTCCTGAACTTTCGTCTTCACGGCAGGCAGACCTTCGAGCAATTCGCCGATCGGATCCCAGCGGCCATTCACCAGCGCGTCGCGAGCGGTCTCGCGCTGCGCGATCTTCACCGACTGGTCTCCGAAACGAACCTCGAGTTTCTCGAGATCGATGGTGATCTCCTTGTCGGGATTCGCCTCCACGAACGCCGCGATCTTGGCGATGTCCTCGCGGCTGGCGGACACGCAGGGCATGCCGAGCGTGGTGCTGTTACCGAAAAAGATCTCGGCAAAATTTTCGGCGATGATCGCCTTGAAGCCTGCCTTCGAAATCGCCTGCGGGGCGTGCTCGCGGGAGGAGCCGCAGCCGAAGTTGGCGCCGGAGAGCAGAATCGTCGCGCCCTTGTGCTCCGGGCGGTCGATCGGGTGGTCGATCTTGTTGCCCTGCGGGTCGTGGCGCACGTCGAAGAAGACGAATTCGCCGAGACCGTCGAAGGTCACGCACTTCATGAAGCGCGCAGGAATGATGCGGTCCGTGTCGATGTCGTTACCGGGGACGAAGACGCCGCGGCCGGTGACGGAGGTGATTTTTTCGAGAGCCATGTTTGAAGAGGTTTAGCTGAAGCGCGAAGGTTCGCGAAGAAGTTCTCGGCTATGCTTGGATGATTTCGCGCGTTTGCGTTGAGGGTTGGAGCTTAGTTGTCGCTCACGCTGAAGACTTCACGGGCGTCAGAGACTTGGCCCGTGACCGCGGCGGCGGCGACCATGACCGGGCTCATCAGAATCGTGCGGCCCGTGATCGAGCCTTGGCGGCCCTTGAAGTTGCGGTTCGAGGACGAGGCGCAGAGCTGATCGCCGATGAGCTTGTCGGGATTCATCGCCAGGCACATCGAGCAGCCGGCGGCGCGCCATTCGAAACCCGCTTCGGAGAGAACCTTGTCGAGTCCTTCCTTCTCGCATTGGAGCGCGACGATCTGGGAGCCGGGAACGGCGATGGCCTTCACGCCGGGAGCGACTTTCTTGCCCTTGATGTATTTGGCGACCTCGCGGAAATCCGAGAGACGGCCGTTGGTGCAGGAGCCCAGGAACGCGACGTTGATCTTCGTGCCCTTGATCGGCTGGCCGGCGGGGAGCTTCATGTATTCGAGCGCCTCGACGATGCCGGCCTTCTCGTCGGCCGATTTCGCGGTCTCCGGGCTGGGAACGTTCTCGTTGATCGAGATGCCCTGGCCGGGATTGATGCCCCACGTAACGGTCGGCGCGATGTCGGCGGCGTTGATGACCATGACATCGTCGTAATGCGCGCCGGGATCGGAGGCGAAAGACTTCCAACGCTCGACGGCGGCGTCCCACTCGGCGCCCTTCGGCGAATACGGACGCCCCTTCAGGTAGGCGAAAGTCGTCTCGTCGGGATTGACGTAGCCGACGCGCGCGCCGCCTTCGATGGACATGTTACACACCGTCATGCGCTCTTCCATCGTGAACGCGTCGAAGGTCGTGCCCGCGTATTCGTAGGCGTAACCGGTGCCGCCGTTCACGCCGGTGAGACGGATGATGTGGAGAATGACGTCTTTCGCATAAACGCCGGGGCGCAGCTTTCCGTTCACCTCGATGCGGCGAACCTTCAAAGCGCCGAGCGCCATCGTCTGCGTCGCGAGCACGTCGCGCACCTGGCTGGTGCCGATGCCAAACGCGATCGCGCCAAACGCGCCGTGCGTGCTGGTGTGCGAGTCACCGCAAGCGATCGTCGTGCCGGGCTGCGTGATGCCCTGCTCGGGACCGACGATGTGCACGATGCCCTGCTTGCCGGTCGAGCGATCGAAAAACGTGATGCCAAACTCCGCACAGTTCTTGCGCAGCTCATCCATCATGGCCTGCGCGAGCGGATCGCGATACGGCTCCACGAACTGATCCGTGGGCACGATGTGGTCGACCGTCGCAAACGTGCGGTGCGGCATCGCGACCTTCAGGCCGAGATCGCGCAGCATGCCGAACGCCTGGGGGCTCGTCACTTCGTGGATGAGGTGCGTGCCGATGAGCAACTGCGTCTGGCCGTTCGCCAGTTTGCGGACGGTGTGCGCGTCCCAGACTTTTTGGAAAAGTGATTTAGCCATGGTGTAGAGTGAGAGAGCCGGTCGCCGCCCCGCAATGCCGGAGCACGCGCTCGGACTGAGGGGCAACTAGCCGATGTGCCGAGGAATTTACCCGAAAGTTGCCATAACAGGAAATACTTCTTTCGCTGCCTGTGATGCCGCGCGAGTATCAATTCCCGTTCGAGCTGCGCCACCTGGTCTATTTCCGTGAGGTCGCGCAATTGCTCCATTTTCGCAAAGCCGCCGAGTCGCTCGCCGTGGCGCAACCCGCCCTGAGTCGCGCCATTGCGCAGCTCGAGTCGGCGCTCGATGCAGACCTGCTCAACCGCACGCGCCGCGGCGTGGAACTCACACCGGCGGGCCGGCTGCTGCTCGATCGGATCGAGCCGCTCCTCCGCAATCTGCGCGAAATCCCCGGTGAGGTTCGCGCGCTTTCGTCGGGCGAGGTCGGCCACATCCGGATCGCGTTCACGGGTCTCGCGATGGCGACGGTGCTGCCGGGCATTTTGCGTGAGTTCAGCGCGCGTTATCCTGCGGTGCGAATCGAGCTCAATGAATCCCCCTCCTCCGCCCAGGTTCAGGCGCTCGCCGCCGGCACGCTCGCTTGCGGATTCTTTCACCCGGACGCCGCGACGCCGCGCCTGCAAACGCGTCTGCTCTTGCGCGAGCACAACGGCGTGCTGCTTCCACGCCAGCATCCCCTCGCCTCGCGCTCGCACCTGCAGCTCCGCGATCTTGCGGACACGCCGTTTGTGCTGTTTCCGCGCACGCACAATCCCGGTTTCTACGATCGAGTGCTCGCGGCGTTTCATCGTGCAGGCGTCACGCCGCGCATCGCCGAAGAAGTATGGCCGCGCACCAACGCAGTCGGTCTCGTGCGCGCCGGACTTGGCGCCACTTTCATGACGCCATCGGAGGCGCAGCATCTGCCGCCGGAAGTGATCTTTCGTCCGCTCGAAGGGCCGTCGCCCGAGAGTCGTCTCGTGATCGGCTGGCCCAAATCGCCCGCGCCCTCGCCGGCGCTCGCGGCGTTTCTGGCCGTGGCGGAAAAAGCCGCGCGCGCGGTCAACGGCGCCGCAGCTTCTCGGTGAGTCGGTTAAACTCCTGCTCGAGTTGCGTGCCGGATTGCACGGCCATCACGGCTCGCGCGCGATCCACGACGAGTCGCGCTTCGGCCGCGTGATTCAAATCCAGCAAGTGATCGCAGAACGGCGCGATCACCTGATCGAGAAACGCGATCCCACCGTCCCGGCCGTAGCGATCCAGCAAGCCGTGATACGTGCGCACCTGCTCGGCGAGCGGCTGCGTCGCGACCGCGCGCTGCAAAATCTCACGCGCGCTTTGCACGGTGAGGTCGCGACGATTGCCCAGATGCTTTCGCGCGAGGCGCTGCTCTTCCAGTTCGGCCGCGCTCGTTTCGCCGCGACTGCGCAGGCTTTCGATGCGGCGCTTCGTATAGAGCACCGCGAGATCCGGAAACGACTGAAACGCGAGTGCCGCTTCATTCAGTGTGGCTTCGCGCGCCTTCGCGTCGCGGCCGAGCCGCTTTTCGGCCTCGATCAACGTCTCCCACGCGACCTGATTGCGCCGTTCGTAGTTCACTGCTTTGCGCGCGGCCGCAGCCGCGGCGGCGAAGTCCTCGCGACCGAGAAAATCCACCGCGAACTCCGCGTGCACGCGCGACTGGCGGTAAGAGGTCCTGCGACGAAAACGCTCCGATAAGAACAGCAACTCGTGATCGGACAGGATGCGCCACGTCTGCGGATCGCGCGTGTAGCCGGTCGCGAAACGCTGCTCTGCGTAGCGTCCGGCATCGAGTTTCCACTGCTGTTTCGCGTTGAGAAAACCGAACCACGCGTGGCGCCCATCGTTGCCCGCGCCCATGAAAAGCAACGTGGGCACGCCGCGCGCCTTGCCGACCTGCGTGGCGAAGTAGCCCTGATCCACACAGATGCCCCCATCGCCGAGAATCTCGTGCAGCGTGTAGGATTTCTTAGGCCAGAGCATCTGCTGCCGCGTCACGCGATCGGTGCGATACTGGATCATCGTGTAGGCACGCTCCAGTTGATCGAGCGGGTAATTGGCGACCTGCTGCGTCCATTCGAGCTCGTCGAATGGCGCCGCGGCATCGACTACGAACCTGAGTTCATCCGCGCCGAGTTTCGTCAGCGTGTGATACGTGCGGCCGGCGCGATCCTCGCGTATCCACCAATTGAATGCGTCGCGCGGCGCGGGCCATCCACGCGTGGCGAGCGAGGCATTCGTCTGCCCATGCGGCCAGTCGGGTGGCGGCGGCACGTCAAACACAACCGCAATCGCGAGCGCGAGATTCGCGTAGCGTTTGAACATCTCCGGCTCGCGTTCGTGGAGCGTGTTAAGCGTGCGAAAAACAGCGGGCACGTAATCGACCGGCTGCAGCAGCCCGAAGAACTCATCGCTCCACGCGCGGTTGCTGAGCATCCACTGCTGCAACTCCGGCGCGAGATACCACGAGAGCGGGCGACGCGGCGGCGCGAACGTGCGCTGCATGTTGGCGTGCGCCACCCTCGCCTCCTGCACGGCCATGATCCAGCGGCCGGTAAACGCGTCCTCGGATTCGCCGAGCAGCAGCGCCCACTGATAAAGTCGAAACCACGCGCTCGCGGCCTCGGTGCGGTTCTTCTCGTAGGCGGCGACAGCGGCTTCGCGCAATGCGCGCGCGTGCGGCGCCCAGCCATCGCGAGCGGCCTCGCGCACGAGTTGCTTCACACGATCGGCGCTGGGTGGCGACGAAATCTCGGCGGCCGGAATCGCAATCGCGCCGCGCGCGATTGCGCACAGAAACACGAGCAAAGGAATCAGCCGGATCAGCCCTCGCATGCGTTCTGCCTAAGAAATTTTTTCCGGCGAGCGATGCCAGAGTTCCGCGTCGAGCCGCACGCGATCACCACACGATCCGCAACGGGGCTCGTCCCGGTCCGCACCGCGTCGCGACCGTGTGCGCACCTTCGTTCAAGCCACTCCGCACCTCGTCGTCGGCGTGTGCGCACCTTCGCTCGACTCGAGCCGGACCTGCTCGCGACTTGGTTCGCACCTCCGCCCGACCGTGGACGCACTTGGTCGCGACGACGTCCACACCTTGTCGCGACATGGTTTGTCATTCTGAGCAAAGCGAAGAATCCAGTTCGCGCTGCGCTGTGTGTCACCGCGGACAATCTCCAAGTGGATTCTTCGCTTCGCTCAGAATGACAGAAGGTGTGCCCCCGATGCGACCGCGCTTAGCCCTCAACTCTCAGCTCTCAACTTTCCCAAAATGAAAAACCCCGCTCCCTTGGTCTCGAGAGCGGGGTTTTCGTTGGGCGACGGGTGGTCGTCGTTTTAGGGCGCCACGCCACTGTCGGCGGTGGGCGTCTTTTGTTTGAAGATCAGTTTGTCGCCTTCGCGATCCACGATGCAGGGCTCGCCATCCTTCACGTCGCCGCGGAGGAGAGCTTCGGCCAGCGGATCCTCGAGGTAGTGCTCGACGGCACGGCGCAGCGGACGCGCGCCGTATTTCTCGTCGTAGCCCTTATCAATGAGGAGTTCCTTGGCCGCCTGCGTGAATTCGAGGGTGATTTTGCGCTCGGTGAGACGCTTCGAGAAGTTGGCGGTCTCGAGGTCGACGATCTTGACGAGATCCTTCTTCTCCAGCGGGCGGAAGAAGATGATGTCGGAGATACGATTCAGGAACTCGGGCTTGAAGACGCGCTTGGCCTCTTCGCTGACCTTTTCCTTCATCTTTTCGAGATCGTTGATGTTCTGCGCGGCGGCGCCGAAGCCCATCGACGTCTGACGCTGCAGGAGCTGCGCGCCGACGTTGCTCGTCATGATGATGATCGTGTTGCGGAAATCCACGGTGCGGCCGAGCGAATCGGTGAGTCGGCCGTCTTCGAGGATTTGCAGCAGGATCTGGATGACGTCGGGGTGCGCCTTTTCGATTTCGTCGAAAAGGACGACCGCATACGGGCGGCGACGCACGGCTTCGGTGAGCTGGCCGCCTTCATCGTAACCGACGTAGCCCGGAGGCGAGCCGACGAGGCGCGAGACGGCGAACTTCTCCATGTATTCGGACATGTCGATCTGGATGATCGCGTCCTGGTTGCCGAACATCTGCGCCGCGAGCTGCTTCGCGAGCATGGTTTTGCCGACGCCGGTCGGGCCGACGAACATGAAGGAGCCGATGGGACGGCGCGGGTCCTTGAGGTCCGCACGGGAGCGACGAAGCGCGCGCGCGATGGCGCTGCACGCGGCGTCCTGACCGATGACGGATTTCTGGAGCTCGGCCTCCATCGAGAGGAGCTTTTCGCTCTCCTTCTTTTCCATGCGGCTGAGCGGAATGCCGGTCCAGTCGGCGACGACCTGCATCATCATGTCTTCGTCGATGGTGATGCGCTTTTCGTCGCGGGCCTTTTTCCAATCAGCCGTGATCTGCTCCTGCTTCGCGCGGAGTTGCTTCTCCTGATCGCGATAGCGGGCGGCTTCCTCGAAGTGTTGTTCGCTGATGGCTTTTTCCTTCAGCGCGCAAACCGACTCGATCTCCTTGGTGAGGCTTTCGATATCCGGCGGACGCGTGAGAGCGCCGATGCGGGCGCGCGAGCCAGCCTCGTCCATGACGT
Organism: Opitutus sp.; assembly: GCA_024707325.1. Taxonomy (GTDB): domain Bacteria; phylum Verrucomicrobiota; class Verrucomicrobiia; order Opitutales; family Opitutaceae; genus Opitutus. The sequence goes on along the minus strand of JANPZY010000004.1, from coordinate 68,737 downwards.
CGATCGCCTTGTCAGGCAGGAATCGACCGGTGATGTAGCGGTCGGAGAGCTTGGCGGCGGACTCGATGCTCTTGTCGGTGAAGATCGCCTTGTGGTGATCCTCGTATTTGCCGCGGATGCCCTTGAGGATGAGGATGGTGTCCTCGACGGACGGAGCCTCGACCTTCACGGACTGAAAGCGACGATCGAGCGCGGAGTCCTTTTCGATATACTTGCGGTATTCGTTGAGGGTCGTCGCGCCGACGCACTGAAGTTCGCCGCGCGAGAGCGCGGGCTTGAAGATGTTGGATGCATCCATCGCACCTTCGGCGGCGCCGGCTCCGACGATCGTGTGGAGCTCGTCGATGAAGAGGATGATGTTCTTCGCGCGACGGATTTCATCCATCACGGCCTTGATGCGCTCTTCGAACTGGCCGCGGTATTTGGTGCCGGCGACCATGAGCGCGAGGTCTAGCGTGATCACGCGCTTCTCGAGGAGAATCTCGGGGACGTTGCCGGCGGCGATTTCCTGCGCGAGGCCTTCGACGATGGCGGTCTTGCCGACACCGGCTTCGCCGATGAGCACGGGATTGTTCTTTGTGCGGCGGCAGAGGATCTGGATGACGCGGCGGATTTCGTTTTTGCGACCGACGACAGGATCCATCTCGCCCTTGCGCGCGAGTTCGGTGAGGTCACGGCCAAACGCTTTGAGCGCGGGCGTCTTGACCTCTTTCTTGTCCTCGGAAGCCGCGCTGCGCTGGGGAGCGCCAGCGGTGGCTTCCTCACCCGGAGCGTCACCGCTCTGCGAGCTGGAGAACTGCGGATCGAGTTCGCGGAGGATTTCGTTGCGCGTGCGCTCGATGTCGATGTCGAGCGACTTGAGCACGCGGGCGGCAACGCCCTCACCTTCGCGGAGAAGGCCGAGCAGAATGTGCTCGGTGCCGACGTAGGAGTGATTGAGCGTCTTGGCTTCCTTGCCCGCGAGAGCGAGGACCTTCTTCACGCGAGGCGTGTAAGGGATGCTGCCCTGGGTCTTGGTTTCCTGACCGGTGCCGACTTGTTTTTCGACGGCGGAGCGAACGGTCTCGAGATCGAGGCCCATCTTTTGGAGCACGCTGACCGCGACACCCTGGCCGAGTTTGATCAGGCCGAGCAGGATGTGCTCGGTCCCCACGTAATTGTGGTGAAAGCGGTCGGCCTCCTTGCGCGCCAGTGCGAGCACCTGCTGCGCCCTGGGCGTGAAATTGTTCATGGGTTCTTGGGACATGGGTATGTTGTTAAAGGCTTAATTCGCCCCTTCGCCGGTGGAACTGAAGTTGGGGCGCGTGAAATTCGCAAACTCTGCGCGGAGTCGCGCGGCGCGAAGCAAATCGCGCTGACCAGGCTCGAACTCGCCTTTTTTGGGCGTGTTGCAAGTGGCCGGGCTGGGCCTCGATGAGGAGGCGGTCCACGATGGAACGAGTCTCGTCGGGGAAAATGCTGAGATCGACGCCCAAACGGACGAGCGAGAGGAGATTCATCGCTTCGCTGGAGCTCAGCACATGGCTGTTCTGCAGGATGCCATACGCGCGGCCGATCTTGTCGAAGAGCTTGCCGGCGTCGGCTTCGAGCAGCTTCTGGCGAGCATTGAGTTCGTGCTCGATAATGGAGCTAAGCACGCTGCCGAGGCGCTTGATGATTTCGTCCTCGGTTTCGCCGAGAGTCGTCTGATTGGAAATCTGGAAAATGCTGCCGCTGGCGTCGGAGCCTTCGCCGAAGAGACCGCGCACGACCATGCCGAGCTGGTTCACGGCACGAACAACCTTTTCCATCTGGTTCGCGATGACCAAGGCCGGGAGATGCATCATCGCCGACGCGCGCATCGCAGTGCCGAGGTTGGTCGGGCACGCGGTGAGATAGCCGAGCTTCGGCGAATAGGCGTAGTCGAGCTGCTCCTCGAGCGCGGTATCGAGATCGTTGATGGAGTTCCAAGCCTTCTTGAGCTGGAAACCGCAGCGGAGCACCTGAATGCGCAGGTGATCCTCCTCATTGATCATCACCGAAAACGTCTGGTCCTTGTTGATGACGAAACCGGAACCCGCCTTCGAACCGCTGAGTTCGCGGCTGATCAAGTGGCGCTCGACGAGGATCTGTTTCTCGAGCTCTGAAAGTTCCTGCACGCCGATCGCCAAGCTCTTCTTCATCGGCGTGGTCGAAGCCACCGCGCCGCGGCAAAGATCGAAGATCTCGGAGCGCTGCGCAGGCTTGGCCCAGCCGGGGAACGGCGTGCCCGCGAGATTTCGCGCGAGACGAATACGGGTCATCAACACGATGGCCGTCTTGCTGCTGGCGGAATCCGTCAGCTCCGAAGGCGTATCGATCAGCGACTCGATCGTCATAGGCTTACCGCGCGGGCGCTTGGGCGATGCTTTGCTTGACTTGGTTGATTTCATCACGGCAGCGAGCCGCGTCCTCGTAACGTTCGGCCTTGATGGCCGCGTTGAGGTCGAGCTCGAGCTTGGAAAGACGTTCGTGGAGGGTTTTGCGCGTGAGGGCGCGTTGCGGAACCTTGCCCGTATGGACAGTGCCCTTGTGCATGCTGTCGAGCATGGGCTCGACGAGCGCAGAAAATGTTTCGTAGCAGACCGGGCAACCAAAGCGCCCGTGCTTCTTGAAGTCGGTTTGCGTAAACCCGCAGCTCTCGCACCGCATGCCTGCAGCGGACGGCTCGGGGTTAAGCGAAGCCTTGAGCAAAAGGTCAGCGAGGGAGAAACCGCTCGGGTCGGTCACGCCCTTGGCTTGGGCGCACTCCTCGCATAGGTCCACCTTGTGCACCTTGTTGTTCACAATCTGAGTGAGGTGCACGGTAGCGGGCTTGGAGCACAGGTCGCATTTGAGCGGGTTGGCCATTGTTCGAGAGACAAATCTGGGTTGCATCAAACATGCCACGGTCTCCCCCGCTGGCAAGTGCCGGGACACGCGGAGAACAAAAGTGACGCGACTGCACACCTGTCCGCAGGAAACTGCGCAGGCTTGTCGCACACTCGTGGCAGCAATTTCAAATGCGCGTGCCCTCCACGCGCACTCGTTTCCGGAACGCTTCCAGGACACGCAACGTGATCGGTCCGGGCTTGCCGGTGCCGATCTGGCGTCCATCGAGCTTCACGACCGGCACCACCTCTGCGCCCGTCCCGGTGAGAAAACACTCGTCCGCACACCACGCGTCGTAGCGAGTGAGATTCGCCTCGCGCGCAGGAACGCCGAGTTCCGCAGCGAGATTGAGAATGGTGTCACGCGTGATGCCCTTGAGCGCGCCCTGCGAGGCGGCGGGCGTGAGAATCTCGCCACGGTGGATGATGAAGATGTTATCGGCAGTGCACTCGGCGATGTAACCCTGATCGTTGAGCATGATCGCCTCGAGCGCGCCGAACTGATGGGCCTCGATCTTGCCGAGGATGTTATTGAGGTAATTGAGCGACTTCACCGTCGAGGGAAACGCCGCTGGATTGATGCGGCGCGTGGGCACGGTGACGATCGCGAGGCCGTTCTCGTAATGCTCGGGCGGATACAGGGCGATCTTGCTCGCGATGATGATGACCGACGGATTCACGCAGAGCCACGGCGCCAGCCCCAAGTCGCCGATACCGCGCGTGACCACGAGACGGATATAACCATCGGTGAGGCCGTTTCGGCGGCACGTCTCGCATGTCGCTTCCGCGAGCTGCGCACGCGTCATCGGCAGATCCAGCATGATCGCCTTTGCAGACAGCTCGAGCCGCTCCAGGTGTTCCTCGAGCCGGAAGATATTTCCACCATAGAGCCGAATGCCCTCGAATACCCCGTCACCGTAAAGAAGCCCGTGATCGAACACTGAAATCTTAGCCTCCGCCTCGTCCACGAACTTCCCGTCGAGAAAGATCTTCATCGAGGAAACTGTAGAAAGCGGCTCAAACGGATGTCCAGTCCCACGGGGAGTTTCTGCTTGTCGTTGCTCAGACCCGGCACGACTCTCGCTCCACTCTCCGGCGCCATGCGAACCTCCAGCCGTCGCACCGCTCAAGCGGGCTTCACGTTGATCGAACTGCTCACCGTCATCGCCATCATCGGAATTCTGGCGGCGATCTTCATCCCCACGATCGGAGCCGTGCGCGAAAAAGCGCAGCGTGCCGTGGACTCCAACAACCTTCGCGAGATCGCCAAAGCGGCGATGATCTACGCGGCGGATAACAACGATCGCCTCCCCGGCGTGAACATCAGCCCGTCGACGTTCCGGCCCACGGGCAACACGCTTTCCACGACCGATTATCTCTGGGCGGCTGCGCTCGCGAAGAGCGGCGGCATCACGGATCCGGCGATGTATTACTCGAAGACCGATCCCTATTTTCCCCAGTCGATCCCGGCCGCGATCCTGGATCCGTCCTCCACCGGAAATCCGACTTTGAACTCCGACTTCGCCGCCTCCGATCTCTCCATCGAAGTCGTCGGCGGCTTGCGCATGTCCGATCCGGCCACGTCGCCGATCGCGTTCACCCGCGGCCTCGGCACCAACGGCCTCTGGTCCATCGAAAAAGGCGCCTACAAGGACGACGGCGGCTTCATCGCCTTCCTCGGCGGCAATGTCGTCTACTATAAAGATCTTCAGGGCGACAATCAGCTCACCGCTTCGAACGGCCGAAAAACCTCCAACATTCTTCAGGCGCTCCCCTACCGCGGCGCCGACGCCGCGACGAATCGCAACCCGCGGGTGTATTCAAGCAGCGTATACGCGGGTGTCGGCACGCAGGCAGGAACGGCTTCCGTTACGCCGCCGACGAATTGACGCCGCCCCGGTTTGGGCGGGCCGTCTGTTATTTACACTTTGCCCCGCACGAGTGCCGGCGTAGGCTGTCCACCCACGCCACATGACGCCTGCTTCCACAGCGCACTCCCAACAGACCACTTACGTGATCGGGCATCGCAACCCCGATTCCGACGCGATCTGCTCCGCAATTGGCTACGCTGCCTTCAAGAGCGCCCGAGGCGAACAGGGCTACGTCGCCGCTCGCTGCGGCAACTCCAACGCCCGCATCGACACCATTCTCGCGCGCTTCCAGCAGCCGCTGCCGCTTTATCTCAGCGACGTGAGTCCGCGCGTGCGCGACTTCATGGAGTCGAACGTTCTCTCGCTCACCGAGAACTCCACCTGCTCCGAAGCGCTCGAGATTTTCGACCAGCACGATGTCCGCGTGCTGCCCGTCACGTCCACGCGGCGCAACATTCTCGGCACTGTTTCGCTCACCGCGCTCGGCTCGGTGTTCATCCCCCGACTCAGCGAACCGAAACAACTCCGCATCGTTCGCACATCGCTCGCGCATATCACGCGCACGCTGCGGGGTCGCGCCTTGCACGTCGTCGGCGAGAGCCGCGTGGAGGAACTTTTCGTGCGTCTCGGCACGATGGATATCCGCTCGTTCTGGAGCATTTCCATCCGCGACAACATTCCCGCCGGCCAGTCGCTCATCATCGTGGGCGATCGACGCGACGTCCAAAAACGCGCCATCGAGATCGGCGTGCGCGCGGTCGTCGTCACGGGCAACTACGAGATCGACGACGAGATTCTTTCCCTCGCGAAGGCCAACGGCACCAGCCTCATCGTGAGCCCCTACGATTCGGCGACCACGTCGTTGATCGTTCGCACCGCTTCGACGATCGAGCGTGTGATCGACACGAACTACGTGACCGTCAGCGCCGACACGCGAATCTCCGAGATGCGTCGCCGTTTTTCCGCCAACTCGCCGCACTCGATGCTCGTCACCGCTGACGACGGCACGCTGCAGGGCATCATCACGAAGACCGACATTCTCAAGCAGCCGAAAACCCGCCTCGTGCTCGTCGACCACAACGAGATCAGCCAGGCGGTTCCCGGCGCCGATGAAGTCACGATCACCGAGATCATTGACCACCACCGCCTCGGCGCGATCAACACCGCGCAACCGATTCTGTTTCTCAACGAGCCCGTGGGCTCCACCTGCACGATCGTCGCCGATCTTTTCCGCCGCGAGGGCCTGCAGCCTTCCCCGCAAATCGCCGGCATTTTGATGGGCGGATTGATCTCCGACACCCTGCACCTCAACGGCCCGACCACCACGCGCAAGGACGCGATCCTGCTCGCCTGGCTCGCCGAGATTGCCGGTGTTCAGTCGAAGCAACTCGCCGAGGAAATTTTCAATTCCGGCTCGGTCATCCTCGCCAACTCGCCCGACAAGATCGTCCGCTCCGACTACAAGATCTACGAAGAGGAAAACGCCCGCTTCTCCGTTTCCCAGGTCGAGGAACTCGGCTTCGGCAACTTCTGGCGCCATTCGAAGGCGATTGCCTCCGCACTGGAGGAGTTGCGCGAGTCCGAGCAACTCCTCTTCGCCGCGCTCCTGGTGACCGACATCAACACGCAAAACTCCCTCCTCCTCGTGAAAGGCGACGCGGCGTTCATCGGCCGCATCTCCTATCCGCACGTCGAGCAGGACGAGATCTTCGACATGCCGGGCATCGTCAGTCGCAAGAAGCAACTGATCCCCTATCTCACGAGCTTGTTGAAAGAGCTTTCCGGGGGCAGCACGCCGGTCTCGACGCCTCCCTTCAAGCGCACCCGCCGTCGCTAACGCCAGCGACGCTTCGTCGCCTCGGATTCCAAAACCGCGTTGCGTCACTCGCGCCCCTCGCGCAATGTGACCGGTCATGTCCGTCGAGACCACTCCTCCCGCCGCGCCCGCGCCCAGCGATTTCATTCGCGACATCGTGGCGCAGCACGTCGCCGAAAACCGCTACGCCAAAATCGTCACGCGTTTTCCGCCCGAGCCCAACGGCTACCTGCACATCGGCCACGCGAAATCGATCTGCCTGAATTTCGGCATCGCCCGCGAAAACGCCGGCCAGTGCAACCTCCGCATGGACGACACCAACCCGACCAAGGAGGAGGTCGAGTATGTCGAGTCCATCACCGAAGACGTCCGCTGGCTCATCGCCGGCTGGGCCGATCACTGCCTCGCTTTCAAGCCCAAGGGCGCCACGCCTACCGCGATCACGAGCAACGGTGCGCCCGACTTCCACATCGCGCCGGTCTCGCCCGATGGCTCCAACACTGAACCGTTTTTCGCGTCCGACTATCTGGATCAACTCTACGACTACGCGTTGCAGTTGATCAAAAAGGGCAAGGCCTACGTCTGCGATCTCACGCCCAAGGAAACCGACGAGTATCGCGGCGCGCCCGACAAACCCGGCCGCGAGTCGCCCTATCGCAACCGTTCCATCGAGGAAAATCTCGATCTCTTCCAGCGCATGCGCGCGGGCGAGTTTCCCGACGGTGCGCGCACGCTCCGGGCGAAGATCGACATGTCGTCGCCCAACGTTTGGCTGCGCGACCCGCTCCTCTACCGCATCCGCCACGTGCCGCATCACCACGCCGGCGACAAATGGTGCATTTATCCGCTCTACGATTTCGCGCACTGCCTCAGCGATTATCTCGAAGGCGTCACCCACTCGATCTGCACGCTCGAGTTCGTCGACCATCGCGCGCTCTACGACTGGATTCTCGAGTCGCTCGAACTCCCGCGCGCACTGCCGCACCAATACGAATTCGCGAAGCTCATCCCGAGCTACATGATCGTGAGCAAGCGCAAGCTGCTGCACCTCGTGAACGAAAAGATCGTCGCCGGCTGGGACGATCCGCGCATGCCCACGCTCTCCGGTCTTCGCCGGCGCGGTATTCCTGCGAGCGCGCTGCGCCGCTTCGTGATCGGCGTCGGCGTGACCAAATACGACAGCGTCACCGACATCGCCGTTTTCGAGCACGCGATCCGCGACGAACTCAATTCGCTCGCGCAGCGCCGGCTCGCCGTGCTGCGCCCGATCAAACTCGTCCTCACCAATCTCGCGCCCGACGAAGTCATCGAGTGCGACGCGACGAACAATCCGCAGGACGAAAATCCGACGACGCGCAAAGTCGCTCTCACGCGCGAAGTATTCATCGAAAGCGACGATTTCGCTGAAATCCCGCCGCCGAAATATTTCCGTCTCAAACCCGGCGGCGAAGTGCGCCTCAAATACGCCTGCATCATCAAGTGCGAGGAAGTGATCAAGGATGCCTCCGGCGCCGTGACGGAGCTTCGCTGCACCGCCGATCTCACCACGCGCTCGGGTCAGCCCAACGCCGACCGCAAAGTCAAAGGCACCATTCACTGGGTCAGCGCTTCGCGCAGCGTGACCGCCGAAGTTCGTCTTTACGACCGCCTCTTCACCGCGGCCGAGCCCGATGCCGACGGCGATTTCCTGAAACACGTGAACCCACGCTCCCTCGAAATCGTGCAGGCCCGACTCGAGCCCGCCCTCGCCGATCTGAAACCGGGCGAAGTCGTGCAGTTCGAGCGCCTCGGCTACTTCACGCCCGATTCGAAAGATTCGCGTCCCGATGGTCTCGTGCTCAACCGCACGATCACGCTGAAAGACACCTGGACGAAGTGATCCGCCGCTGACTCTTCAACAGAAAGAGCCTGCCGTTGTCGGCAGGCTCTTTTCGTTGCGGCACCTTGTCGCGACTCGGGACGCACCTTACCGCGACCGTGTCCGCACCTTGGCTCGACTCGGTCCGCAATCGGTCCCGAGCCGGTCCGCACTTTGTCCCGACTCGCGCCGCACTGTGGCACGAGTCGGTGCGCACTCAGGCACGAAGCGTGGCGCAGAAGCGCGCGAGTCGTTCCACGCCCTTGCGGAGAACTTCGTCGCTCGTCGCGTAGCTGAGGCGCAGGTAACCTTCGGCGCCGAACGAGCTGCCGGGCACGGCCGCGACTTTTTCCTGTTCGAGGAGTCGCGTGCAGAACTCGGTGTCTTTCAGACCGAAACTCGAGATGTTCGGGAAAAGATAAAACGCGCCTTCCGCGAGCAGGCAGGTGATGCCGGGAATCTTGTTCAGCTCGGCGTGCAGGAAGCGGCGACGGCGATCGAAGGCCGTCATCATCTCCTTCAGCGCGGCGGCGGTCTTTTCCTTTTCCGTCAACGCGGCGAGCGCGCCGTATTGGCCGAACGTCGTCACGTTGGACGACATCTGGCTCTGAAGTTCGGCGATCGCTTTCGCGATCGGAAGCGGCGCGACGGTGGTGCCGATGCGCCAGCCGGTCATCGCGTAAGTCTTCGAGAAACCGGCGACGGTGATGGTGCGCGCCTTCGCTTCTTCGCTGAGCGTGGCGACGCAGGTCGGTTTCACGCCGTCGTAAACAAGGTGCTCATACATCTCGTCGGAGAGGATGTAGAGATTGTGTTTCATCGCGACGGCGACGATCGCCTCAAGTTCTTCGCGCGTGTAAACGGCGCCGGTGGGATTCGATGGCGAATTGAGAATGAGCAGGCGCGTCTTCGGCGTGATCGCGGCCTCGAGCATCGCGGGCGTGAGACGGAAGCCGGTCTTGTCGTCGGCGAGCACGAACTTCGGCACGGCGCCGGCGAGTTTCACCATCTCGGGGTAACTCACCCAATACGGCGCGGGCACGATCACTTCGTCGCCCGGCGAACACGTGGCGAGCACGCCGAGGTAGCAGTTGAATTTTCCGCCGGGAGAAACGATCACCTGCTCCGGCGTGATGGTGAAATTATACTCGGCCGCGTAGCGCTCGACGATGGCCTTGCGCAGCTCGGGGATGCCGGGCGTGGGCGCATATTTGGTTTTGCCAGCCTTCAGCGCGGCGATGGCCGCTTCCTTGATGTGCTCGGGCGTGTCGAAGTCCGGCTCTCCGGCGGCAAAGCCGCAGACATCCTCGCCGGCGGCTTGGAGCGCTTTGGCTTTCGCGTCGATGGCGAGCGTCGGCGACGGGGAAACATTACGGGCCCAGACAGACAGGGGCGGCAGCGTGGAGGACATGTTGGGTGGGTGTAGAGGTGGGCAGAAAAAGAAACGCCCCGGGCTCTTGCAAGCCCCGGGGCGTTTCTAAAATCGAGTCGCGTAATGCGGCGCTTACTTGCGGCCCTTGGCTTTACCCTTCGCCTTCACCGGCAGCGCCTCGAGCGCAAGACGGAGGAGTTCGCCGACGCTCGTGTCCTTTTTCTTCGCGAGCTTTTTCAGCATGGTGCGCTGCTCGACAGGAATGCGCACCGAAATCTGGCGGTGCGGCTCGGTGTCGGGCGCGCAGCGATCGAAGTTGAAGTTGTCCATCGCCAACCGAACCACTTCGCTCGCCGAATCAAGGCCATGGCCTTTGCGCGTGGCTTCGATGCGGGAGATGAGCGAGACCGGCAGATCAAACGTAAGCGGAGCGGACGATTTTTTCGAGTTGCTGGTAGCCATGGGAGAAGTGGACAGTTGCTGAACGCGGACTGCTTTCACAACACACTCTCCCCGCGGGGCGGCAACGCTAAATTTTCGCACCGCCCGTGGTTTACGCCACTGAGCTCAAGCTGTCCTTGATCCACTGATACGCCTCAGACGGTGTATCCAAAGCTTGGATAGCAAGGCGCTCGATTTCGGCCGGAACCGACCGATCATGCCTTATGATAATAGTTTGCACACCGGCATCGACTCCGCCTAGCAAATCCACATCCGAATCGCCCGCGAACAGCGCGTCCGCCGCAGGCACGCCGAGACGGGCCAAAACGGTCCGCAACCCCTCGGGATCAGGTTTATGACTCGGCAGATCGTCGCCGCACACCATCTCGGCCACGAAACCGGCCAGGCCGTGGTGACGAAGTATTTGCTCCGTGGATACACGATCGCGACCGGTCCAGATGCCCACCTTCACGCCCGATTTCTGTAAATGCTCGAGCAGATCGGCCGCGCCGGGGAACGGCTGGATCAAATCCCAGTGTTCGTGGAAATAATCCACGAGGCGCGCGAGCGCCGCGGCGGAGTGGCTCGGATCGGAAATCGTCTCCTCGAAGAAACGCTGCGGAGGGCCGCCGAGACGCGGGAGAATCTCCTCGTGCGTGAGCGGCCCGAGATAGGGCGCGAGCGCGTGCGCATAGCCGCGCAGCACCATCGGCATGCTGTCGACCAGCGTGCCATCGAGATCAAAAACTACGGCGCGATAACGGCGGGCGCTCATTGGACGTTGAACAAACTGGCGGCTGCGGGCGGACGCAGCGGTTCACTGAGTTCGCTCGGCTCGAATGCGCGCGGCGAAAGATCGAGTTGGAGCGCGGCGGCCGTGATTTCCAGGCGCGTCTTGTCGCGCGTGGTTTCGTTGCGCACGTCGATCGTTTTCACGATCCACTGGTCGTCGACTTTCTTCAGGTCGGTTACGGTGATGGTTTTCGTCACCGAGCCGCCTGGCGAAAGCAGCTCGGTTTGCACCGCCGCGTTGAACTGGGTGTCGAGATGTAGCCGCACACCGCCGAGTGCAGGATAACGTTTCGCAAACTCCGCCGGAGGCCGCAGCACGATCACGTGCGCGGGGCGTCCACGAAAGCGCGTGATGCCTTGGTAGCTGAAATCGTCCCAATACAAATACGGCATCTGCAGGTCGAACGCCGTGAGATCGGTCCCGCTCGCGATCGGCTCGAACAAACGCTCCACCGGCACCGATTCGACGCCGCGGCCCGGCCGCCACGTCCACGCGCCGGAGCGCACGCCGTTTTGAATCAAAAGCCGCGACTCTGCGTCGCCTTGCAACGCCACGCGCGTGATCGGGCCTTCCGCATTGCGCGTGCCCCACATCTGACCACTCAGCACGGTTTCATCGCCGCGACGCGGCCGGAGGCGCAGATCGAACGCGAGAAAATAGCTGCCCGAAATCCCCAGCCGTCGCATCTGAGCGAGAGCCGCCTGCGCGTCCGCGGGATCGGCCGCACCGATCTGGTTAAGCTTCGGCGACGTGGTGGTCGGCGGCGTTTTCGCCGACAGTGGCAGAGCCGTCGCGAGCGCGATCGCGACAAAAAAAGCCCGCCGATTGAAGGCGGGCATGTTGCAAAACCGGCGGCCCATCTCGAACGAGATCAGGGATTCGTCGGGGCGGGATTGCTGGCGGGAGCAGAGCTCGGAGCGGCCGCGGGAGCCGAAATCGTGGGCAGCGAATCGCCCGCGCCGGCGCCGTGCGCGCGCTGATAAATGTGGCCGAGGTAAAGCGCGAAAGTGATGACGAAAAACGCGATCGCCGCCGTCTGCGTGGCTTTCACGAGGACGTTGTTCGTATCGGCGCCAAACGCCGACTCCGCCATGCCACCGCCGAGCGCCGCGCCCATGCCGCCATCGGACTTGGCCTTCTGCATCAGCACCATGAGGATCAGGAACACCGACAACGGAACGAGCACGCCCCACGTCAGGATGGAAAGGAGGATATTCATCGGGAAAGGGTCAGAAAATCAGGCGCCGCCGGGCTTTGTCAATAACCCAGCGGACGGCCCGGGCACTCACGCCAAACCGAGTTTTTTGATCAGATCGGCGGGAGGACCGTCGAACGAGGCGAGCGGCACGTTGCCGATGTAGCCCACCGCCTTCATGCCTTCCGGCGTGGTGAAATAGCCGCCGGCGGTGAGGTCGCGGAACTTCGCGAAGAACCGCGCAGCCTCCTTGAATTCCTCTTTCACTTCGGGCTGGTAGCAGATGTCGTCGCAGATCGCCCGTTTTTGGCGCGCGATGGTATTCACAAACGGGATACCGAAACGCCGCTGAGATTCCGCTTCGATCCAGTTCAAACCCTCGAGGATCACCGGACGGTCCGCGACGTTGGGCGGATACGGCGCGCTCACCCACTCGTCGACGAAATCGTGCACGCCCACGCTCGATGCGCTCGGCGAGGTCGCATCGGCGGGGATGATCACGTCGCACAACGCCGCGGCGATCCGCCGCTGGCCCTCGTTCATCGTCAGTGGCCAGAAATCTCCCGGATTGTAGCTCTTGTTGAGCTCCGGATCGGTGCCGTAGCCGGTCGTGAAAACGGGCGCGATCACCGGCACGCTCCCCCAGCCCATGTGCGGAGATGCCGCCATGGCTGCGGCGGCGGTGAACATCCACTTGATGGCGGTCCGCCGATCGATGCAGTGCAGGGTGTCTTCTTTCATGTCAGAGATTTCCTTTCCGCATTTCCTCGAGCATGTAATCGGCCGAGCGCCACGCGAGGGCCATGATGGTCTCGGTTGGATTCTTGTCCGCGTTGGAGGGAACGGCGCGCCGTCCGTCAGGAAAACATTTTTCACGTCCCACGTCTGCCCCCACTGGTTTGTCACGGACTTGCGCCGGTCCGTGCCCATGATCGCGCCACCGACCTCGTGAATGATCTCGCCGCCGCGCGCGATGTTGTCCGCAAGATTGTCGAAACGGCTGGGTCGCACATTTCCGCCCATTTCCCGAATGATCGCGGCAAACGTCTCGCGCATGTGCGCCACCTGCCGGGTCTCGTGCTCCGACCACTCCCAGTGGAAACGCAGCACGGGGATGCCCCACATGTCCTTTACGGCGGGATCGAGTTCGCAGAACGACTTTTCGTTGGGGATCATCTCGCCGCGACCCGACAGCCACACGAACGAACCATAGTAGCGTCGGCAGTCCTCCTTGAACGCGCGCCCGTAGCTGCCGCGCGTGAACTGCTCGAGTCCGGCAAACGAAAGCGCGTTGGGCATCTCTCGGCCCGAACCGAGTTCGATGTGATAGCCGCGCGCGAAATCCAATTTGCCCGCGAGCTGCTCCTGATAGAGCCACCACGGCGAATACAGGTGCATGCCACCCGCGCCGTCCTCGTTCATCGGCGGCAGATTTTCCAACAACGGGATCTGTCCGCCGAGTCCGGTGCCGACGGTGTCCATGATGTATTTGCCGACGAGGCCGCTCGAATTCGCGAGTCCCTGCGGAAAGAGCTTCGATTTCGAATTGAGCAACAGACGCACCGACTCGCACGCGCTCGCCGCGACGACCACGATGCGTCCGCGCACGTGACCTTCGCGTCCGGTTCTCTTGTCGATAAACGTCACGCCGGTCGCCTTGCCCGCATCGTCCACCGTGATCTCGCGCGCCATCGCGTCCGTGAGGATGTCGAGGTTTCCCGTCTCGAGCGCCGGCGGCAAATGCACGGTCGTCGATTGATAATTAGCTCGGATCGAACAACCGCGTCCGCACGGCGTCGCCCAGAAACACGCCGCGCGCGCCTGCATGTCCGCCGATAGGATCCGCTGCGCCTTTGCATTGCCCGGGTGCAGCTTTCGCGGGATGTTCTCGTGATCCATCTTCTGCGTGAGCACCGCGCGATGCGCCGGGATCACGGGCACGCCGAGCCGCTTCGCGCGATCGCGCAGCAACATCTCGCCCAGGCGCGGTTTTGGCGGCGGCTGCAACACACCCGGCGGCGAGTCCGGCGTGTTTTCCATCCCCTCGTTCGAGCCGTGCACGCCGATCAACATCTCGACCTTGTCGTAATACGGCGCGAGATCCTCGTAGCTCATCGGCCAGTCGAAACCGAGGCCGTCGCGGCTGTAGGGTTTGAAATCGTAAGGTCCATTGCGCAGCGAAATGCGCGCCCAGTGATTCGTGCGGCCGCCGAGCATGCGCGCCCGCCACCACATGAACTGCTTATGCGGCTCGTCCGACGCGTTGACGTAGGGCTCGTTCGGCACGGTCCAACCGCCGTCGACCGTCGCATCGTGAAAACCAAACGGTTTGTCCAACGTGCCCGAACCGCGCAGTGGCGCCTCGCGATTCGTCTGAAACATCGGCGTCTCCTTCACCGGATCGTAGTTTCGGCCGGCCTCGAGGATCAGCACCTTCGCGCCTTCCATGCACAATGTGTAGGCGGTTTGTCCTCCCCCTGCGCCCGAACCGATGATCACTGCATCATAAAATTCCTGGGCCGTGTTGGGGGTAACGAAAGCCATGTGGGGGAAACGGGGGTGAACTCCACCAAAGGCAATCCGCGACTTCAGGGAAGCTCGAACTCAACGACGCACTGATTTGTGTCCGCACCTCATCCCGAGTCGGTCCGCTCTCTGGCTCGACTCAAGCCGCACCGAGTCCCGACTTGGTGCGGACCTTGGCCCGACCCTGTGCGCACCTTGTCCCGACCGTGTCCGGACTTTGGCACGACTCGGGACGCACTCGGTCCCGAGTCATCACAACGCCATCGCGGCCCACGGTGGCACGGGAAACTCACGACCGCGCACGTGATCGTTGAGCACGTTTTCCAACCACGGTCGCGAACTGCGACACGCCACCACGCTGAAATACGTTTTCCCATCGCGCTGCCGCAGTTCATACGTGCTGATCTCGATCGCGATCGGCGATGTCTCGCCCACGAGTTCGCAGGATACCGAGATCGATTTCCGCTCCGAATCGAGGCGCAACTCGCGCACCACGCCGTAGCGGGAGATCAGGTCGTTGATATACGATTGGGCTGCGCGTGCGGCCATCGCGTCTTTGGCGGATTTGAACATCGGAGAGAGTAATCGGGAAAACGCGGACCGCCAAAATCGTGGCGCGTTCGCGATTGCACGGCCGGTCATCGGAAGATCGAGCAAGAACCGCGTCGACGCCCGCCTGTCGGAGAGTTTTCCCCTCGATGAAACTCTCCTCCATCCACCTCAAGCGTTATCGAGAGATCGGCCGATTGTTCTGGAAATACGGTCGCTCCGACGTCGTGCAGAAAATGTCGGCGGCGCAGGCATTCGGACTCGAGGAGATGTCGGACGACGCCGTGCACGACCCCGCGGAGCCGGAGCAACTCGCCGACGACCTCGAAGCGATGGGGCCGACGTTTGTGAAACTCGGCCAGGTGCTCGCGGGCCGACCGGATCTACTGCCGCCGCGCTATTTGAAAGCGCTCGCGCGGCTGCAGGATAGCGTGAAGCCGTTTCCGTTCGAAGAGGTCGAGCAGATCGTGATGGGCGAACTCGGCGTGCGGTTGTCCAAGGCGTTTTCCCATTTTGAAGAACAACCGATGGCCGCCGCGTCACTCGGCCAGGTGCACGAGGCCGCGCTGCGCGACGGACGACGCGTCGTCGTGAAAGTGCAGCGCCCGGAAATCCGCCGGCAGATCGCGGAGGATTTCGAAGTGCTTGCGCAGATCGCGGCGTTTCTCGACGAGCACACCGAGATGGGACGCCGCTATCGTTTCGCGACCGTGCTCGAGGAGTTTCGCCAAACGTTGCAGCAGGAACTCAACTACGAACGCGAGGCGCAGAACCTCATCGCCGTGCGCGAGAGTCTGAAGGAGTTTCCCAATATCCAGGTGCCCGCGCCGGTGCTCGATTACTGCACGCGCTCGGTGCTCACGATGGACTTCGTGACCGGCCGCAAAGTCACCGCGCTGCCGCCGCTCGCACGGCTCGATCTCGATGCGGGCGCACTGGTCGATGAGTTGTTTCGCGCGTATCTGAAGCAAGTGCTGGTCGACGGCCTGTTTCACGCGGATCCACATCCGGGAAACGTGTTCATCACCGACGATGGGCATCTCGCGCTGCTCGATCTCGGCATGGTCGGCCACATCGCGCCCGGCATGCAGGACAATCTGCTGAAACTTCTGCTGCTGTTGAGCGAAGGCAAAGGCGAGGACGCAGCCGATCTCGTGATCCAGATCAGCGAGCGTTTGGAAGGTTTCAACCCGGCGGAGTTTCGTCGGCGCGTCGGCCATCTCGTGGCCTCGCGTCGCGATCAAGGTCTCACGGAGATGAGCGTCGGTCAGTCGCTCCTCGATGTGAGTCAGGATGCACGCGACAATGGATTGTTCGTCCCCAGCGAACTCACGCTGCTCGGCAAGACGCTGCTCCAACTCGACGAGATCGGACGCATTCTTTATCCCGAGTTCGCGCCCACCGAGTGTATCCGGAATAATGTGACGACGCTGATGGCGCAGCGCCTGAAGAAGGATTTTTCTCAGGCGAACCTGTTCAGCTCGGCGCTCGAACTGCGCGGGTTTCTCGGGGCGCTCCCCTCGCGATTGAGCCAGCTGCTCGACCTCGTGAGCAACTCGCAACTCGAAGTGCGCGTGCGTTCGACCGACGCGAAAACCGTGCTCGATGGCATGCAGAAGATCGCCAACCGCATCACCGCCGGTCTTGTGCTGGCGGCGTTGATCATCGGCGCGTCGTTGCTGATGCGCATTCCGACTCGGTTCACACTGTTCGGCTACCCCGGACTTGCGATCCTGTGTTTCCTTGCGGCGGCCGGCGGAGGTTTCTGGCTCGTCGTGTCGATCTTCGTCGGCGACTACCGGGCGAAGCATCGTCGATGACGCTCATCAGATTCGGTAAAAAACTCCGCCTCGTATGGTAAACGCTGGCGGACGCGCGGTGTTTTTGTGAGTAGTTGGCGCGTCGACCCCGGTCGAATTCGGGGCCACTCCTCCAGCATGAAAACACCCCACCCCGCGCGTGTCGCTGAGGCGCACCGCGAACTCGTCGAAACTGCGTCGAGAAGTGCCCGTCGGGCATCGTTCTGGTCGCTCGTAATGGCCGCGATGCTATGGCCTGCCGCGCTCTTCGGGGCGCCGAAATGGGCACCGGTTTCCCCCGAGATTCTTCAGGCCACCCAGTCCGAAAAGTGGCCCGAAGCCGAAGCGGAGATTCTCTTTTCGCGACATGTGATGACCGGTGATCTGGGCGGCACCTTTGTCACCAGTCACGTCCAGGCAAAGATCTACACCGAGAAAGGTGTGCAGAATTCCTCGCTGTTCGAAATCAGGCATCCGAGGAATTTCAAAACGAGCGAACTCGCGGGACGTGTCGTGAAGCCCGACGGCACCGCGGTGGAGCTCGGCAAAAACGATTTTCACCGGAACACCCTGGCGAAGGCTCAAGGCGTGGAGATCGTGCGGGTGACCTTCACGTTTCCCGATCTGCAACCCGGCGACGTGATCGAGTATCGCTGGGCGAGCCCCGTCGATGACAGCTTCGGCAGCATTCTAAAATACCACTGCGAAAACTGGATTCCCACGCGGGAGTTTTCCTTTTCCACAGAATCCGCACGCAACGACTACCAGGTAATGTGGTTCAACTGCGTGGCGGAATCGAACCCGAAAAAAACGCACGCTCACGATCCGCGATTTGCCCGCCTTCGTGCCTGAACCGTTGATGCCCACCGAGAGCGAATTTCGCGGCTGGGTCGCGATCGTTTTCAACAGTCCCTATCTGCGGTTCTTCTCCAAAGGCGACTCCGTGTGGCGCGAGATCGGAAAATGGGAGGGCGAGAACTTCCGCCTGCGCACCAATCCCAACAAGGTGATCAAAGCGAAAGCCGCAGAGATCATCGCGCAGGCCTCGTCGCCGGAGGAGAGAAACTCGATGCGATTCATCGCTACGTGCAGTCGGAGATTCATAACTTCGGTTGGTTCAGCGATGCCGAGTATGCCGATGCGAAGAAGAAGCGCGACAGCGAGGAGGACCTGCAGACGGCCTCAAAAACACTCGATCGAAAAAACCGGATACTCGCGCGAAATCAACGAGCTCTTCGCGAGCCTCGCGCGCGCTGCGGGTTTCGAGGTGCGGCTGTCCTTGAGCGCCAGTCGCAATGATGTGCTGAGCATTCAGCGCCCGAACGGCTTCGTTTTCATCAATCGCTACGGCGTGGCCGTGAAGTTTGGCGACGCTTGGCGAATCTACATGCCCGGCGTGCCGTTCGCCCCCACCGGCCATCTACGAGCCTCCGACGAAGGCGCGATGATCTTCGTCTGTGACGAGAAGCAAAACATCTTCACGACGGCGCAGATTGCTCCGGCAGAAGCGACGCACTCGTTGCGCAAAGGCACATTCACGCTCGACGAAGATGGCACCCTGGAAGGAACCGTGAACATCAGCCTCACCGGACATCGCGCCATCCGCATGCGCGAAGACTGGTGGGGTGACTCCACGGAGGAAATGGAGGAGTCGCTCCGGAAGAATGTGGCCGAGCGGCTGCCCACCGCCGAACTCACGGAAATCGAGTTTCGCGGCACGCAGGATTCCACGCGTCCGGCGACCATCTCCTATCACGTGCGCGTCCCGGGCTACGCCGACGTGATCGGCACCCGCCTCGCCTTCGCGACGAACTATTTCGAAGCGAACGCCAAACAGCTATTCACCTCGGAAACACGAAAATACCCGATCTTCCTGGAGTTCGCCGAAACCGGAACCGACGAAATCGAGCTCACTCTGCCGGAAGGCTACACGCTCGACGCGCCCACCGCGCCGACGCCGGTTCGCGATCCGTCCGGCGTGATTTCCGCCAACTACGAGATGCGCTATTCGGCAAAAGCGCGGCTGATCTCCTATAAACGTTCGCTGCTGCTCGGCGGCCAGGGCATTACACAGTTCGCCGCAGCCAGCTACGACGTGATCCGCGGACTGATGTCGCGTATCCATACCTCCAATACACACCGTCTGGTCATCAAGCCCAAGCCGGCCCCCGAGGAACCCAAAGCATGACGCCCACCTCCCGCCTCTGGCGCCTCGCGCCCGCGTTTTTGTCCTCGCGGTCCTGCCGCTTCACGCCGCGCCCGATTGGGCTGAGCGCATCGCCAAGGCTCCCACGCCGTCGTATGTGGGAGCAGCCAGTGCGGTCGTTCTCCACGACGAGACGGTCATGGATCTCAAGCCGGATGGCGTCGCCACCACGACGCGTCGTTTTGCCGTGCGGATACTTGCCGCCAGCGGTCGTGACTACGCGGGCTATCGTTTCAACTACGTGCAAAAGCGCGACAAGGTGCGCTCCACGGGTGCTTGGCTCCTGCGCAATGGAAAAGAGGTGACGAACCGCGATGCGCTCGGCTGGATCGATCACGCGCTCGACCTTTCGTCCGCGTTGTTCGGCGACAATCGCGGTAAAACGATCAGCCGCAGCAGCGAAGCCGTCGCTGGGGATGTTTTTTGCCGTCGAAACCGTGATCGATGAACGGTTGATCGTCTCGGAAGAACTCCGGCGTTTTGGTCACTCGCTTCCCACGCTCCTCGAGCGATTCGAGCTCCGCGTGCCGACCGGCTTCTCCCTCACAACGGTGATTCGCGGTGACGCGTCGCGCCTGCAAGAACATGAGTTGCCCAAAGGCGGACACGCTTGGGAATGGCGGGATCAGCCCTATGTGGCAGCCGAATCGAACATGCCCAGCATCGATCCGGACCGCCCGCTGGTCTTTATCCGGATCAATCCACCGGCCAACGCTGCACGCTACGGCCCGCTTGTTCTGGGCGATTGGAATGCACAGGCAAAATGGATCGATCGTCTTAACCAAGATCAGTGCGATACGAGCGCTGCGCTTCGCGAGAAGGCGCTCTCATTGACCGCCGATTGCTCTGACAACTACAGCCGAATCCGGGCGATCGGCGGCTATGTGCAACGGTTCCGCTACCTTCAGAAAAACGACAATCTAGGTCTCGGTTACGGCTACCAAGCGCATAAAGCCTCCCAAGTGTTCGCCGAGGGACATGGCGATTGCAAAGACAAGGCCAACCTCATGCTGGCGATGCTGCGTGAAGTCGGCCTCGAAGGCTATCTCGCCACCGCGCGCTCGGGCGATGATCATGAGGTTCATCCGGATCTGCCGACGCCCATGCAGTTCGACCACGCAATCGCGGCGATCAAAGTCTCGGACGACATCGAGGCGCCAGCCGTCGTTGAAACACCGCGTTACGGTCGAGTGTTGTTTTTCGACCCCACCGATCTCTTCACCCAACCAGGCGATCTGCCGGCTCACCTGCAGGGCACTCGTGTCTTCATCCAGACCGCATCGAACCACGAGCTGACGGAGCTGCCGCGCATTCTCCCCGAGGTTGGACATCTCACCGTTCGCAAAGCGTCGCTCGCGCTGGAAGGCAACGGAGCGTGCGTCGGAACGATGCAGATGGAGGGTTTCGCACAGGCGGGCGCGTTCATCCGCGCGCAGCTCTTCAACCGCTCCACGGAGGAAAAGTTGCGCGAGTTCATTTCCGGACGCTTCGCCGAGAGCTTGAAGTCCGCCTACGTGAGCGGACTGGAGCGTTTGGACGATCCCGCGGGCAATAAGTGCGGGGTAAAGTGGACCGTGGCGAAAGCCGGCTACCTCCAGTTTCTCCCCGGTGGAGCAGCGATTGCCCCGCTCCTCGTTTTCGAGCGATCGGGCCTACCGCTGCTCACTCAGGCCCAGCGCAAATATCCAGTAAAGTGGCCCGCCGTGGCCCTCGACGACACGATCGAGTTGGCCTTGCCCGAAGGTTTCGGCGTGGAGGAAGCCCCAACCGCCTTGGAATTCTCCAGCGAATACGGCCGCTATCTTCGCACGGTAGAAAACACCGAAGGCAAAGTAACGATGCGCCGCCAAATCACGCTTCATCCCCAGCTGATCCCCGTCGCCGATTACGCCAAGGTGAAGAAGTTCCTCGCCGACGTAACCAAGGCTGATCGAGCCGCGTTGATGCTGAAACGTCAGGGGTAACAGGGAAACTCCGGCTCGAACTTGGGGGAGAGATCATCTCCCAAGGAAGAACTGAGTTTCCCTCCGTGGGTCCGTCGGAGCATGGCGCCCGACACGACCTCCTACTGGCAAGCCTCTGCCTCACTCCCAAAGTTCCCAGCACTGGCCTCTGATCTGAACGTGCATGTCTGCGTGATCGGCGCGGGCATCACCGGCATCACTGCGGCGGCTCTGCTCAAACGTGCAGGCGTGTCGGTCGCGTTGATCGATCGCGGACACTGCGGCGGCGTCGACACCAGTCACACCACCGCGCACGTGACGCATGTCTACGATATCGGGCTCGCGGAGCTGCAACAGAGTTTCGGGCCGGAGGTCGCTCGCGCTGTCTGGCACGCCGGCATCGCCGCCATCGATCAGATCGATACGAACATCCGGACAGGTGGAATCGAGTGCGACTTTCGTTGGGTGCCGGGCTATCTCCACGTGCCGTTCAAAGCCGGAGAAAAAACCAGCCAACATGTGAAAACGATCGCGGACGAAGGCCGAATCGCGCGTGAACTCGGTTTTCGGGCGGAAGCACTCGAGCGCGTGCCGTGCTTCGAAACCGCCGGGCTGCGATTTCCACGCCAGGCGCTGTTTCATCCGCTCAAATATCTCGCCGGACTGCTCGCACAGCTCCCGGGCGACGGCTGCGAGATTTTTGAGCAGAGCGCTGCCACCGAGATCGAGACAGAGCCGCTCGCGGTCCGTGTAGGGGAACATCGGATACGCTGCCGACATGTCATCGTGGCGACGCACAATCCTGTGACGGGCCTCGGAGGCGGACTGCGCGCGAATCTGCTCCAGACGAAGCTCTCGCTTTATCAAACCTACGCGATCGGCGCGCGCTTGCCGCTCGGCACGATCCCGGAAGCGGCTTACTGGGATACCGCTGATCCCTATAACTACCTGCGCGTCGAGCATCGCGGCAGCTACGACTACGCGATCTATGGCGGCGAGGACCACAAGACGGGGCACGAGACGGACACGGCAGCGAGCTTTGCGCGGCTGGAGCGACGGTTTCACGCATTCGCGCCACAGGTGACGATCGATCACCGCTGGTCGGGACAGTTCATCGAAAGCAACGACGGGCTTCCGTTCATCGGGCAATTCGACGAGCACGTGTTCGTTTCCACCGCGTATTCCGGCAACGGCATGACGATGGGCACGCTCGGCGGCATGATGGCCGCGGATGCAGTGCTGCATCGCAAGAACCCATGGCAGGAACTCTTCGATCCGCACCGCAAGAAAGTCTTCGGCGGCGCGTGGGATTTCATCAAAGAGAATGCCGAATATCCGTTTTATCTTTTGCGCGACTGGATCGGTGGAGCGGAAGGCGACTCGCTCGCCGAACTCGATCGCGGCCAGGGAAAGGTCCTGAAGATCGACGGAAAAAAGGTTGCGGCGCATCGCGACGAAAACGGCAAGGTCACGCTCTGCTCCGCTGTGTGCACGCACATGCAATGCATCGTCTCGTGGAACAACGCCGAGCAGACATGGGATTGCCCGTGTCACGGTTCTCGTTTCAAGCCAACGGGCGAAGTGATTTCCGGTCCGGCGGATGAGCCGCTGGAGCGGATTGATTCGACCGCATAACGATTGCTCACACCGCTTCGTGGAGCGGCGTTTTACCTTGGCCGCACATCAGCGCAGACTAGTGAGTTCGCATGAATGACCAGAGCTCCACGGCCGCTGGGTCCGTGCCTTTCCCGGGAGAAAAAAGCGCCGCGCTTTTGCGTGAACTGCGGCGCTACGTCATCGCGGATCCGTATCCCTTTGTCATCGATCTGCCCCATTGCAGTGGGATGGAAATCGCGACCATCGACGGGCCGCGGCTGATCGATTGGGCGGGCTACTACGCGTCGAAGTGGATCGCGCACAACCACCCTCGCCTGTTCGAGGCGGACTACCTGAAGCGGCTCGGCTACGCAGCGAACAACAAACTCGCCAACGTCGATTTCCTCACGCCGGAGTGCGTCGAGTATTACCGCGCGCTTCACGCGGTGGCGCCACGCTGCATGCGCAGCGAACGCCTCGAGATCTATGCGGTTAACTCCGGCGCCGAGGCGGTGGAGAACATGATGAAGTATCTCATCAATCTCCACGACCGGAAGCCGCACTCCCATCGGCGCAACCGACGCTTCATCTACTTCGATCAAGCGTTTCACGGTCGCACGATCTTCGCGCTCAACGTGACGGAGCTTTCGCACGATCCGGTCATCACGAAGGACTTTCACGGACTCGCAGCGGGCAACATCCAGGTGCCCTTTCCCGCGATCAACACCGACGACGATCCGGCGGAGAATCGCTTCCGCACCAAGGAAGCCTTGCAACGCGTGGAGCGCAGTCTCCGCGAACACCGCGGCGAAATCGTCGGCATCATCGTCGAACCCATCCAAGGCGCCGGCGGACACCGCGTAGCCGAGAAGGAGTTTTTCCAGGGCCTGAGCCAACTCGCGAAAGACTACGATGTGAGCCTCGGCTTCGACGAAGTGCAGACGGCCGGCGGACAAACGGGTGAGTTTTTCATGGCCGACCTGCTCGATCTTCCGCATCCGCCGCAAGCGATCGCGACCGCGAAGAAGATGGCCAACGGCGTCCTCTACATGCTGCACCCGATGGAAGACGAAGGCGTGCTCGACTCCACGTGGGGCGGCTCGCTCGCCGACATGGTGCGCTTCTGTCAGGAGCTGAAGATCGTGCAGGACGAAAAACTGATCGAAGCCGTGCCGGAGAAAACCGACTACCTGCTCACGCGCTTGCGGGAGTTGAAGGCGGAGTTTCCCACGAAGCTCGGCAACATCCGCGGCGCGGGCCTTTATCAAGGTTTCACGCTCGCCTCGCCCGCGATGAAATCGGCTCTCGTCGAGCGCGCGCTGCAACAAGAGCACCTGCTGCTGCTCGGCGCGGGGCGAAACAGCGTGCGTCTGCGTCCACATCTCAACGTCACGCGCGACGACATCGACACGTTGACCGCGAAACTGCGTCGCCTGCTCGCGGCGCTCTGATCGACCTCAAGACCGCAGAGGCGCAGCGGACAACTCTGTGCCTCTGTGGTCGTCCCCGCGCTCCGCGAAAACAAAAAGGCGCCGGGCTTTCGCCCGACGCCTTTGCTATGGCTAAACTGGATTGGCGCGGAGCGCTTATTCCTTCTTGGAAGCCTCGTCGAGGATGTCGCCGAGATTCATCATGTCCGTGCCAGCGCTGCTGCGGTTGAGCGCTTCGTAGCTGGCGGTCTCGGCGGCGAGCTGCTCGGTCGAGTAGTTCGCGGCCTTGATGGACAGACCGAGGCGACGTTCGTCGCGGTCGATCTTGATGACGCGGGCGGTGACTTCCTGGCCGGGCTTGAGCACGTCCTTCACCTTCTCGATGCGCTCCTCGCTGATCTGCGAGATGTGCACGAGACCGTCGATGCCGTCCTTCAGCTCCACGAAGGCGCCGAACGAGGTGATCTTGGTGATGGTGCCCTTCACGACGTCGCCGATGCGGAAGAAGGAATCGATGTCCGACCACGGATCCGTCTGCAGCTGCTTCATGCCGAGGCTGATGCGCTGCTGGTTCGAATCGACGTCGAGCACGATCGCGTCCACTTCGTCGCCCTTCTTGAGGACTTCGGACGGGTGGTTGACCTTGCGGGTCCAGCTCATGTCGGAAACGTGAACCATACCGTCGATGCCTTCCTCGAGTTCGATGAAGGCGCCGTAGGTGGTCATGTTGCGCACCTTGCCGCGGACGCGAGCGCCGATCGGGTAGTTGTGGCGAACCATGTCCCACGGATTCGGTTCGAGCTGGCGGAGGCCGAGCGAGATCTTCTGCTCTTCCTTCTGGATGCCGAGCACAACCGCATCGAGCTCCTGACCGACCTTGAGCAGCTCGGAGGGCTTGGTGATGCGCTTCGTCCAGGACATCTCGGTGATGTGCACGAGACCTTCGACGCCCGGCTCGATCTCGATGAACGCGCCGTAGGGGACGAGGTTGACGACCTTGCCGTGGACCTTCGCACCGACCGGGAACTTGCGGTCGATTTCGTCCCACGGGTTCTTCGTGGTCTGCTTGAGACCGAGGGAGACGCGCTCTTTCTCGCGGTTCACCTCGATGATCATGACCTGCACTTCTTCACCCTGCTTGAGCATCTCGGAGGGGTGCGAAATGCGGCCCCACGACATGTCGGTGATGTGGAGGAGGCCGTCCATACCGTCGAGGTCGATGAACGCACCGAAGTCGGTGATGTTCTTGACCACGCCCTTGCGGATCTGGCCGGGCTGGATCGACTCGAGGAGGTTGCGGCGCTTGGTGGTGCGCTGCTCTTCGATGAGCTCGCGGCGGGACAGAACGATGTTCTTCCGCTCGAGATTGATTTTGAGAACCTTGAAATCGTAGGTCTGGCCGACGTATTGATCGAGGTTCTTCGGGGGCTGCACGTCGATGTGCGAGGCCGGCATGAACGCATCGACGCCGATCGAAACGATCAGGCCGCCCTTCACCTTGGCCTTCACGCGGCCAGCGGCCACGGAACCCTCGGGAAACTTGGTGAGGATGTTGTCCCAGTTCTTCTTCTGCTCGGCGAGGTCGAAGGAGAGAACGGGCGCGCCGTCCTTGCCTTCGAGCTTTTGCACGAGGACCTCGATGGTGGAGCCGATCTGAAGCTCGCCGATGTCGATGAACTCGTTGGCCGGGATGAGGCCTTCGGATTTACCGCCGATGTCGACGACAACTTCGTTCTGGCGGATTTCGGTGATGACACCGGGGACGATGGAGCCCTCTTTCAGCTTATCGAAAGACGACTGCTCCAGCAGCTCTTGCATGACTGAACTCATATAACGGAAACCAGTGAACCGACGTCTGCTCCGTAACGCCTGTCCCCAGTTGATGGCCCACCGCTAAGCGGAGGACCGTGGGTTGACTGTTAACTGACTGATGGATCGGTGGGAGCATGCGGCGAACACCGATCTGACCGATAGCAATGCCGCGAACGGTCAGAGTCGCTGGGGCTCCCCCTCGCCCGCAAGCCGATTTTTCGCCTATTGCTGGCTCTCACGCGCAGCGTCCGCCCGCGTGATATTGCGCAGGGCCAGCTCGATCGCGGCGAAATACGAGTCGTAGAGCCCGTGCTCGCGCACCGCGATGTCCGTCGCGCCGACGAAAGCAGACGTCTCGTCCTGCTGTCGCAACACGACTGCGACTTCCGTCTCTCCGGGCGAAAACGAACGCACGCGGATATCGAGTGTGTATTGCCGCGCGTCGCCGAACGAATCTCCGCCGCGAATCCGGCTGTAACCCGTCAGAATGCCCTGGGCGGCGCCTGACTTCCCCACTTGGAAATCGATCGTGCGCAGCGCCGAGCGGGCCGCGCCGAAAACCGTCTCCTGGTCGTAAGGATAACTGCGCACCTGCGGTTGTGGCGGCGCGAGTCGTTCCTGAAAGCGTTCCGACACGGACTCGCATCCGGTCAACGCCACGAACCAAGCCGCCATCAGCAACGAAACGGTGCGCACCATGGCGCGACTCATGCCGGCTGTTGCTGCGAGATGCAATGCAATGTGCCGAGCCCCCAGATCAGGTGGTAGCAATCGATCGGCACCACTTCGCGCCCCGGGAAGCAACTCGCGATGATCTCGCACGCCGCGGCATCACGCTTGCGCTGACGGAACGTCGGCACGAGCACGGCTCCGTTGACGATGAGAAAATTCGCGTAGCTCGCCGGCACGCGCTGGCGCTTAAACGCAAAGGGTTTCGGCATCGGCAGCTCGACGATATCGAACTTCTTGCCCTTCGGTGTCCGGAAGCTCTGCAGCCGTTCGAGGTTTTCCTGAAGAATCTTGTGGTTCTTGTCCGCGGTGTTCGGCTCCACGCAGGTGATGAAACCGTCGGCTTTGTAGAAGCGCGTGATGTCATCGATGTGGCCGTCGGTATCATCGCCGATGATACCGTCGCCAACCCACAGGATCGTCTTCACGCCGAGGTAATCCTTGAGATTCTTCTCGATCTGCGCGCGGGAGAGATGCGGGTTGCGATTGGGATTGAGCAGACACTGCTCGCTCGTGAGCAGAAGGCCCTCGCCGTTGACGTCGATGGAACCGCCCTCGAGCACCATGTCGTTCTTCTCGAAACGACGCAGCTTCAGCGCGCGGCCGATGCTCGGCGGGATTTCGTTGTCGAGATCGTAGGGCGGATACTTGTCGCCCCACGCGTTGTAGGCCCAGTCCGTGAGCGCCACTTCGCCGGTTTCGTCGTTCTTAACGAAAATCGGGCCGTGATCGCGGCACCAGGCGTCGTTCGTCGGATGGTCGTAGAACGTGACCTTCGTCATGTCGGCGCCCGCCTCGACGCAAAGTTTCTTCGCGCGTTTCTGCAGGCGCGCGGCGCAGTTGATGCGCACTTCCTGAAAGCGGCTGATCTGCGCCACGATGCCCGCAAACATGAACGGGATCGGCCGGAACTGGCCAGGCCACGTGAAGTAGTTGTGCGGCCAGGAAAGCCAGATCGCTACCTGCGGCTCCCATTCGGCGGGCATGCGAAACCCGAGCGAGGCAGGCGTTGCCGGTGCGGCGGCTTTCTTGGACGGTTTGGAAGTTGGAGTCGTGCGTGCCACTGGAGAAAGAGAGAAAACTCCGCCGCAGGCCGGCAGAACGCTGGGAAGACGAAATCAGCCGACGTCGGTTTCGCGTCAGTCGATAAAACGCTTCGTCAGATTTTCGTAGGCGTCGATGCGACGATCGCGGAGGAATGGCCAGTGCGTGCGCGTGACGTCCACCTTGCCCAATTCGATCGGGACGATCATCACCTCTTCCTTGTCCACGCTGGCTTTCGCGAGGATCTGGCCGCTGGTGCCCGCAACGAAACTCTGGCCCCAGAACTGAATGCCGTCACCACCGATGGGCTGCTCGACACCGATACGATTGATCGCCGCAACGTAGCAGCCGTTGGCGACCGCGTGGCTGCGCTGGATCGTTTCCCACGCGCCGTGCTGGTTTTCGCCGTATTCCTTCTTCTCGCTCGGATGCCAGCCGATCGCCGTCGGATAAAAGAGGATCTCGGCGCCCTGCATCGCGGTGAGGCGCGCGCCCTCGGGATACCATTGATCCCAGCACACGAGCACGCCGATCTTGCCGAACTTCGTGTCCCACGCGCGGAAACCGGTGTCGCCGGGCGTGAAGTAGAACTTCTCGTAGTAGAGCGGATCATCCGGGATGTGCATCTTGCGATACACGCCGAGGAGTTTGCCGTCGGCATCGATGATGACGGCGGTGTTGTGATAAAGACCGGACGCGCGCTTCTCGAACAGCGATCCGACGATCACCACGCCGTATTTCTTCGCGAGCTTCTGGAACGCCAGCGTGCTCGGTCCCGGGATCGGTTCCGCGAGCTTGAAGTTCTCATGGTCCTCGCTCTGGCAGAAATACTGGGACCGGAAGAGCTCCTGCGTGCAGATGATGTTCGCGCCCTGCTTCGCCGCCTTCTCGGCGAGCGCGAGCGTCTTTTTCAGATTCTCCGCGGGGTTCGCGGAGCAGGCGTGTTGAAGCAGCCCGAGTTTGACAGTGGCCATGGCAGAAAAACGGCGAATTGAGAAAATGGATACGTGAGTCAGCCGCGCGTGGCGCGCAACTCAGTAGACCACCTTGTTGAGCGGATACTCGACGATGCCCTCCGCGCCGAGCGCCTTGAGCTGCGGGATGATCTCGCGGGCGACGCTCTCGTCGATGATCGTTTCGAGCGCGACCCAGTCCACATTGCTGAGCTGCGAGATCGTGGGATTACGCAGCGCCGGCAATGCCTTCACGACGCTTTCGAGCGCGGCCTGCGGAAGATTCATCTTCAGGCCGACCTTGGTCTCGGCCTCGAGCGCACCGCGGAGGAGAAGCGCGATCGTCTCGATCTTGCGGCGCTTGGCCGGATCAGCCCAGCTCGCCTTGTTGGCGATGAACTTCGTGTTCGTTTCGAGCAACGTGTCCACGATGCGCAGCTTGTTCGCGCGCAGCGAAGAACCCGTCTCGGTGATGTCCACGATCGCATCGACGAGGTCCGGCACTTTCACTTCCGTCGCGCCCCAGGAGAACTCGACCTCGGCCTTGATGCCCTTGCTTTCGAAATAGCGCTTCACGGTGCCGACGAGCTCGGTCGCGACGCGTTTGCCGGCCAGCTGCTCAGGCTTGGTGATGTCGGAGGCCTCGGGCACGCAGAGCACCCAACGGGACTTCAGCACCGATGCCTTGCTATAAATGAGGTCGCACACTTCGACGACGTCAGACTGGTTTTCCTGAATCCAGTCGTAGCCAGTGAGCCCGCAGTCGAAGAAACCATGCTCCACATAGCGGCTGACCTCTTGCGCGCGGATGAAACGTCCATCGAGTTCATGATCGTCGATGGAAGGTTTGTAGGAGCGCGAACTCGTCGTGATCTTCCAGCCCGCTTTCGCGAACAGGTTTTTAGTGGATTCCTCGAGGCTGCCCTTCGGCAGACCGAGCATGATGAGTGGCTTGCGGTCAGACACGCCCGAAAAACTCACACGCTGCTTTGCGCCTTCAAGTAAATTCGAGATATTGGCACATGACAGTTGCTTACCTTTGACAAAGCGCCGCACTAAACCAAAAAACGCCTGTCGTTACGCACCCGGTCAATGCGCGCCGAACCCAAACCCCTCATTGTTGTTGTCGAAGACGAGGTCGATCTGGCCAACCTTATTGCGTCCCATCTCGAGATGGCCGGAATGCAGGTTCAGATCTGCAATCGCGCAGCTCATGCGTTGAAGTTTCTTCAGCGCAATTTCGCCAATCTCCTTCTGCTCGACATCAGCCTCCCCGATTCCACGGGTTTCGATCTGCTTCAGGAATTGAAGCAGGCCGACATCAATGTGCCCGTCATTTTCGTCACGGGTCAGGATCAGGAGACGACGAAGATTCGCGGCCTCGACATGGGCGGCGACGACTACATCACGAAGCCGTTCAGCTACCCCGAGCTCGTCGCGCGCATCCGCGCCGTGCTGCGTCGCGCAGAATCGAAGGCCGACCTCAACGTGACAAAAAACGTGCGCGTCAACGACGAGCCGTTCGATTTCTGCGGCGCCAAGATCGCGCCCGAGCGTCTCGAAATCGCGTTTCCCGATGGCACGGTGCAACCGATCGGTCGCAAGGAGCTGGGCATCCTCGCCTACCTCAACGCGAATCAGGGCACGGTCATCACGCGCAAGGCGCTCATTCACTCTGTCTGGGGCATCCACGCCGACGTGCGCAGCCGCTCGCTCGACCAATACGTCGTGAAGATCCGCGAGCTGTTCAAGGAGCACGGTCTCGATCTCTCCGCGTTCCGCACCGTGCACGGCGTGGGTTATATTTTTGACCCGAAGGGCGTGTCCACCGAAGGCCGCTAAACGCGTCGGCGGGCGTTTTCGGTTCAATCAGCAACTCGCGAAGCAACGCGAGCGCGCAAACCCTCCGGTCTCAGAACAGTTCCCCCTGCGTGGCGGCAGGCGTCTCGGGCTCGGAAACTTTATTCGCGTAACGCCGCCGGGCTTCCGCGGCCGTCGAGCGCATCTCGTAGCCGTCGAGCATGGCAAACAGCTCTTCTGGCTGCGGCGTCCGCCACTCGGGTTTGGCCGCGGGCAAATTGAGATTGAGCGTGGTGAGCTTCAGGTTGGTGCGCAGCCGATCCGCCTGCGCGGCCACGGCGGCGCGGAAACGATCGGGCTTCAGCTCCGCGGCCTTCTCGATCACGCACTCGACGCTGCCGCCGCATTCCGCGAGCCACTTCGCCGCGGTCTTCGGGCCGACGCCGTCGAGTCCCGGAATGTTGTCTGACGTATCGCCGACGAGCGCCAGGTAGTGAGCGATCTGCGAAGGCGGCACGCCGAATTTTTCCCGCACGCCGTTCTCGTCGAGCAAACGCCAGCCGAGCTTCGGATTCGCGGAGGGCGGCGGCAGCATGATCTTGATGCGGTCGTTCACGATCTGCGCGAAATCCTTGTCGCTGCTCACGATGAGCACGTCGTGTCCCATCGCCGCGAGCTTCACCGCTTCCGCCGCCAGCAAATCGTCGCTCTCGACGCCCTCTTCTTCGATGCCGGCGAGTCCCATCGCGCGCGTGAGTGCCTTAATCGGTTCGATCTGCTGGCGCAGCGCGTCCGGCATGGGTTTTCGTTGCGCTTTATATTCCGCGAGCAACGCGAGACGTTCCTGTGACTCGCCCAAGTCGAAGAAGACCAGCGTCGCGTCAGGCTTCTCCTGATCGATGAGTTTCCAGAGCGATTTCACCCAGCCGTGCAGCGCACCCGTGGGAAAACCGTCCGCTCGCGTCAGCTCCGGCAACGCGTGGAAGCACCGATACGCGAGGTTGAACCCATCGACCAACATCCATTTTGCCATGCGGCCTACCCAACCCAAATCGCTCCACGGGTAAATGCGTTTTGCGAAAAACCTTTGGCCTATTCGCTTCAGCTTCAGGTGTCCGCGGCCGATGTAGCGGGAGAACCTCGTTACCTCTTGCCGCAGCCCCCGATTGTTGGTTTCAACCCTCCAACTCTCGTCCCGCCCCTTTCCGCTTCATGCGTCGCCCCGTGGCGCGATTCCCTCTGGCCTCCCGTTTTCTTCTGCGCGTCGCATTCGTCTGCGCCGTGTTTGCCCCTGTCTGGGTAAGCGCGCAGATGCATCGGCTGCCTGGCGCGCCCGAGGGTGTGATCGAATCCGGCGTGCCGCTGTTCGAGATTCGTTCGAGCGACTCGATGGGCTTGGACATGCCGCCCACCGATCTGCGCCTGCTGCCGGACGGGCGCCTTATCGCCTTTGCGAGGCGCCAGTTCGCCATCGGCGACGGCGTGCGGTGGGAAGTCCTCAACCAAGCGGCTGGCGATCCCACCACTCCGGCCAATCAAGTCGCGATCGACAACGACGGCACGATCTACGTAGGCACGCCGACCGGCCTCGCACGCGTGGAGTTCAGCGAAGACGGCAAATGGCGACTCCATGAGATCGAGACGTGGACGGAGAACCGCCCGATCCTGCGTAACGTGATCCAAATCGGCCGTCGCTGGTTCTGGCACGGTGACAGCGGCTCCTTGGTTTCATGGCAGCCCGGCGATGCGCCGCGCGATCTCGGACCGGCGGACGCGATTTCTCACGTGTTCGCGCTGCAGGATCATTACTACGCGTCGGACAACACCGCCGCCCAACTGTGGCGCATCACACCCGACGGCGCTGCCAACGAACTCATTCCTCAAACCGGCATCGGCCACACGCCGCTCGCATCGGCGCCGTTCGCCCCGGGTCGCGTGCTGCTCGGCACCAACACGCAGGGTCTCCAGATCTTCGACGGGGTCAAAATGGAGCCGCTGCGCGGCGACGAAATTCTCGGCGCGGGCGCACGCATCGTCAGTCTCAGCCACATCGGGGGCGGTCACTTCGCCGCCGCGGTCGAGAGTCGCGGGATCATTTTCTTCGATCGCCAGGGACGCGTCCTTCAGGTCCTCGATCGCGCGTCCGATCAACGGCTCGCTTCGGCGCGGCAACTGATCGCCGGTCCCGGCGGCGCGGTGTGGGCTCTGCTCAACGACGGCGTGCTGAGGACCGAGTTTCCGTCGCGTTTTTCACAATACGAATCCCTCTACGGTGCCGCGAGCGCGAGCGCACATCCTCACCGCTACCAGGGCGTGTTGTGGTTGCTCAACGATGGCACCCTCCGCCGCGCCATTTACGACCGCAATGGTCGCCTCGATCGCTTCGAAATCGATACGCCGCCTGCCTTTGCGTTCACGTTTTCGACTCACCTCGGCATTCCGGTCGTAGGTTCGGACAACGGTTCCTACTACCGCAGCGATGGCGGTTGGGTTCTGTTCGCCCCCGAGCTGCGCGAGATGCGGATCACCGACACGCAGCTGCCGGACGGACGCTGGTTGTGGATCGCCAACGGCAAGACCGGATGGATCCGCCGCACCGAGGAAGGCTCTCTCCACTACACCTCCGAAGAACTTCCCGAGCTCGATCGCGCTTACGGACTCCAGCCCGCGAGCAATGGCTGGATTTGGGCCGAACGCGGCGCCGGTCGCATCATGCGCATCCGCGCTGTCGGCGAAAAAAATCGAAACCGAATTCTTCGGCCGTGAACATGGTCTGCCGTCCGGCTGGGTGCAGGTTTTCGCGATCGGCGACGAACTCTACTTCAATGCCGGCGATCGCATCCATCGCTTCGACGAGGCCACGAAACGTTTCTCCGTCGATCCCGGGTTTCTCGCGCAGCTCCCAGGTATCACCAGCATCACCGGCCGCCCCGCGCTCGACGCCTCGGGTAATCTTTGGATTACGGCCGACGGCTCTCTCCAGGTGCTGAAAAAAACGCCCGACGGCTGGCGTCCGTCCGGTATTCCCACGCCGACAAACATCCTCCCCTACTTCTTCGCCTTCGAAGACAATGGCGTGGTCTGGATGCATTCGCGCCGTCGCCTGACGCGCTACGATCCCAACATCGAAATTCTTCCTCCCTCGCCGCTCCGCGCTCTCATCACGCAGGTAAGTCTGCCGGTCTCCGGTCGCACCTATTACAGCGGGGAAGGCACGCTGCCCCAGTTCGATCACCGCGACAATTCTTTCATCATAAACTTCGTCACGCCCGGCGCCTCGCTCGCCGAGCCCGTGCAGTTCGACGTTCGCCTCGATGGTCATGATGCCAATTGGGTCTCGATGGGCAGTGCCGGCAGCGCTGTCTTTACCCGGCTCGAACCGGGCGACTACGTGCTCCGCGTTCGCCCCCATTCCGGACGGCAGACCGGCGAGGAAGCGACGCTCGCTTTCAAGATCCGCCCGCCGCTCTACGCCACCCGATACGCCTACGGACTCTACGTCCTGCTCGGCGTCGCCGCCATCTTCGGCGCCACGCGTGTATCCAGTTATCTTGGACGCCGCGAAAAACTCCGCCTCGAGGCCCTCGTCGCCCGCCGCACGCGGGAACTCAACGCGAGCAACGATCAGCTCGCCGCGCAGGTGGAGGAGATCCGCATTCTCTCGCAGGCGATCGATCAAAGCCCGGTCGCCGTCCTCATCGCGCGGCCGCACGGCAACATCGTTTTCGCCAACCCCCGCGCCTGCGAGCTCACCGGGTTTTCCGCTCGCGAGTTGATCGGACGCAATCTCAACCAGCTCAGCGAGCAGCCCCTCTCCCTCGATCGCGAGAGCGCCGCGCAGGCCGCGCTGCAGCGGCGCGAGACGTGGCACGGCCAGCTCACCGACCGCTCGAAATCCGGCCGGCTCGTGCCGGTGCGCGTCACGGTCAGCGCGATCCGCGACTCCGCCGGCGAGATCACTTATCTCCTCGTGCTGAAAGAGGACATCTCGGAACAACTCGCCGAGCAGGAGCGCCGCCAACGACTCGAAAGCCAGCTCTTCCAGTCGCAGAAACTCGAGAGCCTCGGCACGCTCGCCGGCGGCATCGCCCACGATTTCAACAACATCCTCACCGCGATCCTCGGCTACTGCGAACTCGCCAAGCTCGATCTCGACACGCCCGACGCGGTTCATCGCGATCTCGAGCAAATCCGCTCGGCCGGACTCCGTGCGAAGGACGTCGTCGCACAGATCCTCACCTTTTCGCGCCAGAGCAATCCCAAGCTCGTGCCGCTCGATCTCGCCGGTCCTGTCGCCGAGGCGCTCAAGCTCGTGCGCGCTTCGATGCCGTCGACGATCGATCTCTCCGTCACGCTCGAGTCCGGCGCCGTGCTCGCCGATTTCACGCAGATCCAGCAGGTCGTGCTCAACCTCTGCACCAACGCCATGCATGCCATGCGCGAACACCCCGGCACGATTCGCATTTCGCTGCGCGCGATTGAAGCCACCGCGGAAATGGCTGCCGAACTTTCCCCACTCCAGCCCGGCCGCTGCATGTGCCTCACCGTCGCCGACCACGGCACCGGCATGGATCGCACCACGCTCGATCGCGTGTTTGATCCCTTCTTCACGACGAAGAAACCCGGCGAAGGCACCGGCCTCGGTCTCGCCATCGTGCAAGGCATCGTCGCCACGCACCGCGGCGCGATTCGCGTGCGCAGCTCCCTCGGCGTCGGCAGCACGTTCGAACTCTACTTTCCGGTCACCGACCAAAACGCCGAACAACCTTCCGCCATCGCCGCCGATGCGCCGCGCGGCAACAACGAGGCCGTGCTCGTCCTCGACGATGAACCCGCCGTCGCGCGCTTCGTCAGCGCCCGCCTCGAGCAACTCAACTACTGCCCCACGGAGTGCCACGACCCCGTCGAAGCCGCCGCGATGTTGAAACATCCAACCACTTCGTTCGCCGCGGTCGTGACGGATCTCACGATGCCCCAGCTCACCGGCGTCGATCTCGTGCACAAACTCCGGGACCGTGGCGACGACATCCCTTCCGTGATCATCACCGGCTACGGCACGGAAAACGTGCGCGCTGCAATCTCCGCGCTGCCGCACTGCGTCGTGCTGCAAAAACCCTTCTCCGGCGAAGAGCTCGCCGCGGCGCTTCACACCGTGATGAGCTCTCACCGCTCTCAGGCGCGACGCGGCTGATACCGCACTGCGCACCGAGCCGGTCCGCACTCCGGCTCGACTCAAGCCGCACCTGGGCTCGACCGTGTTCGCACTTGGGCGCGACCCGGGACGGACCTTGGCTCGACCCGGTGCGCAACGTGTCCCGACCCGGTGCGGACATGGGCGCGACCTTGTCCGCACCCTGCCACGACTCGGGCCGCACTTCGTCCCGAGTCGGACTTCGTTAAGAGCCGTCCGTGCGCGTGCGCGGCTCGGAGCCGGCGGGCGTCACGACGGTTGGATTCTGGAAAAGCGAATTTGCCGGCACGTTTTTCAGCGCCTGCTTCTTCGGTGAACCGCCGGGACTCACGAGATTGGCGGTCACGAAGATGAGCAGATTTCGCTTCTGCGCGCTCTCGCCCTTTGAGCGAAACGCACGCCCGAGCAGCGGGATGTCGCCAAGGATCGGAACTTTGTCGCTCACCTTTTTCACTTCCTCGCGTGTGAGGCCGCCCATCACGAGCGTGGCGCCATCCCAGATCGTGACCTTCGTGGAGATGTCGCGCACCGAGAAGATCGGTTGATAAAACCCCGAAGGCACGTTGACGGTCGTGCTGCCGGAGATCGCGATGCTCGGCCCGCCGTATTCGACAAAACCGTCGAACTCGGTGACGCGCGGATTCAAATCAAGGCTGATGCTGTAGTCATCTTCCTCGACGGTCGGAGTGACTTTCAACTCCACGCCGACGTTGCGCGCGGTGAACTCCTGCGGCGTGCCTGCGGTGATCGCGACACCGGCCGAGCCGCCGCCGCTCGCGCTGCCCGTGCCGACCTGCGCCTGCGTCTGGCCGTAGCTCTGCGGATAACGCATCTCCTGCGCGACCGTGATCGTCGCGGGATTGCCGGAGAGCACGGTGACCTTCGGCGCGCTGAGCAGATCGGTGCCCTGCTTCTGCGAGAGCGCGCGCACGATCGCATTGACGTCGAACTCGCCGATTACGGCGGAGATGTTGGCGAGCGGATTCGCGCCCGACGCGAGATCGACGCCACCGGGGATCTGAGGAGCGTTGTTCACGATCGGAATGTCGAGCGCCGCGCTGCCCTGCTGTGAAATCGGTTCACCCGGATCGTATTGGCCGTTGCCGTTCGAGTCGGTAAAGATCGTCGGCACCGCCGGGCGGATGATGCGCCCTTGCTGGCTGGAGACGGTGTTGCTGAACGCGTTCGAGAGCGGACGATTTCCGCTCTGATAAGTCGCCTGCGCACCCGCGTTGCGCTGCGTGGATTTGGTCGTGATCGACCAATTGACACCAAGTTCTTCGAGTGCGCCTTCCTGCACCTCCATGAACTTCGCTTCGATCTCGACCTGGCGGACGTCGTTGTAGCGATTCAGGATGTTGCGGATGCGTTCAATGTTGCGCGGCGTCTGCGTGACGATAAGCGCGGAGCCGTCGTAAGCGAGGCTGGCGCCGGACACGACCGTCGGATCGAAGTTCACGCCGGCTTGTTGGAGAAACGAGCGCATGCCGGCTGCCTCGGTGGTGTTGGAAACCCCCGCACCGGGATCGTTGGTCGCACCAAAGGAAGAAAGTCCGTCGTTGCGCGTCGCAACCGCGGTCGCGCTGACGCCGGTCATGCGGAGCACGGTCGCGCGCGTGATCGGGAAGAACGCGGTCTCGAGCGTCGAGGTCTCGCCGCCCGGACGCACGATCACGGCGTCGGGCTGCACTTCGTATTGGTAGCCGACGGACTCCGTCACAAAATCGAGCACGCGCTTCAAGGTGGTGTTGCGCAGCGTGAGCGTGACCGACGGCGCTTTGTTGGCGGGATCGAGCAGCACGATGTTCACGCCTTTCGCGCCAAGTTCGGCCGGATCGAAATCCTCCGACATGGCACCGAGCGCCGCGATGACCTTGCCGATTTCGAGACGTGTGAAACTCACGTGCGGCAGCACGATCTCATTGAGCTTCTGCGCGAGTGGCGCGACCGCGACGGCGGTATCCAGCGTGCGGGTGCGCTCTTCATAGAGGCCGGGGCGCTGCCAGCTTTTCGTGACTTCCTCGAGCAGCTGCGCGCGCGTTTTCTCGCGGTTGAGCTCACCTGTGCGCGCTTTGGCGGCAGCGATGCGGCGGAGAAAATCTTTCGCCTCGCGATTGCCCGGATCGAGCGCCTCGACTTCGCGAAACGTGTCCATCGCGCCGTCCTCTTCGCCGGCGAGGTATTGGCTGCGGCCTTTCTGCACGAGCCGGTCGATCTCGCTCAACTCGGGTGCCGCCGGCGCTTCGCTCTCCACGCGCGCCGGTTCGGCGGCGGCGAGTTCGCGCGTGCGTGCGGCTTCGCGCTTCGCTGCTTTCGCCTCGGCACGTGCTTGACGCTCGGCGGCGCGGACGAGCGCTTCGGACTGACGATCCGCGATCGCCTGACGTTCTTTGCGAAGGTCGGCCAGCGTGGCGACCGTCGCAGGATTTGCCGGCAGTGCGGCGATTGCGGCGTCGAGTGCCGCGAGCGCGTCATCGTAGCGCTCGGCGGACGCGAGTTTACGCGCTTCTTTGCGCTGTGCAGGAGCACGTGCCATCAGGTCGGCCACGCGCTTGGCTTCTTCGCGCGCGGCGGCTTCCGCCTCGGCCTCAAGCGCCGCGAGTTCGCGGTCAACCTCGCTGAGCGCGACCACGGAGGTTGGCGCAGCGATCGGCGCTGATACCGGAGGTGCTTCGACCGCCGCTGGTCGCACCTGATCAGCCGCCTCGGCTTCGTTGATCTGGCGGAGCAGCCGCTGGACGCTGAGATCGCCGGGCGCGATCGCGAGAAGCTCGAGCGCGGCCTTGCGCGCGGCCGGCCACTCGCGGGCGTCACGCGCACGCAGGGCCTCGGCCATCAACTTGATCTTCGTCTCCGTGGACGTCTGGGCCTGCAAATGAAACGCGGGCGCTGCGACAGCAAAAACAATCAACGCGGCGAGCCAGACGTGCAGCGGGCGAAGTTGGGGAAAGAATTTCATGCCGGAATCAAAGTGAAGCGTGGGAAGGAAGAGTCGCGGGCGTCGCAGCCAGCGCGGTGAGTGTCTGCTGCTCTGGTGGGTGCTCGCCGCCGCGTAGTTTGGTGACGACCACCGCCGCCGCGGCGAGGTCGATGTGCTCTAGGCGGAAAACAGCTTCGCCGGTCGACCATTCGTCGCCGACCTTCATCTCGCGCGCGTCTTCGTCGGAGCCCGCGAGTCGCACCCAAGCAGATGGCGCTGCGACGTAGTGTCGCTCGCGACTGTTGAGCTCCACTACGGAGGTGGTCGCTCGATCGCGAACTTCCGCCACCGCCGTGGTGGCAAGTATCGGCGAGTTCTCCTCCTGATCGACGGGCGTGCGTATGAGTTTTATGGATACGATCGACAGACCGAGCGAGTCGACGCGGCCGCCGTCACCGGCCAGGAATGTCTCCCCGGTGACCACGTTTTCGAAGATTCCGCGCAGGTTACGCCCGGATCCGACATAGCCCACCAACTGCAAGGGAAAGAGCGGACGCTCGACGCGCACCAGCTCCAAGCCAAACGGCGGCGGAGGCGGCGTGAGCTCCACCGCCGGTGTGGGCGGCGTCACGCTGAACCGCTGCGAGCGCGCATCGTAGAAAATGGAGGGCGGCGTGAAGACTTCGTAGACCCACTCGCGACCACTTTTCTGCGCGGGCGGTGCGGACCAGATTTCCGGCTTCGTGGTGGGCGCCGCCAACGAGGCTGCTTGGTAATCGCCGCCAATCAGCATGAGCCGCGTCGCGGCCGCGCGAGGTTGTT
Organism: Opitutus sp.; assembly: GCA_024707325.1. Lineage (GTDB taxonomy): Bacteria > Verrucomicrobiota > Verrucomicrobiia > Opitutales > Opitutaceae > Opitutus. The sequence continues at coordinate 29,183 of JANPZY010000004.1, read as the reverse complement.
GCCGCGGTGGCACGAAACCAAACCACGTCGCGGAGCCGGCCAGAAGAAGCGCAGCCAGCGCAAACAGGAGATGCTCGGTGCGGATCGACCTCATGAGGCAGGCTCCGTCAGCTCGATATACTCGACCGTCACCGTGAAGCGGGAGGTCGCCGGAACCACCAGCGGCGCGATCTCGCCCTCGCTCGTGCGCAGGCCAGCCGGTTCGTTCTGTCGCTCCACTTCCACCGAGCGCACGACAAGCGGAAGCTCGAAGGTGGAGAGACGATTGAGAAAGGTGCGCAGCGTGCCCGTGCCGCCCGTGAACTCCAACCGAAACGCGGTCGCATCCACAAACCCCGGCACGCGCGCGGTCATGCGCGGATCGACTTCAAAGAGATCCGCCGAGGCTGTCGTGGTCGTTGCACGCGTGTCGCGAGAAGTCGCCGATGTCGGACGTTCGCGGCGCACCGTGAGCAGACGCTCAGGGCGCGCGTCGAAGAGCTGCTCGAGCAGATACTGCATGACGAGCCGTTGGCGAAACACCGCTGGAATTTCGTCCTGCTCAGGGCCGACGTGGGCAAATTCGGCGAAGCCGAAACGCTCGTCGGACTTGAGTCCGACACCCGCCTGCTCGGCGCGAAAACGCATGCGCTCCACAAAGTCCGCGATATCGAAAAACGCGTCCGGGCGGCGCTCGGGCACGCTCTGAAGCTTCAGTCGGTCGACCGAGAGACTCCGTCCCGTGAGATCCGCGCGCATCGCCGCGAGCGCAGCGTTGGCCTGTTCCAGATCGGCAGCGACGAGCGCTTCGTTTTCTGGCGTGGGCGCCGGTTGAACTTGTGCGAGGTTGCGCGCTTCCCGCTGTTTTGTGCGCAACTGCGCCTGGAGTTTCTTGTGCGCAAATCCCCGCTCGACGCTCCAGCCCACGCTGATCGCCGCGACGAGCAAGAGCGTCAGCACGCTCGCAGAGAACCCGGATAAATTTCGAAGCGCGCGCACGGCTTACAAGGGGTTCTCCGTGTCGACGACCAGCGTGAAGTCGAACCGGAGGATTCCGGGCTGGGTGTTGTCGAAGCGCTCGTTTTCGACGTCGGCGATAAACCGCGACTCCTTGAAGCTCGCGAGGAGCTGTTTCACCCGCCCGTTGGATTCACCACTCACTTTCGAGAGTGGATTTTTCCGATCGAGAAGACGCCCGCTCAAGACGAGGTGCAGCTGCTCCGGAGCGGATTCATTGGAAGTCGTCGGCGGGCGCGAGACCGCGAGTCGTTCGAGCCACACATCCTCCACTTTGACCAAGCGGCTCTGCAAATCGGTGAGAAAATTAATCCAGTTCGATTTCGAAGCGACGAGTCCGTGCAGCGCTTCGATCTGACGGCGCACGTCTTCGAGTGCGGCGAGATTGGCGGCGTTGCGCGATTGCACGGCGCGTGCGGGCCGCATCTCCGCCTCCAGCTGCGCGAGCTGACGCTCGGCCTGCTTCACCGCCCCCGTGTAATACCAGAGCGGAGGCACCGCGGCCACGGCGACCAACGCCGCGGCCGCGAGCAACCACGGCTGACGACGACGTCCGGCTTCGCGACGCGCGAGCTCCGGGCGGAAGCAAGTTTGCATCCGGATTCTGGATACCTGCAAGCGGTGCCGCGAGGCCCACTAACTCGGCGAGGCAGGCCGGCGAACGCTTCGCCACCGCTTCGATCGCCGGACTTTCCACCTTCACGCGTCGCAGCGCGTCGAATGCATGCACCGCGATGTCGAGGCGTGCGGCCAGCGCTTCCGTCCAGCCCTTTGCGCGCGTGCCACCACCGGCGAGATAAATGGTCGCGGGCCCCTCGCCTCCCGCGTGGCGCCGGAGGTTCATGACCGAGCGCGTGATCTCGATTTGCAGACGACTCAGAAACGCGTCGGCCGCCCGCTCCACCGCTTGTCGCGATGCCGAATCGGGAGGCAACTCCACGGCGCCGGACAACACTTGCACCTTCAACGACTCGGCTTTCGTGGGCTCTAGGTTGAGTTCGTCCGCGATGCCTTGGGTGATCGTGTTGCCTGCCAGCGTCGTCGTGCGCACGAAGTAGCGCTCGGGCTCCACAAACAGCAGATGCGTGGAGCGCGCTCCGATCGCGAGAATCAGAACGCGTTCGTTGATCTCCGGATAGTTGTAACGAAACGCCCGGCACAACGCGAGGCAGCCGGGCACGGCCGCGGCGGGACGCACGCCGACGGCAATCGCGGCGCGGCACAGTTCGTCGAGCAGTTCCACCTTCGCCGCCGCGAGCATGATCTCGAGGTCGAGGCCATCCTGCGCAACGACCGTGTGATCCCACGCGACTTCAGAAAGTGGATACGGGATGTTTTGCGCCGCCTCGAACTGGAGAATCTTGTCGCGCTTCGACGGATGCACCGCCGGCGTTTTGATGAACTTCGTCAGTGCGAGATGTCCCGGCAATCCGAGCACGGCGCGATCGGACGCTGATTCCGCGACGAGCGAACCGAATGCGTGCGCCACGCTGCCGGCCCATTGCACATCCGAAGAAACAGACGCGTCGCACGGTGCCACGGACAGCCGTCGCAACGTCAGCGTCCGATCCTTCGCTACCCCAAAGTCGCCGCACATCACACGGCTCGCGCCAATGTCCAAAGCTCTGATGGCGCGCGGCAGCATGCTGGTCACTTGGCGTTACTCCGCACAAACGTCGGAGAGCCTGCGGGGTGATCCCACGCAAACGGGGTGAAAGGTTGGGTGACGAGGATGCCGTCGTTGCGCGCCGCCTCACGCGCGATCGCGTCGTTGAATGCCTGACGCGCCGCCGCGCCGGTCAACGAAGCCGAGACCCGCTCGTGCGATTGCGAGGAGCGGCCGGCAACCGAGACTTCGGCGACCCAGAAGCGCGGTTCGCCACGAACGGAATCGCGCCGCACGATCTCGGGCGGAAGATAAAAGCGAACTTCGGTGCGGCCCGGAGCGAGCGCGACCAACTCGCCTTGCGCGCGATAGTATTCAGTGCGCTTGTTCGCCGTGGCGATTTCGCAGCCGATGAGAAGCGAGACGCGGACGCGCGAAAGCATCCGGCCGGGATCATCGGCGCCGGGCCGCGCCTCGAGAATCACCGTGGTTTCGTGCCACGGGTTCGAGGCCGCAGCATTCGGCGGTTGCGCGAGAGAAAACTGCAGGCCCACGACGGCGGCTTCTCCGGTGGACGGCTCGGCGCGCATGAGCGCGCACGGCAGCGCCAGGCCCAACGCGAACGGAAGCAGGAAACGTCGCATAACGGAGGAGGAAAAACTTGAGCAGGCCTCCTGCCACGTCACGCTCAAAACTTACTCATGACTCCTGCTCTTAGCTACAAGATCGCCGTGCTCGTTTTCCTCGAGAACGCCGCCGGCGAGCAGTTGCTTTTGCTCCGCGCGAAACCGCCGAATCTAGGCGTCTGGAGTCCCATCGGCGGCAAGCTCGAAACGGCGATCGGCGAGTCTCCCTTCGAGTGTGCGGTCCGCGAGACAAAGGAGGAGACGGGGCACGAGATCACCGCAGCCGATCTGCACCTTTTCGCGATGATCGCGGAGAAGGCCTACGAAGGTCAGTCCCACTGGCTCATGTTTCTTTTCCGCTGCCGAAAGCCGATTGCAGCCCTGCCGGCCGACATGCACGAGGGGAAGTTCGGTTTCTTCAGCCGCGCCGAGATCAACCGGCTCCCGATTCCCGAAACCGACCGGACGGCGCTGTGGCCGATTTTCGACCAATATCACGATCGCTTCGTCTCCCTCAAAGCCGACTGCGCGCCCGGTAAACCGGTGCTGGTCGAGATCGAGGAGATCACCTGAAACGCCAGTTACGCCGGGCGATTTTGCAGAGCGTTATAAGTTCGGCACGCGCATTGCGCTGCGTCCAATCCACGCTTGATTTCTCGGCCTACCAACTAACAGTTCACCGTTCACCATAAAACGAATCTCTTCCGTGAGCAAAAAACCGACCGCCACCGCTGAAAAGAAAGCCGAAGCTCCCACCGGGGGCGACTTCAGCAAAGCGCCCGTCAACGCTTCGCTCTCTCGCGAGGAGCGCATCGAGCTCTACCGCAAAATGGTGCGGATCCGCCGATTCGAGGAACGCAGCTTGCGCGCCTACCAGTCGAAGAAGATCGGCGGGTTTCTCCACCTTTACATCGGTCAGGAAGCCGTCGCTGTCGGCGCCTGCTCGCTCATGGGCAAGGACGATCACGTCATCACCGCGTATCGCGATCATGGTCACGCCATCGCCGTGGGCATGGACACGAAGCCGCTGATGTCCGAACTGTATGGCAAAGCCACCGGCTGCTCGAAGGGCAAAGGCGGCTCGATGCACTACTTCGCTCCCGAGCTCAATTACTGGGGCGGCCACGGTATCGTCGGCGGCCAGATCCCGCTCGGCGTCGGTCTCGCTTACGGCCTGAAGTATAAAGGTCTCAAGGGCGCCGCGATGGCGTTCATGGGTGACGGTGCGGTGAATCAGGGTGCGGTCCACGAGGCCTACAATCTCGCGGCGCTTTGGAATCTGCCGGTCGTGTTCGTCATCGAGAACAACGGTTACTCGATGGGCACGAGCCAGGCCCGCTCCTCCGCCGGCGAACTCGCGAAACGCGCCGCCGGTTACGACATGGACTGGGGCCAGTGCCAGGGCCACGACATCTACGAAGTGCGCGCCACGATGGATAAATTCCTCCGCCTCGCTCGCGAGAAGTCCCGCCCGGCCACGGTCGAAATCGACACGTATCGCTATCGCGGCCACTCCGTCGCGGATCCCGACAACACCTATCGCAGCAAGGCCGAGATCGAAGAGTATCGCCGCACGAAGGACCCGATTCAGCTCTTCCAAAACCAGCTCGTTTCGGAAGGCGTGCTCGACGAAGCCTTGATCGCGAAGATCGACGAAGAGGCCCGCAGCGAAGCGGAACTCGCCGCCGAATACGCCGAGGCGAGCCCATTCCCGACCGTCGACGACATCCAGAAGGATGTTTACTGGGAGGCCGATAATCCCTCGCAGCGCGCGTCCAAGGGCCGCCTGTTCTTCGACTAATTCCCCGCGCCTCTCACCTCCACCTCCGCACCTTTTCAAAGATGCCCGTCATTTCTTATCGCGAAGCGGTCCGCCATGCTCTTGCCGAAGAGCTCGAACGCGACCCGAACGTCGTCGTCATGGGTGAAGAAGTCGCCCAGTTCAACGGCGCCTACAAAGTCACCGAGGGCCTGCTGGCCAAGTTCGGCCCGCAGCGCATCGTGGACACTCCGATCAGCGAAGCCGGCTTCATCGGCATGGGCGTCGGCGCCTCGATGCTCGGCATCCGCCCGGTCATGGAGCTGATGTTCTGGTCGTTCTACTCGGTCGCCTTCGATCAGATCCTGAACAACGCGGCCAATGTCCGCTACATGTCCGGCGGTCTCATCAACTGCCCGATCGTGATCCGCGGCCCGGCGAACGGCGGCACCAACGTCGGTGCCACCCACTCGCACACGCCGGAAAATGTCCTCGCCAATCACCCCGGCGTGAAGGTGGTCGTGCCGTCCACGCCTTACGACGCGAAGGGCCTGCTGAAGTCCGCCATCCGCGACAACGATCCGGTGATGTTCCTCGAGAACACGATCCTCTACGGCGAAAAGGGCGAAGTCCCAACCGAAGAGTATGTCATTCCGCTCGGCGTCGCGGACGTGAAGCGCGAGGGCACGGATCTCACGATCGTGACCTATGGCCGTTCGGTGCTGCACTCGTTGAAGGCCGCCGAAATCCTCGAAAAGGAACATGACGTCTCCGTCGAAGTGGTCGATCTGCGCACGATCCGTCCGCTCGACATCGACACGGTGCTCGCCTCCGTGTGCAAGACGCACCGCGTGCTCATCGTCGAGGAGCAGAAGCCTTTCGCCAGCGTCGGCTCTCAGCTCGCGTTCATGATTCAGAAGGAAGCGTTCGACGATCTCGACGCTCCGATCAACCGCCTCGCGACCGTCGACGCGCCCGCGATCTACAGCCCGCCGGTCGAAGTCGAGCAATTGCCCAATCCGCAACGCGTCCTCAAGGCCGCGCTCGCCACCGTCGCCTGACGCCTCGGTTCACTTCCTCACGTTCAACGCATCGAGTTACCGCTTACCATGGCCAATATCATCGAAATGCCGAAACTCAGCGACACCATGACGGTGGGCACGCTGGTCAAATGGCTCAAGAACGAGGGCGACACCGTGAAGAGCGGTGACATGTTGGCCGAGGTCGAGACGGACAAGGCCACGATGGAGCTCGAGTGCTTCTTCGATGGCACGCTGCTGAAGATCTTCGCGCAAGGCGGCTCGCAGGTCGCCATCGGCGCCCCGCTCTGCGCCATCGGTAAACCCGGCGAAAAGGTCGAAGCTCCGGCGGCGCCCGCCGCTCCTGCCGCTCCGGAGCCCGAAAAGAAGTCCGAGGAAACCAAGTCCACCGCTCCCGGCGCCTCGACGACGTCGAAGAACGAAGTGCAGGCTCAGCCCGCCGCGACGCCGCCTGTGCCGTCCGCTCCGGCTCCCGCACCCGCCGCCGCGGAAGAAACTCCGATCAACGAAGGCCGCATCCGCATCTCTCCGCTCGCGAAGAAACTCGCGGCCGAGAAAGGCATCGATCCGCGCCGCGTGCAGGGTTCCGGCCCCGGCGGCCGCATCGTTCGCGCCGACATTCTCGCCGCCGAAAAGAGCGGCTCCGCAAAAGCGTCTGCGGCTCCCGGCAAATCCGGTGGCGTGGCGTTTGCCGGCGGTGCCATTGGCAACAAAGGCCCGATCCAGGAAGAGCGCGTGGTGCCCGTCTCGAACATGCGCGCCACCATCGCGCGCCGCATGCTCGAGTCCACGACCACGATTCCGTATGTCTATGTGGACATCGAGATCGACGCCGAACCGCTCCTCGCTTTGCGTCAGCAGCTCAACACCGGTCTCGAGTCGCAGGGGGTGAAACTCTCGGTCAACGATTTCGTCCTGAAGGCTTCCGCCGAAGCGCTGCGTCAGGTGCCGATCGTGAACAGCAGCTGGGAAGGCAACCAGATCCGTCATTATGCCGCGGCGCACGTCGCCTTCGCGGTCGCGATGCCGGATGGCCTCATCACGCCGGTCATCCGCGATGCGCACGTGAAGAGCGTTTTCCAGATCAGCACGGAAGCGAAGTCTCTCGGCAAAAAGGCCAAGGACAAGAAGCTCACGCCGGCCGAATTCACCGGCGGCACCTTCTGCGTCTCGAACCTCGGCATGATGGGCATCCCGCGTTTCACCGCGATCATCAACCCGCCCAACTCCGCCATCCTCGCGGTCGGCACGACGGTGACGAAGCCGGTCGTGAAAAACGGCCAGATCGTCGTGGGCCACACGATGACGTTCACGCTTTCGTGCGATCACCGCGTGTTCGACGGCGCGGTCGGCGCGCAATATCTCGGTGCGCTCAAGCAACTGCTCGAGTCGCCGGCTCTGCTGCTGGTCTGATCGCAAAGCCAGCTGGTTCTACACTCTCAGGCGCGCCTTTTTTTGCGACATCTCCCGGCAACGACCATCAGGTGGTTTGCCGCACGCGCTCTCCGGCGCCTTCCTTCGTTGTCTCCGACAGGCGATACCGGAGAACCTGACAGTTTCTGCGGGGTGCGGGGTTGCGGCAAAAATGATATAACCGATACAGCGCGTTTCGGCTGTGTCGGGGCGGGTCTTCCATTCGCCAGACACCGTCGGCACGCACCCCACACATATGAAAACCCCATGGAGATTTCTCCCTGCGCTGATGCTGGGCACATGCCTGGCAACTTCTAGTCACGCTCAACTCGTCCGCATCGCCGAAGGCGATTTCACTCCCCAAGCCTCCGTCCTTACGTTCAGCACTTACGAAACCAACCCCAGCTATGACATTGACACCGCCACGCTCGGCACGGTGACGGTCAGTTTTGGCTCAAACTTCGCCGGACAGACGGTCACAAACGATTTCCCCTCCACGCTGGTCGGCAGTCCGACGGGGCCGCTGACGCTGCTGCACGATACCAATGTCTATGTGAGCGGAGACATTTCGAATCCCACCTCTCCGGTGTTGAGCGGAACACCGACCTTTAATGGACCGATCTCGGTGTTCTTCTCCAAGCCGGTGGCGGCCGTGGGGCTCGACGGTGGTTTTTTCAACGCCCTCAACAGCACATCGATCGAGGCATTTTCAGCCGATGGCGCGTCCATCGGCATCGTGACAAACACCGAACTTGGCATCGAATTTTTCGGGTTGGCTGATGCGAGCGGCGACAACGTGATTTCCGGAATCTCGTTCTACATCACCGGTCCTGAACCTGCCGGCTTTGCGATCGACAATCTCACGTTCGGCTCGGCGCGCGAGCTCACGAGACCGCCGCCGGGAATGACGCCCATCCCCGAGCCGTCCACCTACGCCGCATTCGCGAGTCTCGGTTTGGTTCTCCTGATCGTGCGGCGCTTCCACCGTCGAAACGCGGCGAACGCCTGATCGATTCTCAATTCCGCCGGGATTCCACGCCGCGACTCGCGCGAGTCGCGGCGTTTTCTTTGCAGGCGCGTCCGCGTCACTTCGTGGCGTCGTGGACCGCGATCGAAGACCACCAGCCTGCGGACACGGCGATCGGTTTTTTCAGTTTCGAAGGCACGTTGATCTGCCCGTAGGAACTGGAGCCGAAAGCGATCGCTTTTCCGTCTTTCGTGATCGCCACCACGTGAGTCGATCCGGCTGCGATGGCTTTCACCGCCGTCACACCATCGGGCAACTTGTCCAAACCAAAGGAGCTGCCCCACGAAACGATCGAGCCATCGGATTTCCGGACGATCGAGAACGATGTGCCCGCGGCGATTTCGACCACCTGCTTCAGGCCTTTCGGCACGCTTCGCTGGCCCCAACTGTTGCGCCCCCAGGCGACGACAGTGCCGTCGCTCTTCAGCGCGAGCGAGTGCCGGTCGCCAGCCGCGATCGCGATGACGTTCTTCAACCCTTTCGGAATCTTGGTCTGACCGTATTCGTTGCGTCCCCAGGCGACCACGGTGCCGTTGCTCTTGAGCGCGAGCACGTGATCGCCGCCAGCCGCAATGGCCACCACGCTCTTCAACGATTTCGGCACCGCGGTTTGCTTGTAGTAGCCATTGCCCCAGGCAACGACGGTGCCGTCAGATTTGAGCGCGACGCTGTGGTAGTTTCCGGCCGCGACATCCACCACCTTCTTCAAGCCGCTCGGTGGTTTGGCCTGACCGGAATCGTTCCCGCCCCAGCCGACCACCGTGCCATTGCTCTTCAACGCGAGCGAGTGCTCCACTCCCTGCGCCACCGCGACCGCGGTGGTCAGCTTCGACGGCACCTTGGTCTGACCGGCATCATTGTTACCCCACGCGTAAACCTTGGTCTTCTTCGGCGCCACGCGGACGAAGATCGGCTTGCTCGTGGTCGTGCCCTTGGAGTTCTTCACTTTGACGACGTAGTAGCCGGTCGTCTTGGCCTTCAGCGACGACTTCGTCCCGCCGCTGACCTTCTTGCCATTGAGATACCACTGATATTTCGCCGTCCCGCTGACGCTGATCGCAGAGACCTTCAGCGTCGTCGATTTGCCGGGCACCACGATTTTCGATCCGCTGCTTTGCGAAGCAATCGCCGGCGCGGCCGCTTTGACCTTGAGCTTCAAAGTCAGCTTGCCGGTCTTTCCGTCTTTGTTCGTCGCCGAGAGTTTAACGGAGAACGTGCCCTTCTTCGTGGGTCGGCCCGAAATCACGCCGGTCTTTTTATCGAGCTTCAAACCTGCCGGGAGCCCCGTGGCTTTGAACGACGTCGGGCTGTTGGTCGCCACGATCTGGTAGCTGAAACTTGCGCCACCCGCCACGCTCGCCGACTTGGGGCTCGTGATCACCGGCGGTCCCGAGACAAACGTGCCCGAGATGCCATACTGACCGATGCTCCCGTAGCTGGTGTATCCAGAAGGTGGATTCGCCTTGGGCGAGCCTTCTCCGGCGCCACGCACGCGCAGGTAGTAAACGCCTTTCGAGGCTTTGTAAGTCAGCGAGGCCGCCGTTTTGCCCGAGGGATTTGCGCTCGCCACGACCTTGCCATCAGCGTTGAGCAGATCGATCCGGAGATCGGCGTTGCCGCCGTGCGTGCCCGAAGCGGCGCGAAACGGCGCCACTGCCAGCGAGATCTCCCCTGCGCCCGTCGAAAAACTATACCAATCGCCCACCGTCGGAGCGGTGAGGATTCCCTTGTCCGCAATCTTGCTCCCGGAAGTCTTCAGCGCCCGCGCCGTGGCCTTGCTGGTGCCTGCGCCCGTCTTTCGCAGCGGCAACTTCGCTGCGATGATCGCGATGTCGTCCTCGGTGTTGCTCGCGTTGAGATACTCGCCCTTTGACCACTGGGTGACGTTCGCGCCAAACGCTCCACCCATCACCGGCCCCCACGACGTGTTCCCCGAACCGTGGCCGTCGTAATACTCCACTCCCGTGGAACCGTCGTGCGACAAACCGAGATTGTGGCCCAACTCGTGGCTCACGGATTCCGCAACCGCAGCAGACGTGTGCAGGTTGGTGTGATAGATCAACGCTGGCGAATACCTCGTGTCGAAGTCGGCTCCTCCAAACACATCGATGTAAGCAATGCCACCGCCACCAGCACTCGGCATACTCACTTTGTTTTCGTCGATTGAGGCCGTGATCACCGCACGCGCCACGGTCGGCCCGAACGTCGCCGGTTCCTCCGTCGTCACATCGACGTCGAACGGCGAAAAATCCTCCGCCACGCGCGACCAGATTTCGATGATCTCGGCCTGCTCTGCATCGCTGAACTTGGTCGGATCTCCATCGGTGTCGTAGGGCTTCGCTTTGTAGGTCGCGGCTCCGTAGTTCTCATTCCACGCAGTCCCGGTGATCACGTGTCCGTTGAAATCGAGATACAGCACGTTCTTGGACCCTTTGAGCGAGTGCTTCACCGGCGGTTTGGCAATCGGCACCGCGGCGGCGCCAGTGAGCACCCGATCCGCGTCGCTGCGCTGTGAGTTCGCCAAGGCCGTTGCCGTGCGGACGCGCTCGGGAATCGCGCACACGTAGTAAAGCATCCCTCGAACATCCGCGCGCACGCTCTCCTGGTCTTCGCGCGGGATTTTCAGCGCACGCCACGTCTTCAGGGCGCGGCGCAGCGGTTCATCCGCCAGCCGCTCGAGACTCTCGCGAAAAGGTCCATCCTTGATCTCCGCCGGAACGTCCGGACGCCCCCACGGCGTCAGCGATGCGAAAGCCGCGCGCTGCGGTTCATCACGGCGCTTCGCGACCGCGCGCTCGTTCCGCGTCTCGGACGCCACACTCCGACTCTCCAGCGCAACCGTCTTGGAAACAGGAACGAACTCCGCCGACTCCGACCGCCACAGCACGGCAGCCACCACGCCCAAGCAGAGGGCGGCGAGAACAGAAAATTGAAGGCGCATGGACAGGGTAAACCGCCGAAACGGCTGAACCGGCCGGCAACGCGAACTTGGTCTCCGCAAGCGTGTGCGACGAGGCAAAACTCGGCCGTTTTCCCTACGGTATTCACCTGAGAAAAGTTGGCGCCAGCTGGGCTCACTTCTTCGTCTGACTCGCGCCCAAGCCCGAGCCGCTTCGAGCCAACGCGCAAACCACGCCGTGCCAACGTCCGCACAGGCTCGAGCTCATGTCCGCACCGAGTCGGACCACGACGCGGACACAGTCGAGCCATGGTGCGGACCGAGTCGCGACACGGTGCGCACCGGCCCGCGACCAAGCCGCGAGCGAGAGCCGAGCAACTCTCAGCTCTCAACTCTCTCCAGCCCTCAGCCTTCCGCGCGTTGCTTCGCGTCGGCTTCGATGAGCGCGCTGAGCGCAGTGAGCGTTTCCTTCACGCGCGCTTTCACGGTCGAGAGTTCGCTCGCGTTGGCGACGTTCTCCTTCGCGAAGACGTAGAACTTCATCTTCGGCTCGGTGCCGCTGCCGCGCGCGGCGAACGAATAGCCGTTGGCCAGCGTCACGAAATAGAGATCCTGCTTCGGGATGAGCTCGTTGTCGGCGTCGCGAATGTCCTGACGACCGAAGTCCTCGAACTTCGTCACGGCGATGTCGCCGAACGTCTGCGGCGGATTCGAGCGATAGGTGTCGAGGATGCGCTTGATCTTCGCGTTGCCGCTCGCGCCCTCGTAGTAGAGGTTGATCGTGCCCTCGAGGTAGAAGCCGTATTTCAGGAAAATCTCATCGAGATACTCCGGCACGGTCAGGCCGCGGCTCTTCACCCACGCGCAGACTTCGGCGAACATGAGGCTCGCGGTGTTGCCGTCCTTGTCGCGCACGTAGTCGTTGGGCAGGTAGCCGTAGCTTTCCTCGCAGCCGAACGCGTAAAACGTGCTGTGCTGTTGCAGCAGCTTCACGCGCTCCTCGAACGGCGTCGCGTCGTAGTTGAAGCCAGCGCCCATCGCTTTCGTGAGCTGCTCCTCGTAGCCGCGCATCTTGGCGGCGATCCACTTGAAGCCGGTGAGGGTCTTGATGACTTTCACGCCGTGGCCGCGACCGATCGCGTCGTGGAGCTGCGAGGTCACAAACGTGTTCACGATCGCGACGTGCGAGCTGCCGTCCTTGGGAATCCAGCCGAGCTCCTTGAACTTCGTGAGGCGATAATCCGCGAGCAGCGCGCCAATCTGGTTGCCGGTCAGAAGTTCGAGTTTGCCGGCCTTGTTGCGCACCGCGCATCCCATGCGATCGCAATCCGGATCGGTCGCAATGACCACGTCCGCGCCGATCTGATCGGCGAGCGCGACGCCGCGCGAAAGCGCTTCGGCGTTTTCCGGATTCGGCGATTTCACGGTCGGGAAACGGCCGTCGAATTCGAGCTGATCGGCCACCGTGTGCACGTCGCAGCCGGCTTGCTTGAGCAGCGGCACCGAGTGCACCGCGCCGGTGCCGTGGATGTTGGTGAAGACGACCTTCAGCTTCGCCTTCGCAAAGACGCCACCATCGACCACGGCCTTTGCGGCCACGGCGAGATAGGCGTCGTCCGCTTCGCGGCCGAGCGTGGTGACGCCATCGAGAGACTTTTCGAGATGCCCGCCGATTTCGCTGAGCGGCACGGCGTTCACTTCACTCACGATGCCTTTGTCATGCGGCGGCACGACCTGGGCGCCGTCACCGAAGTAGGCCTTGAATCCGTTATCGTGCGGCGGATTGTGCGACGCGGTGATGACGACGCCCGCGTGCGCCTTCAGCGAGCGCACCGAAAAGCTGAGCTGCGGCGTCGGGCGCGGCCCGTCGAAGATGAACGCCTCGCCACCGAGGCGCGTCCACGTCGCGGCGGAGAGTTCGCAGAAGTGCCGCGAGAAATGGCGCACGTCGTGCGCAATCACGATGCGCGGCTTCGCGCTGTCGCCGTTTTGCTCGAGGAACTTTTTGGTGTAGCGAAAGAGTCCGATCGTCGCACGCACGAGCGTGAAATCGTTGAGCATGTTGCTGCCCACCGCGGCGTGCTCGGGCGTGCCGGTCGCGCTCAGCGTGCCAGTCTCGGCCGACGCCGCGACGACGCCGATGGTGCGGCCGCGCATGCCGCCGGTGCCGAATTCGAGATAGCGATAAAACCGGTCGTTGAGTTCGCCCCACGCCTCGCGATCGACGAGCTCGGCGATGCTCTGCTGCACCCACACGGGCAGGCCGGCTTGCAGGAAGGCGGCGATGTTTTCGGCCGTGCTGGCGAGCAGGTGGCCGGCTTTGGCGGCGGACTGGATGCGGTCGTTGAGGATCATTGGGAAAATGAAAGTAGCTGAAACTGAAGCGGAGCCGGCTGCGCACAGACGCCGGCGCAACCGGCAGGTTGGAGGTCCGATTATCCGAGGTAAAGCCCCTCGGCGAGACGCGGTTTTTCCGACAGGCGCGCCCACGACTCGGCGAACGAATCCTCGTCGTAACCGAAGAGCGGGCCGACCTCAATTGCGACGGACGGCAACCCGGTGTCGTCGGTCGCGATCTCCGCGCCGTTGGCTTTCAGCCAGCGCGCGAACTGACGCAGTTGGTCTTCGCGGCAGGTCTTCGGTGAGTCTACGCCCTCGGCGTTTTTCACCGGCGAGAAATCGTCGGCACGCAGCGTTTCGATCACGACCGGATTCTTGGCGAACGGCAGCGCATCGAACACGAACATCTCGAATTTCACGCCGTTGGCCTTCTCCGGTTTCACCGGATTTCCCTGCGCGTCGATCGTCGGAATCTTTTTGTCCGCGCGGTGAAACGGCAGCGCGACGCCCTCGCCGCCCGCGGCCATGCGGCGCACGAACTGGCGGTCGAGCACGTGAATCGCGATGCTGCCCGCGAGGTAGCGCAGACGTCCGTTGGAGTCGGTCTCGCGCTGCATCTCCATCGGCAGATCGGAGTATTCGATCACGACGAGCTTGCCGTCCTGCACGCAGAAGTGGCCGAGCTTCTCCTCGGGATACGCCTTCGGCACCATCTTGCTCGACATCTCCGAGCGGCGCTCGATGTGCCAGCCGATGAACGCCGGATCGATCGCGCGGACGAGCGGATTGTCGACTTGGAAATAGCTGATCGTGTCGATGCCCTCACGCTCCATCAGATCGAGCGCGCCGCTGCGTTCGAGTGCGCGCAGCGAACCGCCGTGACCGTCGGGCGACATCGCGATCGACTGCTTCGAATCGAGCAGGATTTTGCCCTGCAGATCGACGGCCGGCATGCGTCCCTGGCGGAAGAAGTGCACGTGCGTCTCGGCGAGACCGAAGAACTTGTGCTCCTTAAAAAACGCCTCGGTCGCCGCGTGATTCTGATGACTGGTCATGATGAACCAGTGGATCGCTTTGCCGTAGCGCAGGCCGGCGGCGCGGATCTTTTCGGCGAACACTTGGAAAAGCGTTTTCTGCTTCAGCGGCGTGACCGGATACGTGCCCTTGGGGCCGTCGTAACCGAGTCGCGTCCCCTGCCCGCCCGCGACCGTGAACGCCGCGACGCGGCCGGCGCGCAGCGCAGCTTCACCGGTGGCTTTCGCGCGTGCCCAGTCGGCGGCGTTGCCGCCGCTTTCCGGACGCAACTCATACGGCGAGGGCTCGAGTCCCTGCAGATTCACGGACGCCGCTCCCTTTTGCAGCAGCGTCTTCGTGAGATGCGCGATCTCGTCGAGATCGATTTCGCCTGCTTCGGCGAGAAGTTGTTCCTGGGCGGCGGGCGGCAGTTGCGCGAAGAACGCGAAGACGTGGCCTTGGCCGGCTTGTTCGAATTTCTGGATCAGCGGGTGCTGCGCCATGCTGGTGTGTTGGTGGTGTTAGTCCTCGAAACGGAAAATGAACTCGTCGGGCTTGGCGTAACCCAGGCGTCGACGAATAACTTTCTCGACGTAGACCGGGTCGGTCCGGAGGCGTTCGAGGATTTTTTCCTGCTCCGCGAGTCGCGCCTGCGCTTCGGCCAGCCGGCGCCGGCTGTTTCCCTCGATCTGGCGCAAGCGGTTGTATTCCTCGCGCGCCTCCCAGAAATACACGCCCGACGCCACGGCCGCGCCGACAAACAGCACGATGTAGAGCATCACGATTAGGCGACGAAGCGTCACGGCAATGAGTGCCCGATCAACGGCCACGCGCGCCGGGCACGCAATTCTTTTCAGGACACAGGTTTTTAGGAAACCGCTTACACGAAATTGGCGTGCGTTTTCCCCGGGCGGCCCCAGCCTCGCCTCCCGGCATGTATCAGAGCTTCTACGGGTTTAGCGAGATGCCGTTCAACATCACGCCGGACCCGCGCTTTCTCTACCTCAGTCCCACCCACCAGGAAGCCCTGCAACACCTGAAATACGGCGTGCAGCAGCGCAAAGGTTTCATCGCGCTCGTCGGCGAAGTGGGCTGCGGCAAGACGACGCTCTGCCGGCGCTTTCTCAACGAGCTCGATCCCGCGCACTACGACACTGCGCTCATCCTCAATCCGCGCGTCACCGAGACGCAGATGCTCAAGGCCATCCTCACCGAGCTCGGCGAAACCAAACTCGCGCGCAGCCAGGTCGATCTCGTCGCGCAGATGAACAAGGTCCTGCTCGAGCGCATCGAGCGCGGACGCGACATCGTGCTCATCATCGACGAGGCGCAAAATCTTTCCTTCGACGTGCTCGAGCAGATCCGGCTCCTCTCGAATCTCGAGACCGACAAGCAGAAGCTCCTGCAAATCGTCCTGATGGGACAACCCGAGCTGAAGGAAGTCCTCGCCCGCGAGGAACTGCGTCAGCTCCGCCAGCGTATTCTCGTGCACTACGAACTGCACCCGCTGTCCCTCCACGACATGCAGCACTACATCCAGCACCGCCTCACGCTCGCCGGCGGCACGGGCCGGCCGACGTTCACGCGCTGGGCGCTGCGCGCGCTGCACCGCGCCAGCAAGGGAATCCCGCGCATCGTGAATAATCTCTGCGACAAGGCGCTGCTCGCCGCCTACATTCGCGATTCCGACGAAGTGAATTACTGGGACATGCGCCGCGCGATTCGCGAAACCTCGAATCTCACCGACTGATTTTCCGGATGAGCCTGATCAACGAAGCTCTCAAGAAAGCCCAACGCCAGCGCGCCGAAGAAGCCGCGGGACAAACGCCCGCGTCCGGCACGCAAGCCGGCCCGCGTCGCGGGTTGTCCAAGGAGACGATCGTGCTGCTCAGCACTGCGGCCGCCGTGCTCGTGGTGCTTTCGGTTGTGCTCACCGTAATTCTGGTCAACCGCGCGCCTGCTCCGAAAACCGCGCCGGCTCCTGCTATCGCGCAGCCAACTCCCCTGCCCGCGCCGATTGACGAACCGAGCCCGGTGATCGTCGCTCCACTGATCAAGTTGCCGGACACGACCACACCTGCGCCCGAGTCGGGACAAAGTGCGGCTCGAGTCGGGACCGAGCCCGCACCGAATCCCGCCACGGTGCAGCCCGAGTCGAGCCCGAGTGCGGACACGGTCGCGCCCACGCCCGCCGCGCCGTTGTTCACGTTGCCGAGCACGACAGCGCCCGATCCGCGGATTCAGGATTTCGTCGATGCCGTTCGCGTCACCGGCATCCGCTCGTCCGGCGACGACAGTCGCGTGCTGATGAACGAGCGCGTCTATCGCGTGAACGACATCGTGCAGCGCGAACTCGGCGTAAAGCTGATCAAAGTCGAACCGAGCCGCCTGACCTTCTCCGATCTGCAAGGGAATCTCTACACGAAGAACCTCTGAGTGCGTCGCGCGTGATATTTCGCCACAGAGGGCACGGAGCTCCGACACGGAGAACACAGAGGCTGAGATAGAGCTTCGGACGCTTCCCACGTGTGCGGCGAAAGCTCAGCCAAGGCAGGGCGAGCCGCGAACGTCGGGGCCTTCGGGTGGCAAAGAGTTATCTGGAACTCAGGAGGGACCGATTTCCTTGAAATGTGGAAAGCTGGAAAGCCGGAATCAGTGTGGCGGATGTCTGAACCTGATTTCCTGATTTCCAGATAGTAGGGCTGAGAGTTGAGAGCTGAGAGTTGAGAGACGGCTCGCCCTACCTTGGCTGCTCGGTCTTTCAACTTTCAACCATCACCTTTCAACTACTCCGTCTGTAGGGGTTGAGAGTTGAGAGATCGCTGGAGCCGCGGCGCCCTCGCCGCGGTGGATACGAATAACGCGACGAGGGCGTCGCGTCCCCAGTGATTTCCGTGTTTCCGCCCTTCCGTGCTTCCGTGATCCGGCTTGGGGCCTCAACACCTCATTTCCTGATTTCCATATTAATCCTTTCCCGATTTTTCCCTCTCTGCGGTCCCGTGATCCCGGTCCGGGTCTTTCAATTTTCAGCCTTCATCGTTCAACGGCTCGTTTCCTCGGCGCTCTCTGTGTCCTGCGCTGAAAGCTCCACAAAATTCTTCCCGCGACGCCGACGCTGGCCAATGTTGCCGGCGTGCGGCCTTCAGAAACACCGACTTTCGCTCGCTTCCGCGGACACGCGCGCGTGCCTCTTCATCCTGCCGAGCGACTGCTGCTCGCGGTCATCTGTGCGCACCTGTTGTTTGTGGCGTGGGCCTTTGGCGGCACGCGCACCTGGACGATGCCGATTAGTCTCGGCTTCGGCGTGCTCGAAATCCTGATCGCGTTGTGGCCGCGAAACTACGCTGGCAAATACGTTTCGAGCGGCGGCGATTTTCGCCTGCTCACCTGGCCGAAGCTTCTGCGGTTTCCGATCTTCTGGCTCGGTCTGTTGCTCATCGCGCTCGTCGTCACACAGGCGCTCAACTGGCGCTGGCTCTACGAACGCGAGCGCGGCATGTGGTGGATCGAGTTGCGCCCTTACACGGATTGGCTGCCGACGAGTGTGAAAGCGCCGTTCAACGTCGGCGGACCGTGGCCGGTCGCGATGGTCTTTACCACGGCCTGGCTGCTCGTGTGCTCGGCGTGGATTGGATTCACGCGTCGACGCACGCTGCAGATCCTGCTCGCCGTCGTCACGACGTGCGGATTCGTGCTCGGGCTCACCGGCCTCGTGCAGCGCCTTTCCGGCACGAACAAGCTGCTCTGGCTGGTGAAAATCGACTACGCGGCGTTCTTCGCGAGCTTCATCTACAAGAACCACGCCGGCGCTTACCTCAACCTCACGCTGGCCGCGTGCGTGGGCTTGGCCGCGTGGTTCATGACTCGCCGAACAGTCCGTCACGAACGCTCGAGTCCGGCGGCCGTGTTCGTCTTCATCGCCGTCGCGATCGCGATTTCGGTGCTCTTCACCTACTCGCGCGGCGCGCTCGCCCTCACGCTCGCGTTTCTCGGATTGGCCGCGATCGGAGGAGCCGTGATTTTTCTCCGGCAGCCGAGCGCGACACGACGCTGGCCAGTGGTGCTTTTGATCGCGGTGTTCTTCGTCGGGTTCGCCGCGCTCGGCTTGCGCACCAAACCGGCCAAGCTCGCGTGGGAGCGGCTCCAGACGCTTTCCGAGCAGAGCAACGAGGGGTTTCAGACGCGGGAGTTTGCACGCAAGACGACGGTCGAGATGTTTTCGGAGTTCTGGCCGCGCGGTGCGGGCGCGGGATGTTTCCAGTTCCACTTTCGTGAGTATCAGAAAACGCGGCCCGAACTCGGACCGACGACCGGACGTTATCCGGTGAGATGGGAACACGCGCATTGCGATCTGCTGCAGTTCCCGCTCGAGCTGGGTCTCGCGGGCACGGTGTTCCTGGGGCTGATGCTCGGCTACTGGTTGCTGCGCTTCGTGCGCAGCGGAGCTTGGAAAAACCCCGTGTCGCTCAGCCTGTTCGCGGGTTGCGGTCTATTGCTCGCGCACGCGTGGCTCGACCTGGTGTTCCAAAGTCCCGCGATCCTTCTGCTCTGGTGTCTCTACTGGCCCGTCATGATCCGCTGGGCCGAGACGGATAAAGGCTAGGCGGTTGGAGCAGTTGAAGGGTGAAGGTTGAAAGTTGAAAGACCTGAGCCGGGATCGCGGAAAGGAGGGAGTTGGGAAAGGATGAATATGGAAATCAGGAAATCAGGTTCAGACGGAGTAGTTGAAAGGTGAGAGGTCCCGAGCCTGATCACGGAAGCACGGAAGGGCGGAACCACGGAAATCACTGGGGACGCGACGCCCTCGTCGCGTTTCTGCCGCCGCTCCAGTCGGCTCTCTCAACTCTCAACCCTCAGCTCTCAACTCTCACCACACTCAGTCGAGGTGCGGCGTGTATTCCGGGACGAGTTCCTTCAGCGCCGCTTTCACTTCGATGGCGGGCACGCGATACAGATTCATTTCGAGTTCGCGCAGTCGCTCCGCGCGCACGCCGTGACCTTCGCCCTGGCTCACAAAGCGCATGATCTTCGAGTGACTCGTGGGGATGTGCTCCTCGTCGCGATGCTGGAGTTCCTCAAATAGTTTTTCGCCGGGCTTCAATCCGGTGAACGTGATCTCGATGTCTTCGCCCACGCGATAGCCGCTGAGCTCGATCATCTGTTTGGCGAGGTCCACGATCTTCACCGGCTGGCCCATATCGAGGACGAAGATTTCGCCGCCGGAACCGAGCACGGAACTTTGCAGCACGAGTCCGACCGCCTCGGGAATCGTCATGAAGTAGCGCGTGACCTCCGGGTGCGTGACCGTCACCGGCCCGCCCTGCGCGATCTGTCGCTTGAAAATCGGAATCACACTGCCCGACGAGCCGAGCACGTTGCCGAAACGAACCGCCATGAACTTGGTCGTGGTGGATTGAAGCTGGAGCGCCTGGATTTCCATCTCCGCGAGGCGCTTCGTCGCGCCCATGACGCTGGTCGGATTGATCGCCTTGTCGGTCGAGATGAGGACAAACTCCTCCGCGCCGTGCCGCGCCGCCGCCTGGGCGACATTGCGGGTGCCGAGCACGTTGTTGCGAAATGCCTCGGCCGGCTGCCGCTCCATCATGAACACGTGCTTGTGCGCCGCCGCATGGAAGATGATCCGCGGCTTGTATCGGGAAAATAGATACTCGACACGCGCCTCGTCGAGGATGTCACCGACGAGCGGCAGCGCCGCCGCACCGAGTCCGGTTTCCTTCAGTTCCTGTTCGATCAGAAAGAGGCTCGCTTCCGACTGCTCCACCATCAGCAGCCGCGACGGATTCAACTGCGCAATCTGCCGGCACAACTCGCTGCCGATGCTGCCTCCGGCACCGGTCACCATCACGACCTTGCCTTCGACGAGTTTGCGGATCGAGGCGGAGTCGAGATTCACCGGATCCCGGCCGAGCAAATCCTGCACTTCGACCGGACGAATACGGCTGGCCTGCACGCGACCCGACGCGAGTTCCTCCATCGAGGGCAGCGTCTCCACCTTGTAACCCTGTCGGTTCATCAGAAGCACCACGTCGCGCACTCGCTTGGCCGGCGCGGACGGCATCGCGATGACGACCTTCGACAACTTCACGTTCGGCCTGACGGCCACGATCGACTCGGGCGCTCCAAACACCGGCACGCCATGAATCAGCTTTCCGTGCTTCGACTTGTCGTCGTCGAAGAAGATCACCGGTTTGAAGCCGCGCGCCGGCGCGTTGATGAACTCGCGCGCCAGCGAGGCGCCCGCGTCGCCCGCGCCCACGATCGCGATGCGTTGCATCGGCACGTGTTCGGCGCCGCGGCCACGCGTGATACGCTCGCGATAGAGACGCGTGCCGAGTCGCACGGCCGAGATGCCTCCGATGCTCAGCAGATAATCCAGCAGCAGCGTGCCACGCGGCACGGTGAGATTCATCAGTCCGGTGATGCGAATGATGAAGAGTGCCGCGAAGCCCACGGTCATCGCCCAGATCAGCCGCAGCAGATCGGGAATGCTGAAGTAGGTCAGCATGCTCCCGATCTGACGCACGCACACCAGCGCGACCAACTTCACGCCCACCGCCACCCACAAAAGTTGCAGGCGCTGCGTTTGAAACTCGGGCGGCACCGCAAAATCGAAGCGCACTTCGTAGGACAGCCAGAAGCCGGCGATGAGAATACCGGTGTAAACGGTCGCGAGCACGAGGCTCCGGCGATTGCGGGATAAATCGAAAACCGTTGTCTGCATCAGCGAAGAGATTGGATGGTCGGCGGCGATTTCGGCGACGCCCCGGTGAAGCGCGGCATGGTCGCCGCGCCTGCGGCGCTGATTCCATCACGGATCAGCACAGCGCGCACGGTCAGCGCGAGAATCTTCAAATCGAGCAGGAGGCTGCGATCCTCGACGTAGCGAACATCCCATTCGAACTTTTCCTCCCAGGTGAGCGCGTTGCGCCCTTTCACCTGAGCAAGGCCGGTGAGTCCGGGCCGCACGTCGTGACGGCGCGCCTGCCGCGGCGAATACAACGGGAGATATTCGACGAGCAGCGGACGCGGCCCGACCAGGCTCATCTCTCCGCGCAGCACATTCCACAACTCCGGCAACTCATCGAGCGACGTGGATCGCAGCAGCCGACCAAATGCGGTCAGTCGCTGCGCATCCGGCAACAACTGGCCCGACGCGTCGCGCTGCGAGGTCATCGAACGAAACTTCACGAGCTGGAAACTTTTTCCGTGCAGCCCCGGCCTCGCCTGTCGAAAGAAAACCGGCGAACCGAGCTTCACGCGCACCAACAACGCCACCACGCCGAGCAACGGCACCCACAACGGCGCCGTCAGAATCACACAAAAAAGATCGAAGGCGCGTTTCATGTTCCGAGCATGTTTGAACAAGAGGAAACGGAGATAACGGAGGAACTCATCGATTCGCTCCCGGAAGGATCAACCGCGACACACCCTCGGTCAGCTTAAGAGCATTGAAGTTGATCAGCAGTCCGACGGGCACATCGAGAAGCTTCATGTAACTTAGCAATTGCGCCTTATGAATCGGAAGGATTTCAGCCACCGCTTTTGCCTCCACGAGAACGCACCCTTCGACGAGAACGTCGAAACGGAGCGATTCCTCGCGGACAAAATTTTTGTAGCGAACTTTCACCGCGCGCTGTGACTCCACCGCAACCCCGGCGAGTGACAGCTCACAAAGCAGACACCACTCGTAGATCGATTCGATGAGGCCCGGCCCCTTGTCGCGATGCACCTCGAGCGCGCACGCAATGATCCGTTCGGTCAGAGAATTCGCTTTGGAAAAAAGGGGATGCATGGGGTCTGCGAAGTTCCGGCTCGGTGTCCTCCGTCACCTCCTGTGAACGACAGGCCGCGCGCAGCGCTTCACCACGTCGACGACGCGCGTGAGGTCTTCCGACGCGAGATTCGAGCCGGACGGCAAACAGAGTCCCCGCGTGAACAGATCCTCTCCCACCGCGCCACCGACACATTCGCAGCCGGCAAACACCGGCTGCAGGTGCATCGGTTTCCACACGGGGCGCGCCTCGATATTTTCCGCTGCGAGCGCTTCGCGCACGGTTTCGCGCGTAGCGCCAAACTTCTCCGGCTCGATCAGCAGGCACGTGAGCCAGCGCGTGGCACGGCCATGCGGGCCTTCGGGCATGAACGCCAAACCCGGCAATCTGCCGAGTTCCCGCTGATAAAACTCGAAGTTGGCGCGCCGGGCCGCGACCCGCGACTCGAGCACGCGCAACTGTCCGCGGCCGATCGCCGCGAGCACATTGCTCAGCCGGTAATTGTATCCAATTTCTGAATGCTCGTAGTGCGGCGCCGGATCGCGCGCCTGCGTGGCCAGAAACCTGGCTTTTTCCACCAACTCCTTTTCGGCGGAGACGAGCATGCCGCCGCCCGAGGTGGTGATGATCTTGTTTCCGTTGAACGAATAGATGCCCAGGCGCCCGCGCGTGCCGGGCGTTTTCCCCTTGTAGGAAGCGCCGAGCGCTTCGGCCGCATCCTCGATCAGCGTGACGCCGTAGCGCTCGCACAGCGCGGCGATTTCATCCAACTGCGCCGCCTGCCCGTAGAGATGCACCAGGACCAGCGCCTTCGGCAGACGGCCCGTTTCAGCACGCTTCCGGAGCGCCTGCTCGAGCAGTTCCGGATCCATGTTCCAGGTCGAGCGCTCGCTGTCCACGAACACCGGCCGCGCGCCGATATACGCGATCGGGTTGGCACTCGCGCTGAACGTAAGGTCGGAGCAAAAGACTTCATCGCCGGATTTCACGCCGACCAGCAACAAGGCGAGGTGCAGCGCGGCCGTGCCGGACGAGAGCGCGCGGCCGCGTGAGGCGAGCCCACCACGTCGCAAAACTCGCGCTCGAACGCATCCACGTGCGGCCCCAAGGGCGCAATCCAGTTGCTTGAGAACGCCTCGCGCACGAGGTCGAGTTCGTCCGCCCCCATGTGCGGCGAAGACAGGTAAATACGCGACGATCTCATGTGCTGGAGCGCCGTGTTGTAGGAGGCGTGCTTCCAAACGCAAGAGCGCTACCTGCAAACGCCCGCAAACGCCCGTTTTCGCAAAGTATTTCCAAAGCAGATCGCATCGCGGAAACACGGAAGGACGGAATCGCGAAGTGGGGAAATGAGTGAATCTGGAAATCAGGAAGTCAGGCGTGAAGGCCCAAACCGGATCACGGAAGCACGGAAGAGCGGAAACACGGAAGCCGATCGGGACCGCCGCGGCTCGAGCAGACTCTCAACTCTCAACCCTCAACTCTCAGCCCTACTATCTGGAAATCAGGAAATCAGGCGTGAAGGCCCAAACCGGATCACGGAGGTGCGGAAACACGGAAATCACTGGGGATGCGACGCCCTCGTCGCGTTGTTCGTATCCCCCCGCGGCTCGAGTGGGGCTCTCAACTCTCAACCCTCAACTCTCAACCCTACTATCTGGAAATCAGGTTCAGACGGAGTAGTTGAAAGGTGAGAGGTCCCGAGCCTGATCACGGAAGCACGGAAGGGCGGAACCACGGAAATCACTGGGGACGCGACGCCCTCGTCGCGTTTCTGCCGCCGCTCCAGTCGGCTCTCTCAACTCTCAACCCTCAGCTCTCAACTTTCTTCCCGCCCGAGCTCAGTGCCCTCTGTGGCCCAACTCCGACTCTCTTAACTCTCCACCCTCCACTCTCCACGCCAACATTCCTCACTCGAACGCCTCGAGCGTAAACTCCCGCACTTCCGCCCAGTCGGCGGCGCTCTGATTCTCGATGGTCAGCCCGAGTCCGACATCGATGGCGCCTTCGGGCGGAAGCGCCGCGATCTGCAGCCGCGTCCACGTGGGCCACTCGCCGGGCGGCACACGCACGATCGTGCTTTGAAAACGCTGACCATCCGCTCCTCGCCACCCGAGCCCAAGGTTCACCTCCGCGTCCGGAGCCACGCGACCGCGGAACCAAATCGTCGCGCGATGTAGTCCTCGCGTTCGCACGGCATTCCACTGGCGCAGGCTCAAACTTTTTCGCGCCGGCGATCGCCAGCACCGCGCGCTCGTCGTCACTCCAGCGATACGAAAAACGCTCCGCCGGTTCGACGTCGCAGATCCAGTTTTCCGGCGTCGGCAGTCCGCGCAACAGACCCGCTTCGCGTCGCTCCGCTCGGCGTGGGCCGGCAAGCGCTCCGTTGCGCAACACGCTTTGTCCGTTTCGTCCTGCCGCGACCGCGCAGGCTGCCACCAAAATTCGCACGGACTCCGGCGACGCTTCTCCGAGCAGCTGCGCGGCATCTCCGCCTTTCGCCGCGATGACGTCGCAGGCCCACGCCGTCGGATCGTTGCGCAACCAATCCCGCCACGAAATCGCGCCGAGCGCGAACGGCTGCTCCCGCCGCACGCGTTCGCCCTCGGCGACAAACGCCTCCCTCGCCCGCCAAAACTCGTGCAGCCACCGCACGAGGTTCCTCCGGAGGCGTCTGTTCCCGCATCAATGCGCTCGCGAGTCGCACCCGGGCTTCCTGCATCGCCACGAACCGCTCGGTCACGCCAAACGCGTCGGCGTGAAACGCCACCCGCCGTCGCACGAGGTCCGACTTCGCACGCGCTGCGGCATCGTCGAGCAGCGCCCGCAGCTCCGCGCAAACCGCTGACGGAAACAGCGCCGCCTGCGCCTCGTTCCTGTAGTGCTTCAGCCAATACGCGTCGCCGCTCTGATTTCGCCACTGCCGCTCGCAGCGTTCGAAAAACGCGCGCATCGGCGCCGCGCTCTCGCGAAACATCCGGCGATAATATTCCTCGAGCAAAAGCTCGGGCGACTGCTCCGGATCGCGCAGCAGTTGCGCGACGAGCCACGGCATCGGGCCGTCGAGCCCCCAGTTGGGAATGGTCTCCGCGAAATAGTCCGTGAAGCCGACGCGGCGCGCGTGCCGGATCGACTCCGCAATCAGCCGCGTGTGGATGCGCGGCACGAGAAACGTCTGCCCGTAGAGATAATCGTAGAGACCGATTCGCCGCGACGCCTTCGCCTCGTCCGCATACGCGTCGGCCCAACGCCGCTGCAGCAGCATCTCCTCGCGCCAGAATCGCGGATCGTAGCCTTGCGAACGGTCCGCCGTGAGAAACGGCGCGACCTGGCGATGCACGGGAAAATCCGGCGCGTTCTCCGCCCAGAAATACGCCAGCGCGCCGAGGTATTTTTGCGGATGCGTGCGCTCCACGTCCGCCGCCACGCGGTTCATGAACGTGAACACGAGTCGCGAGTAATCGGGACGCCCCCGAAAACCACGTGCGCGGCGTGGTCAGCGCGAGTGTCTCCGGCGATTCGCCGAACGTGAGGCCATCGTTCACGCCGAGCGCAAAGCTCTCCGTCTGCGGATGTTCGTCGAAGAAGCGCTGCGCGGCCTCGGCGGCGTGACGCGCGACATCCTCGCGTCCGAGATCCGGATTCCAGTAATACGATTCATCGGGCGGCCGCAGACGCTGCCCGTTCACCAGCGGAAAATACTCCGGATGGGTCTCCGCCAGCGCCGGCGGAAAGATCCGTTGCATCGCGTGCGAGAAGTTAAACGACGGCGTAAGTTCGTTCGCCCGTGCCCATTCGCCTCCGTCGTTCTCGACGATCCAGAGATGCCGCGTGCGATACGCCGCCGCTCCCGCAGGCGTCGGCGCCGCGCCCGCTTCGCGTCCCAACTCGCCCGGCAAAAACGCGCGCGCCACTTCCGGCTGCGGCGCGGGCGCGCAGAGCCACGCGATGCCGAAACCCAGGCAAAGCCCTGCCCCATGAAATCCCAACCGTGAAGCTGACACACGCATCGCGGAGTCAGCTAGCCTGCCTCACGCGTCCCCGACGAGATCAAATCGAGCTCGATGGGCGATCCGCTGAAAAGAGGTCCGATCTCTGCGAAATGGGGAAAGCAGGAGAACAGGAACTCATGCGAGACGTGCTAAGTTGAGGGCTGAGAGTTGAGAGTTGAGGGTTGAGAGTTGAGGAGATCGCTGGAGCCGCGGCGCCCTCGCCGCGGTGGATACGAACAACGCGACGAGGGCGTCGCGTCCCCAGTGATTCCCGTGTTTCCGTCCTTCGCGTTTCCGTGGTCCCGGTATGAGGGCTTTCGATTCTCAACGGGAAGAATCTGGAACTCAGGAGGGACCGATTTCTTTGAAATGGAGAAAGCAGGAAAACAGGGATCATTCCGGCAGGCTGAGCGAAGCTGAAGGTTGAGAGACGGCTCGCCCTACCTTGGCTGCTCGGTCTTTCAACTTTCAACCATCACCTTTCAACTACTCCGTCTGTAGGGGTTGAGAGTTGAGAGATCGCTGGAGCCGCGGCGCCCTCGCCGCGGTGGATACGAACAACGCGACGAGGGCGTCGCGTCCCCAGTGATTTCCGGGTTTCCGTCCTTCCGCGTTTCCGTGGTCCCGGTATGAGGGCTTTCGATTCTCAACGAGAAGAATCTGGAACTCAGGAACTCAGGAAGGACCGATTTTTTAAATGTGGAAAGCTGGAAAACCGGGGTCAGTGCGGCGGATGTCTGAACCTGATTTCCTGATTTCCAGATAGTAGGGTTGAGAGTTGAGGGTTGAGAGTTGAGAGCCCACTCGAGCCGCGGGGATACGAACTATGCGACGAGGGCGTCGCATCCCCAGTGATTTCCGTGTTTCCGCCCTTCCGTGCTTCCGTGATTCGGTTTGAGGTCTTTCAACTTTCAACCTTCACCCTTCAACTGCTCCAACTCGGAACCTGATTTCCTGATTTCCAGATAGTAGGGTTGAGAGTTGAGGGTTGAGAGTTGAGAGCCCACTCGAGCCGCGGGGATACGAACTATGCGACGAGGGCGTCGCATCCCCAGTGATTTCCGTGTTTCCGCCCTTCCGTGCTTCCGTGATTCGGTTTGAGGTCTTTCAACTTTCAACCTTCACCTTTCACCTCCGCATCCGCCTCCGCCTTCTCCACGGCCAATCCCAGTTTCGCCAAATCGTTCAGCACTTCCGCGAAGCCCGGCTCACGCCGCACCTCCTCGAACGGACGGTTGCTCGTGACACGGATGAAAAACTGTTCGCCGCTTCCCTTCCACGCGTAGTGCAGCGTGTCGCGCCACCACTTGAGCGGACTCGCGCGACGATTGAAGCCCGTGCCGTAGTCATACGGCTCGCCATTCACGAGATGCCAGTAAACCACGTGCGTCTGCGCCGACGCTCCCGGCGGCACAAACGTGCGCCAATACGCCGGCTTCAGTTTGCCGTCCGCCGCCTCCCACACTTCGGGAAAACGCATCTGCGTGCACGTCCAGCCATTTTCCGACCAGCAGCGATCCGGCGTGTGCGACGCGACCTTCTCCATCGGCATGCGCCCGGCCGACCAATACGCGATATACACCGCAAACTCGGTCGCGCCGCGCCGGTAAGTGCGGAAAACGTAGTCGTCGTAGTTGAGCGTTTTCTCCACCACGGAGCGCACCGACTCATTCGGCCCAAGCGCTTCCTCGCGCACGGTCCAGCCATCCAGCGCCGCGGGAATTTTCTCCGCCAAACCGATGGGACGCGCGGGACTGTTCACATCGCCGAGCTTCACGTTGCGCATCGGGATCGCCTGCAGCGCGATTCCCGCGAGCAACACCACACCGAGCACGATCAAAAGTGTTTTACCCGATTTCATTTCGAAAAGCCGACTCGTGCCCTTGCGCGCACCACGTCGGGACAACGTGCGGACCGACTCGCGACACGTTGCGCACCGAGTCGAGCCCAGGTGCGTCCCACGTCGCGACACGTTGCGGACCGGGTCGAGCCCAGGTGCGGATCAAATCGTGCCGGCATCGACAAAGATCTCCTGTCCCGTGATCGACGCCGCCGCATCACTGAGCAAAAACGCGATCGTCGATGCGACCGACTCCGGCTGCGTGGCTTCCTTGAGCGAGGTGCGACGGTGAATGCGTTCCTTCTGGTCCGCCGTGAGCGAGCCGCTCATCGCGGTGTCCATGAAACCGGCGACGACGCAGTTCGAGCGGATCTTGCGCTCGCCCCACTCGCGCGCGGTGTTTTTGGAAAACGCTTCGAGCGCGCCCTTCGTGGCCGCATACATCGCGAGTCCCTTGTAGCCGGTGTGCGCGCTGATCGACGAGACGTGCACGATCGAACCCGCCGTGCGGTGCAGCACCATGTTGCGCAGCACGTGACGCGTGAGGAGCATCGGCGTGAATACGTTGACCGCGAACATCTCCTCAAGCGGCGCGAGCTGGAGATTCGTCACGAGATCGTCGTAAGCGTGGGCGGCGTTGTTCACGAAGCCGTGCAACGGCACCGACAAACCCGCAAAGTCATCGCCGATCGCTGCGCACGCGGCCTCGGGCGACGCGAGATCGACCGCGCGAAACTTCATGCGCTCGGGGAAACGTTGCTCGAGCGCAGCGATCGCCTCGCTCTTCGTGCGGTTCACGCCGAGCACCGTATCGCCCGCAGCCAACAACGTCTCCGCC